>JANQJD010000009.1 GCA_028281845.1 Rhodospirillales bacterium | reverse complement strand
ATGGTCTCGATGTCGGTGGTGCTTAGGCCGTCAATGCCATGCAGATGCCAGCCGCCCGCACGAAGCAGCGGTTTGCCGGCACGGTTGGCGTTGAATTCGCGTTCCTTTTGTAGTGTGTACCATTCATCGGGCCGGACCGTTGCCGGCGTTCGCAAGGCGTTGGGTCCGGGGCCTGTGGCTCTGACGATGAGGATGTCATCGTTAGTTACTTCGCCGAACAGATACCCTCCGGTTTCAAGTTGGAGCGCAGCGGAACGCCGTGCCTCGGCTTGAATGAGACGAAGAGCGTTTCGCTCAATGCTGAGAACACCCATCAATCGACTCTTCCTTCCAGCACGTCCAGAATGAACCTGTAGGCGAGTGTGATGACGATTGGCGCCGTGAAATCCGGGCTCCATTCTGAGGGTTCCATCAAGCACAGGCGGCCGCTGGCTGGGTATCGATGGTGTGTTGAGACACGAGGCAGGTCCCACACCATGATTTCGGAGCGGGGGTGGTCGTGCGAATACTCAGCGGTGATGACATAGCCGTTTGGGGCGCGACCCACCCAATACAAGCCGGTCCAACCATCACTGGGCGCGCAATCCCTATGTTTGAGCGTGAAATCGCTTAGCCAGGAAGCGCAGTGCATTTCGAGCTGCTCCAGGCGAAGGCGTTCAGGGTCGAACATCAGTCTCAGGCGTAGTTGAGGCGTGGCAAGGGAACTTCCCCGCCCTCAAGGTCACGGACTGTGTGCCCCTGGGATGCCGACCTGGTGGCTCCCCTACCCGGATGGAAGAAGACCTCGCTTTCGGGGAGTGGCGCCCAGTCGTTCTGGGAAAGGTCGAGAGCCGGCGCCTCTGGTTCGGCGACGGTTACGACCTGGACGCGTCGAATTCCCATGTCTGCTCTCCTCTAGTCCATCTCGGAAATCGGGGAGCTTTCCTCGATTTCCCGGATGGCCTGCCAGATTTTGTTGCGAAACTCGCTGGCCGCTTTGAGCAGCTCGGGCTGCCCGGCCAGCTCTTTCTTCATCAGGCCGTCCACAGCACGCTTGGCCTTGAACAACCTGCTCGTCGGATGCCCTTTGCAGGACTTGTCCTGGGGCTTGGTGTGAAGGGCAGTCGCCGTGGCGGGTTGAGCGATTGCCTGATTGGGCGTATTTTTGGTCGTATCCACGTTGGTCTCCATAGTGTCGTATTCAGGTGTTGGCCGTGCAGAACCAATCTGCGCAACAGCAAAGCATGGTTTTGGCGGCGGACTAATGAAGTCCGTCTATGACACTTTCTTAAAGAGGGGAAAGAGACTGGTACTACCCACAGGTAAGCGAAGCGGGGCCTGCTATGTCGTCATCATCAAACGACCCTGCGAATAGGCCGCTGGGTGAAGCCATAGTGGGGCTGTCGTGGAAGGAAGCGACCGCCCTTAACCACCGAAATCTCACCCTGGCAGCTGCCTGGGTGCATGATGAGGAGGATGTCGAAAGAATTTTTGATCTCAGAAATGAGAACTTCGATGAGGAGAAAGATTTTCGAGACGCAAGGAGCGATTTGATGCGGCGCATGAACGTCGAATTGCTTCGTGTCGCAATGTCTGTGCTTGCTCAAGACAGGCTTGAGAATGACGGCAAGGCCATCGAGAAAACATATACCGTCAATGAATTGGGTACACTGTTGGGGCTGCCTGGGTCCTCTGACGCCATTAATAGTCGGCTTGCCCGTGTACTTCGCACGCTGCAAGAGGCGAATTTTATTAGAGGTTATGAAGCTCGTGCCGACAACAGAAAGAGTAGGAAGGGATTTAAAATTCAGATAACGAATGAGGGCGTAGTTGCGCAACTCGAATATCTGGCCCGATGCAAGAGAGACACTGCGGTGTTTGATGAGGAAATCGCAGATGCCCGATTGGAAGAAACATTGCTGAAGGCCATGGAGACGCAATGATGGTTGATACTGCTAGCCTTAGACATTGGTTGCGTCAAAGAGCCATCAGCAAAGCGAAGGAAGCCGAAATTGCTTCTGACAAGGGGCTCACACCTTTCGATGAGGATGCTTGGAGAGGCGGTTCCAAGGATGAAAGCCAGGACCGACCATGCCCTAGCTGCGGTTTAAGTAAAGGACGGCATGCCTATTTTTGCGCCATCGTATATCCAGAGGAAGCCGAGTAGATCGCTCCTGGTTCCTTTTGTGCTTTAAATCTCGAAGCAGTCTTTCCCTTCTTCTTAGACTGGTGAATTTCCTGCGCTTCTGTGAGGGAGAATAGGTGATATCCATTCCTAACCCCAGCCCAAGTGCATTCAATTCATCCTCGAGGTGACGTATTGAGCTTTTGCCATACAATGGCGATCTCAGAAGGTCACGATAGGACTTAGTGACAAAATCTCCTACAAAATCCCCGCGATGTTCCCTTCTCAGTGTCTCGGGTAGACGTAGACAAGCGGCCGACAGGTCCAGGTCACCACTATCGAATACCTTTGGTTGGGTCTGATACTCTTGCCTCATGAGCTTCAGGTATCTGCCTTCAGGCATGCCTTCTAATACAGGCCCGTAGTCCTCTGAAAGGCGCCTTACTAGCGTAGTGAGCTTTAGATTGTTGATGTGCTGCTGCTTCTCACTAAAGTCAAACTGCCTATTCCGTCTATCAATATCCCTAACCCGAGCCAACTCGCTCAGGACATAAGTTGCCGCTTCCAGAGGTTCAGAATGGTACATAATCTTCCAGCCGCACTACCTGCGGTTCGTTGGTTTCTCTAAGAGCTCGGCTGAACCGGTCCTTTATAAACCTTTCGATTGTGAGCACTGAGTGGGAGCAACTAATAAGTCGGCTGACTAGGACGGAGAGTGCTTCCTCCTCCCACTGACGCGGGCGACGTGTAGAATGCACGGTGGGGAGGTGATTGGGGATGAGCGGTGAGATAGGCAAAGCGCGGCTCTCACATGATGACCTCGACCGCCTCCAAACAATTGCCGGAACCCTACTCAACCGGTTCCGAGACGAGTCACACGAGCGGGACCTCAATTATGCAAAACACCTAATCGATAAGGGGCTAAAAGAAGGTAGTGGCCGCGCGGATTTTGTTCACCTCCTGTCGCAAGCACTATATCTCAAATGGAAATTCAAGGGAGGTTTTAGGAACTTAAGACGAGCAATTGCAGCCAACAAAATTTTCGCAAGAAAAATTCCCGTAACGTCGGAAGTGCATTACTGGAACCGTTATCAGCTAGGAATATTGCTTCTAGATTATTCCAAACGAGCATCGTTGTGCGACAAGATTGATACAGCAATCAACCTGTTAAAATCATCGAAGGCAGGGGTCCCCGCCTACCAGGTGCACAACAAGTTGAGCGAGGCGTATCTCGCGCGCTTTCGTTACAACAGCGACCCGGACGACTTAGAGCGGGCAATTGTTGAGTCCCAAGCGGCAATTGATACCAGACCAGAGAACTCCCCCACATTTCATGGGCATCTCTGCCAATACAGTGCAGTACTCCTTGAGAGATACCACAGGACTGGCGATTTGGCTGACCTAGACAAGGCCATTTCTCTTGCAAGATTGGCCGTTCAGAACTGCCCAAGTGGGCACCTCACCGCCGCCGAAACTCTTAATCAATACGCAGTCTTACATCTTGAGCGTCACGACAGTATTGGATACGACCTAAAGAGCTTTCCTGGACGTGACAGTGTAGCCAGCGCGATATCGCTGCTTCGCAAAGCCGTAGCTATGACCCACTCTAGTGCACCGGACTTTCCGCTGTACCTCACCAATTTGGGTCAAGCCCTCCGTACTATGCACTATCTCTCTGAAGTATGGACGCTAGTAAAAGGACGAGATTTCACCGGTCACTATCTGTCTCGCGCAATTGTAACGCTAAGGTGGGCGATACGCCTTCTCCCCGAAGGGGCTTTGGTGTCAGCAAACTACACACTGGGCTCTTGCCTGGTTGTCGCCGCATCCAAATCCAAGAGCATAGCGACGATAAATGAAGCCATCTCGCACCTGAAGTTAGTCACAGGGACGGTCAACTCGTTTCACGGCGCACTCCCTTCATTCCTTTGTAAGCTGGCAGAAGCATATCGCGTTCGATTAGGTATAGAGGAGAGGCCGAGTGATCTTCACCGTGCTGCTCAATGCCTTGAACGCGCCTCGCGTCTGGGCTTGCATTGCAGTCCTGAAACTGCGCTCAAGTGCGCAGCGTTCTGGATGAAGTGGGCTGCGGAGCGGAAGTCCTGGAGAGAGGCCTGCCGCGCAGCATGTTATGCAACTGTTTCCAGAAGGCGGGTTGCTACAGGCCAAATTTCATATGCCGCAAAAATGAACTGGCTGAGACAGGTTCCTCAGCTGGCTGCGCATACTGCATACTGCTGTGCAAAAGCCGAGAACTCTCAAACAGCAGCCGTGCTTGTTGAGTCTAATCGTGCATGGCTTGTTAGTGAATCGCTTCAGCACAGGCGCTTAGACACTAAGGCATTGCGAGAGCTGGGGAGAGAAGACCTCGTGATGCAGTATCGGAAGCGCTTGAAGCGTGCAAATCAGTACGCGGACCACACACTAAATAGCCCACCACCAGATACAGCAGAGCACGGTAGATGGTTTTCTGATGCGAGAAATGCCCAAGTGCAACTTCAAGATACTATCGCAACCATTCGCATGCTGCCGGGCTTCCAGCGGTTCGGACGACATCTCCGATACTCTGAACTGGCGCCTGCGGCTGACACCTGCCCGGTAATCTATGTGGGATGCACAGATAGTGGGGGTGTAGGACTTACGATACGTGCAGAGCAAGCCAACCCCACGATTACATGGCTTCCCGAGTTAAGTTCGGCGCGGCTTATGGACAGGTTCAGATTTTACCATCGGTCCTATCAAGAGTGGAGGCATGATCGAGAGAACCCAGAAAGAGCGACAGCATGGAAGAACGCACTAAGCGACGTGATTGATTACCTAGGCGACGCCTGTATGAGCCCTCTCATGGGCACGGTGAAAGGCCATCATGAAGCGGTTCTAATTCCCACAGGGCTACTTAGCTTCCTTCCATTGCACGCCGCCAGGATTGCTGACGATAATTCTGACACTTGTGACAGAAAATATGCTCTCGACAGTATCACTTTGCGATATGCCCCCAATGCTCAGTTTCTATTGGAAAACGAGCCAATTCACCAACCGAAGGAACCAACCAGTTTCCTTGGCGTAGCCGTACCAACTTGTGCCGGGCACGACTCCCTGCCTGAAGCGCCGTGGGAAGTCAGCTGGGGTGCGCAACTGTTCCCAGATAGCGATACGCTCTCAGCCGATAATGCTGAACGCCTGCCCCTGAAAAACAGGATGCTGCGGGAGCTATTCCATAAACATGTACTGCACCTATCAACCCACGGCGTATGTGACTTTGGAGACGCCCTTGAAAGCCACATAGTTCTCTTTGGAGACGACCGCCTGGCCATGCGAGATTTGCTTCAGCAAGGACTACCAAACACACGCCTCGTAGTTATATCTGCATGCGAAGCTGGAATTCCAGACGATGATGCCCTTGATGAGGTGATTGGCCTTCCGACTGCGCTGCTTCAGGCGGGGGTTGGTGCAGTCATAGCACCGCTCTGGTCCATCTCCTCCAAGGTGACACTTCTTCTAATGGCGAGGTTCTATGATGGCTGGCGATGTGAGGGAATGTCTCCATCGAGTGCATTTTGCACAGCGCAGCGTTGGCTGCGCTGCACCAGCAACAGAGAGAAGAAAGAGTATTTCCTTCACAAATCGGCACAAGCCGGTTCAGATGGCGCATTGCATATAGTTGAACTGTTGGACGACATGGTGGGATTTCAATGCAAGGTGCAGAACCAACCAGACGAGATAGTCTGGTGGCAACGTAGCTTTGAAAGTCCCCATATTTGGGCAGCATTCCAGTACATGGGCGTCTAATCAGAACCTAGGCTCGCAAGAAGAAAGCCGGCACTGGGATACCAACATTCCAAACCGCATTTGTCCGCTGGTTTGGAGCAAATTTCCTAATCTCACTTATAAATAACCGCCTAATTCTCCCGCGGATGCCATCCAAACACATTCAATACCTTCGGAGGGGTTGGGTTAGAGAACGTGTGTTCAGGGCGCTCCAGGAGCCAACTACCCCATCAGCTATTGCGGATAGAATTGATACCCATCTATCCACTGTAAGCCAAATCCTTCTCGACCTCCAAAAACGTGACCTCGTTCGTTGCCGCAACCCGTCTAGGCCAAACATGAGATTTTATGAGCTCACAAAGAAGGGAAGCGAAATTCTCCACGCACTAAACCAGTAGTATTTCTATGTCAGCTCATCACAAGTTCATCTGGAAAAACTTCGACCCATGGAGCATAGGAAAGGGATAAATTCCTACGCTATTCTATACACTTTCTCTTACCTTCGGCATTTTTGTGTCACAAAGCTTAAAAGACATATCACTACTTAGTTGTGGTTACAAATTTGACAAATTCGGAGGTTTGAAAATGAGGAAACAACAACAAATTTTGAGAAAGGAACTGTTGCGGCTAGAGGAGATAGTGAAAACACGGTTTAACAACATCGAAGATAGATTAGAGCATGCTCCTGCATTCTTTGAGCTTTTCCACAGTGCATTGGAGAACTATGGACAACAAATGATGGGCAGACAGCGCACTGGAAACAATGAGCGCGATGCGGCCCTGAAGAGGGCCTGGAGCGATGATGACCTACAGCACGCACATCAGAAAATCGTTCACTACTTGGCCGACCAGTACGACTATCGGCTCCAGGTGTTCAAGCCGGTTCACTTCTCAAAGCTCGTGCGGGAAGCACGTGTTGGGAAGAACCTCGCAAAGGGATATCTGTCGCTCCTTGAAGAAAGGGGCTACATCGTCAGACGGGAGGACGGGAATAGAGTGTATTATGGGTTGGCGGGCACATCCAATTAGGACACTACACAGCTTAAATACAGCGAAGTGTTCTGGATACCATGGCAAAACCACAGGATTCTCCGGAGGGAGTGGAGAGAAGGCTATATAGCCAAGAGTGCAGCACGTGCGAGGCAGCTAAGAACATGGGAGGCACTCAAGCTCCACCAATGTGGTTGACAATCCTCCGAGATAAATATCTCAAGAGATAGTGGGTACGGAGTTCACTCGCAGAACCGAAAAGTATATTAGGCACTGTGCTTTAGACCATCCATGCGATGGTCTTCCACTTGGGCTAACTAACAAGAACGTTTAGTCCTCGGCAGAGGCTTTTGTATTAATGTGTGCAAAGCCCTACAAGCCTTATAAGGTTCCATCGCATGAGGTGGAGCCATGGCAATACCGGCAGAGAACGTAAAACGTGATGTGCATAAGTCAAAACAGCTATATCTGTCTGCGCTGAACCATTTGGAAAACTCGAATGCAATCCCGAGGCATAATAGGGAACTCATTCTAAAGTTTTTGCGGGACTGCGGTTTGGGCAAAACTATCCTTTTCAAAGAGAAGAAGAAAATCAAGGAGCGCCGACTACAGAAATACGTATATATGCTTCCAAAGCTGAGTTACTGGCTTAAACACAAGAACTTCGAAGGTATAACTCAAGATGATATGGAGGACTTCATATCCCGCCTCGAGGAGAACAGGCTAACTTTGATGCGGGGCGGTGCCGAGGTTGCCATTTCTTATGGTCAATGGTCGCAACGTGACGTGAAAGTCTGTGTGAAGAAGTTTTATAAATGGCTGCTTGGCGATGCCAAGCAGTATCCTGAGATTGTGTCATGGATTGATACCGCCATTCAGGATGCTGCGCCTCCTGCGTTGAACCTTGCTGAGATTAGGCGACTGGTACAGCGCGCAACTACCATCAAGGGGAAGGCACTGCTATGGACGATTTTTCAAACTGGTGCTCGTGCCGAGGAGTTTCTTAACATCCGGATTATGGATGTTACGAGCAAGGGTTCACATTACCTGGTAGGAATTGAGTTTCCGAAGACGTTTAAACGCACTCTGCCCATTTATGAGGGTGTCGAGTTCCTCGAAGAATGGCTTGGAATGCATCCGCACAAAGATGAGCCCACCGCACAATTGTTTCCGATGGGCTATGGTGGGTTGCGTATGTTTTTCAAACGTCTTGGGGCTGTCGCACTGGGTAAGCGTGTTACGCCGCAGCTCATGCGTGACAGCTTTGCGACGTGGCTCGCTACCAGGAAGATTGGCCGCTATCAAATGTGCAAGCTGATGGGCTGGGCCATGAGCTCGAGTATGCCAGACAGATATATCGACCGTGCTGGTGTGGTCGAAGAGGAAGCCATCCAGGCAATTAGAGGCGACGAGCTAGGGAAGGCAGAACGAGAAAATCACGAGCTGAAAATGGCACTGAACAGATTGGAGGCGAAGTACAGTGCGATGCACGATGAGCTCGCGAAGAGAAGTGAGATAGATAGCTTCCTCACCAAGATACTGAAGAATGACGAATTGGCAGCTCTCGTCGCTGGTAGAATTAAGAAGGTTGGCCTTGGCGAACAACTATTGGAGCTAAGTGCTACGAATTGACCGACAAGATACTGGGAGCCATGGTCTAAGTTAGCTGCTTTCATGTGCCATAGCGCTATCCTTGCATCAGCGCGAAACAGCAAAGTAGGAGGCGGGCAAAATCGCCAGATCGAACTCACCCCGCCAATTCCCAGCTCTATCTCACCCACGATGCTGTGCAGCGACAGTAACTCATGACCACTTCTTCAGAGACGTCTCAGCAGCGGCGTCCCACTTCTGCCCACGGAGGTACTCGCTGGCTGCGTGCCAGAGGGTGTACATAATCTTTTTCCTACCTCCCAGGCCGCATAGAAAGCAGCTTTTCACTACGCCACACTTCGACAGAGGCCAGCTCGGAATCTATCACGAGCAGTGGCTCGAGATCTCCCCGGCGCATTCGTTGGAGAAGGTCATGCTTGACCAGCGCGTCAGGCCACCCCCCCCTCGCTGCGCATGTACAGGCGGGCGTATCCAATGGAGTACTGCGCAAGCCACACCTCGTGGTCATTTGTGGTCGAAATCACCGGCATACGGTCATGGATTTGAGCACGGAGCTCATTTGCCAACGTAGTGACAGTCGCGCAGCTCTCAACGATTTCTCCCTCAGAGCCATGCCGAGACCTGAACCAGCCGCCAGGAAAGCCACCTGCCACAACGGATACTTTACTCCGCCGACTTTCTGCGTTCGTCTGGCTACGTACTGAGCTGCCTATTCCGTGGGGGACCCTGTAGAAACAAGACGGACGGTACGAGTTCCGGATAGCGAGCGCGAAGTAACCCTACCGCTAATCCAGCCAAACCCAACATTAAACCTGGCGTCTCCACCAATGACAGAAGTCCGCTGCGCCAATATCCGCTCTCGTAGTCGGACGCAATCCTCGCGTAATTCTCGACAACCAGCTCCTTCCACTCCTCCTGCCCGCAAATATGGGCTAGGGATAATACGATATCCATGTTTCCCAAGCTACCGTGACATAGACTCTGTGATCTCATACCCTGATCGGCCAATATCGGGCCAATTTGGTGTCGTAATACCGAATCTGCTTTGCAAGTCCCCACCGTGTTTAAAACCAAACCTCGGGCAAGTAGTATCCCTGGCCTACCGTGACACCATGCATTTAGAGACAACTCTTGACCATTCGAGCTCGGCCGCAAGTCTCTCCAATGCCCGGTATGTTTGTCATAGGTGTTCCGTTCAAAATCAATACCCCTCTCTGCAGTGTCCAAAAAGCATCGCTCACCGGTCAGCCGATACAACTCTGAGAGTGCGTAGGCCATTCCCCCTGCTCCATGCCCAAATCCAGTGATAGGCATGCCAAACTGATCACAAATCCATCCTTGGCCATATCTGGTAGACACTGTCGATTCAATGAGGTGATAACCGACTTCTCTCGCCAGATTCAAGGCATCCTGCCGTTGAGTTGCTTCGTATAGCCGGACTAAAACCAACGCGATGCCTGCGGAACCACCGATCAGGTCCAGAGTCCTGTCTTCCCTGACCAGTTCAATGTTCGGAAGCGGAGTGGACCAAAGAACTTTGTCAATTTTTCTGTATCTGAGAGTATGTCCAAGATGTATCAACGAATAAATCAAACCAGATCTTCCACTAAATGCCGCCCAGTCTTCAATCTTCTTTGGGGGCGTTCTCTCGAGTTGGTGCATCATAAGTGCAGCACATTTTTCTGCTAACGCAGTGCACTCACGGCCTTTCTCATGAAGTGCTGCAAGATACCCTAAACTAAAGGCTATCCCTGCAACGCCATCGTATAAATTTGCTTCGCATGGTCTTAGTTTTACTTGAAGATGCACTTCAGATTCGACGGCGTCAAGCCATGAAACATCATCCTTTCGCGTTACGCTTGTATGGATCAATCGACGAGCCACCTTGAAAGCAGTGTTGTGAATGATACCTGATTTACACCTACCCGAATCGCCTGAAGATAGCTCCGTAACGTAGGAGTAATCTCGCCGAATTCTTGATAATCTCTTTGAGTTGAGAGCTTGCTCGATCAAAAAACTCTGTATCGCTAGATCATCATCGTTCAAGTTAGAAATAATGTCCTGTGTAAGTTCCAAACAGCTAACTGGAAAGAAGCCGTCAAATTTAGCTCCAGAACTGTCTTCAAGTGCTGTCTCGGTCAAGCGGGAAAAGAAAATTGGAATGTCTTCGATTCGCAGATCGCGCTTTTCCGCGACTAGGACATCCTGCAACTCTGGGCGCGGGAAGGCCTGGTTCCAGATTGTGTCCAATATTCGATCACGATCTAGGCCAAGTTGCATATAATCTGGGTGTCGTGCGGTCTGCAATATACTGTCATAGAATACCGTCCCGCGCGCAATGTAACGGATCTTGCAATTGGGCATTTGGGAGAGGAAATGAGAGAATCTATGTGGGAAGTTGGCAATGACTTTGTACGTCCAACGGAAACCAGCAACCACTTGATTGCGGTGAATGTACGGGTCAGCCGGCTCACCTTTGTACAAAGGTCTATTCTCTGCCATAATCCCGGGTTGTTGCCGATTTACATAGTACATATCGTCACGCTGAATACGTTCTATTGTTGGAAAAGGGATCGGCCACATTTTCTCATAGTCATCACTCAATGCACTTAAGTCATAGGACTCCTCGTATTCGTGGAACGAAAGTTCTGGGAGCAACCCGCTCCACATTACCGAGTGCTCAAGGCTGCGAAGCATTTGCGATCTTGCCGTACCGTCGAGGGCTGGGAGTTTCTTTGTTCTGTTGTGAATTATGGTTTCTAGGTCAATGAGGACTGGATACATTCCGTGCGCTATGACGTTTGAAAGGTGAAGATCATTACCTGACAGAATGTAGGACAACGCCAACAGGCTTCCCTGACGCCAGAAAAAGGATTCTACTTCCCTTTCATTCTTGCATTGTCGATGCGGCAACCACTCGACCCAGGCGTATTTGCCGCAATCAAGAACATCTAGCGTCCGGTGTGGATGAGGACAGCCCATCGAGTTGAGTAGATTGAGAAGCTCTTGGAATAAGATACAGATCTTGAGTTCCTTTGGCTTGTAAACAACTCTATAGCCAGAATCGAAACCCACAATGATTACGGTCCGTCCACCTTGATGTGGGTCAGACAAATCAAGCTCGAAGTGATTGATCTCAACTTCTTTTGTTCCGGAGGAGACGAATAGAGAAATCTTATCCCTGTCTCTATACAATCTGGTGATAAATTCAGCTACGAATTTCACCCAGTACATTATGGTTTGAATGCATAGGCGATAAAGTACTGGGTACGTTTGAACCTGTTTCATAATAACTTTGGGGTCACGCAAGTGGACTTCGCAGAAGAAATCATATCTACTTTTGGGAGTATCGCACTGCAAGCCACCAGAGAGACGAGCTATATTGAGTTCTAGCGTAAGCGTTCTTCCGGCCAGTCGGAGTAGGCGTCGAGCCAGGGAGCGCCATAAATCCGTCCTCGCAGGGGCAACAAGGGCAAGGTGTTCAGAGGCCAAAGACCGCGTCAGCAGGAGATCGCCGT
>JANQJD010000008.1 GCA_028281845.1 Rhodospirillales bacterium | reverse complement strand
GGCCCCATTGCAATGGACGAGGGCTTGCGCTTTGCTATACGCGAAGGTGGCCGCACCGTCGGCGCAGGTGTTGTATCGCGCATTATTGAGTAATGAGTTAGTGTCGCCCGTGTAACACGGAACGAAAAGATGGAAAGTCAGAATATTCGGATTCGCCTCAAGGCATTTGATCATCGTGTGTTGGATCAGTCCACACGTGAGATTGTGAGTACCGCAAAGCGGACAGGCGCGCAGGTGCGCGGTCCTATTCCTCTTCCAACGAGGATAGAGAAGTTCACATTAAACCGCTCGCCTCACATTGATAAAAAATCACGTGAACAATTTGAAATCAGGACGCATAAGCGCCTGTTAGATATTGTAGACCCCACTCCCCAAACTGTTGACGCTCTCATGAAGCTTGATCTAGCTGCAGGGGTGGACGTCGAGATCAAGCTGTAAAAGGGACAGGACAGTGATGCGCTGTGGTCTGATTGCTCGTAAGGTTGGCATGATTCGTCTTTTTTCTGCAGACGGTGGCCATGTTCCAGTGACTGTATTGGAAGTCGATCAGTGTCATGTTATTGCCACGCGTACAATGGAAAGAGATGGTTATGTAGCAGTCCAGCTTGGGGCTGGCCTTGCCAAGGTTAAGAATACGACCAAGGCACAGCGGGGCCATTTTGCCGCGGCTAGGATAGTGCCCAAGCGTAAGGTGGCAGAGTTTCGTGTGAGTTCCGCCTTCTTGCTGGAGCGAGGTGTTGAACTATCAGTTAAGCATTTTCTACCAGGCCAGTTTGTCGATGTCGTCGGGAGGACAATCGGCAAGGGTTTTGCCGGTGCCATGAAAAGACATCACTTTAGCGGTCTAGAGGCCTCCCACGGCGTATCTGTGGCACATCGTTCCCATGGCTCAACGGGACAACGGCAAGACCCAGGACGAGTTTTTAAAAACAAGCGGATGGCTGGACATATGGGAGACCAGCGAGTCACGACCCTGAATCTCAAAGTTTTAAAAACAGATGAGAAACGTGGGTTAATTCTGCTGAAGGGCGCTGTTCCAGGTGCAGCTGGCGGTTGGGTCTTGGTGCGTGATGCGGTGAAGCGCAAGCTGCCAGGTGGGATACCTCTGCCGGCAGGTGTACAAGATGTCATGGAGAGGGAAGATGTTGCGGTCATGAGATCACCTGTCGCACAGGAGGAATAGGTCTATGCAGGTCGACCTCGTCAGTCTGAACAACCAGATCGTCGGCTCTGTTGAGCTCGTCGATGAAGTGTTTGCCGTGGATGTGCGAACGGATATCTTACACAGGATGGTTCGCTATCAGCTTGCAAAAAGGCAAGCTGGCACCCATAAAACTAAGGGTGTCAAGGAAATAAGCGGGACGACAAAGAAACCTTTTCGTCAGAAAGGCCGAGGGACTGCTCGTCAGGGGTCTCTACGCTCTCCTCAATTCCGAGGCGGGGCAGTTGTTTTTGGGCCAGTCGTGCGTTCTCATGCACATGGTCTACAGAAGAAAGTTCGTCGTCTAGCGTTGCGATGTGCTCTTTCTGCCAAGGCGCTAGCGGGAAAACTAGTAGTAATTGCTGAACTCCATTCTATTTCTTCAAAAACAAGAGAATTGGCTAAGCAACTGACGGTGTTTGGTTGGAGATCTGCCTTAATCATCTGTGGCGCAGAAGTTGACAATGGCTTTCTGCGTGCTGCCCGCAATATTAAGCATGTTACTATTCTGCCTTCTCACGGTGCAAACGTTTATGACATTTTACAGCACGACATCCTTGTGCTAACACGGGAAACGGTACGGCGCTTTGAGGAAAAGTTGAGATGAGAAAAGCAGTAATGCGCTTATCAAAGGAGCGTGTGTATGATGTCATTATGGGGCCTGTGATCACGGAAAAGACGAATGTGGGGTCTGAACGTAATCAGACGACATTTCGTGTGTTGATGGACGCGTCGAAGCAAGAAATAAAGATCGCTGTTGAGAAACTCTTTGGCGTCCGCGTAAAAGCAGTGAATACCTTGATTCGTAAGGGAAAGAGCAAGCGATTTCGAGGGAGGCACGGGAAGCAAAGTGATGTGAAACGGGCTGTCGTGACTCTGAGAGAAGGTTATTCCATAGATGTCACAACGGGGATATGACAATGGCTTTGAAAGTATTCAAGCCAATCACGCCAGGGCTGAGACAGCTTGTTATCGTTGATCGTGCAGAGCTGTATAAAGGTAAACCTATTAAAACTTTAACAAAGGGTTCTTCTCGTGCTGGGGGTAGAAATAATTTGGGCCGTGTGACCGTACGCCATCAGGGAGGGGGGCATAAACGTCGCTATCGTCTGATAGACTTTAGGCGGAAAAAATTTGGAATAAGCGCGAAAGTAGAGAGATTGGAGTACGATCCAAACCGCACAGCCTTTATTGCCCTCTTGCGTTATGAGGATGATACCCTTACTTACATCCTCGCACCTCAGCGCCTCCAAATTGGGGACACGGTGCTAGCAGGGGAAAAGGTTGATATAAAGCCGGGCAATGCGATGCCGCTAAGGAATATGCCCGTTGGGACTATTGTTCATAACGTAGAGATGAAAGCTGGTAAAGGGGGGCAGATTGCTCGTGCCGCTGGGTGCTACGCGCAGCTCATTGGCAAGGACACTGGGTATGCTCAGCTGAGGTTAAGTTCAGGAGAGTTGCGCATGGTGCGTGGTGAATGTCTTGGTACGATTGGTGCTGCATCCAATGCGGACCATCAAAACATCAGTCTTGGCAAGGCAGGGCGTAGCCGATGGGTCAATGTGCGACCAACAGTCCGGGGTGTAGCAATGAATCCTGTTGATCATCCGCATGGTGGTGGCGAGGGGCGAACGTCTGGAGGCCGTCATCCTGTGACTCCTTGGGGCGTGCTTACGAAAGGCAAGCGGACTCGGCACAACAGGCGGACAGATGCACTGATTATGCGACGCCGCTCCAGCAGCAGAAAATAAGAGGCAGAAAATAAGAGCATGAGAGGAGGGTGATTGTGGCGCGTGCAGTGTGGAAGGGGCCATTTGTGGATGGCTATCTGCTCAAGAAGGCAGATAAGGCACGGGAGTCAGAGCGTAATGAGACTATCAAGACATGGTCGCGCCGCTCAACTATCCTACCGCAATTTGTGGGGTTAACGTTTGGTGTGCATAATGGACAAAAGTTCATTCCTGTTCTTGTAACGGAAAATATGATTGGTCATAAGTTCGGAGAATTTGCCCCAAGCCGGACATTTCACGGGCATGCAGCCGACAGAAAGGCAAAAAGGAAGTGACATGGGCAAAGCTGCTGCTCCGCGTCGACTGGCCGACAACGCTGCTATTGCTACTTCTAATACAATTAGGATTAGTCCACGCAAGTTAAACCTTGTTGTATCCTCAATACGAGGATTAAAAATTGATTCTGCATTAGTTCAACTATCTTTTTCATCAAAACACGTAGCAGGAATTGTAAGGCATTTATTACAATCTGCAATAGCAAATGCGGAAAATAACCATCATCTTGATGTCGACCAACTGTACGTGGCTGAGGCGTATGTGGGTAAAGGCCTTGTCATGAAACGGTGGATGCCGCGTGCACGCAGTCGTGTCAACAGAGTGCTGAAACCATTCAGTCATCTTACAATCATCGTACGCGAGCGTGAGGGAAAAAACGGATAGTGAACAAACAGATAGTGAACGGAGTGAAGTGATAGGATAGATGATAGGATAGATGAATGGGACAGAAAGTCAATCCGATCGGCTTGCGTCTGGGTATTAATCGGACATGGGATTCGCGCTGGTTTGCTGACGATGAGTATGCCGATCTCTTGCACAGAGATTTAAATATTCGTGAGCATCTGAAGAAGAAGCTCACTCAAGCAGGCGTTTCGCGTGTGGTCATAGAACGGCCCGCAAAAAAGGCTCGTATCACCATTCACACGGCACGGCCTGGCGTAGTGATTGGGAAAAAGGGACAAGATATTGAGGTCTTGCGCAAAGATTTGCAGCGTATGACTGGAAGAGAAATTCATCTGAACATCGTAGAAATTCGTAAGCCAGAGTTAGACGCTCAACTGGTTGCTGAGAATGTTGTACAGCAATTAGAACGTAGAGTTGCATTTCGTCGTGCTATGAAACGCGCTGTGCAATCCGCTATACGTCTAGGTGCGCATGGTATCCGGATTAATTGTTCTGGCCGTCTAGGTGGCGCAGAAATTGCCCGTACAGAGTGGTATCGCGAGGGGCGTGTCCCATTACACACTCTAAGAGCAGATGTTGATTATGGAATCGCAACAGCGAAGACGACATACGGAACATGTGGCGTCAAGGTGTGGGTTTTTAAGGGTGAGGTGATGACGCATGATCCCATGGCTCAAGATAGACGGCTGGCGGAACAGCAACAACAGGTCAACCGCTGAGAGTATGAAGGATTGGGAGCATGCTGAGTCCAAAGCGGAGTAAATTCCGCAAGCAGCATAAGGGTCGTATTCACGGGCAAGCGACAAGAGGTAGCTGTTTAAATTTCGGAGTCTACGGCCTGAAGGCTCTGGAGCCTGAAAGAGTCACAGCCCGTCAGATCGAAGCAGCACGACGGGCAATCACGCGGCAAATGAGGCGACAGGGAAGAGTATGGATCCGGGTTTTTCCTGATATCCCTGTGTCTGTCAAGCCAGCGGAAGTACGGATGGGGTCTGGTAAGGGGTCTCCGGAATATTGGGTGTGTCGTGTCAAACCGGGTCGTATTCTCTTCGAAATAGACGGGGTGACTGAGGAGACAGCTCGTCAGGCCTTTCTTCTGGCCGCCGCAAAACTACCGATAAAAACTAGATTTGTGACCCGTTTGCCTGGAGAAGTGTGAACGATGACTGCAACAGACAGCATGCGTGCTTGCACGAGAGATGAGCTCGATGGACAACTTTTAAAATTGAAAAAAGAAAGTTTTAACCTGCGCTTCCAAAAGGCCAGTGGGCAGCTAGAGAATACGGCGAGGATGAGGCAAGTGCGTCGGGAAATTGCCCGAGTGAAGACTGTCTTATGGGAACAGGCCTGCAATTTCCCACCTAGGGGGGTCTAGAGATGCCGAGACGAGTGATGCAAGGTGTCGTCATAAGTGATAAAATGGATAAGACGATTATCGTAAAAACTGAACGTCGTGTAATACACCGTACGTATAAGAAATTCATTCAAAAATCAAAGAAGTACAACACCCATGATGAACAAAACATGTATAGAACGGGAGACTCTGTGCGCATCAGAGAATGCCGTCCCCTCTCTCGTACCAAGAGGTGGGAAGTGATAGTAGAGGAGAAACCTGCTGCACCTGTACCACCAGCACAGTGAGGGCATAGCATAGTGAGGGCATAGCATTATGATACAGATGCAGACTAATCTTGACGTAGCGGATAATTCCGGTGCCCGTCGGGTCACATGCATCAAGGTGTTGGGTGGTTCTCGGAGAAAGACAGCAGTAGCTGGTGATGTCATTGTAGTCTCAGTCAAAGAGGCGATCCCGCGTGGACGTGTCAAAAAAGGTGACATTTATCGGGCGGTGATTGTTCGGACGGCAAAGGAGATTCGTCGCCATGACGGCACCGCTATTCGTTTTGATCGCAATGCCACTGTCCTGATCAACAAGCAGGGAGAGCCTATTGGAACGCGTATCTTTGGCCCCGTTGTTCGTGAGCTGCGGGCGAGAAAGTACATGAAGGTCATCTCGCTGGCACCGGAGGTTTTGTGATGCCAAAGTTGAAAATTAAAAAGGGGGACAGTGTGGTCATCCTTACAGGCAAGGATCGGGGCAGGCGCGGTGCTGTCCTGCACGCTTTTCCAAAAGAGAGGCGTGTCATTGTGGAGGGTGTCAATCTTGTCAGGAGACATATGCGTCCGTCACAGCGACAAGAGGGCGGCATCATCCAGAAAGAATCACCTCTTCATGTGTCAAACGTTGCACACGTTGATCCCAAGACAGATCAACCAACACGTGTTGGTTTTAAAACTCTGGAAAATGGTCGTAAGGTGCGTGTCGCCTTGCGTTCAGGTGAAGTGATTGACAGATAAAGGAAGGAATTTCATGGCTCGGTTGCGGGTGCATTACGAGCGGTTTATTCGACCACTTCTTGTCAAGCAGTTCGGGTACAGAAATCTCATGGCCGTTCCGCGACTGGAGAAAATTGTGGTGAATATGGGTGTTGGGGATGCTGTTCAGGACACGAAAAAGATAGAATCGGCAGTAGCGGATCTTATGGCGATTGCGGGGCAAAGACCAATTTTAACGCGTTCAAAGAAATCTATTGCAAGTTTTAAAGTACGTCAGGGTATGGCAATAGGGTGCAAGGTGACACTGCGCAAAAAGCGCATGTATGAGTTTATGGACAGACTTGTGACTATCGCCCTGCCGCGCGTTCGTGATTTTCGCGGTGTGTCTGACAGGAGTTTTGATGGGCGGGGCAATTTTTCTATGGGCGTGAAAGAGCAGTTGATCTTCCCGGAGATCAACTATGACACTGTCGATTCCGCGCGTGGCATGGACATCACAATCTGTACAACGGCACGGACAAACAACGAGGCAAAGGCTTTACTGGCTGGATTCTCTATCCCATTCCGGAGCCGGGGCTAGTGGGCTAAAAACGGGGCATTTATTGCATGGCAAGAGTCAGTACAATAGAACGGAACAAAAAGCGCGAGCGTTTAGCAAAACAGCAAGCTATGGGAAGAGGGCGCTTGAAGGCGATTGTCATGGATCGCGCAGCTGCACCAGAGGAGCGCTTCGCAGCTGTGTTGAAATTAGCAGCCCTGGCACGTAATGGCGCGTTAGGGCGTGTTCGTAATCGGTGTGAAATTACAGGCAGACCGCGCGGAACCTATAGAAAATTTAAGCTTGGTCGTGTGGTATTACGTGATCTGGCGTCACGTGGTCAGATTCCTGGCATGATGAAGTCAAGCTGGTGAATGAGGATGATATGGCATTTGTTGATCCACTCGGGGATATGCTGACTCGCATCCGGAATGCGCAACGTGCACAACAATCTTTTGTTGTGACACCTGCTTCTATTTTACGAGAAAGTGTACTTAGTGTCTTAAAACGCGAGGGCTATATCAATGGGTACAAGAGCTCTACTTTACGTAGAGGTGTCACGGAAATTCACATCGATCTGAAATATGTGGATGGGCAGTCTGTTATTCGCGAAATAGAGCGTGTCTCAAGGCCGGGTCGTCGAGTGTACTCCCAAATTTCTGCGTTGCAGAAGGTTTACAATGGACTCGGAATCAGCATTCTGTCAACCTCATTGGGAGTCCTTTCTGACCACGAGGCTCGGCAGGCCAATGTCGGCGGTGAAGTTTTGTGTCAGGTATTCTGAGAGACTGGGGCAGATCCTATGTCGCGCGTTGGTAAATACCCTGTGACAGTGCCAAGTGAAGTGACGATTACTCTCCGTGAAGGGAAAATCACAGCTCAGGGGAAATGTGGAACCCTGTCCCTGGCACTACGATCAGAAATAGAAATATGTATTGAACATCATACTATCTGGGTAAAGCCTCGGGTGGAGGGCAAGTTTGCTCGCGCTCTATGGGGCACAACGAGAGCCAATATTTATAATATTGTTTTCGGTGTCGATCAGGGTTTTTCTAAACGTCTCGATATTGTGGGTGTGGGCTACAGGGCAGCTGTCAATGGGCGCGTACTCACAATGGCACTTGGGTTCTCACATGATGTTGTCTATTCAGCGCCAGACGACGTTGTTATTCAATGTGACACGCCAACAACGGTGATGGTCAGCGGGGCTTCAAAGGAGCGCGTTGGGCAGATCGCCGCAGAAATCCGTGCTTACCGTCCCCCTGAACCATATAAGGGCAAGGGTATTAGGTATGCGGACGAGCCTGTTCTTCGCAAGGAAGGAAAGAAGAAGTGAGAGGCTCTGGGATATGAAAACCGCAATGAAAAACGCGAAGAGTGCTTTTTTGCGTCGTCGGTGGAGGACACGTTTCAACATAAAACGCAGGAGTAGTGGGCGTTTACGTCTCTCTGTGCACAGGACAGACCGGCACATTTACGCCCAAATCATTGATGACTCTGCAGGCAGGACTCTTGTAGCGGCTTCGACTCTTGACCGGCAGCTGAGAGAGCAGTTGAGAACGGGCGCTGACAAAATTGCGGCATCAGCCGTAGGGGGTCTTATTGCACAGCGTGCTTTATTGGTTGGTGTAAAAGAAGTTGTCTTTGATCGCGGTGGATTTTTGTTCCATGGACGCATTCAGGCACTAGCGGATGCAGCACGGAACGGCGGATTGGTATTTTGAATTTTTGATTTGAGAGGCAAAATGGCGCGTCAACAAAATGGCGAACGGTCAACAAGGGGTGAGCGTGGGCGTGACCGTGAGCGAGAACGTGAGGAGGAGTTTGTAGATAAACTGGTACATATTAATCGCGTTGCCAAGGTGGTCAAAGGTGGACGGCGTTTTTCGTTTGCAGCGCTTGTGGTGGTTGGCGACGCCAAGGGCCGTGTGGGATTTGGATCTGGCAAGGCGCGCGAAGTGCCTGAAGCTATTCGTAAGGCGACAGATCAAGCCAAACGCGAGATGATCCGAGTCCCTTTACGGGAAGGGAGGACTCTGCATCACGATGTGCGCGGCCATTTTGGAGCTGGACAGGTTATCTTGCGGGCTGTTCCAGCCGGCACTGGAATCATTGCTGGTGGGCCAATGCGAGCAGTCTTTGAGACGATGGGGATACAGGACGTTGTGGCTAAATGTGTGGGAACAACGAATCCACATAACATGGTTAATGCCACATTTAAGGCTCTACGGCTGTTAATGAGCCCGCGTGCTGTAGCCGCTAAGCGTGGGAAAAAGGTGGGAGAGATTATTGGTAGACGTGATGGAACTATATTAATACCATTAATACGAAATTCTGTCACGAGCGAGATGACGAGAAGAGATCATGTTGCTTAAGGTAACGCAAGTGCGCAGTGGCGCTGGACGCAAGAAGGATCAGATTGCTACATTAAAGGGGTTAGGCCTTCACAAGATCGGCAGGAGCAGAATCTTTGCGGATACACCTTCGACCCGCGGCATGATTCAGAAGATCATACACTTATTAAAAGTAGAAAGAAAGTAGAAAGTCGGACTCCCTGAGTGAGACGGGAAGCAAAGAGGGCATCGTGAATCTGAACCAACTGCGTGATAAAAGGGGGGCCGTGACAGCGCGCAAGCGTGTTGGCCGTGGTACAGGATCAGGGAAAGGGAAGACTTGTGGACGTGGTGGCAAGGGACAAACTGCGCGTACGGGAGTTTCTATTAAAGGGTTTGAAGGTGGACAAATGCCTATTTACAGGCGTCTTCCCAAACGTGGATTCAATAATTATGCGTTTCGTCGTCGATTCGCTCTTATAAGCTTGGGTCATCTGCAGAAGGCTGCGGATTCCGGTAGGTTAGATCCGGCGGATCGGGTGACCCTTCACTCTCTGATCACTAAACGGCTTATTACTCACAGTTGTGATGGTGTTCGTTTATTAGCGCAGGGAGAGTTGCAGGTCGCTCTCGTGATAGAGGTCAATGGTGCTTCACGGGCTGCTGTTAGAGCCGTAGAAAGCACGGGTGGACAAGTCATTATAGAAGATCGTAGAGCGAATCGTAGAGCGAAAGGATCTGAAGAGAAGGTTCTGAACGGCCATGCCATCTGCCGCTGAACAGCTCGCGGCCCATATCAATCTTGGTGTCTTCGCAAAAGCGACAGAGCTCAAGAGGCGTCTGTGGTTCACGCTAGGTGCCCTCGTTATTTACCGGCTGGGAACGTACATCCCGCTTCCAGGGATTGATGCCAGAATCTTGCAGGACATCTTCCAACAGAACGCCGGTGGCATTCTTGGCATGTTTGATATGTTGGCTGGAGGGGCTCTCTCTCGTATGACGATTTTCGCTTTGAACATTATGCCATACATTTCGTCATCCATCATCATGCAGCTGTTGACGACCGCTTCGTCTACTCTCGAATCATTGAAGAAAGAGGGAGAGATTGGACGCAAGAAGATCAATCAGTACACGCGTTATCTTACTGTTTTGATTGCAGCGCTACAGGCTTACGGGATTGCCGTCGGTCTTGAAGGTATGACTGCTAAAGTCGATTCAGCAGTTATATGGGGAACATTTGAATTTCGTTTTGCAGCTGTTGTTACCATGGTGGGAGGAACAATGTTCCTGATGTGGCTTGGGGAACAAATTACCGCGCGCGGCATTGGGAACGGCATTTCCTTAATTATATTCGCCGGCATTGTTGCCAATATACCGCATGCTTTAGCAGCAACCCTAGAATTGGGGCGCACGGGGGCCTTATCGGTACTGGTGATTGTTGGGTTGCTTGTGATGGCTATCTTTGTTGTTATGTTGATTGTTTTAGTGGAACGTGCGCAGCGCCGTATTTTAGTACAGTATCCGAAACGGCAGCAAGGCGCGCGAGTGTACGGAGGGGAAAGCACGCATTTACCACTAAAAATAAACGCCTCAGGTGTAATTCCTCCAATATTTGCAAGCTCTATCCTTCTACTGCCAATTACGGCTGCAAGCTTCTCTGCCGGGAGAGGACCAGAATGGCTCACAACTCTCACGGTTTTATTAGGACACGGACAGCCTTTGTATCTCGGACTCTACACTGCTCTAATAGCATTCTTTGCTTTTTTCTATACGGCAGTAGTTTTTAATCCAACAGAGACGGCTGAAAATCTCAAAAAATATGGTGGGTTTATCCTTGGAATCAGACCTGGCAGAAATACGGCAGACTATCTTGATTATGTTTTAACACGTCTCACAGTGATTGGTGCACTATATCTGATAGTGCTGAGTGTTTTACCAGAATTGCTGATATCCCATTGGGCAGTACCTTTTTATTTTGGTGGCACGAGTCTTCTTATCGTTGTCACAGTCACAATGGACACAGTGGCACAAATCCAGTCACATCTCCTAGCACATCAATACGAAGGGTTAATCAAAAAAGCCAAACTCAGGGGAAAACGTGTATGAAAGGTGTACATATTATTCTCATGGGTCCACCAGGAGGCGGCAAGGGAACACAAGCAAAGATCTTGCAGGATCGATATAACATTGCCCAGCTTTCTACTGGGGATATGCTGCGCGCCGCTGTGAAATCCAAGACGGCTGTTGGTCTAGAAGCTCAGACCATCATGGAAACTGGCCGTCTTGTGTCAGATGACCTCGTGATGAGGATGATCTCCGAGAGAATGAAATGGGAAGATTGTTCTAAAGGATTTATTCTAGACGGCTTTCCACGTACGATTGTCCAGGCTGAAATGTTAGAAAATTTACTCGCTGAGCAGCAAAGGATACTGGATAAGGTGATTGAAGTCCGTGTCCCTGATGATATGCTGGTACAACGCATCGCAGGACGTTTTTCCTGTGCTCAATGTGGTGCTGGTTATCATGATGTCTTTCAGCGGCCAAGGGTTGAGGGAGTTTGTGACTTTTGCGGTAGCACACGGTTTACTCGCCGCGCAGATGATAATGAAAAGACGGTGAGATCGCGTCTGCAAGACTATCATGCTCAAACCGCACCGATTCTGCCTTATTATGCCAGTAAGGGGCTGCTGAGGATTATCGATGGCTCTTTATCTATCGAGGATGTCACAGAACAGATAGAAAAAACCATGGCGGTATAAAAAAAATTGTGCGTTAGTGAGATGTTATGTGAGAGTGTTCTCTCATTTTGAGAGTGTTCTCTCATTTAGTGAGATGTTTAGTGAGAGGTGATGTTCGGAGTATGGAGAGTTATGCCTTCGATGTGAAGGAGGGCAGGTTTTGGCGCGTATTGCTGGAGTGAATATCCCGACTCATAAACGGGTTATCGTCGCCTTAACGTACATTTACGGCGTTGGGAAAGTCGTAGCGGCTGAGGTTTGTCAGAAGGTCGGTATTTCGAGCGATTCTCGTGTCAGTCAACTGACTGATGAGGAGGTCTTACGTATTCGGGAGGTTATTGACTGGGAATACAAAGTGGAAGGGGAACGACGACGTGAAATTGCAATGAACATCAAGCGATTAATGGATTTAGGTTGTTATAGAGGACTCCGTCATCGTCGCGGTCTTCCAGTCCGGGGACAACGGACTCACACGAACGCCCGCACCCGCAAGGGTCCAGCACGGGCCATTGCGGGGAAGAAAAAGGTTACAAAATAGAGCTATCATGGCTAGGCCAGTGCAAAAAACGCGCAGACGAGAGCGCAAGAACATCACTTCAGGTATGGCTCACGTCAGTGCATCGTTCAACAACACAAAGATTACCATTACGGACGTGCAGGGTAATGCCATTGCCTGGTCCTCTGCTGGATCACAGGGATTCAAGGGATCACGCAAGTCTACCCCATATGCTGCCCAGGTAGCGGCCGAAGAGGCAGGCCGTAAGGCCCAAGAGCACGGGATGAAAGTCCTGGACGTGTTGGTGAAGGGGCCGGGTTCAGGTCGTGAATCTGCGCTTCGCGCCCTGCAGGCCGTTGGTTTCACTATTTCTTCGATTCGTGATGTGACGCCTATTCCGCACAATGGCTGTCGACCACGTAAACGCCGGAGAGTGTAGAAGGTAGAAGAAAAGAAGAAGAAAAGAAGGAGTCGCGCTCACTCGGCGACGGCTACGTGGTGGATGATTCTGGGATGATTCTGGAACGATAGAACATGGCTCCCCTCATTCAGAAGAATTGGCAAGAACTGATTAAACCCAACAAGCTAGGTGTTGAGGTTGGGACTGATCCGGTCAAACAGGCAACAGTTGTTGCAGAGCCCTTGGAACGCGGCTTTGGCATGACGCTCGGTAATGCCCTACGGCGTGTCTTGCTGTCGTCCTTGCAGGGTGCAGCGGTTACTGCGCTCCAGATTGACGGTGTGCTGCATGAATTTTCATCGATTCCCGGCGCACGTGAGGATGTGACGGACATCATTCTGAGTATAAAGACTCTGGCATTACGGATGTACGTAGATGGTCCCAGACGCATGACATTAAGCGCTACAGGGCCCGGTGAGATTACCGCGCGGGCGATTCAAGCTGGACCGGATATAGAAATTATGAACCCTGACCTTGTCATCTGTACTCTTGATCGGAAAGAGACGTTGAATATGGAATTCACTGTCAATAGAGGGAAGGGTTATGTGCCAGCCAGTCAGAATCGCAAAGAGGATTCTCCTATTGGTCTGATTCCCGTAGACGCCATCTTCAGTCCCGTACGTAAGGTGTCCTATAAAGTGGATAACACACGTGTTGGTCAGGTTACCGATTATGATAGACTTTCTTTGGCTGTAGAGACGAACGGATCGATCTCTCCTGAGGATTCCGTCGCATTGGCTGCCCGCATTCTCCAGGATCAATTGCAACTCTTCATCAATTTTGAGGATCCAAAACTCATACCCGCAGAGGAGAGACGGGATGATCTCCCCTTCAATAAAAGTCTTTTGCGCAAGGTGGACGAGCTTGAGCTTTCTGTCCGTTCCGCCAATTGCCTCAAGAACGACAATATTATCTACATTGGAGATTTAGTCCAGAAAACAGAAGCAGAAATGTTGCGCACACCTAATTTCGGTCGAAAATCTCTCAACGAGATTAAAGAAGTGCTGGCCCAGATGGGTTTGCACTTGGGCATGGATGTGTCGCTCTGGCCGCCAGAAAATATCGAGGAACTTGCTAAGAAGTTAGAGGAATCCTATTAGCGTAGCGGTGTGGTGTCGGCGCAGTCTTTCGGAACTGGCACCGTTGGATGGCCTGGTGTTAGAGGATCTATCAGACGGGGGGGTGCCATGCGTCATGGCAAACGTGGTCGCAAGTTGGGTCGTTCCATGGACCATCGCAAGGCAATGTTCGCTAATCTTGCCGCTGCCTTACTAAAAAATGAACAAATCATGACTACCTTACCTAAGGCAAAGGACCTGCGCCCGTTCACGGAAAGGCTCATTACTCTCGGTAAGAAAGGAGGACTCCACAACCGTCGTCATGTGTTTGCTAGGTTAAAAAGTAGATTTATAGTCTATAAATTATTTAAAGAACTCGCTGAAAGATATAAGACCCGGCATGGTGGTTATACGCGCATACTAAAGGCTGGGTTTCGGCACGGCGATCACGCGCCCATGGCCTTGATCGAACTGGTGGAGCGCAATCCCCGTGCTAAGGGGCAGAGGGATTTTGGACGTCACACAACAGATGATGTCACGACACAATCGGCCGTGTGATGGCCAGTCCCATTATGCATTCTGTCTGTACGTCTGCGGCATCTGCCATGCCAGGCGTGAGCGTTCTTTTCGTTAACGACGCTCTGTCCACGATCTAGCATCATTGCTTCTTCAGGTCGTTTATGCTAGTATGTCCTGAAGGCTCCTTGAAGGCTCAGTGTTGGTCTGCAACGCGGGGGAGCGTACGCTCTGCGTAGCGCGGTGTAACCGGCACAGGCTGCCGTGACAGGGGGAGGGGAGAGGCTCTGCGTGTGGTGGGGGGTGGCGCCGGCAACATTAGCAGCCATATGGAGGCGGTTCAGTTGCTATAGCGCCATTCCCGGACGGTGGGTCACAGCTCTCCTCTCTGGCGTTTGGTCGTTACACTTTTCACTTGACGAGGACACTGCGCCGATGACCACGCAAACCGTTCCCGGGATCGTCCACCTTGCTAATGCTATCCGCTTCTTGTCGATGGATGCCGTCCAAAGGGCAGAATCCGGTCATCCTGGCATGCCCATGGGCATGGCAGATGTGGCAACCGTACTGTTCACTCGCTTTTTAAAATTTGATGCCAATGCGCCACGATGGCCAGATCGTGACCGCTTTGTTCTCTCCGCTGGGCATGGCTCGATGCTGTTGTACGCGCTGGCATATCTGACCGGCTACAGAGATGTTACGCTTGAAGAGATAAAGCATTTCCGTCAGCTAGGCGCAAAAACAGCTGGTCATCCAGAATACGGTCATATCTTAGCGGCTGAAACGACAACAGGCCCCCTGGGACAAGGTATCGCCAATGCCGTCGGTCTTGCTCTAGCCGAAAAGATGCTCTGTGCCCGTTACGGTTCAGAAATAGTGAATCATTATACTTACGTCATGGCAGGTGATGGCTGTCTGATGGAGGGAATCACTCAGGAATCTATTTCATTTGCTGGTCACCAAAAACTGAATAAGCTGATCGTGTTATGGGACGACAATAGCATTACTATTGACGGCCACACTTCCAAGACTCTTTCCGATAACCAGCTGAAACGTTTTATTGCCTGCAATTGGAACGTCCTCTCTGTTGATGGTCATAATATGGAGGAGATTGCTCAGGCTATTAGTAGAGCACGCACATCAGAACAACCCACGTTAATAGGGTGTCGCACTGTCATCGGCTACGGGGCACCCACCCTAGCCGGGAGTGAGAAGACCCATGGTGCTCCTTTAGGAGAGCAGGAGATCGCTGGGGCGCGAGAAAAGCTAGGTTGGCCATATGCACCCTTTGAGATCCCCTCTGGGGTCCTCAATACATGGCGGGCTGCTGGAGCCCGTGGGAGGGTGGAGCGTTTGTCATGGGAAGAGCGGCGAGAAAAAAATATGAGCGCTGAGTCACGCGCTGAATTCGATCGTACCATAGAGGGGCGGTTACCAGTAGGTTGGCAGGTTGGGCTGAATGTTTTGAAACAGAAAATGCTCAAGGAACGGCCATCTATAGCGACTCGCAAAGCCTCTGAAATGGTTCTCGATGTGCTTGTCTCAAGGGTCCCAGAATTGGTCGGCGGCTCAGCGGATCTGACACATTCTAACCTAACTTTAGTCAAGGGAATGCCAGTCGTCACCGCTGAAAATGCTGCGGGACGTTACATACACTGGGGTGTAAGAGAACACGCCATGGCAGGAGCCATGAATGGTATTGCACTTCATGGTGGTTTTATCCCTTATGGTGGTACATTTCTTGTCTTCTCGGACTACTGCAGACCCGCTATCCGGCTGTCCGGTCTGATGAGACAACGGGTCATCTATGTCATGACTCATGACTCTATTGGTCTTGGAGAGGATGGTCCTACCCACCAGCCAGTCGAACATGTTCCTTCTCTGCGGGCTATCCCGAATGTGCTCGTTTTTCGCCCAATAGACGCCGTTGAAACGGCAGAATGCTGGGCGCTTGCCCTTGCCATGGAGAATCCACGCAGGCCATCTGTCTTGTGCCTGTCGCGGCAGAACGTGCAAACGCTCCGTACAGACTACACGGAGGAGAATCTGTGTGCGCGCGGAGGTTATGTTTTACGGGCTGCTGGTGGAAACATGCGCAAGGTTACTATCCTTTCTACGGGTTCCGAGGCTGTTATTGCTCTTCAAGCGCGTGATCGCCTAGAAAAAAAAGGCCTGCCGACGGCAGTGGTCTCGATGGTCTGCTGGGAACTGTTTGATCAACAGCCTGCTGCTTATCAAGAGGCCGTGCTTGGGCATTGTGGTGAGGGAACAGTCTGTGTGGCGATTGAAGCAGCCGGAACATTTGGCTGGGAGAGGTATGTCGGAATTCGAGGGGCTGTTATTGGTATGAAAGACTTTGGCGCATCTGCGCCTGCGGCGAAGCTTTATGCACATTTTGGTATTACAGCAGAAGCCGTGGTGAGTGCCGTTGAGGCACGGCTGTCACAAGTCACAATAAAGCTGTCACAATAAAAAAGGAGGAGGAGGTGCTGCTATGGCTTTAATTTCTCTACGTCAGCTCCTTGATCATGCAGCGGAGTACGGCTATGGCATGCCGGCATTTAACGTGAACAATATGGAGCAGGTGCTCTCTATTATGAATGCGGCGAGGCAATGCAATGCACCAGTGATACTGCAGGCAAGCCGCGGTGCCCGTGCTTATGCAGGTGATGTCATGATTAAACACATGATTCATGCAGTACTAGAGATGTACCCTGATATCCCTGTATGCATGCACCAAGATCATGGTAACAGCCCTGAGACATGTCTCTCAGCTATCACTAACAACTTCTCGTCAGTTATGATGGATGGTTCGTTGGAGGCTGATGCGAAAACGCCGGCTTCTTATGAGTACAATTGTGATGTTACAAGAACTGTCTCTGGCTTCGCCCACATGGTGGGGGTGTCTGTAGAAGGAGAATTAGGTTGTCTTGGTTCTCTTGAAACAGGAAAGGGCGACAAAGAAGATGGCCACGGTTTTGAGGGGACACTAGATCATAGCCAGCTTTTAACAGATCCTGACCAAGCTGTAGATTTTGTTAGCAAGACCAAGGTGGACGCACTTGCCATTGCCATGGGGACTTCACATGGTGCTTATAAGTTCACACGAAAGCCGACAGGCGATATTCTAGCGATGCACATTGTCAAAGACATTCACAAGCGTTTACCAAATACACACCTTGTGATGCACGGTTCTTCCTCTGTACCCCAGGAATTACAGGACTTGATTAACAACCATGGTGGAGCGATGCCGCAGACTTTTGGTGTGCCTGTTGAGGAGATTGTTGAGGGAATCAAACATGGTGTGCGTAAGATTAACATTGATACAGATTGCCGTATGGCAATCACCGGCACGTGGCGTCGGATTGCCGCTGAAAAGAAAAGTGAATTCGACCCGCGTGCTTTCAACAAGCCAGCTATAGAAGCGATGCAGAAAGTTTGCGAAGATCGCTACGAATCTTTTGGCTGTGTTGGTCAAGCTGCAAAGATCAGGGCGCTCTCTCTCTCTGAAATGGCAAAGCGCTACCACTCAGGCGCCCTCGATCCGATGGTAGCGTAGTGGCTGGCCAATCGAATCACTGAGGTAGCTGAGGTAGATGTAGAAAGTAGAAAGAATCTTGGCAATCTTTTAGGGAAAGCTGTGAATTTTTTTGTATTTCTCAAAAGTTGATAAATTTTAAAACTACTTTTACTCGCAAACCGGTCGAGGAAATCGTCAGATGACTATCAAGATTGCTCCTAGCATTCTTTCTGCAGATTTTGCCCGCCTAGGCGAGGAGGTGCGAGCTGTTGATCAAGCTGGAGCTGACTATATCCATATAGATGTAATGGATGGTCACTTTGTCCCGAATCTGACTTTCGGTCCGCCTATCATCAAGTGTATCCGACCATGGAGTCAGAAGGTCTTTGATGTCCATTTGATGATCAGCCCTGCTCAACCTTCGCTGAAGGCCTACGCTGAGGCTGGAGCTGACATTATCACTGTTCATGCCGAAGCCGACCCGCATCTTGATCGCAGCCTGCAGTTCATTCATTCGCTCGGCAGAAAAGCTGGTGTGTCACTGAATCCCCATACTCCTGAAACTGTCGTGGAATACGTACTCGATAAATGTGATTTAATCCTTGTCATGTCTGTCAACCCTGGATTCGGTGGCCAGAGCTTTCTTGAGTCACAGCTAGACAAGACTCGCCGCCTTAGAACGATGATAGGTGACCGTCCGATTGAGCTTGAGGTGGACGGTGGTCTTAGTACAGATCTCGCAGGTCGAGTGATTGCCGCAGGGGCTAATGTCCTGGTAGCAGGATCAGCGGTATTCAAAAGCTCTGATTACGCTGCCGCTATTGCGGCCCTGCGTGGGCTCGGTGGGAGTCTGAATCAGGGAGGGTCTCTCTAGGAGAGACTGCATTGGGGTGCAATCCTTTCGGCTGTGTGATCTTCTGGAGCACGCTGCGAGATCATGGCTGATCTCTGTGCAATCATTGACATCAAAAGTCGTCGGCAAAACGTCGACGGCAAACAGGCAGGGCCTTTCAGAGAGAGAATGCTAAGAGTATGAACGTTTATGCGTTTTTGAAAAAAGTTATACATGCTGTAATAGCGGATTTTATGTCGACAGGACAGATACCGACGTGTGTGAATAGATTATCCTTCTCGTGCGAGAGAGCTCGTGACGCTCATCATGGTGAATTTTCTACTAATGCCGCAATGATCTTAGGGAGCATGATCGGCTCGAAACCGTATCATCTCGCGAAGATGATTGCGGCTCGGTTGCAGAACACACAGGCCGTTGCAGATGTTGTGGTAGCGGGACAGGGTTTTATTAATATACGTTTGACTGCCGACTTTTGGCAGGACCGCCTGCGGGAGATTCTGAACGCTGGTCTTTCTTATGGCAACGGAACTCTTGGCGCTGGACGCCGAGTGAATGTCGAGTTTGTTTCTGCCAATCCGACAGGTCCCCTGCACATAGGGCATGGCCGTGGTGCAGTGGTAGGCGACGCACTGGCAGCGCTTCTCGAGAAGGTCGGCTATGCTGTAACACGCGAGTACTATATCAATGACGGAGGAACACAGGTAGATATCCTGGCCCGTTCCACATATCTACGATACTGTGAGGCTTTAGGAGAGAAGATTGGAGCTATTCCAGAGGGTTATTATCCTGGTGCGTACTTGCAACCTATTGGTCAGGCACTAGCCTCTCGGGATGGTAATCGATGGCTACATATGCCAGAATCCGCATGGCTAGATCCCGTACGCACTTTTTCCATCAATGCCATGATGAAGGCAATCCGCGCTGATCTGGAGGCGCTTGGCGTGCGCCACGATGTATTCTTTTCTGAGAGTCGTCTGATCGCAGACGGAAAAATTGAGGCCGCTGTTCGTCTATTGGAAGAGCACGGTCTCCTCTATGAGGGCATGTTGGAAGCGCCTGTGGGAAAAGAAGTCAAAGATAAAGAAATGAAACCACAGGTACTGTTTCGTGCAACCAGATTCGGGGATCATGTTGACAGGCCATTGAGAAAATCAGATGGCCGTTGGGCTTATTTTGCCTCTGATCTTGCTTACCATCTGGACAAACACCATCGTGGGTTTAGCCATATGATCGATGTCTGGGGCGCCGATCATAGCGGCTATGTCCAGCGGATGCAGGCAGCTGTACAAGCGCTTACCGGTGGCAAAAGTACGCTCGATGTCAAGCTGTGTCAGATGGTGAATCTGCTGGATGATGGCCAGTCTGCTAAAATGAGTAAACGGACAGGAACTTTTGTAACGTTACGTGCTGTGATTGACCGTGTCGGGAGAGATGTGGTTCGCTTTATGATGTTGACCCGTAAGAGCGATGCACATCTCAATTTTGATTTCACAAAAATCACAGAACAGTCCCGTGAGAACCCTGTCTTTTACGTGCAATATGCCCACGCTCGTGCCTGCTCTGTATATCGTCATGCGTGTTTAATTTTCCATAATGATAATCTTTGCGAGAAGAATTTAGCCACTAGTGCATTGCATCGCTTAACTGATCCCTCAGAGATTTGTCTGATCAGGATTCTGGCGGGGTGGCCACAGTTAGTGGAAGGTGCTGCCGAGGCGCATGAGCCACATAGAGTCGCGTATTATCTTTGTGAGGTCGCAGCGGCTTTCCATGAGTTGTGGAATAAAGGTCAAGATTTAGAAGAATTGCGTTTTTTAAACTCAGACAATCCAGAATTATCTATTGCGAGACTTGCCTTGGTAAAGGGTGTATCCACAGTCTTGGCGTCAGGGTTGGCAGTATTCGGAGTGGAACCTGTTCAGGAACTGCGTTAATGACAGAAAGTGAGAGGGAAAAAAGGGAAAAAGAAGAACCAATCTGTAGCAGGCGTGGCAGCCATCATTCCAGGGATCCCGTCCATGATTCTGACAGGTTATATGATCGTGTGCGTAGCGCACGTCGCTCTCTCGGTATGACTCTGTGGATTCTGAGTACTTTTGCCTTTCTCAGTGGAATCAGCTGGTATCTGTACAGCATTTTCCCTCGCTCTGTCCAGGTTAGTACAGAGATTCCTGTTTTGCTCGCCCATCCTGAGACAATGATGAAAATCGAGAGCCTAAAAAATAAGACAGCAGCCCTTCGGGAGAAGGCAGTCGTGGCCGTCCCGCAAACTCCCTCTCCGAGGGAGAAAAACGCACAAACCGTCACTACTATCACTACTTTCCCAGGAGAGTCTGCCTCGTCTACACCAGTAGTGGTCCTTCCCGTGATGCCTGCTCCGGCTGCTGCGACGGTTTCAGAAAAACAAATTTCAGAAAAAAAAATCAGAAAAAAAATTGCAGGAACACCCGCTTGGCCGCCTCTGCCGGCCATGCGTTTGCAGCTTGGGTCCTTCCAGAGGAGGAGAGATGCTGAGAGGGCATGGTCACAATTGACTCACCGTCATGGTGACCTCCTCGGCGGCATACCGCATGCGATTCTACCTGTTAATCTTGGCGTCAAAGGGACTTGGTATCGTGTTTACGCCGGTCCTTATGACAACGTGCGGAGAGCTCTATTCGTCTGTCATACGCTTCAAGAACGTCATGCTCATTGTCTTTTCTCGTCACTTTCTCAAAGACAAGTTCAATAAATAATTAATAAATAATTATTTTATTCATGACGGGCATACGGCACGGCACATCAATATGCCCTATGCCAATCTGAGGCAGTTGACCAGGTATACCCTTTCTTGCTGACTCCTTCTTTCCTCATGTGAGGCGACTTCTCTGATGTTCCATTTAGTAGAGATTCATACGTAGAAGTCTTACTTTTCGATGAGTTGCGACGAAAGGAGCGGAGATGCTCGGAGTGATCTATCAGTCTTCCACATGGATACTCCCAACATTATTAAGTGTGACTCTCCATGAGGCTGCTCATGGTTTTATCGCCTGGCGTCTAGGCGATGATACAGCCTATCGGATGAGACGGCTGTCCTTCAACCCACTCCGTCATGTTGATCTTGTGGGAACGGCCATCCTACCAGCTTTGCTGATTCTGCTGCAGGCTCCTTTCCTCTTCGGGTGGGCTAAACCCGTGCCTGTTGTTCCTCATAGGCTACGCTCCCCTCGATTAGGGATGATCTGTGTTGCCATCGCTGGGCCGACTGCAAATATGTTGCTCGCAGTATTCGCAGCGTTACTCGTGCATATCGCCGTCTATATTCCTGCTGGTGGTCAGGCATGGATCCTCTTTAACATTCAACATGCCATTCAGCTGAACGTTATGTTAGCTCTCTTTAACATGATTCCCATTCCTCCCCTAGATGGCGGTTTAGTAATAACAAACTTGCTACCACGATTCCTGACGCAATATATCTTATTAAGAGAAAAGTATGGAATTATACTAATTTTAGTAATATTATTTATCGTGCCGATCATAGGGCACAAGATAGGATCTGATTGGAATATACTCACATGGTTGCTAGGTCCCCTAGCGACTCTACTACATCAACTCATTCTGTCTAGTGCTGGCCTTGTAGATTGACAGCTGTGGTACGGGACTCCTGGAATGAGGAAACACCAAGAGAAAAGAAACTGTCAGATTCATGGCCTTAATATCCTATTTTCACGCCTTAAAAGTATGTTCATTACGCTATTTATAATATGTATTGCAGTTTATCTGAGAACTTAGAAGTTTATCCGAGAACTTAGAAAAGGTAGAAAAAGCAGCCTTGACTCACTGCGGATAGGGGCCTTAAGAACTGCCTTTCCAGAACATTGGCAGGGGTACATGAGCGATGGTATCGTGCACAAGTGCAGCACGCACTAGGGAAAGACGAAGGATAGGATATGGAAAATTTCCTTAAGGAATACGTGCCCATTCTTATTTTCTTTATTATTGCTTGTTTAGTGACACTAGGAGCACTCCTTTCTTCTTATATTTTAGCACGTAAAAATCCTTATTTTGAAAAGAAATCTGCCTATGAGTGTGGTTTTGAAGCATTTGACGAAGCACGTCTCTTATTTGATGTGAGATTCTACTTAGTAGCGATACTATTTATTATCTTTGATATAGAAGTCGCATTTCTCTTTCCCTGGGCAGTAGCTTTGGACAAAGTGGGATTGTTTGGATTCTGGTCTATGATGGCATTTTTAGGAATCCTGACTGTCGGTTTCATCTATGAGTGGAAGAAAGGAGCGTTGGAATGGGAGTGAAATCTGCAACCCCAAAGACTCTGTTACAACAGGATCAGGATAAACTGCTTGCGGCAGTCATGCGCGATGAGATGCGCAATAGAGGCTTTGTTCTTGCTAATGTAGACAAATTAGTAAACTGGGCTCGAACAGGTTCGTTGTGGCCTCTGACGTTTGGCTTGGCCTGTTGCGCTATAGAGATGATTCATTGTGCATGTGCGCGCTACGATTTAGACCGGTTTGGTATCGTATTTCGGCCCAGTCCTCGCCAGTCAGATGTCATGATTGTTGCCGGCACGCTAACTAATAAAATGGCTCCCGCCCTACGCAAGGTCTACGACCAGATGGCAGAACCGCGATGGGTTATTTCAATGGGCTCCTGTGCTAACGGAGGTGGATATTATCATTACTCTTATTCTGTTGTACGAGGATGTGATCGTGTGATTCCCGTTGATGTCTATGTTCCAGGTTGCCCGCCAACAGCAGAAGCGCTTTTGTATGGTATTATGCAGTTACAGAGAAAAATCCGGAGAACTGGAACACTATTCCGATAATAGAATGTTGCTCCGATAGCAAAAAGGAGCAGGAACTATCATGCTTCAGATGTTACAGGATTTAGGCTCTTATATTAGAGCGGCTTTTCTGCAGGAAGTGGAGGAGGCCGCCGTTATAAACGGGGAGCTGACACTGGCCGTGCAACCGTCATCTCTTGTGAAAATTCTGACTTTTTTAAGGGACGATGCTCATTGCCAGTTCCGTCAGCTTATGTTCATTGCCGGGGCTGATTATCCTGAGCGTGAGCGGCGCTTTGAAGTCATTTACCATTTGCTGTCCTTACGTCACAATCAGAGGATACGTGTCAGAGTCGAAGCCAGTGAGGAAAAACTTGTGCCCTCCGTAACAGGAGTCTTTTCCTCCGCTAACTGGTTTGAGCGTGAGGTATGGGACATGTACGGAATAGCTTTCACAGATCATCCGGATTTGCGGCGATTGCTGACAGACTATGGATTCGAGGGCCATCCGCTGTGTAAAGACTTTCCGCTGACTGGTTACATGGAAGTTCGTTATGATGAGGAACGTAAACGTGTTATTTATGAACAAGTCAAATTGGCACAGGAGTTTCGCACATTTGACTTTCTAAGCCCATGGGAAGGGTACAGTGGGCCTCAGCCATTACCTGGTGAAAAGAAATAATGCTGAATGCTGTAGGAAAGAAATAAAATGGCCCAGGTCAATACGTTCACACTCAATTTTGGGCCTCAGCATCCTTCTGCGCATGGCGTGTTGCGTCTTGTACTCGAACTTTCAGGGGAAGTTATCGAGCGCGCCGATCCCCATATTGGTTTGCTGCACCGCGGCACTGAGAAGCTGATTGAACATAAGACTTACGCTCAGGTCACTCCCTATTTTGACAGGCTTGACTACTGCGCACCGATGGCAATGGAGCATTCCTTTGTCCTCGCAACGGAGCGGCTACTGGGGGTGGAACTACCAAAACGGGCCCAGTACATTAGGGTTCTGTACGCCGAAATATCACGCCTCATGAGTCACATTCTCAATGTTACATCTTACGCCCTGGATATCGGAGCCATGACACCACTGTTATGGTTCTTCGAAGAACGCGAACGGTTGATGGGATTTTATGAACGAGTCTGTGGGGCTCGTATGCATGCTAACTATTTTCGTATAGGTGGTGTAGCCAAGGATATGCCAAGAGGTCTTGCTGAAGATATGAGCCTCTGGTGTGAGAATTTCCCAAAACTGATCGACGATATGGAGTCTCTCCTGACAGAGAACCGTATTTTCAAACAACGTACTGTTGACATCAGTCCGGTGACAATCGAACAGGCAATGGACTGGGGATTTTCAGGGCCCATGTTACGAGCGGCCGGTGTGCCATGGGATTTACGCAAAGCGCAGCCTTACGAAGTATACGCTGAACTAGATTTTGATATTCCCGTTGGTCACAAGGGTGACGCCTATGATCGTTATTTAGTCCGTGTTGAGGAGATGCGCCAGTCTGTGCATCTTATGAAACAGTGTCTTGAGAAAATGCCAGCAGGGCCTATACAGACGGACAATAGAAAAATTAGACCGCCTCGTCGTGAGGAGATGAAGTCCTCTATGGAAGCCCTCATACATCATTTTAAGTTATTCAGTGAAGGATTCCACGTGCCTTCTGGAGAAGTTTATGCAGCCACTGAAGCGCCAAAGGGAGAATTTGGTGTTTACCTCGTGGCGGATGGCACAAATAGACCTTACAGGTGCGCTATTCGCTCGCCGGGCTATGTGCATCTCTCGGCCACGGATATGCTCGCGCGCGGGCATATGCTTGCGGACATTACTGCAATTATTGGCTCCCTCGATGTTGTTTTTGGCGAGATTGACAGATGAATAAGATTAAGATGTCTGTCCAATCTGTCCCATTCTTTTTCACGGCCGACAATCTAAAACAGGCTGAAGACGTGATCAGGCGCTATCCTCCTGGTAAGCAGGCCGCCGCCACCATGCCACTCCTCGATCTAGCACAACGTCAGGCTGGATGGCTGCCACGGACAGCTATGGATTACGTCGCAAAACTTTTACGTGTACCACTTATACGAGTTTATGAAGTTGCGACTTTTTATACCATGTACAGATTACATCCCATTGGTCGGTACCATGTGAAGATATGTACGAATCTTTCGTGCTGGTTGTGTGGTTCTGAGAAAATTGTAAAGACATGCCGCGACGTGTTGGGTGTTAATATCGGAGAAACTACACTTGATGAACAATTTACAATTGAAGAGATCGAATGCGCGGGTGCTTGTGTAAACGCTCCTATTGTCCAGATTGGTGACGATTATTTTGAGGATCTTGACTCTGACTCTATGCAGAAGATCCTTGAAGCGTTGAAACGGGGTGAGCAGCCGAAAGCCGGGTCGCAGAGCGGTCGCCAGTGTTCTTGCCCAGCTGGCGGACCCACCACTCTTCAATCCTCTGGACCTGAATCCTCTGGACCTGTCAAAGGGGGAACGTGATGCTCAGCGACAAGGATCGTGTCTTCACCAATTTATATGGTTTCCAGGACGTCAGCTTAAAGGGCGCGCGGGAACGCGGGGACTGGGATAATACGGCTTCCCTGATGGCTCAGGGACGTGACTGGATTGTCGATCAGGTTCAGAAGTCTGGACTACGCGGGCGTGGAGGAGCTGGATTTCCGACGGGCCTCAAATGGACTTTTATGCCGCGTCAGGTGATAACAGACCGTCCACATTACCTTGTCATCAATGCTGATGAAGGGGAACCCGGTACATGTAAGGATAGGGACATTCTCCGTAATGAACCGCACAAGCTGTTAGAAGGCGCCTTGCTAGCTGGATTTTCTGTGGGAGCCCATGTTGCTTACATTTACATTCGTGGGGAATTTTATCGTGAATCGATTGTTTTGCAGACGGCTATAAACGAAGCCCGAGTTGCCGGCTTACTCGGCGATAAGGCATGCAGTACAGATTGGAGATTTAATGTCGAGCTGCACCGTGGCATGGGAGCTTATATCTGTGGAGAGGAAACGGCCCTCATTAACAGCATAGAAGGCCGTAAGGGGCAGCCACGTCTCAAACCGCCATTCCCCGCTGGGGTTGGGCTATTTGGCTGCCCCACGACTGTGAATAATGTCGAGTCCATCGCTGTTATCCCTACGATTCTGCGTAGAGGAGGGGAATGGTTCGCCGGATTAGGCCGTCCAAAGAATACTGGCACCAAGGTGTTCTGTATTTCCGGTCACGTGAACACGCCATGCAACGTCGAAGAGGAGATGGGCATCTCCCTTAGGGAACTCATTGAACGTCACGCTGGTGGCGTGCGCGGTGGTTGGGAGAATTTGCTTGCAGTCATACCTGGTGGCTCTTCTGTCCCCGTTCTCCCTAAGAAAATCTGTGACCATGTCCTAATGGATTTTGACTCCTTACGGGAGGTGCAGTCTGGTCTAGGAACAGCAGCCGTCATCGTGATGGACCGCTCAACAGACATTGTGCATGCCGTCGCTCGTCTCTCGCGCTTTTACAAGCATGAAAGCTGTGGACAGTGTACGCCCTGTCGCGAGGGAACTGGGTGGTTGTGGCGGATGATGGAACGCATGGTTACTGGTACAGCTCATATGGCGGAAATCGATGTTCTGGACCAAGTCACGCGTCAAATTGAGGGACATACGATTTGTGCACTCGGTGACGCGGCAGCGTGGCCTGTGCAGGGGTTAATTCGCCACTTTCGTGCAGAAATAGAGAATCGTATTACCGAGCGTGCCAGGGCCGCCTAAGGAGGGGGAGCATGCCGAAACTGACCCTGACCATCGACGGCATTGCGATTGAAGTAGAGCCTGGCCGTACGGTATTGCAGGCTTGTGAACAACTTGGAATAGAAATTCCTCGATTTTGCTACCATGATAAATTATCAATAGCTGGCAATTGTCGAATGTGTTTAGTCGAAGTATCGCCAGGTCCACAGAAACCGCAGGCGAGCTGTGCCTTACCAGTAGCCGACGGTATGGTGGTTAAAACAGATAGTCCCATGGTACGTGAGGCTCGGCGCGGTGTCATGGAACTGCTCTTGATTAACCACCCACTTGATTGTCCCATCTGCGATCAGGGCGGGGAATGTGACTTGCAGGACCAGGCGATGGCCTATGGTGGGAACAGCAGCCGTTATCATGAAGAAAAGCGGGCCGTGGCCGACAAGTACCTAGGGCCCTTGATAAAGACTCATATGACTCGTTGCATTCAGTGCACACGTTGTATCCGGTTTATGACGGAGATTGCTGGTGTTCCTGAATTAGGGGCTGTCTTCCGTGGTGAGCACATGGAAATTACTACTTATGTAGGAAAATCTCTTGAGTCTGAGCTATCCGGGAATCTCGTTGATCTCTGTCCTGTTGGGGCTTTGACGAGCAGGCCTTATGCTTTTACAGCGCGACCGTGGGAGCTTCGTAAAACTGAATCCGTTGATGTACTTGATGCTATTGGTAGTGCTATTCGAATAGATTCTCGTGGTAAAAAAGTAATGAGGATATTGCCTCGTGTTAACGAGGACATTAACGAGGAATGGATTTCTGACAAGACGCGTCATGCATGTGATGGCTTGCTCATCAGACGTCTTGACACCCCGTACCTCCGACAGGAGGGTAAACTCAAGCCTGTGACGTGGACAGAAGCGCTTACAGCCATTGCCAATCAGTTGAAGGCTCTCAAACCAGAGAAAATTGCAGCCATTGCTGGGGATATGGCTGACTGCGAATCAATGATAGCGCTGAAAGATCTGATGGGCAGTCTTGGTGTCGTGAACATTGACTGTCGTCAGGACGGTGCAGCGTTAGACACAGCTGTGCCAGCTGCTTATCGGTTTAATTCAACTATTGCAGGTGTTGACATAGCAGATATTATTCTCCTGATAGGAACAAATCCCCGACGCGAAGCAGCAGTCCTGAATGCCCGTTTACGCAAGCGCTGGCTGAGTGGTCATGTAGAAATTGCAATAATTGGAACACCAGTTGATCTCACGTATCCTGCTCAGTTTCTTGGCGACGGACCAGAGACACTCATTGAATTAATAGAAGAGAGACATCCATTTTCTAAAAAATTAAAGAGGGCCAAAAGACCAATGTTGATCTTGGGCCAAGGGCCGCTTACTCGTATTGATGGAATATCAATATTAAGTTTCTCTCGTAAATTGGCAGAAAATGCCAACATGATTCAAGAAGGCTGGAACGGTTTCAACATCCTGCACACGGCAGCGGCGCGTGTCGGTGGCCTCATGCTGGGGTTCGTCCCAGGGCACGGCGGTTACGGTGTTACGGCCATTCTTGATCAGGCCAGTAGGGGAGCAATTGATTGCGTCTATTTGCTCAATGCAGATGAAGTGAATATGTCCACACTAGACAGAACGTTTGTTATCTATCAGGGTCATCATGGTGATGCCGGTGCCAAGAGAGCGAACGTAATTCTACCAGGAGCGGCCTATACAGAAAAAAATGCTCTTTATGTAAACACAGAGGGCCGAGTGCAGAGCACAAAACTTGCAGTTTTTCCACCAGGTCAAGCGCGTGAAGATTGGAAGATCGTGCGTGCCTTATCTGAGCGGATGGGGAGACCGCTACCTTATGACACTCTTGCTGACGTACGCGCACGACTCGTTGCGATAGACTCAGCGTTCGCGGCTGTCGGTGTGACTCCAGCCCCTGCGGCATGGGGAGTCTTTGGAGAGGCTACCTCTTTCACAGATTCCCCTTTGCGAACGCGTACTGATAATTTTTACAGAACAGACCCTATTAGTCGGGCCTCCAGGCAAATGGCAGAATGCGCTGAGATTCAGGCTGAGCTTGAGAGTATAAAACAGGACAGAATTTTGTCGCAGGAGAGAGAAAATGACTGAGGCAAATTCTCTCTGGCCATTGCTCAGTACTGATTCCTGGGCAAATTCTCTCTGGCCATTGCTCAGTATAGTGTTACCGATTGCGCTGATTGTCGGTTTGCTCATGCTGGGAGTTGCCTATTTAACTTTCTTTGAGAGAAAAATTATTGCTGCAATACAATTAAGAAAGGGTCCCAATGTTGTGGGGCCCTTTGGGCTTTTCCAGCCTCTAGCGGATGGTCTCAAGCTCTTGCTGAAAGAAACCGTGATTCCTGCCTGGGCGAACCGAGGTGTGTTCATTCTTGCACCGCTCCTCACTTTTACTCTTGCCATCATGGCATGGGCAGTGATCCCTTTCGATGAGGGATGGGTGATAGCGAACATCAATGTCGGCATCCTTTATCTTTTCGCAATCTCCTCCGCAGGAGTCTACGGAATTATCATGGCAGGATGGGCCTCGAATTCAAAATATGCTTTTCTCGGCGGTCTGCGGTCAGCAGCGCAAATGGTCTCTTATGAAGTATCAATTGGGTTCGTACTTGTCACTGTCTTGATGTCGGCGGGCACTCTGAACTTGTCGGGAATCGTCAATGCCCAAGAGAAAGGAATCTGGTACATTGTGCCTCATTTTCCCATGTTCGTAGTCTTTTTTATCTCTGCTCTGGCGGAGACAAATCGCGCGCCCTTCGACTTGCCCGAGGCAGAATCCGAGTTAGTCGCTGGCTATAATGTTGAATATTCTGCAATGACATTTGGCATGTTCTTTCTTGGGGAATATGCCAATATGATTCTGATGAGCGCTCTAGGGGCTATCCTCTTCTTGGGTGGGTGGTTGCCGCCTGTAAACGTCGTACCTTTTACAATTGTGCCAGGGGCGTTGTGGTTTTTCGTAAAAATTGTTGTTCTTTTGTTTGTATTTTTGTGGGTTCGTGCTACTTTTCCACGTTATCGCTATGACCAGCTTATGCGTCTTGGTTGGAAGATCTTTCTGCCGATTTCTCTATCTTGGGTTGTTTTAACAGCAGGGGTATTGGTCGCCTTTGACTTTTTACCAAGAGGATAGAGGATCAAGGAAATGGCTTTTTTAGATCGTACTGCGCGTGTAATTCTACTCATAGAGTTAGTAAAGGGTATGACGCTGACTTTTCGTTATATGTTTAAAAAAAAAGTAACTATAAATTATCCTTTCGAGAAAGGTCCTCTCTCGCCTCGCTTTCGTGGGGAGCATGCTCTACGCCGCTATACAAACGGTGAAGAACGTTGTATCGCGTGTAAACTATGTGAAGCAATTTGCCCATCACAGGCCATTACCATTGAAGCGAATCCACGAGCAGACGGTAGTCGACGTACAACTAAGTATGACATTGATATGACAAAATGCATTTATTGTGGGTATTGCCAAGAGGCTTGTCCTGTCGATGCTATCGTCGAAGGTCAAAACTTTGAATTCTCGGCAGAAACTCGCGAAGAGCTTATGTATGACAAAGAAAAATTGCTAGAGAATGGTGATCGTTGGGAAGCAGCGCTTGCCACATGTATTAGTCTGGATGCACCATATCGTTAATCATATCGTTACGATAATCATCACGATGTTGGGAAGGATTTGCTGTGCATTCTATAATGTTTTATGTATTCGCAATTATTGCAATTTTTGGATCTATAATAGTTATTACTGCTCGTAATCCTGTACACTCCGTTCTCTTCTTGGTGCTTGTTTTTTGTAATGTTGCTGGACTATTTCTCCTTTTAGGAGCTGAATTTTTGGCAATGATACTAGTTATAGTATATGCTGGTGCGGTAGCAGTTCTTTTTCTGTTCGTAATCATGATGTTAAACATTAACATCGTCCCATTTCGAGAGGGTTTCTTATCCTATCTACCGATAGGTGGGCTGATTGGGATGATTTTATTCGCTGAGCTTGTAATGGTAGCAGCTGGATGGGTGTTCGCTCCCAATATGCCAGCGGGAAATCTCCTTGCAACGACAACGCATGGGATTCCTAATACAGAGGCATTGGGTCAAGTCTTGTACACGCGTTATATCTATCAATTTCAAACCGCAGGGATTGCACTTTTAGTGGCTATGATCGGTGCTATCCTGTTGACATTGCGATCACGATCTGGCGTACGCCGACAGAGCGTTGCCCGTCAGCTCGTACGGACAAAGGCGAACAGTCTTGAGCTCAAAAAAGTTCCGACTCGAGGGGGCGTGTAATGCCCGACATTGCTCTTGGCCATTATTTAATTGTTGGAGCGACACTCTTTACCCTTGGAATCTTTGGCATTTTTCTCAATCGGAAGAATGTCCTTCTCATCTTGATGTCTCTTGAGTTAATGCTCCTTGCTGTCAACATTAACATGGTGGCGTTCTCTGCCTATTGGCACAATCTGACAGGTCAGGTCTTTACCATGTTCATTCTGACCGTTGCCGCTGCGGAAACGGCGATTGGTCTGGCCATTGTTGTGGTGCTCTTTCGCAACAGTGGAACAATTGCAGTAGAGGACATTCACCAAATGAAGGGCTAGGCGCGCCATGACATACGTAGCAGCCGTCTTTCTGCCTCTTTTTGGGGCTTTGAGTGCTGGTGTCTTTGGAAGGCAACTGGGGGACAGGGGAGCAGAGATTATTACAACTATAAGCATATTAATATCATTTATACTCTCTCTTTTAGTATTCCGAGATGTCGTGCAAAGCAGCGCGGTCCAGACAGTGCCACTTCTTTTGTGGATACAGTCTGGTACTCTCGAGGTGGTCTGGGCCTTACGGTTCGACACTCTAACCGCAGTTATGCTATCTGTCGTAACGTGTGTATCCTTTCTTGTACATGTTTATGCCATTGGCTACATGCATCACGACCCTTCTATCCCCAGGTTTATGAGCTACTTGTCATTTTTTACTTTCTTTATGCTGATGCTCATCACAGCTGATAATCTTGTGCAGCTTTTTTTCGGATGGGAAGGGGTCGGATTGGCCTCGTATTTGCTCATTGGGTTTTGGTATGACCGTCCGTCAGCCAACGCTGCTGCTATCAAGGCGTTCATTGTCAATAGGATAGGTGATCTTGGATTTATGCTGGGTATCCTGACTACTTTTATCCTGTTTGGTTCTATTTGTTTTGATCCTATTTTTGCCACAGCGGCAGTTCATGCTGGTGATTACGTCACATTCCTTGGGGTCGAATGGCATATTGTAACAGTCATCTGTCTTCTCCTTTTCATCGGCGCCATGGGTAAGTCTGCCCAAATTGGGCTGCATACTTGGCTGCCAGATGCGATGGAAGGTCCGACACCAGTTTCCGCTCTGATTCATGCTGCGACAATGGTCACAGCCGGTGTCTTCATGGTAGCGCGCATGTCCCCACTTTTTGAGTATTCTCCAACTGCCTTGACGGTGATCGCTATTGTTGGAGCAAGTACTGCTTTCTTTGCTGCTACTGTTGCTTGTGTACAAAGTGACATCAAGCGCGTCATTGCCTACTCCACCTGCTCACAACTTGGTTACATGTTCTTTGCTATTGGGGTCTCCGCCTATCAAGCAGCTCTCTTTCATCTCATGACACATGCTTTCTTTAAGGCGTTGCTATTCTTATCAGCTGGCTCTGTGATCCATGCTATGTCAGGTGAACAGAACATGAATCGCATGGGTGGTATTGTCAGCCGAATCAGAGTAACATACGTGATGGTGTGGATTGGGAGCTTAGCACTTTCTGGTATGCCATTCTTTTCCGGCTACTACTCGAAAGACATCATCTTAGAAGCGGCGTTTGCTTCCTCTTCAACAGTTGGGCATTTTTCCTTTTGGATGGGTATTGCTGCAGCTTTCATGACAGCCTTTTATTCTTGGCGTTTGTTGTTTATGACTTTCCATGGTCAGACGCGTGCTGATGAGAAAGTGATGGCTCACGTACATGAAGCACCAGCCGTGATGCTCATCCCACTGCTGCTCCTGGCAATAGGGGCGTTGCTCTCCGGGTGGATTGGCTATGAATCCTTTGTTGGTCAACATCGGGAATCCTTCTGGGGACAAGCCATTACAGTGATCGCAGGACATAACGCCATGACGGCGGCTCACCATGTACCATTATGGGTGCAGGTGGCGCCGTTTGTAGTGGGAATAGGTGGGATTCTACTCTCCTACTTATTGTATATTCGTGTCCCAGGACTGCCTGGGCTGTTGGCTAGTGTTTTCAATAGGGTGTACCAATTTCTTCTGAAAAAGTGGTATTTTGACGAACTCTACAATGCTCTTTTTGTGCGTCCTGCCTTTGCCATTGGGAATGGTCTCTGGAAAGGAGGTGATGGAGCGTTGATTGATGGAATCGGGCCTGACGGCGTGGCGGCTATGAGCCGTGCTTTTGCCCAGCGTCTTGGCCATTTACAATCCGGATATGTTTATCATTACGCCTTCGCGATGATCGTTGGGGTCACAGTCTTTGTGACGTGGATTACATTGTTCCATCTCTGGTGAGGTCTGTAATGATAACGGATTGGCCGCTTTTATCTTTGGTAACATTCCTTCCGTTAGCCGGGGCAGCCGTTATTTTAACAATCCGGGGGGATGATGCCTTAATTAATCGTAATGCGCGTAACATTGCCTTACTAACTTCTACAATGACGTTCATTATTTCCCTGGTGCTGTGGAGTCGCTTCAATTTTGATACAGCCGACTTTCAGTTTGTTGAGCAAAGGGTCTGGTTGCCAGGGTTAGGTGTGACGTACCATATGGGTGTAGATGGCATTTCCCTCTTATTCGTGCTACTCTCCACCTTTCTAACCCTGCTCTGTATTCTCTCGAGCTGGCACGCCGTCACGACAAGAGTCAAGGAATACATGGTTGCTTTCCTTGTCCTTGAAACCATGATGGTCGGCATGTTTTGTGCTCTTAACTTGGTACCTTTTTACATTTTCTTTGAAGGCGTTTTGCTGCCAATGTTCATGATCATCGGCGTGTGGGGGGGGACGCGTCGGGTGTATGCAGCCTTCAAGTTCTTCCTCTACACATTAACCGGTTCTGTGTTGATGCTGCTCGCTATGCTGGTCATGTATTTCACGGCTCAAACAACAGAGATTCCAGCGCTTATGCGGTTCACCTTCCCAGAAGAAATGCAGAGATGGTTGTGGCTAGCGTTTTTCGCTTCCTTCGCAGTGAAAGTGCCTATGTGGCCGTTGCATACTTGGCTACCTGATGCGCATGTGGAAGCGCCAACGGCGGGCTCCGTGATTTTGGCCGGTGTGCTGCTCAAGATGGGCGCTTACGGTTTTCTACGATTTTCTGTTCCCATGTTCCCAGATGCGAGCAGCTATTTTACACCATTAATTTATGCCTTATCTGTGATCGCTGTCATTTATGCCTCTCTGGTGGCTCTCGTCCAAGAGGACATGAAAAAATTAGTGGCCTATTCTTCTATTGCTCACATGGGATTTGTAACGATCGGTATTTTTACCCCCACCCAACAGGCCTTAGAAGGCGCCTTGTTTCAGATGCTGTCTCATGGCATTGTCTCAGGGGCTTTATTTTTATGTGTGGGAGTCGTCTACGAAAGGAGACATACACGCGAGATTTCTGCCTATGGTGGGCTCGTGCACCGCATGCCAATGTATGCACTGGTTTTTATGATCTTTACGCTTGGGTCCATAGGCTTGCCAGGAACGAGCGGATTTATAGGTGAGTTTCTCGTTCTCTTAGGTGTCTTCCAAGTGAGCAGCTTGGTGGCATTATTCACTGCCACGGGGGTTGTCTTAGGTGCAGCATATATGCTCTACCTTTACAGTCGTGTTATCTTTGGTAAGCTAGAAAAGCCCGCTCTTCAGGGGTTGTTGGATTTAAGTAAACGAGAGATTCTTGTTTTTGCGCCATTATTATTAGTGGTTTTATTTATGGGAATATATCCTAAAATTTTTTTAGATGTATTTCATACATCAGTCTCTACCTTGCTAGAGAACCACAAAGTGATTCATGCTCTTTCTGAAGTCCCAGCTCTAGCAGCACCGTGACATGGGGTAATCCTGATGATGACAGAACTGCCCGATTTTCTCCCGGTCTTGCCAGAGTTTTTATTGATCTGCGCAGCGTTGGGTTTACTGATGGCAGGAGCCTTCCTGCGGGAAGGCAAGGCGGCCTCTGATGTCATTGGTTTGTGGGCTGTGCTCTTTATGACAGTCTCTGGACTATTAGTGGTGTCTGGCAGTGGGGTGCAAATTACTACTTTTAATGGAATGTTTATAACAGATCACTTTAGTGTATTCATGAAAATATTGATTCTCGTTTCTGTATCAGTAACTCTTATGATGTCACTCCCTTGGTTACAGTACGAGCGAATCAGTAGATTTGAATTTCCTATTCTTGTTCTCTTTGCCACAGTTGGTATGCTGATGATGGTTTCTGCAAACGATCTGATGGCCATGTACTTGGGGTTAGAATTGCAAAGCCTCTCCCTATATGTGATAGCCGCTTACCATCGTGACAGCAGCCGCGCAACTGAGGCTGGGATGAAATACTTTGTCCTGGGGTCCCTCGCATCAGGCTTACTTCTATTCGGAGCATCTTTTGTGTATGGTTTCACTGGTCAAACGGGGTTTGACGGTTTAGCTAAGAGCTTCGCAGGCGTGGATAGAGCAAGCATGGGAGCCATCATAGGAGCAGTTTTCATCGTTTTTGGACTGGCCTTCAAGCTTTCTGCCGTGCCCTTTCACATGTGGACGCCTGACGTCTATGAAGGGGCCCCAGCCCCTGTGACAGCTTTTTTTGCATTGGCACCAAAGATAGCAGCCATGGCTCTGTTGGTGCGAGTACTGACTGGTCCTTTCATGGCAATGGCCGAGCAATGGCAGCAGATCGTGATGATACTTGCTATGGCTTCAATGATTTTGGGGGCATTCGCTGCTCTCAATCAAACAAACATCAAGCGCCTCATGGCCTATAGTTCTATAGGGCATGTCGGTTACGCCCTGATTGGTCTTTCTGTCGGCAATATGATAGGGGTGTTGGGCCTTCTCGTTTACCTTGCTATCTATCTTGTGATGAATCTTGGGGTATTTGCCATCATCCTGTCCATGCGTCAGAAAGGGCGTCTCACCGAGGGGATTGAGGATTTGTCCGGCCTCGCAAAAACACAGCCTTTAATTGCTGCTTCCCTGGCAGCACTCATGTTCTCAATGGCCGGGATTCCGCCTCTTGCTGGTTTTTTTAGCAAGCTTTACGTGTTTATTGCTGCTATTGAATCACAGATGTATGTGTTGGCAATCGTAGGTGTCCTCACGAGCGTTGTCAGTGCTTTCTACTATATCAGAATTATTAAAATCATGTATTTTGACGAGCCAGTCGCAACGTTTGACCAACCGCTCAGCAGATCTGTTGCGCTCACACTAGCGGCGAGCAGCATTGTTGTGTTATGCTTTTTTCTATACCCACCGCCACTCTTGATGCAGGCAGAAGAGGCCACAGCGGCCTTATTCCCCGGATAAAGACCCGATGACAGAGGGTCGCATACGGGTGGATTTGCCAACAGGGTGGCAGCTTATCGTGTATGACCTCATTGATAGCACGAGTGTAGAAGCAAAGAGATTAGCCATTACCGCAGGAGGTGTTAGAAATGGCGTGCTTGTCATTCAAGCCGCCGCACAGACCGATGGGCGTGGTAGAGATGCAAGGACGTGGTACAGCCCTGCCGGTAATCTGCATTTTTCTGTTCTTTTTCTCAAGCCACCGCTACAGCCCGCTCAGTTCCCCTTGGCTAGTTTTTTGGCCAGTGTAGCTGTAGTGGAAGGGATAGCCGCAACGGTCCCTGCACTTCAGCACAAGTTAGCCTGTAAATGGCCTAACGATGTGTTATGTAATGGCCGCAAGCTATGCGGCATCTTATCAGAAGGAGAATGCCAAGGTGATCGTCCCGTATGGCTCTTAATTGGGATAGGACTCAATGTGGTCTGGGCCCCTGAGTCAGCAACGGTTCAACATCCGGCTACCTCTTTGTTTGCAGAAGGTGTAAAAGTTTCAATTAATGTGCTTTTAAGTGCAATTTGTCATCAACTTGCAAACTTTCTCACTCTTTTGCAAACAGAAGGTTTCTTGCCTGTGCGTAGGATGTGGCTTGCCCGGGCAGTTGGCAGAGGGAGGACTATTACGGTACGAACACATCATAATACCAATCGATATACCAATCTATCCGGGATATTTCTCGGTATTGACCATGATGGCGCGTTATTGCTGAAAATGACGGGGGGATTCCAACAGAAAATTATTTCTGGAGAGATTTTATCGCAAAGAGATTCGCTCGTAATAAGAGAATTATGACAGGAGCCTTTTTGCTGGCCTCGACGCACCGGTCAAGCGGATAGCAGCCATTAGCAGTATCGTATCAGAATCGGATTAGAGTGGGGCGGTCTGGAAGGGACGTGCGCACGGTCAAGGTAGGCTGTGCGCCTTTTCATCTCGTAGTGTAGTAATCATTAGTTGAGAGATTAGTTTAGAAGAGATTAGTTTAGTTTAGAGACGAGTCATGCTCCTGGCAATCGACTGTGGCAATACCAATATTGTTTTTGCCCTGTTCAAAGGAGATGTGATTCGCGGTCAATGGCGCGCATCATCAAAATCGGACCGTACGGCTGACGAGGTGGGTGTGTGGTTGGCGCAACTCTTGGAAATGGAAGGGATTGACCGCCATGAAGTCCGTGCAGCTATCATCGCCTCTGTGGTACCTTCCGCTGTTTTTGGTCTGAAGTTACTTTGTCGCCGTTTCTTTGGCTGTGATGCCTTAGTGGTAGGCGAACCACGGGTGACGCTGAATCTGCGTATTCTCATAGGGCAGCCACAAGAAGTGGGAGCGGATCGGCTTGTCAATGCGGTAGCCGGTCATATGACTTACCCAGGGCCGTTAACCATCATTGATTTTGGCACAGCGACGACTTTTGATATCGTTGACAGCCATGGAAACTATTGCGGAGGCGCCATAGCACCTGGCATCAATCAGTCTCTAGCTGCCCTACATATGGCAGCAGCCCAGCTGCCTTTAGTTGCGGTTGGGAGACCGGAGCGAGTCATTAGTACGTCAACTGTGTCTGCCATGCAGTCAGGCATCTTTTGGGGCTACATTGGCATGATTGAAGGCTTAATCGCACGTATTGATAAGGAATTTGGCATGAAGACACATGTTATTGCAACTGGTGGTCTAGCTTCCCTTTTTAAAGAGTCCACAGACGTTATTCACCATCATGATCCAGATCTGACCATGCGCGGTTTGCTCGAGATTTATCGACGCAATCGTACTGTTTAATTTTCATTATCGTACTGTTTAATTTTCATTAGTAATAGTAGTGACTACGGTATGACCAACAGATTCATCATTCCAGAGAATCAGGTAGTTTTCGTCTCTCTAGGGGGTGCCGGGGAAATCGGCATGAACATGTATCTTTATGGATACAATGGTAAATGGCTGCTGGTTGACTGTGGAATTACTTTTGGGGATGGCTCCATACCGAGTGTTGATGTGATTTTGCCTGATCCGACATTTGTCAGCGAATACAGTAAAAGTCTCATGGGTTTGGTCATCACACATGGGCATGAAGATCACTTAGGAGCGGTGGGATGGCTATGGCCGCGTTTACGGTGTCCTGTATATGCTACGCCTTTTGCTGCCGCTCTGCTTAAGAGGAAGTTAACAGATGTCGGGCTTGACTACGATGTACCAGTGTATCCTATGGCACTGGGAGGACAACTAACGTTGGGACCGTTTTCTATAGAATTTGTCACTCTGACTCATTCGATCCCTGAACCGGTTGCGCTTGCCATTCGGACATCGGCTGGGACCATTCTGCATAGCGGTGACTGGAAATTGGACCCTGAACCTCTCGTTGGTAGGGAAGTTGATAGAGAGGCTTTGACACGCCTTGGGACAGAAGGTGTGATGGCCATGATAGGTGATTCTACTAATGTTTTTACTATCGGGAACTCTGGTTCAGAAGCCGAGGTGCGGACCAGTTTGACTCGTTTGTTTGCAAGTGTAGAAGGGAAAATCGCTGTAACCTGTTTTGCTTCTAATGTTGCTCGCTTAGAAAGTATTATAGCAGCGGCCACTGCTAACGATCGTCATGTCGCCCTGCTGGGACGGTCCTTATGGCGTATCGTTGAAGTAGCACAGCGGTTGGACTATCTTTCCACAATTTGTTTTCACACCGTTCAGGATGTTGCCGGATTGCCACAGAGTCGCGTGTTGTATGTGTGTACAGGCAGTCAGGGTGAACCTAGCGCGGCTCTGGCGCGTGTCGCAGCATTGAACCATCCGTACGTGCGGTTGGGGCATGGGGACATGGTTGTTTTTTCTTCACGCATCATCCCTGGCAATGAACGTGCTATTCATCATCTGCATAATCAATTTGTACGGTTAGGGACTCGGGTCGTAACAGAACGTGACCATTTTGTACATGTGTCTGGCCACCCAGGACGGACAGAAATGGCAGAGATGTACGAGCTAGTGAGACCGCGTTTTCTTGTTCCCATTCATGGCGAGATGCGCCATTTAGTGGCTCATGCCGACTTAGTCCGCAGTTTTGGTATCGCGAGCATGGTTGTTGAAAACGGACAGATGATCACCCTTGGGCCTGATCAGCCATCTTTTCTTGGCACGGTCCCGGTGGGACGGATGATAGTAGATGGTTGTCGCATTATACCGTCAGATTCGCACATGCTGCGCAGTCGTGAACGTCTGATGTTCAACGGTTTGGTGGTACTGACTCTAGTAGTAGATGAAGACGGTCATCTTGTACATGACCCCCAGTTAACATCTTCGAGTACTCTAGATTCAGACATGGAATGTCACGAATATGAAGAGAACCCAGTTATAGCCGCAGTGCGGACGGCTCTTAGCCGGCTGTCAGTGGATGAACGCTATGACGACGATTTGATACGCGCGACCGCCCGCTTAGCCGTGCGGCGCAGTTTTAAAGAAAATCTTGGCAAAAGACCTTTAACGGAGGTGCATCTGGTCCGCCTGTCAATGCTCTGAGAGGATGGTTATATGGAGATACTTAAATGGAGATACGGGAGATACGGAGATACTTAAAAGGGGAGATACTTAAATGATTGGCAAATTAAATCATGTAGCGATTGCTGTACCTGATTTGGAGGAGGCCGCGGCCCTGTATCGCCAGACACTAGGGGCTCAGGTCTCAGAGACACTGCTACAGCCAGAACACGGTGTAAAAGTTGTTTTTATAGAGCTTCCGAATACAAAAATAGAACTTCTTCATCCTTTGGGAGAAAAATCTCCTATAGCTGGGTTTTTGGAAAAAAACCCGACGGGTGGTATCCACCACGTATGCTATGAGGTCGCTGATATTCATGCTGCCGCCGCCAAGATGAAATTAGACGGCAAGAAAGTATTGGGAGATATCAAAATAGGTGCACATGGGAAACCTGTGATCTTTTTACATCCGAAGGATTTCAACGGCACTTTAGTCGAACTCGAACAAGCTTAGCATGTACCTGTGTCGTCCGGGTTATGCTGCGGATTCCCTATTGCTGGGACGGGAGAGTGGTGGGTGATTGCATCGGCTCTCCTGGTCTGCTTTCCGAAACGTTCCCTGACGTTCCCTGAGAGGCGCTGCAGAAACGCGTGTCAGAGCAGAGTAGAGCCAAAGAAAAGGATTACACAAGAAAAGGATTATCAAAGCGTTCACTGCCAAAGGTCGAAAGCGGTCCATGACCTGGGATGAAAGTGACGTCATCTCCCAACGGGAACAAGGTGTCTTTAATGGATCGGATCAAGACTTCGTAGTCCCCACCGGGAAAGTCTGTGCGTCCAATAGAACCAGCAAAGAGGACATCTCCAACTTGTGCGATCCGAGAATGACTATTGTAGAAAACGATATGCCCAGGCGTGTGTCCTGGGCAGTGGAGAACGTCGAGCGTGAGGTCGCCAAGGCGAATAGTATCGCCTGCTTCCAGCCAGCGGTGTGGCGTGAATGCTGCGGACGCTTGCATGCCAAAGTAACGGCCCTGTTCCGCCATCTGACGGATCCAATAGCTATCATTTCGATGTGGGCCTTCGATGGGGACACCAAGCTTCGCAGCCAGTTCTCCTGCTCCGCCAGCATGATCGATATGGCCGTGTGTCAGTAAGATCCTTTCCACGACAATACTATGCTTCTGCACTGCACTGCCAATTTTATCAATATCACCACCTGGATCGACTACAACACCTTTGAGGGTATGAGCGCACCATAACAAAGTGCAATTTTGCTGAAATGGCGTCACCGGGACAACAGCATAACGCATAATAATCCTCGCAACATAGCAAAAACTCCGTCACCGGGCAAAAAAACTCTGGGGCCGGCAGACAGACAGGCTGGAGTATACCCCGCAAGGCATGCAAGTGCAGCATACATTCTCGGGGATCTCTCTCTCCCCTCTCAGGAGCCCCTCTCAGGAGGAAGAACAAGAGGCGGTCCAGCGGACACAAAACGAGGTGAGTCAGATCGATTATTCACATGCGGTATCCCTCTCACTAATAAAATGAATTCTCACTTTAAATTAAAGAGAATAACGAGAATAAGGTAACACAGCGCTTTCTCTTTGGCGCTATGCTATCTATAACGAATGGACCGAATAGGTAGAGTGGTCCAAGCCTATGTAGGATCACCCCGATGCATTGCTTCGCCAAGCTAGCCTATCGTCTGCGACACGCCCGTGCCCTCCTGTTGTGGAGTAGCACTCTAACAGTTGTACTGTTAGTGATAGGACTGGTGTGGGGACTCTTTTTCTCACCAGCAGATTACCAGCAAGGAGAAATGGTGCGGATTCTGTATATTCATGCACCGGCAGCGTGGATGGGGTTGTTTTCCTACATAGTGATGGCAGTGGCCAGTGCTGTAAGTTTAATGGGGAAGTATCCCTTAGCGAACCTAGTGGCCAAGGCTTCATCCCCAGTGGGAGCAGTTTTCACAATCATCTGCCTGGTAACGGGGGCGTTGTGGGGAAAGCCGATGTGGGGCGCTTACTGGGTTTGGGATGCCAGACTCACATCAATGTTGATTCTTTTCTTCCTTTACTTGGGGCATATAGCACTTGTGAATGCCTTTGATGACTATGGACGGGGGGCAAGAGCAGGAGCGATTTTAGCGGTCATCGGATTCATTAATATACCCATCATTAAGTTTTCTGTTGATTGGTGGAATACTCTACATCAGCCGGCAAGCATAACCAGAGTAGCTTTACCAGCGATGGCCATGGAAATGCTGCTGCCTTTGCTAGTGATGGGGCTCGCCTTCACGGCATATTATGTCACCTTACTGTTGGTTCGTATACGGAGCGAAATTGCTGCTGTTCAGGTGCGAGCCAGCCGTTGTTCCCTCAGATCAATAGGCAAGCGATTGTAGAATTATAGGAGGCAAGCCTCAATGGAGGTGCAAAGAACGCTCGGCAAGAATAGGGATGGATGAGTTCTTCTCCATGGGTGGCTATGCACCATTCATCTGGTCATCCTATGGGATTGGGATTGGTGGACTCCTTGTCCTGGCAGTTCTCAGTGTCCGGACCCTCTGGGCACGTGAGAGGGAATTGCGATTGCTTGGGACTAGACAGAAAGAGAACAGCATAGACTTGCAACAGCATTTGTACTGATGCCTGCCAAGGAGAGGGCACTATCCATGATTCTTAAACAGCGGCGTTTAGGTTGGCTCCTTTTCAGCTTTTTGGCCTTAGGAATGGCGATTGGTCTTCTCCTCCTTGCTGCCAGCGATACAGTCACGTTCTTTTTTTCTCCGAGCGAATTAGCACAGCAGCCAGTAAAACAGGACCGTCGCTTACGCGTAGGTGGTATCGTTGCCGCCGGCAGCGTGCAGAGAACTGGTCAAACAATACACTTCGTCATCACGGACAGGGTACATACCGTACCTGTCCTCTTCTCTGGCATACTGCCGGATCTTTTTCGTGAGGGCCAGGGTGTCGTGGCAGAAGGGGTATTGGGCGAAGATGGCGTTTTGCATGCCTTTAGCGTGCTGGCAAAACATGACGAGACATACACACCGCGCGATGTTGCAGAATCACTGAAAAATAAATCGCAGGGAAAAAGAGCGCCAGAAACTGCTACAGTTCCTTCTCCCAGAGAAACTGCTACAGTTCCTTCTCCCAGCGGCTCGGCACCCGCTGGGCAATAACGCGCTGAGGTCGTCAATGACAGTGGAGTTTGGTCATTTTTCCCTAATACTGGCACTCTTTGTCGCAATTGTACAGGCGATTGTCCCATTACTGGGGGCACAGCAGGGGAATGCTGCCTGGATGGCATTGGCCCGGCCGGCTGCAGTAATGCAGTGCGTTTTAGTCACTGTGGCTTTTGCCATGTTGATGCGTGCGTACATCGTTTCCGACTTTTCAGTTCATACTGTTGCCCTCCATTCCCATACGGCAAAACCGCTCTTATATAGGATCACCGGACTCTGGGGCAATCATGAGGGATCTATGGTGCTGTGGGTGATGATCTTGTCGCTGTTCGGCACTGCCCTGTCTATAGCAGGCTGCAAAGTACCTATACAATTACAGGCTAGAACATTAGCCGTACAAGCAATGATAACAATAGGTTTTTTACTATTTATTCTCTTTGTTTCCAATCCCTTTTGGCGACTGGACCCGCCAGTGATAGAAGGTCGTGGCTTAAATCCACTGTTACAAGACCCAGGTCTTGCCTTCCATCCTCCCTTACTCTACTTGGGATACGTAGGCTTTTCAATAGCATTTTCCTTTGCCATTGCCGCTCTTCTTGAAGGCTGGGTTGACTCCGCATGGGCGCGCTGGGTACGTCCATGGACACTAGCGGCATGGGTTTGTCTAACACTTGGCATAGCGCTTGGGAGTTGGTGGGCCTATTACGAACTCGGCTGGGGGGGGTGGTGGTTCTGGGACCCTGTTGAAAACGCCGCTCTGATCCCGTGGCTTGCTGGGACTGCCCTGCTGCACTCCATTCTTGTTGTCGAGAAGCGCGACGCCTTAAAGAAATGGACGATCCTCCTTGCCATTATGACATTCTCCTTGAGTTTGCTTGGTACGTTTCTCGTCCGCTCTGGCATTCTGACGTCGGTACATACATTCGCTGCGGATCCCACACGGGGAGCATTTATTCTAATTTTATTAGCAATAACTGTTGGTGGATCATTTTTAATTTTTACATTACGTGCTAAAAAACTAAAAAATAGTAGCTTACTAAGAATTTTCTCTCGTGAAGGGAGTCTCCTACTCAATAATGCATTGCTATCGGTCATGATGGCAACCGTCCTCTTAGGAACGCTCTATCCGATTTTGGCCGACGTTCTTGGCATTGGCAAACTGTCAGTGGGCGCACCATTCTTTCATCGTACTGTCGTGCCATTAGCTATTCCGTTACTCATCATCATGGCCATTGGTCCCTTGCTAGCCTGGAAGCAAGGGAGTCTCGGAAGAGAAAGGCGGAACATACTTTTTCGTAGAGTGTGGCCATCAGCATTTTTTGCAACCATTACATATATTTTTATGATTCTCAACAGGGAATCTTTATCAACAGCTGTTGGTACAGGGGTAGCAATGTGGCTAGGAGTTGCAACTCTGCTAGAAAGTGCGGAACGTGTGCTTCTCTTTCGTGTCCCAATCCGTGTATCTTTGCGCCGTGCGGTGAATCTGCCACGGGCTGCTTATGGCATGACTTTGTCTCATTTTGGCTTAGCCGTCCTCGTAGCTGGGCTTGTTGGTGCGACTGCCTGGGAAACAGAGAAAAGCCTGATTCTCCAACCTGAAGAGTCAACGAATCTAGCTGGTTATACTTTTACACTTGCAGGCCTACAGTCTGTTACTGGTCCAAACTATCGGGCTACAAGAGGAACGATTATTGTCCGTCGCTATGACGATAAATCTATTGCCATACTTTACCCTGAGCAGCGTTATTACACAGATCCACCGCAGCTCACGACAGAAGCTGCAATTCATAGCACTGGTATGGCCGATGTTTACGTTGCTATGAGTGAGACTGAGAACTCTCAGCAATTAGGTGTTGTTGTTCGCATTTACTACAAGCCTCTCGTGCCGTGGTTATGGTATGGTACTGGCTTAATGGCTTTGGGGGGGGTCCTGTCGTTGAGCGACAGGCGGCATCGTGCTGGGGGGCATCCCCCGCCCTTGCCTTTCTGGGGATATGAAAGCCATGCACCCTGCATTTAGGTTGCCTCTGGTTGTTTTTCTGATTCTGATCGGCACATTCGTACTACGGCTTGTGACTGTTTGGCGGGGAGATGTTGGAGAGACTTTGCCGTCTGCCGTGGCCTTAGTCAATAGACAGGTTCCCCCTTTTGCCCTCCCAGCATTGCCGGGTCGGGGGCGTTGCTTACGTAGCGAGAATCTCAAGGGTCAAGTGAGTTTGGTCAACGTTTTCGGATCTTGGTGTGTAGCCTGTCTGGCTGAGCATTCTTTTCTGATGGCCCTGAAAGAATCCAAGACCGTGCCCCTACACGGAATCAACTGGAGAGATACCTCTGCAGAGGGGGCAGCGTGGCTACGCCATTATGGTGATCCCTATGACCGTGTTGGCACGGACGCGGATAGCCGAGTTGCGATGGATTTTGGTGTTACAGGCGCACCAGAAACGTTTGTTATCGATGCAAATGGAGTGATTCGGTTTAAACACATTGGTCCCATCACATCCCAGATATGGCAGGCAAAACTCAGATTTCTGATAGAGCGATTACAACACGAGGAATCATGAAGGAGGTGCGGCAAAGGGGCGCTTTTTTCAAGAGCATTGCCACATTTGGTATGCTATTTCTTGCTCTAGCCGGGCCAGTACGCTCTTTTTTCGTGGAACCCGCGGAGATACTGGCTGACCCTACCTTGGAATCCCGTGCGCGTGCTATAGGGAGACAGTTGCGCTGTATGGTGTGTCAGAATCAGTCTATTGAGGACTCTAATACTGAGCTGGCCAATGACATGCGCCGTCTGGTCAGGGAGAAGGTCATGTCCGGTGCGACGGACGATGACATCATCCTCTTTCTTACTGATCGCTATGGAGACTTTGTAACACTGAGGCCCCCGTTTAAAGCATCAACCTGGCTATTATGGCTTGCCCCGGCATTTTTCCTCTTAATGGCTGTATCGGCTGTGAGACGTTCCCTTTTGCCAGTTGACAAGGACATGCCTCTTTCTGAGGAAGAGAAACGTCGTTTACACCTTCTGATGCAAGAAGAGAGTCATCACAGATGATTCATGATATTCTCTTTTTCTGGGTCACAGTGAGTATTCTCTTAGGGATTACTATAACGATAATTGTCCTACCCCTGATACGGCGATGGAAAACACCCTCCAAAATATTTAATATTCGAAGAATTCACAATTTTTCTGTTTATAGGGATCAGCTCTTAGAGATAGAACGTGATTTTGAAAATGGCATGCTCACTGCAGAACATACTGAGAGCAGGAGAACAGAGATTCAACGCCGCATGTTGCAGGCCGCTAGTGCTTTTGCTGGCCATGCTGGCTTGAAGGAGAGAAATGATACTCTCAATACAAAAGTAATACAATCTTTACTCATGAGTTTAGTGATTGCCGTGGGGGCTGTCGGACTCTATCTGAATAGGGGCGCGCCTGGTCTCCCAGATAGGCCTGCCGCGACAGAACTCTCTACAATGGTGCAGAAAAATGCGGAGCGTCTCTCAGACGAACTGGCCCAGTACATGGAAGAAAATCCTGATAAGGTGGAGGGCTGGATGCTTTTAGCGCGTTTTCAGCGGCAGTTAGGGGTCTATGCTGGCGCTGCACGGTCTTTGCACATGGCTATCAAACAGGGCGTTGAGGACACAGACACCTTGGCTAGCTATGGCGAGATGTTAGTGGCAGACAGGGGCGGGCAGGTGACGTCAGAGGCGTGTACAGTTTTTCGTCTGGCACACCACCATAATAATGCCAACGCTGCTAACGACGATCCACGCGCTGCCTTCTATATTGGTCTGGCGGCCTTTCAAGAAGAGGACTCACGCTGCGCTATTTCCATCTGGCGAGGATTAGAGATGCACGCCCCACCTGGAGTCCCTTGGTTGGACATGCTGCGCACTCATATTGAGAGCGTTACAGCGCAAGAAAAGCTGACAGATCTCATACCGCAGCAGCTGTGGAATGATCCACTCTGCGGAACCTGTGCAACAGGGAGTGATTCCCCCCGGAACGGTTCGCTCGGGACAGGTATTGATGAGCGTGCAAACGGCGCTGAAGAGCTACACTAACACTCCGCAGGCAGTTGTTCCAGACTCTGATACAGGAGGGAACTGAGGCCGAGAAAGGCAGGGTAGGAATGGGTGATAACATAGGTCGGGATAGCCATGTTATAATGGCGGAAACGACCCTTATTTTCAAATCGAGAACGAAATAGTGAGGTCGGCAGCAGTGTGGTCAAACGTGGTACGATGCCACCGGCGATGTAGAGGCCACCGCGTCCACCGGTAGTCAGGACTAAGTTGCCAGCGATGGTACCTAACATAGCCAGGAACATTCGCACAGCGGCCAAGCACAGGGGATCTGTTCCCATCAGGCCACGTTCCGTCACTGTGGTGGGCTCAACGGACTCAGGGGGGTGCCCTGCGATCTCAGAGAGCGCTAGATAAAGATTCACGAGTCCAGGGCCAGATAGTGTTCTCTCTGCGGAGACATGGCCAAAACGGCGGCGGAGGACATGAAGAACTGCACTCTCGTCTTCGTCAGCAGCTGGCATGGTAACGTGCCCCCCTTCTGTGGGTATGACTCGCCAGTGAGTCCCATCTGGCACCAGAAGAGCAACGCCGAGACCAGTGCCAGCTCCGAGAACCCCAATGGGTGCGTCTGCCGTCGACGTCCCTCCTCCGACTTTGAGACGATTGCTAGGCAGGAGATGCGGGACGCACAAGGCCACCGCTGCGAAATCGTTGATGACTGCTAAAGAGCGCAGGCCTAAAGCCTGGCGAATTCTTTCTATGGAAAAGTGCCATGGATGGTTTGTCATAATCACCTTATCCCCCAGGATAGGTGAAGCCACGGCAAAAGCGCCAATCTTTGGTCGTACTGCTAGTCGCACGATTTTCAGATAAGTTTCTGCCGCTTCCACTGGTCCTGGAAAGTCAGCGCATGGTAAACTGTATTCCTCATAGGCTTCTTGTCCTGGACGGCATAGAGCAAACCGGGCATTTGTACCACCAATATCGGCAATCAACCCTACTGGCACGGACTCTAGCACAGACACGGCGGCAGCTCCTATTTATCCCGGAAATCTAGAACGGGATTTCGTCGTCCAGATTGGGAGCAGAACGGTCCCATCCAGAATCACTCTTTGCAGTGTCATTGACACCATCGCTCTTTTCAGAAGAAAAACGAGCAGCAGATGGACCGTATTCTTTTTCTGTCAGTGTGTCATCATAGGACAGGGAAGACACACCGCCACGGCTGTCAAGGAGTGCCAGTTCTCCTCGGAATCGGCCGACGACTATCTCAGTAATATAATGCTCGTTTCCTAACTGATCAGCCCACTTGCGAGTTTGCAAGGCCCCTTCCAGGTATGCTTTCGCACCTTTGCGCAGATAGCGCGCGGCAAGCTCGGCGAGCCTGGGACTGAATATCACGACACGGTGCCACTCTGTTCTCTCACGTCGTTCCCCCGAAAAACGATCTTTCCAACTTTCCGATGTGGCAACGGAGAGAGTGACGATCTTGCTGCCATCCTGGCTATGGCGTACGTCAGGATCGCGACCCAGATGACCGATGAGAATGACCTTGTTGACACTGCCTGCCATCGTTCCCACCCGTTTTTCTTTCACTGCCTTTCATGACCAACAGACTCTTTCCTGAACTGTAAAGCGCATGAGAAAACAAGGAAAATCTTTTTGTTCAACCAAGACTCTTGCAGAATCTGCTGCTCATTTCCATCTACACCCATCTTCACTTCATACACCCATCTTCACTTCACCTCTGAAAACAACATTCATGAACGGCCAGTCTCAGCCCTATTGCCCTCACAAGGGAAAGTGAATGGGGAAGTGAGAATGTTGCTTTTGACCTCTTGCGAGCGTATATGCTAAAATATTCTAGTTTAACTCTTTGTCTAAGAGGGCAGGATGGCACGTGTAACAGTAGAAGATTGTATCATAAAAATCTCTAATAGATTTGAGCTGACTCTGCTCGCTAGTCAACGTGCTCGAGAAATTAGTCATGGCGTAACGTTGACAGTGGCTCGTGATAACGACAAGAACCCTGTTGTAGCCTTACGTGAGATTGCAGATGGCTCCGTAGGAGTTGAACATCTCAGTAACGCCCTGATTCAGAGTATGCAGAAGAACATTAACAATCAGAAACGTAAAGAAAAAGAAGAAAACGATACATTACTTCTACCAGAAATTGATTTTTCTTCTGCAGAAGAAGAGGGAGCAGAGGATATATCTCTCGACGAGGAGATGGTAGAGGACAGTTTGAATTTACAGGAAGATGTTGTTGCGTTAGAAGTGGAAGCGGAATCTCTCGCTGCAGAGGCCTTACAGCAAGGAATAGTGTGCGATTCTGATCGCAATGATCTAAATGATTGAAAAATAAAATACCTCTAAAAGTCCTGTAGAGAGGTATTATCAATATGCTTCGGCCCTCTGAGCTCGTCGAGCGGATCAGGTCGTATGATGCCAATGCCAACGCTAGCGCAATAGATCGTGCATATGTCTATGCCATGAAAATGCACGGAGCGCAGAAACGTGCTTCGGGGGACCCGTATTTTTCTCATCCAATCGAGGTGGCCGGGATCCTCACTCGATTCAAGCTCGACTCCTCCTCCATTATCACGGCTCTGCTACATGATACCATTGAGGACACTGCAGCTACGCTTGCAGAAATAGAGGATCTTTTTGGTTTTGAAGTGGCTCGGCTAGTAGACGGCGTTACAAAGCTCACCCGAATTCAACTGCAGTCAGGCCAGGCGAAACAGGCAGAAAATTTCAGAAAGTTAGTAGTTGCTATGTCAGAGGATATTCGTGTCCTGTTAGTAAAACTAGCAGATCGCGTTCATAACATGCGCACACTCCATTACGTACGCAATCCAGATAAAAGGCGACGCATTGCACGTGAGACAATGGAAATTTACGCGCCTCTGGCAGAAAGAATTGGTATGCATGAAATAAAGAATGATTTAGAAGATCTCTCCTTCGCGGAATTACACCCTGATGTGCGGGAATCTCTTGTCACGCGACTGAAATTCCTCCGTGAAACGAGCGGCAACCTTGTTATCTGCATCATTGACCAATTACGAGCGACACTGAGCCAAGCAGGCCTTAACGCGGTCTGCTCTGGAAGAGAGAAACCTCCCTATTCTATCTGGCGCAAAATGCAGCGCAAGAATATAGGTTTCGAGCAGCTGTCAGATATCATGGCGTTCAGAGTGATTGTGAACACCGTTGAAGACTGTTACAGAGCACTTGGGACAATTCACAGCAGATATCCAATGGTGCCAGGCCGTTTTAAAGACTATATTTCGACTCCCAAGCCTAACGGGTACCGTTCCTTACATACTGGTATTATCGGTCCAGAGCAACATCGCATCGAAGTACAGATTCGTACACAAGAAATGCATGAAATAGATGAAATTGGTGTTGCTGCTCACTGGAAGTACAAGCAAGGTGCCAAAAACGTCAATGGTCGTCAGTATCGTTGGCTCAGGGAATTACTGGAAATTCTAGAACACACGTCAGGACCAGAAGAGTTTCTAGAGCACACTAAGCTCGAAATGTTTCAGGATCAAGTGTTCTGTTTCACCCCAAAGGGGGATTTGATTAGTCTGCTCAGTGGCGCTACGTTGGTAGACTTTGCTTATGCTATTCATACAGCTGTTGGGGATACCTGTATCGGCGCAAAGATCAACGGCCGTATGATGCCACTGCGCAGTGTGCTTCAAAACGGCGACCAAGTTGAGATTATCACATCGAGAACACAGACGCCTTCACCAGAGTGGGAAAGATTCGTCGTCACAGGCAGGGCAAGAGCCCGCATAAGGCGCTTTATCCGTCTTCAGACAAAAGTCCAGTACACAGGCCTGGGACGGGCAATCTTACAGCGTACCTTCAGACAGGAAGGTTATGAGTACTCTGAGAAAGGTCTAGAAGGGGCTCTGAGGGAGTTTAAAGCTCAGACGGTTGACGAGCTGTGTAGTCTGGTTGGACAAGGGTTACTCGCAGGTCGCGAGGTCGTGGTAACCGTTCATCCAAGCATCAAAATGAGCAGACTGAGTCGAATCGTCTCTATTGCTACTTACCGGCGTCATAAGCCAAAACAAAAAGTCAGTATTCCCATCAGGGGTCTCATTGCTGGCATGGCCGTTCATTACGCTGGTTGCTGTCATCCTTTACCAGGGGACCGTATTGTCGGCATTGTGACAACTGGAAAAGGTATTACAACTCATACAAGAGATTGTAATACTCTGGAACAGTATGTAGACCAGGCTGACAGATGGCTTGATCTCTCTTGGGGAGAGGATCTTGAGGGGGTGACTCATCATGTTGGGCGCATCAATCTGGTTGTCACAAACGTACCAGGCACCTTGGGGACGCTATCAACGATGATAGCCAGAAATCATGGCAACATCACAAACCTCAAGATTACCAACCGTGCCACGGATTTCTTTGACATGTTGATAGACGTGGAAGTCCGGGACGTGAGGCACCTGACTAACATTATTGCTGCCTTAAGGGCTAGCTCGGCCATCAGTTCTGTGGAACGCGCTCATTAGGTGAGCCTTCTCAGGTGAGCCTTCTTCTAGAGGATTCAGGCCATGACCCGCACGATTCGCCTAGGAATAAACATTGATCATGTCGCTACACTCCGAAATGCCCGTGGCGGTGCTCATCCTGACCCATTACGGGCGGCGCATATCGCTGTCGCTGCCGGGGCAGATGGGATTACCACTCATCTACGCGAGGATCGCCGCCATATTTCCGACAATGACATTGTCAGACTGATGGCAGAGATTGCAATTCCTCTCAATCTGGAAATGGCTGCCACTACAGAGATGACTGCTATAGCTTTGCACTACTGTCCCCACGCCGTCTGCGTTGTACCGGAAAGGCGCGAAGAGCGGACCACAGAAGGTGGGTTAGATGTCATAAGACAGCGTACAACGCTAGAGAAATTGACCAGGCGTATGCAAGAGGCTGGGATAATTGTCTCATTGTTCGTAGAACCAGATATTATACAATTAGAAGCAGCATCTATGGTTGGTGCACATGTGGTCGAGCTGCACACAGGGGCCTATTGCAACGCCATAGGCACGAGTCGTGCCGATGAACTGGCTCGCTTAGAGACTGCGTCTGCCCAGGCCGTCGCAATGGGGCTTGAATGTCATGCAGGGCATGGGTTGGACTATGATACCGTGGGGGCTGTCGCCGCATTGTCTTCCATAACTGAGCTGAACATTGGTCATTTTCTTGTCGGAGAAGCCATTTTCTGTGGACTTAGTGATGCCATACAGCGTATGCGGACCCTGATGGATCAATCCCGTACTGCAGCGACAGGGTAAAGTAGTAGGTAGGCTGTGATTATTGGTGTGGGAACAGACTTTGTCGACATTCGCCGTATCGAGCGGGCTCTTGACAGATTTGGTGAACGTTTCCTTTGCCGTCTCTTCACTGCGGAAGAGCAACGGGGTGCTGAGCGTGTTTCTCACACCGTGAACCGTGCTGCTATTTATGCAAAGCGCTTTGCTGCTAAGGAAGCATGTGTAAAGGCGCTCGGGACAGGAATCTCCTGTGGAATCATTTGGCACGATCTTGTAATAGCCGCAGGCCCTTTGGGGCAGCCAACAATGCACCTGACTGGCAAGGCAGCCAGGAGACTCATGAAGATGACACCGACCCGTATGGTGTCACAGATCAATATCACAGTCAGTGATGAATATCCTTTTGCCCAGGCTTTTGTTGTGATCTCGGCTACGCCAAGAGAGAATCATCACGTTCCTGGACAAGTCCTATAGCCGGGACTAGCTTGATCATACCGACTGACAGGTGAATGCGGCCATTGAGAAAGAACAAGACATACAACGCCAACCTCAGCGAGACGGTCAAAACTGTCCTCTACGCTACTCTCATCGCGCTCGTCATGCGTATCTTCGCTTTTGAACCGTTCAATATTCCTTCAGGATCGATGATGCCAACGCTCCTCGTTGGAGATTATTTGTTTGTCTCAAAGTACAGCTATGGGTACAGCCACCATGCGTTGCCATTCAGCTTACCATTTTTCTCAGGAAGGATTCTGGCGGATGCACCACAGCGTGGTGATGTTGCTGTTTTTAAAGTACCAACAGATAATAAAACAGACTATGTTAAACGTATCATCGGTTTGCCAGGTGATAGCATTCAAATCATCAGGGGTATACTGCATATCAATGGCCTACCAGTGCGGCGCAATCGCATTGATGACTTTGTGGCAGAAGATGGGTACGGCCAATTCAGAGTGTATACGCAATACATTGAAGTTCTCCCCAATGACGTGCGACACAGAATCATAGAGTTGTCAGATAGTAACCATTTTGATAACACGCGTGAATTTATAGTTCCAGATGGACACTATTTTTTAATGGGTGACAATAGAGATAATTCTACAGATAGTAGATCTATTGTGGGATATGTGCCGTTTGAAAATTTTATTGGTCGGGCTGAAGTCTTATTCTTCTCTGTCAACCACAGTGCCCGTTTCTGGGAAATATGGAAATGGCCCTGGGCGATCCGCTTTTCACGATTTTTCAGTTGTATCGATTGAGAGGGGACTGTGAGAGCAAGACGGGTAGAGTCTCTTGAGAGAGAGGAGGGGGGATTGCTTCTGCTGCGCTGAAGCTGAGAAAGAGCGATCCTCTTATGGAGATTTTCTCTCTCAACTAGTTAATATTCTTCTCTCTCAACTGGAGGATTGCATATGCCCAGCATTTTATGGCGCAATACGCTTTCTCTCCATGAAAATTCCGCTTTGGTCGAACTCCAGCACGTGCTGGGGCACGATTTTGGTCAGGGCATTACATATCTACAAGACGCTCTGACTCATCCGAGTGCCACACCCGTAGCTTTGCGTGGCAGGGCGACGGCCTATGAACGTCTAGAGTTTCTTGGCGACCGTGTGCTTGCATTAGTGATCGCTGAAATGCTCTTGGCACGCTTTCCAACGGAGAAAGAAGGCGCTTTGGCTCGTCGGCACACCGCTTTGGTCCGGCGTGAGGCTCTTGCAAAAATTGCATTGCAGATCAATCTCGGTCCCCACCTGATTCTGTCCCACAGTGAGGAGGACTCTGGAGGTCGTGAAAATCCCGCTATTCTAGCGGATGCTTGTGAAGGAGTCATAGGCGCTTTATTTACTCACGCAGGGTTTAGTACATCTAAAAAATTTATTAAACGTTTTTGGAATCCATTAATAGAAGAAATGAAGTTACCACCTAAAGATGCGAAAACAGCTTTACAAGAATGGGCGCAAGGGCATGCTCTGCCTCTGCCTACTTATGCAATCCTGAGCACGGCAGGACCGGCGCATGAACCGACTTTCCATGTTGCCGTTAGAGTCAAGGGTGAAGAACCGGCCGTAGGATCTGGCAGTTCAAAAAGAATCGCGGAGCAAGCCGCAGCGAGAGCTTTGCTCGAGCGGGTGCAAAATGCCTGATCCTAGATCCTAAAGTCAGTCCAGTCCCCTAGGGGGCACCGAGAGACACGCCACAACCCCAAAAAGGCAAAAAATCCCTGTTTGTATGTAAGATATTCGTGAGTCGAATGTCGAAGGAGACGAGACGAAAATGAGACGAAAATGAAGAAACTATGTTTGAGGACATCGTTTATTGCCATCATTGGGGCTCCAAACTCAGGGAAGTCAACCTTGGTTAACCGCATCGTTGGACAAAAAGTCAGCATTGTTTCACACAAGGTCCAGACTACTAGGACCCTTGTGAAGGGCATCGTGCATGTTGGTAAATCACAACTTGTTTTTATTGACACGCCAGGTCTTTCCAAACCTCGGGACCGCCTGGAACGAGCCATGATGCAGGCGGCCTGGGCGGGAACGGTCGAAGCGGATGCCATCGTGCTGTTGGTTGATGCCAGATTTGGTGTCACAGACAGAGTGATCGCCATCAGCACAGCCCTGCAAGCAAAAAGGCGTCGCGCCATCCTTGCTCTGAACAAAATAGATATGATCAGGCCGTTGCGTTTGCTCGACTTAGCGGCGACTTTGAATGCTATGGGGGATTTTACTCAGACATTTATGCTCTCTGCAAAAACAGGTAGTGGGGTGAAAGATCTCGTTGCCCTACTTGTACAACAGGCTCCCAAAGGGCCCCAGTTCTTTCCCCACGATGTACTCTCAGATATGCCAATGCGTTTGTTCGCAGCAGAGATCACACGTGAGAAAGTTTTTCTCCAGTTGCATAATGAACTACCATACATCCTCACTGTTAGGAGTGATCGTTGGGAGGAACGTGACGATGGCAGTGTACTGCTTCACCAAACAATACTTGTGCCACGAGAGAATCAGCGGGCCATTGTCCTAGGGAGGGAAGGTCGTCGGATAAAGTCTATCGGCTGGGCCGCCCGTCGCGAGCTCGAAGAATCTTTCAGGCGTCGTGTGCATCTATGGCTGGCTGTGAATCTTGAGGATGGTTGGCGAGACAACATCGAATATTATCGTGAATGGTCACTAAACTTTAATGCCTGATCAAACGTTAATGCCTGATCGAGAGCATCGCCTCTTTGTTCTGTTTTTTTCTCAAGACCGTACTCGCTCGACTGACTAGGAATTGTTATGGAACGTCTTGGGGAATTTATCGTACTGACTGCATGTCCTTACAAAGAGCGCTCTGATTTCTCGCGGTCAAGCTTTTTTTTCAGCCGGGAAGCCGGGAAATCGTGTCCATGTGGCATGGCCGGTCTGCAGAACATCTGGGAACATTTTCTTTTCACCAGAAAGTCTCAAACACCATCAATTCTCACAGGAGGACGTGTTGTATAAAATTTATAAAGAGAAAAAAAACGAGATTACCTGTAATGCATTGCGTTTAGCCAGCCATTGCTTGAGACGACATCGACATCGCCGCCTGCCCAGCGCACGCATCGTTTGGAGCCCTGTTAGGGTAGCATATGCATGCGACGGAATGACAACATGCATGCTGTAACAAGGTGGTGGTGGGTCCGGCATGCACCAGTGGCATTGGCAGGTTATCTCTATGGTCACACGGACCTTACATGTGACTGTTCGGATGTCGTGAAATTGACAGCTTTAGCCGCGCGCCTGCCAGTACAGGCAGTTGTCTTCTGCAGCCCACTCAGCCGCACACGTCGTACCCTTGAGGCCATTATCGCCGCAGGTTGGACAGGCTCCGAGCCTCTTGTAGAGGCTGCCTTCATGGAACAGGCTTTTGGTGATTGGGAAGGAATAGCGTGGTGTGAACTCAAAAAATCCTCTAATACAGATTACGCCAGTTTCTGGAATGCGCCCTTTACGGTCCGTCCTCCTGGCGGCGGAGAAAGTTTTCTGGATGTCATTGCACGCGTCAGCAAGGCAATCTCTCATCTTTCATACCAGCACACTGGCCGTAATATCGTTGTTATTGCCCACGCTGGCTCTATTCGTGCTGCACTCGCCATTGCCCTCAATCTGACACCAGACCAGGTGCACACTATCGCTGTTGATCCACTATCTATTACATGTATAGAGTATAGTGGCACTACATGGAGTGTGCAGTCAGTCAATGCACCACCATGATGAGTGCGCGTGCGTGGCGTGCTTTTCTTTTAGTCTGTAGTCTCGAAAGATTGCTTTAAGCTGAAGCCAGAACATCCTGCTTGGGTCGGCGACCGCGCAGTAATGTTCCTTCAATTAAAAAGTGTATACTCTCTGCAATGTTCGTAACATGATCGCCAATTCTTTCAATGTTCTTAGCCATGAACATGAGGTGCGTACAGGCCGTGATCGTGCGTGGGTCTTCCATCATATAGGTTACCAACTCACGGAACAGGCTAATGTACATTTCATCCATCTCTTCATCCCGCTTCCATGTCGTCACGGCTTTGTTTTCATCGCGCTCGACATAGGCAATCAGCACGTCCTTAATCAACTCTTGTGCTAACCGGGCCATACGTGGCACGCCCGCTACTGGCTTGACAGTGGGCAGTTGATTCAGCACGACGGCACGTTTAGCAAGATTCGCCGCGTAGTCTGCAATTCGTTCAAGGTCGCTCGAAATCTTCAGGCCAATGACAATGTTGCGGAGATCAATTGCCACAGGCTGTCGCAAAGCGAGGAGTCGCATTACTTGCTTATGCACTTCCTGCTCTAATTCGTCAATGGTGGAATCACTTGCGACAACGTGGTTTGCTAAGTCGCTGTCGCGCCAGACTACCGCCTGAACAGCGCTTGTCAGTTGTGACTCTGCCAGACTTCCCATATGGGCAATAGTATTGACGAGCAAGGCTAATTCCTCGTCATAGGATTTTACCGTGTGGGCCGTGTGCTCCATGTTGTGCATCATTGCCTTGTGCCGCACCGTTCGCGCCTTCAACCAAAACGGCCAGTGATATATCCTTGCGTCAACCTATTTACAGGATTGGTGAAGATCTGTTCTGTTCCACCGCACTCGACCAATTCGCCTAAATGAAAAAATGCCGTGCGTTGAGACACACGCGCAGCTTGTTGCATGGAATGAGTAACGATGACGATCGTAAAATTGTGTTGCAGCTCATCGATCAGCTCTTCTATTTTAGCCGTCGCAATAGGATCGAGCGCTGAACACGGTTCATCCATCAAAATCACTTCTGGACTCACAGCAATGGCACGAGCGATACATAAGCGCTGTTGTTGCCCTCCAGACAGGCTGATGCCGGATGCATGCAGACGGTCCCTGACTTCTTCCAGTAGCCCGGCTCTCTCTAAGCTGGTGAGGACGACACTTTCTAGTTCGGAACGACTAGAGGTCAAGCCATGGATACGGGGGCCATAAGCAACATTTTCGAAAATGGACTTTGGGAATGGATTAGGCTTCTGGAATACCATTCCGACGCGTGTGCGTAAATAAACAGAATCTACTTTAGATGCATAAATATTCTCTCCATCTAGTGTAATGGTCCCTGTGACACGGCAAGTATCTATCGTATCGTTCATGCGGTTCAGGCACCGCAGGAAGGTAGACTTCCCACAACCCGAGGGACCGATCAGAGCAGTCACTTCATTACAGTTAATATCGAGCGTTACATCCTTGATAGCATGTTTCTCCCCATAAAAGACGTTGACATTACGCGCTGCTAGCTTTGCACATGCCGTTTCTACTAGTAAAGAGTCTCCCAGCGAGACACGCTGGGCATCTTTTTTCGATGACAAAGACATATTTTACCACCTGCGCTCAAATTTTATACGAACCATAATAGCAATGGTATTCATTGCGATGAGAAACCCTAACAAAACAACAATAGCTGCCGCTGTTTTTTCAAGAAACGCCCGCTCGGGGCTATCTGCCCACAGATAGATCTGTACTGGCAAGACAGTTGCAGGATCAAGCAGCGTCACAGGAGTGTCAACGACAAAGGCTACCATGCCGATCATCAGAAGTGGGGCAGATTCGCCCAGAGCATGAGCAAGACCGAGAATCGTACCAGTCATAATACCGGGCATAGCTAGTGGAAGAACATGATGTAGGATGCTTTGCATTTTTGATGCGCCGATGCCAAGAGCCGCCTCACGGATCGATAACGGGACAGCTTTCAAAGCGGCCCGGGCCGCAAGGATGATGGTCGGCAAAATGAGGAGACTCAAGACAAAACCACCAACAAGGGGGGCTGAGCGTGGAAAACTCAGACCGTTCAGGAAAACAGCGAGACCCAGTAGGCCGAACACTACAGACGGCACAGCTGCCAGGTTGTTGATGTTGACCTCGATCATGTCTGTGAGCCTGTTGCGGGGCGCAAATTCTTCGAGGTAAACGGCAGACGCTACGCCTACAGGAAAACTTAAACCAAGAGTCACAATAACCAGATAGAAAGACCCTGTAACTGCTCCCAAGATGCCGGCCAATTCAGGCTCGCGCGAATCACCCGCTGTGAAAAGAGTGATGTTGAAACGGCTGTGTATCAGACCACGTGCTTGCAACTCTTTGAGCCAAGTAACCTGCAGATCCTTGATCTTGCGCTCTTTTTCAGAGACATGGGCCGTGATGTGACCCTTCAAGAACTGATCCGCCTCATCACTCAGCAAAACATCAACAATGATGTTGCCGTCTCTTTTGGCCTGTTGACGTTGACGCGTGACCAGAGCACGCAATGCATAGGGCGCTCCCTCGCTAATCAGGCTAAACAAAAGGTGTCTGTCGTGTCTATCAGTCACAGCTGGGAACAAGCCAGCTACGGCCTTTTGAATGAGCTCTCGGTAATCTGCTGTAAGCGGATTCCCTTTTGAATCGATCATAGCAGAGTCTATGGCAATTCTGAGTGAGAGAACATTCTCCTGGAATGCGGTATAAGATTTTGACAGAATAAAGCTAAACACCAGTACTAGTACCGCGAGAGTGAGGACCATTGCAGAAAAACCATAAAAACGAAAACGGCGCTCAGCGACATGACGGCGGCGTATTCTAGCACGCAGACACTGCGTAGATTGTATGGACAGTGAAGGCAACGGTGTGGGGGGGATTCGACTATTCATACTGCTCCCTGTACTTACGTACCACTTGTAGGGCGACAAAATTCAGTGCCAGTGTGACCACAAACAGCACAAGGCCTAACGCAAAAGCTGCCAGAGTCTTCGGACTGTCAAACTCCTGATCGCCGACTAGTAAAGTAACGATCTGCACTGTGACTGTAGTGACGGCTGCAAAGGGATTGGCCGTCAGATGAGCAGAAAGGCCAGCGGCCATGACTACGATCATCGTCTCGCCTATCGCACGGGAGGCTGCAAGTAAAATACCCCCGATAATACCAGGCAGAGCGGCAGGTAGAACAACGCGACGGATAGTCTCAGACTGGGTCGCCCCTAGACCTAATGATCCTTCCCGCAGGGACTGTGGTACAGCACTCATAATGTCGTCCGCCAGCGATGAGACAAAAGGAATAATCATGATTCCCATGACCACACCGGCGGCAAGAGCACTTTCAGACGAGATGGAAATACCGAACATTGCACCTGTATCGCGTAGGGCAGGGGCCACCATCAACGCGGCAAAAAAACCATAAACTACTGTTGGAATCCCAGCGAGAATTTCAAGTAAGGGCTTAGCCACTGTACGAATATGCGGTGCCGCATACTCAGCGGTGTAAATGGCAGTCAGAAGACCAAGGGGTGTTGCAACAAGCATAGCAATACTGGCAATCAGCAATGTCCCGGTGAACAAAGGAACAGCTCCAAAAACTGCCCCTATCTGCTCTGCAGGGAGCGCTTTTTGCGGACTCCATTCAAGGCCAAACAGGAACGCTGTGAATGGGACATGGACGAAGAATCGGAAGGCTTCAAACAGGAGAGAGAGAATGATCCCAGCCGTTGTCAGCACAGCCAGAGCGGAGCATAGAATCATGAAAATTTTCAGCACACGCTCGACGCTATTCCGCGCTTGATGGCTGGGCGTGACTCGACGCCAGGCAAACACAAGACCGCCAAGTGAAACACTCACAGCCACAGAAGCCGCAAGAGTAAAGCTTGTTTGCCGCAGCTCTCTATAATGCCATGCTGCTGCTAATAAGGCCGGATCCTGCCGGCCGCCATACCCGGCTGCTATGTTGCTGATCTCTGCTATGAGCAGACGTACCTCCCCATCGGCTAAGTTGGGCGGGACGGGCAGGTGATCGAGGGCCAGCCAAAGAGCCAGTGGGGCCTCTAACAGGCTCCAGAGTAGAATCACTCCCAGCCCAGGTAATAGAATCGCTAAACTGGCAAACTGACCATGATGGTATGGTAGAGAGTGAAGACCCGCTGTACGGGCGAGACTCAAGGCACGACTCTGGCTAATCCTGAAGCCCAGCAGGCTGATGCAGAGGAGAACGGCGAGCAGTGTTAGAACATGCATGCTCGTTGAGCCGTACGGTTCGCTGGTCTGCCTGGTGTTAAGAAGGGGTTTTCTTTTTTAAAGAAAAATTAATCATGTGCCCCTTCTTTTCAAGAAGGCGTTCGTCTTCTGACAATGGAATCAAGCCCTTGTCAGCCAGATAGCCGTCCCAACCACAGGCCTGCTCGCGAGTAAACTCTGCGATGTACTCCTTGAGACCTGGGACGATTCCCACATGGGCTTTCTTGACGTAGAAAAACAATGGACGTGTGACAGGATAGCGCCCGTCAGCAATGTTTTGAAAGGTAGGCGGCTGCGCATCGACAAAGACGCCCTGCAGTTTATCTGTATTCTGGTCCAGGGCACTGAACCCGAAGATACCAAATGCTTTGGGATTCGCGATCAGCTTTTGGACAATGAGGTTATCGTTCTCACCAGCCTCAATGAAGGCACCATCTGTCCGAATCATTTGGCAAACAGCGCGGGATTTGTTTTTTATATCCTGAGCTCTCAACGCTAAAAACTCCGGAAATTCTTTACAGCCGACATCCATGACAAGGTCTAAAAAGGCGTCACGGGTGCCAGAGGTCGGTGGTGGTCCTAGCACCTCAATTTTGTTGGACACGAGGCCTGCGTCAATGTCCTGCCACGTCCTGTACGGATTTTCCACAAGCCTGCCATCCTGTGGAACCTGTTGTGCAAGGGCAAGGAAAATTTGCATGCGAGTGACATTTATTATTTGTGACACCTTCGCGTGTGCTAACACAATGCCATCATAACCGATCTTGACCTCTACAACGTCTCTGATCCCGTTCCTAAGGCATGCGTTCATTTCGTTTCTCGTGAGGCGACGGGATGTATTGGTGATATCCGGATACTCAACGCCCACACCACTGCAAAACAGCTTAATGCCGCCACCGGAGCCTGTCGACTCGACTATCGGTACCTTGAAGTGAGTGCTCTTACCGAACCGTTCTGCAACGGTGGTCGCAAAGGGATAAACAGTGGATGAACCGACGATTCTGATCTGATCACGGGCGAACCAGGCATGCGCAACGCTGAAGACAGCGTCATTTGTCAAAAAGACAATATTTGTCAAAAAGAAAATAGCCAGACATGAGTTCATAACACCGAATGTGTGTGTCTTACACCCGCTCTGGCACCCGCTCTGGCACCCGCTCCAGGAAATTTTCCAGAATCTCTTCAACCTTACTCCAAGGCTAGATTGTCACGGTGAATCAACTCGTCACGGCCTCTGTAGCCTAGCACAGCCACAATCTCACTGGTGTGGCGTCCCATAATACGAACAGTTTCATGGGAGGAATAAGCGATCAAACCACGTGCCACCAGGCGACCCATCTTATTCCGTACGAGGACGGTTTCTCCTGCAGAGAAATGTCCATCAATGGCAATGACACCTGCTGGCAGCAGACTTGAACCACCCTGAAGAGCGACGACTGCTCCTTCGTCTACTGTAAGCGTTCCCGTCGCCCGTAACGTTCCAGCAATCCAACGCTTACGAGCTGGAGAGCGTTCTGTAAAAGGAATGAACCATGTACAGCGCCCCCCCTCTTCTAATACTTTTAATGGTTGTAATATGCGACCAGGAGCAATAGCCATATGGCACCCCGCACTCATGCATATGCGTGCGGCCATCAGCTTCGTGACCATGCCACCAGACCCGTGGCGGGATGCACTAGCTCCTGCCATCGACTCAATAGTAGGGGTCATGGCTCTGACCTCTGGCACAAAAATGGCTGCTGGGTCTGTGTGCGGATCAGCCGTGTAGAGTCCATCAATATCTGAAAACAAAACAAGTAGATCTGCAGCAATCATTGCGGCTACCCGTGCAGCGAGACGGTCATTATCACCAAAACGTAATTCTTGTGTCGCTACTGTATCGTTTTCGTTAACTACTGGGACAGCACCAAGACGGAATAGAGTTTCAAAAGTATGCCGAGCATGTAGATAGCGATGACGATTTTCTGAATCATCAAGTGTCAGCAGTACCTGTGCCGCAGTCAGACTCTGTGCCGCGAGGCCTGCCTGATAAGCATGTGCGAGACTTATCTGACCTGTTGCAGCGGCCGCCTGTTTTTCACCTATCTTAAGTTGCTTCCTTTCCATGTTCAGGATATGTCTTCCCAACGCCACTGCTCCAGAGGTGACGACGACCACGTCTTGCCCACGTCGACGGATAGTGGCAATATCTTCTACCAACCCGTTCAGCCATGCCCTATGCAGGGCACCAGTCGTCTGATCTACTAACAAAGTAGAACCGACCTTCAGAACAACACGACGAGCTGTTGCCATTTGTCGTGGAGTAGCCCCCGCAGAAAATTTTTGCGATGCCGTCACCGTCATGGAGCCCATAGACTCCGGCCTTCCCCCGTGATCCCCGTGATCTGTGCGACAGCAGCAGTCTGAATAACCGCCTGTCTTAAGGCCTGCAGCACGATCTCTACCCCATAGCCTGACGCGCCCGAAATGAGCCTTACGGTCTGTCTGTCAACACCCGCAGCCTTGGCCAGAGCTACATGCTGTTCAGTCAGAGATTGCGTATTCAGTGAATCAACCTTATTGAGGGCAATCACTTCGATCTTTTTGTCGAGACTATGACCATAGGATTCAAGCTCACCACGCGCAATACGATAAGCATTTTCTACATCGCCAGTGCCATCCACCAAATGCAGCAGCACACTGCATCGCTCAACATGCCCTAAAAAACGAATACCAAGACCAGCACCATTGTGTGCACCTTGAATGAGGCCAGGAATATCAGCGAGGACAAACCTGTCACCGTCTACATGAGTGACTCCCAAATGCGGATACAAAGTAGTGAAGGGATAGGCCGCCACCTTCGGTCGCGCCCGAGTAACTGTGGCCAGGAAAGTAGACTTGCCAGCATTGGGCAATCCTATCAGCCCTATATCTGCCAGCAATTTGAGACGTAACCACAACCACTTTTCCTCGCCTGGCCAACCATGACCTGCATAACGCGGCGCCCTGTCAGTTGCTGACTTATAATGTGCATTGCCAAATCCCCCGTCTCCCCCCCGAGCGATGACCACAGACTGTCCTAACCTTGTGAGATCAGCCAACATAACTGCACGAGACTCATCAAAAATCTGCGTTCCAATCGGCACGCGCAAAAAAGCATCACGCCCCTTACGCCCTGATCGGTTTTCTCCCATACCGGCCAAGCCAGATTCTGCACGGAAATGTTGTTTGTATCGGAAATCAATGAGAGTATTCATGGCCTCTACAGTCGTGACGACCACATCACCTCCACGACCCCCATCTCCGCCATCAGGTCCACCGTATGCAATGCATTTCTCCCTATGGAAAGCAATGCAACCGCGACCGCCGTCACCACTTCTAATGTAGATCTTTACCTGATCAAGAAATTTCATCGTATCACGATCAGAGCCACATGATTGCGGTCCCCACTCCCCCTCTCTGTGGTTTCATGGAGCCTTCCTTATGGACGTCCAACGTCCAGCCTCCTCCTCCTCTAAGACCTAACATACAACAGTGACAACGACCTTCCCTGCGTAGCCTCTTCTGAAGACAACCCTCCCTGCCATCACTGCAAACAATGTATGATCACGTCCCATGTCGACATTGTGACCAGCATGAAAACGAGTCCCGCGCTGCCGTACGATGATACTACCCGGTTTCACCTCCTGCCCACCAAACTTCTTCACACCAAGACGGCGCCCTGCCGTATCTCTCCCATTACGAGAACTACCACCTGCTTTCTTATGAGCCATCACTGCCTCTTTAGAGAATCTTTATGGACACAAGCGTCACGAGACGCTAGAAGATTTAAGAAATTTATTCCACCAAAGGATTCTCCCCCACCACAAAATCCGTAATTCTCACAAGAGTCAGAGCTTGCCGATGCCCTTTTCTGCGACGGGAGTTCTTCCGGCGCCGTTTTTTGAAAACTATAATCTTGTCACCTTTAAACTGACGCACAATTTCGCCCATCACAGAAACCCCGGGCACGGAGGGCTGGCCCACTGTCTCATTCATCATGACCACATGACTAAAGGCAACAGCTGAACCCGGCTCCCCAAAGAGCTTCTCAACAGCCACCACAGCACCTCTGGTGACCTTGTACTGCTTACCGCCGGTCTTAATCACTGCAAACATAACACCGTCCCCATACAATGGGTGAACGCATGCAACACCCTCTACTCACACGGCGACCTGTATAAGAAGAAAATGGTAAGGTAAACGTCTACAAGATGTCCTGTCAATGGTGACGTGGGTGCGTGGGGGACGTGAGTGCCGTGGCCTCATCCTCACGGCACCATGGCATGATATCCTCTGCCCCCTATCTCCTTTTCCAAGAATCTTGGTACAATGTGCACAAACAAAAAGTTGCACAACTGGATAGAGGATGTGTACAAAATACAGTATGGCTCTTTTTCCTACTGAGTTAGTCGCACAGGCTGTAGACTTGCTGAAAAGCTGTCAGAAAGCCAGACTGAAGCTAGCAACCGCTGAATCTTGTACGGGGGGTCTCATTTTTGCCCTTCTCACAGAGATTCCAGGGGCGTCCAGTGTTGTCGAACGTGGATTCATTACCTATTCCAATGCGGCAAAGCTTGAAGTCCTGGGTGTGGCAGAAAAACTTCTGCAGAATCATGGCGCCGTTAGTAAGGCTGTTGCCTGTGCCATGGTCACAGGTGTCTTCACCCGTTGTCCAGACGTCTCGCTCGCTATTGGCGTCACAGGCATTGCTGGGCCAGATGGCGGTTCACAAGAACGACCAGTGGGTTTAGTACATCTCGCTGCGGCACGGCGTGGAATGAGCCGGATTCATCAGCAGATCCTTTGCCAAGGAGAGCGAACAGAGGTGCGGTTGGCAACCACTGCCATTGCTCTGACTATGCTATCCGCACTTGCAACATCAAACAGTACAAGTACATTACTTTCAATATAGTGCAGTGCATGCGTTCGTCTGAAAGACACGTTTATCGAGCGAGTCACGCAATCTCATGAGTAACGCACCAGATTGGCGTTCTGGAGTCTCTGATAGGCCGATGTGGATTCGGGCCATGGCTCCCACTTCTCGTAAGGCTCGCATCGTGAGCGAGATGGCTTCTCTTCTACGCGAGAATCGACTGAATACCGTATGCGAAGAGGCCGCTTGCCCAAACATGAGTGAATGCTGGCAGCGCCGGCATGCTGCCTTTATGATACTAGGATCTACATGTACGCGCGCTTGTGCTTTTTGCAACATTCGTACAGGCCGGCCTGATCCCGTCAATATCAATGAACCAACAGAAGTCGCCAACACCGTCAGATTCTTAGGACTCCAGCACATTGTGATAACTTCTGTGAATCGTGATGATCTCGCGGATGGTGGTGCCGGTCATTTTGCCAGGGTGATCATCGCTGTACGTGCCAGCATGCCTACGACTACTATTGAAGTCCTAACGCCAGATTTTCGGGGGAAGCTAAGAAGTGGCGATGTTGTGATACGTGCTCAGCCAGATGTATTTAATCACAACATCGAGACAGTTCCACGACTGTATCCAGCCATCAGACCAGGCGCACGCTATGCTCTCAGCCTGAAGTTGCTGGATCGGGCAAAAACCATGAATCCAGCTCTCTTTACAAAATCTGGACTCATGGTTGGTCTCGGTGAAAGCAGGCAGGAGATCGCACAGGTGATGGACGACCTGAGAACGACGGGTATAGACTTCCTCACAATAGGACAGTACCTTCAACCAACCGTGAAACATGCTGCTGTGGACAGATATGTGACGCCCGCAGAGTTTGCCGAATATGCTGCCCTCGCACGGGCGAAGGGCTTCCTTATTGTTGCTGCATCACCTCTGACACGTTCCTCCTATCATGCAGAACGGGACTTTGCAGCGCTGCGTAATGCCCGTGCTGCTGCGGCAGCCGTGCGCTGAAGTGACGTCATGCCGACTCATGCGGAAAAGAGGCCTATGCCTTACACGCCAGAGCAAATCTTCGACATGGTCGCGGACATCGAAAAGTACCCGGAGTTTCTGCCCTGGTGTACGGGGGCTCGTATCCGTAGACGAGAAGAAAACATCATTGTTGCTGATCTTATGATAGGTTTCAAAATGGTGCGTGAGAAATTTACCTCGCGAGTCGAACTGAATCGCCCTCATGGTATTAACGTCGCCTATGCTGAAGGACCCTTCCGATACATGGACAACCATTGGGTCTTTAAACAAATGGATGATGGGGGAGTGTTAATAGATTTCTATGTAGATTTTGAATTTCACTCAAAAATGCTCCAAAAGATTGTGGGAGCCCTTTTTAACGAAGCAGTTAAACGGATGGTCTCTGCCTTCCAAAGGCGGGCTGCTCTGCTCTATGGACCAGATGGCCGTCCTCCTGGGGGGAGATTCTCGAAGGCTGTAGTCGGGCGCCAGTCCCGTGGGCAGATATTTTAATGTCAGGCGCTACTCCAACTGCTCATCAAATCTCTCCAGAAAATCTCTATGACGGTTTTTTTCCTTCTAAAAAGGCTACAAATGTGCAGTACACAACACTGACTGTATGCATGGTCCGCTCTCTCCATCCATGGCAAGAGGCAGGCATGCTGCGCGCGTGAGAAAGAGAGAAAGAATTGTGTCACGTTCTGCTGCGCCCGTCCTTGGGGAGACTCGGCCACCGCGTCGTGTGATCCTGATCGACGGTGGAGGTTACATTGCACGCGCCTTCCATGCATTCCCGCCCCTTTATCGTCCAGACGGGGTACCAGTAAACGCTGTGTATGGTATGACCATTATGCTGATGCGGTTACTTAAAGAAGAACAGTCTGCAGAATCCATGGCTATGGTATTAGATACTGGTCGTCGTACCTTCCGCAACGACCTATACCATGCCTATAAAGCGCATCGACCACCGCTGCCGGAGTCTCTAGCGCCTCAATTGGCTCTCATCCGTGATGGTATCCGGGCGTTTAGTATTGCGAGCGTTGAGCAGGCTGGCTATGAAGCGGACGATCTTATTGCGACCTATGCCCGTCAGGCCGTGATTCAGGGTGCCAATGTGACGATTTTTTCCGCAGACAAAGATCTGATGCAACTTGTCAGACATGGAATCGTGCTCTGGGATCCGCTCAAGAAATGTGCGATGGGACCGGATCAAGTACGAAAGACGTTCGGTGTTGCTCCCTGTCAGGTGGCAGATGTGCAAGCTCTCGCGGGTGACCCCGTTGACAATGTACCGGGTGTTCCGGGTATCGGCGTGAAGAGGGCCGCTGCTCTTATTACATTCTTTGGTGACCTGGAGAGTCTGCTCGCTCGTGTCGGCGAGATCCCTCAAGAGAGGCTGCGTCGTATTCTACTCTCTCATGCCGCGAGGGCCCGTCTGTCGCGGGCGCTGACACAACTAAAAGATGATATTTCTGTCGTCACGCCGCTGACAGCTCTGAGAAGGCGGCCGCTGGATCCAGAGGCCGTTCGGGCTTTTTTACGGGCGCAGGCTTTTGACAGTCTGCTTTATCGTTTTGAAAAACTTCTCAGATCTCAATGTTTTAACAACTTTTAATAATTTTATTAAAATGAAAACCCTTGAAAAGGGAATATTTTCATTTTGTCTCCTGCAAAGCCTTGAGGCTCTTGACCAATGGTTAGCGAAAATAAGGACTGCAAAAAAAGTAGCAATTTGCTCAAAAACAGATTCTCTTGAGCGAGTCACGGCCCCTCTTGTCGGAGTGTCACTAGCGGTCGCTCCAGGGGACGCCTGCTATATCCCGCTGAGTCAACAGCCTCAACAGCCATCACCGACGAGAGAGAGTCCGCTCCAGATTCCCATGGCAGAAGCCCTGGAAATGCTGCGGGACTCAGTATTAGAAAACCGCAGCGTGCTCAAAGTAGGACACAATATCAAGTTTGACCTCCATGTCTTTCATAAAGCTGGCTGCCAAGCGCTTGGCAGGCCAATTGTTGTAGCACCTATTGATGATACGATGGTGCTCTCATATGTGTTAGAAGGTTCTGGTACTAGTCACAGTCTGGAAGAGCTAGCGAGGAAGTATATAGGCGTCATGCTTCCCTCCCACAAAGCCATATGCGGCTCTGGGAAGAGACAGATTCCTTTCAACCGGGTTCCTCTTGACAAAGCCTCTGCATACGCGGCCGAGGGAGCCGCTCTCGCCCATAGTCTCCATATTCTGTTCCGGAATCGGCTGTTGACAGAGAAGATGGTCACGGTTCATGAAAACATGGATCGACCACTCGTTCCAATTCTTGGGGAGATGGAACGAGCGGGCATTCTTGTGGACGCAAAAGCACTGCAGAGACTCTCTGTCGATTTTTCTCTCCGCATGCAATCGTTAGAGACGGATATCTATCATTTAGCCGGACAGCGCTTTAACGTGAGCTCACCGAGACAACTCGGCACAATTCTTTTCGAACACCTGGGTCTACCAAGGAAGAAAAAATCCTCAAAAAAAAATAGCATGTATGGCACGGACGCGACTGTTCTCGATATTCTAGCGGCGCAGGGGCATCCCCTCCCTAGACTAGTACGGAACTGGCGCCAGCTTGCGAAGCTCAGAAGCACATATATAGAGGCCATTCTGGTTCGCAGAAATACAGAAACAGGACGTGTACATACGTCTTTTATGCAAACTGCAACGGCGACCGGACGTCTCTCCTCCACAGATCCTAACTTACAGAATATCCCCGCCCGTACTGCAGATGGTCTCCGCATCCGCCATGCCTTTATCGCACCGCCTGGTCATGTGTTACTATCGGCAGACTACTCACAGATAGAACTGCGACTACTGGCCCATGTCGCTGATGTGAGAGCCTTGAAGGAGGCCTTCAGTCATAATGCTGATGTTCACACTTTTACTGCTAGTATGATCTTTAACATACCCGTCAATGATGTTCACCCGCTTCTTCGCCGTCAGGCTAAGACGATCAACTTTGGCATCATCTATGGTATATCGCCGTTTGGCTTAGCAACACAGCTCCGCCTCCCTCAAGAGAAAACAAGACAATTTATTAAGGCTTACTTCGAACGCTATCCAGAAATCCACAGTTACATGGAGAGAATCAAGCAACAAGCGCGCAAACAGGGTTTTGTGACCACCTTGCTGGGGCGCAAATGTCTGGCTTTCGGAATCAATGATCGCAATGCCCACAACCGTGGCGTTGCCGAACGCGCGGCCATGAATGCCCCGATTCAGGGCGGTGCTGCCGATATCATTAAGCATGCGATGGTCCGTTTGCCCGGTGCTCTGGCAGCAGCCAGTCTGAAGGCACGCATGCTCTTACAGGTGCACGATGAATTAGTGTTCGAAGTGCCCCTTGCTGAAGTTGGTCCTACCGTCACCTTGATTCGTTCAGTAATGGAGGGAGCCGTTCCCTTGTCAGTGCCGCTTGTCGTGGACATTGGCACAGGCTGCAGTTGGGCCAGTCTCCACCTCCACTGATAGACTCACCACCGGCGGAGAGGATGTATTGCAAAAATGGCTGTTTCCAACGCCACGATAGACCTTTATTTTATGGCTCGAAGTGGGCTGGGCTCGAAGTGTTAGCTCTAGCATGTTCAGACACTGTAACTGTAGAGCTAACCATCGAGACCTAGACGCTTTCTTGACAATTGTCGTAGGGCAGTAGGGCAATGCCAGACGAGAGTGCGGCGCGCGTCCAGGCTGTCTTTACGCCCCTACCAGCCTGTTGATAATATCTGTCATGGAAATTACTCCAACGGGGATTTTATTCTTAGTTACAACTAATCGATGTATTCGCAAACGGGTCATGGTGCTGATCGCTTCAGTCACCGTCGTGCTCACATCGCAAGTCACACAGCCGCTACTCATGACATCGCGAACGGTGAGATTGCGGACTTCCGTTGCAGAACGTCCTTGACGGGCGAGTACAACGTCTGTCTGTGATATTACACCAGTAGCAATGTTATCATCAATAACAACTATAGCATGTATATCTTGTTCCACCATCATGGACACGGCTGCAGCGACCGTATCCGTCGGTGCGCAGGAAATCAAACCTAGTCGCATGACATCGACCACTGGAGTCGCATCCTCGACAACTCCTGGTGCTAAGTCTGTTGACTCTGCTGTAATCCCCGGCAGGGGAACAGAAAGAGGATAAGGGTGGGGCGTGTCATGTTTGTCATCAGCCGGCAAAGACATATGCTGACCCGCAACCGCTGGCGGCTCTGCGGTGCCCCCCATGCCAAGCGCTTGGGCGCCGACCAGAACCGCCATGTTCCCGTGTGGGTGCTTGTTCTCGAACATCAGCTGATGGGCCATTGGTAATTCGTCGTAAGAAAAAACACGCGACAAGCATGGGTCGATATACCCTCTGACAGCCAGATCATTCAAGGCATAACATTGCACATCGTTAGCGAAATGTGAGCCTTGGAAACGTTTTTGCCGCATCCACAAATAACGCAGGTCTACAGTAGCATTATAGCCACTCGTGCCGGCACATATCACAACCATGCCGCCTGTATCGCAAACAAAAAGGGATGTCGGAATGGTGCTTTCACCAGGATGTTCAAAGACGACTCGCGGAGAGCGTTTTTCACCTAAAACCTCCCAGAGGGCCGCACCAAATGCTCGTGCACCCTTGAGCCATGTCTTGTAGCCGGCCGCATCCTTCCAGTGTGGTAACATACCCCAGTGGTCAAATTGACGGCGGTCTATGCAACCAACAGCGCCGAGATTCTTGCAATAGGAAACTTTTTCCTCCCCAGAGACAACAGCAACTGGTATGGCGCCGATGGAACGACAGATCTGTATTGCCATGGACCCAAGGCCGCCAGCGCCGCCCCAGATCAGGACCACATCATCTTTCCGGATGGCATGCTCACTCCAGCCCATCAACATCCTGTAAGCGGTAGCGCCGACGAGCATGTAGGCAGCTGCAGATTCCCAGTTCATATGCCGGGGTTTGGGGCACAACTGATGCGCTTGGACTCGGGTAAATTGGGAAAAACTACCCCAGTTTGTTTCATATCCCCAAATACGGAAAGTGGGGGAGTACATGGGGTCAATGCCTGCCTGAACGGCTGGGCAAGTGCTGGCATACGTCCCACAATGAATGACAACTTCGTCCCCAACCTTAAAGTTGGTCACACTCTGACCAACCTTGTAGACAATACCGGATGCATCTGAGCCACCAATATGGAAAACCTCCCGTTCGCCAGCCTTGTTACGGGCAGCAATCACATCGACAGGTGTGCCCAAGGCAGCCCATACATTGTTGTAATTGACACCAGCCGCCATGACGTAGACGAGGACTTCATCGTCCGCGAGAGTCGGGACATGGACAACTTCCTTCTGAAAGGCCTGCATGGGTTCGCCAAAACGTTCTGGCCGGATGAGCCATGCATGCATCTTCTCCGGGACGACCCCGAGTGGCGGGGCTTCACCGATATCGTACAATGCTTTTGTCAACTGTCACCTCTCCATCTTTCATGCTGATAGTGGATTGCAACCATAACCAGGAACGGCTGCAATGCAACAGCTTCCTCTAAACGGCTGGGAGGAAAAAGGAGCGTCCAGACGCATTTGAAATTCAGAGTCTTTTTCCATATAAGCTCTGAACGGCTCACGCGTTCTTGAGCCGACTCTATCCTGCGAAAGGAATGCAAAAAATACCCGGGACATCAGACGTTAGACACTTGCCAACTGAAATTGGTGAAGACATGTTTACTGCGTGGAATTGAAAGCCGTGCCTCTCTACTCGCGTCTACTCCTCTCTTTTTTTTTAGGACTGGGAATCGTAGCTTATTTACTTTACTTTCTCGTTTATGGAGACAGAGGGTTACTTGCACTGTGGGAAATACGCTATGAGCTCCAGAAAGCCCAGGCCTGCCTCACTCTTCTGAAGAAAGAATATGCTGTACTGGAGAATCGTGTGCATCTCCTGCGGCCGTGTAGTATAGACTATGATCTCCTAGAGGAGCGGGCACGAGCTGTCCTTGGCATGGGTATGGACGGTGATGTCGTAGTCGTCCTCTCCTCTCAAGAGGCTGAGTTGCAGACAATGCGGCCCCCCCAGTAGAGAACTTTCTGCGACCGGGATGGACTCAACATCTCATGCCAGAGAATGGCACAGAAGGTGAAATATGAACGGTCACTGTGGCGTGCGCTACTATGCCCTCGCGGCGTCCTGCAAATCCTAGGCCTTCTGTCGTCGTAGCCTTGAGACTGACACGCTCAACGGCAATATCGAGAATCTCTGCGAGGCGTGTACCCATGGCTAGTCTGTATGGTCCTACCTTGGGAGACTCACAGAAAATAGTGATGTCCACGGCAATGACTTCACCACCAAGTGCACGGACTAAGCTCACGGCATGCCGGACGAAAAAGGCAGATTCTCTGCCACGCCATTGTAGATCAGAGTCTGGGAAGAAACGCCCAATATCTCCCGCGGCGACGGCCCCGAGCAGAGCATCTGTGAGGGCATGTAAAGCAACATCAGCATCAGAGTGTCCAACGAGTGTCCGATCATGTGGTATATGAATTCCGCACAGACAGATGCTTGTTCCTGTCGCGCCGAAAGCATGCACATCAAACCCACTTCCTATCCGAACCGTAGCGGGGGCCTCGTAGTGGCGGCGACGGGCTCGCGATAAATCAGCTGCAGTCGTAATCTTGAAGTTCTCTCTGCTACCCTCCACTAACTGGACCAGTAAGCCGGCGCGTTCAGCGACAGCGGCATCGTCTGTCAACGAATGGCCGGCCGCGGCACGATGTGCCGCGAGAATATCAGAGAAGTGAAAACCCTGCGGAGTCTGTGCCTGCCAAAGGTTTGTCTGTTCCACGGTGGACAAGACACGGGTCACGGGGTCTGCCATAGCCCTCTTGATGGTATCGTAAATTGGGAGGGCGGCAAGAGCCCCTGGACTCTTGACAAGCGCTGTGATGACCCGGGTGATCGTACCGTAATTGACAAAGGGACGAGCACCGTCATGGATCAGAACCGTGTCATAGCCACTACCAGCCAAGCTTTCCAAACCAAGACGGACAGAATCCTGACGGGTTGGACCGCCTGTCACTGGTTCCAACAGATTCAAGCCAGTAGCAGCAATGTCGTACAATTCACGGTCATCAGAGTGAATCACAACTCGCACTGCGTTGACTCCAACGTGGGCGGCAAAGGTAGCCAGCGCATGCCGCAGCATTGGTCGACCACCGATGTCAAGATACTGTTTGGGGGTCCCCTCACCGAATCGACGTCCACGACCAGCCGCCACAATCAAGGCAACACATGTACTCGTCATTATTATCACTTCCCCTCTTCTAAAGTTGCTAGCCGCCTGTCCGCCTGTTCAACAGCATACGAGTCCAGTCTCCCTCAGGGGATTGTATCATCTTACGGTTATGGGCCGTTTCACCCTCTCTATCCCCCTCTCAAATCTTCTTCTAAATATATGATTAGTATTTTTTTAGAAAAAATCTTTCATAGAAAAAATAGAAAATAACTCTCTTGATAGAATTTATATCAGATCTGCCTTGCCAGACAAGACGTCTCAGATGTGTAATGCTGTGAATCCTCTGGAGGCTCTTCCATCAGACAACAACAGAGCGGGGGTGAGCTATGAAAGTGATCATCTGCGGCGCCGGGCAGGTGGGCTTCAACATTGCCCGCTATCTTGCCGATGAAAAAAACGATGTTACAGTGATTGATATGAGGGCCAACCTGATCAGGCAGATCAGCGACTCACTCGACGTCCAGGCGCTCACCGGGTATGCCTCCCATCCCGACGTGCTAGAAATGGCCGGGGCAGAAGAGAGTGACATGTTGATCGCCGTGACCCACGTTGACGAAGTCAACATGGTTGCCTGCCAAGTGGCCCATTCCCTTTTCGGCGTGCCAACAAAAATTGCCCGTGTCCGCCATCAGAGCTATCTTCAATCTATATGGTCTAATCTTTTTTCTCGTGAAGATATACCTATAGACTCAATAATATCACCAGAAATAGAAGTTGCAAAAGCGGTAACACGCAGATTAAATGTCTCTGGCGCCATAGATGTCATCCCCATGGCAGGTAACAGAGTCCAATTAATCGGTGTACGCTGTACAGAGAGAACTCCAGTTGTAAATACACAAATAAAACAGTTAACAGCATTATTTCCTAAAATTAATATTATTATAGTTAGTATTATCCGTCAGGAACACGCTGTCATACCAACACCTGACGATCAGATGTTGCCAGGAGATGAAGTCTACTTCGTCGTGGATGCCGCACAGATTGACCGTGCCATGACCGCCTTCGGTCACAAAGAGCAAGAGGTGCGGAGCGTGCTGATCTTCGGTGGTGGGAATATTGGTTTGTTTCTGGCGCAGCAACTCGAGACTGAATTTCACGCGGGGAATGTTAAGATAATTGAAATAGATAAAAACAGGGCAGAGCTCGTAGCCAAGTCTCTGAGCCGGACTGTTGTCCTGAACGGAGATGTTCTCGATCTAGAAATTCTCGACGAAGCCGGCGTAGCCCGGACAGAAGCAGTTGTTGCCGTTACAAACGACGACGAGACAAACATCCTTTCCTCGCTCCTTGCTAAACGCTACGGCTGTGAGCGTGCCATTACTCTTATTAATAAGACTACTTACAATACGCTTGTCGGTACCCTTGGCGTCGATGTCGTCGTCAACCCCCGTGGCATCACAGTGTCGAAGATTCTCCAGCACGTCCGGCGCGGGCGTATCCACGCTGTTCATTCACTGCACGAAGGGTTTGGCGAGCTAATAGAGGCTGCAGCTCTGGAAACATCAAGTTTAGTTGGTGTCCCGCTCCATGAAGCCAAATTACCTCTTGGAGTTATTGTAGGCGCCATTGTCCGTAATGACCAGGTCATCATGCCGAGGAGAACAAGTGTCATCCAAGCGAATGATAGGGTTGTACTCTTCGCAGCTCATCACGCCGTCAAACAAGTTGAAAAGATGTTTGCCGTCCGACTGGAGTACTTCTGAATCCATGTCTCGCATCGCTTACGTGAATGGCCAGTACGTTTCCTTTGCCAGCGCAAGAGTGCATATTGAGGATCGCGGTTACCAGCTTGCCGATGGCGTATACGAAGTCATTGCTGTATGGGATGGTAGACCCATCGACCTCGTACCTCAGTACCTCACTTGCGGCGGCTTGGCCGGTCGATCGCTGAGTCACGCCTAGAATGGCCAGTGGGAGAACGTACGCTCCGCACGGTGTTGCGCATCGTCGTAGAAAGGAACTACGTCCGTAATGGGATTATATACATTCAAATATCCCGTGGAATTTGTAAAAGATTTTTTTTCCCACCCCAAAAAGTTCGTTCTACATTGGTGGTGACGGCCCATTCGCACTCCCGGCTCGCGTCAGCAGCCCTGTTCGAAAAGGGTGTCTCTGTGATCACTCTGAATGATCTCCGCTGGCAACGGTGTGATATCAAGAGTATTACGCTGCTGCCGAATGTCTTGAGTAGACAGGTTGCTAGCGAGAGAGGAGCATTTGAGGCATGGTTACTGGGAAGTGACGGAACAATCACCGAAGGCACCGCATCCACTGCTTGGATTGTCACCAATAGTGGTCCTGTCATTACCAGGCCACTTTCTCCCGCTATTCTGGGAGGCATTACACGGGAAAATGTGCTTGGTTTGGCAAAATCAATTGGATTGATAGTATGAGAACGGCCGTTCACCCTAGAGGACGCTCAGCATGCTACAGAAGCTTTCCTGACTAGCACTACGACTTTTATATTAAAAATTGTGAATATTAACGGTATAAAAATAAAAATGGTTATCCCGGGGCGGTGACCCGTCTTCTCCGCACGGCTTACCTCTCTTCTCTCACAAGCGGAGCGGCTGTAGGCTGGAGCCAGGAATTTGCACGCCGCACCTGACGGATAGAGCCGCGATGAGGTTCCCTTTTTTTTACAATTTACAATATGGTATGGTTCGCAGCGGCCCACGTCCGTCAGTGGGCTTGCATGGGGGGGTGAGGCGGGCGCTCCGGCATGCAAAGCATCGCATCCTGCTTGCGATGCTGATACAAAGCATCGCATCCTGCTTGCGATGCTGATAAGAATCAAGTATTCAGTTATTCAGTCAAGAGGCGTCAAGAAGCCAAGGGAAACTGGATAGCGGCCAAGGGAAACGGGGCAGAGGACACAAATGTCGTCTGAAAAATCGCAAAACGTACAGGATGTGCTCCTCAACTACATCCAGAAACATAAAACTCCAGTGACTGTGTTCCTCATCAATGGCGTGAAGCTCCAAGGAGTAGTCACATGGTTTGATCATTTCTCTCTACTACTGCAGCGCGACGGTCACACACAACTTGTCTATAAACACGCTATCTCGACTGTCATGCCCGCTACCCCAATCCAGATTTTGGAAACAGCGCAGGAAGAGGGCCATGAATAGCCCAGTCTCCATGTGAGAATTGTGAGACTCTCGACGACACATTGCCGGACCCTTGTGGTCTACCCTTCTCTGAAGAAAGCAACGGGTCCGACGACTGTCGGACGCCCACCGCAAGCGCGCCTGACTGAAACAGTGGGACTAGCACGGGCCATTGCTCTTGACGTGGTGGCTGTTGAAACAGTGTCCGTACGCGGCGTTCGGTCTGCTACTTATCTTGGGGAAGGAGCCGTTTTTCATCTTGGCTGTGTGGTTGCGAGTTGGGAAATTACTCTTGCTATTCTAGATTGTCAATTATCTCCCATTCAACAACGCAATCTCGAGAGGCTTTGGAAGACAAAGGTTATAGACAGGACTGCCCTCATTCTGGAAATTTTTGGCGCCCGTGCCCACACTCGTGAAGGGGCGCTACAAGTTGAGCTCGCACATCTCTCCTATCAACGCAGCCGACTCGTACGCAGCTGGACACATCTGGAAAGGCAGAGGGGAGGATTTGGGTTTCTAGGAGGTCCTGGAGAAACTCAGATTGAGGTTGACCGTCGCATCCTTGGGAATCGCATTGCCCGCTTACAGTGCGAGCTTGACGCCGTGAAACGGACGAGAGCCCTGCACCGCCGGGCCCGCCGCCGGGTACCTTACCCGGTCGTAGCCCTGGTAGGATATACTAATGCAGGGAAATCTACTTTGTTTAATCTCCTCACACAAGCCAATGTCAGGGAGGCAGACCAGCTTTTCGTCACACTAGACCCAACGATGCGGGCCTTGCGCTTACCATCAGGACGGAAAGTCATCCTGTCGGATACAGTAGGGTTTATTTCTGATTTGCCTCTAGAACTAGTCGCTGCATTTCGTGCCACCTTGGAAGAGGTGACATCAGCAGACATAGTGGTCCACGTGCGAGACATCCACCATCCTGATAGTGACGCCCAGCGCGATGACGTTGAATCTATTCTGCGCATGATTGGGCTTGAGAGGATTGTGGACAGGAACATCGTTCAGCTCTGTAACAAGATTGACTTGCTAGCACCGGAAGCTCGGGAAAAACTACGCAATACGGCCAGTCGCAACGGGATTCTGCTGCCTTTATCAGCCGTCACAGGCGAAGGGCTCGATTCTTTGCTGGCCACGCTTGATCACCGCCTCGCGTGCACACTCTCCGTCGAGGAGGTCGCTGTGCCTCTGGCAGATGGCGCCACCCTTTCCTGGCTGTATCGCTGGGGTGAAGTGTTAGCGTGTCATACGGACGAAAGCCATACTCATGTGCAGGTACGCTTATCCGCACCCAACCGCGCCCGCTTGTATGCCCGCCAGAGAGAGAATCACGTTCCGCCAGACAAAGATCGAAGACAATATCGACAATGAAGACAATCATGGCAGACAAATTCTGAGAGGAAATGTCCGGCAGCCGTCAGTGGGACGCGAAGTGTCCAGCTTCCTCCGCTGCCCTGAGGAGGGCACGCGCTTTGTTGAGAGATTCCTGGTACTCCGATTCTGGATCGCTATCAGCCACCACGCCACCGCCTGCCTGTATAATCATCATGCCGTCTTTGAGCAAGGCCGTACGCAGGGTTATACATGTATCCATATTCCCATTAGCAGAAAGGTACCCGATGGCTCCAGCATAGAAACTGCGTCGTTCCGGCTCCAATTCCTCAATGATTTCCATTGCCCGGACCTTGGGAGCTCCTGAGACAGTTCCAGCGGGAAATCCGGCCATCAGAGCACCCATAGCATCCTCTTCTGGCACGAGAAGTCCTTCTACATTGGAAACAATGTGCATCACGTGAGAATACCGTTCGATGACCATCTTTTCCGTGACTCTGACAGAACCAACCTGTGCCACACGCCCGACGTCGTTGCGTCCAAGATCAAGTAACATCAGATGCTCGGCGCGTTCCTTTGGGTCGGCTAGCAGTTCCACCGCCAGAGCCACGTCTGCTGCAGTTGTTTCTCCGCGTGGTCTTGTGCCAGCGATAGGCCGGATGGTTACAACCCCATCGCGGACACGCACCAGGATTTCCGGACTCGACCCTACTAGGGCATAACCACAGAAATTTAGGAAGAAGAGAAATGGTGAGGGGTTCAGGCGACGTAAGGCCCGATATAAAGCGAAAGGTGGCAAATTAAATGGAATACGCAATCTTTGAGAAATAACAACTTGAAAAATATCACCAGAAAATATATATCCTTTTGCTTTTTCTACTATAGAATGAAACATCTCACGAGTCATGTTCGCAACAGGCACAGTAGGTGAGGATTCTGCAGTGGCACTCCGATCATGTTGAATGGGCAAGAGCACCCGACGAAAATGGCTGAGCACGTCCCCCAGACGCTCGCAAGCATGCGCATAGGCTGCTGAGGCTGCCATGTGTTTTGGCCAGACGGGTGTGACTACTGTTATCTTGTCCTCTATGTTGTCAAAAATAGCCATAATAGTTGGTCGCAAGAACAGGCCACCGGGAATGTCAAGAGTATCTGGATTAGTATCAGGTAGTGTTTCGATCAGGCGTACCATGTCGTAGCCCATGTAACCGAAAAGGCCTGCAGCCATCGGTGGCAGGGACCGAGGCAGTTCGATGTGCGATTCCGCCATCAAAGCGCGCAGAGACTCTAGTATAGGACGTGTGTCTTTCATGAAGGCCGTGACATCTGTGCAAGCGCTTCTGTTGATTTCCGCTTGGTTGCCGGAACAGCGCCACACGACATCCGGCCTCAGGCCAATGAAAGAATAACGGCCACGGATCGCTCCGCCTTCCACAGACTCTAACAGAAAACTGTTAGCCTGACCATGAGCGAGCTTGAGGAAAGCGGAAACAGGTGTTTCCAGGTCAGTGACAAGCGTCGTCCATACGACCTGCGGCCTGCCAGTTTCATAGACTGCAACGAAATCGGCAACTTCAGGACAGATCTTCATGGGATCACGGGACCTCCAGCGCCCGGTAATTGATAGTGGCATTGAACTCCCGCCCCACCGCCGCGGCAAACTGCGCCAGTATATCTTCTGTGTACTGTTTTGTCATCTCCCTCTTCAGACTCACAAGAGTGGACGCATCTAAGACAGGTGCCATGATGGACTGTAAGCGCCCGACAATAAATGCTTCCGCCTTTTCATCCACGAGCGTTTCCCCGACTGCGAGGCTAAAGAGACGCGTAATGAAGGTAGGCGGGAGTTGCTCGTCTCCATCAGTCCGGAGAATCGGCTTTGAGACCTGAAGACTACTTGAATAATCGCGGGCCGCCTCTTGTAGCGAGAGACCTGCCCGCAAACGTTTTGCCACCGTTTCAGCTTTCTGGCGAGCAGTGTCTCGATATTGCGTAATGGCCCATTTCTCAATAAGTTCCTGAGATATCTCTTTCATTGGAAGTAATCTTGAATGGAAAACCCTGTCTACTCTAATAATGAAGAACCCATTATCACTTTCAGTTATTAGACTCTGAGAACCTTCTTTTATAGTAAATGCAATATTTAGAAATTCTCCCATAGAGGGTAAATAAGGAACGATCCTGCCATCTCTGCCGAGGCCTGATGAGGCTACAGAGAAAACGGACACGGATAAACCAACATGCTGTGCGGCCTCCTCAAGGGAAGCGCCACCGTTAATGGCATCCTCCACTTTACCTGCCAGTTCGTAGACAACATCTCCCGTCTTTTCGGCAATCAAGTCCTCTTTCAGATGGTCGCGTACTAACGCCAGTGATGCGATTCCTGCAGGGAAGGTTGCGGTCACTCTCATGAGGTGCCAGCCAAAGGCACTCTGGATAGGACCCAGTACCCTGCTGTCCAAGGCCTGTTTGGTAAAGACAGCTTCAGCAAAAGCTGGTTCCATTTTCTCCATTTCGGCACGGTTCAGACGTCCAAGGGATGTCACATGGTGTGCGAGAGCGTCTGCTGCCTGATCCAGAGACCAGCCGTTCTTGATGATAAAGCGCAGCATGCTTTCCGCTTGTTCGCGGCTTGCCAGTAAAACGTGCTCAACAGTGCGTGTTTCCGGTATGCGCAATGTGGGACGGGATTCATCGTAGGCCCGCTGGACTACATCATCTGCAATAGAAACGAGAGGCGCGACGGTTGATCTAGTCAGCAGAATAGCACTGATCTTGCGGTATTCAGGGGTTGTAAATGTCGCCGCGTTGGCCTTGTAAAAGGCTTCCAGTGTCACCGAATCTGGAGGGGTCAAGACAGGGAACGCAACAATTGGAAGAGTGACAATCTCGGCTACTCGCCTTTCATAACGATGCTGCTTGAAATGCTCCATGGATATCTCTGGCACCGTTACAGCATGGATCAGCGGGTCGCTAAGCTGAACCCGCAGGAGCCTCTGGCGCAGGTCACGGAGGTAAACTGCCTCAGATTGGCCCTGCGCTGCTACAGTGTGTTGGAACAGGGTACGGTTGAATCGACCAGTGGCATCATGAAAATCAGCATTACGACTAATCCTTCTCGCCAGTAACTCATCAGGCGCTCTCAGATGATACGCCCGTGCAGCAACGTCCAGAGCGGCTGTGACCGCTAAACGCTTGAGAGTTTGCTGCATGAATCCCAGCCTGTGGGCGTCCTCGGCAGTGAAGGAAAGCTGGTCCAGTATTGTCCGTAATCTCGTGACGTCTCGGTTAAATTCTTCCTGTACAATTGTCGCACCGATTGTAACATCACCAACGGTAATGGCCGGCCTTTCAGAGGGTTGCCGTGTGATGTGATCAGCCACACCCCAAATGCTAAAGCTGAGGATCAGGATGACGAAAAGTATCTTTGTCATCCATGAACTGACGGATCTGCGAAAAGAGTCGAGCATCTGTGATTGAAGGATTGTGGATTGAATGCTTGCCGGATGAAGGGGTTATGTGGCGCGCTGCCACGGTCCATTACCCATCCTGCTCGGCGGTTACTCCTGCTGTTGTAATGTCTAGCGTCATTTTTTCTTCACGAGTCTGCAGCCGTCTGTGTTACACAACCGCCAACCACTGTTGCTGTCTAGTCTACTCTACTACATCTAGGCAGGTTAGTGCAGAGAGCACGAGAAGCGCAAGGGAGAATGCAGAAGATGGCACGACGTCCGCTGATTGCTGGTAACTGGAAAATGAATGGCCTCCTGGCAGACAGCTTGGCTGATACACTGGCTACTCTTATGAGGAAAAAGCAGGATTGGCCTTTCGAGATGGTAGTGTGTCCACCATTCACCCTCCTCCACTATCTGGGCAAGACAATCGCCGGCAGCGGGATTGCACTTGGGGCACAGGATTGCCACATCAAGGAAAGCGGGGCTCATACAGGTGATATCTCCCCGTTGATGCTCAAGGACGTTGGTTGTACATACGTGATTCTGGGCCACTCAGAACGTCGCATGGACCACGGGGAGGGTGACTCTCTCATCATGGCGAAGGCAAAAGCCGCTCTCGCCGCTGGCTTAAAGGTGATTCTTTGTATAGGAGAAACAGAGGCCGAGCGTGATTCTGGGAAAACTCTGGAAGTCAATCAGACCCAGCTCAAGGGGTCCATGCCGGTAGAGGTTGAGGCTGCCGATACAGATCTTGTGATCGCTTATGAGCCAGTCTGGGCCATTGGCACTGGCCGCACACCGACGGATCGCGAAATTCAGGAGGTTCATGCCTTTATCCGCAAGGAATTGATTGCTCTTATAGGAACGGCAGCTGATAGTGTACGTCTCCTCTATGGTGGTTCGATGAAACCCGGCAATGCTGGAGGAATACTGGCCCTGCCAGACGTAGACGGCGGTCTTATCGGTGGCGCTAGTCTGAAGGCAGAAGACTTTTGGGCTATTGCACAACAATCTCCTGCTCTCTAGTGGGTTGGGTCGTGAGAGGGTAGGATGTCATGTGCCCTCAGGGGGTGCGATGAGGTTGAGCCATGATCAGGATTCTTCTGGCAGTTCATCTGCTGCTCGCTTTAGCCATGGTGGGAGTCATCTTGTTGCAAAGGTCTGAGGGTGGCGCTCTGGGCGTTGGGGGAGGGAGCACAGGTTTTATGACAGGCCGCCAAGCGGGCAATCTGCTCACACGGACCACCGCTTTGCTGGCAACAGTCTTCATGATCACAAGCCTCGCACTGGCTGTCCTGGGGGGATATGACTCTCACATGCCGCACAGATCTATTCTCGATCAGGCAGCGGGCCAGGGAGTCAAGCCTGTCTCTGTACCTGCTGTACCTGCTGCCCCTGCAGAGATGCCGTCCACGACTCTGCCTTCTCTGCCTTCTCCTCTGGCTTTTCCGCCACCGCCATCGCCTGAGACGATCCTCCCTGAGAGGGGTCTAGCGGAGCCACTGTCACAAGAAGAACAAAAAAAGAATCATTAGTAACGGATCCGTCGTAAATTGACCGTCTCAGACAGGGCAACACGTGTTGTTGAGCACACAGAACACAAGCACGAGAATCGACTCACATCCATGACTCGATTCATTTTCATTACTGGTGGCGTCGTGTCTTCGCTGGGCAAAGGACTCGCCACTGCGTCTCTCGGGGCCCTCTTGCAAGCGCGTGGCTATCGTGTACGGCTGCGCAAGCTTGATCCCTATCTCAACGTCGATCCTGGCACGATGAGTCCACTCCAACACGGCGAAGTCTATGTCACGGATGACGGCGCTGAGACTGACTTGGATCTTGGGCATTACGAACGCTTCACGGGCGTGCCCTCACGGCGGAGCGATAACGTCACAACAGGTCGCATCTATTCTGTCGTTCTGAGCAAGGAGAGACGTGGTGAGTATCTCGGAGCCACAGTACAGGTGATTCCCCACGTTACAGATACTATCAAAGATAGTATTGCCGCAGACTTAGCCGACGAGGATTTTCTTTTGTGTGAGATTGGTGGAACAGTTGGCGATATCGAAAGTCTGCCGTTTCTCGAAGCCATTCGCCAGATGGGCAATGAGCTAGGACGTACATATTCTATGTTTGTACATCTAACTTTACTGCCTTATATCTCGAGCACAGACGAGCTCAAGACAAAGCCAACTCAGCATTCTGTGAAGGAACTGCTGTCTGTCGGCATCCAACCAAACCTTCTGCTGTGTCGTAGCAGCCGTCCCATCTCGCCGTCGGAACGGCGTAAGATTGCTCTTTTTTGCAACGTGCAAGAAGAAAATGTTATTCTTGCATTAGATGTTGAGACCATTTACCGCGTGCCGCTTTGCTACCATAAAGAGGGGCTTGACATTCAGGTATGCAAGTATTTTGGCATTCCCCACGCGCGGGAGCCTAATCTTACTATTTGGAATAATATAATTAAACATATTATTCATCCTAAGGGAGAAATTACTATTGCTGTGGTTGGCAAATATATGAAGCTACGTGATTCCTACAAGTCGCTTGCGGAAGCCTTAACCCATGGCGGTATTGCGAACGATGTACGGGTGCGGCTCGAGTGGATTGATGCAGAACTTTTCGAGCTGGAAGATGCGAATCGGCACTTGAGTCATGTCAACGGCATTTTGGTACCTGGAGGTTTTGGGAAACGCGGCGCTGAAGGTAAGATTAGAGCTATTCGTTTCGCTCGCGAGCAGCGAGTCCCGTACTTCGGGATCTGTTTTGGCATGCAGATGGCAGTGATCGAAACATCACGTCATTTGGCTGGTCTCAGTACAGCTAGTTCTAGCGAATTCGGGTCGACGGGGGAGTTGGTGATCGGACTCATGCGAGAATGGCACAGCAATACAAAAGTGGAGCGGAGAGCAGCTGATTCTGATTTGGGGGGAACAATGCGCGTTGGCGCGTACCCGTGTCTGTTGCAACCTGGTAGTTTAGCTCATTCCATATATGGTACTGATTGTATCAGTGAACGCCATCGGCACCGCTACGAGGTGAATATTTCCTATCGCGAATCTTTACACGCTGTAGGACTTCTGTTCTCTGGTCTATCTCCCGATGGGATTTTGCCCGAGATTATTGAATTTTCTCCTCATCCCTGGTTTATTGGCGTCCAGTTTCATCCTGAGCTCAAATCTAAACCTTTTTCTCCCCATCCGCTCTTCACCTCTTTCATCAGAGCGGCCATCGCACAAAGCAGGCTGGTGTGAGTGTGGGTGAAAATCGGGCTATGCCTCGCCCTATTCTCGATTCCAAGCCAAGACAGCGTCAGCACAGTCGCTGTTGCGGCAGCGACTCACGCTGTCGTCCGATATGGAGGAGCGAGCAATATTATCCAATATTATCGTAGGGTATCGTAGGGGAGGCCTACCTCTGGGCCTCTGAGGCCTAGTGCAGTGCTAGGGAGTGAGAGGAGGATTGTGCTCGGCCAGACGGGTGCCCTCCGTTTCGGCTTTTGCAACGCCACAGCCGTCTCCTGTCAGCGGATTCTCCCTGGAGCCGGGAGCGCGCATAGGCTGACGGCTTACAACAGGAACCCTCTCTCTAGGGATGTAGACATGGATATGGATAGACTAGATCTGCAACACAGACAACCCTCACAAGAACGATATGGGGTGACTCTTCATGGGCCTGAGGCATTTGCCAGCATGCGAAGAGCCGGATGGCTCGCTGCCGCATGTCTTGATCATATCACGCCTTATGTCAGACCTGGTGTTACCACCAGTGAACTAGACAGGCTGTGTGCCGAATTTACAGAGGCCCACGGCGGGCGTTCTGCGCCCCTTGGGTACAGGGGGTTTCCAAAATCCATCTGTACGTCTGTGCAGAGTGTTGTGTGTCACGGGATTCCTAACGACAAGCCCCTGGACGATGGCGAGATTCTTAACATTGATGTTACCCCTGTCTTAGGGGGGTGGCATGGTGATAGTAGCCGCATGTACTATGTTGGTGATGTTTCTCTCGAAGCAATCCGTCTGGTTGAGACCACTCATGAGGCCCTCATACGTGGTATCAGCGTTGTGCGCCCTGGCGCCACTCTAGGGGACATTGGCCATGCCATACAAAGCTATGTGGAATCTCACCGATACTCAGTCGTGCGAGATTTTTGCGGCCATGGGATAGGGCGCGTTTTCCACGAACCACCTAATGTCATGCATTTCGGCACTCCCGGCACTGGGATGATTCTATGCGCGGGAATGATCTTCACAATAGAACCTATGGTCAACGCTGGCAGGCCGGAAACAAAAGTGCTGCCAGATGACTGGACAGCTGTGACACGAGACAAGTCTCTATCCGCCCAATTTGAACATACTATCGGAGTCACACCTGAAGGATGTGAGATCTTCACGCTTTCTCCGCGCGGCTGGCATAAGCCACCCTATCGATAAGCGCGTGATGAGGTGCTCTCTACACAGGAGGTCGCACTCTGTGCAGTCAGGTAAGGAAAGGAGGTTTCAAAGTCGCGCCCCCATCCCCATTCCCTGGGCTCTCCCGCGTCTGGCTGCTGCACCATGCGAGCGCAGGCCCTCCCTCACAGAGTCACAGAGGTGAGAGATCCACCTCGTGAATGAGAGAGCACGGACCAAGCCTGTTGCAGGCACACACGCGCGGAATGACAAAAGGGGGTCGGGGAATTGATTGATCGGAAGAGCATGCCATGCCATTATGGAGAAGTTATGTCCGATTCTATGGATGTTTTCGATCGTGACTTGATCCGTTGCCGCCGCCAGCGGGCTGCCGCAGATTTTGTGGCACATGATTTTCTGTTCCGCGAAGTGGGCAGAAGGTTGGTTAGCCGTCTGGAGGATATCAGGCAGCGCTTTCCCATTGCGTTAGAGCTTGGCTGTAGAACAGGTATTTTAGCCGAACTTGTCGGTGATCGTGGAGGCATTGAATGCCTGGTGCGCAGTGAGCTTTCCGAAGCCATGGCCCAACAGGCGGTGGCTAAATGGCCTTCTGCTTTGACGGTGATTGCCGACGAGGAGGATTTGCCTTTTGGGGTCGGTCTGTTTGATCTTGTCATGAGCAATCTTGTTCTGCATTGGGTCAACGACCTGCCAGGGACGCTGGTGCAGGTGCATCGTGTATTAAAGCCAGATGGCCTTTTTCTAGCCAGTATGGTTGGTGGTCACTCCTTATCAGAGTTACGCACTGCCCTGGCTGTGGCCGAACGCGCTGATGAGGTGGGGGGGGGCGCAAGAATCGCGCCCTTTATTGCCGATGTCCGCACCGCAGGGACCTTACTGCAACGGGCAGGATTTGCCATGCCTGTGGTAGATTGCGATACTATTACAGTTATTTATAAAGATCCTGTACAATTATTACAGGATATACGTGGAACGGGGGAGAGCAATGCCGCGCGGGAAAGGCGTCGCACGCCATTACGTCGCGGGACACTCCAGGCGGCGCTCGACCATTACAGTCTTTTTCACAAAGATTCTGAAGGGCGTGTCCCAGCGACATTTCAGATTCTGTATCTGACAGCTTGGGCTACTGAGCGGTCTCAGCCACAAAAAAGACCGCATGGGTGTATCGACAAAAAAGGCCACACGGGGTGAGGTCTGTTCGCGCACTTTTCGGAATGTTATTGTGCAGTGACCTTGTGGCAGAATGGAGAGAGGCACGCCATGCTGCCGTTTTTGTTTTTGGGACTGATCATACTGATGGCTGTCGTGCTGTTCCTGCGCTGGTTTGCAACTCATGAACCGCGCGATGTCCTCCAGGGATTGAAATGGGGTGGTGTGGCGGCTGTCGCAATCGTTGCCGTACTATTGGCTGCAACTGGGCGCCTAGGCTGGGTCCTGGCTTTTCTGGCGGCTTGGTTGCCGTGGGCAATCCGGGCTTTGCATCTGCATGCTCTTATTAGAGGAGTATGGGCAGCACTGTCATCGACAGGCTTTCATTCCACAATGAGCGGGAAAGCCCACCACGCCTCTGTGATTGAAACAGAGTGCCTGCGCCTGGTGCTCAATCCCATTAGTGGGCGCCTGTCAGGACGGGTGCGGACAGGGGCGCTTGCGGGCCGCATGTTGGACGATCTCTCTCTGGCAGAGCTAGGGATTCTTTACCGCTTTTGCGCCACTGATGAGAACTCCCTGAAAGTGCTGGAGGCATGGCTCGACCGGGAGGGCCCTGCTGACTGGAGGGAGACACTTACGTCAGCCTGCAAAAACGACGATGGATTCTCCGCAGATCACGCGTCCACTGGTGGCTGTGGTCATATGACACACGCCGAGGCCTTACGCGTATTGGACCTTGGGGCTAACGCCACGCCGGATCAGATCCGTGCCGCATACTGCAGATTGATAACCCGTCTACATCCCGATCATGGGGGATCCAGCTATCTGGCCGCCCAGCTCAATTGCGCCAAAGATGTCCTGCTCGGTTCGTGAATGAAGAACGGCAGAGGAAGAAGCGCAAAACTCAGCATTTTCTTTCGGAACAAGGAACATAACAAGGAACATATCATGCCACGACGTGTACGTAAAGCTGTCTTCCCTGTGGCAGGAATGGGCACGAGATTCCTCCCTGCTACAAAAGCTATGCCAAAGGAAATGTTACCGGTAGTTGATAAACCCCTTATACAGTATGCCGTTGAAGAAGCAGGGGCCGCTGGCATTGAGCACTTCATTTTTGTCACTGGCCGGGGCAAGAGTGCCCTGGAAGACCACTTTGACTCCGCACCAGAGCTGGAACGTTTGCTGAGCGACCGTGGCAAGCATGACCTGATCGCCGCTGTGACGAGTGGAATGCCGAAGTCGGGACAAATCTCCTACACGCGCCAGCACGTACCACTGGGCTTGGGTCATGCCGTCTGGTGTGCTCGCGACTTGATCGAGAATGAGCCATTTGCGGTCATCCTGCCTGACGACCTGATTCTCACGCGTATTCCCTGCCTAAAGCAGATGGTGGACATACACGCTGAAACAGGTGGCAACGTGGTCGCGGTGATGGATGTGCCGCTCCAGCATGTCAGACGTTACGGGATCCTTGATATAGAAGCGGATCACGGCCGTCTGGTGCAGGCGAAGGGACTCATCGAGAAACCAGATCCTGCCCTGGCCCCATCGAACATTTCCATTACGGGCCGCTACATCTTGCACCCAACGGTGTTTGAATATCTTGACCATCAGATTTGTGGGAGTGGTGATGAAGTACAACTTACAGACGCAATTAATGCCACAATTGGCCGTATCTCTTTCCATGGCCTACGTTTTGAAGGCAGAAGATTTGATTGTGGAGATAAAGTCGGTTTTTTACACGCTAATGTAGCATACGCTTTGCAGCGGCCTGAAATGCGCACCCAGGTCATAGAGGCACTACAAGAGCTCTTGTCCCACGGCACAGAGACAAGCGAAAAAAAAGAGAATAGATGAGTACTCGTGCCATGCCTCAGTGCAATGCCTTTTCTTTCCTTCTCTCTGCCAGAGGCAAAGGAGACCTTATTCTATGCGCATCGCCGTGATCGGGGCCGGGTATGTCGGTTTGGTCTCTGGAGCTTGCTTCTCTGAGTTCGGCATTGATGTGGTGTGCGTTGACAGAGATGAAAACAAGGTTGCCCTCTTGCAACGTGGGAAGATGCCTGTTTACGAACCCGGCTTGGCCGCCTTAGTCAAGAACAATGCGGAGGCAGGTCGGTTATCCTTCACCACTGCGCTGCATGGAGCCGTCGCTGAAGCTGAAGCAGTGTTTATCGCCGTCGGCACGCCATGTCCTTGCGATAAGGACAAGAACGGTCACGCTGCTGCTGACTTGAGCGACCTCTTTGAGGCAGCCCGTGAAGTTGCCGAGGCGCTACGCGGTTACACTGTGGTCGTCATTAAGTCGACTGTGCCGGTCGGCACAGGTCGCAAGGTGGAATCCATCATCCGCGCGACACGACCTGAGACACCCCTCGATGTAGTATCCAATCCTGAGTTCCTGCGCGAAGGGTCAGCGATCCATGATTTCGTACGTCCAGATCGTGTGGTAGTGGGCACGGATTCAGAACGCGCCCGCGAGGTTATGCGGCAGCTCTACCGCATGCTATACATGCGAGAGACGCCAATCTTATTCACAAACATTGAAACATCAGAATTGATCAAATACGCTGCCAATACCTTTCTTGCCCTCAAGCTCGCTTTCATCAACGAAATGGCCGACCTGTGTGAACGCATTGGAACTGACGTTTGCGATGTTGCTCATGGAATCGGGCTCGATAGCCGAATTGGTCACAAGTTTCTGCATCCCGGCCCAGGCTATGGGGGATCGTGCTTTCCCAAGGACACGCTTGCCTTAGTACATACGGCTCGTGACCATTGTGTGCCCCTACGCATTGTCGAGACAGTGGTAGACTGCAACGAGCGTCGCAAGAAGGAGATGGCGGGTCGAATAATCGCTGCCTGTGGTGGGTCAGTGATCGGCAAGACCATCGCCGTTCTTGGTCTGACCTTCAAACCCAACACTGATGACATGCGCGAGTCGCCTAGCCTCGATATCATACCAGCCCTACAGAAAGCTGGAGCTGCCGTCCGCGCCTTTGATCCTGAAGGCATGAATGAAGCGCGGAAACTGATGCCTGACATCCTTTACTGCCCAAACGCTTATGAAACAATGAAAGGGGCTGAGGCCTTGGTGATACTCACTGAGTGGAACGAGTTTCGTAGCCTCGACTTAGGGCGCATGCGCCGGCTCCTGAAAGAACTGATCGTCGTTGATCTACGCAATATATACGACCCTTCTGACGTCATGCAGGCGGGCTTTCAGTACACATGCATCGGTCGCCGTACCGTATAGCTGACCGTTGTGACCCCTCTACAGGCTGCGTCGCAGCGCAAAAAAGCCGCCAAGACGAAGGGACAGCCGCCGATGTTTGGGAAGACTCTGCCTCGTCTTTGGGCACGCAAGGAAACCCTGAGCATTGTGTTGCTGCTTTACCTGTGTGCGACTGGAGCATCGAGATCGCACGCCGCAACAAGTTAGAGCGTTTTTTGCGCCACGCCGTAGAACAGAAAGAGAGTCCTGGCATGGCATGAGAAGGGTGGGCAGGCGCATAACCAGTGAAAGAGAGTCCCCAGGCACGCGACCGCTCGCGTTGCCAAAAAAAGACCGGCAGGGCGAAAAGACCGGCAGGGCGGGGTCGGGGCAGCCTTTCCCGCTTTCCCGTCCGCTCCGTCCGCCGTGTCGTCCGCCGTGTCATCCCTTACTCAAAAAGCGCCATCTGTTTCACGTTCCACACATCTCTGGCGTATGTGTGTACGGTCCGATCGCTAGAGAAGTGCCCCATGTTAGCGACGTTGATTGCCGCTCTCCTGGCCCAATCTTTTCTGTTGCGAAAAACAGCATCCACCCTTTCCTGATGACAAGCCACGTAAGAGGCATAGTCAGCTAGCAACAGATAATGATCCCCGCCTTTTAAAAGTAAATCAAAGATTGGCCTATAGCGATCCGGCTCTCCTGGAGAGAAGAATCCCTGACCAATCATATCCAAGACTCGCATCAAATCCCTGTTGCGGCGATAGAACTGCCAAGGATCATAACCCTGCAAACGCAACTCCTGTGCTTCGTCGGCCGTTAGCCCGAATTCGAAGAAATTCTCATTGCCGACAGATTCACGGATTTCAATGTTCGCACCATCCAGCGTGCCAATGGTCAGCGCACCGTTCAAGGCGAATTTCATATTTCCCGTTCCTGAGGCTTCTGTCCCCGCAGTCGAGATCTGTTCCGAAAGATCAGAACCCGGAATGATCATCTCTGCCAGTGACACATTGTAATTTGGGACGAAAATGACCTTCAGCAGGTCGCCAACTTTTGGGTCATTGTTAACCATTTCCGCTACGTCGTGAATCAGACGGATGATTAACTTTGCCATATAATACCCCGGCGCCGATTTTCCAGCGAAAATCACTGTACGTGGCACCAGAGTGTCAATGTCGTGACGATCGCGCAGGCGATTGTAACGATTAATGACGTGCAGCACATTAAGAAGTTGCCTCTTGTACTCGTGTATCCGCTTCACTTGTACGTCGAACATGGAACTGGGATCCACCTGGACACCAAGGCGGGTATCAATCAATCGCGCTAACCGATTCTTATTAGCATGCTTCACTTCATGAAAGCGTTCTATAAATGTATCATCGCTAATGTGCGCCTCTAGCTCCTTCAGACTGGAGAGATCTGTAATCCAACTGTCGCCAATACGCTCGCTGATTAGTGAGGACAGCCCCGGATTTGCCTGCAGAAGCCAGCGCCGTGGAGTCACGCCATTTGTGACATTAACGAACTTATGTGGCCACATGTGATGGAAGTCTGCAAATATTGTTTGGCACACGAGGTTAGTGTGCAATTCTGCCACACCGTTTACCCGTGTTGAACCGACGATCGCTAGGTGGGCCATACGTACACGCCTACTGTCATCATCTATCAAGGAGAGTCTGCGCAATGCTCCAGTATCACCAGGAAAAGTGTATTTTACCTGTTGTAGAAATCGGTGATTGATTTGATAAATAATCTCCAAGTGCCGTGGTAGCACAGACTCTAACATCGAGATCGGCCAGGTTTCTAACGCTTCCGGTAAAAGGGTATGGTTGGTATAATGGAAAATGTGGCTCGTGATCTCCCAGGCCTGCTCCCATGTGTAACCATGAATATCCGTCAGCTGGCGCATCATCTCGGCTACGGCTAAAGCCGGGTGGGTATCGTTCAGCTGGATAGCAACACGGTCAGGGAGCATATCAAGATTTCTGTGCGTACGCTTAAAACGTGCAATTATATCTTGCAGAGAGGCGCTGACAAAGAAATATTCTTGTTTCAGGCGTAGCTCCTGTCCCATTAATGTCGTGTCCGCTGGGTATAGAACACGAGAGAGGTTTTCTGACGTCGTCTTATCGCGCACGGCGTCAATATAGTTCCCTTGATTAAAATAGCTTAAGTCAAAATCATGTGTTGCACGTGCAGTCCATAGTCTTAGGTTGCCCACGATTGTGGATCCATAGCCAGAGACTGGCACATCATAAGCCATAGCAATCACATCATCCGTATCGACCCACTGACACGTTTCCTTACCATCAGCGTTCCTGAAACGCAGGACCGTTCCGTGAAAACGCACAGGGTAAAGCACCTCCGGCCTGGGGTACTCCCAGGGGTTCCCATGACGCAACCACTGTTCTGGCTGTTCCACTTGTTGACCAGATTCAATACGCTGGTTGAACATGCCAAATGCATAACGGATACCATAGCCAAAACCCGGGTACCCGTGGGTGGCCATTGAGTCTAGCAGACAGGCCGCCAAACGACCAAGACCACCGTTCCCAAGGGCGGCATCAAACTCAAGTTCTGCAATTGAATCGAGGCCAATTCCAAGTTCTTCTAAGGCTCTTCGTACGTTATAAATAATCTTTAAGTCGTATAGATGTTTAACTAAGCTTCGTCCCGTTAGAAACTCCATTGACAGGTAATATGTGCGTTTGGTATCACGATCGTACTGTGCACGGGCGGAATGGATATACAGCTCGCTTAGCTTGCCGCGGACAAGAAAAGCAAGAGCATAGAACCAGTTCTCCTCAGTCGCATACGTTGGATCCGCACCGACCACGTGGACCATGAAGTGCATCAGTTCCTTTTTAATAGATTCCACGTCGTTGAAATCGACCCTGTCGTCGATTCGCGGCGTGGCCTCACTTAGTCGCTGCATGTTCTTGGTTCTCCTTGCCAAGTACTGAGAAAGCTGATCCCGTCCCCCCCCTATTCTGAACGAGTTCGCGGTAGAGCTGCCGATACCGCTCGGCCGAACGCCGCCAACTGAAATCCTGCCTCATAGCGCGGCTCTGGATGCTTCGCCACGCTGCACGATTTCTGTACAGATCAAAAGCTCTGTGAACAACCGCTAAAAACGCCGGCACCGTCGCGGCGTCAAACACAAATCCTGTGCCTCTATCATCAGAATCTTTTACATCAACAACAGTATCAGCTAACCCTCCAGTACGCCTTACTACAGGAAGTGTCCCATACCGCATCGCATACATCTGTGACAACCCGCATGGTTCGAACCGAGAGGGCATCAACAGCACATCACTGCCTGCCTGAATACGGTGAGCCAATGCCTCATCTAAGCCAATGCGCACGGCTATCCGTCCAGGATAGCTCTCAGCAGCTGCCATGCAAGCAACCTCAAAACGGCGATCACCTGCTCCCAATATCACGAGTTGTCCCTCTCGTACCATAATATCCGACACTGCGCCCAGAACAAGATCAACGCCTTTTTGCTCTGTCAGGCGACTGATGACCCCAAACAGCGGGGCATTGGCAGTGACCTGCAAGCCTAGTTCACGCTGTAAGGCCATTTTATCTAGGGCTTTACCACTCATTTGCCTGTCTGTGAAAGGATGATGAATGCTGGGGTCAGCAGCCGGATTCCAGACGCGACTATCCTCACCGTTCAAGATGCCGACGAGAGTATGAGCGCGTGCCAGCAGCAATCCCTGTAGACCGTGGCCTGCCTGATCCGTTTGGATTTCATGAGCATATGTTGGACTAACAGTTGTTAATCTGTCACTATAATACAATCCAGATTTAAGATAACTGACGTCGCCGTAAAACTCAAGCCCATTCACTGAGAACATATCAAGCGGTAATCCGATACGCCTCATTACATAAGAGGGAAATTGACCATGAAAGGCCAGATTATGGATGGTAAACACAGAGGCGGGTCCTTTGTACCCACGCGTGTTCTCCCATAGTTTCAGATATGCGGGCACCAACCCTGTCTGCCAGTCATTTGCGTGGACCACATCGGCTTGCCACCCCTCTCCCTTCCACCCTCTCACGCTTCCCTTCTCGCCCCATTCTCCTACTGCTACAGAGGCAGCCACTCGACTCAAGACAGCGAAACGTTCATGGTTGTCTGGCCAATCACAGCCAGTGCTCCCGCTGTAGGGATTGCCTAGCCGTTCAAACAAAACGGGACACACTACCAGCAGCACGGGGACACCGGAGTCGGGCATGCAGCCTTCAATCAGATGGATCCGCCAGCCTAGAACTTCTCTAACGACTATCGGGCGCCAATGTCTGAGTGCCCTCACCGCCTGCGGATAAGCCGGGAGGAGAAGACGAACATCTTCGCCTGATTCTGCTAACGCTGCCGATAAGGCTCCTGCGACATCTGCTAGTCCTCCAGTCTTGACCAGCGGGTAAACTTCCGTTGTGACAAAGAGAATTCTCATGGCCTTCTCTCGTTCTATCAATGACAGAACTCTATCCGTGACCTATCCATGACTATGATGCAGCATACTGTGGATTGGAATCCTCACCTTTTCACTTTTGGAGGATCGCCAGGGCTCGATTTACATAAGGCAGATTGAACCCTAGTCTGCGGCAGTGTCAGTATTGAAGAACACGCGACAGGAAGGCGACAGGTTCAGAGGGACACACGCCGGGAGGGCAGACAAAAAACCATGTCACAGATGTCGGATAGCAGCGTGAGAATGACGAGACTGATACCAGTCAGATCGGGAGGGAATACCAGATGCATTATTCCAATGAATTACCATATGATCTTCACCACACTATGAGAAGTACATTCGCTCTTGTCCTAGCAGGCGGGCGTGGTACACGTCTTATGCAATTAACAGATGACGAAGCAAAACCTGCAATGCCATTTGGTGGCAAGTTCCGCATCATTGATTTTCCGCTCTCCAACTGCATCAATTCTGGTATTCGTCAGATTGCCGTACTGACCCAGTACAAGGCGCACACGCTGATTCAGCATATCCAGCGGGGATGGGGGTTTTTACGGGCAGAAATCAATGAGTTTGTCGAGCTGTGGCCTGCTCAGCAGCAGCTAGACACGGCTGTCTGGTACCAGGGGACAGCAGATGCCGTGTATCAGAATCTACAACTCATGAGGAGCAGGATGCCGCAGTATGTTCTCGTCCTCGCTGGCGATCATGTCTATAAACAGGACTATAGTCGCCTCCTAGCCCACCATATTGAAAATGCTGCAGACGTTACCATCTCATGCTTGGAAGTGCCATTGAAGGACGCTGTTGGTTTCGGGGTGGTAGGAGTCGATGCCGCTGATCGTATCACAAGCTTCATAGAAAAACCTAAGGCTCCCCCGGCAATTCCCAGTCAACCAGATTGTGCCTTCGCCAGCATGGGCATTTACGTCTTCAACACTGATGTCCTGATCAGTGCATTAGAGCAGGACGCTGGTGATCCCAGCTCTTCTCATGACTTTGGGAAGGATGTCATTCCCAATCTGGTTGTCCGGTCTCGCAAGGTCTTTGCCCACCGTTTTTCTGATTCCTGTGTTCACTGCGTTGTTCAGCGTGAAAATGGTCAGATGGAACCTTACTGGCGTGATGTCGGTACGGTCGATGCTTATTGGGCTGCTAACATCGATCTCACGACCGTGATTCCGGAGCTTGATCTGTACGATGCCTCGTGGCCCATTTGGACCTATCAGATTCAGCAACCAGCCGCGAAGTTCGTTTTCGACAGCAACGACCGCCGTGGCATGGCTGTGGACTCTGTCCTCTCAGCAGGCTGCATTGTTTCCGGTGGTACTGTGCGCCGATCCCTCTTGTTCAGCACTGTTCGTGTGAACTCCTATAGCCTCGTGGAGGACACAGTGGTCTTGCCCTCTTCTGATATCGGCCGTCACTGCATTCTTAAAAAGTGCATCATTGGTAGCAACTGTAAGATTCCTGAGGGATTGGTTGTTGGTCAGAATACGGAAGATGATTATAAAAGATTCTACCGTACAGATAGTGGCATTACACTTATCACAGCAAAAATGCTGAAAAAACTCTGAAGGACACTCGCTCTGAATAACACTCGTTTCAGCCCGCACGGGGAGGCCTGTGAGTGTCAGTCCCTCCCCCCAAGGCCCGTCGCCACGGATAAGACTCGCACATCAGCGCCTGGTGAAACTTCACTCTCCAGAAAATCTGTCATACCCATACCCTAAAAAATCGGGACGAGAGACTTTCCATTTCCAGGTGTAAAAGTTTCTCCGCGCATCCTGCTGGGACTGCCTGGGACATTGGGACATCATGGCCTCTCACGCATAAGACGCGCTTTTTCGCGTTGCCAGTCGCGTTTCCTTTGAACATCCCGCTTGTCGATCAGCCTTTTTCCGCGTGCAATCCCCAGTCGAACCTTGGCGAGTCCACGGTTGTTAAAATAAAGGCTGATCGGTATGATGGTCATACCTTTTTTAATAATCATTCCATGTAAACGCCTTATTTCTCGTTGACGAAGTAGCAACTTTCGCGGTCGGCGAGATTCGTGGCCAAAGTGAAGAGTAGCACCTCCCTGGTACTCTGGAATGTAGGCGTTCAACAAATAGAGTTCGTTCTTCTGTAGCCCTGCATAGCATTCTGTGATCGTACAGCGTCCTAAACGCAGGGATTTAACCTCACTGCCCATCAAAACAAGTCCCGCGTCAACAGTCCCCTCGATAAAGTAATCATAGCGAGCACGGCGATTCTCACTAACAATTCCTGAGTTTATAAATGTGCCTTTTCTCTTATGAGCCATGAGATTTTGCGAGACAGGATTCTCAAATCAGCCCCAAACCAGACAAAGTCTCCCGTACTCTGCGCTGACTGGACTCAGTAATCTCCCATAAAGGCAGGCGTGTTTCGTCTGCACAGAGACCCAGCAGAGCAGCAGCATACTTGACAGGTCCAGGACTCGTTTCACAGAACAGAGCATCATGCAAAGGCATCAGACGATCTCGCAATGCAAACACTTTTGCGAGCTCACCGGCTCTCCAGGCATTGTGGAGCTGGGCGCACAGGCTAGGAGCAATATTGGACGATACAGAAATGCAGCCATGCCCACCTTGGGCCAGAAAGGCAACAACCGTAGCGTCGTCTCCTGAAAGTTGGCAGAATGTCGGCCCAACAGCCAAGCGCGTCCTGAGCGGCCGATTCAAGTCGGCTGTCGCATCTTTAATGCCTATGATATTGGGTAGCTTAGCCAAACGCACCATGGTGTTTGGCGATAAGTCGACTGTACACCGGCCAGGAATGTTATAGAGGATGATTGGAATGTCGACGTTATCGTGAATAGCTTTAAAGTGCTGGTAAAGACCTTCCTGTGTTGGCTTGTTATAATAGGGCGTGACAACGAGGGCTGCAGAAGCCCCAGCAGCATGGGCGTGGCGGGTGAGTGCGATCGCTTCTGCAGTGGAATTAGACCCTGTTCCTGCAATAACTGGGACGCGACCCTCGGCTGCCTCAACGCAAAGAGTAATGACCCGCCTATGCTCTTCGTGCGAAAGTGTGGGAGACTCGCCAGTTGTTCCGCATGGCACCAAGCCATGAGTCCCAGCGGCAATCTGGTAGGCAACAAGAGATTGGAAGGCCACTTCGTCTATATGGCCGTTACGGAACGGTGTGATTAAAGCAGTGATGGACCCTCTGAACATTCAGTGAGTCTCCATACAGAGAGGGACAACAGAGTCCACAGCATCCAGTCCTGACGCCGATGGACATGAAGGACAGCTCATCTTACAGCACCTTTTATAGCACCGGCAAGTCAGGTCTTGATATCCTCAAAAAGAAAAGGGCTTGCATGTCTCCCAGAACTGTGAGGACCCAAGAGGCTTTCGAAGAGGAGCCCATCTGCCGCTTTTTCTGCCATGCAGCACATTAGCAACAGATACCACAATCTTGTCTGACCATCAGCCAATACGGCACACGCACCACAGTTCCTGCAGAGGTTCCTGCAGGGTCTGCTGCAGAGGTCTGATGAGGAGCGATTTCCAGCGAGGACGAGACTAGAATATCTTAGGAAGACGCGTTACCATGCTTTCCTCGCTGTTCAAGAACTCCATACAGCAGATCGCAAGAGGATGCCATGTCAAATATCATTGAGATATACACGACACCTTCGTGTCCATACTGCCAAAGAGCAAAACGTTTACTGGATGCTAAGGGAGCGACATATATAGAAATAGATGTGACGAGAGAACCAGGATTGCGTGAGCACATGAAAAAGAAATCCGGTGGACGCCAGAGCGTACCTCAGATTTTCATTGGCGCACGCCATATCGGTGGCTGTGATGATCTCCATACCCTTGAGGCTCTCGGCGCTCTGGATCCCTTACTCAAGGAGGTTTCCTCTTGACGGGAAGATTGACTGTTGCCTGCATCCAGGTCAACGCTGGGAACGAACTGGATGCTAACCTGCAGGCCGTCACAGAGCTTGTACGTGCGGCCAAGGAGGAGCATGGGGCCCATTTGGTGCTCATGCCAGAACACGTTGCCATGATGGGATGGAAGCGGGAGGAGATCCTTGCTAGGGCTGCGCCCGTAAGCAATCATGTGGCCTTGAAAACGTTCCGTGCGTTAGCCGTGGACCTCTCTCTCTGGCTACATTGTGGCACCATCACGGTGCAGGAGAGCGAGGGAGTCGTTGTCAATAGGACCTACGTCTTACGTCCCGATGGCGAGATTGCGGCTTTCTATGACAAGATTCATATGTTCGATGCTGCCCTGGGTAACGGGATCCTTTGCCAGGAGTCTCTGACATTTTTCCCAGGAGACAGGGCAGTAGTCGTGAATACCCCATGGGGGGGATTAGGACTTTCTGTGTGTTACGATCTGCGCTTTCCACATTTATATCGTGCACTCGCACATGGAGGTGCTCATTTTTTAGCTATTCCTTCTGCATTTACTCGTGTTACAGGAAACTCTCATTGGCACGTTCTTTTACGTGCACGTGCTATTGAGAACGGCTGCTACGTCTTTGCACCTGCTCAGACAGGGACACATACCAATAAAAGTCAGACATACGGGCATTCTCTCATTATTGATCCTTGGGGCACAGTTCTGGCCGATGCCGGCAAAGCGGCCCCTGGTTTGATCGTGGCTGAGGTGGAGACGGCACGGGTTCAATGGGCGCGAGATCGAATCCCTTCGTTGCGCCACGACCGCCCTTTCGCGCTACCGCTCTAAATGGGGTCAGCGCTTCCCTTCTGCCTGCTGGTGGGGGGGGCCGACCTCACAGCAACACCCGCTAGCCCTCTCACCCCCAAAAGCAGCAGAAATCCCGGGGAAGAATCTCCCAGGAGTCGTTTGTCAGGACACGTTTTTGTGCTCCTAATAAACTAACGTAAGATTGTTCTACCAGCATAACGAGCAGCAGCCCCAAGCTCTTGCTCAATACGAATCAGTTGATTGTACTTTGCCAAACGGTCAGATCGGGAGAGTGACCCAGTCTTAATCTGTCCGCAATTGGTGGCCACAGCGATATCAGCAATTGTGGTATCTTCCGTTTCCCCCGACCTGTGCGACAGGACAGCAGTGTAACCAGCCTTATGGGCCATTTCCACTGCCTCCAACGTCTCAGAGAGCGTACCAATCTGATTGACTTTGACCAGAATAGAATTGGCTATGCCGCGCTGGATGCCATCAGCGAGGCGCTCTGGATTAGTGACGAACAGATCATCTCCTACTAATTGAACAGTGCCACCCAAAGCCTCTGTAAGGAGCTTCCATCCGTTGAAGTCGTCTTCAGCACAACCATCCTCAATAGAAATGATCGGAAAATTTTTCACGAGATTTTCCAGGTACCTGACCATGCCAACAGAATCGACCGTTCGACCTTCGCCGTGCATATGATACCGACCCTCTGTGAACATTTCAGAGGATGCGACGTCCAGGGCCATATAGATATCTTGGCCCGGTTTATATCCAGCGGATTCAATAGCCTTCATGATGAAGGAGCAGGCTTCCTCTGCTGATTGCAGATCAGGGGCAAAACCGCCCTCATCTCCGACATTAGTATTGTAATTAGCACCTTTTAAGTGTTTTCTCAAGGATTGAAACACCTCTGATCCCATGCGGATACTGTCTGCGACCGATGGAGCATTAACCGGCAGTATCATGAATTCCTGGATGTCAATAGGGTTGTCTGCGTGCGCCCCACCATTCAGAATATTCATCATGGAGACTGGCAAAGTCTGCGCAAAGACTCCACCAATATAGCGGTACAGGGGTAGTCCGGACTCTTCCGCGGCAGCCTTGGCTATTGCCAGAGATACACCCAAGATGGCGTTTGCTCCAAGTCTTCCCTTGTTGAGGGTCCCGTCAAGGTCTGTCATTGTTTGGTCGATAACAACCTGGTTTTCTGCATCCATTCCAGATAAAGAATCGAAAATTTCGCCGTTGATACTTTCAACGGCCTTCAATACACCTTTACCACCGTAACGTGATTCATCACTATCACGCAATTCTATGGCTTCATGAGCTCCGGTAGAAGCGCCAGACGGAACCGCTGCGCGGCCTGTAGCGCCCGTTTCGAGAACAACGTCTACCTCGACGGTGGGATTGCCACGGGAGTCAAGAATCTCACGGGCGTGGATGTCGACGATAGCGGTCATGTGGTCAAGTCCCAAGTTGTGATTGATTTCTCGGATTTTGCTCCACACTCAGATTTTTGCCAAGCGAAAGAAAGCAAGTGCTTTTTGGCCAGCCTGTCAAACGCTACTAGCATTTGTAACAACTCAGGCATCTGGCGCAAGGGAATCATGGTTTCCCTATCTGACAGCGCCTTTTCTGGATCAGGATGCGTTTCAATGAAGACGGCTGCCACCCCTACCGCCACGGCCGCCCGTGCCAGTGCAGGGGCAAATATCCGCTGCCCACCTGAAACTGTTTCCCGTCCGCTTGGCTGCTGTACAGAGTGCGTTGCATCAAACACAACAGGGTAGCCTGTATGCGCCATGATGGGTAGCGAGCGCATGTCATTCACCAAACTCTTGTAACCGAAGAACGTCCCGCGTTCTGTCAAGAGCACCGCTCTGTTGCCGGTGGACTCCAGCTTAGCCACAACGTGAACCATATCCCATGGGGATAAAAACTGACCTTTTTTCACATTAACGGCCCGACCGGTTCGTCCAGCTGCCAATAGTAGATCCGTTTGTCGGCATAAAAAAGCTGGAATCTGCAAGATATCAGCGACTTCAGAGACTGGCACACATTGGTTGGGATCATGCACGTCAGTGAGGATAGGACACCTCACAGTATCAGATATTTCTGCGAGAATAGGTAATGTCATCGCCAATCCAAGACCACGGTGACTGTCTAAGGCTGTGCGATTCGCCTTATCAAAGGAGGCTTTGAAGATCCATTGTAGCTCGAGTCGTGTGCACATTTCTTTTAAAGCAAAGGCAATTTCAAGCCCTTGGGAACGACTTTCCAGCTGACAAGGACCTGCTATTAAAACAAGTGGAAGGTGATTTCCAACCACTATAGAAGAATTTTTCCGTGAACCAACAGTCACACAATGGGAAAATGCGATCATGGACACATGGACACTCAGAAAAACATTGCGCATCATCCCTCGCACGATGAGTCAGGGAGACAGGCTATGCCAGATGAGCCGAGTGTTCAGACTACTAGCTACTAGCACTTGTTGCCCCAGTCTGCACTCTCTTGTGGCCTCTTAGCAAGAACCGCTCTTATGACAGAACACATTGAGCTAGGATGAGTTCTCCATTATGAGAGGAGAGCTCACTAAGAATCAAGACGTCTCTGAGAAAGAAGGATGATGGTGCAGGATAGAACAGTGCGTGCGCTTGTATTGCGAGAAAATAATGGAAAAATAGTTTCTGCAATAGAGACATTTGCAGAGTCCCGTCTCCCTGAAGGAGATGTGACCGTGAGAATACTTTATTCTACATTAAATTACAAAGATGGCATGATTCTCAAGGGCCATGGCAACATCGTCCGGTCCTATCCCCATGTCCCCGGGATTGATTTTGCAGGTATCGTCGAGCACTCATCGTCTTCCCTCTACAATCCTGGCGAGAGTGTCATTTTAACAGGCTGGCGCGTTGGAGAATGGCTGTGGGGGGGCTATGCTACAAAAGCTCGTGTGCGCGCTGAATGGCTGATACCGATGCCAGCAGGAATCGATGCCCGCCGAGCGATGAGTCTCGGAACCGCTGGTCTTACCGCCATGCTGGCTGTGATGGCCATGGAGGCACAGGGCTTGTCGCCAGAGTCCGGTGAGGTCCTGGTGACTGGAGCAGCGGGTGGCGTGGGGAGCATTGCCGTTGCAGTTCTTGCTCGTCTTGGCTATCGTGTCGTTGCTTCTACAGGCAGAAAGAGTGTTTATGAATATTTACGCTCTATAGGAGCGAATCGTCTCATTGAGAGAGAAGTGCTCTTTGAGAACTCATCCCATCCATTGCAATCCGAACGATGGGCAGGTGCTGTGGACAACGTGGGCGGAGCGACACTCGCTGTGATAGCCACACAGATGCGATATGGGGCTTCAATAGCAGCTTGCGGTAACACCGGCGGCAACGCTGTGCCACTATCCGTGCTGCCCTTTCTGTTACGCGGTGTGAAATTGCTTGGTATTGCTTCCGCCCTCTCTCCAATAATACGCCGTAAGAGAGCATGGCAAAGACTCGCACAACTCCTCTCATCAGAAACACTTGATACCATAGCACGGGTGGAACCACTGAGTCATTTGCCTGAACTGGCTGACGTGATTTTACAGGGAAAAATACAGGGACGCACAGTGATCGACGTCAACACTTGACCGCGCTATGCCATCGCCCGCCTCTTCGCCCCATGATGGTCAGAGCAATCAGCTGTCGGCCGGTTGCTCTGCTGGAGATGAATGGTGTATCTGACAGACTTTTTCTTTAGAAATTGTTTCTTTTGAAAAAAACTCAACTTTTCCATTTATCTTTCCACAAGATTCTATCACTATAAGTGTATATCTTATCGTACCACATACTTTTCCAGTGCTACGGATGATAAGCTTACAGCGGACAGTCAATGTCCCCTCGACGAGACCACTGATGTCAGCGTGATCCACTTCGGCACTACCACGAAAGATTCCTGTCCGGGCCACTTCAAGGGTGGCTGTGTTCACAAGATCCGCAACGACCTTGCCTTCCACTATAAGACGATCACAAGCACTGATCTCACCAGCCAGTTCAATATCGCGGCCAACGATGAGTTTCTTGCCTTCGTAGTAATCTGAGGGGCGCCCATGGGAGCGCGTTATCACTGGCAAATCTACTCGGCGTGGTATATCCGGAGGTCTCATGGCTGAAGACCCGATTGGAGATCGCTTATCCTCACCGTCATCACCTCTCAGAGGCGACGCCAATGAATCCTCCGTATCGACCCCAGAGACAGCGAGTGGGGGTGCGGCAGGTGTTTTGGAAGCAATCAAAACATCCTTTTTGCGTCGAAAGATGTTGCCCATATCCTTTGCCACTCAGGCTACTCCATTGGCCCATCGCTCTCTTCAGAAAGCTTTCTCTTCCGCCTTCTTGCCGTCACGATTCGAACACGTACAAAAGAAACACGTACAAAAGAATAGTTGGCTGCGAGAATCGACCACAGGATGATCTCGCACATGCATACCATACCATACAGTAGTCTGCACAGTTTCATCAGAAAAAGTCTGATCAGTTATAGTGTCATGTCAATGGAATGTAAAAAAATGCCGCATATCCCAATGGGCGGGATGTCGTAAAGAATCTCTGAGTTTCTTTGCATCTCACTCTGAAGCAAGCAGTATCTCCGTATTCTCCATGCTATTTCTCCATGCTATAGTGCTGAGTCTAGCGCGCTTTTTTTCACTGATTCCACTGCGTACCAAGAAGACCTGGGATCTCTTCTGTGAAAACAAATATTCTGTGAAACCAAATATCACGTGGGAAGGAGAGCACATCATTCTGTCCAAGACGGAGATGAGAAGAGAGACGACTTGAACACAACACGGAAGAACAGTCTCCATGTCCCGTGACAAGCTTGTGATTGCCCTGCCGAAGGGCCGTCTTCTGCAAGAGGCGATGCCTCTTGTTCGTGCAACTGGTCTTGAACCAGAGCCGGCTTTTCAGGATCCGCAAGCCAGACAACTGCGTTTTTCCACGCGCCATCCAGACGTTGATCTCATACGGGTACGGAGTTTTGACGTCGCGACTTTCGTCGCCTTTGGAGCTGCGCAGCTCGGCATTGCTGGCAATGACGTTCTGTTAGAATTTGACTATGCTGAAATCTATGCTCCGTTAGATCTAGGCATTGGAAACTGCCGTCTCGCCGTCGCAGAACCTGAATATTTATCGCAAACAGACGAGCCGAGCCGCTGGAGTCATATTCGTGTGGCGACGAAGTATCCTGCGATCACTCGCCGCCACTTTGCCGCCAGAGGCGTACAGGCTGAATGCATTAAGCTCAATGGCGCTATGGAACTCGCACCCGCTCTTGGTCTGTGCCAAAGAATCGTGGATTTGGTCTCTTCGGGGCAGACGTTAGCCGCCAACGGTCTCAAGGAGATCGAACGTATCGCAGAGATCACAACTCGGCTTGTCGTGAACCGCGCAGCTCTCAAGACTCGGCCAGAGGAGGTAGGCGCTTGGATAGACAGATTTCGTATGGTGATTGGTCATGGCCGTTGAACTATTCGTTACTGCGAGTGATTTTAAGAGTGCTTTTGAGACGCTCTTGCACAAGAGGGGCATGATAAACGCGGATATCGATATGGTGGTACGCAGAATTCTCGCTGATGTACGGAATCGTGGTGATGAAGCAGTTCTGGACTACACACAGCGTTTTGATCGCATTGATCTTACCGCCTGTGGCCTGCTGATTTCTCTCTCTGAACGGGATGCCCACGCTGCAGCAGCGTCTACGAGCGCAATCGCTGCACTTGAACTAGCCGCAACGCGTATTCAGGCCTTTCATGACCGTCAGAAACCTTCTGACCTCGACTATGTGGATGAGGCAGGCGTACGGCTGGGACAGAGGTGGAGTCCTGTTGATTCTGTCGGCTTGTATGTGCCAGGCGGCACGACTTCCTATCCCTCTTCTGTGCTGATGAACGCCATTCCAGCCAAGGTGGCTGGGGTACCACGTGTGGTCATGGTAGTCCCAACACCAGACGGTCACATCAATCCTCTTGTCTGTGCTGCTGCCCGTATCGCTGGTGTAGAGGAGATATATCGTATCGGAGGTGCGCAGGCGGTCGCTGCTCTTGCCTATGGGACGACGACGCTTATCCCTGTAGATAAGATTGTCGGTCCAGGGAATGCCTATGTTGCTGCGGCAAAGCGGCAAGTATTTGGTCATGTTGGCGTTGATACAATAGCGGGCCCCTCAGAAATTGTTGTGGTGGCTGATCAGGCTAGTGATCCAGATTGGATTGCCGCTGATCTAATCAGTCAGGCTGAGCATGATGTAGCTGCGCAGGCCATCCTTATCACAGACGACCGTTCCTTTGGGCAGCAGGTCGCCAGAGCAGTCGATCGTCTTCTCACCAGTCTGCCACGTGTTGAGACAGCACGAGCTAGTTGGGATCGCTATGGGGCAATTATTGTGGTTGAGACAATAGAGCAGGCTATTCCTCTGGTTGATTCTCTCGCACCTGAACACCTAGCGCTGTCTGTCACAAATCCTGATGCCCTGGCTGTCAAGGTGCATCATGCTGGCGCCATATTTCTGGGCCGCTACACGCCAGAAGCTGTAGGGGATTATGTCGGAGGCCCAAATCATGTGCTACCTACGGCCCGCAGCGCCCGCTTCTCCTCAGGCCTCTCTGTGCTTGATTTTCTAAAAAGGACAACACTCTTGTCCTGTGATCCTGTGGCTCTTGCCCGGCTCGGACCGGCCGCTATGACTCTTGCGATGGCAGAAAATCTACACGCTCATGGACGATCCGTGGCTCTGCGATTCAACGATCGCTCTGCAAAAATCTCTTGACTTTTAGATAGAATAAATAGAATAATAAATAAATATAAGAAAAGAAAATATGAAAATAATATAAAAAAATAATACCATATGACCGCCATCGGTCTTGGCTCAGACGCGCTGCTGGTTTTTCAGTGCTTCTGTTCTCTGCTCCAGCATGCGCACCTCTCGGAGTCGCGCCCGGATACGAGCTCGCAAACGGCCACTGGCTACAAACGTGCTCAAAAGCCCGATCAGAAAGCCTATTGCCAACGGGCTTAATGCTAGCAGATAGACAGGCGTTTCGAGTCCAAACGGCAAAGGCCACAAATCCAGCCTCACGGCCTCACGGTTAGAGACGGAGAAAATCCCTAAGGCAACCGCTACAGGAAGGCCTATGCTCACGCTGAGTATTCTCGCCATAGAGAGCTCTGAAGAGTTAAGAAGAGTTTAAGAAGAGTTAATCCGTTCACGTAACTGCTTCCCAATCTTGAAACAGAGCACAACATTTGCCGAGACATGACAATGCTGACCAGTGCGAGGATTACGCCTCATCCGGGCCTCTCGAATCTTCACAGAAAATGCCCCGAATCCACGTAACTCTACGCGGTCCCCACGCGCCAACGCCGCCCCAATCTCTTCGAACATCGTTGCAACACCACGTCTAATATCACTTAGGCAGATGTAGGGTTTCCTTTCGGCAAGGTGTGCAATCAGCTCAGACCGAGTCATCGTACGCGCTCTTTTTGCCACTCACTGATTCCCCGGCTCACCGGCTCCTCCTCAGTTCGTTGTTCAGTTAGTTGTTAGGGGAGGAGTTGCCGGCGGTCTCTTTCCCCTCTCTTGCCTGTTTCAAGGCAGCCCCCAGGATATCCCCCAAGGAGGCCCCAGATTCGACTCCTCCATACTCTGCCATCGCTTTCTTTTCCTCATCAAATTCACGTGCCCTTACGGACAGGGAGATACGACGAGTGGCACGATCGATAGCCAATATTTTTGCTTCCACAATCTCTCCAACAGAGAATCTTTCTGGCCTCTGCTCCCCACGATCCCGTGCCAGTTCAGCTTTACGGATAAAACCCTGGACGGCGTTGTGAATAGTCACTTCAACTCCGCTTTCCTGAGTCTGCAGGACAACACAGGAAACCACATCCCCCTTCTTCAGACTCTTCACGGCATCTGTAAAGGGATCCTCCGTCAACTGCTTGATTCCCAGTGAGATGCGTTCCTTATCCACGTCGACGTCCAGGACCTTAGCCTGCACAACATCGCCTTTCCTATAATCCTGCACCGCTTCTTCACCAGAACGATTCCAGTCCAGATCAGACAGATGGACCATCCCATCAATCTCGCTTGTCAGACCGATAAACAGGCCAAACTCTGTAATATTCTTAATCTCACCTTCTATCATGGAACCAATAGGAAACCTTTGTAAGAAAGATTCCCAAGGATTGCCCATCGTCTGCTTCAGTCCGAGAGAAATGCGCCTTTTCTGTGGATCCACATCGAGTACCATCACCTCCACTTCCTGGCTAGTCGAGAGAATCTTTCCAGGGTGGATGTTCTTCTTAGTCCAGCTCATTTCTGAAATGTGCACAAGGCCCTCGACACCCGCTTCCAGTTCCACGAATGCCCCATAGTCTGTGATGTTGGTGACACGTCCACTGCACTTTGTGCCAACGGGATACTTACGCTCTACCTTTTCCCAAGGGTCCGTTTCAAGTTGTTTCATGCCGAGACTAATGCGTTGCGTTTCCGCATTGAAACGAATCACCTGTACCTTGACGGTCTGACCAATATGCAGCACCTCGCTCGGATGATTAATCCGCTTCCATGAGATATCAGTCACATGTAGCAGCCCATCTACCCCACCTAGGTCAACAAAAGCGCCGTAATCTGTGATATTCTTGACGACTCCTTCTAGCACCTGACTCTCGCGTAGATTCTCAATCAAGTCGCTGCGCTGTTCAGCACGGGTTTCCTCCAGGACAGCGCGACGAGAAACGACGATGTTTCCGCGAGCGCGATCCATTTTCAAAATCTGAAAGGGTTGCGGTGTGCCCATCAACGGACTGATATCGCGCACAGGCCGGATATCCACCTGACTGCCTGGAAGAAAGGCGACGGCGCCATTCAGATCTACCGTGAATCCACCTTTGACACGGCCGAAAATAACACCGGTGACTCTCTGGCTTTCGTGCGCCGCTTTTTCGAGTTCATTCCACGCTTCTTCACGGCGTGCCTTATCACGGGAAAGGACAATTGTGCCGTCCCGATCTTCGTAACGCTCGACGAACACCTCAACGGTATCACCCGGTCCGACCTCTGGCCTACCCCCCGGTGGGGAGAATTCCTTCAAAGCGACTCGTCCCTCGGACTTCAGGCCGACATCAACGGTGACAGAATCGCTATCCACGTTGAGCACCGTTCCCTTGAGCACAGTTCCTTCAATGCTTCCGCTCTTGCCTAGCGATCCATCCAGAAGGGCCGCGAAGTCTTCATCCGTGGGAAAATCCGTGGGAAAAACAGTATCGGCCATACGGTTTTATCCTTTCTTGATCATTTCCTGGCCCGTTGGTGGTTCACAGCAATCTTACAAAGGAAAATGATGTCAGTACAGTATCGCTCTCTGCTATCATCCTGCATATTCAAATAGAGGCGGCGACCTTTTGTGCAACATAGGTTAAGGCAATGGACAGAGCCACATCTGGATTCATCTCTGAGGTATCTAAAATGAAAGCATCCTCTGCCGGCCTCAATAAGGCAATGACACGCTCCTGATCACGTTGATCGCGCTCATGCATCTTTGCAAGGACTTGACTCTCTATAGCCGACATCCCACGCTCTCGCAACTCATTGACTCGGCGTCGGGCACGAACCGCCAGATTTGCCGTGACAAAAAACTTACATTCAGCATGGGGACAGACAACAGTGCCAATATCACGACCATCCATCACGGCCCCGCCTTTAGGGGGGCAACTGGCGAACCGGCGCTGGCAAGAGAGCAGGATGGCCCGTACCGCGGGGATAACTGCCACCTGCGATGCCATCTGACCGACCACCTCTGATCGCAACATCGGATCGGCTAGAGCGGCCGCATGAACTCCATGAGCGGCATCAACGACAGCCTCCCCATTCCTAGGACTCACCCCTCTACGGAGGACGGCTAGAGCAACAGCGCGATACAAAAGGCCAGTGTCCATATAGGAAAATCCTAACCGCTCTGCAAGCCGACAGGCCAGTGTTCCCTTCCCGGCCGCGGCAGGCCCATCGACGGCAACAATCATTCCCCTCTCCCACACACCGCTGTTGTGTTACAAAATATTCTCAGTGCGTCCTGCAGCCGACGGAAAGGGGATTGACCTCTGCCCAAAGACAGATTCCCAACTCGTCTCACGCCCTCACGACCAAAGCGTTCCTGGAGAAACGCGATAAGCCACTGCTCTGCCTGTGTCTGACGAGTTGCGCTGAGACGCCCGCTTGCATGTAGAAATGCAGCGTGCGAGTCAATAGTAGTGAGAGTCTTCTCAAGATTGTCCCGTGCAATAGAAGAAACCAACAGGACAGGTACCTGCCATAGTTCAGAATCACAACATAAAGACAGAGCCATCTGGACATCTGTCTTGGCCTGTACGGCAGGCTTCCCCATATCTGCTTTAGTCACGAGAATGATATGAGGAATCTCCACAATGCCGGCCTTCATGAATTGCAGAGAATCTCCGGATCCAGGCTGAATACAGAAAAGCACTGTGTCGGCTACACTGACGATGTCAGTTTCAGACTGACCGACGCCGACTGTCTCTATCAGTACTATGTCATAAAGAGCACGCATCAACACCATGCCGGAGACTGTCAGAGCGGCTAGTCCGCCTAGCTTGTCGCGTGCAGCCATAGAGCGGACAAAAAGGCCACGATCCTCTGGATCAGAGGTGAGGCGCATGCGATCGCCTAGCAGAGCACCACCTGTACGCCGCGATGAGGGATCAACGGCAATCACACCAACAGTGCGGCCCTGTATGCGCCAATCCTTAATGAGAGCGCTCATCAGCGTAGATTTGCCAACGCCTGGCGGACCAGTAATACCCACCACATGCCCGACAGGCGCAGTGTAGGCAGCATCGAGTAAGGCCACTGTCTCTTCAGAGTCCGGTGTGCACTCTATCTTGGCAAACGCACGAGCCACGGCTGCCTTGCCACCTGTCGTCAACGCATGCAGGATCTCTTGGTCCAACGATTCTGTCCGCCCTGGCCATAATCAGCGCTGTTCTCCGCGACGAGAACTGTGGTGTGAACAACACGGGCCATTATGCTCATGGAAAGGAGAATCATGCAAGTTATTCCTGAATCAGCGGCGTCTCCCTTCTGACATGGTATGATCCGGATTTCCCACCACTTTTGTGAAGCAGTCGTATGTCTGTGAGTCGCATACCGCGGTCAATGGCCTTGCACATGTCATAGACGACCAGCGCGGCAATGCTCACAGCGGTTAGTGCCTCCATCTCTGCACCTGTCTGTCCAGCCAGCCGAATGGTCGCCGCAATATCAACAGCATTGCGACTAGGATCACATGTCAGGTCAACTGTCACCGCAGTCAGGACCAACGAATGGCATAAGGGGACAAGATCAGCCGTGCGCTTTGCGGCCATAATACCAGCTATACGAGCACACTCAAGAACATCACCTTTTTTGAGAGTGCCTTCCATGATACGGCGCAGCGTGTGGGGCTGCATCAGGACGGTCCCGCCCGCAGTCGCCGTACGCTCCGTTACAGCCTTGTCCGTTACATCCACCATGATGGCATGACCGCTTTTATCAAAGTGGGTGAACTCACTTCTCGATCCCGATCCCATCCCTTCACTCCTCACCACGGACTGTCTGCAGCCAGTGCTAAAGCATAAAGAGTACACTGCTGTGTAACATCTTTTGCGCGCATAATAGACTCGCCAATCAGGAAACGTCGTATCCTAGCCCTAGCCAGGCGGGCAAGGTCCGCAGGCTGGCTTAGCCCGCTTTCTGCAATGAGTACCCGATCAACTGGCACCAGGGGTGCGAGCCGCTCACTGAGCGTAATATCAACTTTGAAGGTCGCAAGATTTCGATTATTGATACCGAATAATGGCGTTTTTAATGCGATAGCACGTTCTAAATCGTACTCGTCATGTATTTCCACTACAACCTCTAAGCCCCATTCACATGCGGCGGACTCCAGCTCAACCGCTTGATTGTCTGAGACAGCTGCAAGGATGATCAGAATAGCATCCGCTCCAATGACCCGTGATTCGACGACTTGATAGGGATCAAGAAAAAAGTCCTTGCGCAGAATGGGCAGGGCAACAGCGTTCCGTGCCTGGGTAACAAAGACATCAGTGCCTTGAAAGTAGGGCGCGTCAGTTAAGACGGAGAGGCAAGCCGCACCACCAGCTGCGCATTCTCTCGCCAACCGCTGCGGATGGAAAGAAGAACAAACTACCCCCGCAGAAGGCGAGGCCTTCTTGATTTCGCTGATCAGCGCGCAACCGCGGTTGGTGACCGCTCGCGTGAGAGCATTGGCAAAACCGCGTGGCATGGCTGTCGCCTTTGCCTGTTGTCTGAGGAGAGAGAGAGGTACGGCCGCACGGCGTATGGCAATATGTTCCTGTTTTGTAGTGCATATCTGGGCCAACATATCAGACATTTCCCCGTCTCCTATGCAGGTAGGACAATTATCACTATTTTTTATTTGATAAATAAATTTTTAATAGTAGTAATCCTACCCTGAGTCCAGAGCTTGCCGCAGGGCGGCTGTAGTGGCTAGGGAGCACAGTGGCAACGTTGCGCACAAAAGCGCGGCTAAAATGAGCAACGGCGCTTGCTGTCCCTCTAACCCCAGGCTTGCTACTTCTACTGCGGCAACCCCAAAGACCAGCACGGGAATATACAGTGGGAGTATGATTAATAACAATAGTATGTTACCATGACGTGCTCCTAATATTAGTGCTGCTCCGACGGCCCCAATCAGACTGAGGGTCGGTGTTCCCAACGCCATGGCGATGACCAAGGCGGTCACTCCTTCAGTTTGCATTTGCAAGAGTTTTGCTAAGAAAGGCGATACTACTGTTAATGGCAATCCTGTGGTGAGCCAATGGGCTATTACCTTAGAGAGTACGATGACTGTCAGTGGCCGTGGAACGAGAGCGAGTAAATCGAGGCTGCCATCCTCGTAGTCATTCTGGAACAGACGATCGAGCGACAGCAGAGTCGCGAGCAGGGCCATGACCCAAAGCACACCGGCACTCATCCTCTCCAGCATTTGTGGTTCAGGGCCCACCCCGAACGGAAAAAGCATGACCGTCAGCATAAAAAAACCCAGCACAAGAAAAGTATCTGTTTCTTGTCGTAACACTAACTTCATCTCACGATGAATGAGTTGAATGACAGCCATCACGGTCTTCCGCCTTCTCTGGTGTGAGCGGCCTCTAGTGGCAGGAAAAATCACGCATGTCCAACCTGCTGGCTTGTGGCAGATCTACAACCATGTGTGTGGAGAGTATCACCATCCCACCCATGGCTCGATGTGCGGCAATGATTTTCCCTAGCGCCATGATGGACTCCTGGTCAAGGGCTGTGGCAGGTTCATCTAAGAGCCACAGATCCGCCGTGCCTACAAGCAGTCTCGCCAGGTTCACCCGACGTTTCTGCCCAGCGGACAACAGCCGACCCGGTGTGTCTGCAAGAGCACTGAGACCAAAGTATGTCATCGCTCGTGCTGTGCTTTTTGCTATTTTAGGTTGTTTTATTCCAGATAAACTACCCCAAAAGAACAGAGTCTCGGCGATTGACAGAGCTGGCTTAATGGCATCTAGATGGCCAACATAGCGTACAGAATCTGTGTAGCGCTCTGGTGCTTCATCAATGGGCCGCCCTTTCCAGCACAATTCTCCCGCAGCCGGACGCGAGAGTCCCGCGAGAATCCGCAGGAAACTTGATTTACCACTCCCGTTGGGCCCGAGCAGGAGTAGCGCTTCACTCGGCTCTAGTGTAAAAGAGAGGCCGGCAAACACGAGCCGTTCCCCGCGGACACAGGCCAAGTTCTTTCCTGAAACAAAAGACGAAAGAATAGGAACCTGTGTCACAGACCGTGAATGTTTAAAGAGAGATCTCATGATCATGACCGTAGGCAGTAAGCATTAGAATTTCTCACAATACACCACAGGATTCCCCCTCCCATAGGGACAAGATCACTCCCCATTGGGCCGTTCTTGGCATAGGCAAACAGATGTGTATGAACAGATGTGTATGATATGATACATGTGGTGGCACTAACTAAGCGGGTGACCCGGGAGGAGTCATGGAAGCGAAAGAAGCCCTGGCATTTGACGATGTTCTACTCGTGCCAGCAGAGTCCCACGTCCTGCCTTCCCAGGTCAACGTTCGTACACGCCTGACAAACTCTATAGAGCTTGGCATTCCCTTAGTGTCAGCGGCTATGGATACAGTGACAGAACATGCTTTAGCCATCGCGATGGCACAAGCAGGCGGCATCGGGGTGATCCACAAGAATCTGGATATTGATGTCCAGGTCGAGGAAGTACGTAAAGTCAAAAGGTTTGAAGCAGGCATGATTGTCAATCCTGTTATTATACACCCTCAGCAGTCTTTGTCAGAGGCCTTGACATTGATGGTTAGCTACAGGATCTCAGGTATCCCTGTCACAGAACGGAATGGGAGGCTTGTTGGCATTCTGACAAATCGTGATCTCCGCTTTGCCACTAACATGGACCAGCCTGTGTCGGAGTTAATGACAAAGGACACTCTCATCACCGTGCGCGAGGGTGTCAGTCGCGAAGAGGCCCGTCGTTTATTCCACCAACATCGGATCGAAAAGCTTATCGTGGTAGACGATGAGTATCGCTGCATCGGACTCATGACCGTCAAGGATATGGAAAAGGCTCTCTCCTACCCTAACGCTTGTAAAGATGAATGTGGGCGGCTGCGGGTTGGCGCGGCTGTCGGTGTTGGCACAGACGGTATAACCCGCGCAGAATCTCTTCTCAACGCCGGTGCTGATATCGTCGTTGTAGATACCGCACATGGCCATGCGCAAAGAGTGATTCAGGCGGTGCGTGACATCAAGACTCTTTTCAAGAATTGTGCTCAGGTGATCGCTGGTAATATCGCCACGGCGGCAGGGGCTGAGGCTCTGATCACCGCCGGGGTCGATGCCGTCAAGGTTGGGATCGGGCCAGGGTCAATATGTACGACGCGTGTTATCGCTGGGGTTGGCGTGCCACAGTTCACGGCTGTCATGGAAGTCGCAGAGGTCGCGCGTTCCCACGATATTCCCGTGATCGCCGACGGTGGCATCAAGTCCTCTGGCGATCTTGCGAAGGCTATTGCTGCTGGTGGTGATAGTGCTATGATTGGTTCTCTTTTCGCTGGCACCCAAGAGGCTCCTGGCGAAGTGTTTCTCTATCAAGGGCGCTCCTACAAAGTTTACCGCGGTATGGGCTCTCTTGGAGCAATGGCCAGAGGATCTGCGGACCGCTATGCACAGGACGCTGGGACTCTGAAGCTTGTGCCGGAAGGCATTGAAGGACGAGTCCCTTTCAAGGGGCCTGTGGCAGCCGTGATTCACCAAATTGTCGGTGGGTTGAAAGCAGCGATGAGCTACACAGGTAATGCAGTGATTGCGGATTTACAGCGGCATGCTCACTTCCGGCGTGTGACAGCTGCTGGATTACGCGAGAGTCACGTGCACGATGTGGCCATTACGCGGGAAGCGCCTAATTATCGGCCAGAGAGTTTTTAAAAATGGCTCTAGAAAATGGGTCGGGAATGGGGAGGTTTTTCTTCCCTTTGAGGCGCGATGGGTCCCTCTTCCCATTACGCGTAGGGACTATTGGAGGTCTTGTCTGCATACGCCAGTATCCCAGCGATTCCCTCGTGACAAGGTTCACTGAACATACCGTATGCTGAGCACTGGTCTCTGAGAATCTCAGGCATTTGAAAAGTCCTGCGGGGAGGCGTAATGATTACGGGGAAACGTTCTCCTCGACAATGCATACAGGCCAGGCCGGAGACACACGCCGCTTGGAACACAGTCAGCCATGAGTCCTTGTGATGCTGTCAGTTCAAGAGGCTCGCCATCGTATCATTGCCCCATTACAGCGGCTTGGAACGGAGCGTGTCGATCTGCGCGAGGCAGTGAATCGTGTTTTAGCTGTTCACGTGGCCGCCCGTGTCTCCCATCCGCAAGCCGCTGTTTCTGCGATGGATGGCTACGCAGTCCGGATGGTCGATACTGCTCATGGACCTGTCACGCTAGAGATCGTTGCCCAATCTACCGCTGGGCATCCCGCAAGACGGGAGATTGGCCAAGGAGAATCCGCGCGCATCTTCACTGGTGCTGTGATTCCGGCCGGTGCTGATACTGTCGTCGTGCAGGAGGACTCTGTCATGGGTCCACATGGAACTGTCCTCGTACCGCAACAGACAAGAGCAGGCTGTCATATCCGGCCCGCCGGCTCTGATTTTCAGGCAGGGGACGTCTTGCTAAGGGCAGGCAGACGCCTGAGCTTTCGTGACATTGCTTTGGCTGCTGCCATGAATGTACCGTGGCTCACAGTAGTCCGTCGGCCACGCGTTGCCATCCTCTCAACAGGGGATGAGGTCTGCCCACCTGGTGAAAGTATCGGACAGGGCCAGCTTGTTGATTCCAACGGCTTTGCTCTTTCTGCTCTTTTAACAATTAATAATTGTATTCCTGTAAATCTAGGAATAGTAAATGATAACAAATTATCTCTTATTAAAAGAATTTCTTCCGCTAGAGGGGCGGATCTGCTGATCATCAGTGGTGGAGTTTCTGTGGGAGACCATGATCTCGTACGAGAATCTCTCAGTGAAGCCGGCATGGTGCTTGATTTCTGGAAGGTGGCAGTACGTCCTGGTAAACCACTTATAAGTGGTAATATTTATGGATTGCCTGTTATTGGTGTGCCTGGTAATCCTGTTTCTGCGATTGTCAGTGCAATTCTTTTCGTGTTACCAGCTCTCAATACGCTGCTCGGGCTGCCAGTCAATACTAGTATTGAGAGAAAAAAAGGTGTGTTGAGCTGTAATCTGCCGGCCAATGATTCACGTGAGGACTACTTACGTGCGGTCTGCGTTCGCACATGCCTGAATCAGATTCAGGTTACACCTTTCTCGCAACAAGATAGTGCTATGCTGAGCGTTCTCTCTGAAGCGAACTGTCTAGCCATCAGACCTCCTCATGCGCCACCGGCTTACAGAGGTCATGCTATCGAAATCATTGCCTTAGAATCTTTCGAGGGGCCGTCTCTCCTTGACGAACTGTAAAAACAAAACAAGAAGAGGCGCGAAGAGGCGCAACGAGGAGCGCGCGATGCTGACTCAAAAACAATATGAACTGCTGACATTCATCGATAGTCGTCTCAAATCTGCAGGTGTCTCGCCATCTTTTGATGAGATGAAGGATGCCCTCCGTCTGAAAAGTAAGTCAGGTATCCACCGTCTTCTCACCGGTCTGGAAGAAAGGGGATTCATTCGGCGGTTACCACATCGCGCTAGAGCACTAGAAGTGCTGCGTTTACCAGAAAATTTGGAAGAATCGTCTAGGGCTCCGACCCCAACGGCTTTCGCAGCTCAAGTGACATTGAATAATTTTTGTTCTACTTTGCATGGTGCAAGGGCAGCTGTTTCTGTCGGAGCGGTACAGCTACCGCTATACTGTGGAATCACAACTGGAACGTCCATTGAAACTCTCCGGAAGACATCGACCCTTGTTGAGGTTCCTGCTGGCATGATTGGTCGGGATGACGAGTATTACGCTCTGATTGTTGAGGGAGACTCCATGGTCGAGGCTGGGATTCTCGACGGCGATACAGTGCTGATTCGGCGTTGCGAAAGGGCGGAGAACGGTGCCATTGTTGTCTCGTTGGTGGACGGCAGAGAAGTGACCTTGAAACGTCTGCGTCGCAAGGGTGCCTCTATTGCCCTTGAACCTGCCAACGGCAAATATGAAACTCGTATCTTCTGCCCTGACAGGGTCAAGGTACAAGGTGTGTTAGTCGGATTACTACGTACCTATTGAATGATGGAAGGACTGCCGGAAGGAAGAACTTGTCTCATGACAAGAGTCGTAGAGCCTCTAGAGGCTTTCCCGCGCTTCAGAATGACTCTGCCGCAGAGGGACGGGCCTGCTCGTGTGCTTTTGGCACCACCACCCTCCTCTGCGCAAAAAAGCGTGTGCTGTCATCAGTATTATTTCTTTAAGTTGTTCTCTGGGTTTGAAGAGGCAAACCGAGCGCTTGGACCAGAGCACGCAGTTCTTGCCGCGCGGCCACATGTGACATGTTCAGGGAGACACCAGCCCCCCCCTCTCGTAAATCCAGTAATGTGAGGCCCCGCAAGAACATCTCTCTGTAGATGACACGTTCAGAGAGGCCTGCAGCGAGGTGAAATCCTATTCTTGGGGCAAGTTCTATGAGAATATTATCAATATCTCTTTTATTACGTGTATTAATTTGAGAGAGACGGTTGCGCATTACAACCCAAGAAATGCTTGCGCCATCATCTATTGCACGTTGCTTCCGTATCTGCCATATCATTTCAGAATAGTAGCTCGGACAACGGACTCGCATCGTCTCAGGGTTGACACGGGCCAATACGTCAAGGTCAATCAGACTATCGTTCAGGGGTGTTAAGAGGGTGTCCGCATAGGTGTGCCCCAGTCTCGACAAGTAATGATCACTCCCTGGAGTATCTATGAGGAGGATATCACAAACAGCCCGCATGCGGTTGACACAGTCATCAAGACGTTGCAGGTCTTCTTCCAGAGCCATACCCGTCGCATAGGGATCACTTGCAACAACAGACTCATGTACGGGCATGGGCAGATTCATGTGCTGCCGTGTGATGAAGAGTTGTCTATTTTCAACGTAACGGGTTAACGTGGCCTGGCGGGCATCGAGGTCAATGGAACCAACGCGTAAACCCCTGTTCATCAGATTGACCATGACATGCATGGCAATGGTCGACTTCCCCGTACCGCCCTTTTCGTTGCCGACAACAATGATATAAGCCCCCTGTGTTCCCATGGACTTTCCTTCATTCATGCCGGGCGTATCCAGACAGCTGTATCATGAAAAGCCGCTCCTCCTGCCGGAGGGACAGAATCAGCGCCTGTCAATGTATTAATACCAGAACAGTTAATGAAATCACCGGTAGGCCATATACTTTCTACTACAACAATTCCACGTTGGACTAACATCGACGATCGTGCGTGCAAAGTTACTATTCCACGTCGATTCCCGATGTGGATCACAGCACCATCTGTAATGCCAGTCGCTCTGCAGTCTTCAGGGTGAATCAGAACTGTTGGCCGAACATGGTGTTGCCTTGCAGTGGGTGATTCGGCAAATGTCGAATTGAGAAAGTGACGTGCCGGTGCTGTGATGAGACGGAAAGGATGTGCTGAATCTGCCTCTTCTATCAGAGGAAGATGGTCTGGCAGAGCAGGTAAGGGTAAATGGGAAGTCTCAGAGGTATCGAGGGTCCATGCGGGTGCGAAGTGGAACCGCCCATCGGACTGGGGAAACCCTGTAAGAAAATGCTGTTCTGCAAATGGTTTAGCGCAATCGAGCCAGCCGTGTGTTTGCAGGGCAGTGGCAGATGGCATACCAGAATGAGCCAGCACTCGCTCAACTGAGCTCCAGGCATCTAAGGCAAGGCTCGCATGGTCACTGCCCAGCCGTTGCAGGAGAGCGTTGATAACATCATGATTGCTACGCGCCTCCCCAATTGGCTGGATGACGGCCCTGGAGACTTGTAGAAAGGTATGGCCATAGGACGTGTAGAGGTCGTCATGCTCCAGAAAGGTGGTCGCCGGTAGAACCACATCAGCGAATCTGGCCGTGTCCGTCATGAATTGTTCGTGAACGCACAAAAAAAGATCCTCACGTGCTAATCCTTTATGAACGAGCACACTTTCTGGCGCAGTCACAGCTGGATTCGCATTTTGTACGATCATCGCTGTAACGGATTTGCCCCCAGAAAGAGCTGATTCCTCGCCTATCAGCACTCTGCCAATCTGTGACATATCTAAGGTGCGTACTGTGGGATCACGGGCCTCCGTGGCCTCTATCAGAGTCGTATCGAGACGAAAATGATCGGAGGTCGATAAGAGTGCCCCTCCTCCACGATGACGCCATGCGCCAGTCACTGCGGGAAGGCAGGAAGCCGCATGCAGCGCGACAGCGCCATTGCGGGATCGCGTCATGCCATAGCCAAAGCGAATAAAACTGCGTGGCGTACGGCCATACAAGGCGGCAAAAGATTCAATGACTTCAGGAGTCAGACCGGTGAGAGCTGCTGCCCATGCTGATGAACGTGCTGCGACATGGCGTTCGAGCGCCGCAGGCACATCTGTGTAGCGGGCTAGGTACTCCTGATCTGCGAAACCGTCGCGGAAGAGAATATGCATCACCGCACAAGCAAGGGCACCATCTGTTCCTGGCCGCAGAGGCAAGTGATAGTCGGCGCCCTCCGCACTGGCTGTCCGATAGGGATCAATGACTACGATGAGAGCATTTCTCAGCTTGCGAGCTTTCATGGCATGCGACCAAGCATTGATATGAGTGACGATCGGATTCATACCCCAGAAGATAATCAAATCAGAGTCAGGCATCTCGCGCGGATCAGGACCGATCTGAGCCCCAACGCCCGCTAACCAGCCTGCACGACCAATGGTCGCACAGATAGTGGCCTTTTGATAAGAGCCGCCAGCCAGATGGCGCAAACGATGGATCGCGCCCCGTTGTACCAATCCCATTGTACCACCGTAAGAATATGGCCAAAGAGTCTCTCTTCCAAAACGTTTTTGTGCACTATAAAATGCATTTTTTACTATATTTAATGCATCATCCCACCCTATTTTTTCAAAAGAACCTGCTCCTTTCTTTCCAATACGAAGTAAAGGCGTGAGGATCCTATCAGGATGATAGAGACGCTCTGCATAGCGCGCTACCTTGCCACAAATGATGCCCTCTGTATAAGGGTGATGGGCGGCGCCACGGATACGCCCGACTCGACGGTTTGACAGCTGTTCAACAACAAGCGCACACGTGCCTGGACAGTCGTGCGGACAGACAGAGGCGGAATATTGACTCGTCATATCTGACATCCGGAAAAATCTATTATCTGTGGAATCAAGCAGCAAGAGCCCTCGTCAGGACGAAGAAAGTGGTCCCCTCTCTGCTGACTCTCTGCTTCTCTCTGCTTAACCAGCTGACTGGAGGCCAGGGATAGCGTATGCAAGAGCGTGATGGTGAAAGATTTTAGGATCAAGATTCTCCCGAGATACAGGCCCCAGCTCCGTTCATGAGAGGCACGAAATTGGGAAAGCTAGTGGCAATAGCAGACTCAGCACCCTCTACGGTCACCGGTTCCTGCGTGACCATTCCCAGGACGAGGAAAGCCATGGCAATACGGTGGTCAAAATCGGCGTTCACACGGGCCCCGCCAAGCGGCGGGCGACCGTCACCATGGATGATAAGGGTATCGCCCTGTACATCAACACGGCTCCCGCATGCAGAGAGACCGCGAGCAACGGCTGTCAGGCGATCGCTTTCCTTTACCCGTAATTCCATTAAACCATGTAATTTTGTTGTTCCGTTCGCACAGGCCGCAGCGATGGCGAGAACAGGATATTCATCGATCATGCTCGGAACTCTGGTTGCGGGGACATGAATGCCCATCAGCGGTCCATGCCTGACCACAAGGTCCGCGACTGGCTCATCACTGCTCTCACTGCTGACTCGAGCATTGCGCTTCTCCACCTGCGCTCCCATTTCCAACAGAGTGTCATAGAGTCCAGAGCGTAGAGGATTTGTACAAACACCGACGAGAGTCACTGTTGCGCCAGGGACAAGTATGGCTGCAACCGTTAAAAAAGCGGCCGAAGAAGGGTCCGCCGGAACGACTATCACTCGCCCACTGATTTCAGGCTGGCCAGTGAGAGTAATGGTCCGTTCCCTCGCGGGGTTCTCTGTCACGACAAGTGTTGCACCAAATCCTTGCAACATTCGTTCAGTGTGATCTCGTGTTAATTGTTTTTCAATGATCGTCGTGGTGCCTGGAATGTTGAGACCAGCTAAGAGTACAGCCGATTTCACCTGTGCCGAAGCTACTTCCAGCATATGGACGATGGGAATCGGAGAGGGAGTGCCAGACATGGCGAGTGGTAAAGAGCCGTTAGCACGAGCCAGAAACAGAGCACCGATGCGGTGCAGAGGTTCTATCACACGTTTCATTGGTCTTGTCCGGAGACTCGCATCCCCTGTCAGTACGCATGTCACAGGATGGGTGGCAAGGAGGCCCATCAGGAGTCGGACACCTGTACCAGCGTTCCCCATATCCAGAACATCCACTGGTTCTGCCAGACCACCAATGCCACGCCCGTATAAACGCCAGCATGTAGGTGCCACACGTTTTACATGCGCCCCTAAAGCCCGCATAGCAGTGACTGTGCGAAAGACGTCTGCGCTCTCAAGCAAGCCAGTGATAATAGTTTCCCCTACGGCCAATGTCCCGAGCATCAGGGCTCTGTGTGAGATCGACTTGTCACCAGGTACATGCAAAGTGCCGCTAAAATGATGAACGTGTGAAGAGGTGAGGGATGTAGTCAAGTCTGGATTCCTTTGGTTGGCTCAGGATGACACGAAACGCTCATTGCTGTGGCACGATAGGTAGCACGGGATGGAATGAGCGGTGTGGACTTTCCGACCAGAGGGTTCGCTTTACCTTTTGACAGATCAAACAGAACATGCCACATGGCCGTGGCCGGACATTCATGGGTTCATGGGAGGAAAGACGGGTGGCGAAACCGGAGTGGGGTACTAAGAGAACCTGCTTGAATTGTGATTCCCATTTTTACGACCTGCAACGCAATCCAATTCGTTGCCCCAGGTGCAACAGCAGCTTCATCGCACCCGAGACATCATTCCGTGCGCAGCGACAAAGCTCTATTAAAAAGATAATAAAAGAAATTATTACAATTAATACAAATGATAACATTGAGAGGAATATCCCCGTGAGGACACAATCATCCGTCCCTCTTCCTCCTATCAATGGGGCGATAGAATCGGAAGGGGATGAAGAGGCGCTCAGAGACGCGGATGATGAAGAGACAGGGAATCCCCTCATGGAAGACGCATCGGATTTAGGTGCAGATGATGACGATATGGCCGAGGTCATGGAACGCTGAGGATCGTGACGTTTGCATTTGCAAAAGGCCGCATTCCGAAAATTTCGGAGTCGTTGACTTTTCTTGACTGTAGAATAAAAATCCAGATAGCCTCCATAGCCTCCATTATTGGCATTCTCCATTATTGGCATTATTGGAGGTTTTTTTGGAACGACAGGGGCTGTAGCTCAGTCGGGAGAGCGCTACAATGGCATTGTAGAGGCCAGGGGTTCGATCCCCCTCAGCTCCACCAACTCTTTGCTATTGCCCGTACAGCCCCGCTGGGTCTTTCTGGACTCCTGCGATTGTAATCAAGATACCATCACGCGCGGCACGATGAAAACAACTCCGTCTTCCTGTATGGCAGGCGACACCAGTTTGATCTACAAGAAGTAAAATTGTATCCCCATCACAATCTATGCGAAATTCTTTCAGAATCTGAACCTGTCCTGATTGCTCACCCTTACGCCAGAGCCTCTTACGAGAGCGTGACCAGTAACATACAAGACCGAAAGTGAGTGTTTCTACCACGGCCTCGCGGTTCATCCACGCCATCATAAGCACCTCCCCACCATCATGCTGCTGGGCAATGGCAGGCACCAGACCGCTATCGTCAAATGTGATGGAGTCCAGCACCCTAGCGAGATTGGACATGTTGCCTGGTTTCCTGATCTATGGTTGACCCATTCTTTTTTGGCGCTGTCTCCTGTGCTGTCTCCTGTGCCAGTTCAGGCGCGAGGCAGGCGCGCAGAGCACGGGCGTTAGCCTTCATCATTTTCACATACTCCGCATACTGGCCAGGTGACCCGAGTGGATCGAGCATCCCTACACGGACGTTTGTCCCAGCAACGATTGTTTCAAGGATCTTTGGTGGAAACTGCGGTTCATGGAAAACACAGACGACGCCCAGTGTTCGGATACGTTCCCGCAGCGCGGATAAACGACGAATCCCAGGGGCGCGTTCCGGGGTCACTGTTGCTGCGCCAACAGCGTTGAGTCCATAGTGGACCTCGAGATACTGATACGCATCGTGAAAAACTATAAATGGTTGTCGTGTGACAGGGGCGAGTTCACGGCGTAAGGCCTCGTCCAAGGCAACGAGATCTCTATCGATCATTCTCGCATTGCGATGGTAGGTGGCTGTGTGAACAGGATCGACTTCTGCGAGGACCCCAGCGACTGCTGTCACGATGTGACGGGCATTTTCTGGATCAAGCCATAAATGAGGATCGAATGGACCCTTTCTGCCATGGACATGCTGCACGAGATGAGCATACGATTCGTTTCTACTATCTTCTATTGCCGGTTCTGTCGCTTGCTCGTTTAGCAGCCACGAATCACGCGCTGGATATTTCCGCATACCAGGAATCTCAGCGACATGCACCACACGCGCCTGGCCTGCTGCTAAAGTTGCAAGAGGTTTGCTTAAGAAAGTTTCAAATGTCGGATCGATCAGTACAACAACCTGCGCTGCCCTTAAAGCGAAGGCATCCGATGGGCGCAAGGCGTAGACATGCGGTGATGTTCCGCCGGGCACTAGCAGTCTAGGTTCACCGGCGCCAGCCATGACCCCGGCAACAAGGGCCTGGATCGGGGCAATACTCACCACTACTCGAGGTGATGTTTCAGCTACAACAAAAGAAGGAAAAAATAGATAAAAAACTATTATTAAGTAATGTCTTAAATGTATTGACAATTTGAGCAGAATTTTTCTTTCAACAGAGACGCTCACGGGTCCCATGCTCGTGATGCTATCCCCGGCTCCGTGTTTCATTGCTCTTCCTCCAGCAATGCCTTTTCCTCCAGTCTCCCAATCCAAGTAAGCTATAATGCAAAGCTGTGTGACGGCAAGAGCGATCAGAGGCAATAATAATTTTTGTATGGCAGATGTGTGAGATCGCAGCACAACCACATCATGTTCTGGCGCGTGCTGCGCCGACTCGCCCTCCACACCCCGGCGTCGTAGCGCCTGGTTGCAACAGTATGGCCACCGTTTTGCTCCTCGCAGAATCTGAGCGATCGCATCGGAACCTTCCTGTTCACCCAGACGCAGTCCTGAGTGAGGAGCGTAGACAAGAGCGTGAGTAAGATTACGGAAAACTGGGTTATTGAGGTAATGGGTTATTGGGGTAGAAAGGATGAATTTTTGAACGCCCCCCCCCTGATACTTCTAGAGGGATACGGCCTCATGGTCCGCTTTGGCCATACGGTCGTGCTTGAAAAAGTTGATATCGTCGTGCAGGCAGGCCGTGTTGTTACAGTCATCGGGCCTAACGGGGCAGGGAAGACTACCCTGCTCAGGGTTCTCTTAGGCTTGACAGCAGCTAACTCTGGTGTTGTCAGAAGACGGGCAGGTTTGCGGATTGGGTACGTTCCGCAACGCCTGCACGTTGATCCAACACTGCCACTGACAGTACAGCGATTTCTTGGTCTCGTCCCGGAGAGGCGTCTGGTTGGGCACGTGCTGGAGGAACTGGCCATTACACGTCTTTTGGATAAACCTATGCAGCGACTTTCTGGTGGTGAGATGCAGCGCGTCTTGCTAGCGCGCGCTTTGCTGGGCGATCCCGACCTACTGGTTCTAGACGAGCCGGCGCAAAGCGTGGACATTGGCGGACAGGGGGAGCTTTATGCGCTGATTGGTCGATTGCGTGACCAGCATGGCTATGGCGTACTGCTGGTCTCCCATGACCTGCATCTCGTCATGGGGGCCACGGATCATGTCATATGTCTGAATCGGCATGTGTGCTGCACAGGGGCACCAGCGTTAGTGAGAAAAAATCTGGAATATATCGCGCTGTTTGGGAGAGAGGACAGACAGGAGGCCTCTCATCGAGAGAAAAATTTTAAGAGTTCTCGACTCTGCACACAGAAAGTCCCTCCAGAGGGAAACGGTTCCATCAATGGATGACTTCATCCTACACGCCGCCATAGCGGGATTTGGCGTCTCCATCGCGGCTGGTCCACTGGGAGCCTTTGTTGTCTGGCGCCGTATGGCTTACTTCGGCAATGCTGTGTCCCACGCCGCACTGCTCGGCGTTGCGATCGCTCTACTATTTCATGTTGATATCACTACAAGTGTGATCGGAGTCTGCGTTGGCCTTGCGGGCCTGCTCTTATTACTAAAGAGGCAGAATCGGCTCGGCGACGATACACTCCTCGGCATTCTCGCTCATGGCACCCTCTCTCTCGGGATGGTGATACTGTCGTTTCTAGGAACGGTACGTGTTGATTTGATGAGCTATCTATTCGGTGATATCCTCGCTGTTTCATCCTTTGATCTCGCATGGATTTACATCAGCGGGGCCCTGACTCTTATCGTCCTCCGAGGAATCTGGCAGCCCCTGTTATCGTCTACGGTGCATGAGGAACTGGCAAGAGTGGAGGGTGTACCAGTTTTAATTGTTCAGTCCGCTTACACGCTACTTCTTGCTTTTTACATCGCCGTCGTCATGAAGGTGGTCGGCATGCTGCTCATAACAGCACTTTTAGTTGTACCTGCTGCAACAGCCCGTCGTTTTGTCCGTACGCCGGAAACTATGGCCGGCCTTGCGGCAGCTATTGGTGCTGTCGCAGTCACAGGGGGACTGGGACTCTCTTTTGTGACTGACACGCCTTCTGGTCCCACAATAGTTGCGGTAACGATCAGCCTATTCGGCGCTTCATTGCTGTGGCGGACTCGTAGGGAATAATTTCAGGGACTCCAATACCTGATTGGCCATGGGAAAAGGAACGATGCGCGTACTTTTGCTAACCAATGAATACCCACCCCACATTTATGGCGGGGCTGGTGTGCATGTTGAATACCTCTCACGCGAACTCTCTCAGTTAACGCCTGTTGAAGTGCGCAGTTTCCATGATCATGCCTTCACGGCAGGACAGCTCGTCGTCAGAGGGTCTAAGGTAGACGGCACTTTGTTCCAGGATTGCCCGCAGGAACTTCTTTCTCCATTACGCGCGTTTGAGACGTGTCTGCGCTTTAATGGCCAAGGAATCGAAGCCGATGTGGTCCACTGCCATACATGGTATACGCACTTTGGTGGTATCTTAGCGCGGCTCTTGTATGGCATACCACTGGTGGTGACCGTCCACTCGCTAGAGCCTCTGCGGCCGTGGAAGCAGGAACAGATAGGCCGCGGGTACGACGTGTCGCGTTGGGTGGAAAGGACAGCCCTTGAAATGGCAGAAGCTATTATTGCTGTTTCAAAAAGTACGAAGGAGGATATTGTACGTCTATTCAGTTTAGATGAGCAAAAGATTCATGTGATTCCCAATGGGGTTAACACAGATGAATATAGGTATACCCCTGACAAAGCAGTCCTGAGCAAATATGGGATTGATCCCTCAAGACCATATGTCTTATTTGTAGGTCGTATGACTCGACAGAAAGGATTGTATTATCTTCTCCGTTCATTGCCTAAAATTGATTTATCTATCCAGGTTGTGCTGTGTGCGGGGGAATCCGATACACCGGCGCTACAGCAAGAAATCGAGTCTATGGTGGCCGCTCTGAGAACGCAGCGACCCGGGGTTTTTTGGATCCCAGAGATGGTCAGTAGGCAGACAACCATCGCCCTGTATTCGCAGGCAGCTGTATTTTGCTGTCCATCCATCTATGAACCGTTTGGTATCATTAACATTGAAGCGATGGCTTGTAGTACTCCGGTGGTCGGCAGCAAGGTCGGAGGAATTGCCGAGGTCGTGGTAGACGGAGTCACAGGACTCTTAGTAGAACCGAATCTGTCGTCCACTGTGCCATACGATCCTGTCGATCCTGAGAAATTTGTGGATGCCCTTGCTGATGGTATCAATAAGGTGGTGCTCAATCCAAAGCGCCGCGCGGGAATGGCTGTGGCGGGGCGACAGAGAGTGGAAGAAAACTATTCGTGGCACCGTGTTGCTGAGCAGACACTGGCTCTGTATAAGAGTCTACCGCAAGGGAGGTGAGGTCGTTTTCATATGAGATTGATTCGCAATTGCACACTTGCAGAAGATTCATCCAATCGGTACACTGCCTCTCTCTTCAACGTATGAGGAGAGTATGCAATGTACGTCTGCATATGCCATGGCCTTAATGACCATCAGATCAAACAGGCCGTTTGTTGGGGAGCAAGCCGTGCTGCGGAAGTGTATAAGCATTTTGGTGTGCGCCCGGAATGTGGCCGGTGTGTTTCCTATGTCTGCGAAATGTTAGCGTATCACAAGAAAAGGCCGACTCATCGGTGACGTGGCGGAGGACAGGGACATGCAAGGTAGCCAAGAGATTCTCACCCACATGAACAGAATCCTACGGAATGAACTGACCGCTATTAATCAATATTTTCTACATGCAAAAATGTTAAAAAACTGGGGTCTCCACAAGCTTGGAGACCACGAACACAAGGAATCCATAGAGGAAATGCACCATGCTAGCAATGTAATTGAGCGTATCTTGTTTCTTGAAGGGTTGCCAAATCTGCAGGACATAGGCAAGCTTCTGATAGGGGAAACAGCCCAAGAGATTCTTGTCAACGATCTCAGCCTCGAGAGAGGCGCCCGCAAGGATTTAATTCTCGCTGTGGCTGAGTGTGAACGCACTGAGGACTATGTCAGCCGTCAGCTGCTCCAGAGTATCCTCCAAGAAACAGAGGAGCACATTGACCATCTTGAAACGCAGATCAGCCTCGCTGAAGGCATAGGTTTGCAGAATTATCTACAGAGCCAGATGTGACAGGCGTAGGGAATCATCCGTCGTGTATTGTGTTGTGTGTAGTCATATATTTTCCACTATTTATATTAAATTTTAGTATATTATATTTACATTTACTGTTATTATATTTGCTAGTATCATATTTCTAGTATTTCTGATGATACGCTTGCTCTCTTGCGCAAGAGTACACGTCGCTGCGCTGCAAGGTGTTACGCTCTTCATAACCGCACGGGCGAAAAGTGGATGGCAACGGTCATTACCGTAGCACAACAGAAAGGTGGAGTCGGCAAGACAACAGTAGCGGCGCAGTTGGCTGTTGCTTGGGCCAAAGGTCGCACTGTTGCCCTCATTGACATAGATCCGCAGAAGAGTCTCTCTTCTTGGTATAAGGTTCGTCAGAGTGCTTTAGGAGCGGAGGCTGGCGGGTTGTTCCTGTCTGATATCTCCGGTTGGAGACTCGGAACAGAACTCGACAGAATCAGACGGCGTTTTGACTTCATCATCATTGATACCCCACCGCATGCCGAGAGTGATGCCCGCGTCGCCATCCGATCCGGTGATCTGGTCGTTGTCCCCATTCAGCCCAGCCCCATAGATTTCTGGGCAACAAGAGCGACATTAGGTCTAGCGCGACAGGAAAAATGTAAGGTTCTTTTACTGGTCAACCGTTTGCCTCCACGCAGCAGACTGTCCGGTTTGATGGTCAGCAGTATCCGCGAGATGGGCCTGTCTGTTGCTGAAACAGCACTAGGGAACAGGATCGCTTTCGCCGTCAGCATGATGGAAGGGAGAGGAGCTGTCGAGACCGCGAAAAATAGCACGGCTGCTCATGAAATACTCTCTCTTGCTGCGGAGATCGCCTGCGCAGCGTCCCGGGTGTAAGTCCGGTTTTGCTCTTTGCTGGGTTACCAAGCGCATGGGCGGGCCCGGAACGCCGCTTTAACCCATCCTTCACCCATCCTTACCCATCCTTGTTCAAGGCAAAAGGACCGGGGGTATGCTACCTGATTTCAACGCAGTTGTCCAGATAGTCCGTGAAGTTGCAAGAGAAGAAATTCTCCCGCGCTTTGGGACTCTGAAGCCTCACCAGATTGGCAGAAAAAACCATCCTGGCGACCTTGTCACAGATGCCGACATCTACGCTGAACGAGCCTTGAGCCAGAAATTAATGGCGTTGCTGCCTGGGTCAGTTGTAGTTGGGGAAGAATCTTGCTATCACAACAAAACAATCCTCGATCGGTTGTCACAAGATGTGCCAGTTTGGGTACTCGACCCAGTCGATGGAACAGGGAACTTCACACGCGGTTGCGAGAGGTTCGGAGTGATCGTCGCTTTGATCCGCGGTGGTTGTATAATTTACGGTTGTATTCATGATCCCATTCGCAATATTACAATAGCTGGTGAGCAAGGCGGAGGAACCTGGTCGGATGGCCTACGGCTCAGAGTCCCAGAGTCCCCTTCTGTCCCGGCCATGTGCGGCACCGTCGGCACGAGTCTCGTGCGTACGTTCGAAGGGAAGGTGGCAAGATTGGTACGATACTCTAGTACGGCTCAGGATTACCTGGCCTTGTTATTCGGCGATATCCATTTTGCCCTCTATAGGCGTCTTTTGCTCCCATGGGATCATGCCGCCGGTGTTCTCTTGCACAGGGAAGCGGGGGGATATAGCGCCATGGTCAAGGGTTGCGCTTACAGGCCGCTCATGAATGACAATGGCATCCTGCTGTTAGCCCCTGATCAGACTAGCTGGCAAGCATTATTACCCCTCGTCACGGGGAATGGCACACTCTAGGCGCCTGTGCGGCCTATGGAGCGTTTGCTTACTGCGGCCATTGACCAATCGGTACAGCCGATAGGGAGTTCTTCGGACTCCCTTCGATCAGACGATCAGACCATGCCAGGTAAAGAATAGTACGACGTTCGACATCGAAGAGACGAGTCACCCGCATACTTTTAAACAACGGAGAGGTCTTCGCCTGGAAGACGTCTTCCCCATTTTCCCCAACCGCTCTCTCTAGTTTTCGTTGGAGTGCAGGGGAGAGAGTGATGGTGCCACGCTGGCGGCACGCAATGGATCCGTGCGACGGATTCGTCGCCAAACCGACAGCTCCTGGTAATCCACCGCTGACAGGCCGACTCACCCAGCATGTCACATTAGGGATGTCTGGATCGTCGAATGCTTCTACGACGATTCGATGGTTGGGCCCTACCATTTTCCAGGCTGTATCGACATGACCGATCGCTTGTGCATTGGCCCTCATGCTCATCAAGCCAATACAGAGACTGACTGCTAGGAGGATACTGTGCTGCAAAGCCCCCCGACCTGGCTTCCTCATGATCGCTTCCCTTCGCTAGACCATCGTTCAGAAAAGACATTTTATTTTACATGAGAGCGTCTCTTATCTCATTGCATTCCCTGAGGCACAGGGCTGGCTGTATTGATGTCTACCCCTCTCTGGCTCTGGCCGAGGCGCACGGCAGGTGCTATGCAGATGGTGTGTAAGAGAAACGCTACCGTCCAGTAAAGGAGACTGCTGCGGTGTGAGACACACTTTCTATTTTTCTCGGCAGAAGTGCACTGACGAACCGGACAGTTCTGCTCAGAGCACCTCCCCGAGGCACAAAGACTGTGTACAATTTGTGAGAGTCAGAGAGGAAGATTCTGGTTTGCGACTCGATCGCTGGTTCCATCGCTGGCATCCGATGCCGAGTCATGGTCAGCTTGAAAAGTTACTGCGGACAGGCCAGGTGCGTGTGGATGGACGACGCGCCAAAGCGGGTCAACGGCTTTTGGGAGGAGAGACGGTACGGATTCCCCCTCACATAACAATAAGAGAAGATTCTTTACGGCCTGGCAAGAAGGCAGTTGTTCCTCCTGCTCAGGAAAGTGCTGCCCTCGTGGCCCGAGTTCTTTACAGAGATCCTCTCTTCTTAGCTATTGACAAGCCGGCTGGCCTAGCGGTGCAGGGTGGCACTGGCATGACACGCCATTTGGATGCGATGCTCGAAGCACTCCGTTTTGAGGCCCCTGAAAGACCTCGCCTGGTTCATCGCCTCGACAAGGACACGAGTGGCGTCCTGCTACTGGCTCGGACCGCTTCGGCTGCTGCCGTACTGGCAGAGATGTTCAGGTCACACACCGTTCGCAAGGTCTATTGGGCCGTTGTGACAGGTGTCCCGCCGCATGAGTCCGGCCTCTTGTCCGTGCCACTTGCTAAGGTGTGTGACAGACGAGGTGCACAACGGGTCTCCATGGACAAGACGACAGGGAAGCCTGCGGAGACAGGCTATAGGGTTCTGAAAACGGCGGCCTGTCAAGCTGCTTGGCTAGAATTGAAGCCGCAGACCGGCCGCACCCATCAGCTCCGCGCCCATTGCGCCCTGATGGGTACTCCTATTCTTGGCGATGTTAAGTATGGAAAAACGCCAGATTTCTTCTTGACAGACAGAGTTCCACGTTATCTGCATTTGCATGCACGTGCGATTAGTATGCCAACATCCGCCGGTGGTTTATTACATATTAGCGCCCCTCTGCCCTCACATATGGCAGAGACTTTTGCGATTCTCGGGTTCTGAGACATTCACTGCTCGTGTTCTGAGACACTCATTCGCGATGTTTTTTTAACAACCAAGAATTTTTGTGAGACTCTCAGGAGAGTCCGGAGAACGCCACCATGCCAACAAGAGTCTTCCGTAGCAGTGCCTATCTGTCTGTCAATCAGGCGATCGAGACCATGTGTGCTCAAGCCCAGTGTCATCTGGCTACAGAAAAAGTGATTGGGACAGCGGCTCTGGGACGAATCCTCGCCGAGGATATCACTGCTCCTTTCTCTCTGCCGCCTTATGACAACGCTGCAGTCGATGGTTACGGCGTGCGCAGTGGAGACCCGGCTGAGTCCCCACGACGCGTTGTCTGTCGGGCAGCAGCCGGCGCAGTTGCGGACTGTTCTCTTGGCCATGGGGAAGCAGTGCGTCTTTTCACTGGTACCCCACTACCGCACGGGGTCGATGCCGTGGTGATGCAGGAGGAATGCCAGACAGAGGGCGACTGGGTTATTATACCTTCTGGTGTAACAAGAGGAGATAATTGTCGTATAGCTGGTGAGGATGTTCGTCGTGGTCACAAAGTCCTGACAGCAGGTACGCGTTTACGGCCGCAGGACTTAGGATTAACGGCGGCTCTAGGTTTAAGGAGCATACCTGTTCGGGTGGCCATGCGTGTTGCCCTTTTTTCAACAGGCGACGAACTGCGCGAGCCAGGGGTGTCTCTTCCCACTGGTTGCATTTACGATGCTAATCGCTATATAATATCTGGCTGTTTAATATCTTTAGGTTGTCATGTGACAAATATGGGGATTCTACCAGACAAGGAGACAGCGGTCACAGCTGCTTTGCAAGAGGCGGCCCTCAGTCATGATCTGCTGGTGACATCGGGTGGTGTATCTGTTGGTGAAGAAGATCATGTGAGGGCCGCTGTCACGGCCATTGGGGCATTGCATATCTGGCGTGTCAAAATTAAGCCTGGTAAGCCCATCGCAATTGGGAGCGTGGCCAATGTCCCCTTCCTGGGATTGCCAGGTAACCCTGTCGCGGCAATGGTCGCCTTTCTGATTCTCTGTCGGCCGCTCGTCCTGACACTAGCCGGCCGCTCCTTTCTGCCCCCAGCACTTTATCCGATACAGGCCAGCTTTGGACTCACTCGCTCACCTGGTCGTCGTGAGTTTCTGCGCGTACGCCTGGAAGACGGCCGAGCGACCCTTTGCCCAATGCAAGGCGCAGCTGCGTTATCGTCTCTGAGCCACGCTGATGGCTTTGCCGACTTAGGGGAGACGGTGGAGCGTGTACAACCAGACGATCTCATTCGCTTCCTTCCACTGACGGATCTCCTGTGGTAGGTTTGCAGGATCACAGGACTCTTCAGGGACGGTACTCAGGGGGGGTGTCTGTTGTGCAAGCGCATTGGGGGTGACAAGGCAAGGCGGTCCCGCCCGCTTGACGTTTCTGTGTGCGAGGTGTGCTCGGGGGAGGTTTGCTCTGCCTGAGCTTCAGCACTGCGAGTTCTGGCAACGAGAGGCACAGGCCATCTGAGCACACTTTAAAATAGCAAAAGACCATTGTCGGGCACGATTGAATCCTGCGTGGCTCATCATCAGTTCACAGACCAGCAGGGCGATAAAACGCACACGCGCATAGGGCGTTTAGTGGCGATGGGTGTGCAAAAGACCCTCTCATAGGGGAGGGGGTCAGAGCGTGCGGGACACAACAGGACATGATTTCCCGAAAGTGTACAGTGAAAGTGTCCCGGTATGCCCCTCCGTGCTCCTAAGACAAATAAGACGGCTGCTCTTCATTTAGGACTGATTGGTCGTCTGCGAGCCTATTTTTTTGCTGGTGTCCTCGTGACAGCCCCTGCGGCTATCACATTTTATGTTGCTTGGCTCGCTATTGATTTTGTTGATCGGCAGATTACACCGTGGCTTCCCCCTCGCTACAATCCAGAGACATACCTCCCATTCGGCTTGCCAGGCCTTGGTCTACTGATCCTTGTTTTTGGCCTCACAGCCATTGGGGCTTTGACGGCTGGTTTCCTCGGGAAGATCTTGATTCGTGCTGGGGAACGCATCCTTGCCCGCATGCCGGTGATTCGCAGTATCTACAGTGCTACAAAACAGATCGTTGAGACTGTGCTACGACAGCAATCAACAGCCTTCCGTGAGGTTGTTCTCCTGGAGTATCCTCGGCGTGGTCTCTGGACCATTGGGTTCATCACAGCGCCCGCTGCGGATGAGATTCACAGGTTGCTGAGCAGTGAAATGGCCAATGTTTTCGTGCCGACCACTCCGAACCCAACGTCTGGTTTTCTCCTTTTCGTGCCACGCGCTGATCTCATCAAACTGTCCATGACAGTCGAAGAAGGCATAAAAATGGTCGTCTCCGGTGGCATTGTCACGCCCCCTGATCATCGCGCTGCAACACAAAAAAAAACTCTAAAAAAAACTCTCTCTAGCGGCTAGCGGCCATGACTGTCCTATCGATTGAATTGATGACGATGTCAGAGTAGAGTCCGAGTCCTGCACTATTCGGGAAATGCGTGGTACCACGTCGAACTATCTGACTATCTGAACGTCTTTCAGGCAGAACACCGCGCAATGACGCCATGGCGTGGCGGCGTGGCCTCGTGTCCTGTGTCGCTTGACCTCCCCTATGTCCCGTCCCTATGTCACCACACTTGGCTGTGTCCGACCGGTGCGCTCCCTGATCTCCGCCAGCTTATTGGCGAGCTGAACCAATTCGGCAAGAGATTCTTGAGTGTTTTGATCATGGCGCATATAATCATGTTCATATTTTTCAACATAGACCCGTAGTGTCGCACCTTCCGTTCCTGTGCCTGACAATCTGAAGATAATCCGCGAGCCGTCCGTGAAAATGACACGCACACCCTGTCTGCTGGAAACGCTGCCATCGACGGGATCTGTGTAACTGAAATCATCACCGCATGCAACAGTGAAGGAACCCAGCATACGATCAGCAAGACCCGGAACGGTTGCCCGAAGATGAGTCATCATGGCATCCGCTGCAGCACTGTCAATACCCTCGTAATCATGACGGGAATAGTAATTCCGGCCATAACACCGCCAATGGCTTCTGAGAATCTCAGAAACAGATTGACGGCGCGCGGCCAGAATATTCAACCACATGAGCACAGCCCATACACCGTCCTTTTCGCGAACGTGGTTTGAGCCAGTACCAAAACTCTCTTCACCACAGAGCGTGACAGCTCCAGAATCGAGGAGGTTGCCGAAGAATTTCCAGCCTGTTGGGGTTTCATGAACGTCTATTCTTTTTTCACGGGCAACACGATCAACAGCACTACTAGTAGGCATAGAACGCGCCACTCCGGCCAGGCCATCAGCATACCCTGGAGTTAAGTGGGCGTTGGCGGCAAGAACCGCCAGGCTGTCTGAAGGTGTCACGAAGGACATGCGGCCGAGGATCATATTGCGGTCTCCATCTCCGTCAGAAGCAGCCCCAAAATCAGGGGCGTCTGGCCCGTGTAACGTCTGCACAAGATCGCAGGCGTGAACCAGATTGGGGTCAGGGTGATGGCCGCCAAAATCCTCAAGCGGTATAGCATTCATCACGGTTCCGACTGGGGCGCCCAGCCTCTCTTCCAGGATCTCCCTGGCATAAGGCCCGGTGACCGCATTCATGGCGTCAAAGCGCATGCGAAAACCAGATCGGAATAAATCTCTGATACGGTCGAAATCAAACAGATTTTGCATGAGTGTGACATAATCGAGTACAGAGTCAATGACCTCTACGGTCATGTCACCAAGAATCCGTTTGCCGAGAGAATCAATATCCACATCGGGCGCTGACAGAATCCTGTAGGAATCGATCACCCCTGTACGGGTATAAATAGCATCTGTCACATTCTCTGGAGCCGGACCACCGTTACCAATGTTGTATTTAATGCCAAAATCCTCTTGCGGTCCGCCAGGGTTGTGACTTGCAGAGAGAACCAGACCCCCGAATGCATGATATTTACGAATCACACAGCTTGCCGCTGGTGTAGAGAGGAGACCACATTGCCCAACGAGGCAGCGCTCAAATCCGTTCGCTGCAGCCATTCTCAAAATAACCTGTACAGCATGGCGATTGAAGAAACGCCCGTCCCCTCCCACGACAAGCGTTTGACGCGCTGAGCCCTCGAGAGAATCAAAGATGGCCTGAATAAAATTTTCAAGATAATGGGGTTGCTGGAATACCGTGACTTTCTTACGGAGTCCTGATGTCCCCGGTTTCTGATCTGAGAAGGGCACTGTGGAGACGATTCTGTGGGCAATCATATTTTGACCTTTCCCTGGTAGCAGCCAGAATGGCGTATGGGCCGTTGTGACTCTGATGGACACGCTACCAGAAAACCGCTGTCGCGACCATCTGTGTTGTCCAGGGAATACCGCCCGCCGGAGTGGCTGGCCCGTAAGTCACATCGATTCAGAAATACTTTTCTCTTCAGAAAGACTTTTCTCTCTTTATGAAATAAGTCGCAGACGTCTGAATGATCTGAGACTGAGTGGAAGACTTACAAGATATAGTATTCCAAGAACTCCGAGAGTCGTCCAAGGCTCCGTCACCAGAAAGGCTGCGAACATTCCGACCAACAGCATCACTGGTAAAACGTATCGATGCGGTACACGAACTCTTTTAAAGCTGTAAGTAGGTAACCGGCTAATCTCTAATAGAGCGACGCCAACAAGGAAGACAGACGCGACAAAAGGATGACGCAACCAGTCCCAGCGATATTGGAGCCATATTATTATAGGAAGTAAAACTATTCCTGCTCCAGCAGGAGTAGGGACTCCGATGAAGAAGCTGTGAACAAAAGGCGGTGGGGGCTCTGGCGTCCCTGCCATAGTGTTAAAGCGGGCTAAGCGCAAAGCCGCGCACACTGGAAACAAGAGGACCAGCGCCCAGCCCAAGCCGCCGGCATTTCGCATGGTCCACAGATAGATCAGTAAGGCTGGAGCAACGCCAAAGCTGACAAAATCTGACAAAGAGTCGAGTTCAGCACCAAACTTCGATGTGCCACGCAACAGACGTGCTATACGTCCGTCCAATCCATCAAACACAGCGGCAATAACAATGGCAATGATGGCCCTCTCCCACTCCTCGTGCAGTCCATAGCGTATTGCTGTGACACCCGCACATAATGCGAATAGAGTCAGAATGTTTGGAATCATCCTGTTGATGGATAAGTCCTTGAGGCGCGCAGGACGATTGGAGCGGAACATGTCGGCAGATCACTCATGAGCTTAGTGAGCGATGAGGAGGGAAGTATGCCAAATCCGCGAGGACGGTCTCGCCAGCAATGGTCGTCTGCCCTACTGAAACAAGAGAGGGGACTCCATCTGGTAAATAAACGTCTACACGGCTGCCAAAGCGAATCAGACCAAAGCGCTCGCCAGCCTGTACTGTCCTTCCTTCCTGGAGGTCACAACGAATGCGGCGGGCAACTAGGCCGGCAATCTGTACAAAGGCTAGATTGCGGCCATCGGGCAGGACCAAACGCACGGCCAAACGTTCGTTTCCTTCACTTGCTTTATCCAAAGAAGCGTTGACGAATCGTCCTGGCCTGTACACGGTTTTCAGCACGATCCCGTCCGCTGGCACACGGTTCACATGACAATTGAACACATTCATGAAGATGCTAATACGCACGTTTAGACTGTCTTTCATCTCAAGTTCTGTCGGAGGTGGTGCCATCAGAATGGCCTGGATCACGCCGTCCGCTGGACTGACCAGTAGGCCCGGTCTGCGGGGTGTGATGCGCTGCGGGTCGCGGAAAAAATACAGACACCACCCCGTTAAGGCTAGACCAGGAAACGCCAATGGCCACCACAAAAGGGCTAGTAATGCGGAGCAGGCCGCGAAAAACGCGACAAATCTCCAACCATCCCGGTGAATGCGGGGAAAAAGAGAATGGGCCGCAGACACTGTCCTGACTGCAGCCACATCCGCGGAGTCGTCATCATGGCCTGTCACAAAACAGTCTCTCCTCAAACGTGGAACACATCGTCAGCAGTGGGCTCGCGTAACGTAATACCCCTTGCTCACTGGCGCAACGGCTCCTGCGCCAGGCGTGTGCGTGCCTACATCATATCATGAAGGTCACGCTAAGAGAGCAGGATGCGCCAGGCGTGTCGCATGGATTTCGACCTGTCGCTCTCACGGATTTCTTTTCAGCCGCCCATGGGGGGCGCCGTAACGTGGCTACGAGCTGCCCGGCGGTGTTGCGAGCAGAGAACATTTCTGTAATGATTCTTCCCCCCCCGAACGAGGAGAGCATTGATATGGGTTCCTGGAGCATCGGGCATTGGATTGTCGTTCTTCTAGTGATCTTACTGCTGTTTGGAGCGGGTAAGATTCCCCATCTCATGGGTGACATGGCGAAGGGAATCAAGGCCTTTAAGAAGGGAATGAAGGACGATGAGGACATAGGCAGTGCGGCCTCTCCTTCACCATCTGACGAGACAAATGTGTTAGTGAAAGAGAAGACCATGAGTGAGATCGGCAAGGAGAGGCATACACTTCACAGCTAGAAAGAAAGAGAGAGGGCGCGTGAGGCGATAACTATTGCACAGGTATGGCAATGTTCGATATGAGCATGTCAGAAATGCTGGTAGTGGTGGTAGTAACACTTGTTGCTATTGGTCCGAGGGATCTGCCACGTGCTCTCCACACAGTGGGGCGTTGGGTCAGAAGAGCACGGGCTATGGCCAGTGAATTTCATCGTCATATTGACGAGATGGTGCATGAAGTAGAATTAGACGAGTTTCGTCGGAAAGCGGCAGAACTAAATAGAAAAACACTCACAAATGTACTGGAAAATGCTGTTGATTCCGACGGCAAGCTGCATCGGAGTTTGACGTTACACAGTATAGACGGCATAGTGAAGAACACTCCACCAGACAAAAATTCTTCTGATGAGAGAACAGCAGGTGTTCAGGATGTGAGAGATGAAAGTAAAACTGGTGTTCAGAGAACTTCTGAAGTATTTCAGAAAAAAATTGAGAGAATGCAGCCTGAAAAACCATCCTCCTCTCAACCGCAGCAGCCACCTCCCGCCAGCTGAGCATTTCCTCTATCAATAATTCTTATACATTGTATTATGAATAATTATTGAAGGCCACGATGCTCCAGTGTCCCCCTGACAATGACCCTGAGCAGCACAGGATGCCGTTAGTCGACCATCTACTGGAACTGCGGCAGCGGCTACTGCTGACGGTCATAGCCTTTCTTGTCGCTTTTATGGGTTGCTTTTATCTGGCGGGAGACATTTACGGCTTCCTGGTGCGTCCACTGGCGACTGTCATGGAAGCCCAGGGCGGCAGTCAGCGAATGATCTACACCGCTATCACAGAAGCTTTCTTCACCTATTTAAAGGTAGCAGCATTTTCTGCTTTCGTCATAACTTTTCCTATTTTTGCGACACAATTATGGTTTTTTATCGCACCAGGTTTGTATAAACATGAAAAAAAGGCATTTTTGCCATTTATAATAGCAACACCAATTCTTTTTCTATTAGGCGCTGGTCTTGTGTACATGTTTGTTATGCCATTAGCTTGGCATTACCTGCTGAGTTTTCAGAGCAGCGGTGCAGAAACAGCGCTGCCCATCCAACTTGAGGCTAAGGTTTCGGAATATCTAGACGTCGTCATGACCCTGATTCTGGCCTTTGGCACTTGCTTCGAATTGCCCGTTGCGCTGACTCTGATGGCGAAAGTAGGCCTTGTCAGCGCGCAAGGACTAGCAGACAAACGCCAGTTTGCCATTGTCGGTGTGTTTATCGCTGCTGCCATTCTGACTCCCCCCGATGTGATCAGTCAGATTGGCCTTGCATTGCCGTTAATCGGTCTCTATGAACTCGCAATCCTCTCCTGTCGCTGGATTGAAGCGCAACGGGCGGGCAAGGGGTCAACAGAAAACGGAAAATAGCTCTATAGCTCTTCTCAACACCCCGCCTCACAGGGTTCTGTTCCCTGCGAGAGCAGGGCGGTGCGAATCCTTCGAAGAGGATCCCATCCCTCATGTTGAACATCAAGTGGATCAGGGAGAATCCGGGCGCTTTTGACCATGGACTGGCGCGACGTGGTCTTGCCCCCATGGCTGAAAAGGTACTTGCGCTGGACAAGGCTCGCCGTGAGGCGCTCACACACGTCCAGTTTCGCCAGAGGCAACGGAAGGCACTGTCAAAGGCTATCGCTGACCGGCACAGGCAGGGGGAATCAACAGATGCCCTGCGGGCACGGGGCGCTGCTCACAAGTCTTTGCAGACGGCGACAACTTGCGACGTTAACGTTACCCGGCTAACGGAAGCATTAGAAGGGCCGCAAGGGTTGCTGATGACAATTCCCAACATGCCGGCTGAAGACGTGCCAAATAGTGATGCCGCTCATACAGAGCTCCGTCGAGTCGGCATGGTGCCCATCTTTCCCTTTCCCCCGAAGGCGCACGATACGATTGGTGCAGCGCTTGGTCTCATGGATTTCGAACGAGCGAGCAGGATCGCTGGCGCTCGATTTGTGATTCTTAAGGGCATGCTAGCGCGGCTAGAGCGAGCACTATCGGCCTTCATGCTGGACGTGCACACGACAGAATTCGGCTACATAGAGGTTAGCCCTCCGGCTTTAGTCCGCGATCAAGCGCTGCTTGGCACCGGCCAATTGCCAAAATTTTCTGCCGATCTGTTCCAGACAGATACGAGTCTCTGGCTTGTCCCAACTGCTGAAGTCCCGCTCACTAACCTAGTGGCAGGGGAGATTCTGGATGAGGCTATTTTACCTTTACGCTACACGGCCATGACGTTGTGCTTCCGTTCCGAAGCCGGGGCAGCTGGCAAGGATACCCGTGGTATGTTGCGCCAGCATCAATTTTCTAAAGTCGAACTCGTCAGTGTGACCCATCCTGATCAGTCTGAGGCAGAACACCAGCGCATGACTGCTTGTGCCGAGGAAGTGCTCAAAAGGTTGCAACTCCCTTACAGGGTTGTGATGCTCTGTCCCCGTGACATGGGTTTTGCCGCCTGCCGGACGTACGATCTCGAAGTCTGGCTCCCGGGGCAGGGACGGTATCGTGAAATTTCGAGTTGCTCGCACTGTGGCGACTTTCAGGCCAGACGGATGAAAGCCCGATTCCGTCCAATGGGCAAAAGTGGTCCCCGTTACGTACATACCATGAACGGGTCCGGTCTTGCAGTGGGCCGGACACTGGTGGCCGTGCTGGAGAACTATCAACAGGCAGACGGAGCTGTCCTCGTCCCGGAGGTTTTGCGTCCCTACCTGAGAGGACAGGAGATCATAGCGCCACATGTCTGATATTTGTTATGGTCATATGCGAATCCTGATTTGTAATGATGATGGGATAGAGGCCCAAGGCCTGTACTTGTTGGAAAAAATTGCCCGTACCTTCAGCGACGACGTCTGGGTGGTGGCTCCGGAAACTGAGCAGAGTGGCGCCAGCCACTCGCTCACGCTGCACAGGCCGTTGCGGCTGCGCAAGCGTGACAAGCGGCATTATACTATAGATGGAACGCCTAGTGATTGTGTTATCTTGGCGATGAAGAGACTTTTGCAGGATAAAAAACCGGATTTAGTGCTTGCAGGTATTAATAAGGGTGGCAACTTAGGCGAGGATGTGCATTACTCAGGCACTGTGGCGGCCGCAATGGAAGGCACCCTTTTAGGGGTACGCGCCCTGGCGCTGTCGCAGGTCTTCACCCCACACCAGCCTGTCCGTTGGGACACGGCCGAACTTTTTATGCCCGGTCTCCTACGCACGGTCATCGGGAGACAATGGGATCGGAACGTGCTTCTCAATATTAACTTCCCGGACGTCGATCCAGAATCTGTCAGGGGCGTCGCAGTCGTGCATCAAGGCAAACGCAAGCTTGGCGATCATCTGGAGGAACGGGTGGATCCGCGGGGAAGGCCATACATTTGGATCAGCGGCCAGCGTCGTGAGGACAGTCAGAGACCCGGCACAGATCTCGAAGCCATCTACCGTGGCGCCATCACGGTCACACCATTGGCAGTCGACTTGACTCATGTCCCAACAATGGACTCCTTGCGGAAGGCGTTCCAAGAGCCTCTCACGGCGGCCGCGCAATGTGGTGATTGAGGACCCCTGGCCAACACAACACTGGCCAACAGGGGTCACAGGCGATGCCGTGTGCTACATCGTGCTTGCCATGATTGCGTTCAAAAAGCCTACAAAAGGATGATGGGCCGATGTCTCTCTCCTCGTTTCTTCCGCATCTCAATGCCACACTGAATGCCGTGACGATGATTCTCCTGATATTCGGTTTCACCATGATTCGCATGGGCCAAAAGTATACACACCGTTTGATGATGCTTGCCGCCCTCGTCGTCTCGGCTCTCTTCCTCGTTAGCTACCTTGTCTACCACTTCACTGCACCGATTCTGGTGTTTTCCGGTGCAAACTGGATGCGACCTTTCTATTACACCATCATGGTCACGCATATCGTCCTTGCTATAGTTGTCACACCGTTGGCAGGCATGAGCGCTTGGCACGCTTTCCGGGGGCATTATGGACGACACAGACTCTTGGCGCGCTGGACATTACCAGTTTGGTTGTATGTATCCGTCACTGGTGTCATCATTTACGCGATACTGTATCACGTCTACGCATAACGACGCGGTAGCGCATGTCCAATGCAGCACAAAAGATCGTCTAAGGCCTTTTCTGATAGCACCGCTGAAGTGCTGAGCCATGCGTTAGCAAGGGAGCTGCATGGCTGGGTGGGACTTGCCGTGGCCGCCCTGGCTGTGGCAGGTCTCTTAGCACTGGTGGCTGTCATCGTTCGCACACCTGTATTGCGGGAACTCTTCCCATGGCCTTGGCAGGATTTTTTCCCAAAGGTTGTCATTACTCACGTTGATTTTTCTATCGTCCTCTGGTTTCTCAGCATTCTTGGGGCGTTAGCTCTGCTCGCAACTGCCCGTTCTACTGAAGGTAATCCAAAGTGGAATATTTTAGGGAGAATTTCTCTTATATTAATTGTCATAAGTTCATTCCTTATGCTCATATCAGTAGTATTTAATTTAGGAGAAGCGTCACTGAATAATTACGTGCCAGTCCTGACTCATCCTCTGTTTTATGCCGGGCTTGGAGGACTGGCCATGGGTATATCAGGAGTTGTCCTGAGATTACTGCGCAATCTCGTCAACAATACCGTTGGTCCCTTCGAGCATGGCGTCGCTGCTACCGGCACGACATTTCTGATCGCTCTTGTTTGTTTTTTTCTTGCGTGGAGAGCCCTGCCGGCTTGGATAGAGCCGGCATTAGCGAATGAGCGTCTCTTCTGGGGTGGCGGCCATATATTGCAGTTTGTTAATACGATGCTCATGCTGGTGATCTGGTGGGTCTTGACTGAACAGGCCACAGCGTGGGGTATCCCACCCCGCTTGTTTATCGGTGCGCTGTGGAGCTTGGCGGTTGTTGCTCTGTCAGGGGTACTTTTTTATGTGGCATTTGACGTTATCAGTCTCGAGCACAGGGTATCGTTTACACAACTTTTAAAATTTGGTTTACCTATTGCACCCTTAATGTTATCTTTTACCATAGCGATGCGTTTGGCTATGGTACGTCCGTTATGGGCTGATATCTCTGCATTGTCATTATCTCTCTCCTTATTGCTCTTTGCAGTGGGTGGGATCCTTGGCTATTTTCTGGGTGTCAGTGATACCCGCATACCGGCACATTACCATGCTGTCATTAGCGGCGTGAACCTGGCAGTGATGGGTATGACATTCACGCTTTTTCTGCCATTGCTGCAAAGGCCATGTCCAACGCCACAGGCGGTACGCTTGTCTCTACTTCTTTACGGGGGCGGACAGCTTGTACTTTCTGTCGGCATGTTCGCTGCCGGTATTGCGGGAGTTCCACGGAAGACTGCTGGTCTAGAACAGAATCTCGATACTGCCGTCAAATATTTTTATATGGTTGTTTATGGAGCTGGCGGTTTTATTGCTATAATAGGTGGCATTTACTTTGTTTTTATGACACTAAAATGTCTTCTCTCGCGTCGTATAGGCGGCTATAGATGAGAGTCCTGAGGGAAAGTGTCGAAAGTGTCCGCTTACGGAAATCTGTCTCTGATTCATGGTGGGGCGTCATCATCCTGGTAACGGCCACTCTGACTCTTGTCTCTGTAATGCCGGCCTGGCAGTGGGTGTGGAGTCCTGAGCCGCGCCCGGTGACATACAAGATCACAGCTGAATCTTTCTTGACCCAGCTTGACTCTATGAGTGCTACTTATTCGACAGGAGAGTTCATAGAGGAGACCCCAGTGGTCCATCCACCACCAGGAGATGTTTATTTAGCGGCACAACGATTCCGATTCTTCCCTGTACTAGAATTAGAAATTGGGGGCACTTACCGCCTGCACCTGGCGACGACAGACAGCGTCCATGGTTTCACCTTTCCTCTGGCACAGGCTGATTTGCTGCTCGTGCCAGGTTCAGCTGCTGTGCTGAATCTGACTCCAGGCGCGAGTGGACGTTACGCCCTGCAGTGTAGCGAGTACTGCGGTCTGGAGCACAGCCGTATGAAGGGGTGGGTTTTGGTCAAGTAAGTAAAGTAGAGTAGATAAGTAAAGTAGATTAGATACCACGCCCTCCAGAGCCATGTCCTATTTGGGGGCGATGACCATGATCATCTGCCGTCCTTCCATTTTCGGCAACTGCTCCACTTTACCCGTATCGGACAGCTCGTTGCGCATTCGCTCCAGCACAACGACCCCCAGATCTTGGTGAGCCATTTCACGCCCTCGAAACCTGAGAGTCACCTTGACTTTATCTCCCCCATCGAGGAAACGACGCATGCTACGCATCTTAACGTCGTAATCGTGGTCATTAATATTTGGGCGGAGCTTGATCTCTTTGACATCAATAACTCGTTGTTTCTTTCTTGCTTCATTGCGTTTTTTTTGGTTTTCGTACTTGAACTTTCCGTAGTCCAGTATCTTACATACTGGAGGACTAGCATTGGGTGAGATTTCCACTAAATCCAAACCAGCACTGTAAGCCCGCTCCAAGGCATCACGAAAAGAAACAATTCCTACGTTTTCGCCATCGGAGGCGATCAGCCTTACCACACGGGTATCAATCTCCTCATTGACACGCCTTCCCTCACGGGTTGGTAGCGTCGTCGTGGATGACCTAGCTATTGCGATATCTCCTGTGTCTATCGAAGCCCGACTGTACCCATCCCGACTGTTGCGGTGCGGTGTCCGTCCCTCACGTCATTCGCTAGGCACGACGGCTTCACGTTTCAGCAAAGAGACAGCCACATCAAGTGCAAAACATTCTTGTGCCTTGATACTCAAGCGCCGAATCGCCACAGTGCGTGCTTCAGTTTCTCTTTTGCCAACCACAAGCATAATTGGCACTTTTGCGAGGCTGTGCTCCCGTATTTTGAGATTGATCTTTTCGTTCCGCCTATCCATCACGCATCGTAGACCAGCCATCTGCAAGACATGGACGATCTCTGCAGCGTAGGCATCAGCCTCGCTGACGATAGTGGCGACAACCACTTGAACAGGTGTTAACCAAAAAGGCAGCTTACCAGCGTAATGTTCTAAAAGAATCCCTATAAAACGTTCAAAAGATCCTAGTATTGCACGGTGCAGCATGACAGGTCTGTACTTATGACCGTCTCTGCCCACGTAAGACGCGTTGAGTTGCTCTGGCAGCACGAAATCTACCTGCAAGGTGCCACACTGCCAGTCCCGCCCGAGAGCATCTCGCAGCACGAATTCAAGTTTTGGGCCGTAGAAGGCCCCTTCTCCTGGGCTCCATGTAAGCTCTAGAGCAGCTGCCCGGCTCGCCTCTAGCAAAGCGCCCTCTGCCTTGTCCCAGAGTCCGTCCGATCCCACCCGTCTCATCGGTCTGTCTGAGAATTTGACGCGCACGTCTGTAAAACCAAAATCACGATAGATTCCGAGAAGCAGATGACAAAAATCCCGAGTCTCAGAGAGGATTTGTTCCTCAGTGCAGAAAATGTGGGCATCATCCTGAGTGAAAGCTCGCACCCGCATGAGCCCATGTAGGGCGCCGGATGGCTCAGAGCGGTGGCAAACACCAAACTCAGCCATACGTAGGGGCAAGTCCCGATAGCTACGGATGCCCTGGCGGAAAATCTGCACGTGACACGGGCAATTCATCGGCTTAAGGGCGAGAACTTCCTCTTGGTCAAGATTGGCACCCTTGACAGTGAACATATTCTCGTGGAACTTTTCCCAGTGGCCAGATGATTCCCATAGAGATCTCCCTACAAGCTGGGGGGTTTTCACTTCCACATAGCCGCTCGCAAAAAGCCGTCGGCGTATGTAGCCTTCGATGGTACGATATAGCTCCCACCCCTTGGGATGCCAGAACACACTGCCGGCGGCTTCTTCTTGCATATGGAACAATTCCATCTCTCGACCGAGTCGGCGATGATTACGGCGTTCCGCTTCCTCAAGAGCCGACAGATACCTTGCAAGCTGTTGCTCATCTGGCCAGCATGTCCCATACATGCGCTGTAACATTTCGTTACGGGCGTCTCCTCGCCAGTAGGCGCCGGCGATTTTCGTTAATTTGAAGGCCTTGCCTAGTCTGCCAGTGGATGGCAGGTGCGGCCCTCGGCACAAATCCAGCCATGTCCCTTGCCTATAAATGGAGATCGCCTCTCCTTCCGGGAGTTTGGCGACCCATTCCGCTTTATATTTTTCACCCCTCTCTGTGAAATACGTCACAGCCCGTTCCCTGCTCCACACTTCACGGCAAATGGGCTCGTCTCTGTCAACGATTTCCTGCATGCGGCTTTCGATTCTTCCTAGATCGTCAGGCGTAAATGGAATAGACCGCGCGAAATCATAATAGAATCCTGTTTCAGTGGCCGGTCCAAAAGTCACTTGTGTCTCAGGATACAGCTCTTTCACAGCCTCTGCCATCACATGAGCAGCATCGTGCCGCAGCAAGGCTAGTGCGTCTGGATCTCTGGCAGTGATGATGGCAACCGCGGCATCGCGGTCAATCACTGTGGTCAGGTCTTGCAGCGCACCATCAACGCGCATGGCTAGAGCAGCCCTCGCAAGGCCCATATCCCTGGCGATGTCACTCCCTGATACAGGACCACTGTAGGAACAGCTGCGTCCATCCGGCAGCAGAATGGAAATCATAGGGAAAAACCCCGATGCAAAAATGCTGCACATGCTCCCACTGCGTCTCTTGCCGCTTGCAGAGGCGAGGGTAAGAAATGAACATTTCGCGCGTGCTGTCAAGACCATGAGACATGTGCAGCAGGGAACTCAGCCAGAGCCCAGAACAAAGGCGCCGGCTTCTTACACATCTCATTCCATGACAACAAGAGGGAATCGCGTGAGTCTCATCCTGTCCTGTCTAAACCTGGTAGGGATGATAAGTTTGGGTGGGTCAACCCTAGCACCTTGAACAAACTACCCATGGCGGTATCGTCTATCAGACGGTGTACACCCGCTGCAACAATGTTGGCCTGCTGCCTTGATCTGGCCTGTGCCAGCAAACACTCAGCGCGTGTCCGAATGCCGAGTCGGCACAGCCAATTTCCCTGAGAGACTGGACCGTAGATTCGTGTCCCAGCTTGGCTGGCTGTAGCGATGGCTGCAGAAAAGTCGACATGAGCAGTCATATCCGTTTCCCCTGGCGCGTCCAGGAGAGGATGATATGCATGGTGTCGCACAGCCTGCAGAGAGTCACCTACGGCACTGACGGCAGTCCCATAATCTATAAAAAGAGCCGCTCCCCCATAAGAGACGAGGCGTGCTGCCACGGCTGTGATGCAGTTTTGTACAGCTGTTGCCCCCTCTGCGATGGCTCCAACTGGCGCTTCAGTGCGCACACTCGCCGGTAACGGTGGCATAGAGTTTATGAGACCTGGGACGAAGCAAAACGTCTTGCCGTCAGCGGCGAGACCCACTAGCCTTTCTCGCCAACCATAAGCTGTCCGTTCGAATTGACGAATCGGGAGGGAATCGAGAAACTCGTTTGCCACAACCAGCAACGGTCCATAAGGGACCTCTTCGAAACGAGCGTGCCAAGCGATTGGGAATCCAGTGCAACAGAGTCGCTGACGCTGCAGAGCAGTCAGGCGTGGACTCTTCTCCACGAGATGGATCTTTAGTGCTTTTGCAAAGGGAGGTACGACCCGCGTCGCTCGTAGAAGATCGTTCATCAACGTGCCCCGGCCTGGGCCCAATTCCACCATGTGGACGACCGCTGGTGCGCCCATGTCTTGCCAGACGACAGCGGCCCACAAGCCAAGGAGTTCCCCAAACACTTGACTCACCTCTGGTGCAGTGATAAAGTCCCCAGTGACGCCGAAAGGCTCTGCTTTGGCATAGTAGGCGGTGGCGGATTCTTCCATAAATTTTGCCACTGTTACCGGACCTCTGGCGCGGATGCGGTCTCTCAGGCGAGCCGCCACATTGCTTGCACTCATGCACCACATGGCCCATGGCCACCTTTGTGTAGTGCCCACCCAAGCAACAGGACACCCCCGACAATCATCGGCACAGATAACCATTGCCCCATCGTCGCTCCCCCTAACAGGAATCCCAGATGTGCGTCTGGCTCACGAAAGGATTCCGCAAAAACACGCAGCACACCATACCCTATCAGGAAGAGCCCAAACAGTCCTCCACGCCGGGCACGCACTGACCTGATTCTCCAGGCCATGTGGAGCAACAGGAGCAAGAAAGCCCCTTCCAGAAGCGCTTCATAAATTTGACTGGGATGGCGGGGCGCTTCTCCTGCTGAAGGGAAAATCATTCCCCATGGCAGATCAGAGGAAGCTTGCCGACCATATAACTCACCATTGATGAAATTGCCTATGCGCCCAGACAGGAGCCCAAACGGAGCGGCACAGCCCAAAATGTCCCCTAAGCTCAAAACAGAGAGGGTGTGGCGGCGTGCGAACAACACAGAGGCTACAATCACTCCCAGCAATCCGCCATGAAAGGACATCCCACCTTGCCATAGGAACAGGATTTCCAGCGGACATGCCAGAAAGTAAAGCGGCTTATAGAAAAGCACGTAGCCGAGCCGTCCACCGAGAACGATTCCTAAGGTGACCCAGACAACGAGATCTTCCACTTGGCGCTTGCTGATCAGCGGCATCCCGGCCGGCTGCCGCGTCATGAAAGAGACATACCACCAGCTACCGCAAATACCAAAAAGATAGGATAAAGCGTACCAACGAATAGAAATGGGGCCAATAGTAAGCGCTAGTGGATTGAAGTCAGGAAACATCAAAGTCAGCGCAATGTTCTCCTTGTATGCACGTCTAGCATGTCCAGTCTAGCGGTAACGCTCAGCCGCCATCAGATAGGTCCGAATGTAACGGCTGATACCTTCTTCGAGCCCCGTGAATGGCTTCACGTAGCCGACAGCACGGAGACGGTCCGTCCGCGCCTGTGTGAAATACTGGTACCGCGCGCGGATTTCTAAAGGCGTGTCGATGAACTGGATGCAGGGTTCTCGGTCTAGCACCCGATAGATTGTAAGCGCTAAATCATGGAAAGTACGCGCTCGCCCTGTTCCAACGTTGAACAGGCCACTGATCCGAGGGTTGTCCATCAGCCACGACATGACGTCCGTGCAGTCATCGACATAAACAAAATCCCGCATTTGGCCACCATCAGGATACCTCGGATCATGCGAGCGGAACAAAAAACACGGCTCCCCTCTCACTATGAAAGGAAAAATCTGCGTGACCATGCTTGCCTGACTACCTTTGTGGTATTCATTCGGCCCATAGACATTGAAAAACTTAAGGCCTACCCACTGTGGGGGCCTTTTCCCCCCCTTGGCCAGGCGGCGCCAGACCCAGCGGTCGAACACATGCTTGCTCCAGCCGTAGACACTGAGTGGCTGCAACAGAGACAGGGCGTGCGCGCTACTAAAATCGTCGTCAAAACCTGCGCGACCATCTCCATAGGTAGCGGCTGACGACGCATAGATCAACCTGACACAGTTCTCTGCACACCACTCCCACAAAGCCAACGACAAACTGAAATTATTGACCAGGACCTTATCTGCATCTACTTCGTTAGTAGAGGAGACGGCGCCCATATGAACTATTATTTCTATTTGAGAGCTATTTTTTCTTAAAAAAGAAAAAATATCATCAGGATCTACCAAAGAGAGTAGTTCACGCCTGGCGATATTACGCCACTTAATCCCGTTCCGAAGCCGATCTACCACGACAATGTCAAAGATTCCTCGTGCCTCCAGAGCGGCTAGCATGTTGGAGCCGATGAATCCGGCACCGCCTGTGACGATAATCATATGAAAGCGCAGTACAACAATATTAGTTGCGCTAAATCAAGACTCGCGCTCATCACATATCATTCCAGACTCTTCCTTCCAGACTCTTAGAACAACAAGCCAATACACATATACACATGCTGTTGCCGCCACACTCCCCAGCCAACACGCCGATTTTCTGATCAGGCATGCGGAACGAGCCTTTGTTCCTCCCCGTTCCTCGTTGTCTCGACGGCCCTGCTGACCCATTCATACACTTCAGTCGCCGCGCGATTGCCACAATAGGCGCCGCCACTACAGAGTCCGCAGTGCCTCACCAGCCGGATGCAGTCCCGACTGCGCCACTTGTCGACCATGGCGCGTACCACATCTGGCGAGGCACCAAAGTGTACGGCCATTTCAGCAACGCTTGCCCTGCCACGGGCCGACAAATACACCTTTAATTCACGCAATGTCATATTCTCTCTCCCTTAAAGCGAGCAGACTCTGCGCGGGGTCCACGGGTTATCATGAGTACGAGCCCCAACAGCAACACGCCACCAGCGATCCACAGCCCAGCCGCGAGAGGATAACGTTCAAATGTCATAGCCTGGTAGAAGACCACAGCAACAGTATAGCCTATTCCTGTGCCCCACGCCGCGCTGAAGACGGCCCAACGCCAGCCAGCCTCGTGGCTTATGGCACCAAGAGCCGCCACACACGGCGCATAGAAAAGAACAAAAAGGAGGTAGGCAAACGCACTGGCCGTGTCATCAAATCGGGCTGCCATCGCTCCAAACACGCCACTCTCCACTTCAATGGCTGTGCCGCTCGTATCGGCGCCACCCTTGATGTTCATGGGATCGATGTTCATGGGATCTATCAGCTTGCTGAAGCCGCTTGCGAGATTGCTAGGAAAGCTCAGGAAAGCAGACCACAATTTCGCACCAGGATCGAACTTTTTATTGATACTACTACTTAATGTCTGTGTCATCCCAGATTCGCTGGCGGCAATATTCGTATAAAGGGCATTGAGGGTTCCGACGACAGCCTCCTTCGCAAGGACCCCACTGATCAACCCCACAGCTGCTGGCCAGTTTTCTCCGCTCAGGCCCATCGGCGCGAATGCTGGCATCAGACTCTGACTGGCCTTAGCCAGGATCGAGCGGTCGCTGTTGCGATTGCTAAAGCTACCGTCAGGCCCAAGTGTTCCTAGGATCGAGAGCACCATGACCATAGGGACAATCACGAGACCAGCCCGCAGGACAAAATCTTTTAGGCGGTGCCACGCCCGCAACCACACACTGGCAAGAGTCGGCCAATGATAAGGCGGTAACTCCATCACAAAGGGGGCCGTTTCTCCTGCCAGCAGCGTTCGCTTCAGCACAAAGCCCGTTCCTACGGCGCAGATGATACCGATCAGATACAGAACGAACACGACATTCTGACCACTTGCGGGAAAGAAAATGGCGGCAAACAGGGCATAGACTGGCAAGCGTGCCCCACAAGACATGAACGGCGCCATCATCATGGTCAAGATGCGATCCCGACGGGGTTCAATGGTACGTGTCGCCATAATGGCCGGCACGTTACAGCCAAAACCAACAATCAGTGGGACAAAAGCCTTGCCAGGCAAGCCGAGGGCACGCATGCCACGATCCATCACAAAGGCGGCCCGTGCCATGTAACCAGAATCCTCTAAGAAGGAGAGAAAAACGTATAAAAATCCTACTATTGGAATAAATGTTGCCACAGTCCGAATGCCGCCACCGATGCCATCGGCCAGAATCACAGCCACCGCTTCGTGTGCAGCCACCTGGCGAAGCAGCATGCTCACGCTATCTACCAGGACCGTTCCTACGATCTGCTCAAACAAGCTAATGAACGCGCCGCCAATATTGATGGTGACTGTGAACATGATATAGATCGTGGCCAAGAAAATAGGGATCCCTAGGAAGCGATTCAGCACGATCTGATCAATCCTGTCTGAGGCTGTACGGGAGATCACGCCACTGCGATGGACACACGATTCGACTATCCGGCTGACGAAAGCGTAGCGACCATCTGCGATGAGAATGTCTGTATCCTCTCCAATGGCCGTGGCTAGAGCAGCCGTGCGGACCGTGACATCACGGAGAACGACAGGCTCGGACAGAAGCGCGGCCGCTTGCGGATCCCCTTCCAGAAGCCGGATGGCCAGCCAGCGAGTATCAAGACGATGACTCGTCTCAACTCCGTCTCCCAACTGTTGTATGAGAGCAGCGACAGCGGATTCGATGGCAGGTTCATATGTCGGCTGATGAACGGCTGCTAGACCTTCACGGCCCACCTTGGCCGTTTGTCGTACAGCCTCCTTCAAACTGTCGAGACCCTGCCGACGGCTGGCAACAAGCGCAACGACAGAGCAGCCTAATGCCTGCTGCAGTTCTTCCACATCCACATCGAGACGACGCCTCCGGGCAATATCCATCATGTTCACCGCGACAACAATCGGCACTTTCATCTCGAGGAGCTGGCTTGTCAGATACAGATTCCGTTCTAAATTTGCGGCATCGACGATGTTGACTATCACAGCAGAATCGCCGGATAGAATGTAATCACGAGCAACACGTTCATCTTCTGACGAGCGCCCCCCATCGAGCGCGTAAATACCTGGCAGATCGACCACTCGCCATGTTTCGTTGCCGTGCCTGCAGATTCCAACCTTCCTCTCGACTGTCACACCCGGCCAATTGCCCACTTCTTGGCGGGCGCCTGTGAGGGCATTGAAGAGAGTCGTCTTGCCACAGTTCGGGTTACCAACTATGCCGAAAGTGACTTTCATGGAGGAATCACCGTTCGTTCCCATCTCAGCACCTCTCGATGGTCAGCATGTCGGCCTCGACCTTGCGCAAGCTTACCCCCGTGCCACGGACACGGATCTCCACTGGATCGCCCAAAGGAGCCACACGAGCCAGTTCAAATTCGACTCCTGGTGTCAGCCCCATTGCCAACAGACGGCGTCGATAGTCGCGATCGCCCGCCACGAATCCGGTGATTCGTCCTCTGTCGCCAGGATGCAAATCACGTATGAGTCCTCTCATCGTTCACGCTCCTCCCACATGCCTGAACTAGAAGGCCAGACACACCAGATTGGTCGCCTTCAGGGCGACACACATACATAACAGCCAGATTCGTTTGTATCCATTGTATGTATCCATTTGGATCCATCCCGTCGAGTATCATGCATCAGAATCGCCACCAGCAGACTCTTAAGATGATACTGCGCATATGCAATTCACTTGCATGATCTTCTGGGGTCAAGAACCAAAATGCAAATGCGTGTCTCTTGCAAATCACACTATCCCTCCAAAAATTTTTTGCTGACTGCGCCGCCGACGGACACAGCAGTACCACCAGCGTTATCAGCAAATGAGCGAGCGGTCAGCTTAGCCTATGAGGCATTCGGAACAAAATGGCAATATTTAGTATGATCTGATCTGTCTGCTGGCCAGAGAACTTTACCGAAGATGTACAGAATCTGTACAGAAAAGGGAGGCTTTCAGGCAGCGGATCAAGAGAAAACAGAGTATGGGCGTCCCTTGCCTCCGTCCGTCTCCACCTGCCTGCCATCACGCCCTGAGGAGCCGCCGTTACGCGAAAACCGCCCTCGTGTACCCCCAGGGGGTTCGCGGGGAACACAGAAGAAGGAAAGGAAAGATTATGGCTATTCTCATCACTGGTGTTGCTGGTTTCATCGGCTATCATACATGTAAGGAACTGCTGAGGCGTGGAGAGCACGTGATAGGGGTAGATAACCTGAGTGACTATTACGATCCGTCGATAAAAAGAGCACGACTCGCACAACTCCTCACGAATAAAAAATTTTTCTTTCATACACTCGATATTGCGGAACGTGCACCAATGCTCTCTTTAGCCAAATGCTACCCAACGATAGATCGTGTGATTCATCTCGCTGCTCAGGTCGGTGTGCGCCATTCTCTGGTCTGCCCCTTCGCCTACAGTCGCGCTAATGTGGAGGGACACCTCGTTGTGCTGGAATTCTGCCGCTCTCTGCAACACTGCCGGCATCTCGTCTACGCGAGTTCATCGTCTGTTTATGGTGCCAACCGTAAACTGCCGTTCTCCATTGAAGATCGAGTCGACACGCCCCTCTCACTTTATGCTGCCACAAAGAAATCCTGCGAGTTGATGAGTCACTGCTACAGCCATCTGTATCGGATACCTACCACAGGCTTACGTTTTTTTACAGTTTATGGTCCTTGGGGGAGACCAGATATGGCACTGTATCTCTTTACATCCCGCATTTTTGCAGGAGAACCCATCTCTGTCTTCAATAACGGTGACATGAAAAGAGATTTTACCTACATCGATGACATTGTTACGGGCGTACTGGACTGCCTTGCCCGGCCACCCAGTGGGGATAGTCTCAATCCACCGCAGCGGGTTTACAATATTGGCAACAATAAGGCCGAACCACTCCTCCGTTGCATCGCCTTACTCGAAAAGGCGCTGGGCCGCCGGGCGGTCATAGAGTACCTGCCCATGCAGCCTGGTGATCTGCAAGAAACCTCTGCTGATATGACAGCCATTGCCCGGGATGTGAACTACGCCCCGAGGACGTCTCTTGATGTCGGCGTACCAAAATTCGTCTCCTGGTATCGCGCATATCATGGTGTGTAAAATACGCTCAATCCCGCCCGACCAGCGGGACGAAGGCCACTGAGAGGCAGTGTTGCTGCTTCAATGTGTTATCTCTCTGTTTGACTATCCTCAGTAACTGTTGATGTGTCCCGGAATTACTGCAGCTGACTTCCACAGGAATAACCATGCGTCCATCAATCGATAGTTGTTCTATGAGATGCGGCGGAATGTCAGGACTAGCAGCAGCAACAAGAATAGCCGCGTAGGGAGCGTCCTGCAGCCAGCCGCGCCGGCCCTGACCATGATGGATGTGAACCGTCCTGTAGCCTAGCTTTGCCAAACGTCTTGCGGCACTTTTTGCTAAATCTGCTACCAGTTCCACTGAATGGACCTTATCGACAAGTTCTGCAAGAATAGCACTTTGATAACCGCTACCGCTGCCAATCTCCAGTACCTTGTCTGTCGGAGTCAGATCCAGAAGATCAGTCATAAGAGCGACTATGAACGGCTGAGATATTGTCTGCCCGTACCCTATGGGCAGCGGTTGATTGAGATACGCATCTGCGCGTATATCATCTGGGACAAAGGCGATCCGCGGTACTTTTGCCATAGCCGCCATGACTCTCTCTGAGAGCACAGGCCTCCCAGTATAAGCTGCCGTTTCCCGTGCATTAGCGGTGATTTCCTGTAAAAGATGCGCCCACCGGGCTTCCATGGCCGACTGTCTCTCCTCTCCTATTCTGCATCAGGATGGCGGCGATCCCTTTGCATATGCTCTGATGCTCTGGTGCTGCGGCACGCCTCTTGCGTTCCCGGACTCCCCATTACATATCAGAAGGTCGCCCCAAAGGGCAGCCAAAACGGGCGACGGGGTTCAGGCAAAACAGAGGCGATAATGGCAACTGAAACATTTCCCTTTCAGAGCGATGTTTCCAAACTTCTGGATATCGTGGTACATGCGCTCTATTCGAACAAGCAGATCTTTCTACGAGAGTTGATTTCTAACGCCGCGGACGCTTGTGATCGTCTGCGCTACCTGGCTCTCACCAACCCCGGGCTCTTGGGCGATGATGCAGTTTTCCGCATCGTCCTTACACCAGAGAATGCGGCTGGGAGCCTGACCATCAGCGACAACGGCATCGGGATGAATCGCAACGAATTGGTAGAGAACATTGGAACAATTGCCAGATCAGGCACTGTAGCTTTTATAGAACACTTAAAAAGTGAAAAAAAAGAAGATTGCAATATGATTGGTCAGTTTGGTGTTGGCTTTTATTCAGCCTTCATGGTGGCTCACACAGTCGAGGTTATTACGCGTAGGGCCGATACTAACAGTGGGTGGCGTTGGGTATCAGATGGGAAAGGCACGTTCACTGTGGAGGAGGTGCCAAAGGAGAATCGCGGCACCCACATCATTCTGCATCTCAAACAGGATGAACATGAGTACCTTGAATCTCCGCGATTGCGGCATCTCGTGAAAACCTATTCCGACCACATTGCCATCCCAGTCCTCTTACGGGAGGAGGATAAAGAAGAATCTGTCAACGAAGCCGCTGCCCTGTGGACTCGCCCCCGTAGCGAGATCAACACAGATCAGTATAGGGAATTCTATCGCAATGTCGGGCACTCATTGGATGAGCCCTGGCTCACGCTCCACTATAAGGGGGAAGGTGCAATTGAGTACACAGGACTTTTATTTGTTCCTTCTGTGAGACCGTTCGATCTGTTCCACCAGGATAGAAAACACCACGTTCAGCTGTACATACGAAGAGTTTTCGTTACGGAAGATTGTCCAGACCTGTTGCCGGCTTGGCTGCGTTTCCTGAAAGGTGTGGTTGACAGTCAGGATTTACCGCTCAACATTAGCCGAGAGGTGCTCCAGCACAATCCCCTCCTGGCGAAAATCCGCGGCGGCTTGGTGCGCCGTTTTCTCACAGATCTCAAGAAGAGGAGCAATACACAGGAAGACTATTCCGTGTTTTGGAATAACTTTGGCGCCGTTTTGAAGGAAGGGCTGTATGAGGATTTTGAGCGTAAAACTGAAATTATTGAACTATGCCGATTCCACACAACAGATTCTCCAGAGGAGTTAGTCAGTCTGGAGACATATGTGGGGCGGATGAAAGATGGGCAGGAGGCGATCTATTACATCACAGGAGATGCAGCAGATGTTTTAATGCGCAGTCCCCATTTGGAAGGTTTCCGGGCAAAAGGAATCGAGGTACTGCTACTGACCGATCCTATTGATGAGTTTTGGCCTGCCACCATTGGGGAATTTGCTGGAAAAAAATTCGTTTCAGCAGCTCATGCGATTCCAGATTTGAGCACGATAACGAATGGCACACAAGAGGTACACGAATCAGCAGATGAACACAAGGATATATCTGCCACTCTCGAGAGTTTATTACGTGCACTCAAAAAAGTCCTAGGCCCGATCATCAAGGATGTCCGATTCTCCGATAGGTTAACAGAGAGCCCTGTCTGCCTGGTTGCCGACCAGAACGACATGAGTCTCCATTTGGAAAGGCTTCTGCGGCAGCACCGTCAAATAGACCACACCGTTCCTCGCGTGCTGGAGATCAACCCCCGGCACAGCCTCATAAGGCGGATCGCCGACATGGCTCAGCGTGACGGCGAGAGCAGCGATTTTACGGATGTCGCCTTACTGCTTCTGGATCAGGCACGCATTATGAACGGTGAGCCGCTGCCAGACACGACGGCTTTCACCCGCCGTATGACAGTGCTCATGGAGCGAGGATTGAATCTCTGACCATGTTCTTGGCGCTGGAGATTCAGCGCGGGTCAGGATGGATTCCCTGACCCGCCCCACCATCCATACAAGTACGCATGCGCAATCCTAATCCTACGTGTTCTCTATTCATGCATGGGACTGTTGTCAGATTCTCTCTGACGGGGCATGGATCTTTGACGGAGGCGTTTTTTCCTGTTAGACGTTTTCGGGATTCGATGTGGCGCCTGCTCATCGCCCCATTCGGGGCCCCCTTCGGGGTCAATCCCCCTTCGGGGTCAATGGGCCAGGCGTTCTTTTGAGGAGCCTCTGCTGAGTGAGAGAGAGATCTGAGTAGTCAGAGTCAGGGGCGTTGATGGTGATTGCCATTTTTCTATAGATTTTCTCTTTTGGAGTGGACTTATGTCTTCCTGTCATCAGGATCCCATGAATGTTTGCCGTACCCTTTATGTTGATGGTATTCGCTACACATATTACTCCCTTGAAGAATATAGCCGTGATATTAGGCAGTTACCCTATTCACTTAAGGTGTTACTTGAGAACCTGCTGCGGTTTGAAGATGGGCACACTGTCACGACAGACGACATCATGGCCATTGTCTCTTGGCCAAGAACGCGCCGTTCTAAGCGTGAAATCGCTTATCATCCCGCCCGTGTTCTCATGCAGGACTTCACTGGCGTCCCGGCCATTGTTGACCTCGCGGCAATGCGCGAGGCAATGGCGGACGCTGGAGAGGATCCCAAAAAGATTAATCCACTCATACCAGTAGATTTGGTTATCGATCACTCAGTCACTGTCGATTCATTTGGCAAAAAAGAATCATATATTCAGAATATATCCCTGGAATTTCAAAGAAATGAAGAGCGCTATGCTTTTCTACGCTGGGGGCAGACAACTTTCGACAATTTTCGCGTTGTCCCTCCTGGGACTGGTATCTGCCATCAAGTCAATCTCGAGCACTTGTCTCTTTGCGTGTGCGCAAATAAGAGTAACACTCTCAAAATAGCTTATCCTGACACTGTAGTCGGCACAGACAGCCATACGACTATGGTAAACGGCCTGGCCGTTCTAGGCTGGGGCGTTGGTGGTATTGAGGCAGAATCGGCTATGCTGGGTCAACCAGTGTCAATGCTGATCCCAGAAGTTGTGGGGGTTCGGCTACAGGGTTCACTGCCGGAAGGTGTGACCGCAACAGATCTGGTGCTAGCCATCACAGAGAGACTCCGTCAGAAAGGCGTGGTGGGCAAGTTTGTCGAATTCTGCGGGTCTGGTCTCGATTCATTAAGCCTGCCTGATCGTGCGACGATTGCAAACATGGCCCCTGAATACGGGGCCACATGCGGCTTCTTTCCGATTGACCGCGAGACCATCAATTATCTCTCCTTAACCGGTCGCGACCCGCATCAGGTGAAACTTGTCGAATCTTATGCGAGGATTCAGGGAATGTGGCGAGGACTCGAAAGTCCTGAGCCTCTCTTCACAGACATACTTGAACTGGATCTCTCCACTATAGAGCCTAGCTTAGCAGGACCTCGCCGGCCACAAGAGAGGGTAGCGCTGTCAGCTGCCAGGCGGAAATTTCTCGAGGCCATGCCCAGTTTCTCAGCAGAGGCGCAAAAAAGCGTAAAGGTATCTTTTGAAGGGAAAGAGTATGTAATGAGCTGCGGAGATGTCGTGATCGCCGCTATCACGTCGTGTACCAATACCTCGAATCCGTCCGTCATGATCGCTGCTGGCCTGTTAGCCCGCAAGGCAGTTGAGCAGGGGTTGTCTACCAAGCCCTGGGTGAAGACCTCTCTGGCCCCAGGCAGTCAGGTGATTACCGACTATCTCACAGCTTCTGGTCTACAGTTCTATTTGAATAAACTTGGTTTCAACGTCGTTGGCTACGGCTGTACCACCTGTATCGGCAACGCCGGTCCACTCGCTGACTCCATCGTCAAGGCAATAGAATCAAAAAATCTTGTTACAGTAGCGGTTTTATCTGGAAATCGCAATTTTGAGGGTCGTATTAGTCCATATACTCGTGCTAATTACTTAGCCTCACCACCTTTAGTAATTGCCTATGCTTTGTCCGGATCTATCATGTTAGATCTCACAAAGGATCCACTGGGTACGGGTACCAATGGCGTACCCATCTTCCTTAAGGACATTTGGCCAAGCACGGCAGAAATTCAAGAGACTCTCGCGCAGGCGCTGACGGCGGCGATGTTTCGTACCCGGTATGCTGACGTCTTTACTGGACCGACTGATTGGCAAGTCATTGAAAGATCAACAGGCGTAACCTACGCCTGGGAGGCACATTCTACCTACGTTAGACGCCCCCCCTATTTTCAGGATTTTCAAACACGACAGAACACCATAGACGATGTGATCGGTGCTCGCTGCTTGGCCTTGCTAGGCGACTCTGTGACCACAGACCACATCTCACCGGCTGGCTCTATCAGGGCAACGAGTCCGGCAGGCCTGTATTTACAGGCTCGTGGTATTTCTTCAGAGAATTTCAATTCCTATGGAGCCCGCCGGGGTAACCATGAAATCATGATGCGTGGAACCTTTGCTAATATACGCCTCTCTAATGAAATGGTGCCCAATGTTGAAGGTGGAATGACCCGCCACGAACCAAGCGGTAGTCTGATGTCGATTTATGATGCCTCTATTCTGTATAAAAGAGACAATGTGAAACTCTTAATAATTGCTGGTAAAGAATATGGGACGGGTTCATCCCGCGACTGGGCGGCAAAAGGGCCAGCACTGCTTGGCGTCAAGGCCATAATAGCCGAGAGCTTTGAGAGAATCCATCGTTCTAATCTCATAGGTGTTGGAATCTTGCCATTGCAGTTTCAAGATGGAGAAAATCGGAGGACTTTACGTCTCGATGGTAGTGAGCACTTTGCTATCCTCGGTCTTGCTGACCTGACTCCCCTGCAAGACGTGACAGTGATGATCTATAGGACAGGGGATGAGACTACGCCGTTCACTGCTTTGTGTCGCATAGATACAATACATGAGTTAGAGTATTACCGTCACGGTGGCATCCTCCCGTATACGCTCAGGCGGTTGCTAAAAAAATCATGAAGTGTGTACTCGCCGTCATGAGCCCGTCCAGGCATTGTGGGCATGAGAGGGGTGTTGGGTATCAGTGGGTATCTGGGTATCAGGAGAGCAACTGGCGCAAAATTTCGTCGAGGACAATCCTCCCTGCTGGCGTTACGCGCAAACTAGCTGCATCCAGAACGACCAATCCCGATTCCGCGAGACTCTCCAAAGCTTGGACATTGATGACACTTTCCAGTGAGCAACCCACCAGATTGTGGAAACGGGCGCGGTCAATCCCAGCCGTCAGGCGTAAGCCCATCATCACTAACTCCTCGATTCTCTCTTCGCGTGACAGGTATGAGACCGTCTGATGTGTGGCAGACTCCACTCGCGCCCTCCACACCTCTGGGAGACGATTTTGGCGTGTCGCAATTGTGTTCATCCCTTTGGGGCAGTCACTGAGAGTCAAACGGCCATGTGCCCCTGGTCCGATTCCAACAATGTCACAGCCCTGCCATGTCTCTAGGTTGTGGCGACACTCGTCCCCCTGTCGAGCGTGGTTCGAAACCTCATAAGCCGCTAATCCTGCATTGGTGGTTATCTCCTGTGTCATTTGATAGAAATCTGCAGAGGTGTCCTCGTCCGGGAGAACCAGACCACCACTGGCAAGGGCGGTAAAAAAGACTGTGCCGGGTTCAAGAGTGAGCTGGTAAAGGGATAAATGGTCAGCGGCCAGGGTCAGTGCCCATTCTAACTCCCGCTGCCACGCACACAGAGTCTGTCCTGGCCTGGCATAGATAAGATCCAATGAAAGCTTAGGAAAAATGTGCCGAGCCATGTCGATGGCTGATAGAGCCTGACTCGTATCGTGGAGACGCCCCAGCAAGCATAAGGCGCTGTCCTCCAGAGCCTGTACTCCCAAGGAGAGCCTGTTGACTCCTGCTACACGAAAGTCGGTCAGCCTGTCGCGATCGCTAGGATTAGCTTCCAGAGTCACTTCGACATCTGCCGCGAAGGGCCAGGAGACGACGGCCCGTTCGAGTACTGTTGCCACAGTCGCCGGTTCCATCATGGATGGCGTCCCGCCGCCAAAAAAGACACTGCTTAAATGTCGCCCCGTGGGGATTGCATGGACTGCATAGTCCAGTGCTAACAGGAAGACACGTCGCCAATCGGCGTGATTCACTCCTGTGGGAACACGCGAGTTAAAATCGCAGTATGGACACTTGTGTACACAGAAAGGCCAATGAATGTAAAGGCCGAAGCCGCTTTGTCCTGTCCTGTGCATGAGAGTCATGATTTGTGAGCCATTTGTGAGCCAGGCTCTCTTTTCTCGACTGGTACGGGAGAGTACATGGCGTTTGTGAATGTGAGAGATTTCTCGTGATATGGTCTCATTTCCGGAGAAAATTCTTCATTTCTGGAGCAGTCTTCGTAAAATTAAGATGAAGCCCCACGTGTCTGAGACCTGCCAGCGGACAGCGTGGAGGGCCAAGACTTTTGCCATGATGCCATGATTCCGCAACAGACTATCGCGCTGCCCATCAGTCGGAGTATAGCCTATGACTCAAGTGCTGACATTGCCTCTCTCTCCCTCAGGGGGGCTTGCTGTTGTCGATCATGCCGTGAGTGAGTTGCGCCGTGGCGGGTTCGTCGCCCTCTCCACTACAGGGAATGATTGTCTTGTGCTGCTGCAAGCGGCAGAATCTGTCACGCCTCAGAGTCTTTGTCTTCTTGCCCGCCTTTCAGAAAAACCTGTTGCGCTTGCCCTCACCATGCGGCGGGCCATTGTCTTAGGCCTCGTCGAAAGTGCTCTTGCGGGCAGCCCGAATCCAACAGATGTGGTCCTCTTGCAGATTCCTTCTGGCCTAGAGGCTGAACGCGTGCTCCCCCTAGCTGCCGCGGGACAGAAGGTGGCCGAGTGTATCAGCCAGCCTGATAAGCTATCCGTGACATTTGTATCTTGTGATAGTGCTATAGGCGCTGCCGTGCGTCTTGTCAAATTAGCACGCCTTCTCCCAGCAGTAATTATTGCCAGAAATGCAAAGATATTTTGCAACAAAAATAAGAAATATTTTATCGATCAGATGATCTCAGAGAGAGTCCCAATATGCATCACTGTGAAAGCAGAGGATATTCACAGATACGATCTGTGCATTGCCCGTACCCTGCGACAGGTCTGCGAAGCACAGGTACCCTTGGCCGGAGCAGAAAATGTCCGTCTCATCGCCTTTCGTCCGGGAGATGGTGGTCTTGAACACATCGCTATTATTGTCGGCATGCCAGAGAATACCACACCTGTTCTAGTGCGTTTACATTCGGAATGTTTTACTGGTGATCTTCTGGATTCCCTGCGTTGCGACTGTGGCAGTCAGCTACGCGGAGCTATCGCAGCGATGACTGCGGCTGGTGCCGGCGTGCTACTGTATCTCGCTCAGGAAGGGCGGGGGATTGGCCTCGTGAATAAACTGAGGGCCTATCAACTACAAGATAGTGGCTTTGATACTTTAGAGGCTAATGGTCAGCTCGGCTTTGACGACGATGAGCGTACCTATCTGCCAGCCGCTGAGATGCTGCGTCAGCTTGGCTTTTTTCATATCCGCCTCATGACTAATAATCCACGCAAGGTAGAAGGGCTTCGTGAGCATGGCATTAATATAGTAGAAAGAGTTCCGCATATTTTCCCGCCTAATGCGCATAATTTATCTTATCTCCACACTAAAGCCACGAAAGGAGAGCATCTCTTTTAGAAACACGTTAAAGGAGCGACACCATGCCCTATACGCTTGACGACAAGGCCTTGGACTTGCTATTCCGCACGGCACGCACGTACAAGCACTGGCGCAACATACCCATCCCCGATGATGTTTTGCGCACTCTTCATGCGCTGATGTGCCTGGGGCCAACCAGCGCTAATGGTCAGCCGGTGCGGCTTCTGTTCGTGAAATCGCCTGCTGCAAAAGCGCTCTTACGAGACGCATTGCTCCAAGAGAACGTCGAACAGACAATGACAGCACCAGTCACGGCTATCATTGGACATGATCTGGATTTCTACGAGAAATTGCCGCGTACATTTCCGCAAGTCGATGCACGCTCTTGGTTTATCGGCAATGACATTCTGATTAGAGAAACAGCTTTTCGCAATGGGACATTGCAAGGTGCCTATCTGATCATTGCGGCGCGGGCGCTTGGTCTTGATTGTGGTCCAATAAGTGGTTTTCACAACGAAAGAGTGGACGATATTTTCTTTATGAAAAGCAGCACAAGAAAATCTAATTTTTTGTGCAATCTGGGATATGGAGACCCAAGCACTTTGTATCCACGGAATCCGCGTTTATCGTTTGAGGAACAATGTCAAATTCTCTAGCGCCTGTCAGGCACGGTGGGCGGGGGGAGGCCATCACCTGAAACATGGCTTTCAGGAAGAGTCGCAAGGGGGTTGGGTGGGCTCGCAGCTGGTACAGCCCCCCTCACCGGGCGAGTGGATTTCCCATTGATGTCACATGATGCGGTGGCATTATGTTCTTTATATGTTATTATCATGTCGTGATATTGTCACGGCTTAGGCCGAGACGTGTCAAATTATCGATATAACTCTGCCAGATACGTTCCTGATCCTGTCCCAGTTCGTAAAGATAATCCCATGAATAGATTCCTGTATCGTGCATATCGTCAAACAAAATAGCAACAGCATAATGCCCTACGGGCTGGATAGCTGTGATTCCAACATGGCGACAGCCGCCAACGATCTTCTTCTCATCAAGGCTATGCCCCTGCACTTCTGCGGACGGACTTTCTACCCGAAGAAGTTCAGCCGACAGGGCAAAGCGACATCCATCATCGAAGTCTATTTCCAGAATCTTGGCGGCCTTCTTCAGACGGATTTCTATTGGCCAATGGCGTGTGCAAAATTGTGAGGGGGGAAGTGTCATGGCTGGACCTCAGTCAGAGTTCTCTGCCGTAAGAAGACGGGCCTCAGAGACCAGCATGATAGGAATCCCATCCCGAATCGGGTAGGCGAGTCCTGCCTGGTCGCTAATAAGCTCATGCGTCAGGGAGTCGTAACGCAAAGAACCAGGTGTCCGTATCTGAGGGCAGACCAAAAATTCTAAAATTCGTTGATCAAGACTCTTATTGGGTTTCTCCATCTGAACATCCTCTCTGGATTATGCAATCCCGCCTTTTCCCTCCTCAAGGAGACTCATTTCAATAAGAGAAATGAGAAGTTTTCCACGTTCTTCTACCGTATATATTTCTAATAACGCTTGTTTTTCCCGGGTATCAAACGGACACAACATGGCAACCGCTGTGATCAGGGCAGGCTCCGAAAGAGTATCCAGCACTTTCCAATTCAGCGTGATGTGGTGCTGGGCGCAGTAAGGTCGCAGGCATGCTAAGAGCCGCTTGCGATCCACAACAGGCACTCCAACTGGCTCTTCTTCCATATCTGCGTGAAATGAATGGTAGTCCACCTCTACCTGACGATAACCTCCCTCTGCCAATTTCAACTCACGCAGGATACGAAAACGGCACAGACCGAGCAGAGTGATCAGTAGGCGACCATCCTCTGTTTCGTTGAACGAGACAATGCGACCAGCACAGCCATGCTGATAGACCTGCGCGGATCCCATCGACTCCCCCTCATGCTTGCCGATTCCGATTCGCAATCGGGGCTGCACCATACCAAGGATACGCCTGTTGCCCAGTGCATCCAGGGTCATCGCCATGTAACGGGGTTCAAAGATGTTCAGAGGCAACCTTCCCCTTGGCAGGAGTAAGACTCCTGAAAGAGGAAAAATTGCAATTTTCTTAGGTAAAATTGCAAATTGTAAATCAAAAACACCCTCCCGCATGGTGTCTGATACCCTCATGTTATGAAAACATGATCGCAGACAATCGCCGCCGCGATTGTATCGTCAAAGAATCGTTAGGACCAAAAGCCTCGAACAGCCTCAGAAGTTGTCTGTGCGCACTGCCATCTTTCCACGCCCTATCCTGTTGTACAATCCCCAGCAACTCCTCTACGGCCTTCTGACGGTCGCCAGCTGCATAATAGGCCATGGCCAGGTCATAGCGAGCTTGATAATCGCTGGGATTGTCTTCAACGACCTTTTGTAGGATATGCACCCCCCTGCCGGCCGATATTTCGTTGGCTAACTCTAGCCGAGTCCGAATAGTCACTATTTCTCTTTTTTCAAGAATATTCTGCGGCAATTTATGCAACCTATCCTGAGCTGCTCTGTGTTCCCCACGTCTCATGAGACACTCCAGAACACCAGCCACGGCTACTGGATGGTTTGGCTCCTGCCCAAGAGTCTGGTTGTAGAGTGATTCAGCTCCCTTGACATCCCCCTTCTCAAACAAGACTCTCGCTTTCTCCAGAATCTGATCGACGATATTGCTCTCGCGCCCTGCGATTCGAGCAAGGAAGGCTTTGAGCTGCTTTTCTGGCAAGGCGCCGACAAAACCGTCTATTAAAGCTCCATTTTTGAATGCAAAGGCAGCTGGAATAGAAGATACTCCCAATTGTGAAGCTAATTTTTTATTCTCGTCGACATTAATTTTCACCATACGAACAGTGCCGCCAGCCTGGCGTACAAGTTTTTCTAGCATTGGCCCGAGAGTTCGGCATGGACCACACCAAGGTGCCCATAAGTCCACAATAACCGGCACTCGTCGCGATTCCTCTATGACATCGGCAACAAAGTGAGCGGTATCGGAAACCTTTATAAAATCCTCCGCTAGCACCGTCCCTCCGGCACGCTTGCTGCCCTGAGTGCCAGCACCCCCCTTGCGGATGAAATCCATTGTTCCCATTCCTGTTCTTCCTAACACGTTCCTAACACTCACGTGACGACATGCACGTCCCTAGCGCCCCTTGCTTGCGCAATGTGCCTTGGCAAGGCGCGGATCAGGCTCCTGAAAAAATCTCTTGCATGCCCTCATACCACGGATAATATCCGAAATCAGCGATCAATAATCAGCGATCAATATGTTTAGGCTTGAGGGAGGAGATCAAGAGGAAGGCTGAGGAAGGATGCGGGTGTAGCTCAGAGGTAGAGCACAACCTTGCCAAGGTTGGGGTCGTGGGTTCGAATCCCATCGCCCGCTCCAAGAAGCGTTGCATTCAATTGCATTCCATTCCGTTCCGGTGCATTCAATTCCGTATGGCTGTGAGCATGGTTTCTGTCACAAAGACTTGCCTTTCTGCTTCAGCACGGGTCTGCTGGGTGTCTGCGACACGGAGTGCCTCTTTGGCTCGAGCGAGTTGCTGTTCAATCTCCACACGATTCAAACAATCGACAACGCAGGCCTCCTCAGCCAGGATTGTCAGCGTTGTTCCTGTGACCTCCGCAAAACCACTCGTCACGAAAAGACGTTCCACCACCCTCCCGTTGCGGTAGACAGAGAGCACACCAGGACGCAGCGCAGAAATCATAGGTGCGTGGTTGAAGAGCACGCCAAAGTCGCCTTCACAGCCTGGAACTACCACCATTTCTACATGCTCTGAGAAAAGCAACCTTTCCGGGGAGACCAACTCAAACTGCAGCATCATTGGCTCATTCCTTTTCAGGCCGTTTCAGCCGCCAGCTTCTTTGCCTTTATTATGACATCCTCTATACTACCGAGCATATAAAATGCTTGTTCTGGTATATGATCGTAGTCACCAGCAATAATACCCTTAAACCCTTTAAGGGTATCATCTATGGGTACGAACACACCCGGGGCTCCTGTAAAGACCTCTGCAACATGAAATGGCTGCGACAAGAATCGCTGTATTTTACGAGCACGGGCAACGACAAGCTTGTCCTCTTCTGACAGCTCGTCCATCCCTAGAATGGCGATGATGTCCTGCAAAGACTTGTACGTTTGCAGCACACGTTGTACTTCACGCGCTACTCTGTAGTGTTCCTCTCCAACAACACGCGGATCTAAGGCACGTGATGTGGAGTCGAGCGGGTCTACGGCAGGATAAATACCGAGTTCTGCTATATGCCGTGACAGTACAGTAGTCGCATCCAGATGAGAGAACGAAGTTGCTGGCGCAGGATCTGTTAAATCGTCTGCCGGCACATAAATGGCTTGCACAGACGTTATAGAGCCCTTCTTCGTCGATGTAATACGTTCTTGTAACGTACCCATATCAGTAGCCAGCGTTGGCTGATAACCTACCGCTGAGGGGATACGGCCAAGCAGAGCAGAGACCTCAGACCCAGCCTGGGTGAAACGAAAAATGTTATCCACAAAGAACAGAACATCCTGCCCTTCCTCATCTCTGAAGTACTCAGCGAGTGTCAGACCTGACAGACCAACCCTGGCACGAGCCCCGGGTGGCTCATTCATCTGACCATAAACCAGTGCCGCTTTCGATGTACTGCCTTCTAGGTCAATAACGCCCGATTCGACCATTTCATTGTAAAGATCGTTCCCCTCACGCGTACGTTCCCCAACTCCAGCAAAGACTGAATACCCACCATGCCCTTTGGCAACGTTGTTGATCAGTTCCATGATCAACACCGTCTTGCCTACGCCTGCGCCGCCGAACAAACCAACCTTGCCGCCTTTTGTATAAGGGGCGAGCAGATCGATGACCTTGATGCCCGTGCCAAGAATCTCAGTTTCAGTAGACTGCTCGACAAATGTAGGGGCCCCCCTGTGAATGGGGAGTTTCTGACTGGCTTCTATGGGACCGCGCTCATCGATCACATCGCCGACCACATTCAGGATACGTCCGAGCGTGCCAGGCCCCACCGGCATCATAATGGGATGACCCGTGTCTGCCACAGACTGACCACGCACTAAACCTTCAGTAGAGTCCATTGCAATGCAACGAACGACATTTTCCCCAAGATGTTGGGCTACTTCCAGTACAAGTCTCTTGCCCCCATTCATGCCTTCGAGGGCGTTGAGAATAGGTGGCAGCTCGCTGTTGAACTTCACGTCCACTACGGCACCCATGACCTGGGTAATCGTGCCGACGTCGCCTTTCGTCATTGGAAACTCCTACATTCGTATGCGGGCCGCCTTTTACAAGGCCTCAGCACCTACAAGGCCTCAGCACCAGAGATGATTTCTATCAACTCTTTGGTGATATACGCTTGACGCGTGCGATTGTAGGCGAGGGTCAGGTTGTTCATCATGTCGTTCGCACTACGCGTCGCATTGTCCATAGCTGTCATACGTGCGCCGTGCTCTGACGCCACACTTTCTAATAAAGCCCGAAAGATTTGCACAGTGACGTTACGTGGTACAAGAGCCTCCAGAATGACCTCCTCAGACGGTTCGTACTCATAGAGCGCCCGTGCCATGGAGGCCGTGCCAGAAAGTTCGTGAGCCTCGTGAGCCAGAGATTTCACCATCGGAAATGGAATAAGTTGCTTTCTTGTCACGACCTGACTGATTGCAGACTGAAAACGATTAAAAACCATCGTACAAACGTCAAATGTGCCCGCCTCGAACAGGCTGACGATTCGTCTTCCGATAGTCTCAGCAACACTCAAGGTTACATTGTTTCCAAGATCTTCTACAAAAGAGACAATTTTTTCTGAGTAATCTTTTTGAAAAATCACACAACCCTTATAACCTATACAAAAAAGACTTACCTGCTTTCCACTCACCACAAGATCAGCGATCAACCCTCGAGTCTCACGGATCACCGCACTGTTAAAGGCCCCACACAGGCCGCGATTCGCTGTGACGGGAACGATCAGATGATGATCCGCACGCCCATTACCTGTCAAAAGTAGAACCTCTCGCGCCTCTTGCGAGAGTCCTGTCGTCAGATTGCTCACAACACGTTCCATACGTTCTGCATATGGACGCGCTGCAGCAACAGAATCCTGCGCCCTCCGTAATTTAGAGGCAGAGACCACTTTCATCGCAGCGGTGATTTTCTTTGTTGACTTCACCGATGCGATCCGTTGGCGGAAGTCTTTGAGGCTTGGCATCTGAATTTCACTGTGATGAGACGACGAAGACCCGCGTAAAGCTGTCAAGGAACGCAAGAAGTTTGCGCTCCGTCTCCATGGACATCACCTTGTCACGATGGATGGCGTTTAAGATATCCGGTGCGTTGGCTTCGAGATCCTCAAGCATCCTCTTCTCAAACTGTTCTACATCAGCTGTTTTCACTCCATCCAGATACCCCCTGACACCAGCGAAGATCGCCACTACCTGCTTCTCGATAGACATGGGTGCAAACTGCGGCTGTTTTAACAGTTCTGTCAGGCGCGCACCACGGTTGAGGAGTTTCTGTGTGGCGGGATCGAGATCTGAAGCGAACTGGGAAAAAGCGACCATTTCACGATACTGCGCCAGCTCTAGCTTGATACTACCGGCCACCTGTTTCATGGCTTTTACCTGGGCGGCCGATCCGACACGGCTGACAGACAATCCCACATTGACAGCCGGCCTGATGCCCTTGTAAAAGAGATCTGTCTCGAGGAAAATCTGACCATCAGTGATAGAGATGACGTTTGTCGGGATGTAGGCGGAAACGTCATTAGCCTGAGTCTCTATAACCGGCAGAGCCGTCAGAGAGCCAGAGCCGTTTCTTTCGTTCAGCTTCGCCGCCCGCTCCAGCAGACGGGAATGCAAATAGAATACATCTCCTGGATACGCTTCACGCCCCGGCGGGCGACGTAATAGCAGTGACATTTGGCGATAAGCTGTTGCTTGTTTAGACAAGTCATCATAGAATATCACTGCGTGCATTCCATTATCACGGAAGTACTCTCCCATTGTACAGCCCGTGTAGGGAGCGATAAATTGCAGCGGTGCTGGCTCTGAGGCAGTTGCCGCCACTACGATAGTGTAGGCCATGGCACCATAATCTTCGAGAGTCTTTACAACCTGGGCCACAGTCGAGCGTTTTTGTCCGACGGCAACATAGATGCAAAACAGCCTATCCTGGTCCCCTTCCGCTGTTTCGTTTATTTTCTTCTGATTGATGATAGTGTCGAGGACAATCGCCGTTTTGCCTGTCTGGCGATCCCCTATGATGAGTTCACGCTGGCCGCGGCCGATGGGAATCAAACTGTCAATGGCTTTAAGGCCAGTCTGCATAGGCTCATGCACTGACCGGCGTGGGATAATCCCAGGCGCTTTGACATCAGCACGCCGCCGCTCGCTAGATTCTAGCACGCCCCTCCCGTCAATAGGATTGCCGAGCGCATCGACGACTCTCCCCAGCATATTCTTGCCGACAGGCACATCAAAGATGGCACTAGTACGGCTGGCTACATCGCCTTCACGAATCCCTCTATCTTCACCAAAGATGACGACACCTACATTGTCAGCCTCAAGATTCAGAGCCATCCCCTTGATCCCACCTGGAAACTCTACCATCTCGCCAGCCTGGATATTGTCCAGTCCGTGGACGTGCACGATGCCATCACTAACAGACAACACACGTCCCACCTCAGTGGTCACTGTTTCCATGCCGAAGTCGCTGATCTGCTGCTTGAGAATCGCGGAGATTTCAGAGGCGCGGATTTTCATCATCCGATCCCTTTCATAGCGAGCTGTAGGCGTTGCAGTTTTGTACGGAGAGAACTATCGATGATCTGCGACCCCATCTTGATCACTAGACCACCGAGTAACGTCATATCGACCTGAATCTCTAAGACAACCTGTCCACCCGTCGCAGCAGCGGACAACGCCGCTGCTATAGCAGACTCTTGGTCGCTAGATAAGGGCTGCGCCACACGCACCTCAGCGCGGCGCTCCCCCCTGCACTCAGCTATCCTAGCGGATAGGACTGTGATCACTCTGGGTAAAGCGAAGAGCCGGCGCTTTGCTGCGACCACCTGTAGGAAGCGCTTTGTCAAAGACGACAGTCCAGCAGCGCTACTCACAGCGGCTATGCCTTGTATCTGCTCCTCTCTTGAGAGCACCGGACTGGCCACAAAACGCTGCAAGTCTGCGCTGGCAGAGAGGAGTGCGCGCCACGACCCAAGGTCAGCCTCGACCTGCTCGAGACATCCTTCTTCATTGGCCAATTCAAATAGGGCCGTCGCATAACGCTCCGCAATCCCGGCAACACCTGCTTTTTCGGATGCCAATTCTCCGGTTCTCCGAAACTGCGCTTTCTCTGAGGCGGAGTACCGTACTCCTCTGCAGAAGCGGCCACCACGACAGCTCGTGCTCCACCCCCATATTATGAGCTACCATAAAGATCTCGCAGATTGCAAGACAGATACAGGGATCGCAGCAACTTTTCCTCTCCAGAGAGTCGAAAAATAAATTTTCAACTTTAATAATCTCATCTTATTATAATATTTTTTTTAAAAATTATTTTAACTGATATTACTCCTTATGTGATGTAGATGAAATTCTTCAGAGATCTTCAGCTGCCTTCTCTCTCCGATAGATAGTCCTTCCATTCTGCGACTATCTTAAGAAGATTTGTCACCTGAGTCCGCGAGCGTGGTAACGATTCATCTGCTCCCAGCAAGCCCAGCCGTCTGGCCGTCAGCCCTAAGACCGCCATCCATGGCGGGCGCAGGCGAGCGGCTTGGAGCAATGTCGTGTCACAGAGCACGTCGACCGCTTTCCCCTGAATCAGAGTGCGACCGCCCTGCAGGAGGACCACCTCATCGGCCCAGGCATAAGCTAGATCTACGTCATTCGTGGTCAGAACGATGGTCGTGCCGTACTTCACGACGAGTCGATCAAGCGCGGCTAATAGATGAATCACTCCCCATCCATCCAGCCCGGTTGTCGGTTCGTCTAGCAAGAGAACACGCGGATGCATAGCAAGAAGTCCTGCGATTGCTACCCGTTTACGCTGTCCGAAGCTGAGAGAGTGCGGTGGGCAGTTGGCGAGATCTGTAATGCGCATAGCGGCCAACGCCGCGGCAACCCGCTGCTGCACAGTACTATCCTCCAGCCCAAGGTTAAACGGTCCGAACGAGACGTCCTCTGCCACTGTAGCAGCGAAAAGCTGATCGTCAGGATCTTGCAAAACTAAACCCACTGCCGTCCGCCATGCCAGTAGGGCACGGGCTCCGTAACGAACAGGAACGCCATCGCGCCAAATTGTGCCAGCGTTCGGGCGCAAGGTACCATTCAAATGCAGAAGTAAGGTCGTCTTGCCTGTTCCGTTTGCCCCGAGAATCGCGATTTTCCCCCCGCGGGGAATCCGCAGCGCGAGACCGTTCAACGCCCACGGGCCACCAGAATAGGCATACCAAAGTCCCTCTGCCTCCAGTACGGGATCAACCGTTGTCACAAGAGGACACCCGCTGTGGCGACCGCCATCACTGTGCCAAGCACCATGGCTATCCCCGCCGAAGAGGGCGGCAGGCGATCACGTTGCCGCACGCCTAACGCTCCGGTGAACCCCCGCGCCGTTAGACCTGTTTCAAGACGCCGTGCCCGTTCAAGAGCGCGCGGGAGTAATGCTGCTGCTAAAAGATGCGCCGCCCGTGCGGCTCGCCACGGGCCATGCCAGCCGAGCCTCGCCTTCTGCGCTGTCACCCCGTGACGGGCCATCTCCACCAATAATATCGCAAAACGGTAAGTAAGAAAAGAAATTTCTATTAATGGAAGCGGTATCCCAGCACGTGATAACAACCATCCCATGTCAGCCATCGGGGTAGTCAGCGCAAGGAAGGCAAGGCATGACACAGCGGCTAACGCTCGCAGACTTGTTAGAACAGCCGTCTGCACCCCTTCCGGATGGACTGACACCACCGCGCTGGCCGGATCCACTGCCAGCGCCATTACGCTACTCCCAGCTAATAAAAAACCCATCGGCCACGACAACACTCGGAACCATTCGCGAAGCGGCAACCTCGCGACACCTATTGCAGCGGCTGTTATAGTGCCGAGTACAAGCAAGGCCCCGGGCCATGGCGGGACGACAATATTTGTTCCCAACAGCCCCCCAGCCAACAGGACCTTTTCCAAGGGGTGACGAGCGGTGAGGCGATTAGTACAAGCGAGCCTGTCAACCAGGTACATCCGTATGGCCTTCGTCAGAAGGAGAGGTCGTGCCCTGAGCGGCTCCCCTGCGGTCCTGGACAGCGCCGTGACAACGACGCCGTCCCCGTCGTCCCAGATAATACCCTACCACCCCTGCACCAAGGGCTGCCTGTAGGGCAAATAAGAAACTTTCTACAATTTTTACTTGTTTATTCCATGGTATCTCTATCCATGGTTTATAATCCGGAGCAAGAGTCGCGATTATGGCAACAGCCTGGCTATCTGTTCCGACGAATGGCTCTCCGAGGTCTCGAGGCACTGACCAGAGAAGCGGCATACCCACCAAGCTGCATACGATTAGAATCAGTACAGAGCGTTGCATCACAGTTCTATCCCCCAAATTTTCACTTTATGTTCCCTCTTGTGAGGTTAGGTATCGTGCTTTTCATTTTTGATGAAGATATTGATGACCACCAATGTTAACAAACCCTCGCTGATGGCCAGTGGAATCTGGGTGGGACCAAACACGGTAAGAAACTTCACCATCGCACCTGTCACCCCACTGAGAGGATCGGGAAAGGCGAGAGCCAGTTGAACGGCCGTGACACCATAGGTCACGAGCGTCCCCATGACCACGGCAAGAAAAAGCGCCACGCGCCGGACTCGCCGCCGGCCCAAACGAAAAATGAGCCAGGCGACCCAAGGGCCTGCCACAGCCATAGAGAAAATGTTTGCACCAAGGGTCGTCAAGCCACCATGCGCCAATAACAAGGCCTGGAAAATCAACACAATTGTGCCCATCACAGCCATCACAGGTGGCCCGAATAGCAGCGCGCCCAATCCTGTTCCTGTTGGATGTGAGGAACTGCCTGTGACTGATGGCACCTTGAGAGCTGAGAGGACAAGTGTATACGCACCAACGGCTGCTAGAGTCAGTTTATCGCTTGGTCTATTCGCTAATAAATGGAGCAAATGTCGTATCCCATGGACAACAAAAGGCGCTGCCACCGTCGTCCACAAAATCGCATGGCTGACAGGCAAATATCCTTCCATGATATGCATCATGTCCCCCTTCATATGGCGCTGCCATATCAAGCCCGTCACGCTGTCTGCACAACCAAAATAACCCGCTACTGGGACACCCTTGCCCCCTTGCCAGTCGTCTCCTGAAACTCAGAGCGCGAGTCACCGATACCCATGAGGTACAGTCAGCCCATCCCAATCCAATCGTGCGCCCTTGTGCAGAGCCCACTATTCCTGCATGAGAACACTACTTCCGCGTTCGTCCCCTCGACATAATGACACGCCGCAGAAAGATCATCGAGAGATATAGAAAGTCCGTTGACACTTTGTGGATGGTATCCGGGGACGGAAAAAACCTGCCACACAACTGGCACACCAAAAGAGCGCCTTCGACTCGACGAACAGATCCCTGCACACCGTGCGCCTGCAATGAATTTGCGGTTGCGGGACATGCCGAACGAGGGAAGCACCGCAGCAGCAGCGATTCGTGCTGCGTTCGGCGTGTGATGGATGCGAGATCAGCGTGTCTTTTGAGAATCGCGTTCCTCTTCCTGTTCCTGCGCCTTCGACTAGCTGATTCAGTCGCACTGATAAGCCAGTGTTAGGGGTAGAACGCCATAACGTTGAGAGAATTTTGCAGTCTTTCCCCCTCTACAAACCCTGTTCAGAGGAAGGTAGGCAGGACGGATAACTCAACCATGTGAAATCGTCTAACGCTCTCTTTTTTGTGACACGTAACACGGACTGGATTCTGACTGTTGGAGATGGCTTACAGAAGGCGTCCAAGCCTGCTGGGCAATGGGCTATCTTGTCCCCTGTATTTCGCACCTGATTGGCGGGCATAGGGTTTTGATGTCGGCGACAACAGGGGCTCAAAACTCAGGGCGCAGATATGCATGCCGGCCCGCATGGCCAGCAGCCATTTTCCACAGTTGAAAAATTCAAGTGTAATTCGCCCGTCCCAGCCTGGATCAATAGTGTGCGCTGTGGCATGGACCATGAGGCCGACGCGGGCAAGACTACTCCGGCCATCCAAACGGCCGGCCATGTCATCTGGCAGTGTAATGCGCTGCCGCGTAATACCCAGTGCAAAAGCGCCTGGATGCAAATAGAAGGCCTCTCCATGTCTGATTTCGACGAGAGTCATCAACTGTTCCATCTTGTCTTGCCAATGGCCACCAGAGGGCGCGAGGTCGACCGTCTGACCAGGGACCAAAACCCGAAAGGTTGTGCCAAGCTGCAGGTCCACTGACACTGCCCCAATTTCCTGTTCTGCAGGTCGGGGATCTATGCGCAAGCGCCCAGTCGCGAGAGCAGCGCGGATGTCAACGTCGGCAAGCTTCATGGGACACGACACACTCCCAAAACCCCCCAATAGACCATAACCTGGCGCGCGTGTCCTCTGAGGGCGCGGCCTTGTCTGGGATGCCTTTTATTTTTTAGCTGGCATGCTCCCGCGCCCTGCTCGCGTATGCCGGCTGGTTAGGGATGTTCCCAATCTCACGCACGTGTACCATACCCTTACCATTAAGGGGAAAGAATTCCCATTGATGGGGAAAAATTGCAGTACTGCTGGACAAATGATGTGCAACAAGGCATTCCTGAACAGCCCCGGATGGGGCACGGGAGCTGAGCGATGCACAGAGAGAGGAAAGACACCAGGACAGGACGCGACACCATCGTCGCCGATGTTTTGATCATCGGCGGCGGTCTGATTGGTAGCATGCTTGCCTGTGCCTTGGGACAAGCAAGTGTCAACGTTATTCTCATTGATAGAGAAAATATTGAAACGTTGCAAACCCCCTCTCTAGATGGTCGCGGCACGGCGATTTCTCTATCAAGCCAACGTCTGCTAGCGGGAATTGGTATTTGGAAAAAAATAGCCCAACACGCCGGAGCCATTCTTGAGATCCGTGTCGTCGATGGGGATTCACCCCTCTTTCTCCACTATGACCATACTGAAGTTGGCAATGAACCTTTCGGTTGGATTGTCGCGAACACGGTCGTACGCCGGGCACTACTCCAGCGTTTACAGACATTGCCAACCGTCACTATGCTTGCTCCTGCCGTTGTGACTCATCTCGATCGTAAAATAGGTTGTGTCGATGCCATCATTAATAATACTCACTCCCTAAAGGCTAGCTTAGCCATAGCAGCGGATGGCCGTGCCTCCCCAACGCGCAGTGCCGCTGGCATAAGCCTCACATGCTGGAACTATTGCCAAACGGGTATCGTCTGTACCGTCGTCCATCAGGAACCACACTACAATGTAGCGTACGAACATTTCTTACCAGCTGGTCCCTTTGCCATCCTGCCTCTCGTGCACCCCCACCAATCATCTATCGTCTGGGTGGAACGGGATCGATTTGCTCCAATCCTGATGGCCATGAACGAGAACGCTTTCCTCACGGAGCTGCAGTCTCGCTTCGGGGATTTCCTGGGTGCAATACGAGTCACTGGTCCGCGTTTTTCCTACCCACTGTCATTGCAGTTTGCTGAGTCCTATATAGCACAGCGCCTGGCCTTAGTTGGCGACGCCGCCCATGGTATGCACCCGCTCGCTGGCCAGGGCCTGAACATGGGCATCCGGGATGTTGCTGTTTTAGCTGAAGTGATCGTGAACGCTATCCGTCTTGGACTCGATATCGGTGATACAAACAGGCTCACTTGTTACCAACGCTGGCGACGTTTCGATAACATGATGATGCTCGCTTTAACTGACGTTCTTAACAATCTTTTCTCAAACGACATTAGCCCAGTGCGGTTGATCCGGGATTCCGGCTTGGCTCTTGTCAACAACTTGCCACCGCTGAAGACGTTTTTTATGAGGCATGCGATGGGCACTGTAGGTGAGTTACCTCGCCTTTTGCGAGGAGAATTACTCTAATTCAGAACGCTTCTTAAAATAACATGGATAAAATTACTCATTTCATAGTAACAATTATTCCAGGGACTTCTCGCAAAACAGATAAAAAATGCGCTGTCAGCGCGTAACGGCCTGGCAAAATGATTTCCACTGTGTATCCTGGGACATCTGGGTAGAGAACAACAGTGCTATGCCCACGCCTTTCGCGTTCGAGGATGGCCTTGAGTGACATGAGCGGTCCACTCTCTGCAAGATTCACCTCTAAACGGTTTGTGACGAAAACAGCTGTGCTTTCCAGATCTTCAACTCTCTGCACCACAAACCTCACTTGACCGTTATCCAGTCGGGCATTGACAGTCAGTAGCAGCGGTTTGCCAGAATCGAGAAGATCCCGTGCGGCTACGAGGACTTCTGCAAACAAAGTACATTCAAAATTTCCAGTTGTATCTGAAAAATGCAAAAATGCATAGCGTGCACCATTCCTCCCCACGCGTTCCTTGCGGCCCATCAGAATAGCTGCCATCTTTCTCACACCACTCTCACCACACTCTAGTTGTCGTCTGACTTCTGCCAGAGATTGTACCTGCAGTTTGTCTATAATAGATCCGTAGACATCCAGGGGATGTTCTGACAGGTAAAAACCAAGCGCCTCACGCTCACGTTCGAGTCTTTCCATTGGCGACCAAGGAACACGATTCTGTAGTGTAATGGGGGGTGCCGCTTGTGCCGTGCTCTCGAACAGATTGACCTGCCTGCCTATCCGCTCCTGAGCCATAGCCATGGCAGCGCGCACAAGTCTCTCGACTCCATCAAACAAACGCGCGCGATTCCGTTCCAGAGTGTCAAGGGCGCCGGCCTTGACGAGATTCTCTACCTGCCGTTTATTCAGTATCCGGGAATCAAGGCGATTAATGCAATCTGTGATGTTGTTAAAGAGGCCATTCCGGGCGCGCTCTTCCACTAGAGATTCCATCGTGCCAACGCCAACATTGCGGATGGCCCCTAAGGCGTAGCGAATCGCGGGACCTTCAACGGTGAACATCGCCTCTGAGTGGTTAATGTCAGGAGGCAATAGTGGGATGTTCAACCTTCTCAGTTCTTGACGGAAAAGAGTCAACTTTTCTGTGTTATGCATGTCTAATGTCATAGTCGCAGCCATGAACTCAACCGTATAGTTTGTCTTGAGGTAGGCAGTCTGATAGGCGATCACAGCGTAAGCTGCCGCATGCGATTTATTGAACCCGTACTCGGCGAACTTTGCGACGAGGTCGAACACCTCTGCAGCCTTGTTTGGCGCTACACCCCTGGCCACAGCGCCCTCCACAAAGATCTTCCGCTGGGCTTCCATCGCCTCTTTAATCTTCTTCCCCATGGCACGCCGTAAGAGATCTGCGCCCCCCAACGAGTAGCCTGCTAGCGCCTGGGCAATCTGCATGACCTGCTCCTGGTAGACCACGATGCCATATGTCTCCTGCAAGATGGGTTCCAAGACAGGGTGGAGGTAATCAGGGATTTCTTGACCGTGCTTGCGGCGGATATAGGAGGAAATGTGATCAATAGGACCAGGCCTGTACAGAGCAACAACGGCAATAATATCTTCCAGCGAGTCCGGTTTCATGCTGCGCAGCACGTCTCGCATACCAGCACTTTCTAACTGAAAAATTCCAAGAGTTTCTCCATTTGAGAGGAGATTAAATGTTAATTTATCATTAAATGGAATTTTCGTAAGATCAAATCGTATTCCTCTATTTTTTATTATAAAATCAACTGTACGTGAAATGACTGTTAATGTCTTTAATCCAAGAAAATCAAACTTCACCAGACCAGCGCTTTCCACCCATTTCATGTTAAACTGAGTCACGGGCATGTCAGAACGTGAGTCCCGATAGAGCGGCACTAAGGCATCCAGTCTGCGGTCTCCGATGACTACACCAGCAGCATGAGTGGAGACATGACGGTACAGACCCTCCAGTTTCACGCCTATATCGAGCATTTTTGCCACGACAGGTTCAGAGATCTGCAACTCGCGCAGTTTTGGTTCCCGCTCTATGGCCTCTTTGAGCGGAGTAGGATGAGCCGGGTTGTTGGGCACGAGCTTGCAGATCCGATCAACCTGCCCATAGGGAATCTGCAGCACACGACCGACATCGCGCAGCACCGCACGCGCTTGCAGTTTGCCAAAAGTGATGATCTGGGCGACGTTCATGTAACCATACCGATCTTGAACATAGCGGATCACGCGATCCCTGCGTTCCTGACAGAAGTCTATGTCAAAGTCAGGCATCGAGACCCGCTCAGGATTGAGAAAGCGCTCGAAGAGGAGTCCGAAACGCAAGGGATCGAGATCTGTGATAGTCAGCGCCCATGCAACTAGAGATCCAGCACCTGAGCCACGCCCTGGCCCTACTGGCACGTCGTTGGCCTTAGCCCACTGAATGAAATCAGCAACTATTAAGAAATATCCTGGGAATCCCATTTTCTCAATAATTGAAAGTTCATGTTGTAGCCTCTCCCAATAGGACTGTGCGCTCTGTACAGGAGCAGACGGCTCTTCCGTCGTTCTGGGCGCCAGAACAAGAGTCTTCAAGCGTTTTTCTAAACCGGCGCTGGCACGGGCACGCAGTTCTCTTCCCTCACTGCAAGCGGAATCTGTTCGAAAGGGTGGCAGGAGTGGCTTGCGCTTTTCGACCACGAAGGAGCAGCGTTGCGCCACTGTGAGGGTGTTGTTGAAAGCTTCTGGGAGGTCGGCAAACAGAGCACTCATTGCTTCTGCTGTCTTGAAATGATGTTCTGCCGTCAGACGACGACGGTCTTCCTGTCCCAAGTACGCCCCGCTGGCGATACACAACAGGACATCATGTGCTGCATACATCTCAGGTGTTGCGAAAAATGCTTCATTTGTTGCTACTAATGGTATATTCATCTCATATGATAATTCTATTAAAGATTTTTCAGTCCGATCTTCTTCAGACAAACAATGACGCTGGATTTCCACATATGTCCGACCCGGGAAGAGAGAGGTCAGCTGTTCCAGCATTTCCCTGGCCTTGTCTGGCCTGCTCGTAGCGAGTAGACGGCCAATAGGTCCGTATGCACCACCAGTCAATAGTAATAATCCATCAGATTTACCATTTAAAATATCACATGATATGTGAATATTATTACTATGTTGCAAATAAGACTGACTGACTATTTTAAGCATGTTTTCATAGCCGATACTGTTTTGTACCAGCAGCACGATTGATCCAAGCGTGCCCTGCTCATGGGACAGACGTGCTCTGTCCTCGTATTCGTGTTTGAAGGAAAGCTGGCAGCCTATGATGGGTTGAATACCCGCCTCAAGGCAGGCGGAAGAGAATTCCATAGCCCCAAAGAGATTGTTCGTATCAGTGATAGCCACTGCGGGCATTGTCATAGCCCTGCAGAGCTGTATCAATTCCTTGATGGTGATGGCGCCTTCTGAAAGGGAATAGGCCGTATGAGTACGAAGATGAACAAAAGATGAATATACCATGAATATGACCTGCACAGCCACTTGATTGGCGACAAGGATGTGTTCTCCCCCGGCTTGCAGTAGAGAGACGTACCTGTCACCTGTCGCAGAAAATCCCTACATGCATGGCCGGCGTCTTGTGGGGGCGTCCATGGGTATCTTTAGTCGCAGAACCTTCTGCAAAGGCACGCGGCCATACAGTCTGCCAGACCAGCTTAGACCGGTGCACGCCAATTGTGCAGAGGTCTTCCTTTTTCTTCGCGACAGATTTTTTCTGTCTCTGCTCTGCCCAATGTGGCGCCCTATCCTGTCCTAGCCAGGACAGCACACAAAAAATTGTATTACGATTACGACCAGTAGCCACTATCTCCCATGCTGCTGTAAGCAGAATCTGCGATCTGCCGCCCATGAGCGGAACAGCAGCCATCCTCAGCCCGAGGTTGGGCAACAACCTTCTGATAGAGACCACCGAAGAATGTCTCCTTGTGCCAAGAGAAATGTTTAGTCAGAAAGCCATAGCTATTTATTTCTCGCTGCCACAATGCCCCTGCGAAGGGTTCCAGAGTGTTGAAGACCAGACTCATCAAAGGTTTTAACGGATGCAGTGGCCAAGGTTGGTGATAATCGATAAACACCACTTTACCACCCGGCGTGACTACACTCAGCAATGCATCGACGATTCGATGTTTATAGTCTTCTGGGACCTCATGTAGCAGGAAGAAACAGGCCACGACATCATAGGGACCGCCTGGCGGTCTCGCAGCGTCACTGAGTTGAACGGTCACATGGGATAAGTGCCCCAATTTGCGCCGCGCGTTTGTGACTTGAAGAGGTGCAATATCAGTCACAACGAGCCGCCCTACCGTTCCAATAGCTTTTGCTAAAACAAGAGAAAAATTCCCATAGACACACGCAGGTTGCAATACGGACTGTCCCGGCTTGACCTCCGTGACCATAGCCCTTGTGAGGCGGTGCATGTTCCCCCACAGAATGGCATGGACCACTAGAGGATGGTCGAAGACCGCTCTGCCAAGACTGCTCAGATAAGCCCAATGGTAAACATCCCGCAGATAGTCTGGAATCCCCACAGAAGAGTCTGACGCAAAAGGGAGGACACCGGTCTCAGCGGCAACAGACTCCGCGATAAAGCGCTCTTTCTCTTTTGGCTGATTTTGCTGATGCACGGCCGCAGCTTTGACTGGGTACATCAACTGTTCCCCTCCTCCTCTCCCGGAATAACCGGAAGACTGCCGCTCAGAATTCTTTGCCCTTTTTCCCGTCAGAATGATCCTCCACGTCAATCATCTCACAACAGCATTCCCTAAGCATCAGAGGCGCAGGAAATCCAGTAGACACCATACGGCTAGCACACAATAGGAGGCCATAGAGCAGAGGGAATACCAGGACGTCCCGCTGCGGGGCGGATGCGACGAGTGGGCAGAGGCCGAACCGGGTGTTGCGGTGTAAAAGCACGCCTTTTGCCGTCGTCATGCTTGTCAGCATGTCTGTCACAAGAAATATTGCCTAAGGAAGGCCCACTAAAAAGTCGTGAAGCACGCCCTTCAAAAGTATCCACAAGATAGCGGACCCCTTCCTCTGAGAGGAAGCGACTTAACAAGTGACAGCGATCGGCGTGTAATTGAAAGTCAATCAGTAAGCGAACGTGCGTGCCCCCTTCAGCAGCTGGTACAAAGTACCAGTTCATGTCAAGTTTCCTAAATGGTCTGTCAAGAGAGCTAATATTGATGTGCTCAGGCCTGTTCAAGGTAGTTCTGGACTGGAATTCCTGCTGCAGGAATAGTGTCAGGCCAAGTACCTGACGAGTGTAATAGACATTATCCTGCCTTTTCCACACGTTGACTGCCACCCAGAATGGCACAAAATCTGGGTAGCGTTCAACGTCCGCAACTAAATCGAACAATTTCTCAGATGTATATGGCAAGAAACGCTCAACAGCATGAATCGACATGTGCTGTCCTTCCCTGAATCATGTCCCACACGAGGAAAATGTTCTCTAAAGAGAGAGAGTTCGTATCTCTTCATTGGTAACTTCTGTCACTGCATTGGTAAGAGGACGGGTTCTGAAGTATCTTTCATGAAATTCTTTGTCGCGATATCTTGAGCACCTGTCAAGTCAGAGATGACTGTGTGTTTTTCTTTGTGCAATGCAATATTGCATTGCACAAGAAGAGTGTTTTCTTCTTTCACTCAATTTCAACTGCTTTATACGTATTCGTGTCAGCACTAGCACTATATAGGATGAGAATTCAGTCCAGAGTTAATCATGTCCTCGTGTGCATTCAAACGGAATGGCGTACCGCCAGCTGTGTGGACAGGCGCCCATGAAGCTGTTAGTATTATCATTCGATCTGTTGGGATTCTGACAACGAAGATAATGATTATGCACCCAGGTATGATCGACCCTTGGGGGAGGGAAGTTTTTAAAGATGGAAACGATTAAGACAGATATTGCCATTATTGGCGCAGGGGGCGCTGGGTTGCGTGCGGCCATTGCTGTTGCCGAATCAGATCCGTCACTCCGTATTGCTCTGATCTCTAAGGTCTATCCGATGCGGAGCCACACGGTGGCAGCGGAAGGTGGTGCGGCGGCTGTGGCCAGAGACAATGACAGCTTGGAGTACCATTTTCACGATACCGTGTCTGGAGGGGACTGGCTCACTGACCAGGATGCCGTGGACTTGTTCGTCAATACGATTCCTAAAGAACTGACACGGCTGGAACACTGGGGGTGTCCGTGGAGTCGCGAATTGGACGGCAAGGTGGCTGTGCGCCCTTTCGGCGGTATGAAGATCAAGCGAACTTGGTTTGCCGCAGACAAGACAGGATTCCATATTCTACACACACTGTTCCAGACGTCGCTCAAGTACCCATCAATTCAACGGTTTGATGAGTTCTACTCGACAGACCTTCTTGTTGCCGATGGGCGTTGTCATGGTGTGACCGCTATAGAAATGCGCACTGGTCAGATGCATGCCTTTCAGAGTAAGGGAGTGATCATTTGTTCTGGGGGTGGTGGCCGCATTTTTCCTTTTACGACCAACGGAGGGATCAAAACAGGTGATGGCATGGCTATGGCTTATCGTGTTGGCGTGCCTCTCAAAGATATGGAGTTCGTCCAATACCACCCAACAGGCCTGCCAATGACAGGTATTCTCCTAACGGAAGGCTGCCGTGGGGAAGGTGGTTATCTTCTCAACAAGGATGGCTACCGTTATTTACAGGACTATGGCCTAGGCCCTGCCACACACGAACCAAGACTGAAAGCCATGGAGCTTGGGCCGCGTGATCGCCTGTCACAGGCATTCTGGCATGAACAGCGCAAGGGGCGCACGGTCAAGACTCCTTACGGGGACATGGTCTATCTCGACATGCGCCACCTCGGAGAGAAAAAGATCGATGAACGTCTCCCCTTTATACGAGATCTCGCAAAGAGTTACATCAACGTCGATCCGGTCACGGACCCAGTACCAGTACGCCCTGTTATTCACTATATGATGGGTGGAATTCATACGGACATTAATGCTGCGACTCCCATAAAAGGTTTATGGGCGGCGGGGGAGTGCGCGTGTGTTTCTATCAATGGCGCCAATCGTTTAGGGTCTAATTCTCTGGGAGAGTTGCTAGTGTTCGGCGCCATTGCCGGTCGTCAGGCCGCCGCCTATGCCAGGAGCGAGGGGCGCGAGGCTAATGGTGATGTAGCGCGCGACAGAGCGGCTGCTGCCAACGCACGTGTTGCTGACATTTTCCGGAGAAGTGGTGGCAAGGAAAGGGCGGCAGATCTGCGGACGAGTATGGCCAGAGCTCTTGAAGAGGGTGCTGGGATTTATCGCGAAGAAGAATCGCTCAAGACGAGCTGTAGCAGAATTAGTGAACTGCGCGAACGCTATGCCGATATAGAGATCAAGGACAAATCTTCTATTTTTAACACGGACTTGATCTACACACTGGAACTCGGCGCGATGCTTGACATCGCCGAGACCGTTGTCTACGGCGCTCTCTTGCGCACAGAATCCCGTGGTGCTCATCAGCGTCTGGATTACGAAGGGCGGGATGATGTCAATTTTCTCAAGCATACTGTCGCTTATCACAACGGGAGCGCTCCACCACGTATAGATTATCTTCCTGTTATCATTACAAAATCACAACCAGCTGAGCGTGTTTACGGTGAAGCGGCAGGGGGGGCAGTAGAAAAATGAGTGAAACACGTACTATAAAAATAGAAATTCTGCGTTATCGTCCTGAGATTGATTCATCCCCTGTCTTGCAAAGCTACAGGGTCCCGTGTCCTCAGGAGTGGGTTGTCCTGGACGCATTGGATTACATCAAAAATAACATAGACTCGAGTCTTTCCTATCGTTGGTCCTGCCACATGGCGGTGTGTGGCAGCTGTGGTGTGATGGTCAACGGCGAACCCATGCTCGCGTGCAAAACATTTTTGCGTGAGATGGGTGACACAGTGCGGGTAGAGCCGCTCTTAAACTTTCCAATAGAGCGAGACCTGGTTGTTGTCATAGATGATTTTCTTGAGAACTTGAAAAGTCTCAAGCCTTACATCATCCGCAAGACGGAAAAGCCGGTTGAAGAAGGGACTCATCTGCAGACTCACGCTCAGCTCAAGAGATTTAAGCAGTACACGCTATGTATCAATTGTTTGCTGTGTTATGCAGCGTGCCCACAATATGCTCTGAACACCAATTTTATCGGGCCATCTGCCCTGGCGTTAGCTCATCGCTATAATCTTGATAGTCGTGACGAGGGTTATGCCATGCGCCAGGAGATTGTTGCCTCGCCTGAAGGTGTTTGGGAATGTTCTTTCGTCGGGGCTTGCTCAGAGGTTTGTCCTAAGCATGTGGATCCTGCCTCTGCAGTGCAGCAGATGAAAATCACCAGCACCAAGGACTATTTCCTTAGGTTCTTGGGAGGGAAGAGATGAGCCGTAAACCATATATCCGCCCTGTTCCAAAGACCTCATGGTACATGAAGTACATGAAGCATGACCGTTACAAGCGGTATATGCTACGTGAGGTCACATGTATATTTATAGGGATATATACTGCAATTATCGTTTTAGGATTGTACAATCTTTCGGAAGGCCAGGAATCGTTCGATCTTTTCATGGCTACCTTGCGGACTCCTGGAGCACTCGTCTTCCATCTTTTTGCCTTATCCTTTGCCTTTTATCACAGCGCCACGTGGTTCAACGTGACACCACAGGCTATGCCCTTGATGAAGGGAGACGATTTCGTCTCTGGTTCCCTGATCATTCGTGTACATTACGCTGCGTGGGCAGCAGTATCGCTTGTTATTCTATTCGTAGTAGGGGCATGACAGATGGCTCGATCACATAAGCCCATTATCTGGGGCCCGTTTGCTGCTGGTGGTACACTGGCTGCCTTGATCATGCCCGTGCTGATTTTCGTCACTGGCGTCGCAGTCCCTTTAGGAATCCTACCGCCTGAAAGTTTATCCTACCATCGTGCTGTGGCTTTTGCGGGCACATGGTTGGGCAAGCTTATCTTGTTTGTGTTCGTCTCTTTGCCGGCTTGGCACGCGGCGCACAGAGCGCGCATCACAGTACACGATTTAGGAGTGCGTCTTGATAATATAGTTGCATTAGTTGTCTATGGTCTAGCAGCGACTCTCACCATTACTGCAGTGGTGGCGTTGTTGAGAATCTGAGAGAAGAAATCTTTCAGGCCATGGGGGGGGCGGGACTGCATGCGAGTACTCCGGAAGAGTGGGGCGTAGCCAAGTGGTAAGGCAGCGGGTTTTGGTCCCGCGATCCCAGGTTCGAATCCTGGCGCCCCAGCCCAATCGCTAGACTGAGAGACGGTCTTAATTGCAATTATGAATTTTCTCCTAATATACTACCTATCAGATAAAGAGAGCCTGCTATGAGAATACGCCCAGAGAGACAGCGCTGCTCTCTATAAAGCGCAACGATACTGGCGACAGCCGTGGGCACCGATTCTGCTGGTTGAGCGTCTGGGTGGCCCTGAGCCACCGCTAGCGCTGCGAGGGATTCAGCACTCTGAGTCGCCGGATTGTGCGGAATGGGCACGGTGCGGATGTGAGTAACGCGCGGAATCAATGGCCGAAAAAATCCTGCAGCATCCTTTGTGCCAAGCATACCTACAATCAGTGTCAGTGGCCTGTCCCGCCAGTTGCGGGCATGCCGAGCGAGAGCCGCTGCGGCAGCAGGGTTGTGACCACCATCGACCCATATTTCCCAGTCTGTTGGTAAACTCTTCACCAGCACTCCCATGGTCAGTCTCTGGAGACGACCTGGCCACTCTACCATCTTAAGACCGGTAGTGATATGTTTTGTATTAACACTAAATGGTAGTCGTTCGACAGCTGCGATGGCAAGGCCAGCATTACGGACTTGGAAAGTACCAGCGAGTGCTGGCAAAGGGAGCTTTGACGTGCCATGCCGCCCTTCAAAGATCATGCTTGTGCCCTTGGAAGTGCGGATATGCCATTCACACCCCTCACGCCACACTGGCACTCCTAATTCCAAAGAACGTAGTTCTATGATGGTGGCAACTTTGCGCTCTTGCTTTGCGCTGATACAACCGACACCAGGCTTAAGAATGTGAGACTTCTCAGCGGTAATCGCCTCTATCCGACCACCTAGATATTGCGCGTGATCCATGGCAATGGGTGTCAGTACCGTGAGAGTTGGTTTTTGGAGGACATTAGTCGCATCGAGTCTCCCACCCAGTCCTGTCTCCAACAGCACCACGTCAGCACGATTCCGCGCAAAGGCTAAAAAGGCCGCACAGGTCGTAATCTCGAAAAGGGTAACAGGCTTCCCCGCATTGAGCCGTTCCACTTCTTCAAGCAGTGCCAGCAAGGCGGAATCGTCTATCAGACGCCCGGCAACGCGAATGCGTTCATTGAAGCGAACGAGATGCGGTGATGTATACGCATGCACGAGCAGACCTGCCGCTTCTAGAAAGGCCCTCAGGTAGGCCACCACAGAGCCCTTCCCATTGGTACCAGCTATGTGGATCACAGGCGGTAGGGCAGTTTCTGGATGGTCAAGAGCCTGTAGAAGTCGCCACACTCGCTCGAGGGACAGGTCAATGGCTTGTGGGTACAAGGCTGCTAACCGATCCAGTATGGCATCGGTCGCGCTACCTGGGAGATTGGACACGAGAGATCGTGACATAGGCTTTGCACTCACTCGTCTTGGACATCAGCGCTAGCATTTAGGCGTGAGTATGTTAGTATGTTATGCGTGTCACAGTGACACTGCCAGTATCGAAATGCAGGGATGTGGATTACGGATTATTGCAAGCACTGCATGTTGCGGCGCGCTCTGTGGCCCCAATGCCCAGTTGCCTGTCCTATGCCTTCGTCTGCCTGATCCCTGAGGAATGCTGCACGGTTGTTAGACTGTTACTGGGGGCAATGAGAGAGCCGTACGGCGACTTTCAATAGCATCCCAGATACGGGATTCGAGACGTGTGCCGTTAAAGCGGTTTATTTCCTGCAGACCTGTAGGAGAGGTCACGTTGATTTCTGTCAGATAGGGCCCGATGACATCGATGCCAACAAATACCAAGCCGCGTGCTTTCAAGATGGGACCGATTGTTTCACAGATTTCGCGGTCACGACGACTCAAGGTCGTTCGCATAGCACGCCCACCTACATGCATATTGGAACGTGCCTCTCCTATAGGAGGGACACGATTCACGGCGCCACCAGGTTCTCCGTCAATCAGGACAATTCGCTTATCCCCCATCCGGACATCTGAAAGGTATTTCTGCACAATGACAGGCTCACGGTATAAGTGTGTAAACATTTCCAGCAGAGCATTCAGATTTTCATCTGCTGGTGTGATGTGAAACACACCAGCCCCACCGCTTCCAAATAAGGGCTTAAGGATAATGTCCAGATGTTCACGACGAAAATCGTGGATTTCTTCTCGATTGGAAGTCACCAGAGTCGGGGGGATCAAATCTGGAAAGTGGGTTACGAACAACTTCTCTGGTGCATTGCGAACTTGAACAGGATCATTCACGACCAACGTGCGCGGATGGATGTGCTCAAGGAAATGGGTAGCGGTGATATAGGCCATGTCAAACAGCGGATCCTGGCGCATCAGGATGACATCAACAGCCGCCAAATGCAGGTCAACTTGTTCTCCTAGAGTGTAATAATTCCCCGGTTCACGACGGACGACAAGGGGACACGCTCGCGCATGAACCTGACCATTGCGAAAAGACAGCTGCCGCGGGAGATAGTGAAATAGGATGTGATGGCGCCGTTGCGCTTCTAAGGCAAGCACAAAAGTGCTATCCGTATTGAGATCAATCCTTTCGATAGGATCCATTTGGATAGCGACGACTAAATTCATAATAGCATTCCTATTTTCTATTCTCCTATTGACAGATGATGCGATGCCGCGGATATGACGTTGCTTGCCCCCTCCCGCTCTCCCCTCGCTGGATCCCAAGAGCTTTCAAAGCCACCTCTCAACATCACGTCACACGGAGGACGGCTTGTCTGCTCAGGACATCTTCGCACGCTTCTCCACCAAGCGGGTCAGCACCCCTGTCTTCCTTGAAGCTAACATAACTGACAACGCGTTTCACGTTCTTCAGATTCCGTACAACATGTTTGGGTGCTGTTGCATTCTTCGCGACCCCAACCAGGGAAACAGTTCCTCTTGTCACATCCATCATTTCTACTTTCTCCCCCCCCCGGGGACTTACCACACTAGCCGTGCGGCATCAGCCGACTCGCCACGCTCACTCGTGCTCTAAATATTCTTTCAATAATTGTAACCCCAGTTTGTCATTTGCAGATTCTCGACGCTCCTCTGACATTCCCGCTGCGCTACGGCGATCATGCTTCCTCCCACGCCGGGACTCCCAACGGCGATGACGGCACAGCTAAACATAATGGATGCGAGTCCGCCACAGAGCAACCTTGTCATGTCAGGAGCCCAGGAGCAGAGACCATGGAAGAGGTAGAGAAGGACGGTGGCTATTAGCCACTCTTCTTCCAAGTGTAGCTGAAAGGGATCTCAGAATAGGACCTGTCTCTTGACAGAGGAGCCTTGTTATTGCTTGTTATGGCTTATTATTTTTTTTTACAGCAGAAACGGCCATGCACCCATTTGGTACAGAACTCGATCAAGTGATTGAAGAGGCTGCGGCAGCGTTAACACGCCACCAGAGCACAGATGGGCACTTCGTCTTTGAGCTTGAAGCAGACGCGACCATTCCAGCAGAATATATTCTGCTCAATCACTACCTAGGCACGCCAAACGAGTCTCTTGAGCGCAAGCTTGCTAATTACCTCCGCGGCATTCAGGGCGAAGATGGTGGTTGGCCTCTTTATCAGAGGGGCGAGGCCAATCTCAGCGCTTCTGTCAAAGCCTACTACGCTCTGAAGTTGGTGGGGGACTCTGCACATGCCCTACACATGCGCCGTGCGCGTGCCAGAATACTGGCTCTTGGCGGCGCTAGTCGCTGTAATGTTTTTACGCGTATTACTCTTTCTATTTTTGAGCAAATTCCATGGAAAGCTGTGCCCGTGATGAGAGTGGAAGCTATGTTATTGCCACGATGGTTTCCGTTTCACATTGACAAAGTGTCTTACTGGTCACGGACTGTGATGGTCCCCCTCTTCATTCTGTATGCTCTGAAACCGCAGGCGCATAATCCACGGCGGATAGGGATCTCTGAACTTTTTGCAATCCCGCCCGATCAGGTCCGCTGCTATCATATCAATCCAACAGGAAGGAGACTCGGTGACATTCTCATACGCCTGGATAAGCTTGCAAGGGGATGTGAATTCCTGTTTCCTCGTTTTCTTGAACGGAAGGCTATTGCTCTGGCTCTCGATTTTGTCGTCGAACGCCTGAATGGTGAGGATGGTTTAGGAGGAATCTTTCCTGCTATGGCCAATGCGATGATGGCCTTCTCTGCTTTGGGGTACCCACATGACCATCCATGGTGTACAGCCACACGTCGGTCGCTGGACAAGTTATTAGTAATAGACGGGGAGCAAGCCTACTGCCAGCCGTGCTTATCTCCTGTGTGGGATACCGCCCTAGCCTGTCACGCTTTGATGGAAACTGGTATAAAAGGGAGCGAACAGGTTATCATCCAGGCGCTGAGGTGGCTCAAGGGGCGGCAGGTGCTAGACGTGGCCGGCGATTGGGCTGTGCAAAGGCCGCACGTGCAGCCTGGCGGTTGGGCCTTTCAATATGCTAATCCGCACTATCCGGACGTGGACGATACTGCCGTGGCGGTGATGCTGTTGGACCGTGCCAGGCGTGACCTGCCACCAGGGCCGGAAAGGGATAGCTATGCTCGTTCCATCGCCCGCGGTAGAGAGTGGGTTATTGGTATGCAGTGCTCTAATGGCGGTTGGGCGGCATTTGATGCTGAGAACGAGCACCATCACCTCAATCACATACCGTTTGCTGACCACGGTGCCCTTCTGGATCCCCCAACAGCCGACGTCAGCGCCCGCTGCTTGGGCATGTTGAGCCAGCTGGAGCTGGAGGACGACCCTCACGCCGCGCGAGCACGGGGAATCGACTGGCTCCGCCAGCAGCAGGAGTTGGATGGTTCATGGTTTGGCCGCTGGGGCACAAACTATATCTATGGGACGTGGTCAGCGTTAAGTGCTTTTGCAGCTGCTGGTGAGAATCAAGACGCTCCACATGTCCGCCGGGCCGTTGCCTATCTTAAAAGCCGCCAGCGCTGTGACGGGGGATGGGGTGAGGATTGTGCAAGCTACTGGGCACATCGCAAGATGGAGGTCAAGGGCAGCACGCCATCCCAAACGGCATGGGCTCTGCTGGGTCTGATGGCGGCAGGTGAGGTTCATAGCAAAGCCGTCGAGCATGGAATCCGCTACCTGCTATCTGTTCCCCGTATTGGGGCAAAGTGGCAGGAACACTTATTCACGGCTGTTGGGTTTCCACGCATATTCTATCTGCGTTACCATGGCTATTCCGCTTATTTTCCGCTGTGGGCTCTTGCTCGCTATCGTAGATTACATTTTCTCAGAACCAAATCTATTAGATTAGGAATATAGGGACTTTCGACTGGAAACGCTCCGCGTTACGGAAAGCCCCAATAACCCTCTAGGGGAGAAACTGTGTAGTATAGTCTAGGCATAGGTCATCCGCCCTATATAGGCACTCATGCGCTGCGTCGTGACGTTCATAATCCCCATGCTCATGCTGTCCAATATCCAATACGCATTTTTATCCTCTGACATCGCATCGTGTGCTGAATGTCGGCGATATGGTGATGCACACGATTCATGTTACGTTACGATCAAGGCTGGTAAGGTTTTGCTGCATAGCCGCGATATGATCCACCATACGAGTCGTATCTTGACGCGCAGAATTGTCACCCTGTTGCCTCTCATTGCCCCCTATCCACCCTATCACCCTATCCAGCAGGCATCACGCCGATTCAGGCCAGTTCCTGGGCCACTGCTATGGCCCCTGCTATACAAGAGAGCTATACAAGAGAGAAGTGCGCATATCCGCAGCAGCAGAGCGAAAGAACGGGCTCTGTACACTGCCTGTGACCAGCAAGCCAGTCTTCTTTTGCCTGGTTCCCGTAAAAGTTTTTACTGCTCATCACCCCGAAAATCCCTTCAGTCAAGTCTCCCCCTTGGCCTGGGAGTGGAGAGCAGCTCTTTCATGCCAACCCGTCGTCTCCTGTTTGCCAGAGAGAGGGACCACACGACACGTTTGAGCGGGCACGCGCCCCAGCACGCGTGTGCAGGCAGCTCCCGCCTCCGTTGACGTCATCCCCATCAAACGGGCGTGATAGAGCGTGTTTCCTTCAATCTTTGCCGGTATAATGGCGATAGACGGCTTGTGTTGCGGCATTTTCAAAATGGCAACAGCCGATATGACGGCGGCGCGTGCTGTGTGGATCTGACGGAAAGAACCAATCTGGATGCCCCAGAGTCTCGATTGTGTGGCCTGGACTGTTTGAGGGGCTGTGATTGGCTGTGCGGTCCGAACTGCATGTGAAACTATTTTGCGCGTTTCTACATGCCGGATATTCCGGCGTACCATGGTATCGAGCGGAACCTGCGGATGCTGAGCCGATTTTCTTGCCTCCGTTTGATGAGCCTTCTGGATTCCCTGCGTTGTCACGCGGATAGATTTTTTTTGTGATTCATTATTGACCCGTTTAGGAGGAGAAACGCGTTTTATCGTTGTCATAGGTTTGCCGGAGAGACGGGCAAACGCAGCATCAAATAAATCTGCCATGTGAGCATCTCTCCATCGAGATGTCTTACCACCAAGAACAACACCAATAAGACGCTTGTCCCCCCGTCTTGCAGATGTTACGAGGTTGAATCCTGACGCCGCTATATATCCAGTTTTGATACCATCTGCCCCCTTGTAATTTAGTAAAAGTTGATTATGTGTTTTGATATCCTGCTTGTTGTATTGGAATCGATGCCTGGAAAAATAATGATAATATTGAGGATAGTCTCGGATGAGAGCGAGGCCCAAGATCGCCATATCCCGTGCGGTAGTAATCTGCGCCTTATCAGGTAACCCAGAGGAGTTCCTAAAGGTTGTGTTACGCATGCCCAACTGTCGGGCAGTGGCGGTCATCATCACCGCGAAATCGGATTCTCTGCCTCCGAGCGTTTCAGCGACCACGTAGGCAACATCATTGGCGGATTTTATCACGAGGGCTAGGATAGCATTATTAGCAGAAATTGTTGCCCCAAGTGGCAGATTGAGCTTTGAAGGTAACTGAGTCACCGCTCCGGCGGAGACATTCATGGGCGTTCCCAACGTTAACTGTCCCTCGGCAAGGGCTTGAAACAGCACGTACAACGTCATCATCTTGGCCAGGGATGCTGGGTGATTCAGATCGTCAGCACTATCGGCGTGTAGGACTTGGCCAGTATCGGCTTCCATGACAAAAGACGCATACCCCGCTTGCACTGTCTCTGGCCAAAACAAGCGGAGCCCAGCCAGCAGAAGCAGAATGGGCGCGCAGGTACGTGCACGGCACGCGTTAAACCACCTTTCTCTGCTCAAGGCGTCCCCCTTACCCCGAAGCAAGATTCTCAATGCAGAGACTCTTGAATGAATCGCTCATTAGACAACTCTCACTCAGTACGGACCCCAGTTCGCATGGGCGATCTCTTCATGGAGCCACCTTATGGCAGAACATCCAGCCGAGCAATGGACCCGCTAGTGAGAATCGCTGACGAACAGATTATACGGTTTCTCTCATGCGGTTTCTATCTGATCGAGATATAGTACAAAATAAAAACACATGAGGAGGGACAGCAGGAGGTACAGCCGCCACGACAAATCCTTGACAGAACACATCAGAGGCTGTAGAAATCCTCTCCGATCGCTACCTAAGAAAAACCTGTCAGATTGGGGGGGCGCCTTTGCTGGCAGCGGCGGAGTAGCTCAGCGGTAGAGCAGGGGAATCATAATCCCTTTGTCGGGGGTTCAAATCCCTCCTCCGCTACCACATCCCCGACTCCGCAACAGTGCCACTCCTCCACACGTGAGAGATACCCCCCACCCAAGAGCCAGCAGAGTCTTCTCCCACTGCGGCAGAGAGAGTAAAATTTTTAATAGTAGTATAAAGGACCGCCCCTGGGAAGGGAGCGGTCCTCTTGCCATCATTCAACGTTCTACACATATAGCAATACCCATACCACCACCAACACAGGCAGTCGCAAGACCCTTTTGAACACCACGCTTCATCATTTCATACACGAGAGTCAGGAGAATGCGACAGCCAGAGGCTCCAATAGGATGGCCAAGGGCGATCGCGCCACCATTGACATTGACTCGTGAAAGATCCCAACCCATCTCCTTGTTGACGGCTACTGCCTGTGCCCCAAAGGCTTCATTAGCCTCTATCAGCTCCAGGTCATCGACTTTCCAGCCAGCACGCTGCAGAGCAAGCCGGCTAGCTGGCACAGGACCGATACCCATAATCGCGGGGTCAACACCATGCGTTGCCCATGAAACAATACGGCACAGAGGCGTGATTCCACGCCGTGCAGCTTCATCAGCCGTCATCAGTACTACTGCAGCGGCGCCATCGTTAATCCCAGAAGAGTTGCCAGCCGTGACAGGCCCGTCCTTTGAAAAAGCCGGACGCAGCTTAGCAAGTTTCTCCATGGTGGTCCCATGGGTTGGATGTTCGTCGCTCTCCACCACAGTCTCTCCCTTCGACCCCTTTATGGTCACGGGAATAATCTCTTCCTTAAATTTCCCTGCTTTTTGTGCCGATTCAGCCTTGTTCTGTGAGGCGCAAGCAAATGTATCAATCTCCTCACGGGTCAACTGCCACCGCTGCGCTACGTTTTCTGCAGTATTCCCCATGTGATACTGCCCAAAAGGGTCGACAAGACCATCGCGCAGCATGCTATCCACCAACTTGCCCTCTCCCATGCGCACCCCACCCCGTAGATTGATGACGTGCGGGGCCCAACTCATGGACTCCATACCACCGGCCACGACGATCTTGCTGTCACCCATCTTGATGGACTTGTAACCTTCGGCAACCGCCCGCATGCCAGATGCACATAACTGGTTAACGGCATAAGCCGTGCTCTCGTGAGTCAGCCCACAATGAATAGCAACCTGACGAGCAGGACCCGCGCCAGCATTGCTTTGCAGCACGATTCCTTGAATCAGTTCGTCTACTTCTGTTGCCTCTGTTTTAGCGCGTTTCAGGGCTTCTGTAACAGCCACTTCCGCTAACTTTGTCGGTGGCAGGGAACTTAACGCACCATTGAAGCGCCCGACAGGCGTTCGTGCACCTCCAGCAATTACGATATCTGTCATATCTTTGATACCTCCTTGGACTTCCAGGGAAATTCCGAGCTGGTCCCTAGCTGGTGGAGAGGATTGATGACTCTCACACACAAATCTCTCCCGCCTAGCGGGCGCTGCCCTGTTGCAGGCTCCTCCAGACAGGCCATACCCTAATAAAGGAGTATATTGCAAGGCAAACACTCAGAGAGTATATTTCAAACCATTCCGCTGGGTATAGAGCAGCCAGGCACAGAAGACACGGGCTGCCACTGCCAGAAAGAGACGCCGTGGAAAGATGTCCACGTGCAAAAGGAATGGGCGCTTTTTGGCTATACTAGCCACTAGCCAGCACGTGCAATAGAAAGCCGCGGCGAAATATATCATGAAAAACCACCCTCTAGAGATTCTCTCAGAGAAGATTCTCTCAGAGACTCAGGATGCAGACCCCCCAACAAGCGCGCAAGAGTGAACTCTCTTATGAGATCTACGCTGATTATCTACGCTATTTTACACCAACACCACTATTTCCACTATTTACTGTAGCCGCACGGACGCTTGCCTGATGAGAAGAGAAGGGGATGGGCCGGATACAGAGCCGGTTATGATTAAGAAATATGCCAACCGCCGTCTTTACAATACAGCGGCTAGCAGTTACGTCACGCTGGATCATCTGTCTCGGATGGTCAGGGATGGCACAAACTTCGTTGTCCACGATGCCAAGACGGGCGAAGACATCACACGTTCCGTCCTCACTCAAATTATCGTCGAGGAAGAAGCAAAGGGCCAGAATCTGCTGCCTATCAGTTTTCTGCGCCAGTTGATCAGTTTTTATGGTGATTCTCTGAGTGGAGTAGTGCCGTGCTATCTTGAGTACAGTATGCAAGCATTTGCCCAACATGAGGAGCAGATGCGTTCATTGCTGCAGAACGCACTTGATGGCCTTTTTCCTTTCCATCGATTTGAAGAAATGGGGAGGCAGAACATAGCGTTTTTCGAAAGCGCAATGAAAATTTTTACTCCCTTCTTTCGGTGTGCAGAAAGACAAGAGAAGACCTCCCAACGTTCCTCACATTCTCTACGTTTTTCTTCACATGACTCCAATATAGAGGAATTACTCTTCAAAATAGAGACCATACAACAGCAACTTAATCAACTCATGAAAACACCTCATCAGCATGAGCAATAGTTAGCATGTTAGCATGAGCAAGAGTTCATGGGACGATATACTGATACTGCAATACTGCAGTGAGAGAGGATCCTGGAATCCAGTGTTTCTAGTGTCATAGAACCGGCCTGGCAGCAGAAAAGTTCTCCGGCACTAAGACGGTGTTCTGTGGGGCGGCAATGGTATCGAGGACTGGAAAGTCAATGGTATAATGTAAGCCGCGGCTTTCCTTGCGTCTCAATGCAGAATGAATGATCAGTTTCGCGACTAGAGTCAGGTTGCGCAGTTCTATGAGGTCGTCGGTGACGCGAAAACTACGGTAGTATTCATTGATTTCTGTTGATAATAATTTGCAACGACGCTGAGCGCGTTCCAAGCGTTTCGTGGAACGGACGATACCGACATAATCCCACATAAAGCGTCTTAGTTCATCCCAGTTGTGGGAGACGACAACTTCCTCATCGGAATCTGTGACACAGCTTTCATCCCAAGATGGCAATGTGGGTGGCACGGGGATCTTGGGCAGCTGAGAAAGAACATCCGCGGCAGCGGCTGCACCGAATACAAAGCATTCTAGGAGAGAGTTAGAGGCCATCCTGTTAGCGCCGTGTAACCCCGTGAAAGCGCACTCGCCGATGGCGTACAAATTTTGGACGTCGGTCCGGCCAGCGAGGTTTGTAATGATTCCACCACAAGTGTAGTGGGCCGCTGGAACGACGGGAATCTGCTGCTGTGTCATGTCGAGGCCAAATTCCAGACACTTTGCATGGATTGTGGGAAAATGACTCATGACAAAATCGGCTGGCTTATGACTGATGTCGAGATAAACACAATCTAGGCCTGCTTTCTTCATTTCATTATCAATAGCCCGGGCAACAATGTCGCGGGGAGCCAGCTCCGCTCGAGGGTGGTAGGAGTCCATGAAGACCTGACCGTTCGGGAGCCGCAAGGAACCGCCTTCGCCACGCACAGCCTCGGTAATCAGGAATGATTTGGCTTGCGGATGATAGAGACATGTAGGATGAAATTGGCAGAACTCCAGATTTGCTACCCTGCAGCCGGCCCGCCAGGCCATAGCAATCCCGTCTCCTGTACTGCTGTCTGGATTCGAGGTATACAAATAGACCTTGCTCGCACCGCCAGTGGCTAGCACAACCACTCTTGCTAGTATAAGCCTCACCTGGCCACTCTGACGGTCCAGAGCGTAAACGCCGACACAGCGACCGAGTCTTCCCCTGCTCAAGGACTCACGCAGGAGGTCAATGATAATGTGGTGCTCTAACAGAACGACATTCTGAGCCCTTCTGATTCTCTCGATTAGAGTGGTCTGCACGGCGACACCGGTCGCATCAGCAACGTGAACAATACGGCGGTGACTGTGTCCTCCTTCGCGGGTGAGATGCAAGATTGTCTCACCTTTAGAGGTAAGAGCAGTGGTAAAAGAGACACCGTAATCAACGAGCATGCGGATAGCGACAGGCGCATGTTCAGCGACAAAACGGACCACTTTCGGGTCGCACAAGCCGGCACCTGCAGAAAGCGTGTCAGCCACGTGCCCATCAACGCTGTCAGAATCGTCCAGGACAGCAGCAATGCCTCCCTGGGCATAGAACGTACTGCCATCAGCTAGGGCGTTTTTAGAGACAATGGCCACCCGTACCCGCGGCACTAAATGCAGCGCCATGGTTAACCCGGCAGCCCCGCTTCCTACGATCAGCACGTCATGATAAAAGGCTGAGGAGAAAATGCTCAACTCCCTTCACTTTTCCATTCACTTTACAGTGCCTGTGAAGAACGGGGCCCTTTTGAGCCATCAGGCAGAGACGACAGCGTGCCAGTCCAAACCAATATCCACAGCGGCAGCGGAATGTGTGATTCTCCCAACAGAAATGCAATCAACGCCTGTTTCTGCAATGGCCCGTATTGAATCGAGGGTTATGCTGCCAGAAGCTTCTGTTTTGGCCCGACCGGCGACGAGGAAGACAGCCAGACGCAGAGTCTCCAGAGACATATTATCTAGCAAGATGACATCCGCCTCAGACGCTATCGCCTCACGTACCTGCTCTATGGAATCACACTCTACCTCTATTATTTTACTATTAAGTTTATATTTAATTAAATGTACAGCTTTTTGAATACCTCCGCAAATCGCAATATGATTATCTTTGATCATCACACCATCGTACAAACCAAACCTATGATTTCTTGCCCCCCCAATACGGGTGGCATATTTTGCCAATCGTCGCAAACCAGGGAGAGTCTTTCTTGTGTCGAGCAGAGCGACCCCCGTGCCGCTGAGACGCTCCACATAAGCCCTTGTCTCCGTCGCAACACCGGACAGATGCTGCAGGAGATTCAGTGCCGTCCGCTCTGCTGCCAAAAGCTTTTGCGCAGGGCCCTTGATTTCAGCCAGGATTGTGCCAGCGGGGACACTCTTGCCTTCCATAACAGTGGCTGTAAAAAGAGCCTCTGGCGCGACTGTTTGGAACACCTGGGCCGCGATTGGCAGCCCAGCCACTACCATGCCATGGCGGGCCATGAGTCTACCGTGGAAGTGCAGGCCAATAGGAATCACAGCTTGTGACGTGATATCACCCGTTCCAACGTCTTCTGCTAAGGCCACCGCAATGACCTGCCGCGCCGCCGCTGTTTCTGCGTCTGTCAGCAAAGACAGAGGCTCAACGGAGTCATTCTGCTGCATAGCCTGCTCTAATACCTAATGACATATCTAGCATCCGTTGTAGTGGCTGGAGGGCGCGTAGGCGCATGTCTTCTGCAATCTCTATGCGTGGACTCTCATTTGCGAGACATAAATACACCTTAGTCAAGGTGTTCCTGGCCATATGTGGACAGATCGCACAGTTGCAACTGCCATCGGAGCCGGGGGCTGGGAGAAAACGCTTATGTGGCGCAACCTTGACCATCTGGTGAAGGAGATGCGGCTCCGTGGCAATGATGAAAGTCCTCTCCGTCGATTCCGTCACGTACTGCAGCATGCCGTGGGTAGACCCAACATAATCTGCACAGAGGAGAAGGCTGTCTTGGCACTCTGGATGCGCCACAACCCTGGCATCTGGGTAAAGAACCTTCAGCTTGCGCAGTTCAAGCGCAGAGAACTGCTCGTGGATGACGCAAGCGCCTGGCCATAAGACCATGTTCTCGCGGCCAGTGCGCCGTTTGAGAAAGTGACCGAGATGGTAGTCAGGTGCAAAGAGAATGGGCTGCTCAACTGGAATCTGCTTGAGGATCCCCTCAGCATTAGACGACGTCACGATAACATCGGAAAGGGCTTTCACCGCCGCTGAACAGTTGATATAGCTGACCGCTAAATGATTCGGGTGTTTCTCACGAAATTTTTTAAAACTTGAAGGATTGCAGGATTCCTCAAGAGAACAACCTGCAGTATTGTCAGGCAGCAGAACCAATCGGTCAGGATTCAGAATCTTCGCCACTTCACCCATAAACCGGACGCCACAGAAAACGATGACGTCTGCCCTTGTTTCGGCAGCACGACGCGACAAATCAAGAGAATCACCGACGAAATCAGCAATATCCTGGAGGAGACCGTTTTGATAATAATGCGCCAAAACAACGGCATTCTTCTGCCATCGCAACCGATCTATTTCCGCACGCACGTCAGGCATGTCAGGGACAGACAAGAGGTCGGATTGTGTTATCACAGGCTAGTACTCCGGGCTGGTTATCTGGCCGCTTTTTTACGGAAACGCGTTTCTACTTCATTGATGAAGATTCACCACGCCCGACGATTCTTACGGGGTGCGAGTGATAGCATAATCACGCAGCACTCCCATTTCTATCTGGGTTTCTTGCAACCTAATGTGCACTACATCACCAATACTAACGATACCAACGAGACGGCCATCCTCTAATACAGGTAGATGGCGAATACGGCGCTGAGTCATGATTTGCATCAAATCCTTGACGTCATCCGTTGGCTTGCACGTTATGACGGTTGTCGTCATGAGATTCCGCACAGGCATCGTCAAGGCCGCGGCCCCGTATTGAGCTATTCCCTTGACGAGATCACGTTCGGATAAGACTCCTTCCAGTTTTCCCTTTGGGTCACAGGCGACCATCACGCCGATCTTGTGCTCAGTCAACAATCGGGCTGCATCGCTTACCATGTGTTCTGGCAGAATGGTAATAACGTTACGCCCTTTTTTAGCGAGGATTCTCTCAACGCTCACGGTTGCCCCCTTGCTGACAAGGCCCTTCCAAAGGCAGCTGCTGTAGATCACCATATCTCGTGCGCGAGGCAATCCTGCAGAGAGCCCCTTTAGCTGCAGCTGCCTGCATCCCCGCCGGGGAAGCATGGGTCCCATAGTCTGTAGTCTGTGGTAGTCAGAATGACCGCAGAATTCTATCATTGCAATAGGAAAGACAGCAAGCGGGGAACACAGACCATCGCCATGTCTCGACTCCGGGTCCCTCGCAAACGCCGGACACAAGCTCACACGATAGGATGCATCCTGGCATACCTGATTGGATCGTCACGTGAAGTGAACGAGTGAATCCTCTCAGAAAAGCCTTCCTCGCAGGCTGCAAGAGGGCAGTGCCCTCACACTGATATGATAAGAGCTGGAGCTTTTTTTCTCTTTGGTGGTGGGGGAGGCGCGCTGAGACGAGACTTTTCTTGAGGATTATGCTGCTCATGCCTTGCGTTCTAGAGCATTCAGTTCTGCGCGTTCACAGCCCCAAAAGGTGCATGACAACACGGCGTGTGTGGGGGGATTGGCGGTGTTCAGCAAGGTAAATTCCCTGCCACGTCCCTAGAACAAGGTGACTCTCTCTGACGGGAATGGAGAGGCAGAGTCCTGTCAGCATGGTTCTGATATGAGACGGCATATCATCTGGCCCTTCGATCGTATGATGGTAGAGCTGCCGCTTTTCTGGGACGAGACGTCTGAGAAAAGTGCTGAGATCATGGGTGACATCTGGATCTGCATTTTCCTGAATGATAAGACCAGCCGAAGTGTGCTGACTGAACAATATGAGCAAGCCCGTACAGATCTCCTGCCTTTTCACCCAGGCGGTGACGTCACGAGTCATATCAAAAAATCCTTCACCTGTTGTCAGGACTGTCAGAGTCTCCTGTGCCTGTTTCATCATGCACCTTCCTTTCCACTCTCTCGTGCCGTCTTTCTGACAAGTTCCGCCAACCGGGCCAGTAGAACAGTCCTGTTAGCCTGATAACCCGTCTCTTCCCACCACTCGCGCAAGGCACGCAGCAACATGCCAACATTTGGCCCTGGTTCCAATCCCAGTGCTAACACATCCTTCCCTCTCACGGGGAACGGGATGTTTTTCCACTTATTGGTAGTTCTCAATATGTGTATCCACAATATATTGTCATCTATAGCCGTGTCGCCGATTGCAGCTTGCCGTGCCGCCCACTGCAGCATTGTCACGTCCCTGAACCGCACAGCTCCCAGTGTTTGTAGAGCCATGCGTAGAGCCCCTTCCGTCATACCAGGCGCAGGGGTGAGTGCCGTTGGGAGCTCTTCTAGCAGGCTGCGCAAACGGCGACTCTCCGCGAGAGGTAAACGCAGGCGCGTGGCCACGGATTCAACGGTTCTTTCTCCGACAGCCAAGACGGCGGCAAGACGACGGAGCGGATCAGACACTATTCCTTCAAGAGGGAATCTGCGCTGCTTCTCAAGCCATGCCAGCACACGCAGACGTTCGAAATGACTGGCTTCAGGGAGCACGTATTGCAAGACACCAAGCTTTCTCATAAGAAGCAATATGCTGGCGGGATCCGGAGCCAGAAGAATTTTCCACAGCTCATCCCGAATCCGCTCCCCTGACAGAGACGCCAACCGTGGGGCAAGCGCACGGCAAGCCGCCAGAGCGGACTCGTTGGGAGAGGAGCGCCCATACAAAGCATGAAAACGAAAATAACGTAAAAGTCGCAGGACATCCTCCTCTATCCGTGCCATGGGTGAGCCGACAAAACGGACATGACCACTGTAAAGATCAGAAAGGCCGCCGAAAGGATCATAAATAACGCCATATTGATCTGCAGAGAGAGCGTTAATGGTAAAGTCACGACGTGCTGCATCCTCTGTCCAGTCTTCCGTGTAGGCTATCACGGCGTGGCGGCCATTGCAGACGATATCACGGCGCAAGGAAGTAATCTCAAATGTTTCTCCCCCCTCTACCAGAGCCGTGACCGTCCCATGCCCAATAGGCACCGTGCGGACACCGGCCCTTTCCAGCAACCACTGCACGCGTTCTGGCGGCTCAGGTGTGGCAAGATCGATATCCCGAAACGGCCGCTGTAGCAGAATGTCCCGCACACACCCCCCTACGAATCGGACAGAGGCGCCCTCTGCTGTCAAAGAATTAATAATTAGTTGTGTAGTTTGTTGAAGCGTTTGTAAAAAGTGTCTTATAGGAGAGAATGCGGCCGCTCTCATCATGTCCCATCCTTCCAAGGTGCGGTGCTCTCTGTCCACTGGATACTATAGCCGCAGACAGGACAAGAGAAGGGTCAAGAGCGGATGGCGCAGCGTGTCCTCACGCCGCAGAATCGAGAGGGTGTTGCAGAACGATGAGAGAGACTAGCAATCAAACCGCTGCATGCAGAAACCAGATTCTGCGGCGACAATCTGATAGAGAGTCATGAGAATGGCAGCAGTCGCTCCCCATATATAATGGCCGTTGTAGGGAAGAGCATAGGTAGTTCGCACAAACTGCGAATGCGCTGGTGTAAGACGCCTGTGGTGAGAGGGGTTGAGAAGAAAGGCCAGTGGCATTTCAAAGACATCGGCGACTTCCTCTAACGCCATTCGCAAAATCAGGGGTGGGCGGATCAACCCCACAACTGGCGTGACAACGAACCCAGTCAGCGTTTCATAATCGTCCAGACAACCAATAACAGTTACAGAATCGGCGACGATGCCCACTTCCTCCCACGCCTCACGCAATGCCGTATCGACTGGTCCGTGGTCAGCATCTTCTGCCCGCCCGCCTGGAAAGCACACCTGACCTCTATGACTAGCCAGATGGTCCGTACGCCGGGTCAAGAGAATGGACAGGTGCTCGGGATGCGCCACTAGGGGTACTAGGACCGCAGATAAAATACCTGTCCCAGAGACACTCTGAGGATACATTGGAGGCCGCCGAGTCGCTACGACCAACCGTGAGAGCATCTCAGTCTGTTGTTGGTTCATACGCCGCGCCTCTGCCTAAGGGAAAGAAAGTTTCACTGCTCCAGATTCCGAACAGTGCGCCCGAATCACACTTCTCCTCTACCCGATACAATTTCATAGAATACGGCCCGAGAGAGGCGGGCTTCCAACCCTTCGCGAACAGTCACGTAGGGAACAGCCCCCTCTCCCAGAGAAGGATTTGTGGTCATACGCAACGGGTGCAGGCGATCCACCGTGACGATTTCATCCACATTGGTCCGCAGACTGACACACTGTTTCCGGCCCTGACCTGCCAAGAACATCTCGACCGCGATGAATGGCACATCTTCGACGTCGATCTCGCATGCCTCCTCAGGCGTGATGAGCCAGTAGGAGCCATCTGCCTGCCGGGTGAGCAAAGAGGCAAACAAACATACCAGTTCTTGGCGATGAATTTTATATCCACGGTAGTGCAAAACTTAATAACTATCAATCTTTATATGAATAATCGGAAATCATATTTTTTTAGTTGCTCTGAGAAAACAGCATTACGAGCAAGAAACTTTTTTCTTCTGCCAGTCATAGCCTCCGCCAAGCATGCTAGTGAACCCATCTTTCGCTCGCGCGACCTACCCACGCATGCTCTGTGACGGAGCGGCTCCGTACGGAGGGCACCTGCGAGCAGAGCAAGACTCTCTTCACATAGACTACATTAATATTACCACAATTAATATTATCACAATTAGAAAAGTTAATTAAAATCCTCTAACAACCGAAAGGCACGCGTGCACTCTCTTCACAATGAGTCTCTGACTCCCCTAGCGTATCCTAGTGCGTACAGGCTTTCTTTGATTTCATTCAGAATCTCTGGATCGTCTATCGTAGCCGGCACTTTATAGGGTTGATCATCGGCGATTTTCTGGATTGTACCACGCAAGATTTTGCCAGAACGTGTCTTGGGCAGCCGCTGCACAATGGCGATCGTCTTGAAGGCAGCAACGGCACCGACTCTCTCGCGCACCATGGAGACCAGTTCAGGGATGATCTGAGTCTCAGACCGGTCTACACCGGCTTTCAGACAGACAAATCCAATAGGAATCTGCCCTTTCAGGGTATCTGCGACACCAACAACAGCACATTCGGCGACATCAGGATGGGCCGAGAGGACTTCCTCCATGGCACCTGTGGATAAGCGATGGCCAGCCACATTTATGATGTCATCCGTTCGCGCCATGACGTAGATATAGCCGTCCTCATCAATGTAACCAGCGTCTCCAGACTGATAATAGCCAGGATAGGCATGAAGATACGATGTGCGGTAGCGCTCCTCACGCTGCCACAACATCACCAGACTCCCTGGCGGGAGGGGTAACCGGCACACAAGCGGACCGCTCTGGCCAATGGGGGCGAGACGGCCATCTTCACTCATAACTCTCACGTCCCATCCTGGCACCGGCCTCGTTGGGGAGCCGTAACGGACTGGGTATCTATGCAACCCCAAACAATTAGCTGCGATCGCCCAGCCTGTTTCTGTCTGCCACCAGTGATCAACCACAGGAACTTTGAGATGATGCTCAGCCCACTGGATCGTCTGAGTGTCGGAACGCTCGCCGGCCAGAAAAAGAGCACGAAAGCCTGCGCCTCTCACATCATATTTTTTGAGGTAATCTGCGTTTGGATCTTCACGCTTAATAGCGCGGAATGCGGTAGGCGCGGTAAAGAGGGTGCTGATTCTATGCTCCGTAATGACGCGCCAGAAAGCCCCAGGGTCCGGTGTGCCAATCGGTTTGCCCTCATAGACAACGGTTGTACAACCATGTAGAAGGGGAGCGTAGACGATATAGGAATGGCCGACTACCCACCCCACGTCAGAAGCAGCCCAGAATACTTCCCCCTGTCTGACGTCGTATATGGCATCCATTGTCCACTTGAGAGCGACGGCATGGCCACCATTGTCACGAACGACTCCTTTGGGGTCGCCAGTCGTCCCTGACGTATAGAGAATATACAACGGGTCTGTCGCGAGCAGAGGGACGCAATCAACCGCTCGAGCAGCGGCTATTGCTGAATCGTAATCGAGGTCTCTACGAGAAGAGAAAGAGACCTCCGCCTGAGGCCGGCGGACTACGATCAGCCTATCAGGTTTGTGAGTCGACAGCGCAATGGCCTTGTGCAGCAAAGGCTGGTATGGAATGACCTTGCTACCATCGATTCCACAGGAAGCGGAAAAAATTACTTTTGGCTTCGCATCGTTAATGCGCACCGCAAGTTCGTTCGGGGCAAACCCACCAAAGACCACTGAATGAATGGCCCCGATTCGAGCACAAGCCAGCATAGCAATCAGTGCTTCCGGAATCATGGGCATGTACAGGATAACCCTATCCCCCCTTGTCACACCCTCAGCCACTAACGCACCTGCGCAGCGTGCGACAAGATCCCTTAACTCTGTATAGGTGATATGACGCTGTGCGCCAGTTGTTGGACTATCCCAGATAATAGCGCACTGTCCACCCCGGCCCTGTTCAACATGACGATCCACCGCGTTGTAGCAAGTATTGAGGCGACCACCATGGAACCAGCGGTAGAGAGGCGGATGGGAATCATCAAGAACTTTGTGCCACTTGCTGTCCCAATGGAGACTTTCTGCGACTTCTCCCCAGAATCCTTCCGGATCCGATAGGGAACGCTGGTAGGCGATCTCGTATGGATTCATCGTGCATAGGCCCTCTCTATCATGGGGGTGATCCCAACAGCCCGGACTCTTCTTCAGAAGTATGGCGTGTCGAGCAGACAGATATTCTCCAGAGTTCACTACGTGCTGAAAACAGACGGCAAAGGCAAAGAGGATTGGCGTCATGTACTCGTGGCCTCAGGAGAGAAATCTTGCAGCGCATTTTTTATTCAGAAATTTTCTTTTTTTCAGGACAACAGGCGAATCTTACGACTCTCTCACATGTCTGCTCACAATGAAATTTATTGGATAGACCGGCGACTCCCTGCGGGTGACAATGGAATCTCTCACATGTCGACGTGTAACCGTTCGATTTCTTCCTTGATTCTGAGTTTTTGACGTTTGAGGTCTGTCAGGATCGTGCTATCCGGCAACGGCCGTTGATTTTCTGCTGCAATCGCGGATTCCAGTTCGGCGTGTTTTACACGCAAAGCTTCAATGTGCGTCTCCACACTCATCACGACTCTCCCTGAGGACTTGCAATCTGATCGTTGTACTATGATTTCTTAGAGCATGTTTTACCAGAATCTGTGCATAAGGATAAGGAGGAGATGGATATCCGTAGGATAAGATTGTGCTGCACCGCACTGATGACAGGAACTGTATGTTGTCCTGAACGTGCGAATATTGGGAGCGGATTCATGGGCAAATGCGCGCGTCTGATTATCGGAATCAGTGGGGCCTCCGGTGTAGTGTACGGCCTTCGCCTCCTGACAATGGCAAAAAATTTGGGAATAGAAACACATCTTGTTATGACTCCCACTGCAGAAGTGACTCTGGTACGCGAAACCTCCTCTAAAGTGAGGGAGGTGCAAACTATGGCCGATGCCTGTTACCAGGTGCATGATATGACAGCACCCTTGTCCAGTGGCGCGTTCCGGACAATGGGGATGGTGGTAGCCCCTTGTTCTATCCGCTCTCTGTCGGAGATTGCCACTGGTGTGACATCCAACCTGCTGACACGGGCGGCAGATGTCACGTTGAAGGAGCGGAGACGGTTAGTGCTGATGGTGCGTGAGTCGCCGCTGCATGGAGGACACCTCAGAACAATGCTGCGAGTCTCAGAAATGGGTGGGGTTCTTGCACCGCCAGTCCCAGCTTTTTATATCCGTCCTCAATCTTTAGACGAAGTGGTGGACTATGCGGTAGGGCGAGTACTCGATATGTTTGTTTTAAACACGTGTCTGCCTCGATGGGGAGAGAACATATGAAAACGTGAAAGACTGCGGCCCGCACTGCCATGCAAAGAGGGTCAGGGTTCTGGCTCTGTAAAATGCGCGCGTCCATGCCCTGTGGTCCTGCGCGGAATCGCACGCACCATAGGTCACAGATGGCTTTGGCAGCTGACTGGATTCTGCTATGCTCGCAGGAGAGACCGTGGCCTGCTGTTGAGAATGTTAAAGATGAGGGTCACTCAAAGGCCACGGGAGACTCGCGAACCCTGTGTTGCGAGTCAAGGTGCCACACCTCGAGGGCCTGCCAGATTATGAGAAATCGACAGTCTCTTCCCTTCAAACCGTTCTATTTTTCTGAGCGGCTGCACGTGATCAACATGCACAGTGACGTGGGCGTTGCGACACTGTGGACGCCGGTGCAGACTGTGATGGATCTCCTGAGACGGTTACGAATAGACCTTGATCCCGCTTCATCGCGTATTGCTGTGCTCGCGAACCTCTATGGTGATGGTCTCCCGCAGCTCATTCGCAATTTACTGTGGAATCCACAAATTCGTCATTTGCTGATTCTCGGTCAGAATTTGAGCGGATCGGCCGAGGAACTTGCCAACCTGCTGACATTGGGAGTCGAACCAGCTAAACGTCTTGGCCAGTCTTGTTTCCGAATCATTGGCACAGAGCGCTACGTAGATACATCTTTTGATCCTCAGTTCATAATAGGATATATACGACCAGTAGTTCTTGGAAAATTGTCTGCACCGGGAACTGCCGCAGCTGTCCGTGCATTTTTCAAAACTTTGCCCCCTTTAGAGCGCACTCGGCGCGAGCGGGTGCACGCGCCTTTACCAGTATACCAACCTGTCTATTTTCCGTCGGAGCCGCGCGCACACACCATTGTTCGCCAACGGCCTCTCTTGGCGTGGGAGGAGGTGGTCAGGCGTGTACTACGGTTTGGTGTCCCAGTGCGGGTGGATGGCGGCAGACGGCTGGAGTTGCAGAACCTCAAGGTGGTAGTGACTGAGCCGGTCGAAGATGATTCCGCTGCGCTGCATGCCGTTGGCTTCAGACTGGCTGATTTCCGGGCTTATCAGGCTGCAATTCTCTCGGGCGAACAACCCGCAGAAGTCTGTTATACTTACGGCAATCGGCTGCGCAGCCATTGGCACCTTGATCTCATCAAGACAGCTGCTCAGAGGCTTGCTGCTGAGCCAACAAGTAGGAATGTTGTCCTCAGCCTGTGGGATCCCGCTCAAGATTTTGGTGTCGCGAGCACTCCTTGTCTTTTGACTGTATTTTTGCGTCTTTTCCAGGATGTCCTGACACTGACAGCGACCTTTCGGGCACACAATGTGATGTCAGCTTGGCTGTGCAATTTATATGGCTTAATGGCTATACAGTCAGAAGTTGCACGTGAAGCTGGCGGTCTGCCACACGGGCCGATTACGGTCGTGAGTCATTCCATTACTATAGACACAGATGCGACGGAACGACTCGATTTAGCGAAACAGATGATGAAAAATAAAAGAGGAAATAACATATTAGAAAACAGTAAAAAATTGCAGTACGATCCAAATGGCTATTTCACCTTTACTGTGGATCAGAAAGCGGGTGAGGTCGTCGCCGTTCACAAAGCCGGTGGCGAGACGCTGACCCAATACAGGGGCAGGACAGCGGTGGCAATAGAAGGCCAGATTGCCCGTGATGGCGCGATCTCTGACATCGGTCATGCTCTGTATGTTGGACGCCAACTGGCCCTTATGGAACGACAAGTGCGTAGGAGACACGGGCGCACGGGATCCTAGCGTGCGTTAACGTGTGTTGCCATGTCAACCCTTTTCATCATCGCGACCCCAATTGGCAATCTTCAGGACATTTCTGTGCGGGCCATCGCCATCTTGCGTCGGGTGCCTGTTTTGGCCTGCGAAGACACTCGTGTTACGCGTAAAATCCTGAGTCATTACGAAATCGCTAGGCCGTCGCGACTGCTGTCGATCCACGAGTACAATGAGCACAAAAACGTTCCTCTGGTTGTCAGGTTTCTTTCCGATGGCTACGATGTTGCTTATGTGAGCGATTCTGGTATGCCTGGTATCAGTGACCCAGGATACCTCCTCGTGTGTACTGCACGTGCAGCAGGTCATATTGTCGTTGTTGTCCCTGGAGCAAGTGCTTTACTAACTGCCCTTGTAACTTCTGGGCTGCCAATGACAGGGTTTACCTTTCTCGGTTTTTTACCCCGCCAATCAGGTAGGCGGCGGCGCCTCCTCGCCCGGATGGCATCTGTGCCAGAGACATTGGTGCTGTATGAATCACCGCGGCGTTTAGGCAATCTCCTGACTGACGCCCTTGCAGTGTTGGGGGACAGGCGGGCAGCCGTCACTATAGACCTGACAAAAATCTTCGAATCTGTCGAACAAGACTGGCTGTCCGTACTATCAGAACGTTACAGAGATGCCGTACGCGGTGAGGTGACGGTGATTATCGCTGGCCGTTTACCAAAGTTCTGCCGGGCAATCTGCACAGAAGAGAAGACGTTCTTGCCAAAGTGAAGAAAAGCGCATGGGGATGGAGACCAGGATAGTTTTCCACTCGGACTCCCTCATGGTTTTTACCGAGGTCTCTCGCCCACAAAGCACGCTCCAACTACCCCCCCCGGCCTCTCTCTCAGGCGAGCCGGAAGACTCACGCACTCACTCAGCACAAGCACAATAGGGAAATGCACAGACTTTTGTACGTAACTAGGGCCTAGGGCCTTGCAGAAAAAACGAGGGAGGCATTTGTCCCACCGAATCCAAATGAATTAGATAACGCTGTCAGAATCGTACGCGCTTTAGCTGTACACGGCACCAAATCAACATCGCAACCTTCTGCAGGATTCTCGAGATTGAGTGTTGGTGGCACAATGCCATCTCGCATAGCAAGAATAGTATAAATAGCTTCTGTCGCACCCGCTGCACCTAACAAATGGCCAACGGCCGACTTAGTAGAGGAGATGCACATTTTATACGCGTGTTTCCCAAAAAGACGTTTCACCGCAGATAATTCTATTTCATCGCCAAGTGGAGTAGATGTTCCATGAGCGTTGATGTAATCAATCGCTGTAGGCTCAATTCTTGCATTACGCAGGGCATTGGCCATCGCCCGGTAGGCACCATGCCCATTCTCTGACGGCGCTGTAATATGATGGGCATCGCCAGAGAGACCATACCCCAGAATCTCGGCGTAGATTCTCGCGTCGCGTCTCCGTGCGTGTTCAAGATCCTCCAGTACCAACATAGCAGCGCCTTCGCTCATGACGAAGCCATCGCGCTTTCTGTCCCATGGGCGCGAGGCAGCTTGCGGACGATCATTGAATCCGGTGGATAGGGCCCGGGCCGCAGAGAAACCAGCCAGGCCAAGCCGGCACACCGCAGCTTCTGTCCCACCGGCTATCATGACGTCGGCATCGCCGAACATGATGAGACGGGAAGCATCGCCAATGGCATGCGCCCCACTCGCGCAGGCAGTCACCGTAGCATGGTTCGGGCCTGTGAATCCGTACTTGATGGAGACGTGCCCAGCGGCAAGATTGATCAGAGCGGCAGGAATAAAAAATGGGCTGACTCGACGTGGCCCACTTCTCTCCAGCGTGACTGCTGTCGCCGCAATACCCGGTAACCCGCCAATACCGGACCCTATGATGACTCCAGTCCGAGCGCGGTCTTCTTCCCCTTTTGGCTTCCAGCCAGAATCCTCCACGGCCTCAGTCGTCGCAGCCAGAGCATAGAGAAGGAAATCATCCATGCGACGCTGTTCCCGTGGTGGCACAAACTCATCAGGATCAAACACCCCATCGCCATGACCACGGGGCACGATGCCGGCAATCTGCGACGGCAGATCAGAAACGTCAAAGTGACTAATAGCGCTGATGCCCGACATGTTGCTAATGAGGCGTTGCCAATTGATGGCCACACCACACCCGAGCGGCGTGACCATCCCCATGCCTGTGACGACAACTCTTTTCATACCGTGGCGGCCCCTCGTGAAATTACGAGAAATGGACTGCTAGTATCGCTATTTTTTATTATGATTATTGTTTGACATTCGCCTTGATGAAGGCTGTGGCGTCCTTCACTGTCAAGATCTTCTCTGCAGCGTCATCAGGAATTTCACAACCAAATTCCTCCTCGAACGCCATGACTAATTCAACCGTATCAAGACTGTCTGCCCCCAGATCATCAATGAAACTCGCGTTCTCTGTGACCTTGAATTCTTCTACCCCGAGGTGCTCGACAATGATTCTTCTCACGCGCTCGGCGATGCTATCGCTCATAATGTTCAGTCCTCGACCCGCAAGTGGAATTAAAGACAGCTGAAATAACGCCTGCTGGTACCAGTGCACCCACTCTCAAGACATTTTCCGGAGAGTCTCGTACCATACTTTTGCAGGCTTGACCAGCACACACCGCACATTACACGGAGAGATCGGCAGATGGAAACAATTCGGATGGAAACAATTCATACTTCTGTCCTACGCCACACGGAACAGCCGCCGTACCTGTTGGAGAACCCACCTGTGCCCCGCAAGTCTCAGACCATGGCCATTCCACCGTTGATATGCAGAGTCTGACCCGTGATGTAGCCAGCTTCTGGACTGACAAGGAACAGAGTGGCCGCGGCAATATCTTCTGGGACACCGAAGCGACCCGCTGGAATGCCTGAGATTAATTTATTCCGTTGCACCTCTGACAAGGTATCCGTCATGGCTGTCGTGATAAACCCAGGAGCAACACAATTAACAGTAATATTCCGTGCCGCCACTTCTGCTGCGAGACTCTTTGTCATGCCTATCATGCCTGCCTTGGCAGCAGCATAGTTTACCTGCCCCGGATTGCCCGTGATTCCAACGATGGAAGTAATATGAACCATGCGCCCAAAACGGCGTTTGATCATACCACGTACGACAGCCCGTGACAGGCGAAAGGCCGCCGTCAGGTTGACGTCCATCACCCGTGCCCAGTCGTCGTCCTTCATACGCAGAATCAGAGAATCACGAGTGACACCAGCACTGTTCACGAGAATGTCGACACGGCCCATGGCAGATTCCGCCTCCGTCACTAATCGCTCCACAGACTCTGCCTCGCTGAGGTTACAGGGGAACACAAAGACGTGCGTTCCGGGGACGCGCGTTCTGAGAGCGACACGCAGGGATTCGAGCATGCGCTGCCGTGTCCCTGATAAAGTCAGGGTTGCCCCCCGCGCATACAACTTTCGAGCAATCGCTTCACCAATGCCCCCTGAGGCCCCTGTGACGAGAGCGCACCTCTCTGTCAGGTCAAACATCTTTGCCCTCATGCGCTAACCCAAGATAACCCAGACTGAACCGGCTGCCATCACAACACCACAGGAGTTGTACTGTGAGGCACAGCCCAGCCATATATATGATTCGACAGACGACGCGATACAACAACGGCTGTGAGACACGTCAATGCCACTTTTACGAAATAAAAATTGTAAAGTCCTTTCAAAAAAATCGATACAAGTTTTAGAGTGCTTTCAAAAAAGACTCGATATCGCCAGGTGTGTGCACGGCCATACCTGTTATATTTGGCACGATACGTCTGGCAAGCCCAGTGAGCACTTTGCCTACTCCAAGCTCCACTATCTGCGTGACACCGTGCGCGTACATGTACAGGACGCTTTCCCTCCATCGTACCGTACCAGTCATCTGGTCAACTAGCAGAGATTTAATCGTTTCAGATTCCTCGACACTGCTAGCGGTGATATTGGCGACCAGAGGGACTGCAGGCCGTTCCAACGGTATCTGCGCCAAGGACTCAGCGATAATTTCTGCTGCAGGTTGCATAAGCACACAATGAAATGGGGCAGAAACTGGGAGAATGGCACTTCTCTTTGCTCCATAAGACGCTGCGAGAACCACTGCCCGTTGAACGGCTGTCATATGGCCGCTCACAACTACCTGGGCTGGTGCATTGTCATTAGCCGCTGTACATATCTCCCCTTCAGCTGCCCGTTCAGCAACGGCCCGAGCGCTGTCAAGATCGAGTCCAAGCAACGCTGCCATTGCCCCAGAACCTACTGGAACAGCTTTCTGCATGGCCTGCCCGCGTATCTTCACCAGTCGTACCGCGTCTGCCACCGTAAAACTCTTTGCGGCAGTCAGAGCGGAATACTCACCTAACGAATGGCCAGCAACAAACTGAGCGTGCTGACGGAGATCCACCCCTCCTTCGGCCTCCAATACCCGCATGACCGCTAGACTGACAGCCAAGAGCGCTGGCTGCGCATTTTCCGTCAACTGCAACGCCACTTCCGGCCCCTCAAACATGAGGCGACTCAGATTCTGTTTCAACACCTCGTCAACCTCTTCAAAGAGGAGGCGAGCGGCAAGAAAAGCCTCTGCGAGATTCCGGCCCATTCCGACGCACTGGGAGCCCTGTCCCGGAAACACGAACGCACGTACCATCGGTAACTCATCCTCCGTTACCCAAAGGTGATATTTAAGTCATACTGGTGCTGGAAACTCTGTCAAGAGTGCTTGCACGAGAAGAAGAAAAGTGTATAGTGCGCCCCTTCCGGCCCAAGAGGGTCCGGTCTGTATCTTCCTGTCTGTATCTGACAGTTGGGCGGGATGCACAAGAAACAAGAGGCACACATGCCGTTTTATGAAACAGTTTTCATCGTACGCCAGGATGCCTCGCCTCAGCAGGTAGAAAATCTCGCCAATCAGTTGGCCGCTGTCATTGGTGAGCGCGGTGGCAGGCTCAGCAAACGCGAGAGTTGGGGTTTACGTAACCTAGCCTACAGGATCAAAAATAATCGTAAGGGGTATTATACATTCTTCAACATCGATGCGCCACCTGATGCTATTCTTGAAATAGAACGACAGATGCGAATCAACGAAGATGTCTTACGCTACTTAACCGTCAGGGTGGACAGGCTCAACGATCAGCCGTCGCCGATTTTACAAAGCCGCGGCGGCCGTGAGGGGGAGCGGGAGCGTGGCCGATTCGGACGTGACCGTGATAGTGGTGGAAAGTCTATGCGTGAACGCTTTGGGCGTGACCGTAGCAGTGGCAGTGATCGAAGCGAGAGTCATGGGGCTGCGAGTAGCGACAGGCCAGGCGAAGGAGGGACATGATGCCAATGACACGCCGTCCGTTTTTCCGCCGCCGCAAGACATGTCCGTTCTCAGGAGCAGAGGCGCCTCGGATCGATTATAAAGATGTGCGCTTGCTCCAACGCTATGTCTCAGAAAGAGGCAAAATTGTTCCTAGCCGGATTACGGCTGTCTCCGCTAAAAAACAGCGCATGCTCGCACGTGCCATCAAGCGGGCTCGTTATCTTGCGCTGCTCCCCTATGCCGTCGGCTAGCTTATAGGCTTTATAGGCTTGTCGATCACGTGGCGAGACGGCGTCCGTACTGACCCTATCGTATCGTGTGACTTGTGCCTGCCATGGGGAGGGGAAGAAATGGAAATTTTGCTTCTGGAACGGATAGAAAACATTGGTCATATGGGCGATCGTGTCAAAGTGCGTCCCGGCTATGCTCGGAATTATCTTCTGCCACAACAGAAAGCGCTACGTGCAACACAGGAGAACATAGCGTATTTCCAGAGAAAACGGACTCAGCTCGAGACAGTCAACATAAAACGCCGCGAGGAAGCCACAGCCGTGGCGGCCAGGATGGATGGCCTCTCATTATTGATCGTCCGTCAGGCTGGTGAGAGTGGGCAGCTTTATGGTTCAGTGACAGCGCGTGATATCGCTGAGGCCGTTACAGAGACGGGGTTTACACTCCAGCGCCATCAAGTACAGCTCAGGCAGGCGATTAAGACTCTGGGCGAAACGGTGGTATGGGTTTCTCTCCATCCAGAGATAAGTGTTCCTGTAACCATTACGGTTGTCAGATCACTCGAGGAACGAGGGAGGATCCGTAAAGACAAATTATTGCGCTCGGGATCGGGCGATGTTGGCAAAGAAGGCCTTGTGAACAAGGAAGATAAGGAAGATCACGATTGATCGTGATCGATTGATCATAATTCCCACTCCACTATTCCCACTGGCGACGGGGACTCCACTGGGTGGTGGGCTACATAAGATTGTTACATAAGATTGTTTTTTTCATTTTTTTTTCCCCGTTATCAGGGGTCAGGGGCATCAGGGCGTTGGACGGCGTGTCACGCTGACTTCGACTCGGGGAGTGTGTTGACCGCCGCCCGTCACGACGCCTTTCAGCGGACTCACGTCGTCGTAGTCGCGTCCCCAAGCGATAGTGATATGCTCAATGGAAGGCATTGTATCGTTTGTAGGATCGAGATCGACCCAACCGACTCCCGGTACATATACCGCCAGCCAAGCATGAGAGGCATCCGCGCCGATGAGCATGGTCGAGCAATCTGCCTCCGTTGGAGAGGGTGTACGACAGGTATGCACATAGCCTGACACGTAGCGTGCTGCTAAGCCCATTGTCCGGCAACAAGCGATCTGCAAGTGGGCAAAATCCTGACAAACGCCGCGTCTATGGCCTAACACGTCTTTCAGGGGCGTGGCTAGGGTGGTCGCCTTAGGATCATAGGTAAATTCGCAATGAATGCGGTGCATTAGATCTACTACTGCGGTGAGAATAGGACGGCCTGGTGGGAACGATGGCCTGGCATAGGCTTCAACTGCAGAACTGGTGACGACAAAGGATGAATCGAACACATACTGACAGGCCACGAGAGCCTCAGGAGAGCGCGCACTGGCAAGAAAATCACGGACTTTCTCCCATGGTGGAGTCTCGTCTGCCGGGGGAAAATCATGCTCACAGAGAGTCACAGTGCAGAGAGATTCGACTGTCAGTGAGCGGTGCGTTTCTTCAAGAGTGAAGAAGAAGACATTGTTGCCAAAATAATCTGTGCGAGTAGAACGATGGGCTGGTTCCGGCGTGACTCGGATAATGTTCCCATGAATGATTTGCGTTGGCAGAGCCCGTGGGACAAGGTGGGCAGCGTGATGAGAAACGGTGACAGGTAATGTATAATTGTAGACTGTAGTATGACGGCAATTGTAGGTAGTTATCATGAGGAAAAAAGAGGCTATGGCTTGGTAAAAAGAGGGAGTGTTTCCACTGCGTGGGTAAAATACTGGAGGTTAAGGATTTCTGAGAGTGTTCTCAGTTTGAGAGTCATTTCTCTACAAATATTACCAATAACTTTATGAGCACAGCCCACAGACAGCGGAGATTCTAGATCAAGTGTCCGTACTGTGGCCAGCATGGCAATGATAGCTTTCTGTTCTGGCGTGAAGGTCCCTGGCATACGGTCAACACCAATGGCGTCCATATGCTCTTGGAGCGCAGATAGTTGAAAGACGAGTGAGCGCGGATTACTCTCATCAGAAAGGAGCAAGTCTGCCAGCGGAACAAGAGCGGGCGGGACCAAGTAGCGGGCCCTGTAAGTCATCATGCTATCAGAGATTCCAAGCACAACATCTAGAACGGGGCTGTCCTCCGCGGTGCCGGCCTCTACTGTCCCTGCAAGCAGATCGAGAACGTGCATGGCTCTTTCTAAACGCCGTCCGGCATCCAGAAAGCGCCACGACAGGTCACGTGTCATGTTCTCCATTACCAGGCCGCTCAGCGCTTCTGTCATCTGGATGACCTCGTTCAGTCGCAGAAGCATTTCATCAAGGTCGCCATCAGGCTGGGAGATCACTCCACGCCCTGTACAGCGGACCGTTTCGGCCAGTCTCCAGATGGCGCGCCAGGTATCTAGGGATAAACGGTCACGCACAACAGTCGCTATCCTTTGTAAATGACAAATAGAATGACCCAATCCAGAGAAATGCTCAGGATCACAGTGAATCCGAATGACCTGCCGCATGACACTTTCCTGAGGCAGAGTAGTCGGATTGCGTCTTTCCCCTCCACAGGGGGGATCTGCAGCCTGATCTCCAATCACGGAATGGCCGCTCAGCATGCTCAGTACGATGGCCAAAGTTTCCTCTTGAGCAAGCCCAGCCCCTTGCCCAGCCCCTTCTACATGGCTGGCGAGAGCAGCGCGAAGAATGCGGGTTGTCAGCTCGCTGCGTTCCAAATGGCGCCCCATCCAGAACATGTTATCGGCTACCCGTGAGGAGAGGTCACGCGCACCGCGGACCAGTTTACTTGGTGCACCGGCAGGTCGCAAAAGCGTAATAGGTTCAACAGGTTTCTCGGAGAGCACCCATGTATCCTTGCTCGTGCCACCATGCTGCATAGAAACTGTGGACAAACCATCTGCGGGTGCTACCCGTGTTAATCCTCCCGGCATGGCGACGTAACTGCTATTGTAAGATGTTAAATGGATTCGCATAACAACTGGTCTAGACTCCAGCCGGTTCATATTCCAAAGTGGGGCTGTTGACAAACTTACTATTTCTTGTGCTACGTAATTGTGCGGTGATGCCATAATACGCTCAATAAGATTTACACGTTCAGCACTCGACAAATTGCGGCCACACAGCGGCTGAGCTAATGAAGGGAGCAGGTGTCGCACACACAGCGTGTCAAGATTGCTCATCACATAGTTTAATTCTTTTTTTTGACCACACCACCAAGTGGCCACTGAGGGCATCTTGAGATCCTCGTGCAACATGACCCGGCAAAGCCTGGGTAGAAAGGCAAGCCAAGCGGGGCTTTCCAGCACAGATGCACCCAAGCCATTAGCAACGCTCACGGTGCCAGCGTGCACTGCCTGTACTAACCCAGCAATACCAAGAGAGGAGTCGCTACGCAGTTCAAGAGGATCGCAGTAGCCGTCGTCTGTGCGGCGAATCATGACGTCGACTTGGCGCAGACCGTTCAGCGTCTTGAGGTAAACGCGATCTCCACGGTTTGTCAGATCCTCGCCATCGACCAGGGTAATGCCAAGATAACGGGCGAGATAGGCATGCTCGAAATAGGTCTCGTTGTAGGGGCCAGGAGTGTAGAGCACGATTCTCGGCATATCTCCCTGGCGTGGTGACAAACGTCGGAGTGTCTCGTGTACTTTCAGGAAAAATGGTGCGAGTCGTTCAACCCACAGATTCTTGTAAATATCAGGATGAATACGCGCAGTGATAATACGATTCTCAAGGGCATACCCAGCCCCAGACGGCGCTGCCGTGCGGTCTCCAATAACCCACCAACGCCCATCAGGGGAACGCGCCAGATCGGCAGCGTACAAGACCAGGGATGTATTCCGGGGCAAGGAAGCCCCATGTAGGGGGCGCCAGAACTCAGGATGACTGAAGACGAGAGACGGCGGCAGATAGCCATCCTTTAGCAATTTCTGAGCACCGTACAAATCGTGCAATATCAAATTGAGAAGTGTGGCACGCTGAATCAGAGACTCTTCGAGAATCCTCCATTCATCAGCAGCGATCAGGAAAGGAATCGGGTCTAGTTCCCACGGCCGGTCTTTCCCAGCCTTGTCACCATAGACATTGTAGGTTACGCCACTGTCACGAATGAGTCGCAAGCCTTTCTCACGCCGTTTTTGGAGTGCACCATCGGGTAGAGTCGCAAGGGCAGCGAGAAAATCAGCCCAATGGGGACGTAGCTGACCATCAGGACCAGTCATTTCATCGAAAGTGCCCCGTGCCGCCACAGAATACTGGAGTAGGGACGCAACACTTTTCTTTACGGCAACCTGTGACATAGCCTTTTCTGTCATCCTTGCTTTTCCGCTCCCCTGAGCGTTTTCTCGAAAGAGAGGTTTTGCTGCGGATGCAGGCCACGCAGTTAAACGCATATTGCGCGTGAACGGAAGGTCAAGATTTTGCCCTTGTGCGGCACCTGCTGCGGTTGTGATCTGAGAGGGGGTGGTGAGAGGTGGCAATTCCAAGCCATACTTTGAATGGTGGAGAGTGCTGCCTGTATAGCTGTGAGGGGGGGACAGAATCTTGACAGGTCTCCGGACAAGCCTACAACAACCAGATGTTGGAATCACGACCGTTGTAAGAGTAGGATTGATGACAGCGTATCACAGACCTGATGCCGTCTTCTCCGCCATTCTCAGTGAGAAGGTTCATCCGTTTCTTGTGCGATGTCTGACAGCGGAGGATTTTCCCTGATGACTCTAGCCACGATGATTCTGACGCCGGCCGTCCTTTTAGTCGTCGGTGTTCTTGTCATTGGTATCATCCTGTTCATGTGTGGGGGGGAGATCAATCGACGCCATGGACTCAAAATGATGAATCTGCGCGTTGTGACTCAGGCGGCAGCCTTATTGTTGGTCACAATCATCCTGCTGATTCAGAATTAGGCGAGACATTGGGATGGGAGCATTTCTCTCCGCCCATTGGCCGCAGAGTCTCGCAGAAGAGACAGACAAGAGACAGACAAAGAGACAAAGGAGAAAAAGGGCGCTGCCCGTAAGTTTTACAGGACCAACATGTGCCTCGAGAAGACAAAAAGACAAAAAAGTTGCCAGATTGACTGGACTCTCCTGTGCTCATATGCCGATGTTTTTCCCGTCTCCCATGGAAGATCTCTCATGGAGCGTCTATGCCTACCCTGATTCTCGAGCGGCAATTGGGGGGAAGAGTCGCTGGCCTCGACGAGGTCGGGCGCGGATCGTTGGCGGGGCCAGTGATCGCAGCGGCTGTTGTGCTCAACGTAGCGAGTCTGCCGATGTCGCTCTTGTCAGAGATAGACGATTCCAAGAGACTGATGCCAAAAAAACGGGAGGGACTCCTCACTGCCTTGACTGCTTGTGCAGACATTGGTATCGGCCATGCAGACGTTGCTGAGATTGATGCACGCAACATTCTCCAAGCGACATTCCTAGCAATGGCGCGAGCGATAGACATGCTAAGGGGTGTTGATTATGCTATAATCGATGGGAAAAACGTTCCTCCACTCTCTTGTTCCGTGATTCCCCTTGTGAAGGGGGACAGCTTTTCTGCCTCAATTGCAGCGGCCTCTATTGTCGCCAAAGTCACACGCGATCGTCTTATGAGGCGTCTGGCAGCCGTGCATCCCGGCTATGGGTGGGAAACAAACGTAGGATATGGCACGACCGCTCATCTGAATGCCATGAAAAAACTGGGAATCACCCCACATCACAGGCGCTCATTTGCATTTGGCAAGAGAATTTTTGGCAAGAGAATTCCTGAGCGCCAGATTTGATGCACACAGGACTTACAGCGAATGTTTTTGAACTCTTTCTGTACATTACCATTACCGGAGAGGACTACCGGGAATCCATCCGGTAGCCTTTCCGTGCACGCGCCACTGTGACGGTCTTTTCAGAATCACGCCCCCCAGTGCGGCCACCCGGTTTCAGGCGGCCATGTACTGACCACCGTTCACAGACATAGTCGCGCCAGTAATAAAAGACGCCTCATCACTCGCCAGGAATGCCACCATAGAGCCGATGTCTTCTGGATGACCGATTCGGCCTATCGGAATCTTCTTCACCTCTGCCTCCAGCAGGTCAGCCGGCATGGTCCCAGTCATCTCCGTCAGGATAAAGCCAGGGCACACGGCGTTCACAGTCACACCCTTGTTTGCAACTTCTTGAGCCAGGGCGCGAGTCAACCCTAACATGCCTGCTTTAGCCGCGGAGTAGTTTGTCTGACCAAACTGGCCGCGCTGGCCATTCATCGAGCTAATGTTGATAATACGGCCCCAGCCGCGCTCACGCATACCTGGCACAAGACAGCGACAAGTATTAAACACTGATCCCAAATTCACGTTAATCACGGCCTGCCATTGCTGAACTGGATCCATCTTATGCAGGAATCCGTCACGCGTGATGCCGGCGTTGTTGACCAGGATGGCAATAGGGCCCACCTGCGACTCGATAGTCTTCACGCCCGCTTCAACGGACGAAAATGTGCTGACATCAATATTAAAGCCTGCAAGACCAGTCTCTTCCTTGAATTTCGTAATTTGCTCCTCAACCACATCACATACGACGACCGTATGGCCAGCCGCCTGCAACGACCGCGCAATTGCCGCCCCAAGGCCACGCGTACCGCCTGTTACTAATGCAACACGTGCCATCAATCCTCCTCCGTGCTGGTGTCTGCAAGTGTCCAGGCCATCTCTCTCCATACCAGGCTCGTAGCCCAACATGACCGCGGACTCTCCCTCTCTGTCGGGAGAGAGAACGGCACTGGGAGGAGTCATATCACATTTTCGTCAATGCGCGTGCGAAAGATGTCGAAGGAGCCCTTGTGGCCAGCTGTGCCTTGAGGGACTCCTCCCTTATCCCTTTTCCCCTTCCCTTACCTTCTACCCTGCGGAAAAAAAGTACTGTCCGGGATGCCATGCCTGTGCAGGCGGTGCAGTGGACCAGGAAGGGGGGGAGATCATTTTGTCCCCATGCGACTGTCTGCCTCGGCAGTTGCAAAATTGAGAGCCTGCTCTATCGCCTGCCGGCGCTCTTCTAGAGTCGCTGCATCAGCGGTTCTTGGTACGGAGATAGGCTCTCCCCATACAAAAACGCCCCGCCCAAACGGCCAGGCGACAAGAAAGCGGTCCCAACTCGTGAGCAAAAAGGCACGTTTGGCGGAGAAGCTCACTGGAACCACAGGCACACCAGATAGACGGGCAAGTGTTACGACTCCACCTGGGCCGACTCGCATACGGGGACCGCGCGGGCCGTCTGGGGTGATACCCACTGACTCTCCAGCCCTCAGGGCTTGGAGCATCGCTCTGAATGCTCTCTTGCCTCCTTGTGAGGAAGAGCCTGTGACACTGTGAATGCCAAAATGCGCTACTGTGTGGGCAATGAATTGTCCATCTCTATGCTGGGAAATCAGCATCCTTATCGTTCTAGATCTCTCCCAGCAGCATGGCATCATCAGGAGGCGGCCATGCCAGAACGCTAGCACGAATGGCTCATTCTCTTTCCAGAATCGGCGCGGAATCTCTTCTCCTATCACCTCCCAGCGACTTGTGAACTGGACAAAACGAATGTAACTAGCCGCTAGCAGGCACAGCCCACTGTGAATCCAGTCTGAACAGATGAAATGCTTGCTGAGCCTTCTGAAAAATCGTGGCATATATGCTCCACAACTCACTTCACTAATTAATAGACTATTGCCCGCTGCTCAGCCATGAACTGTACCGCATACAGATGTGCATAGAGTGCCCCACGTGTCAGCAGTTCGGCATGAGAACCGGATTCCACTACACGCCCCTTGTCTATGACATAAATGACATCTGCGTTCACTAGCGTGGACAGACGGTGAGCAACAACCAGCGTTGTCCGCCTGTGCATCAGGGTGGCGAGGGCATCCTGGATATGCCGCTCGGACGCCGTATCCAGAGAACTGGTTGCTTCATCTAAGAGGAGAATTGGCGCATCTTTAAGCATGGCACGCGCGATAGCCAAGCGCTGGCATTGACCAGCGGAGAGATTCAGACCGCGCTCACCGACTCTGGTATCATAGCCATCGGGGAGACTGCGGATAAACGCATGCGCGGCCGCATGACGAGCAACCGCCTCAATCTCTGCTTCACTAGCGTCTGGTCGACCATAAGCAATGTTCGCACGCACTGTGTCATCAAAGAGGGTTACGTCCTGACTCACCACAGCGATCCCTGCTCGTAAGGAGGACAGGGTCACCTCGCGTACGTCGGCCCCGTCAATGGTGACTCGACCAGCGTTCACATCCCAAAAACGGGGGATAAGGTTCAGAATGGTGGTCTTGCCTGCCCCTGATGGCCCAACCAGGGCGACAGTACAACCCGCAGGAACCTCTAATGACAAGTTCTCCAGGGTGGCTGAGGAGCCAGCCCCATAAGAAAAAGTCACGTTCTCAAACATAACTGCACCATTGGCTATTTTGAGTGGTAAAGCGGTAGGTGAATCTCTGATGATTGGCCTTGTATCAAAAAGCGCAAAAAGACGCTGGGCACTTGCCAGGCCCTCCTGTAGCGTAGCATTAACACCAGCTAGGGCTTTCAGAGGACGATAGGCCGTCAGCAGAGAAGCAATAAAGGAAAAGAACGCGCCAGCCGTCATGTCGTTCGCAATCACACGCCAGCCACCATAGATGATGACTACAGTGGTGGCAAGACCCCCGAGAGTCTCCATGAGAGGCCCAGAAAAGGCCCGTGTAAACTGGGCTTTCAGAGTCATACGGAAAACTGTTTCTATGACAGTCATCACACGGCTTTTTTCGTACTCCTCCATCCCATATGACTTGATGAGACGTATACCATGGAAGTTTTGCTCAAGAAGAGTCGTGAGTGTCCCAATATGCTCTTGTGTATTCACCGCTACTTTGCGCATGCGCTGTCCAAGCCGGACAAGTGGCAACACAGCTGCCGGAAAGATAAAGAACGATACAACCGCTAGCGGCCAATCCTGGACAAACATGTTCACGATCAGTCCGATCAGCGTGAGCAGATCCTTGCCAAAACTCACTAGCGTACTCGACACAACAGCCCGTAAGAGCTGTACATCATTGGTAAAGTGGGCAATTAAGCGGCCACTCTTCGCTGCAGTGAAGAAAGGGACGTCCATCTGCGTCAAGTGATCAAAAAGACGTCGCTGCATGTTGGCGACAATACGCAAGCCAACAAAACTCATCAAGGCTGTCTGACCAAAGTCAGCTATGCCCTTGACAAGAAAGGCGAGCAATACCGCCCCCCCGACAGGCCATAGCATGGCGGCGTCTCGAGCCAAAAATATCTCATCAACAACCGGTTTGAGCAGATAAGTCGTAAAGGCCGTCGTACTCGCCACAACACCCATGAGAAAAACAGCTGCTCCCAGCCTTTCGGCATAGGGCCTGACCGCCTCGGCTAGTAGGCGCTGAAGCAGTCCCCCAGTCCCAGTAGAAGAGTCGAGGACAAGGGTCTGCTCAGTCTTTTCTGACGTGCTATGCTTGGACACGTTATTAACCGCGAGTCTAGATTAACCGCTGTCAAGCAATACCACCGCACCGTCAACATGAAAACCGCCAGCGTTTTGGATCCTCGCGAGGTATTGCAAGGCCTAGGCAGCTTCCGGCATCTCAGAAACACAGTCAACGATTTCACCAATCACCACTGACAGATCATAATCCTTTGGTGTATAAACCCGCGCAACACCAGCGGCGCGCAGAACTCTCTCATCCTCGGACGGAATGATACCGCCGGCGATCACAGGAATATGCCCCAGACCATTGGCGCGCATACGCTCCATAACCTCTGTCACCAGAGAAACGTGGGAGCCAGAGAGGACAGAGACTCCCACCACATGAACACCTTCTTCGAGGGCCGCATTGACAATCTGTGCCGGCGTCAGGCGTATTCCCTCGTAGACGACCTCCATGCCGGCATCTCGGGCCCGTACGGCAATCTGTTCGGCGCCATTGGAATGACCGTCGAGTCCTGGCTTGCCAACCAGGATCTTAATCCTTCTACCAAGCTTAGCTGACACAGATTCTACTTTTTCTCTTATTTTATTAATATTTTTACTATTAACAATATTTATTCCATGCCCCACGCCTGTCGGGGCCCTATACTCGCCATAGATTTCTCGCAATGTCCCAGCCCATTCTCCACCAGTGACACCGGCGTGAGCACAAGTGATGGAAGCTTCCATGATGTTACGCCCTTCCTGAGCAGCAGCTTTTAGGGTCTGCAACGCAGTAGAGACAGCCAGCACGTCACGGCCTGCCCGCCATGCCTGTAGACGTGCAATCTGCTCCTGCTCTGCCCGCGGATTGACTGTGAGGATAGCACAGTCCCCAGCAGCGGTGAGGGGGCTTTTTTCAGACTCGATGAATCGATTAACGCCAACGACGACCTGATCGCCTGATTCGATGCTTGTCATCCGGCGCGTATTGGACTCCACAAGCTGCTGCTTCATGTAACTGGACTCCACCGCTGCAACAGCACCACCCATGGATTCGATTCGTGCAAGTTCCTCTCGCGCTTGTTTCTTCAGCTCATCAACTTTGCGAGCGATTTCTGCTGAACCATCAAAAATGTCGCCGTATTCTAGAAGATCAGTTTCGTAGGCAACGATTTGCTGGAGCCGTAGAGACCATTGTTGATCCCAAGGCCGTGGCAAGCCTAAGGCCTCGTTCCAGGCTGGGAGCTGCACGGCGCGTGCCCGTGCTTTCTTTGAAAGGACGACCGCTAGCATTTCCAGAAGAATGCGATAGACGTTATTCTCGGGCTGCTGTTCTGTGAGCCCAAGAGAGTTCACCTGCACGCCATAGCGAAACGTGCGATATTTCCTTTCCTGCACGCCGTAGCGCTCACGGCATATCTCATCCCACAGCTCACAAAAGGCGCGCATCTTACACAGCTCTGTAAGAAAACGTATGCCAGCATTGACAAAGAAGCTAATACGCCCGACGACCTGTGGGAAGTCGTGCGCCGGGACATGCTGCCGGACGGTATCAAGCACAGCAATGGCCGTTGCGAGTGCAAAGGCCAACTCCTGCTCCGGTGTAGCGCCCGCTTCTTGAAGGTGATAGGAACAGACGTTGGTTGGATTCCACTTTGGGACGTCCTTGTAGGTAAAGGCAATAATGTCGCTTGTCAGCTGCAAAGACGGCTGTGGTGGGAAGATGTATGTGCCGCGCGAAAGGTATTCCTTGATAAGGTCATTCTGCGTCGTCCCGTTTAACGAGGAACGCGCCGCGCCTTGCGTCTCAGCAACGGCAATATAGAGGGCAAGCAACCATGCGGCCGGCGCGTTGATCGTCATAGAGGTGTTCATTTTTTGAAGCGGAATTTGCTCAAAAAGAGCCATCATGTCGCCTAAATGACAGATGGGCACGCCGACCTTGCCAACTTCTCCACGCGCTAGCGGATGATCGGAATCATAGCCTGTCTGTGTTGGCAAGTCGAAGGCAATTGAGAGTCCAGTCTGGCCCTTGCCAAGGTTGGTACGAAATAACTTGTTAGATTCTATGGCTGATGAATGCCCGGAATAAGTCCGAAATAACCACGGCCTCTCACGCATAGGCCTGACAGTGGCGGGCGATTGCTCTGTCATCCGGAATCTCCTGCGAGATAGATTGTTGTGCCCCCTCCCCTCATCTTTTCTTTTGGGGGAGTCATCCGTTTATCCTAGCCTTCCTTTTGAGAAACCAAACTATCATCTTGTGCGGTGCAATGAAAGCTACAAAAAAGCCATCTTCACTCTGAAACTATCAGAAAATTTACAGCATGATCCTGAACTCCGCTCTCGCACGGAACAGGAGGAGCTGTCATGATGGAGGCAATGTCTAGGGCACGGCTCAACAAGATGACCAAAGGAAAAAGTCTTTATGCTGCTGGAGAAATCCCCCCCATAGGGCATTTACCAACCCATATGCATGCTTTCGCTGTGCGTCAGGATCGGCATGGTGAGCCACGGCTCTCCCTCCAAGAAGAGATTGTTCCCACGCCCGTGCCAGGTTCTGGGGAAGTCGTGATCATGGTCATGGCTGCCGGGCTCAGTATGAGCACTATATGGTCTTGTCTCGGCATTCCCACTACGCCTTTCATTGCGGGGGCCAGTTCCTATCAGATTCCAGGCTCTGACTGTGCTGGTGTCGTGTGGACTGTGGGAAGCGATGTCACGGACTGGCAAGTAGGCGATGAAGTGGTGGTCTATCCTGTCGTACAAAGGGACTGCATGGACAGCAGTGTGGAATCAATTCCTGCGCAGGTGTGGGGATATGAGATTTCCCATGGCGCTCTTGCGCAATTTGCACGTGTTCGCACTGAACAACTTTTGCCGCGTCCGTTGCATCTGACATGGGCTGAGTCTGCCTGCCATCTGTCAGGGCTTGCTACAGCTTATCGTATGTTATTTGGGCATCCACCACACGTAGTTGGGCCAGGAAAGGCGGTGTTGGTCTGGGGGGCAGCACAAGGCATTGGTGCAATGGCTACACAACTTATAAAGGTTATTGGAGCCAAGGCTGTTGCTGTCGTCGGGGATTCTGAACAGGAAAAGGTCGCTAGAAGGTTGGGTGCAACTTCTATTATCTATTTTAGTTATTTAAGTTCTCAAGAAATTATAACAGATGTAGAAAATATGAAAATATACAATTTATGGAAAAGTAAAAACGCTGCCTTTACTGCAGCCGCCCACGCTGCGCTTGGACAGACGTGCGGTTTTGACATTGTGTTGGAGTGCCCGGGGCGGATCACCTTCCCTTTGTCATGCCAGCTAGTCCGCCGCGGTGGTATGGTCGTTTTCAGCAGCGGAACAACAGGATACACTTTCAGCTTTGATGCGCGTCCTGCTTGGAGAAGAGAGATTCGTCTCCAGGGGAGTCATTTACCTAGTCGGACTGATGCTGCTGCGGCCAACAAGCTTGTGCATGCTGGGTCTATCAATCCCTGCTTAGCCGCTGTGTTCGACTGGCAGGAAGCTCCTGTAGCTCATACGCACATGCTGCACAGCGGATTCCAGCCAGATAACATGGCGGTGCTCGTCCAGAGCAGGGACCGGAACGACAGCACGATGTTTTGGAAACACGAATGAGTGGGGAGATTCATGAACGCCAATACAAAACATTTGATTGTACCGGAATTGCTGCATAACTGTGCGCAGGCCGTGGCTAAGATATACAGCGTGTTCGAGTCGGCCAAGCGGCACCTCCTCTCTCTCGTCTCGAGAGATGGCAAGATTGACGGTGTTCTGTTGGAGCAACACCAATATGCCACCCATGGCTTTGCCTGGCTTGCTACCTATGTCTACGCGTTACGAGAGATGCTACATTGGGCGGAACGGCTAGATGAGGCTGGCGAGTTCACGGAACTTGAGCAACTGCTGCTGCAGGCCTCTTTCGCAGAGTATCTGCACCAAATCTATGGCGGCATTCCTATGAGTCAGAACGAGTTTGTACGGCCAGCCGATTTGGGCATCGAGACTCGTGAGCGTCTCTCACTCCAGGATCCCCATACGAATACTCTGCGTGATCGCGGGGCGATACCAGAAGTGTATGATTCTCTTACTTCTAGAATTGACAGTGGCAGCTTTGGCAATCCCTGTTTAGGGGATGAAACTCTTACGATTATTCGCAATCAATTTTTCAATTTTGTTGAAGATAAAATCTCTCCACTGGCCCATGATTGGCACCTACGCGATGACATGATTCCGATGGAAATTGTCGATGAACTAGCCAAGCTGGGAGTCTTTGGCCTGACCATTCCGGAGACGTATGGCGGCCTCGGCCTGTCTAAAATGGCTATGGTCGTTGTCACAGAAGAATTGTCACGCGGTTACATAGGGGTTGGCTCTCTTGGCACTCGCTCTGAAATTGCCGCAGAACTTATTGGCTCTGGGGGTACTGAGGAACAAAAGAAGTCTTTTCTTCCTGGACTCGCTGATGGGACGATTTTGCCAACGGCTGTGTTTACGGAACCTAATACAGGTTCAGATCTTGCCTCTCTGACAACCCGTGCTGTCCGGGATGGGGAAAATTATGTCGTGACAGGCAATAAGACGTGGATCACCCATGCGGCTCGTACAGATTTGATGACTCTACTCGTACGCACGAACGCCAACGATAAGTCCTACAAAGGCCTCTCTATGCTGCTGGCTTCTAAACCGCGGGGCAAAGACACAGACCCGTTTCCAGCCCCTGGCATGAGTGGTTCTGAAATTCCTGTGCTCGGTTATCGTGGGATGAAGGAATATGAGCTGTCCTTTGACGGCTTCAGAGTGCCGGTGACAAACTTGCTGGGTGGCAAGGAAGGCGAAGGGTTTAAACAGCTCATGGCGACATTCGAAGCCGCTCGCATACAGACTGCAGCCCGTGCCGTTGGTGTGGCGCAGAATGCTATGGAAGAAGGCATGAAGTATGCTAAGGAGCGTGTCCAGTTTGGCAAACCAATCTATGCGTTTCCGCGTGTATACGGTAAAATAGCCCGCATGGCTGTCGAGACTATGGTCGCTCGCCAACTGACCTACTTTGCAGCACGTGAAAAGGACAGCCACCGTCGGTGTGACATTGAGGCGGGAATGGCGAAGCTGCTTGCCGCTCGCGTGGCCTGGTCCAATGCTGATAACTCTTTACAGTGCCATGGTGGAAACGGTTACGCGCAGGAATACGAGATCAGCCGTGTGCTATGCGATGCACGTATTCTCAATATTTTTGAGGGTGCGGCAGAGATTCAGGCGCAGGTTGTTGCTCGTGGTCTGCTTGGGAGATAGAAATTTCTACAGCGCGAGATATAGTCATGTTATACTCGCGCTGATTGTTTTTTTGCAGCCTAGATTACCGCCCTTCCTTCTGAGCTATAGCACGCGCAGCGTGCTGTTGGCGGCGGCGTCGCAGCAGGTTCTCGCGCAACGATTCAGCACGACGTGCAAAATGACGCGCCTCTTTGCGTGCCTGTTTGGAAAGGGTGGGACCAATTGTACCAGGCGTGTCGGAAGGCTCTGGAGTCTCTGGTAACATGCGCACAGATCCTGTCTTCTTCCCCTCTTCTTCCTCCAGTTCCGTCCTACTTTGCTCGTGCACAATTTCCTCTTTTTCCTCTTTGAAAGAGTTTCTGATTTTCTGATTCTCTCCTTTCGACTGCCTGCAGCTTATGCGACGGCCCAGGCAGGGGACGCCAGTGGCCTGTTCCAGCGGCGTAAAAAAACAAGAATTCTTCAATCGTTTTCTCCATTCTGGACGCGCCTCTGAGGCTGGTGAGTCCATTGTTTTTCCCCACCAGCCACTCTGGCGGCGCTTGCGAAGCATAACACCCTGGCTTCTCCGCCTCGCTACAACAAGAATCTTGCGAACGCCCGGCCTTTCGCATCACACTCCCTCCCGTCTGAGGGACACTCTCCGCATGGGCGCAAAATTATATTATTACAGGAATATTAAATTGTTTTAATCTTAAATAGGAACTGTTGTTATATTTTGCTCTTTTTAAGGAATTATTTTAAATAATATGCAATAGATTGTTTCTGACTGGATGCCTGTGTTATAGAGATAGAGAAGAGAGTAAGGGCAAGGGTCTGTAGAGACGTCTGCGGCATCAGGGAATAAACGCGAGAGACATGCGGGTGTGGTGGAACTGGAAGACACGCCAGGTTTAGGTTCTGGTGGCTTTGTAGCTGTGTGGGTTCGAATCCCTCCACCCGCACCATGTTTGCAGCATATACCATGCGCTCCTGAGTTAGGAGAAGCGGTTTCTGTAATGATGACAGTGGATTCACTGACGATGGAGTGACTGCTCCCAATCTTCCTCAGTGATTCCACTGAGGGGCAGGGACTAAGACATGCAGTTGATAGAAACGAATTCAAATGGATTAAAAAGAGAGTTTAAATTAATTTTACAATCAAAAATTTTAACTATGAGAGTAAATACTCGTATTGGGGAAATACATAAAACTCTTTGCCTACCTGGTTTTAGACCAGGAAAAGTACCACTAAAAATAGTTAAACAACGTTATGGCTCCGCGGTGCGTGCTGATATCATCACGGCGTCGATTCAGGATTCGACCACTCAGATTCTGGAAGAGCGCAATTTACGACTGGCTCTACAGCCGCAGGTCCACTTCCTCTCAGGAGGCAAGACGGAGAATGAGGAGGATCAGGAGGATCTGGCTTTTCTTATCACCATGGAAGTTCTGCCAGAATTGCCTGTTGTCGATTTGACCACCCTACATCTTGAACAGCTCAAAGCAGAAGTCTCTAACAAGCCGGTAGAGCATGTCCTCGCAAAGTTAGCGACGGAACGTCAACACACAGAACGTGTCACTGAGCATCGCCCCGCAGGGGTAGGGGATATCATTGTCGTTGACATTAAGGGGGGTGTGGATGGTTGTGAGGTGACGGATGTTGCAAGGGTGGATTTCTCACTTAAACTAGGAGAAGAGAATTTCATTCCAGGCTTTGATGCGGCTCTCATCGGTGCAAGAGCGGGAGATGTTTGTCACTTCACACTTGTGTGGCCTGATGGAAACTTAGCCGACAAAGCCATTACCTTTGGCGTTAAAGTCAAAGAGTTGCAAGAAGTTGTTCCGATGCCCGTCGATGACACGCTGGCCAAGAGCTGTGGGATGGAAAGCCTTGACGCGTTGCGCCATATGGTGTGGCAGCATATTGCACAGGGATACATGGTACGCTCACGAGCCCTGCTGAAACGTGACCTTTTCGAGAAACTTCTCACGAAATACACGTTCGAGGTGCCCTCTGGAATGCTTGAAGCTGAATTCAGTGCCATCTGGCAACAGGTGACTACGGCCAGAGCGAAAGGTGAATTGTCGCAAGAGGCGATGGCCAAAGATGAACAAACTCTGAGGGTGGATTCTCGCCTCATAGCAGAGCGCCGTGTCCGGCTGGGATTGATTCTTGCAGAGATTGGTCGTACTCATAATATTACCCTGACAAAAACGGATGTCGAGCAAGCCATGACGGCTGGCATGAAAGGGGGTTCCCCCGGAATGGGGCAGAGGATACGAGGGCAGTCTCCCGGTGCACTGGAATCTCTCAAGGTCTCTCTTTTGGAAGAAAAAATCGTGAATTTTATTCTTTCCACAGTTCCTGTCACTGACAGGATTGTTACGGCAGAGGAACTCTTTGATATGGCAGAGGGTGCGGCGGCGCATTAACCCTTAGTACAAAGGTTAAAAGATCAATGCAAGAGCGTGATCCGTTTGATGTTTACATGAATGCACTTGTGCCGATTGTGGTGGAGCAGACAAACCGTGGAGAGCGTGCTTACGACATTTATTCTCGTCTTCTCAAAGAACGTATTATCTTCCTCACAGGGCAGATTTACGATTCAATGGCGAGCTTAATTTGTGCACAGCTCTTATTTCTAGAATCAGAAAACCCGGGAAAAGATGTGGCCTTGTATATAAACACACAAGGTGGAGTTGTAACAGCAGGACTCGCCATTTACGACACGATGCAATATATACGATGCCCTGTGTCTACGCTGTGCATTGGCCAGGCCGCATCTATGGGATCACTTCTCTTAGCGGCTGGGGAGACGGGTAAGCGCTTTGCTCTTCCTCAGTCACGGATTATGATACACCAACCTTCAGGGGGTACTCAGGGACAGGCCACTGAGATCGAGATTCAGGCTCGCGAAATTCTTGCGCTTCGGTATCGACTGAACATGATATATGTCAAGCATACAGGACAGTCTCTTGAACGGATCGAGCAGGCAGTGGAACGCGACACGTTTATGAGTCCTGAAGATGCGAAGGCCTTCGGTTTAGTTGACGAGGTTGTAACCGCAAGGCCCCCCGTCGACGATGTGACCTCTCAATAAGGGCTAGGGCTCAATCAGTGCAATAGGTGGCTTGCTTATTGTGTAGATAAAGTGTCCGCTTACGGAAAAAGGAGCGGACATGACGAGGCATTATGTGCCGAGAATCCCTCGTGGGGAGGCGGGCTCACCGACACGAACGGCTATTGCGTGCATTGTTAGCCGCTAGCCAATTTCTCTGTCGCAAGAGGAACTCTGGCATGTGCTCTGTTCCAGCTACACCTTGCATTTGCGCTGCACAGTCAAGTTCTTCTGGACATTCGTGAAGATTCTGTAAACCTGTGTGCCTATAGCAAGCATTGCGGCGCATGTGGCCCCTGAAAGGTGGGTCGTCTGCATTGTTGTATGAGGATTAGGACCAGGCTATGGAACAGGCATTTTACCGTCTTAAAATGTTGCGACCCTACGTCTTTGCCGCGGTCAACAGAATGGAGGAAAATTCACTCTTTTTAGAAGAAAAAATTTTTATGTGGAAACACCAATGTTAGCATGCACCACGTCCTATCGAGTTCCTCTTGGCCATAGTAAGGTATCCTTATGAAGGATCCACTAAAAATAGCCCTTGCGGGTCTAGGGACAGTAGGAATCGCTACGCTGAAGCTGCTGGGGACTCACAAGGATCTCCTTGTCTGCCGGAGCGGTAGACCTCTGGTTGTCACTGCTGTTTCTGCTCGCGATCGCCGTCGTGACAGAGGTATCTCGCTGGAAGAATTCACCTGGCACGATGACCCTGTACACATGGCCAGAGTGGCGGAAGCCGACGTTGTGGCAGAACTGATTGGCGGGGCAGGTGATCCTGCTCGGGCTGTATGCGAAGCTGCTATTAGTTGCGGCAAGCATGTCGTCACTGCCAACAAAGCGCTACTGGCCCACCATGGCGTCACGCTTGCTCGTGCAGCTGAAGAGGCTCACGTCACTTTGGCATTTGAGGCAGCGGTGGCTGGAGGTATTCCGATTATCAAGGCCCTACGTGAGGGACTTGCGCCCAATTGCCTGAGCCGAGTCTATGGCATTTTGAACGGCACGTGCAATTACATCCTCACAACAATGCGTGAAAGCGGTCGTGACTTTGCCGATGTGCTGCAAGAAGCTCAGGCGCTGGGATATGCTGAGGCTGACCCCGCTTTTGACATCGATGGCATTGATACTGCTCACAAGCTGGCGCTGCTGACAAGCCTTGCCTTCGGCACAGAGACAGAGATGCGATCAGTCTATGTTGAGGGTATCCGTCATGTCTCAGCAGCGGATATCAGCTACGCTAATGAACTAGGGTATAGGATCAAACTCCTAGGCATTGCACGGCGTACAGAACACGGTATCGAACAGCGGGTACACCCAGCTATGGTAGCATTATCCACAGCTATTGCTTCTGTGGATGGTGTGCTCAATGCTGTCGTGGCGGAAGGGGATTCTGTCGGCCGTTCAGTCTATGTAGGACGCGGTGCTGGGGGGGGGCCGACTGCCTCGGCAGTCGTGGCTGATTTGATAGACATTGCCGCCGGCCGTTCCGCTCCCACGTTCGGAGTGGTCGCAACGGCTCTCACACGGTCGCAGACGACAGCAATGGCGCAGCACCGCAGTGCTTTCTATGTCCGTCTCATGGTGGTGGATAAGCCGGGCGTGTTTGCCGATGTCGCTGCCGCCTTGCGGGATGAACAGGTGTCAATGGAATCTGTGCTACAAAGACGCCGGGATCCCGGCGAAATTGTACCTGTGGTGATGACTCTACATGATACAGAGGAACCGGCCATGCTGCGCGCACTACGACGGATAGAGAGTCTGACAGCGGTTGTAGAATCGCCACGTCTGATTCGTATTGAGTGTTTGTAAGTGTTTGCAGGTGTCTCTTGAGGACATATTTCCACATTTGGACTAACTTATATTATATCCCTCGAACTGATATTATATCCCTCGTCGGATGAAAGGCTGGTGGCGGCGGTAGCGATTCAGGTAGGTGGGCACAATGGAATCCTGTGCTGTCGATTCAATACCAAGTGCACTGAGTCCTGGCAAGGTACCGGACAGAACATTGTCCTGCTGGAGCAGCGCCACTTGGTCTGGCGTAAGCGGTGGTTTAGGGAGATGTTGTAGCACTTGCGCAGCAAGCGTACCTATCCAGGATGGCACCTGGACGATAAGACACCGACGATCTATCGCCCGCACAACTAATTCCAGGATGTCCCGCATGGTATAGACCGCAGGTCCACCTAATTCATAAGTTCTGCCACGACAGGCAGGGTCTTTGAGACCTTGCAGAATCGCGGAGGCGACATCACCCACATAAACTGGCTGAAAGCGTGTCCCTCCGTCGTTTGCGATTTTTGCAGAAATAAAGATAGGAAGTATAGGAGATGTACTAGCAATGGATGCAAAAAAATTGTAGAAACGGTCATCTGCCCCAAAAACGACGCTCGGGCGAAAGATAACTGCGCTCGGGAAGTGGTCCCGAACACCTTTCTCTCCCTCAGCCTTGGAACGAGCATATCGTGCACTGCTCCTCTCTGTCGCTCCGAGAGCGGACACATGCACAAGACACTGCACATTCAGAACGCTGCACAGTTGAGAAAGTTGCAAAGGTGCTTCTGCATGCAGTCTTTCGAACGTGTACCGGCCACGTTCGTACAGCCGACCGACTAAATTAACAACCGCGTCGCTCCCAACAACCGCCGCTTCTATCTGCTTCCAGTCCGTGACATCAGCCCGCAGGACGACAATCTGTCCAGGGGCCCCCATAGATCTTAGAAAAGTGGCGTCTCCAGTGTTTCGCACTGCCACGCGCACAACGCACCCCTCGGCGGCTAACCGTTTAACAAGATGGCGGCCAATGAAACCAGAGCCCCCAAAGATTGTGACCCGCCGCACTGCCATGTTTTTTGCCCCTCGCCTCAAACGGCCTGACCTGTCGCCCTCTCGCTCTTCCGCCACGCCACTGCTCTACATGCACATGCATTAACTATTAACTATTAACTATTAACTGGCGCGGCGCCCATTGTGATCCGCGGACCACAAGACCGGCCCATGCAGAAAGGCGCGTACTTCTTCTAGGGCGGCCTTATCAAACAGTTCTTTCTGTTCAGCAACTTCGAGTATATCCCACCAATTGGCTAGGTAATGCAGATGAACACCAATGTCTTCAAGAGTTTTAAGAGCACCAGGGAATACACCATAGAAAAATACTACTATAGCGTGACAAACAACCATCCTTGCAGCCTGCAAAACTTGACAGAAATTTACTTTGCTAGCACTGTCTGTTGCGAGATCTTCAATCAGTAACACCCGCTGTCCTTCGATCAGATTCCCCTCGATCTGCGCGTGACAACCGAATTCTTTAGGCTTTTTGCGCACGTAAAGCATGGGCAAAGCAAGCTCTTCGGCAATCCATGCTGCATAGGGGATACCGGCTGTTTCTCCTCCAGCAACAGCGTCCACAGACTCGTGCCCCACCTCCCGCAGGATGGCCTGTGCGACTAATCTGGAGATGGTCCGGCGGGCACGCGGATAGGAAATGACCTTGCGACAGTCGATGTACACCGGGCTAGCCCAGCCCGATGTGAGGATATAGGGCAGCTCTGGGCGAAAACTGACTGCGCCTATTTCAAGCAGAATCCGTGCAACGGTAATCCCAGCTTGTTTTTGTTCCAGGGTGCGTGAAACTGCCTGCATACGTCTCTCCCTGTCTCAACTAAGACGACAGATCCTCGGCGCGGAGGATAGCCTCTTTGTTACTTACTGTCCAATGCTTGGCTCCAGCGCTTGGCTCCAGCAAACAGCCAGTCTCAGCACGAGGCAAAAGTGCAACTGATTCAGCCTGGCCAGTCTCTTCAGTCTGTCTCATCCTATCGTCAATGACTCGTGTGCTCGCAGAGACTCCCTCTACGAGATCAAGAATCATTATTAGCAATAGACGTAACAATATAACATAATTCATTTATTACGCTAGAATATACATCATATTTAAATCCTACGATGTGCAAAAGAGTTGTCTCAAGGTCCATCCACTGCCATGCCGAAAATTCTTGGGACTTTGCACCAGTAATATCAATGTCAGAATCGCTTCCGGTGAAGCGCATCACATACCACTTCTGTTTCTGGCCACGGTAACGCCCATTCCACACTGTGCGAGACAATTCTGCAGGCAGGTCATAGACAGTCCAACTGGACGTCTCTGTCACAACCTCGACCTTGTCAGTCCCTATTTCTTCATGCAGTTCACGCAGAGCAGCGGCACGCGGGTCCTCACCCTCCTCGATTCCCCCCTGCGGCATCTGCCAAGCAGGTGGATCGGTATCAATGCGTTGCCCCACAAAGACTTGCCCAACTCTGTTGACGAGAACAATTCCAACGCCAAGCCGGTAAGGACGGGTCTCCATGACACTCTCCATACACGCACCCTTGCTTTTCCTCAGAACAGACGCACTAAGAGCGGGAAAGCGGGAAAATAGAAGTGCAAAAAGACCCCTTCTCTTCTTCCTGTATCCCCCGTTGATTAGACGGCACACAGACAGTTTGACAGGACTGGCAAGAAATCCCATACAATAAAAAAATTCTTAACAAAAAAGTCCTGTCCGCATAGGCCCCCCCCTGCCTGTGCCTTGGGGCGCCTTGGGGCCATCGCGTCCGGCTGGCAGAGTCTTGTCCATCGTGCAGTGATGGCGATGGCGTGAGGAGGAAGAGAGGCTGCTTTTTTTGAAGACATGTCACAAGTTCACCGTTGTTGGGCTGCTCTGTAGAGGGACACCCCCCGCAGGAGGTCGATGGCTCGTGCCAGCTGGTAGTCCTCTGGAGCACCAAGCTTGATTCCCACCTCTTTATTATTCTCCTCTGTTTTCTCATGGGAGCCAGGGGACTGGCTCTTCTCACCCGCGTCGAGTATGTCCTCTCTCAGGGCCTGGCGCAAATGTGTCTCGCTCTGCAGCTGACCACTGGTTGACAACACCTGCAAACGAGCTTGCTCGACCACAATATCTGGGTCAACACCAACTGTCTGGATGGAGCGGCCAGAGGGCGTATAGTAGCGAGCCGTAGTCAGCCGTATGGCCCCGTTGTCACGCAATGGAACAATAGTTTGCACTGAGCCTTTCCCGAAGGAGCGGGTCCCGATGAGAATGGCGCGTCTGTGGTCTTGTAAAGCCCCAGCAACAATTTCCGCCGCTGAGGCAGAGCCGTCATTTATTAATACTATCATGGGTAAATTATCTGCCATATCTCCCTTGCGGGCATTGTAGTGTTGGGTATCTTCTTCTCTTTTTGAGCGCGTAGAGACAATTTCGCCATGATCTAGGAAGGTATCAGCCACGAGAATAGCCTGATCTAAGAGGCCACCTGGGTTGTTACGCAAGTCAAGGACGTAGCCCTTCAGTTTATCCTTTGTTTGTGCCTTGATCTCACGTAGGGCGTGGTGCAGACTCTGCCCAGTCCTATCGGTGAAGCTAGTAATACGGAGATAGCCAATATCGCCTCCTTCTACTCTGCCCTTCACGGACTGTATTGTGATGATCGCACGGGTAAGAGTCAGGTCAAAAGGCTTTTTCCCTTCGCGCCGAATTGTAAGACGGACGTCAGAATTCGGTGGACCGCGCATCTTGTCCACCGCTTCACTGAGGGTCATCCCCAGTACAGCCTCCCCGTCAAGGTGCGTAATATAATCACCTGGTTGAATTCCTGCCCTTGCTGCTGGGGTTTCATCGATGGGACTAATCACTCTGACCCAGCTACTGTCAAGGGTCACCTCAATCCCTAACCCTCCAAATTCACCTTTTGTCTGTACCTGCATCTCTTGATAGTTCTTCACATTCAAGTAACTAGAATGTGGATCAAGCGCACTCAGCATACCATTGATGGCACTTTCAATGAGCTGCTGGTCGCTGATGTCATCAACATAATCGCGACGTGCCCTTTCAAACGCTGCCCCAAACAGATCGAGCAATCGATAGGTATCTTTTTCATCCTGTGGTGTGGCTCCGGCTATTTCATACCATAGCACTAGCATAACACCCAACATAAGGATTAACGCTCGTTTCATCCTTTGGCACCACCTTCACAGGCCACTAGCCAGGGCATCGGATTGATCGGATGCCCCTCGCGGCGTAGCTCTACATACAAGACAGGTTTGATGATATTTTCAATCACACCAACGGGCTCCCCAACGAGGAGACGTTGACCCATTGCCGCATCAATCCGGGCCATGCCAGCAAGTACCATGTGATAGCCTTCGCCGTGCTCTATAATTAAGAGTCGCCCATAGCCGCGCAACAGTCCAGAAAATACAACTACGCCATCGTAAGAGGCAACCACCTGAGCCCCAGAACGGGCGCTAATGACAATTCCCCGCGAGGCCAATCCAACATCATTGATCTGACCATAAACGGTTGTGACTCTCCCCAGAGTCGGCATTGGCAAGTGGCCACGTGCTTTACTGAATGGCCGGTAGGTGGCCGCGGGAACCGTCCTGTGTGCTGATTCGGACGGACGTTTTTCGCTGCTCGCAGGGAAGTCAGTTCTGGCAGTGCTCGTGTCCTGTCGCACAGCCGCCATCCTGTGTGGTGCTTGGCACGCCTTCTGCTGCAACGCGCCACTTTGTGGCACAGACGTTTGTCTCATTTGTCTAAGAGGTGACTCTAATGGTATGCTCCCCGCCTGATCCTCCGCCTGATCATTCGGATGATTTTCTTGGAGTCCGTTTGGCCCTTCCAGTTGAGCCAGAAGGTCACGCAGGCTGACAGTCTCGCGACTAATCGCAAGAATATGATGGGCAATTGCGCGGCTTTGGGATTCTGTCAGGCGCTGTAGAGCGATCTTACGCCTGAGCAATCCATGCAGGCGTTTATGTTCATCGCTGATTGCCCTTTTCACAAGAGTCATTCCATGATGTTTGACTGATAAAGTGTTATTATTGGATTCAATGTTCGTCATTTCATCTTGTTTTTCTGATTCTAAAAGAATTAAACTTTTTAATTTTATTTTTAGTTGTGTATTATCCCGCATGGCTGCGACAGGATTCTTTGGCTGCTGTGTCCCAAGCAAGGCCATGGTTAGCACGGCCAGTGGCCGCCAGGCGAGTCGTTCCAGAGCAAGAAGAACTCTGGCTTTCTGTTCGCGCAGCCTGTCCATGGCTTTGTGACACGCAGCACTTTGCCGCTCCAACAGAGTGCGTCGCTGTTCGAGCTGTGTGAGAATTTCCCCTTGCTCCCGTGCAACAGCAGCCGCTTTGATCAAGCGAGTCTTCACAGCTGCGAGTTCTCTAGACAACATCCGCATTTCACGTTGCAGATTCTTGCGCACAAGTAGATTTTCTACTAGAGTTCCTTCCAAAGACCGCAGCCGTTCAAAAGGCGTTTCCACATGTGACACAGCAGAGAGGGGGCTTGATATCACTAAGCAGGCGGCCATGCCCCCCAGCAGCATCATGCGCCCCTTCCAGGGAGAACTCTTACGTCGCACAGTGCCCCTGCCTTGTGACAGAGGCCGCTTTCACGCCAAGGAGCGAATTTCCCGTCATTTCCAACGGTTGCGGCACACCCAGCAGCGCCAGCATGGTTGGGGCTATATCAGCGAGACAACCTTCGGCCAGATGTTTGACCCACCCGGTATTGACCAGAACAAGAGGCACTTTCCCAACGGTGTGGGCTGTATGCGGCTCACCAGTCACTGGGTCACACATCATTTCGCAGTTGCCATGATCAGCTGTGATTAACAGGATGCCACCCATTTTCTTGACAGCCGATTCTACCCTGCCCAAGGCGATATCCACGGCCTCGGCTGCTTGGATAGCAGCGGGGAGGATGCCGGTGTGTCCTACCATGTCACCGTTAGCATAATTGCAAATGACCACATCGAACTCATTCGACTCTATGGCCGCTACCAGCTCATCCGTGACCTGTGGTGCGGCCATTTCTGGCTGCAAATCATATGTAGCAACTTTTGGACTTGGTATAAGTATTCTTTTCTCTTTTTGATAAATACTTTCTTCGCCACCATTGAAGAAGAAAGTCACATGAGCGTACTTCTCTGTTTCAGCAATGCGAAGCTGTGTCATGCCTGCCTTTGCAATCAGTTCCCCCAGAAGACCAACTAGTTCCTGCGGCGGGAAAAGAGCTGGGTAGAAGGCGTTCAGTTCCTTGGAATATTCGACCATGCCAAGCCGGGCACTCAAGACTGGCAAGCGTGTCCGCGCGAACCCGGTAAATTCAGGGACGGCTAGGGCTGTGAGGATCTCACGGGCACGATCGGCCCGAAAATTGGCCATGAACAGGCCATCGTTTTCCTGTATGCCATTGTACCCGACCATGACAACAGGCTGTACGAATTCGTCACTTTTACCATTTTCATAAGAATCCTGGATGGCTGTCAGAGCATCCGTGGATACCAAGGCCTTGCCATTGACAATGGCTTCAAAAGCCTTCTCTATCCTTTCCCAGCGCTGATCTCTGTCCATGGCGTAATAGCGCCCGCTCACGACACCAATACGAACATTGGGCAAGTCCTGGATATCGTGCAGGAACCTGGCGGTAAATTCCTTGCCAGAAGTTGGTGGCGTGTCTCGGCCATCTAAGAGAGCATGAACAATTACTGGAATACCAGTTGCAGAAATTGTACGAGTAATAGATGTAATATGGTTCTGGTGGGAATGCACTCCCCCTGGCGACATTAGGCCCATGATGTGCGCTGCGCCGCCCTTCGCGTTGAGAGTGCGAATAAACTGGATCAAGGCCGGATTAGCCGCAAGAGAGCCATCAGTCACTGCTGAATCGATGCGTGGCAGATCCTGCATGACGACACGGCCTGCACCCAGGTTCATGTGTCCCACCTCAGAATTACCCATCTGGCCAGCTGGCAACCCCACGTACGAGCCTGAAGTCTCTATCAGGGTATGCGGGCAGTTTGCGAGCAGACGATCCCAGTTGGGAGTATGCCCTAAGGCAATGGCGTTGTCGGTCGTTTCCGTTCGATGCCCCCAGCCGTCTAAAATGCACAGGACAAGAGGGCGGGGACGAGAGAATGGCGTAGCGTTCTTGATCATATCATAGTCTCAAAACTCTAGATTTGTTAGGCATCCCCAGAATGGCACAATTGACCATTGTATTGTAGCACGCCGGTCATCTGCACGCAGAACAGAAGGGTGGCAGGGGCCTCTCTCCCCTCAGGCCCCTCAGGCCCCTCAGGGGTCAAATCGTCAAATCCCCTTGCCTGTTGGCAAGAAAAGGGTCTGTATCGACAGACACTCCTGTTTTTACAGCGCCGCACACTGTTCACCCTGACGCGATCAGGACGTTTTCATGAACGACACGTATACGCCTTCTGCTCCTCTTCTCACAAAAAACCAGCATTTTTTCTTTTGGGCCTGGCTGTGCAATTGCGGATCTGGAGTGGGCCCAGTATCAAAAAAAGTATTGAGCCTCGAGAACTTCCATGTCCAGTGATCCGTTCCCAGCATCCAGCATGGCAAAAGACGACCACAGATCAAGCAAAAGGTCACAGGAAGACACAAAAGCCTACAGCCTACCAGCCTACAGTCCATCACACACACCCAGATCCCGCGCTGTGCCGGGCAGTATGACACTCACAATATCAAGGAGTCCACTATCTCTCCTCCAGCTTGTCGCTCTTTGTCCAACTATTTTTTTCCTCCCTGTGCATCGAGAGAGCGGTCTTCATCGCGCTGTGCGCAGCCGCTTGTCTCGTTGGCGAGGGCAGCGAGATAGCTTCGTCTCCTAGTGCAGAGCTTCTCTACACGAGGACACGAGCACATGTGGGATGGTCTGGTCTCAGACTGGGGCGTCTTGTTCCCCACTAGCCGGAGATGCTATGAAATCGTCAGGAAGACTCCTAGTCACAGGCTATTCTCTTTACTCATTGCGTTCCTACTCGGAGAGCTCACGATGCCTGATATCGCCCGCATCGAAGAACTTTTCTTCAGCAACACGGATTTGAACAGAGAAATCTGCAGTCGCCTCGTCGCGGACGCTTTGCGTGGCGCTGACGACGGTGAACTTTTCCTAGAATATCGCCAGTCAGAGAGTTGTAGACTGGACGAAAGTCGTATCCGGAACGCTTCATTTAATAGTGCGCAAGGGTTCGGCCTCCGGGCAGTGTCCGGGGAATCTGCAGGCTATGCTCATGCAAGTGAGCTGTCCATGGCGGCACTGCAGCGCGCTGTAAAAACGGTGCGGGCGGTCCGTAGCTGTAGCAAGGGAGTAAAGGCTGAACCGCCACCTCTTACGAAGCAGACTTTCTACGCTGACCTGAATCCCCTTGCCATGGCATCATTCAATGACAAGATTCGTGTGTTGTCTGACATTGACGCCTATGCACGTGCTCGTGAAACAAAAATTAAACAAGTTATAGCAACTTTAACAGGAAGTTGGCAAGTGATTTCTATAACACATGTTAATAAAGAAACAACCTATGATATAAGACCACTCGTGCGTCTCAACATCTCCATCATGGTAGCGCAAGGCGATCGCATGGAAATGGGCAGCTATGGCACTGGTGGCAGAGTTGGCTACGATCGGCTCGTGTCTCCAGTGGTATGGCAAGGCGCAGTGAACGAAGCGCTACGCCAGGCTCTTGTCAACGTCGACTCCATTCCCGCACCAGCTGGAGAAATGCCTGTCGTCCTGGGACCGGGCTGGCCTGGCGTGCTACTGCATGAAGCCGTGGGGCACGGCTTGGAAGGGGATTTTAACCGTAAGAAAACCTCCGCATTCGCGTCTCTGATGGGTCAGCGGGTCGCGGCCCCGTGTGTAACAGTGGTAGATGACGGTACCCTTCCCGACCGGCGCGGCTCCCTGTCTGTTGACGACGAAGGCACGCCTACTGGCCGGACTGTCCTGATTGAGGACGGCATCCTGGTGGGATATATGCAAGATCGTCTGAATGCACGCCTCATGGGCTTGAAACCTACCGGCAATGGCAGACGCCAGTCCTATGCTCATGCACCATTACCGCGTATGACAAACACATTTATGCTAGCTGGGAAGACTGATCCAGAAGAAATCATTGCCTCTGTGCCTCGTGGCCTTTACGCTGTTCATTTTGGTGGCGGACAAGTGGATATTACCTCAGGCAAGTTTGTGTTTTCAGCCTCAGAAGCTTATCTCATAGAAAACGGCAAAGTTGGTCCGGCTGTCCGGGGGGCAACGTTGATCGGTAACGGTCAGGATGCGTTAACTCGTGTGACTCTGGTCGGACACGATCTCAAGTTGGATGATGGAATTGGTACATGTGGGAAGAGTGGTCAGAGTGTGCCAGTTGGTGTAGGTCAGCCCACATTGCGAGTGGATGGGATAACAGTAGGAGGAACGAGCCCATAGCAAAAAGTGATCGGCCTCACTCAAGACAAACAGTCAGACTCATCAGCACAGCCGTGCTAACGGCATGACCAGTGGCCCCTAGGACGTCGCCCGTGTGACCGCCGATATGTTTGCATGCGCAAGACACCATCGTTCGTACGATGAGGATCATCGTTGTCATGATAGCCATTGCTTGTAATGGAAGTAAAAAAATCAGCGAGAGAATGCTCACCATGGTCACGGAGACGCTCATAGAGAGAAAAGTCTCATGGTCTTTTGCTGCAGAAGCGGCAGCTCCCAGTCCATCTGGACGGGCTGGGGGTGCGAGCCATATGGCGAGTGGCATGGCTGCCCGTCCGATAGACTCAGCCAAAATGAGAGCAACAGCAACGCTGAGAATCCCCGTCTCACCGACGGCAGTGATGGCAGCAGTCCGCATAGCCATTGCAAATCCCAGGGCTAGTACCCCAAAAGTGCCGATATGACTCTCCCGCATGACCGCAAGCTTCTCAAAACGCGGACCTATCACGCCGAAGCCGTCAGCCATATCTGCGAGGCCATCCTCGTGCAGCCCGCCCGTGAGCCCCGTGATAACTGCTATGGCCAGTAACGCGGCCAACAGGGATGTGAAGCCCATGAGCACGAACACGGCATAGACAGCCGCTCCAGAGACACCAACAGCAATCCCCACCAGTGGAAATGCCCACATAGCCCGCGTCATGGCGCCGGGTGGTATGGGTCGTGCGAGTGGTGGTAAAGGCAGACGTAGTAGGAAAGAAGCGGCAAGATGGCAAGAGAGTATCAGGCCGCGCCAACCAGTCGGCGTTTCTGCACCGCCACATACGAGGGACTCCCCAGTTTCTGCTGGAGGGGACGACGCGACCCATTCTTGCTGCATGCTTTCACGGCACCGACGTGGTATGATGACACTTTTGTTGCGTCTTTGTCCTTTCACCCGGAGTCTCCACAATGCCAAAGATTCAATCCGTGCAGTCTCTCCAGACTCTGGATGATTTTCGTGCACTCCTCAAGACTCTACCGGGGCCAGATAAGGTGGCGCTTTCTGGAGCAGTCGCACATGAGTCCATCCTCACGAAGCCACCAGGCGCCCTTGGCCGGCTGGAAGATATGACGGCGTGGTTGTGTGCCTGGCAAGGGCGTTATCCGCCCCGGCTTGAGAAGCCAACGGCAGTCGTGTTTGCCGGCAACCATGGCGTTACCGCTCTGGGCGTCTCTGCTTACCCTGCAGAAGTGACCGCTCAAATGGTAGACAATTTCCAGACTGGTGGTGCAGCCATCAATCAACTGTGCAAAACCTTTGGGGCTACGTTACGAGTGCAGGCTCTAGATCTTGACCATCCGACTGCGAACTTCGTTCAAGCCCCTGCAATGGACGATTCTGAATGCGTTGCTGCCCTTGCCACAGGGATGGCCGCGGTCCCTTCAGCCAGTGACGTTCTCTGCGTGGGTGAAATAGGAATTGGTAACACAACTGCAGCAGCAACCCTTTGCCATGGTTTGTTTGGCTGTACGGCTGACACATGGACTGGACCGGGAACAGGGATGTTTGGAGAACGGCTAGCGGCAAAAGCGCAAGTAGTCGCGCGTGCCGTTGCCCTGCATCGGCACTCTTGGAGAGATGCGCTTGATGTCCTGCGCTATGTTGGCGGACGTGAATTAGCAGCCATCGCAGGCGCTGTGGTAGCGGCGCGCCTGCAAAGGGTGCCTGTTCTGCTTGATGGGTATGTCTGCACCGCTGCAGCAGCGGTGCTAGAATCCTGCTCTGCAGGGGCCCTCGATCATTGCATGATTGCCCATGCCTCTGCGGAGCCTGCCCACCGCCACTTGTGCAGCAAGCTTGGGAAAACCCCTCTGCTCGATCTCAACCTGCGCCTAGGGGAAGCATCGGGGACAATCCTGGCGCTGGCTCTTCTGCAAGGGGCCATTGCCTGTCATACCGGAATGGCCACTTTTGGGGAAGCCCATGTCAGTGGCCCGTGCAATCATAACGGTTAGGTATAAAAGAAATATTCTCCCTTAAAATACTGGATACTGGTCCAACGTGTTCTACAAACCGCGCCGAGAGAAGGCGGGTATTGCGTGCAGGCCACCACGTCTCCTCTGGAGCCGCTTATTATCGGGAGATAGATTGGTGTCCAGTCTATTTCCGGTCTATTCTTGACAGCTGACAGCTCTCATCCTTTTTCATTGCTGAGAAGGTCAGTAAATTGGGTGACAGCCTGTACTGGACCTGCGGAGTGCTCCCACACCCCTGCACTCACGGCGAGGAAGTCAGCCCCAGCCTGAATCAGTGGTTTACAGTTTTTAGTAGTAATACCTCCGACAGCAACACAGGGAACCGTCATGAGCTCAACCCACCATTCAATGAGGGAAACGGGCGCACGGGTTCTGGAGGGCTTCGTCGTCGTGGGGAAAAAAGCCCCAAAGGCCACGTAATCTGCACCCTGTTCTGCTGCGACCATTGCCAGATGGCGCGAATCGGAGCATGTGACCCCGACAATAGAGTCAGCCCCAACGAGTTGCCGACTTTTAACATAGGACGTGTCTTTTTGACCCACGTGAACACCGTCGCATCCCAAAAGTGATGCTACGTCAGGTCTGTCATTGAGGAGGAATGCAACTCCACGAGTCTGTACTATCGGGCGCAGGGTATCAATGCTAAATCGCAGTGTTTTTTCATCCGCCCCTTTTAAACGCAGCTGGACACAGGCCACATCACCCGCATCAAGGACAGCAGCCAGAATAGCGGAAAAGGACACAGGATCTTGCAGAACAGGCGGTGTGATGAGATATAGCCGACAGGCATGGTAGCGGCACCTCATGAAATCCCTCGTCACGGTCACAGTGACCCAGCACAGCATGGGGTATATGCCACGAACAAGACGTCTCCTGGAGAGGATTCAGACAACAAACCGCCCGTTTGAATCGGTGGCGCGCACGGCTAGGACTTCAGGGATATAATGGCGCAGCAAATTTTCAACACCGTTTTTAAGCGTTGCCGTTGAGCCTGGACACCCTGAACATGCCCCTTGCAAACGGAGATAGACGACTCCATCACGAAAATCATGAAAGATAATATCCCCACCATCACGAGCAACTGCTGGGCGGACCTTTTTGTCGAGAACATCACAAATGTGGCGGCGGACCCTATCGCCCCTCTGCTCATTTTCTTGGCTCCTTAGAAAACTCTCCTCCAGCACAGGCTCCCCTGAGACAAGGTGATGAGCTAAGGCCTCTAGAACGGCAGGTTTGAGTGCGAACCAGTCTATGTCGTCTGATTTGGTAACGGTGACAAAGTTGGACCCCAGGAAAACACCACACACTCCTTTCACCCCAAAGAGCCGTTGCGCGAGCGGCGAAGGACGCGCCCTCTCTAGAGAGGTGAAGTCCGCCGTCCCGTTCCGCATGACTGCTTGTCCTGGTAGAAATTTCATGGATGCCGGATTAGTCGTCGGTTCCGTCTGAATGAACATGGCCACAACCCTCCCAAAGCCAGGGATGTCTCCCGCTGGAAAAATGTCGTCTGTGTAGCCACACGCTGGTGTCCCCAACGGGATTTGAACCCGTGTTGCCGCCTTGAAAGAGCGGAGTCCTGAGCCTCTAGACGATGGGGACAATTGCGGCTACGCAACACTTCCCTTGACAGGTAGGTAGCTATAAATATGGCTGAAATCAACCTTCTTCTCATAAGGTGTTATTCGACAATTGCCTTGCGCGCCATGCGGTCTAGAATGTTCTTTGGTGTTTTTTAGTAGACGTTTGGGAAACAAAGAAGGAGAGTGCTGCGTGTCTTAGCTTAGGAGGACTGGAGTGCTCTGTAGGAGAAGGAGGAACAGTACTCATGTTGCAAGGGAAGATACTTGTTGCTCAAGGAGGAGGGCCTACGGCTGTCATCAATGAGTCTCTGGCTGGCGTGGTGATCGAGGCACGCAAATATCCTACCGTCAGTCAAATTTATGGAGCCTATCATGGGGTGCGCGGAATAATTGAGGAAGATTTTGTTGATTTGACGCAGGAGACGACTCATAACCTGGAACTAGTTGCCAAAACACCTTCTTCCAGCTTAGGAAGTACGCGTGACAAGCCAGATCGCCCATACTGCCAGGAGATCTTCAAAGTTCTGCAGGCGCATGAAATCTCCACATTCTTCTATATTGGTGGTAATGATTCTTCCGATACCTCACGCATCGTTGCCGAGGAAGCGCGGCAAGCGAACTACCGTCTTCATTGTTTCCATATTCCGAAGACGATTGACAACGACCTTGTGGTGAACGACCACACGCCAGGGTTTGGTTCTGCTGCACGCTTTGTGGCCCTGGCCTTTGCTGGGGCAAATCTCGATAACCATGCCCTCCCTGGTATTTACGTTGGCGTGGTTATGGGACGGCACGCCGGTTTTCTGACAGCGGCCTCTGCCTTAGGCCGCAAATTTGATGAAGATGGTCCTCATCTGGTTTATCTTCCAGAACGAGTTTTTGATATAGATACTTTCTTAAAAGATATAAAAAAAATTTATGAAACACATGGACGTTGTATTGTGGCTGTTTCAGAAGGGATTCATAACGAGAAAGGTGAACCCATCATTACCACTCTCCTCAAACAGGTAGAACGAGATGCTCATGGTAATGTCCAATTATCCGGAACAGGAATCTTGGCAGACCTGCTGTGCGATTTAATTAGGGAAAAACTCGGATATAAGCGTGTCCGTGGGGACACGTTCGGTTATCTGCAACGTTCGTTCCTAGGGTGCGTCTCTGACGTTGATCAGCGCGAGGCTCGTGAGGTTGGTGAAAAAGCGGTTCAGTATGCCCGTTGGCGGGAAACGGATGGTTCCGTGGCCATTCATCGTACTGGATTCTATTCTGTCGAATACCATCTCCATCCACTAGAGGATATCGCCGGGAAGACGAGAGTGATGCCCAGTGAGTTTATCAATGTCGCAGGCAACAATGTCACAGACCAGTTCCGGATGTATTGTCGTCCGCTCCTCGGTTCTGGTGTCCCAGATGTTTTTCATTTGCGTAACTACAAAGTTGCAAAAATTTTCAATAAATCAAATAGCTGAACGCTATGAAAGTTTTTGAGAGGTTTAGAGGCCAATAGTGCCACGCCGCACGGCAAAAAGGCAAAGGAGGGGTCATGGTGGCATGGCAACAGCAACCGGCAACCATGGCCATGCGTTCGACACGACACAGAGGACACAGAGAGGGCTGTTGGGACGCTCATGCACAGGCGGAGCCTGTTGCCCTTGTGTTGAAGGAGGGGGTGACTGCTTTGTTGGAGCGACTGGCAGGTGATGGCACAATGGCTGCATTTTTTTGCGCCCTGTGACAGGGGTTTCCAGAGACATCCCGGCTCCGCTCCGGATCGTTGAATCCGTCTCGTATACGAGAATCCGTCTCGTATACGAGTGTGGCATGGCATAGGGCATGGGGCGTGCGCGTTTCTCCTGTGGTGTGTCCGTTTTTCGTATCTGCTTTTCGTATGTATCTGCAGTTCGCCTCACACTAGCGCACTGTGAGACCGCCTCCCGGAAGAAGCCGGACTGACTGTTCGCTGCAGGGCATGGGCGCGGCTACGGAAACACCCCTCGTCAGTTGTGGTGGTCGAGCAGGGGCGGCACGGCATCCTTGCTCCCTCAGTGAGCGAGTGAGCGAGAGCATCATAGCATTCGTGTGGTCGCGCAGCAGGGGGGCCTGAGTGCCCCGACCGCCAGGGGAAACGCTGCCGCATAGAACCTTATTGGCCGCTCGTGATAGAACCACATGACCGACTTTGACTTTCATTTTCATTTCATGCATGGAGTGGGAATCATCTTCCTTCTACAGGCTACTATCAGGGCGCCTCCTCATGGGTGTTTCTTCGCGAAAAGAGGAGGAGAATAGCATCTTAATGGTTTTATATGCTCCTATTTTACGCCTTATAGGATATTTATTATTAGTAGAATCTTTATCAATGATACTTCCTATTATAGGAGATTCTTATATTAAAGATATTGAATTACAAGCATTTACTACTGCATCAATTATAACAGGTTGCTGCGGTATAACAGCAACTCTCGCTTACAGTTCTCCGGGCTCTCTTCCCTTGAGCACGCGACAAGCATTTTTGCTGACAACAGGCGCATGGCTCGTCGTGTGCTCTTTTGGTTCCTTGCCTTTTCTCTTCTCGTCACGACACCTGTCCCCAGCAGATGCCTTTTTCGAATCTATGTCGGGCCTGACCACCACTGGTTCCACTGTGATGACGGATCTAGACACAGCCCCACGCAGCCTTCTGCTATGGCGCAGTCTGTTGCAATGGCTCGGTGGCATTGGAATCATCGTTATGGCTGTGGCAGTTTTGCCTGATCTGCGAATCGGTGGCATGCAACTCTTTCGTATGGAGTCGTCGGACAAAACAGATAAGGTGATGCCACGTGTCTCACAGATGGCTGGAACGATCACTGCGCTTTATGCGCTTTTCAGCGTAGTATGTGCTCTGATTCTGTGGATGGCAGGCATGGACGGGTTCGATGCCATCAATCATGCTATGACAACACTTGCAACAGGTGGTTATTCTACTTTTGATAAATCAATTGGTCATTTTCACAATTCATTGATTGAGTGGATCCTGATCCTCTTCATGATGATTGGCGCGACACCATTCGTTCTCTTCATCGTACTTTTGCAGCAGAAGGAATGGCGGTTACGAGGCCACTCGCAAGTGCGCTGGTTTTACGGAGGCACGGCAGCATTTGTCGTGATACTAGCGACATGGCTATGGACAGTTCATGATATCTCTTACAATAATGCTCTGCGCTCTGCTGCTTTTAATGTTGTTTCTGTGATCACAACTTGTGGGTATGTCTCGACAGACTATGCCGCATGGGGGGGGTTTGCGCAGACAATTTTCTTCTGGCTGACTTTTGTGGGCGGTTGCACGGGTTCTACCTCAGGCGCAATCAAGGTTTTCCGTTTTCAAGTACTCTTTTCTTTAGCGGCCGTACAGTTTAAGCGGTTATTACACCCTACTGGCGTGTTCTTAGTCCATTTTGATAAGGAGAAAATCTCCGAGGACGTCGTGCGTTCTGTACAGGGCTTTGTCGTGTTGTATACCGTGTGCTTTGCCGTCATCGCCGGCGCCCTCATGGTGACGGGGCTGAACCTTGTGACAGCCTTATCTGGCTCAGCTACCGCTCTTGGAAATGTTGGTCCTGGGCTTGGACCTACTATTGGTCCGTCAGGTAATTTTAGTTTATTACCCGACACGGCTAAATGGATCCTGTCCTTTACAATGTTACTGGGGCGTCTGGAGCTTCTGACGGTCCTCGTGTTGCTGAGGCGTAGTTTCTGGCAGCCTCTTTAAGGCGCCTCCAAGGAAAAAGAGAAGGAAAAGACAGATAGAACAGAAAGCTGGCACGGTGTATGCAGGAAAACTCACTCTCAGACCTGTTTTCCGCATCACTGGCTTGCTGCTCACTGCCCTGGCCCTGATCATGCTCGGGCTAGCGGCAGTGGTATGGGCTTTGGATGAAGATGGGAGCAGAGCCTTTGCAGCTCCCGCGGCCATGACATTCTGCGCCGGTAGCACTGTCTTCTTCATGAATCGGAGAATGGCGTTCAGTCTTTCTTTGCGCCAGTGTTTCGTGCTGACGACCACCATCTGGGTGACACTGCCGGCCTTTGCGGCCTTGCCGTTCGTGTTTTCCGAGCTCGAATTGGCCTACACGGATGCTTTTTTCGAAGCCACGTCAGGTTTGACCACTACAGGTTCCACAGTGATCGTCGGTCTCGAGAGTGTGTCATATGGTATTCTCCTCTGGCGGGCATTGCTCCAATGGCTTGGCGGTATCGGGATCCTTCTGACAGCACTGCTGCTCTTTCCGGTGCTCGGGGATGGTGGTGATGGTGGTATGAAAATTTTTCGTGTCGAGGCCATAGAGGCTCATGAACGCTCACCATCGTTGAGCACGGGACTGATCATGATCAGCCTTTACGTTGGCTTGACCGTACTCTTGTCCCTGACGTTATGGGGACTGGGTATGACTGGGTTTGAGGCGGTGACGCATGCTATGACAGTTTTATCTACTGGTGGTTTTATGAATTCAGAATATTTTATTATTATAGGGGAAAACATATTTATAGAATTCTTATTAGTATTAGCAATGATTCTCGGTAGTCTCCCGATTCTCCTCTCTCTCCAGGCAGTGCGTGGGACTCCAGAACTACTTTTATATGACACGCAGGTTCGTGCATTCCTTACCATCCTTGGGATGGCCATTGTACTGGTGTTTTGTGGATTATGGCTGGCCTCGGATAGGCCGTTACTGCATGCTGCTCGGATGGCGATTTTTACAACTACCTCCCTGATGACGGGCACCGGTTACTCTATGGGCAGTTATTGGCAATGGGATGGTCTGAGCATTTCTATTTTGTTCTTTATCATCTTCATAGGTGGTTGTGCCGGCTCAACGACTGGCGCAATCAAGGTTTTCCGTTTTCAAATTCTCTACGCCACAGCGAAGATCCAGATGCTCAAGTCACTCAGACCCCATGGGGTTTGCATACCCTATTACAACCACCAACCTATTCCCCCAGGCGTGCCGGAGGCTGTGCTCGGGTTCTTCTTTCTGTATGCCTTCACGTTCGCTATTGTTTCTCTACTGCTCAGTTTGATAGGCCTTGATTTCGTGACTGCTTTTTCTGTGACGGCTGTCGCTCTCTCAAATGTAGGACAAGGTCCCAGTGTCACTTGTCTATCATTTGTTCACCTTTCTGAGGCCGCGAAATGGATCCTCTCGGGCGCTATGCTCGCAGGGCGATTGGAGCTGTTCAGCATACTGATCCTCTTTCAGCCAACTTTCTGGCGGGCATGACTGTGTAAGAGTCGATTCTGAAGTTCTGAAGTGGCGATCCGTATCTGGATACTTACAGAATGAACCGCCTTTCCATCCAATCTATAGGCTTCTGTCGCGCCGGCGTGCCTTTTGCCATTGACCGCTACGATGACCCAGAAGAGTTCTGGTTCAAATCCCATAGCAAGATCTTTTGCAGAGGGGTATGCCTGCCCATTGGGATGAGAATGGTAATGGCCGATCATGTGCTCAGGTCGCCCGCGGAGACATCTTCTCAACGCGAGATGAGTGACAGGATCGATCGCAAAACGGTCATTCCGTTCTTCTGCCCGTAGGTTGTATGTTGGGACGACATGTGTTACTCGCCACTGTGCTTTTGTCTCGAGCACACCGACTAACAGCCCACAACACTCAGCAGGATAAGCAGCGACGGCAGCAGCGCGCATTCTGTCAAGATGATTCTGTGTGAGAGACAAAATCTGCGGCATGGGAATGGGAGGAGTCATTGTGCGGATTCGACAGTGACTGTGCCCAGTACGCGGCCAGCGACGAGATCAATAACGATCACTCGCTCCCCCTGCTCACCGCCTTCCAACAGAAGGATGAGACAGTGGTTGTCAACCACCATAGCGGTGATTCGTGTACCAGGTGCTTGATTCAACGTGACTCTCCCAAACGGCACACGCAGATCCGCACAGACTCTCCCTTCTGCCTTCCCAATGGCGTGCACGAGAGCAGAGGACTCGCCAAAATGGGGACTCTTCATCGACAGACCGTAGGCTAAAAAAGCCAACCCAATGGCAATCAAACCTGTCATTACAATAACCAGTATTTTCATAATCGTGAGGGTGTGACGGCTGGACAAAAATCTCGCCCTTCGCGGAGTGCATGGGGTCTATATGCCAACTGACAAGACATTTTTTCAAGTGCATATCGCACGGGAACAAGCTGGGTTAAGGCTAGACCAATGCCGTCCATCTTTCCTGTCACGTTCGCGTCTCAAAGCGCTGATCATGCAGGGACTGATTACTGTAGATGGTGTAACGGTGAGGGATCCGGCCGCTCGGATGCACCGTGGACAGGCGGTCAAAGTCACTATCCCTGCGCCTCCACAATTAGAGCCACAATTCGTGCCTTTAAAAATAGTATATGAAGATAACGATATTCTTTTAATAGACAAATCTCCTGGTATGGTAGTGCATCCTGCTCCTGGCAATCTAGACAATACCCTCGTCAATGCTCTGCTAGCCCGTTATGAGACAAGACTCTCTAATATAGGGAGCGCTTTTGGGCGACCGGGCATTGTGCACCGCCTCGACAAGGATACTAGCGGCCTGTTGGTAGTGGCCAAGACAGACACCGCCCATTACAACCTTGCTGCGCAGTTTGCGGATCACCGCATAGACAGGCGTTACCAAGCCGTGGTATGGGGCGTGCCACCAGAGCGCTCAGGGGTGGTGACAGCCAATATTGGCCGACATCCCGTGAATCGTAAAAAGATGACTGTTCTTCCAATGAGAGGAAAACCAGCGATCACTCATTATAAAATAATAAAAACTTTTAGTAATTCCGCAAGCCTGATAGAATGCTGCTTGGCAACAGGACGCACGCATCAGATCAGAGTGCACATGTCCTCCATGGGACATCCCATTATTGGGGATCTTGTTTATGGTCGCAGGCCGCGGGATTGCCCGCCAATGCTGGTCCTCCCACGCCAAGCCCTTCACGCCTGTTCAATCAGTTTTTTCCACCCTCGCACTGGAAACCAACTTCGCTTTTTCAGCAAGTTACCATTTGATATCCAAGAACTAACTAATTTTTTAGAGCTTCACTCAATGCAATATACCTGATAAAAAAACTATGTTATTATTCCAGCTTTCGTAGAAACTGTGTCGATATCGGAAGCTGAGCTGCATTTTTCTAGCAGGTGATGCTCATTGCATTTTTAAATGGAGAGGTTGGCATGACTGCGTGTTCGCCATTTGCGATAGCGCAAAACCATGATATCATGCATTACATGCATGAACTACGTAAATTCCCCATGCTTGTGCCTGAACGAGAGTATGCACTGGCTCAGGACTATAAGAATAATGGGAACCTCAACGCAGCACACAAGCTTGTAATGAGTCACCTACGTTTGGTAGTAAAAGTCGCTAGGGGCTATAGAGGATATGGTTTGCCTATGGGAGAAGTGATTTCCGAAGGCAACGTGGGTCTGATGCAGGCCGTACGCCGCTTTGATCCAGATCGTGGTTTCCGGTTGGCGACCTATGCTATGTGGTGGATTCGGGCGGCCATTCAGGAATATATTCTGCACTCATGGTCCTTGGTCAAGATAGGCACAACGGCTGCACAGAAAAAGCTGTTTTTCAATTTGCGTAAAATCAAAGGTCAGGTGCAAGCCCTTGACGAAGGGGCCCTGTCCCCTGATTCCGTGCGATTGATCGCAGAGAAACTTGATGTCCCCGAAGGGGATGTCGTGCAGATGAATCAGCGTCTGACAAACACCGATCGCTCGCTTAATACCCCTCTTCGGGGGAAGGATGAGGGAGAGTGGCAGGATTGCTTAATAGACGAAAGCGCAAGCCAAGAAGTCATTGTCGCCGATCTCCAGGAAATGGGCCAAAGGCGCCATCTTCTGTCACTGGCTATGAGAACACTTAACGAAAGAGAACGTCATATTCTTATCGAGAGACGGCTGCGCGACAAGCCAACAACATTGGAAGATTTGAGTCAACACTATGATATTTCGCGGGAGCGGGTGCGTCAGATTGAAGTGCGCGCATTTGAGAAACTACAGAAGTCGATACGCGGCACCCACAGAGACGAAGAAGAGCATACCAGATACCAGAACGGCACGGGCACGGGAATAAAGAGAGGCCCCAAGAGCAACGTCTCTCCTGACTCTCTCCTGACCTGAATGTTCGTTTTTTTGTTGCTGTTGTCCTCCGCACAGCGGTCGGTATGTCTGTCCTAGAAAAATCAGTCCTAGAAAAATCAAATCAGTCGCTGAACGGATCGGATATGAGTATCGTGCTCTTCCGCTCAGGACTTGTTGAAAGCATTGTCACAGGAGTCTCAATAAGTTCCTCAAGCCGGCGCACATATCTGATTGCCCTGGTGGGCAATTGGGTCCAGCTCTGAGCTCCGCGTGTGCTTTCTTCCCAGCCATCTAGCTCTTCATAGACGGGCTCAAGCCGTGCCTGGGCTGTGATGAGCGCTGGCATATAATCTAGTTCCTCTCCATCTAGGCGGTAACGCACACAAATCTTTATTTTTTTTAAGACGTCGAGAACATCAAGCTTCGTCAGTGCAATACCCTTGATCCCGCCGACTTTAATAGCCTGCCGTACGAGTACGGCATCAAACCAACCGCAGCGGCGACGACGGCCGGTCACCGTGCCGTACTCGGAGCCACGTTCAACAAGTTGTTTTCCTAGGTTATTGTTCAACTCACTTGGAAATGGCCCAGCGCCAACTCGGGTGGTATAAGCCTTACAGACGCCAAGAACAAATCCAATATTGCCTGCACCCATGCCTGAACCTGTCGCCGCCTGTGCTGCAACGGTATTCGAAGAAGTGACGAACGGATAGGTACCATGATCAACATCGAGCATAGCACCTTGAGCACCCTCAAACAGAATCCGTTTACCGGCCATGTGGTACGACTCGAGCTTTTGCCACACGACATCCATGTAAAGTAGTATTTTTGGTGCTAAATCTTTTAAAGATTTTAATAATACGAAACGATCAATTTCTGATTTATTGAATCCACGCAGTAATGCATTATGGTGGATTAACAGGCCATCAACCTTGTCGACCAGTACTGTATTGTCTGCTAGATCACACACCCGCACAGATCGGCGCGCGACTTTATCTTCATACGCTGGACCTATACCTTTACCAGTTGTACCGATAGAAGTCAAACCTGTTTCACGGGTTTTTTCCAGCGTGCGATGCAGAGGAAGAACAAGAGGGACATTCTCTGCTACCCGCAGAGTGTCCGGAGTCACAGGAACGCCTTGTTCTTTCAGCCTGTCGACCTCGTCTAGAAAGGCCCACGGATCGAGAACAACGCCGTTCCCAATGAAAGAAATTTTTCCACGCACAATTCCTGATGGTAGAATGTTGAGCTTATATGTCTTTCCGTCTATGACAAGGGTATGACCGGCATTATGCCCTCCTTGAAAACGGACGACTATGTCCGTTTTTTCTGACAGCCAGTCGACAATCTTGCCCTTGCCTTCGTCGCCCCACTGGATACCCACGACCGCAACAACATTTGTCATTTCTTTCTGTTTCCAATATCTCTCTCTGAGAGAATACGCCGCTATGACCGAGCAGTACTAAAGTAAAACTCGTGCTACAATACGATTCCCAAATAAAACATGGGAACATCCTAATCTAGTTGCAAGTACTACTATATTTTCCTCTGGCTCAAGAGCTACCACCGTGATCCAATCAGCGGCCTGCAGGGAACGTACCGTCGCGCGGGTTGTCCCGTGGGGCACAAGGAGACGGCGACTGGCCGCCGCTGCTTGGGGAGGAAGAACTTCGAGTACAGCATCGACGAATAATGTCGCGCCGACCGCTACCTCCTCAGCCACTTTTCCGTTTCCAACGACACGGTACCGTCCCCCCCGCCCTAGTTCCCCCTGTGCGCCACGGGCAAAAATAGTGAAACTCACTCCCGCATGGTACTCGAAACCGCAATGTTCAACAGGATCGATAGTAATGGTCAGAGCGGGTGCTGCAGTGCGAACCAGTCTGACCACTTGGGAGAAGACATCTCGTTCAGACGCGGCAACTGGCGGCAGATCCAGAACAGCCAAAGCACCAACGGCACGGTCGGCAGGCCCACAACAAGCAGTTACCAATTTTACGAGCAGACTCGCTGCTAGACCATCTTCAGCAGCCAGTGCTGTCGAGTCCTTGTGATAGAGCGCACGTCGCAGACGTTCTTCTTCCGCGCCTTTGACGCCAAGGCCAGCAAGGACAGCTGGGACTAAAGTCGGCAAGTTGAGATCGACACTGACACCAGTCACCCCCAAATCTGCCAGGGCTTCTGCAACAAGCAGGATCACTTCTGTATCTGCTTCGGCGCGCGGAGACCCAATCAGCTCCACGCCAGCTTGGATGGACTGACGCTCTGGTCGCAACTGTGATCCTTTGACTCGTAACACATGACCAGCATACCCTAGTCGTAGGGGTCTCGGCGCCTTGACTAGACGGGTAACGGCGATTCTGGCTACCTGTGACGTGATGTCTGCCCGGACTCCCATCATACGCTGGCTCATTGGGTCCATGAAGCGGAACACCTGTGCCGCAGTCGCAGCTCCACTCCCGGACAGGAGAGTCTCCTCGAACTCCACAAGGGGAGGCGTGACGCGATCATACCCGTTCGACGCAAAAAAAGCCGCTAAGCCCTCAGTCACTCGGGCCTCAAATGCTGCCTCAGGCGGGAGAGTATCACGCAGCCCGGCAGGCAACAGCGCTCTTTGCGCGTGATCCATGATCATTCAGTGACGTCTTTTGCATAAATCTCGTGTGTGTAATAATATGCTCTCATAAGAGTTCTCATAAGAGTTATTGTGTAGCGCCCGAACGGCAACGGCAACGAATAAATACCACAGGTTCCACTGAACCCACAAGCCTGACACCTGTTGGCCATGACCTTTTCCGCCGCCTATACATAGAGTTGATATGCAAATACCTGATAGGGGCGAGTGGCGTGGAAAAATGCTTGACCCTGAGCGTGAGTAATCTCACTAAAATCTTTTTTGCGGGTAATTCTTTTGGCAGTGTGGCAGATTTGTACTCTCTGCTGAGAGATAAAACGAGGTTAAGGAACGTATGGCAAAGGAAGACGTGCTTGAATTTTCTGGTACCGTGGTTGAGCTGCTACCGAATGCGATGTTTCGAGTCAAACTGGACAATGAGCATGAAATTCTCGCGCACACGTCTGGAAAGATGCGGAAGAATAGAATCAGGGTCCTAGCTGGAGATCGCGTGAATGTTGAGATGACGCCCTACGACCTGACGAAGGGCCGCATCACATTTCGCTTCAAATAGCCGCATGTCCGTTTCCACACGGAAAAGCGCCTGGCAGTGGCAGAGGCCGGTGTGGCGAGGCAGTTAATGTTTGTTCTCGCCTCTGATTCGCCAGGCAAGCTGGCATTATTGCTGCGCCAGATCGCTGTCCTTCCTCTGGCGTCTGTCCAGGCTGAGACTCTCGAAAAAAAAACACAACGGCAGGAACAGCCGGCATCGTGTGTGGCGCGTCTTGCTCGAGAGAGAGCTGCGGTTGTGGCAGCACAGCACATTGGCCTCCATGTCTTGGCAGTGCATACGGTGGTTGCTTGCGGCCGTCGCCTTTTATCCAAGGCGGCAACTCTCGACGATGCGAGGCGATACCTCAACCTCCTTTCTGGCCGCCGTCATCGTGTTTATGGGGGAATATGCTTACGCGCGCCGAACGGCCAATGCAGCGTGCGCGTGGTTTCTACAATCGTGGCCTTCAAACGACTCGACGACCATGAGCGTCGCGCTTATCTCGTCGCGGGCGAGTGGCGCGATCAGGTTGGTGGCTATGCTATTCAAGGCGTCGCTGCCACATTTGTGCGTTTTATCACAGGTTCCTATTCTAATGTGCTAGGCCTGCCGCTTTACGAAACGACTAATCTCCTCAAAGGGGCTGGTCTATGGGACTGATCGCCATGAAAGCCGTTTGGCCAGCAGATCACGAAGGAGCAATTTTCCGCGCGTGCGCTATTGTCCGTTTGATATGCGAGAGAGCGAGCGTGTAGTGTAGTGCCAGCGCTTCAAAAAACTCCAACTCAAATACTAACGGATGCTGCAGCAGGACTCCGTCCGTCTTGTAAACGACGGGAGAGCGTTAAATCAGCCGGCGTCATGTCCTCCTCTCTCCATGCACCATGATCTGATAAAAGAGCACGCAGCAATTTATTATTCAAGGCGTGCCCAGAACAATAACCGTGGAAACGACCGTTTAAGGGACGCCCGGCAAGGTACAGGTCGCCAATAGCGTCAAGGATTTTATGGCGGACGCATTCGTCATCAAAGCGCAGTCCTTCTTTGTTGAGAACCTTATCGCCACTGATAACAATGGCATTTTCCAGTGAACCGCCCCGGGCCAAGCCACTTGCCCGTAATTGCATGACCTCTTCCAGAAACCCGAATGTCCTCGCACGGCTGATTTCTAAACAAAAAGCGTGCGGTGTCATCCTCACAACGGAAGACTGTCTTGCGACAGCAAGTGAAGGAAAAAGAATTTCACAGCTAACGGAGAAACCATGGACTGTTGGGTAGAGCACCGCTACGCGCTCGCCATCCTGCACCTGCACCTTCCGGCGCAAACGGATGATTCGACGGCGGGCATCTTGCTCACAAAGACCAGCGCCTTCTATCAGGCATACAAATGGTGCCGCACTTCCGTCCATAATCGGCACTTCCGAACCATCTATCTCAACAACGACATTGTCAACCCCAACGCCAGAGAAAGCGGCAAGCAAATGTTCAACAGTCCCCACCACGACACGATCTTCATTGCCAATCACAGTACACAAGCGGGTATCCACTACATGCGACCACAGGGCCGGAATGAGAGCACCTTTTGCTACAACATCGCTGCGTCTAAAAATGATGCCACTGTTTGGTTCAGCAGGATGGAGTGTCATGCTGACACGCTGTCCACAGTGCAGCCCGATTCCTGTACAACTGATAGAGCTTTTGAGCGTTCGCTGCTGTACCCATCCACTCTGATAAGCCTTCTTTTGGCGTGTCCCCTTGCCGTCCATCTCATAACCCTTCAGCACGACATACGTTTAGCAAGCCCACAATGGGTCCCATGGGACCAGAACGGGAACACATCTCTGAACGGGAACGCCTCTCTCTTAATTGTTTCTAGAAACAAAACGAGAACAAAAAAAACACTCTAAAAGCGTGCAGCACAACTTTTTTTGACTCGCTTTTAATTGGCCTGTCGTCGCAGGAACGCCGGAATATCCAGATTCTCCTCTACTGTACTCGTAGGCTGATCCCCAGACTTTACCTTCCAAGTGTATGGAGATTGATATTGTGGAACAGTATTTTCAGGGGGTTCTGTCGTGCGCCGTATTCTACCGATCCCTACGACCTTTTCAAGTAGTGTCTGCGGACGGCGCACTCGCGGACGCTCTGTAGGAGTTGGCCTCATTGGGAGCGATGATTCTTCTGTCTTGGCCTGCTGCACTGCTGAATCATGTGGGCGCAACGCCGTTCGCTGCACCTCTGTCCGCTGCACCTCTTCTGCTGCAGAGTCCCCCGGAGTAGTCTCCTGGCTTTTCGCGGCTTGGCGATTTCTGCCGATATCCTGCGGCTCCATGGCCGGGGCTGGAATAAACGCCTCAAACCGGCTGGATGCCTGTTGTCGCTCTGTCGTCAGAGCGGCAACGCGTTCTAACCCATGCCTTTTTTCCGCTGCTTCTGGTCCGGATATTGGACTTTCGCCTATGGTCGGCACGAGAGCTGTTTCTGTGTGTAAAGCGTTCTTATACGGCCACGGCCGCAGATGCTCTTCTTCTGTTGATTCAGCTCTCAGCGATGTCGTGACGTTTGCGGCTGCGGCAGCTGTGTGAAGAGGTTCTGGCATTCCACGAACAGTGTATGGCATAGGAGAGGATCGCGATTCTTCACGAACAACAACCGTGTCAAGTCGACGAGACTGTATGCTTGCCTCAGAGTCAATGCCAGTTGCTACTACTGATACACGTATTTTACCATTAAGTTGCTCGTCAAATGTAGAACCAAAAATGATATTCGCGTCAGGATCAACTTCGTCACGAACACGATTGGCCGCCTCATCTACCTCGTAAAGAGTCATGTCAGGACCACCGGTAATGTTAATGAGCACACCACGGGCCCCCTTCATCGACATGTCATCGAGCAACGGATTCGAGATAGCCGATTCTGCGGCCTCAAGGGCTCTCTTGTCCCCCTCAGACTCGCCAGTGCCCATCATAGCCTTCCCCATTTCGCTCATGACTGTACGAATATCTGCAAAATCGAGGTTTATCAGGCCAGGCATCATGATCAGATCTGTCACCCCACGTACGCCTGCGTATAGGACATCGTCTGCCATGTGAAAGGCCTGGGCAAAAGTAGTGCGTTCGTTGGCTACTCGAAAGAGGTTCTGATTGGGGATGATGATCAGAGTGTCCACGTAACGTGCTAATTCATCCATACCGACCTCAGCCAGACGCATGCGGTGGATGCCCTCAAAGTGGAACGGCTTTGTGACGACTCCGACAGTCAGGATACCCATTTCCCGCGCAGCCCTAGCCACCACCGGTCCTGCACCTGTCCCTGTGCCACCGCCCATGCCGGCGGTCAGGAACGCCATATGACAGCCAGAAAGTTCCCTCTGGATGTCTTCTAACGCCTCCTCTGCGGCCGCCCGTCCAACCTCTGGCCTGGCACCAGCCCCAAGACCTTCGGTCGTATGAACACCAAGCTGGATGCGACGGTCTGTGCATGACTGAGACAACGATTGAGCATCCGTATTGGCAACGATGAAGTCCACCCCTTCCAGATTTTTAGCAATCATGTTATTGACCGCATTGCTGCCGGCTCCACCAATGCCGACAACTGTAATACGCGGCTTTAGCTGGCGGCGATCCGCGTCCCCGCGCGGTACGCTTAAATTTATGCCCATGCGTCCCTCCGGTTTTTTATCTTCGTGGGGCCTCTGTGTCCGAGCTTATCATATTGCATTTGGCCGGATGACCGAGACAGGTACACAGGTACTAGCAATGCGCCAAGAACCGTTTCCCAATCCGTTCCAAGCGACTCATCAGGCTGCTGCCGCTCAGCGGCGGCGTTCTGGCCAGACTATCTATTTTAACATGTGCTGCATATTTTAACATGCCAGTACAAGTAGAGAATTCTGGCCCTCTCATTGTTTCGGCCACGCCCCGGATTCCTACCGGGTGCCCTAGACGGGTCCTTTTATTGAGAATAAGCGATGCAGACTCTAATACACCTTTTAATTGTGATGCCCCTCCTGTCAAGACAACGAGGTGCCCGGCATTGTGAGTCAAGCTATTCGCTGCCAAATGACTGCGCACAAGCTCAAAGGTTTCCTCTATACGAGGCCGGATGATCTGCACGAGCATCGAACGCGGGACCGGAGCAGATTCTTCTTTGATTCCTGTGAGTGGCACATGCAGAATCCCATGGGCGTCAGACGGCAATGGCACGGCGCTGCCGTAAAGAGTCTTCAAGCGCTCGGCCTGAGTTACAGGTGTGGACAATCCATGAGAAATATCACTTGTTACGTGCATTCCGCCAATTGGCAAACAGGCCATGTGAATGGCCTGACCACTCTTAAAAAGAGCAACTGTGCTAGTGCCACCACCCATATCAATGACAGTGACACCAGCTTCCCTTTCGTCATCCGCTAAACACGCGAGAGCAGAAGCATAGGGCGAGACGACTAGGGCCTCGACCTCCAAGTGGCAGCGCTCTACTACGGCACGCAGGTTACGCACAATCCCCGCCCGCGCAGTGACCGTGTGCAGGTTCACCCCTAACCTGCTACCAAACATACCGCGTGGATCGCGAATGCCGTTGGTACCGTCAATAGAATAGCCAATAGCAATGCAGTGAATGAGGTCCCGATCATGAGGGATCTCCTTGTGACACGCATCAGTGATGATCCGCTTCACGTCGTCATCACTGATGGGACGACCATCGAGTGAGACACAAATTTCAATCTTAGAGGAATGCAGCTGGCCGCACGAAATGTTTACCAGTACTTGGTCAATGCGCCTACGAGCCATCTGCTCAGCAGAGGCGACGGCAGCGCGAATGGATGATTCCACCTCCTCCATGCTGATGACAACGCCGTTACGTACACCTAAGGAACGACCGTGACCAATACCGACCACATTCAGTCTATTCTTCTCACTCCTGGCGATGAAGCAGCATATCTTGGTCGTACCTATGTCAAGGGCAGAGATCCAAGTGGTACGCAACCCCATTTTTGGTAGCACGTTCCCTTATCCCTTTTGACGATCTCCTGGCTTACATCCAGAGTGTTTTTGAGACTGGTGTTGATTTCTTAGCAGTGTGGGAAAAATATTTTTCTTCACTCTATTCATGTAATCTATAGGGCCGCATGACAAGGCGATCATCTGTACGGAGATCAACTATCTCGAGATTGTATCGCAAGATCCCATGCTCTTTGTTTAACAGAGACAAACGCTGGAGTGCTTCTGCGGGATTTTCCTCTGGTAAAAGTAAAAGTACGTTGGTATCGTGCTTCCGCGCACGTAGCTGTAAATTCCAGCGACGTCCTGACACGAACTGAGCTGATCGTATAGGTAATTCAATATTCTTCTTATCATATATTAATAAGAGTAACCCGCCTAGGTGACTGGGTGCCTTTTCGCCGCTCACTACAAGAAGATTGCGGAACGGTGTCACATCATCGACGATGACAGCCCCTTCCGTATCAAGCAGAACATGCTGTCCATTCTGTTCCCATAAGACTGCACCTTGCCGCTCTACTAATGTCAGGCGTAACATATCAGGCAAGCGCCGCTCTACTATGGCTGACTTGACCCACGGGAGAGCCTCTAGTCTTTGCTTAGAGAAATTCGTATTAAGAGCAAAAATACTATCACCACGCCTTATATAGAGAGCGGCCCAAATATGCTCTAACGGCGTGTATACACAATCTATAATTTCAATGTGATTGAGATAGAAACCCATTTTCACAGAAAGAAGCAAAATGGCCGTTTGCAGACGAGTAGTCAGCCGTCTCGTCTCTTCGGTCCAGAACCACATAGTACCACTTGCAATAATAGCAAAAAACACAAGACTGACACTACGCATCAGCACACGCCAGCGCCAGACCGTGTTGACTCTCGTCCAGAACAAGGCAACACAACTGGATTGTGCCCTTGCTGCTCTGACTGTGCATGCCACACGGGCAAGAACCCTTACATATCCATATCGCATGCGGCATTCTCCACCATCCACTGCACCAGAGCGGAAAAATTCATGCCAACATAGGCCGCCTGTTCAGGCACTAGAGAAGTGGGCGTCATCCCCGGCTGCGTGTTAATTTCAAGAATGACAAGGCGTTCTCCGTCAAAACGAAAATCTGCCCGTGACACCCCACGGCATCCAAGAGTCTTATGGGCTAAAAGAGCGAGCCGTAGTGCTTCGTCTGTCACTGCAGGGGATAAGGGCGCCGGCAGAATATGTCGCGAACCACTGGCTGTGTACTTAGCGTCATAATCATAGAAGAGATGGTCAGGGACGATCTCAGTCACAGCAAGCGGCTCCTCGCCCATAATGGTAATCGTCAACTCACGACCTGGAATGAATCGCTCGACGAGTACCTTTTCCCCATAAAGCCACTCTCTGTTGGCCAGCGGCGATTCTCCATCCTCATAGCGTATGATTCGCACTGCGCGTGATGAGCCTTCGTTCAGTGGTTTGATAACGTAAGGCCGCGGGAGAGGATCATCAGCAAGCAGCTCTGCTCTGCGCACAACCATCCCCATGGCAACAGGAATACCAGCCTGCGCAAAAAGCCGCCGCGCCATGCCCTTGTTCATAGAGAGCGCTGAAGCTAGTACGCCAGAGTGCGTATAGGGAATACCGAGAAGGTTCAGAACTCCCTGCACGCAGCCGTCTTCGCCGAAGCGGCCATGCAGAGCGTTAAACACGACATCTGGCCGTGGGCAAAACACTCCTAAGAGCGCAGCTACATTGCGCTCTTGCACGTCAACAGCAGAGACCTCATAACCAAGACTTTTTAAAGCCGCTGTCACAGCGCTGCCCCCCACCAGAGACACGGCGCGTTCTGCCGACCAGCCACCCATCAGGACCAGAACACGTCTGATCATGATTCTTTTTCCCTCACTGGAAGACCAATTCTGCAAATCTCCCACTCTAGGAGCACACCACTGGTTTTCCACACACGACGACGTACATTCTCACCTAATGCTTCGATGTCTGCAGCCGTTGCCCCGCCTGTATTAATGAGAAAATTACAGTGCTCTCTTGAGACCATAGCGCCACCAATCTGCAAGCCGCGGCAGCCAGCATTGTCGATCAGCTCCCAGGCTTTGACGCCATTTGGATTCTTGAAGGTAGACCCACAAGTGCGGGCCTGCAGTGGCTGTGACTCTTCACGGTGGCGACGCATTGTGGCCATGCGCACCGCAATGGAAGACGGATTCTCGCGACGGCCTTGTAAGACGGCCCATGTGAAAACCCAGTCCCTCTTCACAGCAGCATAGCGATAGGAAAAGGCCGTCGGTCCTACACGATGCCGTTGGCCGCGCCCGTCTATCGCTTCTGTTTCTACCAAAACGTCACGAATCTCAGCCCCATAGGCACCGGCGTTCATACGCAGCGCTCCGCCAATTGTGCCGGGAATAAAAGACAAGAATTCAAGACCGCCCACGCCAGCCATGGCTGCCACGGCAGAGACGTTGCCGTCCAGCGCAGCAGCGCCACAGTGTAAAAAATTATCTTTTTCAAGATTAATTGCAGAAAAATTGCGCCCGAGCTTAATGATGACTCCCGGTACGCCACCGTCGCGCACCAACAGATTAGAACCAACACCGATCGCCATCACTGGCACATAGACGGGACGAGTAGCAAGGAAATAGGCGAGATCTTCGACATCTTCTGGCCAGAACGTGACTTCGCTCTTCCCGCCCACACGAAACCAAGTAGTGTGCGCTAGGGAATGCCGTGCTGTATAACGTCCACGTACAGGAGGCAAGCAATCTATCAAACGAGTAGCGGCGTGAGACCGTCCTGCTAAGACGATGCTCTTTTCTTTCATCACATTCCGTCCCCTGCGGCTGTTCCTAAGCTCTCTAGTGCACCTGGGAGGGCGTGGGCCCACTGCGTGATACTTCCAGCCCCAAGACAGACAACCCAATCTCCTGGCTGCGTCAGCGCCTGGACCACCCTCGCTAGGACTTTCTCATGTGGTAGGGCAAGAACATGCTTATGACCATGAGCGCGCAGACTTTCGACTAAGGCATCGCGGTGCATACCATCAATCACAGGCTCACCGGCTGAGTAGACATCAGCCACGATCACAATATCGGCATCATCAAAACACGTGCAAAATAACCCAAATAGGTCTCTAAGACGAGTATATCTATGTGGTTGTACTACAGCCAATATCTTTCCCCTACAAACACTGCGGGCCGCCCTCAGGGCAGCAGCAATTTCTATTGGATGATGGCTATAATCGTCTACGACCTCTACGCCATCCACAACCCCTATGCGGGTAAAGCGACGCTTGACACCCCTGAATCTAGCCAAAGCACGAACAATAATGTGATTCTCAATCCCCAGAATGACAGCTATTGCGATAGCAGCAAGTGAATTCTGTACGTTGTGAAGACCATAAGTAGGAATATTAATATTAAATGTAGTATTTTTTATAACACTTTTTTCAGATACGACATCGAATGTTGCCCCTTGAGCATCCAGGACAACATTGCGCGCGTGAATATCAGCCTGTTGTGTCAGGCCATAGGTGATTATCCTACGGTCTGACACACGGGCAATCAGTGTTTGAATCTCTGGATGATCAAGGCATAAAATGGCAAACCCGTAAAAGGGAACATTTTGGGTAAAGAGACAAAAAGCTTCACGCAGCTGATCCAAACCACCCCAGAAATCAAGGTGCTCAGGATCGATACTCGTGACCACCGCAATAGTAGCGGGCACTTTAGTGAAAGTGCCATCGGATTCATCAGCCTCCACTACTATCCAGTCTCCTCCCCCTAATCGGGCATTCGTCTCATAGGCGTTGATGATACCACCATTGACAACTGTAGGATCAAGACCTGCAGAATCTAAGAGTGCGGCGATCATTGACGTAATAGTTGTTTTTCCATGAGTTCCTGCCACTACTATAGAGTACCTGAACCGCATCAGTTCGGCTAGCACCTCAGATCGTCGCACAACTGGAATCAGACTCTGGCGGGCAGCAGTGACTTCGGGGTTATCGCTCCCAATAGCAGTTGAGACCACTACTACTGTAGCTGCACCCAAGTTTCTTGCGGCATGCCCTACAGTGACTGGAATGCCGAGCCACCGTAGACGCTGGACGTTTGGACCATCCGCCACGTCTGAACCCTGGACCGCATACCCCATATTGTGTAGGATTGCAGCGATCCCGGACATGCCCATCCCGCCGATGCCAACAAAATGGATGATCCCGACGTCAAGTGGTGGGATACGGATCATGTGGCTCTCTTGATGCTCGTCCACCATAATCTGGAGGGCCTGTGCCGCTTGCACTGACTCAAGGAATCGATCAGATCGGCCAATTGTTGCGCCGCATCCGGTGAACCCATTCTGCGGGCACACATGGCCGTCCGCGTGAGGAGAGTCGGAAGGCCAAACAGAGTCTGCAGCCTGGTGGCCAGTCTCTCAGGCGTCAGAGCAGCCTGTGGGATGAGCCAAGCCCCGCCTCTTTCCGCTAAGACACGGGCATTAGCCGTCTGATGGTCGTCGGTGGCATGGGGATAGGGCACAAGAATGGCCGGACGGCCGGCAACAGTCAGTTCTGCTACAGTTGAGGCGCCTGCTCGAGCGATGACGAGGTGAGCCTTTGCCAGGCGAATTGGTAAGTCGTCAAAGAATGACTCGGCTTCGATATCAATCCCTAAACTTTTATAGGTTGCAACGACGCTCGCACAATCCTCGGCACGAACCTGCTGGCTCACTCTTAAACGGTTGCGTAAAGAAATGGGTAAAATTCTCATAGTAGCAGGAATGACTTCACCAAACACACGAGCGCCCTGACTGCCGCCGATGATCAGAACACGTACCACATTTTCGCTGTTGGGAGGAACATAAGGCACCTCGCGTATGCTCCGCACCTCCCGTCGCACTGGGACACCAATCTGCTCCAGAGAATTGTTCTTGCTGCTGTCAGGGACGGTTCTCAATGAGGAGACGGCTACGCGGCTGACCCAAGGCATCAGCAGACGGTTCGCTCTGCCAAGGACAGCATTTTGTTCATGCACCACTGTGGGATAGCCAGCGAATATTGCTGCTGCTGTGGCGGGTACTGAGGGAGAGCCGCCAAAACCAACTACAACAGATGGTTGTAAATTTCTGAGCAGGAGCCACGCCTTGCCCAGGTTCCATGTGAGCCGAGCACTCCTACTGATGAAGGCCACCGGGGCGCCTGCTAAGCCGTTGCTGACGACAGTATGAGTATGAACAGAGATGTTACTGCGCGACCAGGCAGCACTGCCACGCAGGTCAGTCACGCACGCTAGCGCATAGCCACGACGCCCCAGTTCCTCTGCCAGGGCAGAGGCTGGGAACACGTGTCCACCAGTGCCTCCAGCCGCGAGTACAACTGTTTTTTGTCGTGAGTGTCCCAAGACCATCATGGCAGATTCCCCTCCCTTGGAGGGCGCCTGGTCAGAGCGAGCACCATTCCCATGCCCATGCTGAGGGCCAGTAAAGAAGAACCACCGTAGGAAATAAATGGAAGTGTCACCCCTTTAGTTGGTATTAAACGTAAGGAGGACGCCATATTAATAACTGCTTGTAATCCAATATGAAAAAGTATTCCACTGACAGATAAAAAAGTAAAAAGACTATTAGTCTTGAATATTTGTACGAATCCACGAAGTATTATAAATATGAACAATCCTATGATGAGAAAACATAATAGTGAACCAAATTCTTCTCCCGCAACGGCACAGATGAAATCTGTATGAGCATCCGGCAGCACCTCCTTGACGCGCCCTTCTCCTGGACCTCTCCCAACAAAACCACCATTGCGGAATGACTGCAATGCCTTAGCAATCTGGTAAGAATCACCCGCATGGGGATCGAGGAAAAGATCAACACGGTTACGTACATGGCTGAAGAAAAAATAGACGCCGACTCCTGATGCGATACCGCCCATTGCCAGCCACACCACCCAGAAAAAACAAAGGCCAGACAAAAAGGATTGAACTGCCCACAGCAGTGTCACCATCAATGCCATACCAATATCTGGCTGCATAAGCAGCAAGATGACAATCCCGCTATAGAGGGCAGCGACAACCCAGTCACCAGGAAAAGCCTGTGTCCTGGCACGGCTCTCTGCAAGAATCCAGGCGGTGACAACGGCGAAGGTCGGCTTGATAAACTCGGAAGGTTGTAAAGAAAAACCCATCAGATTGATCCAGCGAGTGGCCCCCTTAACTTCCTCCCCAACAAGAGGGGTGAGTGCCATCAAGCTGAGGGAGGTAAGAAACCCAATCATTCCAATGCGGCGTACGGTACGATGTGTTTGTAACGAGACAAGCCACAAAAGGCCAGCTGCTAAGGGAATAAAAGCAGCCTGCCGATAGACGAAATAAAAACGGGATACACCAATACGGTGTGCAACCGCTGGGCTAGCCGCAAGTGTGAGCAGGGCGCCGATACTCACGAGGACGACCACCGCACCAAATGTCCACCGATCTACGGTCCACCACCAGCGCCCCAAGATACTCGTATCAAGACGTGTAATAAAAGGGGCGGCTCGTATCATCGTGGATTCTCTCTCCTGCCATGGAGAGCGGCCACGAGTCTTCGGAAGACAAGACCACGGTGTTCGAAATCGTCAAACTGATCCCACGAGGCACAGGCAGGAGAGAGCAGAACGACTGCTCCTGGTCGGCGCTCGCGAGTGGCCAGTGTATGCGCCTGTGCGACAGCAACAGCAAGAGTCCCACAGGGCGTATAGGATACATGCCATTCTCGCAGTGTACGAGCAAAAGTAGGAGCAGCCTCCCCGATCAGGAAAGCATGGCGGACACGTGGGAATAAGGAGGTCAGTGCTGTGATGCCACCTTCTTTTGCCTGACCGCCAACAATCCAGTACAGAACCTCATAGCAGGTCATGGCTTGGGCCGCAGCTGCGGCATTAGTGGCTTTACTATCGTTAACATAGCGTATCCCATCAATCACATCAATCAGCTCCTGACGATGAGGAAGCCCTGGGAATGTCTGCAACGCCGCAGCGATGACAGCAGGTTCAATGCCAAGCACCCGTGCTGTGGCAAAGGCTGCGGCAGCATTTTGCTTGTTATGCGGACCAGGTAATGCTTTCGCAACTGTGAGATCGGCCACTTCCCTCACGCCGTTCTTGTTGTCCCAAAGGAGACAGCCGCCGCCGAGAGAGACACCACCGCCGACGTGTTTGAGCACAGAGATCGGGATGACCTTGAAACCTCTGCTTTTTAGAATCTCATGCAGGGCCGCGCTGTGCTGGTCATCAACACTGAGCACTGCCGTCCCGCCTTGTTTGAGACCATCAAAAAGCCGCTGCTTGGCAGCGACATATCCCCCTCTACCACCGTGCCGGCTGAGATGATCAGAGGAGATGTTCAGGAGCACTGCCACATCAATGGCAAGAGAAGGTATCAGTTCAAGCTGATAGGATGAAAGTTCAATCACATAAACACCATTGTACTCTAACTGCGGCAAAGACAGGACAGGAATCCCCATGTTTCCGCCCGCCCCCACAGGTCGACTGGCATAAGTGAGGATGTGAGTGAGCAGGCTGGTCGTGGTTGATTTACCGTTGGTACCGGTGATACCAACACAACTGGCAACTGGCTGACTTTGCATAAGTAATTCAACGTCACACACAAGCGCGACACCAGCGGCGCGCGCACTCTGCGCAACAGGGTGTGGCGCTGGAAATGTGTGGGGAATGCCAGGACTCCATACCACGCAGGCTATATCCTGCCAGCTTGTAGCTGTCAGATCAAGGACTCTAAACCCTTCCGCCGTTGCCTTTGCCCTCTTTACAGGATCGTCGTCCCAGACACAGACCTTTGTCTCAATTCTCTGTAGGACACGTGCGGTCGACGAACCGGATCTGCCGAATCCCATCACCGCTACTGTCTGGCCCGTATATCGTCTTGGCTCAATCACGACCACCTACCGCAACTTTAGGGTTGACAGCCCTGCAATTGCGAGAATCGTGGCGATGATCCAGAATCGAATGACAATGGTAGACTCAGGCCATCCCTTCCTCTCAAAATGATGATGTAGAGGGGCCATGCGGAAAACGCGCTTGCCAGTCAGCCTAAAGGAGACCACTTGGACAATGACAGAGACAGCTTCAAGGACAAACAAACCGCCGACCACTGCAAGCACTAGTTCGTGTTTAGTGATGACACTGACGGCTCCCAACGCCCCCCCCATGGCAAGAGAGCCCGTGTCACCCATGAAGACCATAGCAGGCGGTGCGTTGAACCACAGAAACCCAAGGCCTGCTCCAATCAGAGCACCGCATAAAACGGCCAATTCACCAGCCCCAGGGACGTGGTGGATCTGTAAGTACGTGGCAAACACCACATGCCCTGAAAGGTAGGCAATCAGCATGAAGACCCCAGCGGCGATAAGGACTGGGACGGTGGCAAGCCCGTCGAGGCCATCAGTGAGATTCACTGCATTTGAGGCCCCAACCATCACAATGGTTGCAAACACACAATAGAACCTTCCAAGGTCCAATATCACGCTCTTCAGAAAGGGTAGGGTCAGACCAGTGGCCACAACGTCTTGACTCTGAGTGAAGTGGATAATCATAGCGGCGGCAAAGGTCCCAATCAGGAACTGACAGAGAAACTTCATCAGACAGGACAGACCACCGCTGTGATGCTTCGTGACCTTTAGGTAATCATCAATGAGACCAATGCCACCATACCCAAGAGTCACCAACGACGTGACCCACACAAACCCGTTGCCTAAATCTGCCCAGAGAACAGTGGAGAGCCCGCTTCCCAGTATAATCATTAGGCCACCCATAGTTGGAGTGCCCTTTTTTTCGATTAGATGACGCTCAGGCCCATCAGTGCGTATTGGCTGACCATGGCTTTGCCTACGCTTGAGCCAGCGGATAATGGGCTCACCAAAGATAAAGGCGAAAAGCAGGGCCGTCAGCACGGCGCCGCCTGTTCGGAAAGTCAGGTAGCGGAACAGATTGAAAAGTCCTGTCTCATCCGCTAGTGGAGCGAGGAGAGTATACAGCATGACATCCTCCGCTATCCCCTGGGAAAGACAGAGACAGACGCGGCATGCCTTTGCAGCGCTGTGAGAATCACGCCTGTCCTGCTACAGGCAGACCCTTTGACGAGCACCACGTCGCCTGGCCTGGTTGCCGCTACCACATGCGTAGCAAGAACGGCGGTGTTTACGGCATGGCGACCGCGTCTTTCTGGTGGCAAGGCCGTGTGCAAGTATGCCATTAGCGGCCCAGCAGTAAACACAAGGTCTATCTTGTTAGACAGAACAGAATCTGCTAATTCTGCATGCAGTGCTGCAGCGCTTTCACCAAGCTCCAGCATGTCCCCCAAAACGGCAATTCTGCGTCCCCCTGGGCCTGGATGCGCAGCTCCCAGGACCTCCATGGCTGCCCGCACAGCGACTGGACTGGCATTATAACTTTCATCGATCACTTCAATGCTGCCGCAATCGGCAGTGACAAGCAACTTCAGACGGGCGCCACGACCCGGCAGAGGTTGCACTTTTTCTAGAGCCGAGGCTGCCCGGCTGACGTGTCCGCCCACGGCATGGACAGTTGCCAGCACAGCTAAACTGTTGATGGCCCAGTGGCTCCCATACGTGCTTAGTGAGTAAGCGGCTGGCTGGTCCAAAATACTCGCTCTGACAAGAGTCCCTTCGTTTGTCATGTGACAATTATACAATTTGAAATCAGAATCACAATGATAACCAAAACTGTAAATATATTTAATACCATGATCAATCGCATTACGAGTGATATAATCAAAATGTTTGCTGTCTCTGTTGAGAATGGCAATCCCATTCCTCTTCATACCGGTGAAGAGCTCTGCTTTAGCATCAGCGATTCCGCGCATAGAGGTGAAAGATTCGAGATGGACCGCTTCAACTGTAGTAATCACCCCTACATTTGGCCGTGCTAGCCGTGACAGCGTGGACAGTTCGCCCGCATGGTTCATCCCCATTTCTAGGACAACAAAATCAGTGGCAGCTGGCATGCGAGCCAGTGTCAGTGGTACACCCAAATGGTTGTTAAGGTTGTCTTCGGAAACATGGGTGAGCCCCTGTTCTGCGAGGACAAGCCGCAACATCTCCTTTGTACTGGTTTTGCCAACAGAACCAGTGATGGCCACAACCCGGGACGTACTGCGGACACGGGCCTGACGGGCAAGAGACTCAAGAGCAACCCGTGTGTCTTCTACTATTAAAAGTGATTTTACAGAAACTATCCCGTCGGGAATCCGCGTGACGACCGCTGCCGTTGCGCCCCTGGCCAAGGCAGTGGTGACGAATTCATGTCCATCATAACGGTGTCCCTGCAGAGCGATGAAGAGTTCACCCTTTTTCACAGTACGGCTGTCGATGGACACGCCACTTACATGCCAGTTGGCGGCAATGGACCCGCCAGTAGCGGCAGCTGCCTCCGCTGCAGTCCATACAATCGTCATGCACACTCTCCGATGTGATCGGCTGACGTATCAACCAGGGCGACAGCGTGCTGACAGATTGTCTTATCGTCTAAAAATTGTACTTTTCCATCTATAACAACATATTTTTTCTCATGTCCCATTCCTGCTATTAATAATACATCATTCTGCTGTAGAATTGATATAGCAAATTGTATTGCTATATAGCGATTTTCTATATTATAAAAATTTTTGCATCCTTTACAAATTTCAGAACGTATATCTTCTGGTTTTTCGCTTCTTGGATTATCGTCTGTGATAATCACCACATCGGCTAGACGCGCGGCAATGAGTCCCATTTGTGTTCTTTTACCATTATCACGATCACCTCCACATCCGAATACTATTAATAATCTACCTCTCCTCTGGGGGCGCAGCGCAGTTAGGACTGTCTCCAGCGCCGCTGGTGTATGAGCGTAGTCCACATAAATCGGCGCGCCATGACACCGTGTTGCAGCCCACTGTAGGCGGCCTGGAACACCCTCTAAAGTAGCAAAAGCTGCTGTCGCCGCATCAACGGGCCAGCCCATCGCTACCACGAGCCCCAGAGCACACAGAGCATTCATAACCTGGAACGATCCCAGCAATGGAAAATGTACCTTGAAACGCTTTTCCTGTATGCACAGCTCCAACATCTGTCCTGATTCTGTCGACACGCCTGCAACGAGGCGGAGATCTTCCCCCCTCAGACCATAGGACAACACCCGCGCGCCACAAGCCGCTGCTGCCTTTCTGAAGATGGGAAAAGCAGGGTCATCAGCATTGAGCACGGCAGGTGCTTTTTTTGGTAGTAATTCTGTGAATAATCGCAATTTTGCATTAATGTAAGCATTCATGGTGCCGTGGTAGTCCAGGTGATCGCGAGTCAGGTTGGTAAAGGCCGCAGCAGCTAAGTGCACACCATCTAAGCGACACTGATCAAGACCGTGGCTGGAGGCTTCTAAAGCAACCTGTTCAATACCGCGATTCGCCAAGTCCGCCAGAATGGCGTGAAGGGCTGCAGGGTCTGGTGTAGTCAGACCACCCGGAAATGTCACGCCAGGCGCTCTCACCCCTAATGTCCCGAGACTCCCGGCCGAAACACCAAGCTGTGCCCAGAGCTGACGCACAAAGTTCACGACTGATGTTTTTCCATTTGTCCCCGTGACAGAAACAATTATTTTAGGTTGTTTTTTGTAAAAACATGCTGCGATTTTAGAAAATCTTTTTCTAGGATTACTATCTTCTACGAGAAAAACTCCTTGTGCAGATATTTTTGTTCCATGCCTTGCAAGAATGACTCGTGCGCCACGCGCGATAGCCTCTTCAATATAGGTACGTCCATCACGTACACGACCTGCTAATGCCGCAAACAGATAACCGGGTTGAACCTGCCGTGAGTCAGCCGTTAAACCTCTGAGATTTTGCACATCTAACACATGGCGACTCCTGCCATGAGCTAGTGGAGCTGTCCGCAAGGAAGAACATTCTGGCATTATTTTCTCATCTATTTATAGTATCTCTATTGTGGTGGTGGGCCGTCTACCCCCCAACCAGTGTGCACAGGAGCAATCCCTACGATGGGTGCCATCCGCGCCACGATGCGCCCCACTGCTGGGGCAGCAGTCCACCCACCAGTCGCATAGCCAAATGTCTTCTTCTGGCCTTCTGGCTCATCTATGACAACGATGACTGCATAGCGTGGATCATCCATTGGGAAGGCGGCTGCAAAGGAGGCGAGTAAGGCTTTGTTGGCATAGCTCCCCTGACGACTTTTTTCGGCAGTACCTGTTTTGCCCCCAATGCAATACCCTGCTATCTCTGCCTTGGCACCTGTCCCTTTTTCGACGACCTGCCGCATCAGCCAACGCATTTGCCACGATGTCTCTGTCTTGAGCATCTGCTTGCCGTGACTCGGGATTCCCTGTCTGCGACGGATCAGGGTAGCAGGATAATGAACACCGCCGTTCACTAGAGTCCCAATGGCTGTGGCCATGTGTGCCGGTGTTACGGCAAGACCATGACCATAGGCAATAGTCAGTGTGTTGATCTCACGCCATGGGGAGGGAATCAAGGGCTTGCTCGTTTCTGGCAATTCAAGGCTCAGCTGTTGTAACAACCCCAGATTGCCTAGATAGCTCTGCATGGCTTGAGTGCCCACAGCCTGGACCATCTTGACGACACCAATGTTGGAAGAGTGAATCATGATTTCTGGCACAGTGAGCCAACGGCGTTGCGGATGATAGTCGCGGATAGTAAACTGCGCGATCTTGATCGGATGCGTGACGTCGTACCTGTCTCCCAAACGAACAAACCCTCCATCTAAAGCAGCCGCTGCTGTAAAGAGCTTGAATGTTGAGCCCATTTCGTAGACTCCGAGCGTTGCACGGTTGAACTGCGCTTCTGGTTTTGGTATACTTCTGCTGTTCGGGTTAAAGTCTGGTAGAGAGACGAGTGCCTGGATTTCTCCCGTGTGGACATCGGAAATCACACCGGCCCCACCCGCCGCGCGAAACATGTCCACTGAGCGCTGCAGCTCCTCACGAAGAATATGCTGCAGACGCATATCGAGCGCTACTTGCAATGGTTGTCTTGGCTTGACATTGAGACGCTCATTGAAGGTCTTTTCGAGACCGGCTATGCCACGATTGTCGATATCGACAACGCCGATCACGTGAGCAGCGAGAGGACCATATGGGTAAACTCGTCGCTCTCCCTTTTCGAAAGATAACCCCTGGATACCACGGCGATTGATGGCAGATTGCTGGTGAGGAGTCAGTGCACGCTTGAGATACACAAAACTCTTTCCGGAGGTGAGCTTACTCAGCACATTGTCAAAGTTCATGCCAGGTAAGACTCGCACAACCTCACGAGTCACTTTGTGTGGGTCGTCTATCGCGCGCGCGTTGGCATACAGATTGGCTATTGGCAGGTTTGTCGCTAACACAGCTCCGTTGCGATCCGTGATGTCTGCCCGTGCTGCTGAGGCCGCTCTTGGCGTGTGCCTCAGTACTGTCTGGTGGGCCACGCTCTCTGTGAAAACAGTGATCTCCAGCAGGCGCCCAGCAATAACGGCAAACGCCAGCATAAAAATGCTACCGATAATCAGAAGCCGGCCGCGGCCCACCCATAGCGCTTCCTGCCGGCGTCTTGATTCACTGTCAGTGCTGTGCGAGAATCCTACAGACACAGCATCCACCCCTGGGTAGAAAAATGGTTTGCGGCACGGAAAAAGACAGACGAGCATCCGTGTTTTCTCTTCTTCTGAGTCGTTCGATTTTCTATTGACAGTCCCCGTTCATGGCCTCGGGGAGCTCGCTCCTGGCGCCGTGCCGGAAGGAGGAGGATGGAATGTTTTGCTGTGCCAGCGGCAGGTGGCTACTACGCTCTAGAGATTCCAGCACAGTGGACAGAGCAGCCTCCACAGTCATCTGCTGGGGATCCAGCGTCGCCATACCAAGATGCTGTCTGGCGAGCTGATGCAAACGGGCCGGGTGATTCAGGAGATTCCATTCTGCTGTGAGCACATGGATTCCCTCCTGTGTGAACCTTATGGTGTGCTGAATCTGGAAGAGTTCTCTTTCCAGGGACCTCACGTTATACGTGAGGATGAAGAGATTCACGCTCATCCCAAGGACAAGAATACTCCACAGAGCCATTGCTACGGCACGGACCATGGGATGCCCTGTCTTTCCGTTTCCGGCGGTTCTGATGGCCACGGCGGAGCGGTCGTGCGTTCGGCTGCCCTGAGCCTGGCAGATCTCGCGCGTGTATTAGTGATCATTTCACTCGCAGAAGGTCTAATAATTTTAGATGTTAAAACATTAAAAGTGGCTTTTTGACGACAACTGCATGAGTTCTCTGGCCGATGGCGGGAAACACGTGGTGAGTTCCTAGCACGATCTCTGAAAAAGCGTTTAATGACGCGATCTTCCAAGGAGTGAAAGGCCACTACAACTAACCTTCCTCCTGGAGACAAAATTTGTTCACTGGCAATTAAAGCGCGAGTCAATTCTTCAACTTCATTATTCACACACAAACGCAACGCCTGGAATGTTCGAGTGGCTGGGTCTACGCCGTTGGAAGTCCTCGAAATAACTCTTCTTACGAGCTTAGCTAAGGAAGTAGTGCGTGTAATAGGTCTTGCAGCAATGATAGTACGAGCCACTCGACGCGCTAATCTCTCCTCGCCCAAGGCTCTGATGATACAAGTCAGTTGTGGTTCGGCATAGGTATTGACGATTTCAGCAGCAGTGAGCCCACTGCGCCCCATACGCATATCCAGGGGTCCGTCAGCAAGAAAAGAGAAACCGCGCTCTGGTGTCTCTAGCTGCAAAGCGGAGACGCCAAGATCTAGAACAACGCCGTCTACAGTTTTAAGACCACGTGCTGCGAGTAACGTCGCCATGTTGCTAAAGCATCCCTCTATCAGAGTGAGTCTTTGAGGGAACCGCCGAGTCACAGTGAGACCGTCGACAATGGCGGCTGGATCACGGTCTATGCCCACAACACGGCAGTTAGCTGCCCTTAAAATGGCCACACTATAGCCGCCACCTCCAAAGGTGCCATCCACATAAAGACCGTCGCCGTGCGGGGCAAGGAACGACACAGCTTCCCGCAGCAGCACTGGTGCATGAAAGCCTTTTTTCCGCGTGTGCGATAGAGTCATGACAAACCGCAGCGCAGAATCATCCTCTGCTGACCCTGCTCCCCCTTATGAGAGGGCACAGCCCCCCGCAGAGGAGAACGTAAAACAGCACAGCTGTCAACGGAGCGCACAGTGATCAGAGAGAAGACGACGACTCTGACATGAAACGTTTCCGTCGCACTTGCCTTCAAGCACATTGAGCGGTATCAGTCCGTTGCCCGCACGCACAAGAACGTTTGCCCACCCGCAATCTACTTTTTTAAAACGGACACTTTATTTCAGGACAGCCCATCGTAGCGCTTTTCCTCCCTCTCGTAATGTGTAAACCCAGCTATATCCTGAATCTCGACGAAGTCAGACAGCCCACTCGGCACCTGCCGATTCTGTAGTGCCAGTAACGCTTCCTGCATGGCCTGTACGGCAGCGCTCATCAGAGTCAATGGATAGAGGATCAGCTTGTAACCAATCTCTTCCAGAAGAACCGGAGAAAGCAGCGGTGTCTCTCCGTGCTCTACCATGTTTGCCATTTTCGGCCCTGTCACCGCCTTGCAATACTCTCGCATTTCTTCTTCACTCAACAGCGCTTCAAGAAAGGTGATGTCGGCCCCTACGTCGATGAAAGCTTGCGCTCGATCAACAGCCTCGATGAGACCATGAGTGGCACGGGCATCAGTGCGGGCTATGATGAGAATGTTGGCTCCCTCATTTCTGGCATCCACTGCGGCCCGCACACGGGTGATAGCCTCTGCCCGAGGCACAACAAGCTTGCCGCGGGTGTGGCCACAGCGTTTGGGCCATCTCTGATCCTCGATTGTGACCCCAGCAAACCCAGCTGCGGCGTACCCTTGCACAGTGCGCTTGACGTTCATGACGTTGCCATAGCCTGTATCCCCGTCGCCGATGACAGGAATGGAGACTGCGGTGCAAATGTTGCGGCCTTGATCTACCATCTCGCCATAGGAAATCAGTCCTGTATCAGGGGCTCCAATCCGACAAACTGAAACAGCAAAGCCGCTCATGAATGTCAATGGAAAGCCAGCACGCTCAATAAGACGGGCTGACAAAGAGTCAAAACAGCAAGGGATGACAAGGCTGCCAGATTGTGCCAGGAGGTCATGGAGACGAGCCGTGGAACTTTGTGCGCGGAGTGTCATGAGACCATTCCTTTTCCAATACCCCCCCTAGAAGGGATATTCTCACTGAATAATTGCAAAAGAGAGGCTATCTATGCCTGCAGATCCCTAGCGTGGTGGGGACATGTGAATCATGCATACCCATGCCATCATAGCTAACTGTGCGCTCTCATCGACATGGAATAGACATTCACAGGCAATTTTTATATAATGCAGGCAGCTTGCCCTTGGCGCGGCTGTAGCTTTGCCGGAAAGCCCTGCAACGATGACTGGGCGCGGGAAGTCTCGCGCCGCGGATGGATAACATGAGGATGTGAAGATGGGTGATCAACAGGGTGGAATACTGAATACGCCGAACCCTGCCGAGTTGTCTAAGACAATGGTGAACATTGCTGAACGGAGCCAGAGGGTTGTCGCTGCTTTTCTACAGAGACAGACAGAGAATGTGAAGTTTGGGCTTGACCCTATGAACATCGGCAGTGCCTTCATGGAGATGACGGAAAAACTGTTAGCGGACCCGCAAAGAGTCATGAACGCACAGATGTCACTGTGGCAAGATTCTCTTGCTCTGTGGCAGAGCACGACTCGCCGTATGCTAGGCGAAGCAAGACCCTCTGTGATCGAGTCTGATCCGAGCGACAAACGCTTTAAGGACGCGACATGGGAAAAAAATCATGTGTTTGACTTTATCAAGCAATCCTACCTGCTCAGTGCCCGCTGGATTCAATCTGTGGTGAAAAATGTTGATGGTTTAGATGAAAAAACAGCCCGCAAAGTTGATTTCTACACAAGACAGTTTGTCGATGCTATGGCACCGACAAATTTTATTATGACTAATCCAGAAGTATTACGTGCTACGATTGATAGTGGTGGAGAAAATCTCTTAAAAGGTCTTAATAATGTATTGAGCGACCTTGAGCAGGGAAAAGGCCAGATTCGGATCAGGATGACAGATTATGATGCCTTCAATGTGGGAGAGAATATCGCCTCCACTCCTGGCAAGGTCATTCATCAGAATGAACTGGCGCAGGTCATTCAGTACATGCCAACAACAGAGCATGTCTTCAAGAGACCTCTTATGATTGTACCGCCATGGATCAACAAGTACTACATCATGGATCTGAGTCCCAAGAATTCATTTATCAAGTGGTGTATCGACCAAGGGCACACGGTTTTTGTTATGTCTTGGGTCAATCCAGACGAAAAATTATCAAAATACACGTTTGACGAGTATATGCGACTGGGTCCCATTGAAACGCTCAACATTATCGAACAGATCACTGGGGAGAAAGAGGTCAACGGGCTTGGGTACTGTTTAGGAGGCACGCTGCTAGCGGCCACACAGGCGGTTCTCGCCGCAAAAGAAGAGGGTCGAATCAAAAGCGGAACGTATTTTACCTGCATGCTTGATTTTGCCGAGCCAGGAGAACTGGGCGTGTTCGTGGATGAGGCGCAGATTCAACTGGCTGAAGCAAAGATGCGTGAGCGTGGTTATCTCGATGGTGCGGAAATGTCCACCACGTTCAACCTCTTGCGCGCAAACGACCTCATCTGGTCATTTGTGGTCAATAACTACCTGCTGGGCAAGGATCCCTTCCCATTTGATCTTCTGTACTGGAATAGCGATTCTACGCGCATGCCCTATGCTATGCATAGCTTTTATCTCCGCAAGTTCTATCAGGAAAACAAGCTCAAGGAGCCTGGTGCTCTGAATATGTTGGGCGTGCCAGTTGATCTTGGGAAAGTCAAGGCACCAGCCTATTTCCTCTCAACCATTGAAGATCATATCGCACCTTGGAAATCTAACTATGCTAGTGCCCAGTTATTGGGGGGGCCTGTCCGCTTTGTTCTGGCTGCTTCTGGTCATATTGCTGGTGTGATTAACCCACCAGCGGGTAAAAAGTATCATCACTGGACCAGTGCGAAAAAGCTGCTCAAAAATCCTGAGTCTTGGTTCCAGGGAGCCCAGCAACAACCTGGTTCTTGGTGGCCAGATTGGCTCGATTGGGTGTCAAAACAGGCGCCGGACAAAGTCCAGGCCCAGGCTCGTGTGCCAGGCGAAGGCCCCATGAAGGCGCTTGATGAAGCACCAGGGAGTTATGTCAAAATGCGGGTCGGGTAGTTTCGGTGAGTATCGTCTGCGGAGACGCAAGGGGTGTGCGGGTGCGTCTTCTCGTATCCGCCAGCCACTCCTGGCAGCAGACATTTCTGTTTGCTGTGCTGCATCTTCTTCACGATTCCGGCAGATTTGCCGCTGTCTGCCTATCGTCCGAGTGATGATGCAGTGCGCAACAGTTCTCTCCTGCACAGCCCATGCCCCAGTGATTGAGGTGCAGGACCTGACAAAACGGTATGGTGAAGTTGCTGCCGTTAATTCTATTTCTTTTAAAGTCAATCTCGGACAGAGAGTTGCCCTTTTAGGGGGGAATGGTGCTGGGAAAACGACAACCATTTCTATACTCCTTGGTCTTCTCCTACCGAGTTCTGGTACAATCAGGGTGCTTGGCGAGGATATGGTCAATCAACGGTATCGTGTTCTTTCTCGTATTAATTTTTCTTCTCCATATGTTGATCTCCCACATAGACTTTCAGTGCGAGAAAATATGACAGTCTATGCCCATCTGTACGGCATTCCGGATGCACGGGGCCGTATTGCTAATTTAGCGCGGGAACTCAATATAGAGAATCTGCTGAATCGTCCATGCGGCCAACTTTCTGCTGGACAGCGAACGCGCGTCCTTCTCGCCAAGGCGCTCTTAAATAGACCAGAATTGTTGTTTCTGGATGAACCGACTGCTTCCCTGGATCCGGACACAAGCGACTGGGTACGGAGCTACCTTGAATCTTACAGCGCTACACTGCTATTAGCGTCGCACAACATGGCGGAAGTTGAGCGGTTGTGTGATTTCGTTTTGATCATGAGGCATGGGTGCATTTATGACCGTGGTACTCCTCCCGATCTGATTCGCCGTTATGGTCGTGAGACCTTAGAAGAGGTCTTCCTCGATATCGCTCGCAACCGCGCTATTCAACTCTGAGGAGCACATTTCTACCTTCTCTGTAACGGAGGAAATGGCTGGTCACGCTTTACATCCTGACTTAATCCTGCAGCAACGCCCACAGTCGTGGCCACAATCCAGTCCCAATATTTCAAGCCGTGAAAGTGTGCTAGCAGATCCTGCCGGCGTAACCGGCACATCAGACGAATGGCAAAAGCCACAATGACAGAAGATTTCAGCCGCAGGCGGCGGCCGACTATAGCCGCTGGCAAATGGCGCGCTACAGTGACAAGAGACTCAACTTTGTCCAGCGTGTGATCGAAGACCCGCAGCAATCCTGGTGGTGCCCGACGTTCACCGAGGATTCTTCGATCGAGTCCCTCTGCGGCCAGCCAGTCAGCAGGCACGTACACGCGATTCAGAGCTGTATAATCTTTGTGGCAATCCTGTAGATGATTTAACACCTGCAGAGCCGTGCACAGCGCATCAGACGCCATAAGAGCCGTATGAGTCGTCTCGTGATGAATCTCTAAGAGAAACCGACCGATGGGATTAGCAGACAGGCTGCAGGAGTCGAGTAAATCTGCCCAACTCTTGGTGTCCGCGTTACCAGCCGCATCGCGCCGAAATGCAAGCAGCAAGGCCAGTGGCTGGTCGACAGTGAAACCACTGTGCTGTAGTAGCTGCTTGAGATGCCAGGCTGCTCTTGTCCCTCCTGCGGCTGGAGGGTGCTCTTGCTCTTCTTGTAGACTCTTGGCAAGTTTGTCGAGCTTCGCAAGCTTAGTAGAACGATCCAATTCCGGGTCATCAGCAATGTCATCGCCAATACGGGCAAAGAGATAGAAGGCTCTTACAAGGGGGCGCACTTTTTTTGACAGAAGAAATGACTCTACTGGAAAGTTTTCATTGTACTGATTTTTGCCAGTAAGGCGAGGATTCTCGTTAGTCTCAAAGCTAGCATTGCTGAACATGGCAGAATAATCCTCCTTATGATATACTCTCTGCTAGAGTCCCCCTTCGTGTAGGGGGGGGATCCCTGGTTTTCTCTGTGGCAGCATGGACTTCTTCTTGCATGTCAAGAGTTTGTGGCATTTCGATAGATTGGACGGTCAGCTGCGGCAAAGATCGCCCATGGCGGACATCCTCTAGCGATCTCTCTTTAGGCGGAGCACAATGATGGCTCAGTGTGGAAACATGACGCCGTTTCTTTCCGTCACAGGTGCTGAACTCCGTTGTCATGACTATGACCGCTTTGTTGCAGCCCTCTTTTCCCCCAGTGAGCGGCGGGAAGATCTCTTCACGTTGTATGCTTTTGCCGCAGCGCTCGGGCGAGTCAACGGGCCTTTAGCAGGTCATCTGCGCTTGCAATGGTGGCGGGATGTCGTACGCATAACAAAAGATCGCTTTGCGACGGCGGCAGGAGCGTGCGGCCACTCTATCGCTGAATCGTTGACGCCTGTTATCAAGCGATACAGACTAGACATAGCGGATATGCTAGCGCTGATAGACGCCCATGCAGAGGCTTTAGACTCCATTTTTATGCCCAATACAGAGGCGTTACTCGCACACGTGGCAGCGACAACAGATCCTCTGACTCGCTTGAGCCTCACCCTTCTCGGAGGAGGAGGTCCAAGTCTGTTGGCGGAGCCATTAGCCTTAACGGGCAGAAAAATTGCAGTAGCAGCAACATTTGTCAGATGGCTCAAGGCCGTACCGCAGAATGTGGCTATGGGCCGGATCGTTCTGCCACGCGACCGTTTACGGGCCTCTGGAATCACGCCTGAGGGACTTCTTGTTGGCCAACGCCCTACCGGTTTGCCGAAAGTGGCTGCAGAGATGGCGGCCGTGGCGACCGCCCTTTTGCCTGTCACACGTGATATTGTGCGCCCTCCACCAGAACTCATCCCGCTACTGCTCCCCGCCATTACGATCACAGTGGATCTTGCTCGTTTACGCCATAGCGGTTTTGACCTATTCCATCCTCGGCATACTCTTGCGAGGCCACCCATCATGCGTTTGTTTTTGGCCTGCCTGCTGGGCCGATATGATTGGTTTCAAAAAAGGAATGGTCTGCTCGATATTCCATGCCTCTCACGGCCGACACGCTGACGTGTCGGTGGTCAGACTGGTGGCCAGTCTGTGCCACCGCCAGTGCCAATACCATCAATATGGCGCGACACCATTGCAGAAATCACGAATCACCTAGCCATGCTGCACACCAGACCAGATTTGCCGCTTGAGAGCGTAAAGCAATCCTGTTAGCAACACGAGAAATGCCAGAGTCTTGAGGCCCAGCGCGTGTCTCCCCTCTAGCTCCGGCTCAGCCGTCCAATTCAAGAATGCTGTCACATCCTGAGCAAGTTGTGGCAAGGCGGCTGATGTACTATCGTCGTATGTCACCATGTCCTCAAAAAGAGGCTGTGGCATAGCAATCTGGTGGCCCGGGAAGACCTTGTTATAGTTCATCCCAGGGGTCAGAATGACCCCAGAGGGTGGGTCTTCATAGCCTGTTAACAGGCTGTAGAGATAATCTGGTCCCCCGGCACGGGCTTTCGCCATGAGAGATAGGTCAGGTGGCAGGGCTCCGTGGTTTGCAACACGGGCTGCCTGATCGTTGACATAAGGAGAGACAAATCGATCAGAAGGACGCGCAAAACGGGTAAACATCTCTCCCTGCTCGTTGGGCCCATCCTGCACTTCCTTTTCTGCTGCGATTCGCTTGATCTCCTCCTCCGTAAATCCGAGATCTTCCAGGTTGCGGTAGGCTACGAGCCGCAAGCCATGACAGTTAGCACACACTTCACTGTAGACCTGAAATCCCCTCCTGAGCTGTGCCTTGTCATAACGCCCGAACATCCCCTGCCAGGACCAGGATTGAATCTCCAGTCGGAGATTCTCAGAAGACGCTATAGCAGGAACAGCGAGCCACAGAGCGGCAACCAGAAAAAAAACGAACAACCGGCGCATGTCGTGCTCTCCTCAGAGCTTGGCTGCCTTGACCACTGGCGTGCAAATGCTTTCTGGCAGTGACCGTGGCTTTTCAAAGATGCCGACTAGTGGTGTAAGAATCAGGAAGTGGACAAAGTAATAGATCGTAGCCACCCGGCCGATCATCAGATAAGCACCTTCCGGCGGCTTCGCCCCTATCCAACCTAAAACCAGGCAGTCTAGCAGAAAAATCCAGAAAAGCTGCTTGTAGATCGGCCGAAAATGCGCTGAACGAACTATTGACCTGTCTAGCCAGGGCAGAATGAACAGGATGAAAATAGCGGAAAACATGAGCACGACTCCGAACAACTTGTCCGGCACAGCCCGAAGAATGGCATAGAATGGTAGGAAATACCACTCAGGGACGATATGGGGAGGAGTGACCATTGGATTAGCTGGAATGTAGTTATCCGGCTCTCCAAAGAAATTAGGCGCGAAAAAAACGAAGAACAGATAAAGAATAAGAAACAGCCCAATGCCGTAGAGATCTTTAATGGTGTAATATGGATGGAATGGAATAGTGTCCTGCGACCCCCTGACATCTATGCCAAGAGGATTATTGGACTTGACAGTATGTAGTGCCCACACATGTACGACAACAAAAAAGAGAATCATGAACGGCAGAAGGTAGTGGAGAGCAAAAAAGCGATTCAGTGTTGGATTGTCCACTGAGAATCCGCCCCACAGCCAGGTGACAACATCCTGACCTACCCAAGGCACAGCCGAGAATAGATTAGTGATCACGGTCGCCCCCCAAAAACTCATCTGGCCCCATGGCAGCACATAGCCCATGAACGCCGTGGCCATCATCGTCAGAAATATGAGGACTCCGATCCACCATAGTACTTCTCGTGGTGATTTATAGGAGCCATAGTATAAACCACGGAATATATGGATATAGACAATCAGAAAAAACATTGACGCCCCGTTCATGTGCAGATAGCGAAGGAGCCAGCCATAATTGACATCACGCATAATGCGTTCAACGCTCTCAAAGGCATAGGACGTGTGGGCGGTGTAATTCATGGCAAGAAAAATGCCAGTGAGAATCATGACCGCGAGGATAAACCCTGCCAGGGAACCAAAATTCCACCAATAATTGAGATTCTTCGGAGTCGGATATTCAACTGCCGAGTGATGTACCATGGTAAAGATCGGCAGCCGGTCATTAATCCACCGGACAACCCTATGACTATGTACCGAGGCACTCATCTCTTGGAGGCTCCTAACCGATTTTGATCGTATTTTTACTAGTAAATGTATATGGTGGTACAATCAAGTTAAATGGTGCCGGTCCCTTGCGTATGCGTCCAGACACATCATAATGGGACCCATGACAGGGGCAGAACCAACCATTGTAGTCTCCGTGTGGATCTGTTTGCTTTTGCCCGAGCGGGACACATCCTAGATGTGTGCACACGCCAACGAGAATAAGCCATTCTGGATTTTGAACACGATCTTCGTCCTTTTGTGGATCGGGCAATCCGCTTATGTCGACATCGCGGGCTGCCTGAGTCTCCTCAGGTGTTCTGTGGCGGATAAAGACGGGTTTACCGCGCCACGTGACAGTAATCGCCTGTCCTGGAAAGACTGGTGTCAAGTCTACTTCGGACGAGGACAATGCTAACACATCGGCGGCCGGGTTCATGCTGTGAATGAACGGCCATAGGGCCAAGACCGTTCCAGCCGCTCCAGTTGTGATAGTCGCATAGGTAAGAAAATCACGGCGAGTTTTAGATTCATATTTATCAAATTTTGGGAGATTAACTGCATGAGCCATCCTGTAACCTCAATAGAACTTTAGTTTGTATTACAAACTAAAAAGATATACATGTGATACTCACATCTATAACAATCATAATTACCATAAAGCATCCCGGTCGCATTCACCGTCCACCTGAAAAGTTCAGTGTAATCCAATCCACTCTCTCTTGGAAAGTCGAAAGATTAGCAGTCTCTAAAATGCGTCTCAAAGCCACGGACTCAGGCAAGGAGTCAGAGGGGTAGCTTTGTCCTTTTTCGAGAGACGGCATACGACGGCATACTTCATTACAGAGAGAGAGTCTCGCAGTTGTGTCACGAGTCGAGGACTTGATTGTGACTCCAGATTGTCATCGAGACAACCCGCAAAAGCCACCCTCACTATGCCGCCTCACCCTCGACTAACACTATTTCAACCCAGGAAACAGATCTCAAAAAGGAAGAATAATAGTTAAAGAGAAGACCTTCTTGTGAAAGAAAATTTCCTTTATAGAAAGGCTGTATCACAGTATGCGGGAGTGAGAAAATTGCGTGTGATTATTCTTGGTGCAGGTGTCATTGGTGTCTCAACCGCATATTGCCTTTCTCAACAGGGGCATGATGTCGTTGTGATCGACCGCAGGACGTATGCTGGACTGGAAGCAAGCTTTGCTAATGGTGGGCAGGTTTCAGCCAGTCACGCTGAGCCGTGGGCTACACCAAAAGCCCTTCTCAATGTGTTGCGATGGCTTTGGCGCTCCGATGCGCCTCTGGTATTCCGGTGGATGCGCTGGGACCCAGCCTTGTGGGTTTGGCTCTGGCAGTTCCTGTGCAACTGCACATCCTCCCGTGCTCGCCACAATACAGAATGTATTCTGCGTCTTGCCCTTTACAGTCGGACAATGCTGAAAGCACTCAGAGCGGAGACAGGGCTTAGTTATGACTCTTGCAACAAAGGTATTCTGCATATTTATCGTGCTGCACGTGCGTTCACCCGCGCTTGCGCTGCTGCGGAAATCATGCGAGCCCATGGGTTGGAATGTCAACAATGCTCAGTGACCACATGTTTGACGATAGAACCTGCCCTGAGAGATGTGGCGCCACATCTAGCCGGTGGCCTTTATAGTCCAGACGATGAGAGCGGCGATGCGCATATTTTTACTACCCGTCTCGCTCAACTAGCCCAATCTGCCGGTGTGGAGTTCCGTTTTGGAGTGACCGTTCTTGGGTTCCAGACAGAGGCTGGCAGAATTTTGCACGTTGTCACGGACCACGGACCAATCACTGGCACCATTTACATCTTAGCACTAGGCAGCTACAGCCCGTTGATTGCGCGGACTGTTGGCTTACGCTTGCCCATTTATCCCGCTAAAGGGTATTCCATAACAGTAAATACTACGGGTTTTTCCGGGGCCCCACATGTTAGTATTACGGACGACGCATATAAGATGGTTTACTCAAGATTGAGAGACCGTTTACGTATTGCCGGGACTGCCGATTTTGCAGGGTGGGATTCTGCGATAATACCTTTAAGAGCATCTTTGATACTAAAACGTGCTAGAATATTATTCCCCAATGGCGGGGACTACACCAGCGCTGTGCCCTGGGCAGGGTTGCGGCCGAAAACCCCGGACAGTCTCCCCATGATTGGCTACACACAATGGCCTGAACTTCTTCTGAACACTGGTCATGGTACGTTAGGGTGGACAATGGCCGTCGGCTCAGCCTACGTCATCGCTGACCTTATCGCTGGCCGATCCCCTGCTATTGATCTGCATGGTCTAGGCTTAGAGAGATTCTGACTCAGAGCAGGTACATTCCCAATGTGTTGCAGTGCATGGAAGGCACTGGCACATTCCCTCCGTTCCGCGGAAAAACGGAGGGAGACGTGTGTTTTTATTGCCAGCTATCGGCGACAATGTTCTTAAACCAGCTGTGGGCATAAGAGACTTCACGCTTCAGCGTTACCGGTGAAGCATCGGGGGCCGTTACGGCTGCCTTACCGGTGATCGTCTTCTTGTCATCATCAAATGTATAAACCGCTGCCACTGAAAATCCATAGTTGTGACCAGCGATACTATAACAGGTATTCACGTACGATGGCGTTTCTGGCTCTCTTCCCTCGAGAGAGGTCATAACAGCAGAAGCCACTACTTTAGCCTGGGCATTGGCAGAATAAGCTGATTTAGGCATGCTGCCTGCGATACAGGAGTCCCCAATAACGTGAATGCCCGTATGAAGGGTGGATTCAAAGGTCTTCTGATTGACAGGACACCAGCCCTGATGATCTGTCAGACCGGCAGTTGCGGCGATAGCCCCTGCCTTCTGGGGGGGTATGACGTTGAGGACATCTGCTTTGAAATCCTCTATCTGAGCTTGGACAACCAATGTCTTTGGATCAATCTTATCCACCTTGCCACCCTCTGCCCCCGCAACCCATTGAATCATGCTGTCCTGTGTGCCATAACCGTACATGCGGCTCCACGCCTGGATGAATAGTTCTTTCTTAATGAAAGAATCCTTTGGATCAAGGATAATAATCTTGGACTTATTCTTGCCATGAGTTTTGAAATAGTGTGCGATGAGTGAGGCGCGCTCATATGGCCCAGGGGGGCAGCGAAATGGATTGGGGGGCGCGACGATAATGAGCGTTCCACCATCCCGCATGCTTTCGATCTGTTTTCGTAAAAGACTCGTCTGCACGCCTGCTCTCCAGGCATGGGGAATGGTCTCACTTGTCCTTTCATTATAGCCTTCGATCGCATCCCATCGAAAGTCGATACCGGGAGCGACAACACAGCGGTCATAGGTATGAGTGTTTCCTTCCCTGGTACTGACCATTTTGCTTGTTGGGTCAATACCTGTCACGGTCTCTATGATGATGTGAATGCCATGCTTCTTCAGAGAATCAAAACTGATAGTGAGTGAGTCCATCGTACGTTGGCCGATCAGGGCTTCATTGGACAGAAAACAGGCGATGTACTCTTTACTAGACTCGATCAGAGTCACGTGAATCTGTGGGTTTGCCATTTTGATGTACTTAGCAGCTGTAGCGCCTCCTGGACCGCCACCAATAACCACTACCTTCTGGCCCGCACCACGTGCGATGTATGGGACGCTAAGCGCTGGTATGGTAGCAGCGGCTGTCGTGAGTTTCAAGAAACCACGGCGGTTAACATTGAACATAAGCACTACCCCCCCCTCAATGGCTCTTACTGCCATAGAAATGAACAAGTGCCTCGATCCCAGCTTTTTTGTGCTCCTTGAGCACGGCGTCAATCTTGGCCTCCATATTCTTGCTCATCGGCCGCATTCCAGAAATGTAGTCATGCAGCGCTGCGTGAAGATAAGGCATCCATTGCCCCGCTAACACACCTGTTCCCTCGCTGCTCGCACCGTCATTCTCATGACACTTCTCGCAGTGCTGCCTGTGGAGGGACTTGCCTAGTGCTGCTTTTTCGCTGTCTACGACCTGATCTGCAGGAACAAACTGCTGTTTCGCAAAGAACTTTCCCATGGCAATGATTTGATCGTCACTATAGTTTTTAGCGAGGCGACCCATTACTGTGGAGGCCCACTCGTCCTTCTTATAACCTTGCATGGCAGAAACAAAATAGTCGGCATCAATGCCGGCAATCGTCGGGATTGCTGGCCCAGCGCTGACGCCATTTGTCCCGTGGCAACCAGCACAGGCGTAACTCAACATCCTGGGGGTGACCGGGTCTGCAGCGGAACTGTTCCCTACGATTACCAGTCCCCCTGCCACCCCCCATAATAAGACTGCCAAGAGACTCGCTTTGTTTTTCCTCATGGTCTTCCCTCGCTGTCTCAATGTCCCCTCGACCTCAGATACATAAAATCATAGTCACGATAAAGATCACAACCAAGTGTGTGCGTCGTGTGTCGATGGCAGGGGCATAGGGACTGCTTCTCACTGGGCTGACAATACTACAAATCTCGTTTTGACAGCGATCGCGCAATTCTCTTTGCGCTCGTCAGATTTCACGTTAGATTGTGACGCCCTAATCCATTCTGATTCCAGAAGTGTCAACTACAAGCGATGTGAAGGGGATGACTATGCTGGTGCGGGTCGTGTCGAAAGCGGGCTAAAGACAGCACGCCCCTCCGGCAGGGCCTTTTGTCTCCGTCGCGACGCACAAAGGCTGTTTTGTGCACAGGGAGGGATGAATGTCGGACAACACGAAGAGCATGTCAATCATTGTGACTAAAGGGACTCTGGACTGGGCTTATCCTCCGTTTATTCTGGCAACCACAGGGGCAAGTATGGGGCTCGATGTGACCCTCTTCTTCACTTTCTATGGACTGGCCCTATGCAAGAAAAAACTTGATCTGAAGGTTACGACTCTTGGCAATGCAGCAATGGAAATGCCGCTTATGGGTATGCATCTCGTGATGCCTAATGTGGTTGGGATGTTGCCAGGCATCGATGGCTTGGCCACCGCCATGATGAAGGATCTCATCAAGAAAAAAGGGGTGGCTTCAATAGAAGAGCTGCGAGAACTGGCTCAAGAAGCGGGGGTGCGTTTAATTGCCTGTCAGATGACAATGGATCTTTTTGAGTACAAAACATCAGATATGATGGATGGCCTCGAATACGCTGGAGCTGCGACCTATATTGAAACAGCTTCCAAATGTAACGTGAATCTGTTCATTTAATCTTGATCATTTTTGACCAATACTGTTGGCGTATGGTGGCAGCGGGGTAACTAAGAAGGGGGAGAAAAAGTAATGGGTAGCATTCTTGATGCCAAGGGCTTGAATTGCCCTCTGCCCATCTTGCGAGCGAAAAAGGCCCTGAAGGACATTGCTGTTGGTGAAATCCTTCAAGTACATGCCACTGATCCTGGCTCTGTTAAGGATTTTGAGGCTTTCTGTCGCCAGACGGGCCACGAGCTAGTGGAGAGTCTCGAGGCAGGTGGGATTTACACGTATCAAATCAAACGGACTAGCTGATTCCACACACACACCCACACACACACACAGATAAAGAGGGATATCCCTGCCTCATGGCGTGGCGGGATGGCTTTGGGCAGTGTGAGGGAGAATCCTCTCAGAAAATTCGCAGACCCCCTTGTACTCACTCGTTCTTAAGATAATTCTCGTTCTACGGATACGGATAAAGAACGATCGGCGTTAATCGCTGCTGCGCTGGTACGTATGTAGGAGTTAGTATGCAGTGATTCTATCAATTGTGGAGTTTTCCGCCGCCAGTTAGGATATTCGTCTATCGTCCCCGGCAAGTTAAGCTGTGTAGTTTCAAGTAAGAGATCATCTAGGTTAACGAGCATAAAGCGGCTAGCGGATCGAGCGAGGAAACGGTGTACCGCGAGAACTAAAGCCTGCAGATTCTCTGCGTCGAGACTGGTATCCAGTGGGAAAGACTGTTCTATCAAGTGTTGATCAACAAGGGCTGCGCGTAACAACCTTCTATCAGTGTTCCGCTCTGCCATTGCTGCCGCTGATTTGTCCGCTGAGACTAGATTCAGTCGCTTTTTCAGCGTGATATCCGTGCCATACCAGTGCCCAGCCACAGTTGGTAAATCATGTGTAGAAGCTATTGCTAGTGCAAATGGTGGATATGTATGTGGTCTCTTGAAAAAGTTTGTATCTGGCCAGCGTTCGAACATTAGCACCCGGTAGGAGAGAATGCCTTCAGCCGTCATATGATCGCGAAATGCAGGCGGGACAGTGCCTAGATCCTCACCTATCACCATGCATTGGTGACGATGACTCTCCAGGGCGACGATTCCCAGCAGGTCCTCTAAGGGATAGCTTACATAAGCGCCGGTAGATGGGTTACCGCCGAGTGGAATCCAGAAAAGGTGCAGCAGCGCCATGACATGGTCGATGCGTAAGGCACCGGCATGGCGCATATTAGCCCGTAACACGGCGATGAAATCAGCGTAACCGTTTTCCTCCTGTAGCCGCAGTGGATTCAACGGCGGGGAACCCCAGTCTTGCCCTTGAGCATTGAACTGATCCGGCGGTGCCCCCACACGAGCAGCGGCAAAAGTTTCCTTGTGACTCCACACATCGGCTCCAGCGGAGTCCACGCCGACAGCGAGATCGCGGTATAAGCCAACAGACAGTCCGCTATCAGTGCAACGGTGCGCAGCTGCACACAGCTGACGGTCTGCCTCCCATTGCAGGTAGAGGTGATAAGCAATGCGTTTCGCATGTGCTTTATCCCGTGCAAAGGCACGCACTGCCGCGCTGTTAGGATTCTGAAACGCCACTGGCCAATCTGGCCAACCCAGGCCATTGTGGGCCTCAACAAGAGCCTGATAAAGGGCTAAGCGATAAAGCGGCTCTCCCCCTTCTTCGCAGAAGAGCTGAAAGGCCCTACGGCGTTTATCGGCTGTGTGTCCAGCAGGATGGAGCGATTCGAAGCACGCATGAAGCAATACAAGAACTTCAAACTTTAATGCGGCCACTGCTGGATAATCCACGTACGGCGTAGTCCGTGCTTTTTCCAAACGTTTCTTGAATTTGGCCGTTTTGATGCGCCTGGACGCCCTGTCGCATTCTCCAAACTCTGGCACAGCGCTCACATCAATGTAAAGCGGGTTCAAAAACAGCCGGCTTGACGGGGAATAGGGGCTACAATGCAATGGGTTATGGGGGAACAAGGCATGGAGAGGGTTGAGACCAATGCATGTCGCTCCACTCCCGGCAAGCGCTGTCGCAAGCTGGACCAGGGTAGTGAAGTCACCAATACCCCAGTCTTTCTCAGAACGCAGGGCATACAGATGGCAGGCAACACCCCAGCGCCGCTCCTGAGCGCGGCTGAACCAGGCGGGAAGGTAGGAGGCCGACGGTGCGACAACAACAGTCCCACGTACAGAGTCTTTTCCATCCTGAAGCGTGAGAGTATGATAGCCATCACACACTTCTTCTGGTAAAAGCAGCAGCAGCCGCACAATCTTTTTCCCGTCAATCACACAGCTTTCAGTGCTCTTGAGAGTCCCGGGCCACAGGCGTCCACTCAACACACGGCCATCCTCAGCAGAAAGACTCCAAACCATTGGATGCCGAGTCACATCGGCTGGCAGATACAGCGGCACGGTCATTGGCCTGCCGCGGCGAACGACGGTGAAAAACCTGAGCCAACGCCCCCACGTTCGCTCCTCAATGGCCTTCAGGTGTTCTCTCGCAGTATCAGGGGTGTCTATTGCCAACCCCATGGCGGACATTAGCAAAAGCCTAGTGTCTTCTTCTGTTTCGTGGCGATGACCGAAAATATCCCAATACACTGGTTCGATGCCAACAAGTGCGGCAAGCCTGCTCAATGTTTCACTTTGATCCATGATCGCTCTCTCCTAGGCTGCTGCGTCCTGGATTTGCGCAAAATTTTCTTATGCTGCTGTCGGGAATATCCAGGAATATGCTGCCTGGAACGATTCAGGACTGTCTTGCAAACTAAATGGTGTGAATTATGGTGTGAATTATTTTCACTTTGTGTTTGATCATAGAGTGGTTGCTCACAGAGCAGGAGCACGAACGAGCGCGGCTCCAGTGGGTACACAGTAGAAGCAAGAAATGTTTCTGCTGATTCTTGTGATTCTTGGGAATCAGGCCTATGGGAATCAGGCCTAGCTGTGTCGAATACACGTGTCCACCGCTGGCCGTAGGCAACGGCAGGCAGAAAAAAGTCTACTGGGCCATCGTGGGCATTCAGCAAGATAATGAAACGCTCATGATCTGTGTGATCCGTATCCGTCATACTGTTGAGGTGAAACCCAAAGCAGCGAATGAATGGCGCACGCCATTCCTCCGCCTGCATCTCACAGCCACTGACACTCAACCAAGTCACATCCTTGAGCCCACCAAGAGGGGGCACCACTGCTCCCGTGAAGAAGGTCGTGCGTCTAAAGACGGCATATCTGCGGCGTAAGCTAAGCAGCATGCGCGTAAAGTCCAACAGTGCGCGATCCTCCTCCGCCCTGCTCATGGACCAATCAACCCAGCTTACTGTATTATCTTGGCAATATGCGTTGTTGTTGCCATGCTGAGTCCGTCCCATTTCATCACCAGCGACTAACATTGGCACACCCTGGGACAAGAGCAGTGTTGCAAGCATGTTCTTCTTCTGGCGCTGACGCAGAGCGTTGACTCTTTGGTCTGCCGTTTCACCCTCCACACCGCAGTTCCAACTGATGTTATGATCAGTGCCGTCGTGGTTATCTTCGCCGTTCGCCTCGTTATGCTTAACAGTGTAGCTGACGAGGTCATGCAAGGCGAATCCATCATGCGCAGTGATGAAATTGATACTGGCTTGTGGACGGCGGCCATCGTGTTTAAACAGATCAGAGGAGCCTGTCACACGAGTGGCAAAGTCGCTCACGAGACCATAATCCCCCCGCCAGAAACCACGCACAGTGTCGCGAAAACGGTCGTTCCACTCTGCCCAGCCAGGGGGGAAGCGTCCAACATGGTAGCCACCCAAGCCGAGATCCCACGGTTCAGCAATTAGCTTTGCCCTGGACAGAATGGGATCTTGGCCTATCGCAGAGAGAAATGGGCACCCAGGGTGATACCCATTTGGGAGCCGTGCCAAGGACAGAGCAAGATCAAAACGGAAGCCGTCTACCCCCATTTCTGTCATCCAATAGCGCAGGCAATCTGTCACCATCTGCATGACACGAGGATGCGGTATGTTTAATGTGTTACCGCAGCCGGTATGATCCATATAGTAACGGGCGTTTCCGGGAACGGTAAGGTAATAACTCAGATTGTCTATTCCTCTGAGAGAAAGGGTTGGCCCAAGGTGGCTACCTTCTGCCGTGTGGTTGAAGACCACGTCCAGAATCACTTCAATGCCCGCTTCATGAAAGCGGTGGACCATTAATTGGAATTCAGCACCGCCCGTCTCACCCATGTAAGCAGAATGGGGGGTAAAGAAAGCGAAAGGATTGTAGCCCCAGTAGTTTGTGAGTCCCTTCTGAACAAGATGCTGTTCATCCAGAAAAGGGAAAACAGGTAACAGTTCGATAGCCGTGACGCCTAGGCTCTGCAAGTGACGCAGAATCGGTTCCGAAGCCAGACCCGCATACGTCCCGCGCTGACTTGCTGGGACATGCGGATGGCGCCGCGAAAGACCAGCGACGTGAGCCTCATAGAGAACAGTCTGACTCCATGGCGTGTGCGGTCGCTGAGGCAGATTCTCGTCGCATGGGGATGGCCCAGATGTTGTCACAACGCCCTTTGCCATGTAACGGGCGCTATCACGGCGATCAAACGACAGATCCTTGTGCAGACTATCGGTGCGATAACCGAACAGAGCATCATGCCAATGGATCCTGCCAGCAATAGCACGGGCATAAGGGTCAATCAGTAGTTTATTGCCGTTGAATCGCCTGCCATTTGCAGGCTCATAGGGTCCATAAACCCTATAACCATACAGTTGGCCTGGCCGACACTCCGGCAGACAAGCGTGCCATATCTGGTCTGTGTACTCAGACAGTGGAATGCGCGCTTGTTCGTGCTGACCGCTTGAGTCGAACAAGCACAGCTCAACCCGCTCCGCACCGGCAGAGAACAAGGCGAAATTGACACCATATCCGTCCCAAGTCGCCCCTAGAGGATAGGGCACGCCTGGCCAAACCGTCCATTGGGCCATCGTATCCTACCCCTGTTCAGGACTCAGGCTTGAACATCACAGCCCCAAGAGGGGGAAGAATAAGCGTCAGAGAACATGGCTGATCATGCATGGGAGCGGACTCTGACATCACAGCACCAGCATTGCCGACGTTGCTACCGCCGTACAGGACAGAATCAGAGTTGAAAATTTCCTTGTAAATTGCGTTTTTTGGTACACCAATTCGATAATTCTGCCGCACAACAGGCGTGAAATTGCATACTACAATCACGAAATCATCCTGGTTGCGCCCCCGCCGGACATAAGACAAAATACTCTGGTCGGGGTCGTGGCAATCGATCCAGAGGAAACCCTCTTGTTCGTTGTCTAGTTGGTGCAGGGCAGTATCATTGCGGTAAAGGACATTCAGGTCACGCAGACATTTCTGTGCACCCTGATGGACGGGGTATTGCAGAAGGTGCCACGAGAGACTGTCATCATGATTCCATTCCCATGTCTGCCCAAACTCCGATCCCATGAACAAGAGCTTCTTACCTGGTTGTGTGTACATAAAGGTGAAATAAAGCCGCAGATTGGCAAACTTACGCCACTCGTCACCAGGCATCTTACCCACAAGAGATCCCTTACCGTGCACAACCTCATCATGGGAAATCGCAAGAACGAAATTCTCGTGAAAAGAGTATAATAGGCCAAATGTCAGTTTATCATGGTGGAATCTCCTATAGACTGGGTCTTTTGAGATATATTGCAATGTGTCATGCATCCAGCCCATATTCCACTTGTAGCCGAAACCCAGTCCACCCAGATAGGTGGGACGGGAGACCATGGGCCACGCTGTGGATTCTTCTGCGCACGTAAAGGCTCCAGAGTGCTGGGCATAGACGATTTCATTAACACGCTTCAGAAAGGATATCGCTGCTAGGTTTTCTTTTCCTCCGTACTCGTTCGGTATCCACTCTCCAGGAATGCGACTGTAATCAAGATAAATCATCGACGCGACAGCATCCACACGCAGTCCATCAATGTGGTATTGCTCTAGCCAAAAAAGAGCGTTGGAAAGCAAAAAGTTTTGTACTTCAGAGCGGTCGTAGTTATAGACCAAAGTCCCCCAGTCACTATGCCGCCCCTGGCGAGGGTCCATGTGTTCGTACAGATGTGTGCCGTCAAAAAATCCGAGCCCATGGGCATCCTCTGGAAAGTGGCCTGGTACCCAGTCCAAAATGACACCGATTTGGGCTTCGTGGCATCTATTGACAAAATAGCGGAAATCGTCTGGTTCACCAAGACGGCTGGTTGGCGCGAACAGGGCAATGGGTTGATAGCCCCAAGACCCCAGAAACGGGTGTTCGTTCACAGGCAGCAACTCAATGTGAGTGTAGCCCATCTCCTTGACGTAGTCAACAAGCTCCTCCGCGAGCTCCCGATAGCTTAAAGACCGGAATCCCTGTTCTGGATTACGCCGCCACGACATCAGATGGACTTCATAAATGCAGAGAGGTTGATCGTGACCTATGCCCTGCGAGCGCTTTTGCATCCATTCGCCGTCTGTCCACATGAATCTAGATTGATAGACACGTGAAGCCGTCTGTGGCGGAATCTCGCACCAAAAGGCATGTGGATCAGCCTTCGCCGGCATCAGATTCCCATGCGGTCCGCGAATTTCGAACTTGTAATGAGTCCCAATGCCAATACACGGTATGAAGATATCCCACACACCGCAGGAGGGATGCAGACGCATTGGGTGCCGCCGACCATCCCATTCATTAAAGTCACCGATCACACTCACACGCCGTGCGTTTGGCGCCCAAACAGCGAAGGCAACACCCTCAATCCCATCCATTTCCATCGGATGGGCACCAAGCTTCTCGTAGCTGCGCAAGTGTGTCCCTTCCGCAAGCAGATACTGGTCTATCTCACCTAAAACTTGTGGAAATCTATAAGAATCTTCTATTTCTATGCAATCCCCTCCCCAGAAGTACAGACGGAACCTGTACGCAAATGGCCCAGTCGCCTCGGGAAATCGAGCCAAGAAGAATCCGTGTTGGTGGATTCGCTCCATCTGTGCCAGCATTGTCCCTGCAGGATTCACCACATCGACACGCAGGGCATGTGGCAAGAAGGCTCGGATAACCATCCCAGCTTCCGGCTCGGCAGGATGAATGCCGAGAATGGAGAACGGATCCGCATGGTCTGAATGAATGATACTCAGAACAGCTCCGTCGATTGCTTGGTCATTCATGATTGATGCTACCCTCTGTTTTACAGCCAGGCGCCTTCTTCTGAAGATAGCAAACCCCATATCCAGGGTATGCATCCTGCATCTTCCAGCTACCAAAAAACTGTCAACCCCTATGAACAGCTGCCTTTCACGGACGAGCCGTAACAAAAAAAGTCTTTCCGACCCAAGTCGTTCCTACCCAGAAAATCTCTACCGGGCTCACTGCCTCCCAGAGACCAGAGACAGGCAAGCTGCACCCGGGATTCCACGGGTGCAGCCTATTTTTTAGACCGAGTCTTGCGCGGGATAGGGGATGCAGCAACAGTGGGGATTTCCTTGTTTTCCATTTTTTCCTTAGCAGCGGCCTTGCCGCGGTCTCTCGACGACTTTTGGGGAGTCTCGGCAGGAGACGTGGGCGCAGACGTGGACGTGTGTTGCGGCGACTTGCTCTGCGCCGTTGCCTGTTCAGCGGCAATCTGGGATTCTGCCATCAACCAGTGCTCCATATCATGACCATGCCCACATCCTGCTGCCTCCCATAGTTGGTAGGCACGTTCACGGACCCGCTTCATAAATTCTGTTCCCATCCTGTTTGCTTCCATGCTAGTGTGTCCGCATACGCGGGGCGCTGTTGGCACTTTGTCCGAAACAGTTGTTCGTCTGCAAGACGAAGTTTGCGATGGAGCCTGTCGTCAAGCGGAATCACAGGGGGTGGATAGCCTTTCGTACCCGTGCCCCTGCCATCCAGGACCGCCTGAACCGAATCGAGCCGTCTTTTTGGGTTGAGAGACGGTAGATTGTCTGGCCTTCTTTCTGACCCTCTCTCGCTCTCACACGGAGCAAAAAGGAGAACACCATCGAGCGTGTCGCAGCGCACATACCTGCACATCCCTGTCTCTTCCCATCAAAGATGGAACGCCCCTCCCCCTACAGCTAACGCCGCCTCACGTACCGCCTCTGCCAGCGAAGGGTGAGCATGGCTTGTGCGCGCAATATCCTCCGCAGCGGCTGTAAACTCTGCTCCTAGCACCACTTCTGCAATCAGATCGCCGGCATGAGGACCAATGACATGCGCCCCTAGTAGCCTGTCTGTGCGGGCGTCTGCCAGAAGCTTGACAAAGCCAGCGTGTTCGGCATGACAACGAGCACGTGCGTTAGCAGAGAACGGAAACCTGCCCACCTTATACCTTATACCAGACTCTTGCAAGCCCTCCTCGCTCTGACCGACTGCTGCGACCTCTGGCCATGTATAGACCACTAGTGGGATGGCGTTATAATTCACATGACCAGATAGACCGGCTAGCTGTTCGGCAACAGCAATTCCCTCTTCTGTCGCCTTGTGAGCGAGCATTGTGCCACCTATCACATCCCCAATCGCATAGATACCAGCAGCACTAGTGGCAAAATGCTGATCTACAATAATGAATCCCTGGGAATCGCAGGCCACGCCTGCCGTAGCGAGATCAAGACCATCTGTGTAAGGCCGTCGCCCCACGGCCACCAGTAAAACATTCACAGAAAGTACTTCTTTTCCACCTCCTGTGTTTCTTTCTACCGTGAGCGCCACACCCGTCTCTGATCGTTCGGCCACTGTGACCTTGTGGCCGAGTCGGAATACAAAGCCCTGCCGTTCCAGAAGGCGTTGCATATGCTGACGCACTTCCCCATCCATAGAGGGGAGAATGTGGTCACGACCTTCAATGACTGTGACATGTGCCCCCAGACGCTGCCACACGGACCCGAGTTCCAGACCAATTGCTCCAGCCCCTATGATCGCAAGCCGCGTAGGCACGGCGGGTAAGGACAGAGCGCCAGTAGATGTGACGATGTGTTCTTCATCAACCGGCACATCGGGCAGCCTGAGTGATTCGGCGCCCGTGGCGAGAACGATGGCGCCAGCCTCCAGAATCCGTGCTCCGACACGGATTTTCCCTGCTCCTAAGAGCTGCCCACTCCCCACGACATGCTCAATCCCATTTTTATGGAACAGCGTTGCAATACCCATGGTGAGTCCTTCAACTGTCTTGTTCTTGTGTGCCTGCATGACAGGCAGATTCACAGTGAGACCCTCGCTGCCGCCAATGCCATGGGTGACGAACGTACGTTTGGCAACATCGAACAAGTGCGAAGAGTGGAGTAAAGTCTTCGATGGGATGCAACCAATATTGAGACATGTCCCGCCCAATGTCGGGCTTTTCTCAATACAGGCAACTTTAAGCCCAAGTTGCGCTGCCCGGATGGCGCATACATACCCACCCGGCCCACTGCCTATCATGATGACATCGAAGGTCATATCCACCGCGTCTCCTTGTAGCGACAAAGAGGAATGGAGACAAAATAAAGAAATGCACTGGAAACCGTGCTGCTCTAACATAGTTTCTGGACGATTTCTAGGCAGCAATGAGTTAGAATGAGCGAGGAGCCTTCCGAGGGCCCCTGATCTGACCCTGCAGCTGCAGAGATGGCCTGCTCAGCAGACTAAGGGCTGTTGTAAGGTTTATTTGACGTGAATAGGGATGAGTCACACGCCTGAGATAGAACAGCGACTCACCGCAACCCTCGTTGGTGTCGATCTGCCAACGTTGCAATGCCGTCATCGCGGGAAGGTCCGAGATAACTTTGACCTTGCAGACGGGAGCAGGATAGTGGTGTCCACTGACAGAATCAGCGTGTTTGACACGGTCATTGGCTGTATTCCCTTCAAGGGACAGATTCTTAACCAGATGGCCTTATACTGGTTTCAGCAGACAGCTGACATAGTTGCTAATCATGTGCGGGCAGCGATTGATCCTAATGTCGTCGTGGTTGAACAGTTGTCTATGATTCCGCTTGAAGTCATCGTGCGTGCCTATATAACTGGGACTAGCAGAACCTCTCTCTGGACCTTGTACAAGGCAGGAGCACGCACCCTATATGGCCTCTGCTTTGCAGAGGGATTGCAAGAAAATCATCCGCTACCGCAACCAGTAATTACTCCTACGACGAAGGGTGCAGTTGATACGCCTATATCTCCTGCTGATATTGTAACAAATGGTGTTCTTTCCTCAAAACAGTGGGAACGTATTGCTGATATTGCTATGCGTTTATTTGCTCGTGGCAGTGCAATCGCACGGCGCAGAGGGCTGATTCTCGCCGATACAAAATACGAATTCGGCTTCGCGACAGATGGTAGACTGATGGTAGCGGATGAAATTCACACTCCTGACAGCAGCCGCTACTGGGTCGCTGACACCTACGAGGACAGGCTGTCTCGGGAAGAGAGGCCCGAGAACTTAGATAAGGACTTTGCACGCTCATGGGTCCTGGCCTGTTGTGATCCCTATCATCAGCCCATCCCAATGCTTCCGCTAGAAAAGGTTGTTGATTTCACACGCCGTTACGTGAGTCTTTACGAAGCTGTGACGGGGATAGCATTTCTGCCACCACCTCTCACACCTCCCATACACTCACGCGTGCGTGAGAGCATTGAACGCTATTGTGCCACGCTCCCTTAGTCGTCGTGTTGTGCGGTCAGAAGAGTGTGTTGGCAGGAGGAGAGGATCGGTCTCATCCCACATAGCCTAGCCTAGCACTTTATCCTACCGGCTCGTCTTTGCCTGCAGCCGCCCGACGCAGACGATCGTTAATTGCCACTCCCAACCCAATGGAGGGCACAGGGCTCACAGCAATCACTGTCACGTCTCGTCTGTCGAGGGCACGCAACATATGGAACAAATTAGCCGCAGCTTCTTCAACATCGGCCTGCTGACTTAAATTGAGTGTTGCCCCTGGCACTCGGCCGAATCCTAATAAAACTTCACCGGGCCGGACATCGTGAGCGTTGAGCCTCAGTGGCCGACTAGGTGCGTAATGACGATGGAGCATCCCAGGAGAGCGAGTGACACTTTCCGTTCTGCTGCAAGCGGGCGCTAAAGGACCTATTAACCGTTCAATTTTTTCTATTGTCACGCCACCAGGCCGTAAAAGTGTTGCATGCGGACCCGAGAGATCGATGACTGTCGATTCGAGTCCCACACGGCATGAACCGCCGTCTAGAATCAGATCAACAGCTCCTGCCAGAGAATCAGCCACATGAGCCGCCGTTGTCGGACTCGTGAAACCAGAAAGATTGGCACTCGGGGCAACGATAGGACAACCTAATGTAGCTAAAAGAGAGAGGGCGACTGGATGATCCGGCACACGCACGGCCAGAGTCTCTAATTCTGCAGTGGCTAGTCGTGAGATGGCACAGCCGGACCGCCGGCGCGCCACGAGGGTCAGTGGCCCTGGCCAGTTCTCTCTTGCCAGGACAGAACCCCGCTCCTCCAAATCTACCAGAGCTGTGGCAGAATCTATTGAATCAACATGCACAATTAAAGGATTCCAGAAAGGTCTACCTTTAACGGTGAAGAGCGAAAGCACTGCCGCATCGTCACTGGCATTACTTCCAAGACCATAAACCGTTTCTGTCGGAAAGGCGACAAGTCCACCATTACGAATCAACCGTGCGGCTTTGATGACCGCCTCCGGCGTAGCTGGAACCACAGCTGCAGCAATTTTGCTACGTACGTTCCCCCTCAACCGCACCTCCTTGAGGCTGCTGTCACAATAGAGTCTAACCTGGCCAATGCCTGAATTTGATTTTTCGCCTGATGAGTCGAGAGGGGGATGGGGGGATGAATCGTACAGCGGCAACGATATTTTGATTTGGATATCAAACAATGCTGCCTGTGCGCCTGTGCAGCAGCCGTGGCCCCCGCACCCACCCCCTTCAGAGAACGTGTGGTGGTGCACTAGAAGATTGTCTAAACAGAAAAAATCTAGTATGTCTTCCCCTTTCTCGGCCTCCTGGCGGTCCTCAGACACGCATGAGGGTCAGGCGCCCCGCACGCCAGCAAGAGCTCTAGCATACTATTCTTCCAGAGCTTGTGGTTCCTCGTCAAGGCGACAAGGTCCCAATCTTGCGCTGCCATTGGAACGGGGATTCATCCTCATCAACATCACATCCTCATCAACATCAAGTGAAGTGAGAGCCATCAGCCATGCTGCGACAGACCACAGAGAGAGGGCTGACGCAAGAGAGTTCCCAGGGAGATTCTCGTCTCCTACCATATCCACAAACATCATCGATCAGCTTGTTGCAAAAGAGCTAATCTCCTATATCTTGGGCAGCTCATCTGTATGAGCATGAACATGTCCGCCTTCCGCCACAAACATCTTCTCAGTATCCATGGTCTCACGCCTGTAGAGATCGAGTCGCTACTGGACAGAGCCGATAGTTATGTCACCCATAACCGGGAGACCGCTAACAAGAAGAAAAATCTGTTGCATGGTTGCACGGTCACTAACCTGTTTTTCGAGCACTCCACTCGCACACGCACTTCATTTGAACTAGCGGGCAAGCGTCTGGGTGCTGATGTGATCAATATGCCAATGGCGACGAGTTCTATGAGCAAGGGTGAAACGCTGATTGATACCGCGGTGACCTTAAATGCTATGCATCTTGATGTACTGGTGGTGCGCCATCCTGATTCAGGGGCCGTGACACTTCTCGCTGAAAAGGTCAACTGTGCGGTGATCAATGGAGGGGATGGCACACATGAACACCCGACACAAGCCTTACTGGATGCTCTGACAATCCGCCGCCGTATGGGCAGGCTCGCCGGGCTGATTGTTGCCATCTGCGGTGATATTCTGCACAGTCGTGTTGCGCGTTCAAACATCTGCCTGCTTAACATCATGGGGGCACGTGTACGAGTCGTAGCGCCTCAAACCCTTTTGCCTACCGGCATTGAGTCCTTAGGAGTGGAGAGGCATCACGACATGCGAACAGGTTTGCGTGGAGCGGACATCGTGATGATGTTAAGAGTTCAGAACGAACGCATGAGTGGCCACTTCATCCCCTCCATTCGTGAGTATTTCTCTTTCTTTGGTCTGGACTACGCGAAACTTTCTGTGATGAAACCAGACGCCCTCATCATGCATCCTGGACCGATGAATCGCGGCTTTGAAATAGAGTCAGATGTAGCAGATGATGTCGAGCGCAGTGTCATTCGTGAGCAGGTCGAAATGGGGGTAGCAGTACGAATGGCTGTGCTAGATATACTTATTCACAATCAAAGAAAGTAATTTCTTATGGCACTGCCCACGCCAGGGCGCATTGCCTACATCAAAGCCAGACTTCTAGATCCTGCAACGGGATTGGACGGGCCAGGAGGCCTTTTGGCGGACGGCGAACACATTGTAGACTTTGGCCAAGGACTCTTCCAGCCTGAATCCCTACCAGAGGGTACGAGAATAGTGGACTGTTGCGGCTACTGCTTAGCCCCAGGCTTGGTGGATATACGCATGCAACTGCGCGAGCCTGGGTATGAATACAAGGATTCAATGCAATATACATGTTTATCTGCTGTCAAAGGTGGTGTCACCTCGATGGTTTGCCTGCCGAATACAATTCCTGTTATTGATAATGTAGCAACAGTTGAGTTTATTGCGCGCCGGGCTCGGCTGATTGGCTTGACGAAGGTCTACGCCTACGGCGCAGCCACAAAAGGCCTCCAGGGTATTGAACTCGCAGAAATGGGTTTACTCGCGAAGGCTGGTGCCGTCGGTTTCACGGACGGGATTCATCCCATCGCTGATGCATTAGTCATGCGCCGTGCTTTGTCTTATGCCGGCACGTTCGGTCTGACAATCGTCCAGCACCCTGAGGAGCCGTCTTTGGCTGCAGGGGGTGTGATGAACGAGGGGGAAGTCGCTACCCGTCTGGGATTAGCGGGGATTCCCGCGTGTGCCGAATCCATCCTGCTTGCACGCGATCTCCGATTGGTAGAATTAACCGGCAGTCGCTATCACGCTGCTCATATCTCGACGGCTGAGGGGCTGGAAACGCTCTGCCGGGCAAAAGACAAAGGCTTGCCAGTGAGCTGTGATACGGCGCCCTTCTACTTCGCCTTGAATGAACTGGCCGTCAGCGATTATCGTACTTTCGCTAAGCTATCGCCGCCACTGCGGTGTGAAAGAGACAGACAGGCTGTGATGGAAGGTTTGTGTCTTGGGTTGATCGACGCCATTGTTTCTGATCACGCGCCGCAGGACCAGGATTCAAAGCGTAGACCGTTCGCACAGGCTGCATCCGGTGGTGTGGGTCTTGAGACATTGCTGGCCGTCACACTCGAACTGTACCAGAACGGCCACATGAGCTTGCTCTCTGCCTTGCATTTAGTGACCTCAGGACCAGCGAACCTCTTAGGGTTAGAAGCTGGACGTCTGATTCGGGGAGGCGCCGCAGATCTTGTCTTGTTTACGCCAGACACGGCCTGGATAGTGGTGGCAGACGTGATGGGAAGCAAGTCGAAAAATTCCCCATTCGACAATCTGCCCGTGCAAGGTCGAGTTTTACGCACAGTGATAGATGGGCGCACCGTGTTCTCCGCGGCCGTTGAAGAGAGTGTCTAGGAGCATCATGGACGTCAGTCATTTACTCCTTGCAGCAGCGGGTGGTTATCTGCTGGGAACGGTGCCCTTTGGGCTTGTCTTGACACGGCTTGTCGGCCTGAGTGATATTCGTATCATAGGGTCTGGAAATATTGGTGCTACAAATGTCTTGCGTACTGGTCGTAAAGACATCGCCCTGGTCACCCTATTGCTCGATACTGGCAAGGGTATGGTGGCGGTCTGGCTCGCTGTGCTTTTTTTTCCCGATCAGGCCAGCGCCGTGACATTGGCCGCAGGGTCTTTTTCCGTTGTTGGACACAATTTTCCCCTCTGGCTTCGTTTTAAGGGTGGCAAGGGCGTGGCTACTACCCTCGGGGTGATGCTAGCGACAGTCTGGCCAGTCGGTTTATTGTCCAGTTTAACTTGGTTGGGGATCGCCGCGATCTCTCACTACTCGTCGCTAGCAGCCTTGTGTGCCCTGACACTTGCACCTGTTTATGCACAGATCTTTGCTAACAGTAGCAGCACGGTGCTGGTGTTTGCGGGACTCGCAGCCCTTGGCTGCTTTCGCCATCAAGAGAATCTCCGTCGCCTGCTTGCGGGGACTGAACCGCATCTTGGCGAAAAAATCCCCTCCCCCGTTGAAGAGAAAACGGGGTGAGACGATTGTTATGCCATGCCATGGCAGGGGTTTCGGACTTGACTGTCGCCAGACAGACTCTGCTGCTCCCTCTCACTCACTACAATTCTGCTTCCATCACGATATAACCACATGGACATTCCGCAGCACAGATGCCACAACCCTTACAGTATTCGTAGTCGAAAACATAATGTGAACCGTCCTTTGCCAGCGCAACTGTCTTAACGACAGCATTGTCAGGACAGAACGTCCAGCAGTTATCGCAGGCAAGACAGCTTCCGCAAGAGAAGCAGCGATTCGCCTCGTGGGTAATAGCTGCACTGGAGAGTGGCCTGTCGATTTCTGCTGTATCTGTCCTCTCTGCTACAGATAATGTGGGCTCTTCGACACGTTGTGCCGGTTCAAAATAGCTGCTGTTGATGTGGTCAAAAGTAATGACTGCGCGTGACATGACCTCTGGATCATCACTCTGACGGATATAGGAATCAATGGCAGCCGCTGCTAATCGGCCATCGCCAACAGCCGCTGACACAGTCCCTCTGTCGCCACGCGCATCACCACCCACAAAAAGCCCCGGTGTATGCTCCAAACGGCCAAATGGGTTTCCCGGCCACAGATACTCTCTGCCTCCCCCCAAAAGCGTACCTAAGCCTGTTGGGTCAACGCTCTCGCCTATCGCAGGAATCACCATGTCAGCGTGTAACAGCGTTTCCGTGCCTTCGAAGGCGATCCGACCAGTCTGCCCACTTTTCGTTGGCAGCTTTCGCAAAGTCACCATTTCAACGCCGACCACCCTTGAGCCGCGAAATAGAAGACGTTGGATGGTCCTGTGCGGGTGGAGCGTAATGCCTTCCTCAATCGCCTGCTCCAGTTCACGTGGCACGATGTTAATGATGTCGTCTGGTTCTGTGTCTGGACCTGGCAGACCGGAGGCTGTGACCAAATGAACCTCTTTAACACCAGCCCGCCTCATTGCCCTGCATAGATCAACGGCTGTGTTCCCACCGCCATGAACGATGACTGACTGGGGCGCTGGTAAGGAGCCAACGGCCACCCACTCTTGCAGTAACTCTAGTGCTGTACGATGGTCAGTAGGAACGGCCCCATCCACGCTCCATGCCTTAGCCTTCGAAGTCCCAGGCGCTAGAAATAACGCCCGATAATCACTGCGCAGTTCATCTAAATGGACGTCAACTCCCAATCTTGTCCTGCCACGGAATTCAATTCCGAGTGCGAGAATGCGGGCGATGTCGGCATCTAGTATGTCCCGCGGTAACCTGTTGATGGGAATAGCAGATCGCATCAAACCACCAGCTTCTGGCAAGGCATCCAGCAAGGTCACCTGATAACCGCGACGGCGCAGATGATAGGCCGCACTGAGGCCAGCCGGGCCCGCTCCAATCACAGCAACAGTCGCCCCGGCACCACGCCCGAGATCGATGGGATACTCCCATCCACGCTGACGTGCTTCATCCCCTAAAAATCTTTCGATGGAATGAATAGCGATGGGTTGGTCAAAACGACCCCTATTACAGGCATGCTCACACGGATGCGGGCAGATACGGCCGGTGATAGACGGAATGGGGTTGATGTGGACAATGCTCTCCCAGGCCTCGCGATGGTGGTTCTCCTGAACATTGGCAATATAAGCCTGGGGATCTTCGCCCGCTGGACAGGCGCTATGACATGGTGCTGCCCAGTGTTTGTGCAACGGTCGACTGGTGCGCCATGTGCCAGTTTTAAAATCAATTGATGTGCCTGGTAAGGCATAACTCCCTCGAGTCAGAACTAGCATGCCCCCCCCTATGCTACAAGGCCACCACGCCGAACGGTGTCGGCGCCTTCACTATCAAGAGGATCCATACCCTCACCGCGGAGATTAAATTTTTCGATATTACGATCAGCAAGTGCCTGAAGATGCTCGCGTTCCTCGCGCGCTCTTGGATCGTTGGAAAACAAGTGACGAAAGCGGTTCTGTCGCTTGAGATATTCTGTGACAGATTTAGGATTGCGAAGTGGCATCACGCCTGCCACTTCTCCACGTTCAAATTCCACCACTGGAAAGAGGCCAGTTTGCACAGCCAAACGTGCTACCTCAATTGTCACTGCCCCCTCATGCCCCCAGCCAAGCGGGCACGGACAATGAACCTGTAGAAAAGTCGGGCCATCGACCTCCATGGCGCGACGTACTTTGCGACGCAAGTCACGCGGATAAGCCACAGAGGCGCTAGCAGCGTAGGGAATATGGTGAGAGGCGATAATACTGAGGAGATCCTTCTTCAGATGCCGCTTGCCCATCCGTTCCTGACCTGCGGGTGAAGTCGTCGTAGAAGCCGCGTGCGGTGTCGACCCTGACCGCTGGATACCGGTATTCATATACGCTTCATTGTCATAACAAACATATAACACGTTATGCATGCGCTCCAACATACCAGAAAGAGCCTGGAAACCAATGTCGAAAGTCCCACCGTCTCCACCTTGCGCAATGACTTTGGTGGCCTTCCCCTGATGCTTCATCGCCGCCTCAATTCCGGCAGCAATGGCTGCTGAGTTCTCGAACAGTGAGTGAATCCATGGCACACGCCAGGCAGATTGCGGCCACGGTGATGTAAAGATTTCAAGACAACCAGTGGCGTTAGTGAGAATGACGTCAGGCCCAGCGGCCTCTGCCACTAAGCGAGCCGCTAGCGCCTCCCCGCAGCCCTGGCAAGCGCGATGCCCAGCTTCCAGACCGCGAAAAGCAGGCTGACGCTCGCGCAGCTCTGCAAGAGCAGGTTCTTCTTTCCTTTTACGAGGAAACGACGTTTCTACTCTATGTCTTTCTTTCAGCTTACTGCGAAGGACCGCCTTTCGAATCTCGACGTCAAAAGCCGATTCATTGATAGTTGTCATGCGGATTCTCCCTTAGCGGTCTTCTATCGGGAGTCTTTCCACCTCCACATCGAAGATTTCAAACCACACGGGCTCAGTTGCACAGGTGACTGCTTCGATGAGACGGGGATAGATCTCTATGGGGACATCTCGGCCGCCAAGGCCGACGGCATAGTTGTGAATCCTAGGGGGAGAGTTCATTGTCGTGGCAAGACTGCGCACCTCCATCCCGACGATACCACCTGAGCCTGGAGCCAAAGCACGTTCTAGCACAACTAGCTCACGGACTCCCTGGAGAACTTCCCGTAAGGCAGAGACCGGGAATGGCCTGTAGGCCCGCAACTTGATCAACTTGACTACGCGTTCCTGTGAGAAGATCTGCATACCCTCCTGTAGGGTCGAGCAGACAGAACCCATGGCCAGAATAGCGATTTCCGCCTCGGCAGAACCAAAAACTGACAAGACACCACCACAAGAACGGCCGATAATTCCGGCATAGTCAGAATCGGCTGCGACGATCTCTTGCATCGACCGCAGCAGTGCTTTGTGCTGGGAATGACGTGACTCCGTAAAGAAGAGCGGGTCTACGCATGTGCCAAGAGAAAGAGGATGGCGCGAATCAAGTGCGCGCTCAAAACGATATGGCGGCAGAAAACGGTCTACCTGTTCCTGAGTGGGTAGGTCAATGGGTTCCAGGGTATGCGTGAGGACGAAACCATCTACACAGACCATGACAGGCACTTCTGTGTGCTCCGCGATGCGGAAAGCTTGGATTGTCGTATCCACTGCTTCCTGATTATCGGCACAGTAGAGCTGAATCCAGCCGGCATCACGCACGGCCATAGAATCTTGCTGGTCGTTCCAGATGTTGAGTGGAGCCCCAAGAGCGCGATTAGCACAAGTAAGAACCATCGGAACACGCAGTCCAGAGATATTGTAGAGTACTTCTCCCATCAACAGAATGCCCTGCGACGAACTTGCTGTATAGGCTCGTGTCCCCGCGGCGGCCGCGCCTAAGGCGACAGAAGCCGCTGAGAATTCACTTTCCACGCTGACGAGTTCACACTGCAGTTGGCCATCTGCTACAAGCTTCGAAATGTTCTCCACGATGTGAGTCTGCGGGGTGATAGGATACGCCGCGACGACTCCCGGACGACACAGCCCTACAGCACGTGCAACAGCCTGTGACCCTTCAAGTGCTGAGAGCATCAGCGATCTCCTTCCATGATTTACTCGGCACTCGATCAGCAATCATGTCAACCAGCTTTAAGTTCTTAGCTAGGACATCTTCTTTGAAGCGAGAAGACAGCGCTTTGACGAGAGCTTCTCTCGGGAGGAGGCCCGTCAGACTGGCAAAGGCTGATAACAGGGCAACGTTAGCCAAGGGCTTGCCAGTGATCTGCATGGCTAGATGCGTCGCTGCAAAAGAGACGACGGTCTTGCCTGTCTGATGTGACAATTCCTCAGAGGAACGGGAAGAGTTCACCAAAACCCCTCCGCGTTCTTGCAGGCCATCCAAGACTCCCGCCACGTTCAGGAGGCCAGGATCTTGAATGATGAGGAAAGCAGGAGTGCGGACTTGTGATCGACGCAGAATAGGCCGTACATCAAGGCGGACGAAGGCCATCACTGGTGCCCCTCGACGTTCAGCACCGAAATTCGGAAAGGCTTGGCAGTAGCGCCCTACTTCAAAAGCCGCGGAGGCAAGCAGGTACGCTGCCACCACGTTCCCTTGACCTCCGCGGCCATGAATGCGAATTTCGATCATCGCTCTCCATTTGTGTAGTTTGCAAGGTTGCTGTATGGTCCCGCGTCCCGAGCTTATGGCTCTTCTGATTCAGAGTAGGCCAAGACTCCGGAGAGCAGAAGATAGAGGTTGCTTGTCTCTTTGCATAGGCGAAAATGCACAAGGCGTTCGATATGTTCAGCTGTTCCCAATCCTGCATCACAGCAATAAAATTCATTAAGAGAGCTCAATGCGTTATTCTCTACAGAAGGATCCCATTGCGCGTTTCCGTCAATGGCTGAGGAAAGCGACACAGAAAGAAATCAATGATCCCGATGCCATGAGTCTTGCCACGGCCACACCCGATGGGCAGCCGAGCGTTCGGATGGTTCTACTGAAGGCCGTAGATGAGCGCGGATTCATTTTCTATACTAATTTAGAGAGTCGTAAAGGAAAAGAGCTACTCGCTAACGCCCGCGCGGCATTGTGTTTCCACTGGAAGGCACTACGGCGTCAGGTACGGGTGGAAGGGAGAACAGAACTCGTTAGCCCAGCAGAAGCGGAATCCTATTTTGCCTCGCGCTCACGTCTGAGTCAACTTGGCGCTTGGGCTTCACAGCAATCCCGTCCCTTATCAGGAGGATTCCGAGAAATGGACCGCCAGATTGCGGAGGTAGTTGCTCGCTACGCTCTAGGGCCTGTACCGCGCCCCCCATACTGGTCAGGGTTCAGGGTGGTGCCGGATACCATAGAATTCTGGCGTGACCGCCCGTTCAGATTGCACAAACGTCTGGTCTATCACAGGCAGGGGGCCGCTTGGTGGACGGAATGCCTCTATCCTTAACCCCCCGTCTCGCTGATAACCATGCGGGCTGCTCTTGAAAACCTAGCGAGAGAAATATTTGAACCGTGAACAGTCGACCCCCTGATTTATGGGCTCAGTTTCCTTTCTTCATCCCAAAACAGTGTTCATGGCCCGGAAAGGTTCTGGCCCTTACTTCCTCAACATAGGCCGCGAATGCTTTCTGGGCTTCCATCCCGAGATGGGCGAATTGCTTCACAAAGCGAGGCTGAAATTCGTTAAACATTCCTAACATGTCTTCTGTGACAAGCACCTGTCCATCACAAGCTGGCGAAGCGCCGACACCGATTGTCGGCACATGCACCCTTTCTGTGATCCGGCGACCGACTGACTCCATGACGCCTTCGACCACGATAGAGAAAACGCCAGCTGCTGCAATGGCCATGGCATCCGCAACGATAGTCTCAGCAGCAGCCTCATCACGTCCTTGTGTTCGGAATCCGCCAAACGCGTGCACCGACTGTGGCATCAAACCGACGTGCCCCATGACCGGGATTCCACGCTGAACTAAAAAAGAGATGGTTTCTGCCATTTCATCTCCGCCTTCCAGCTTGACACCGGCACAACCAGTCATCGCCATCACACGGGCCGCTGTACGGAATGCAGTTTGCGGAGATTCCTGATAGCTGCCGAACGGCATATCGATGATGATACAAGCGCGACGACTAGCACGCACGACAGCTTCACCGTGATGAATCATCATATCAACTGTAACGCCAAGTGTGGTTTCCATACCATAAATTACCATACCAAGCGAATCTCCAACTAATATAATATCTACTAATGGGTCAAGCAAACGAGCCATAGTCGCAGTATATCCAGTCAGTACAGCAATAGGGATACCACCCTTGCGTTGACGGATGTCGTGGATGGTGATCCGCTTGACGTTGGCCGCAATACTCAAGACTGCTTTCCTCCCTGACCACTATCAACCAATCCTACCCTACAGCTATACGAATCTCGCTGCAAGGGCGTGGTCGGCGTTTCTTCCATTCACATTCACCATTCACTACCAGTAAGGCGACAGTTATAGCAAAATCATCCACCACCCCACAACGACGCTAAGACTAAGTCTCTCAGCGAGACCAGTACGCCAACTCATAACAGCGGCCAGTAGGTAGCGATGGGATTATACCTTACCGAGCAGTGTATCGCCCCATCGCCCGCATGCAGTGCACTCTTAATCCTCCTACCTCATTCCAAGAGCTTTTGACCTGAGAAAGGATTTCTGACTGAGAGTCCTGCTTATTTTTCTCCGTAGTTTCTCCAGCGTTGACAGGCTGCAGGACTATGGCGTACTTACTTTGGGCGTCTAACTTTATTAGTGCCTCCATTATCCATTATCCATTAGAAGAATGGAAACTTCAATGAAAACCTATGCGGCAAAGCCAGCTGAGGTCAAAAGAAAGTGGTTTGTCGTTGACGCCCAGAACGTCGTCCTCGGCCGCCTCGCGGCAGAAATCTCTAAGATTTTGCGCGGCAAGCATAAGGCGATCTATTCACCGCATATCGATACAGGTGACCACGTGGTTGTCATCAATGCGGCTGGCGTACGACTCACAGGGAATAAACGTAAAGATAAAAAATTCTACTGGCATACGGGGTATCCTGGGGGAATAAAAAATAGAACAATAGCACAAATTCTCTCTGGATTGCATCCAGAACGTGTGCTTCTCAAAGCAGTGGAAAGGATGATTACACGTTCTTCCCTGGGCCGGGCTCAAATGCGAAAATTGCATGTTTATGGCGGCGCTGCGCATCCGCATGCCGCACAGCGCCCGGAGGGTCTCGATATTGGTGCCCGTAATCCGAAGAACAGAAGGAGCGCTGCAGCGTGACTGAGGAAATCAAGTCGCTTGAAGATCTGAAAAGGATAGTCGTGACTCAAGAACCTGTACAGCGTGAGCCCCGTGTTGACTCCTCTGGTCGCAGCTATGCAACTGGTAAACGTAAATGCGCTGTGGCACGTGTATGGGTTTGGCATGGCAGCGGCCAGATGACGGTCAATGGACACCGTCTCAAGGATTATTTTACACGTTCATCATTGCAGATGCGTGTAAAACAACCTTTTTTACTCGTAAATAGGCATCAAGAATTTGATGTTCTTTGCACGGTCAACGGTGGTGGCTTATCAGGCCAGGCAGGGGCGATTCGCCATGGCATTAGCCGGGCTTTAACATACTGTGAGCCTGATTTGCGACCTGTCCTTAAAGCGAGCCATTGTCTTACACGTGATGCACGCGTTGTTGAACGCAAGAAGTACGGGAAAGCTAAGGCAAGGCGCAGCTTTCAATTTTCAAAGCGCTAAGGTCATGAGCAGAACACAACGAGTCGCCGTCCTGGGGGCGAGTGGTTATACAGGGAGCGAAGTGGTGCGGCTGCTTGCTTGTCATTCCGCAGCGCATTTGTGCGTGCTCACAGGGGAACGCCACGCTGGGATGGCCATGGGCGATGTCCTACCACATCTGAGCCAGAGACCTTTGCCCGCATTAGAGAACATTCAGACAGTGGACTGGGACACGTTGGACGTTGTGTTTTGTGCCCTTCCACCTGGAAGGACTCAGGAAATCATTACAACCTTGCCGAACACATTAAAGGTGATTGATTTATCCGCTGATCTGCGCCTTGCAGACGTCGATCTCTACGCTCAATGGTACGGTCGAGTCCACAAGGCACCAGCGTTACAAAAAGAAGTGGTCTACGGCTTGTCAGAACTGGCACGGCCAGCTATACGCGCTGCCCGCGTTGTAGCCTGCCCAGGGTGTTACCCGACATCAGTCCAGTTACCGTTGGTTCCTCTTCTTACTGCGGGATTGATTGCAGCCGAGGGAATTATCATTGACTCCAAATCGGGAGTCTCCGGTGCCGGGCGAGCGGTTCAAGAAGGCTCTCTGTTCTGTGAGCTCGCAGACGGTTTACATGCCTATGGCATTGCTGGCCATCGTCATCTTCCTGAGATAGAACAGGGGTTGTCTCTCGCCGCAGAAAGGCCTGTCTTTGTGACTTTTACACCACACATTGTCCCAATGAGTCGCGGTATCTTTTCCACGCTCTATGTTCGGTTGACTGGCAGAGCAACAGCAGCAGACGTGCGCACAGCCCTCGCTGAGTACTACGCTGGTGAGCCATTTGTGCGAGTCCTCCCAGAAGGACGAGTGCCACACACACGTCATGTCCGTGGTTCAAACTTCTGCTTGCTGAGCGTATTTGCGGATCGTGTCCCAGGTCAGGCCATTTTGTGTGCTGTGCTTGACAACCTGATGAAGGGCGCTGCAGGACAGGCAGTTCAGAATTTCAATCTGATGACTGCTCTGCCGGAAAGACAGGGGTTGGAACAGCTGCCACTGTTTCCATAAAGTTGCGCATCTGTTCTCATATGTTTCATTCATCAGCACACCCCGCCACGCCGCGAGAGGAAAGGCACACCCATGATGATGATGATGATGACTACATGATGATGATGATGACTACTGGCAATCTTCTGGCATGGCGTGGTGTCCAGCCGCACATCCATAGCAGTGCTTTTGTCGCCCCGACTGCTTTTGTCATCGGTAACACGACGATTGGACAGGAAAGCTCTATCTGGTTCGGTACTGTGATTCGCGGCGACGTACACGAGATTCGTATTGGCGCACGAACAAACATCCAAGATAACTCCGTTGTCCATGTGACCGGCGGCAAGTACGGTACTTATATAGGTTCAGATGTCACCATTGGTCACAGAGCGATTATTCACGCTTGCACTCTTGAGAATGGCTGTTTCATCGGTATGGGAGCCGTTGTTATGGATGGGGCTGTTGTTCAGTCTGGTGCCATGGTCGCTGCGAATGCCATGATCACACCAGGGAAAACAGTGCGATCAGGAGAGTTATGGGCAGGGAGCCCAGCCAAGCTGCTGCGGCCACTCTCTCAGGAGGAAAGGAACAGCTTCTCTGTCATCACTCGCAAGTACGTTGATTTACACCAGGAGTACCGGGCTCTGCTCGGGGATACGGCGTGACGTCACGTCAATCATGCAATCATGCATGCGTGCCCATAGCCGCTCACGACACCTCAGCTGCCCGTGAGGCAGCTGGCGCGGAGCTTGTCGTCCAGACAACCCATCACTCTGGGTGAGACAAAGGACGATATATCACCTCCCAGCCGCGCAATCTCCTTCACAAACCGCGACGATATGAATTGGCAACGTTCTGAAGCTGTCAGGAAGACAGTCTCAATAGTCGGGGCAAGACGAGTATTCATAGCTGCCATCTGGAATTCGTATTCAAAATCCGAAACAGCTCGCAAGCCGCGGACGATGAGACTGGCCCCGCACAGGCGGACGAAATCTACCAGAAGCATGTTAAAAGAACGTACATCAATTCGAGTGCTAGTACCAGATTGCACAGTGGCTAGTTCCCCACGAATCATAGAAACTCTTTCAGAGAGTGGGAAGAGTGGCGCTTTCTCGTCGTTGTCAGCGACAGCAATGATCAGACAATCGACTACCTTCGTTGCACGTGTGATAATGTCGAGATGCCCACTGGTAATCGGGTCGAATGTACCTGGGTAGACCCCGATGCGCTCACCCATTCCCATGAGCAGCTCCTTTCTCATTACCTCCTCTGCCATCCTGCGAGGATTGTCCGCCCCTGACTGGGCTATTGCCAGCGTGAGGATTCATCACCTCACGACCAACGTCCGTCAGCCGCACAGCTGAAACCACCCGCTGATTTTCTCCCGTGCGAAAGAGAGTCACGCCTTGCGTGGCACGGCGCGCCAGGCGTATGCTATCCACAGGAAGACGGATAATCTGTCCTGTGTCAGCAATCATGACAATTTGGTCATTGTGCCGTACAGGAAACGCTGAGATTGCCAACCCGTTCCGACGGGTTGTTTCTATATTGACGATTCCTTGTCCACCGCGACTCGTGACACGATATTCATAGGCAGATGTCCGCTTACCGAAGCCTTGTTCCGTCACGGTCAGGATGAATTCCTCCTTTGTCATCATGCGATCATAGTCCTCGGATAACAGCACTGTTCTGTCGCCTAGCGTGCCGTCTTCATCCTCCATGCCCTCTGATTCGCTGCCGCGCCGCAAGCGCAGATAAGTAGAACGATGCTCCAGAGAAGAATCGTCATGGCTTAATACAGACATTGCAATCACCGTGTCTCCTTCTGTAAGCTTGATCCCTCGCACACCGATAGATGTCCGTCCGGCAAAGACACGTACATCTGTCACGGGGAAACGGATACACTTGCCATAACGTGTCGAAAGTAAGATGTCGTCATTCTCCGTACACGGTAAAACACTGATGAGACTATCCTCTGAATCAAACTTCATAGCAGTTTTGCCACTCGCCATGATACTGGTGAAATCCGAGAGCAGGTTGCGCCGCACATGACCAGAAGATGTTGCAAACATAACATGTAAATCTTTCCACATAGACTCTTTTTCTGGGAGAGGCATCACAGCGGAGATTCTTTGTTTCTCTCTTAATGGTAACAAATTCACCATGGCCTTGCCTCTACTATGAGGAGTTCCATCTGGAAGTTTATAAATTTTAAGTTTATAGACGATGCCGGCTGAGGAGAAGAAAAGCACAGGTGCATGGGTACTGGCGACGAAGACGCGGCTGACGAAATCTGCCTCCCTTGTGACCATCCCTGTGCGTCCCTTGCCCCCGCGGCGTTGGGCGCGATACGTCGATAAGGGAACCCTTTTAATATAGCCGGTGTTCGTGACAGTGACCACCATATCTTCCCGCCGTATGAGGTCCTCGATGTCTTGTTCTAGTTTGTTTTCTTCTATAGAGGTCCGGCGTGGTGTGTTGAAGGCCTCCTTAATCTGGACTAATTCCTGGCGGAGGATTGTGTAGAGATGGGTGCGCGAAGAGAGAATGTGGCGATATTCCGCAATCTGCTCTGTGTTCTCGCGCAGATTAGCGTGCAGTCTGCTGTGCTCGAGCCCGGTGAGACGATGCAAACGCAGATCAAGAATAGCGTTGGCCTGGGTTTCTGACAGATGGTAGCCGTCGTTCACAACAGGCCGACCCGTCCCGTCTGCGAAAAGGATCAGAGGGGCGACGTCTCGAACTGGCCAGATGCGTGCGACTAACTCCGCACGAGCATTTTTTCTATCATTTGTTGTTTTTATTAAAGAAATCACATCTTCTAAATTGTAAATAGCAATCGCCAGGCCGATCATGGTGTGGACTTTCTCTTGTGCCTGCTTCAATTGAAAGACTGTGCGCCGGCGTATGACTTCTTCACGGAAAGTGATGAAGGCAGCAATAATCCCCTTCAGAGTCATCATCTCTGGCCTCCCCCCATTCAGAGCGAGTCCATTGACACCAAAAGTAGTTTGCAAAGGTGTGAAATGATAAAGCTGGTTCAACACTACCTCAGCGACGGCATCCCTCTTCAGTTCCGCGACGACCCGTAGACCATGGCGATCAGACTCATCGCGTAGGTCTGCAATTCCCTCAATACGTCTCTCGCGTACGAGCTCGGCGATCCTCTCGATCATGCGCGCCTTGTTCACTTGATACGGCATTTCTGTAATCACGATGGCCCGACGGTCCTTGGGCAATGTCTCCACATGGCACCGGCCGCGCACGATGATCGGACCGCGCCCCGTAGCATAGGCTGCTCGTACGCCAACGCGACCGAGAATAGTCCCACCAGTCGGGAAATCTGGTGCGGGGACGTATTCCATCAATGAGTCAATGGAAATGTACGGATCGTCGACATAGGCACAGCAGGCGTCGATGATTTCTCCCAGATTGTGGGGCGGCAGATTGGTCGCCATGCCCACGGCAATGCCACCAGTCCCGTTGACGAGGAGATTGGGAAAACGCGCTGGGAGAACTGTTGGTTCGCTGATAGTTTCGTCATAGTTAGGCTGAAAATCGACTGTCTGCCTCTCCAGTTCCTCCAGCAGAACATGTGCAGAAGGAGCCAGACGGGCCTCAGTATACCGCATAGCGGCGGGCGGGTCACCATCCATGGAACCAAAGTTGCCCTGTCCATCCACGAGAGGGAGACGCATAGCAAAAGCCTGTGCCATACGAACCATAGCATCATAAATCGCTGTATCGCCGTGCGGATGATATTTTCCCATCACGTCGCCAACAATGCGCGCGGATTTACGAAATTTTTGGTTGTAATCATAACCGCCTTCCTTCATTGCAAAAAGGATGCGCCTGTGCACAGGTTTCAAGCCGTCCCGAACATCGGGGAGCGCCCGGCTGACGATTACACTCATGGCATAATCGAGATACGAACGTTTCATCTCCTCTTCGATGGGAACAGGTGTGATTTCCGATGTAGACACAGCAGTTGTACTTTTAATTTCCATTCTCCTTTGGTTGAAGCGTGATATGGACAGGGATAGCAGTCTCTAGCGGTCCCATATACCGGACATGGCAATGATTTGCACGTGGGAACAGAAAACTTTCACCGCTCTCAATTGTACCTTTTATGTTCTTATTGGCATGACTCATATGCCAATATGGCGCTCTTCTAGTCTTAACCTCATTCTGTCCACAAAAAATATGCATTTTTATGTTCTTATTCTTGACTGTTGCTCCATTCAGCAGACCCAGGCGGTGTTATGTTTGTTTTAATAGATAATTATGATAGTTTTACATATAACTTATGGCATTATCTTCGTCAACATGGCGTTGAAGTTGTCGTGAAAAGAAATGATTCTCTTACTGTTAGAGGAATATTGTCTATTGCATCTCAAGGAATAATTATTTCACCTGGACCAGGTGATCCAGAGAGGGCGGGCATCTGCTTAGATCTGATTAGTCAGGTCTGTGTGCCAACCTTAGGCGTCTGTCTGGGCCATCAAGCGATTGGCCAGGCATTCGGTGGTAAGGTCGTCAGGGCGCCCGTACCAATGCATGGCAAGGTCAGTTCTATCTACCATACCGGTAGTTCTTTGTTTGCCGGTATATCGAGTCCGTTCAAGGCAACCCGCTATCACTCGCTGATCGTCGAGAGAAACACACTCCCTGACTGTTTAGAAGTGACAGCCGTGACTCGCGATGGTCTTATCATGGGCCTCTCCCACAGGACACGACCGATTTTTGGCGTCCAGTTTCACCCTGAAAGTGTTGCCTCTACATATGGACACGTTTTAATAGCAAATTTTCTCTCTTTAACAAATCACTCAATAATTTTAAGAAAGAAAGTATGAGAGCGTTTTCAATACAATCCCCGGGCATGCAGGAACTCTTGCAGAGCCTTGCTACTTGTACGACATTGAATGAGATGGAAGCGGAAATGGCTTTTGAGATTCTTCTGTCCGGCAAGGCGACCACTGCTCAGATTAGTGCCTTTCTCATGGCACTGCGGATTCGTGGTGAAACCGTTGCGGAAATCACAGGAGCGGCACGCGCAGTACGCTCCCTTTCATCCACCATTGTCGTGCCGTCCGAAGCCATTGACACCTGTGGGACAGGTGGTGATGCCAGAGGGACTTACAACATTTCCACCGCCGCCGCTTTGATCATCGCGGGGTGCGGTGTCCCGGTCGCCAAACATGGCAACAGAGCAGTGACGTCTCGCTCAGGTTCTGCCGATGTACTGGAAGCGCTGGGTGTCAAAATAGATGCTGAGCCCATGCTCATGGGAGAAGCCATAGCCAAGGCACGAATCTGCTTCCTCATGAATTCCAGATACAATGAGGCTATGCGCCACGTAATGACTTCTCGGAAAGAGATGGGTATCCGTACTATTTTTAACCTTTTAGGCCCCTTGTCCAATCCTGCGGGAGTTCGCCGCCAAGTAGTGGGTGTCTTTTCTGCTGACTGGATGCAGCCCATGGCTACGGTACTCGGACGTCTTGGGGCAGAATGGGTCTGGGTAGTGCATAGCCACGACGGCCTTGATGAGATCAGCACGATAGGCCCGACAGACATCGCCGAGTACCGCAACGGCACTGTCAGGACCTTTACCATCACACCCGACTCGGCTGGGCTCGTCAAAGCGCGTCCTGAAGATCTGAAGGGGGACGGGACTCCTGCTGGCAATGCCGCCGCTATACGGGCGCTGCTCAATGGTGTTCCTGGTCCGTTCAGAGATGTCGCTCTCCTCAATGCAGCGGCTGGTCTGATCGTAGCGGGCGCAGCAAGGAATCTGAAGGAAGGTATCGCACAAGCGACTGCGGCCGTGGATGGTGGTCGGGCTCACGACGCTCTGGAAACACTGGTTACCATTACCAATCTGAGGTCAGAGAGAATGGCTGGACAGGAGGACTCTTGAGGGCTCAGCGGCGTTCTAGACAACAAGACAAAACGGCGACTCCTCACGGCAAGGCTCTAGTTCTCTGTGACCCCTCTTCTAGGGTAGGGGGCGCTTTGTGAGGGATGCCAGAAAAACTTCGCTGTGTGATTCTCCATAGTCCTCTTATAGTCCTCTTATTTAGTCCTCTTATTGACGCTAGGGGGTATTGTCTCGTAACGTGTGAAAGCTTGAAGGATGTGTCTTTGCGGAGACTTACGAACAGGCAAAAGAATAGGCAACTGCCGTTGTGGCCTCTTAGAGGAGAGCGGTCCTGAGTGTTCACAGGGTAGTGTTCACAGGGTCTGCCCATGTGCACGGAAAAATAATGAAGGAAAGCAAGGAAAGCTATGAATATGGCCGGTGATTTCCCCACACAGCACTATGCCGAATGGCGCAGCGCGGTAAACAAAGCGCTGAAGGGCGCTCCGTTCGAAAAGAAGATGGTCAGCAGGACATACGAAGAAATCGCTCTTCAGCCCCTCTATACCCGTCAGGATTGGCCTGCTATGGGGGATCCATCTGGGTTTCCGGGAATGCAACCGTTTACCCGTGGCTTTGGCGCGAGCGGGGTGGGGGCTGAAGGGTGGTGCGTTCGTCAAGAGCATGTCGAGCCTGATCTGAGGGTTGCAAACGCTGCTATACTCGCCGATCTCAAAGGCGGTGTGACATCTTTTTTGGTCCGTCTCGATCAGGCTGCGAGAAGTGGCTTTGATCCCGATCGAGCAAGCCCCACTTTGATCGGCGTCGATGGGGTCATGGCATATGCGCGCGCTGATTTCGATCTCCTCATGGAGAGGGTCCCGCTTGACAGCGTTCCCATTGCTCTGGCCGCTGGCAGTCAGTTCCTCAGTGCTGCGGCGCTGTTAGCGTCTCTGTGGCAGCAGCGTAATGTCTCCAGGGATCAGGCGAAGGGCGCCTTCAACGCTGATCCCTTGGGGGCTCTGGCCACTACTGGCGCTCTGCCAATGCCAGTAGAAAAATCTCTGGCGCACATGGCAGACCTCGCAGCCTATACGGCCCGCAACTGGCCGGGTGTGACTGCGGTTGGCGTTGATACGACGCCTTACTACGAGGCTGGTGCGACAGAGAGCCAGGATCTCGCGTGTGCCATAGCGACCGGTGTTGCTTATCTGCGGGCTATGACGGCTGCTGGTCTCGATGTCAACACAGCCTGCCAGCAGATCTCGTTTACATTGCCAGTGGGCTGTGACTTCTTCCTCTCTATGGCCAAGCTGCGTGCAGCGCGTAAGCTGTGGGCCCGTGTCACGGAATCATGCGCCGCAACACCTACTGCGGCTCTCATACACGCTCGGACAACAGAACGGATGATGACCCGCTATGACCCGTGGGTTAACATGCTGCGCATTACGACGGCGGCCTGTGCCGCTGGTCTTGCCGGTGCGAACAGCATCACTATGCTGCCGTTTGACCATGCATTAGGCCAACAAAGTGATTTCGCACGCCGTATAGCCCGCAATAGCCAGATCATTCTGCGCGAGGAATCCTCTCTGACCCAGGTGATTGATCCGGCTGGCGGCTCGTGGTATGTTGAACGCTTGACAGAAGAACTAGCCCACGCCGCGTGGGGGGTGTTCCAGGATATCGAAAAGGCTGGCGGCATGGCCGCCGCTCTCTGCGGCGGTGTTCTCGCGGAGCACATGGACTCCGTGTGGCGCGTCCGTGAAAAAAACATCGCCCACCGTAGCGACCCGCTCACAGGCCTATCCGAGTTCCCGAATATTGCCGAGACATTGCCACGCCACTCAAGTAGTACAAAAAGAGAATATCTCATTGAGCAGGCGCGGGTCACTTTGCCTGCTAATCGTGTTGCAGCCGCAGAGACTCTCAGGGGCATTCAACTTGGCAGTATCACAGCAACTGTAGTTGCAGCAATTGCAAAAGAAGCAACTATAGGAAGTATTTCTACTGTCCTAACAGCAGATGCTGTACACACGCGTATCCAGGCTCTGCCCAGACGGCATTTTGCGGAATCCTTTGAAGCCCTGCGGGATGCGGCTGTCTCTTACAAGACTAGGACAGGGACTTTGCCGACCATCTTTCTTGCCAATCTTGGGCCAATTGCCGCTCATACTGTGCGGGCGACGTATGCGAAGAACTTCTTTGAGGCTGGCGGAATCCAGACACTGACTAATGACGGCTTCATAGAAGCTGATTCCTGCACATCCGCATTTAGAGACAGCGGGGCCCGCATCGCTATTCTGTGTTCCTCTGATGCGCTCTATGAGAAATACGTTGAGAGAATGGCCCCGGCTCTCAAGGCTGCCGGCTGTACGTTGCTCTTCTTGGCTGGTCATCCTGGTGACAAAAAGAAGGCCTATATGGAGGCTGGCGTGGATGATTTTATCTTTATGGGTTGTAACGTTCTGGCGTCGCTACGCACAACCCTCTCTCACCTGGGAGTGACACACTGATGACGCAGATTCCTGACTTTACGCGTGTTCCCCTTACGCCAGATCATACGGCGTTGCCCTCTTCTGATCGGTTCTCTACCTGGCAACAATGCTTTCAGGCGGCAACTGGCCAGAGTCCCATGCAGATGTCATGGAGGACTCCAGAACAGATTGACGTGAAGCCTCTGTACACAGCGGCTGACCTCTCTGGGCTCGATCAGCAGCTTGACACCATGCCTGGATTCCCACCCTTTTTGCGCGGTCCATACCCAACAATGTACGTTGTGCAGCCGTGGACAATCCGCCAGTATGCTGGTTTCTCTACTGCTGAGGACTCTAATGCTTTCTACCGTCGGAACCTCGCTGCTGGTCAGAAGGGTCTCTCCGTGGCCTTTGACCTCGCTACCCACCGCGGCTATGATTCCGACAATGAACGCGTCTTGGGCGACGTTGGTATGGCTGGAGTCGCTATAGACTCGATTTATGATATGCGCACGCTGTTTGACGGGATCCCGCTTGACCAAATGAGCGTGTCTATGACGATGAACGGCGCTGTCTTGCCGGTGATGGCCCTCTACATCCACGCCGCTGAGGAACAGGGCGTGTCGTTTGACAAACTCTCAGGGACTATCCAGAATGACATTCTCAAGGAGTTTATGGTCCGTAATACTTACATCTACCCACCAAAGCCGTCTCTAAGGATCATTTCGGATATCTTTGCCTTCACTGCCAGAAAAATGCCGAAGTTTAACTCGATTTCTATATCTGGCTACCACATGCAAGAAGCTGGCGCCACGGCCGATTTGGAACTCGCCTACACATTGGCTGATGGTGTTGAATACGTCCGTGCGGGCCTTGACGCTGGTCTGAAAATTGATTCCTTTGCGCCACGGCTATCCTTCTTTTGGGCCATTGGCATGAACTTTTTCATGGAAATTGCCAAGCTGCGGGCAGCTCGCATGCTATGGGCAAAATTGATCAGGCAGTTTGCGCCGCAGAATCCAAAGTCTCTGTCGCTCCGAGCGCATTCACAAACTTCAGGCTGGAGTTTAACAGCGCAGGATGTCTACAACAACGTCGCTCGTACCCTCATCGAGGCGCTGGCTGCAACGCAAGGGCACACTCAGTCTCTGCACACCAATTCATTCGACGAAGCGCTAGCACTGCCAACTGACTCCTCTGCTCGTATTGCCCGCAATACACAGTTGTTTATACAGCAAGAAAGCAAGACCTGTCGCGTGATTGATCCTTGGGGGGGTAGTTATTATGTGGAACGCCTGACTCATGATCTTGCCCAACGCGCTTGGATCCACATCACAGAAGTCGAACAGACTGGTGGCATGGCCAAGGCGATTGAGGCAGGAATCCCAAAGCTGCGTATTGAAGAAGCCGCCGCCAGGACGCAGGCGCGCATTGACTCAGGACGCCAAACGGTGGTGGGTGTAAACAAATACCCATTGGATGGCGAAGAGACCATAGACGTGCTCAAGGTGGACAACACGGCTGTACGTACACGACAGATCGAGAAAATTAAAAGACTGCGGGAGGAAAGGGATTCGCTGTTAGTAGCCCAGAGGCTCGACAGCCTGAGCAGAGCCGCTGAGACTGGCTCCGGCAACATGCTGGAACTCGCTCTTGAGGCAGCACGGGCTAAGGCAACTGTCGGTGAGATTAGCGATGCGCTTGAGAAGATCTTCGGTCGTCATCGGGCAGAAATACGGACTATTTCTGGTGTCTACAGAAGTGAGATGGGCACGACTTCTAATTCTGTTAGCAGAGTACAGGGTATGGTGGCTGATTTCGAAAGGCAGGAAGGAAGAAGGCCGCGTATCCTTATTGCCAAGATGGGACAGGATGGTCATGATCGTGGCCAAAAGGTGATAGCCTCAGCATTTGCTGACCTGGGTTTTGATGTGGATATCGGACCGCTGTTTCAGACGCCGGCTGAGACTGCAAAACAGGCTGTGGAAAACGACGTTCATATCATCGGCGTGAGTTCTCTTGCAGCTGGTCACTTGACACTTGTACCAGAACTGCGGCGCGAGCTGCAGCGGTTCGATCGTGATGACGTGCTCATTGTACTTGGGGGCGTCATTCCGCCACAGGACTACGACTCCTTATACAAGGCAGGAGCGAAGGCAATCTTCGCACCGGGGACTGTGATTCCAGAGGCTGCTGTAGACTTGATGCACAAGCTGAATGAAACGCTTGGCTTTGAATCAAATGTGGCCTAAAGACAGTGGCAATCCTTCCTCAGGATAGTGAGGCCCCTGCAATGGGCGCTCGTCGCCGTGATCTGAGTGTCGGGGATTATGTAGAAGGAGTCCGTGCGGGCAGCTGTTCTATTGTCGGTCGTGCGATCACTCTGGTAGAAAGCCGGAATCCAGCACATCTCCGGCAAGCAGAGGAAATGGTTTTACGTCTCCTGCCTCACAGTGGACGGGCACATCGTGTTGGCATTACCGGCGTGCCAGGCGTGGGAAAGAGCACTTTTATCGAATCCCTCGGCACTATGCTCACTGGACGTGGCCACAAAGTCGCTGTACTCGCAGTGGATCCGTCCAGCACACGAAGTGGCGGCAGTATCCTTGGCGACAAGACGCGCATGGCGAAGCTCTCTGTTGACAGCAACGCCTTTGTCCGTCCATCGCCCGCTGCCGGAACCCTCGGTGGCGTCGCTCAGAAAACTCGCGAAACCATGATTATTTGTGAAGCCGCTGGCTACGATGTGATTCTTGTAGAGACTGTCGGGGTCGGGCAGTCAGAAACAGTCGTGGCCAACATGGTGGATTTCTTTCTCGTCCTGATGTTGCCAGGCGCTGGCGACGAACTCCAGGGGATGAAAAAGGGCGTTTTGGAAATTGCCGACATGATTGCGGTGAATAAGGGGGATGGCGAGAACGAACTACGCGCGAGGTTGGCGGCACGAGAATATGATAACGCCCTGCGCATTGTGACACAGCCCAGCCTTTTCTGGAAGCCGCAGGTAGTCGTCTGCTCTGGTCTAACGGGTCATGGGCTTTGGCCCATGTGGGCCGCAGTGCAAGAACACCGCCGTATTTTGTCAGAGAAGGGTGCATGGCTCGTCAAAAGACAGCAACAGCAGATTCGCTGGATGTGGTCGCTGCTTGAGGAGAGGCTGATGCTGATGTTGCGTCATCATGAACCAGTTCAGAAAATGCTGCCGCAGATAGAAAAAGATCTTGTGCAGAATCGCACCAGTCCATCCGTTGCCGCAGCGCGCATTTTAGGGACGTTCTTCGAAAAAGATGAAACAAAAAATATGAAACAAATGATTCCCTCTCGCAGAGAGGGTTTTTAGAGAGGGTTTTTAAGAGGGTTTTTAGATGGTTTTTTATTGTAATGGTTTTTAGCAGAAAATGGTTTTTAAAAGATGAGCAAAAGATGAGCAAATGTGCCTCTTGTGGGAGGCACACCCGCGTATGGTGGCTGCCATTTTCTCGGAAAATGTACTTCCTTGCGCGTAAAATCCTCTTCGTTCAGGGACACCAGGGCCGCCAAGATTACACTCTCTGGGACTAGAGAGGGTAGTCTCGAGAGAGGGTAGTCTCGAATGTGAGGTCATGTGGAAGAGTCGAATGGATAAGCATACGGTCTTGGAAGCTGCTGTGAACCAGATTGAACGGGCCTTCGGAAAGGGGTCTATTATGCGCCTCGGTGCCCGCGACAGCGGGATAGAGGTTGAGAGCATTCCTACAGGTTCCTTAGGGTTGGACATTGCTCTTGGCGTGGGTGGGTTGCCACGGGGGCGGATCGTTGAAATCTATGGTCCGGAGAGCTCAGGGAAGACGACTTTGGCTTTGCATGTGATTGCCGAGGCCCAAAAGCTGGGCGGGACATGTGCCTTTATAGACGCTGAACACGCCCTGGATGCCATCTACGCCTGCAAGCTCGGTGTGATTCTTAAGGAGTTACTGCTCTCACAGCCAGATGCGGGGGAGCAAGGACTGGAAATCTGTGATATCTTAGTACGGTCAGGGGCAATAGATGTAGTAGTTGTTGACTCTGTAGCAGCACTAGTACCACGTGCAGAATTAGCCGGTGAGATGGGCGATAGTCATGTTGGTCTCCATGCCCGTCTGATGAGCCAGGCTCTGCGAAAGTTGACCGCCTCAGTGGCTCGCTCCAATACGCTTGTCATATTTATTAATCAGATCCGGATGAGGATCGGGATCGTGTTTGGTAATCATGAAACAACTACTGGTGGTAATGCATTAAAGTTTTATTCTTCTGTACGTTTAGATATACGCCGTGTTGGCTCCATAAAAGAGAGGGATGATATCATTGGCAACCAAACACGTGTAAAAATAGTAAAGAACAAGATAGCACCACCTTTTAAAGTTGTTGAATTTGATATTATATATGGATTTGGTATATCAAAAAGTGGGGAAATTATAGATCTAGGTGTAAAATCTGGCGTGATTGAAAAGGCCGGTTCATGGTTTTCTTACAATGCGCAACGCATTGGCCAGGGGCGTGAAAATGCGAAGAACTTCCTGCGGGCCAATCCACAGATTGTTGAGGAGATCGAGAGTCTCATCCGCGCCAACACGGGTTTGTTATCGGAAGTACTGGCTGCGAGTCCTCGTGACATGACGGGTGAAGGGAGCGATGGTGACAGTGTGGGTGTGGACAGGTCAAGAGCGTAATCTTCCTGCTGCCGCGAGGATGGGAGAGTGCGCTGGCTGGGGAGGGAGGTCTCCTCCACTAGGTCTCCTCCACAAGGGAGCAGCTGCTTGGTGATTTTGCCTTCGCTCTTTGCAAGAGTTGGAAAGGAGAGATCAAGCGAGTAGTGGTTTGATGGCAAAAATGTAGAGTCGATGTACGTTTACCTCTATCAGGCCGTCCTCACCGCTGCCGGCGTGAATCGTTTCACGTATCACAGCATTGAGATTCTTGAAAAATGTGTTGCTGACATCGCGCTTGTAGCAAGCTCTGTTGAAAAGCGCTGCACCTGCCATGGCTCGCAGGAGATTCAGAGCTTCCTGAGATGTATGACGCGTGGTTTCCCGCTCTATCCAGGCATCATGAACGTCAAAACCAGGACCGCTGAGCAGCGCGACATACTCTCCAACCGTTGCCATGCAAAACAAGGGGTCACGAAAGCTTCCGAAGTCATCTTTTGTGCGTACATCAGTAGAAGCGGCAGCCATAACGTCGCGTACCAGCGAGCACCACTGCTGGGTAGCTGGGGCTTGCGCTCCAAACCACCCACCGCGTCGCAAAGCGCGATAACAACCGTCCACAACACGTCCAGGACGGCTGAACCACTGTAAAGCTGAATTACAGAAAATAACGTTAAAATTGCGATCAAAATCGAGTTCCTCTGCGTCCTTTGACAGAAAAAGAATCCCACTGCCTCGAGCGTGCCAGCGTGCCTGTGCGACCATCCCTGCTGACGCATCAACCCCGACCAGCTTGCCGTTGGTGCGAGTACGGATACGGCGGGTCATGTTGCCAGGACCGCAACCAAGATCAAGGACGAAATCTCGTGGCCCTATTGCTAGCATATCAAGTAGACGTTCACCTGATAATTTCTCTAAAGGAGAAAAATCTTCATAATTTGGTGCAATACATGAAAATTTGTTAAAAATTTGCAATTTTAAATTATTATTAATCTCGTTTTGTATGAAATAATTGAGTTTCATAATTTATACCTCATCTATAAATACTCATGTTCATCGATATTCCGCCTTGAGGCGCGCGTGAAATACTCTTCATTCTGCGATGAATACCTGCAGCACTCCGCTCAGCAGGCAAGCATTCCATCCATTCACGTCGTGAGCGTCAGAAATGTGGCTGATACAGAAAAAATACAGAGCACGTGACCATAACAATGATAGACGTTGACAGGACAATGATAGACGTTGACAGGGGCGGCCGCGGGCCTTATTGGCTACTCATGCTATGCTCTTGCGAGACAAATTATGCCCCTGCAACTTTTTCCACAAGATTGAGGCATTATGATGTTTGGCGCCGTTGCCCGGCGACTTTTCGGGTCCGCCAACGATCGTCTCATTAGGAGTCTGAACAAGACAATCCAGGCTATTAGCACCCTGGAGCCCATGGTGCGAGAGCTGAGCGATGATTCTCTACGGGCTCGCACAGATGTCTTCCGCACCCGCCTAGCCGAAGGCGCAACACAAGACTCATTAATGGTTGAAGCCTTCGCCACCGTACGGGAAGCCTCTCAACGCACTTTAGGACAGCGTCCTTTTGACGTTCAGCTTCTCGGCGGTCTTGTCCTCCACCAGGGTAAGATTGCAGAGATGAAGACTGGCGAGGGGAAGACTTTGGCAGCCACGCTGTCCGTTTATCTCAATGCCCTCTCCGGTCGCGGAGTGCATGTGGTAACAGTCAACGATTACCTTGCCCGCCGCGATGCCGAGTGGATGGGGCAGATCTATCGTTTTCTGGGACTATCGGTCGGCATCATCCTCCATGGCATGAACGACTCGGAGCGGCGAGCTGCTTATGCTTGTGATGTCGTTTATGCCACCAACAACGAATTAGGTTTTGACTACCTCCGTGATAACATGAAATTCAGTTTGGAGGAAATGGTGCAGCGTCAGTTCCACTACGCTATTGTGGACGAGGTGGATAGCATACTGATCGACGAAGCCCGTACACCACTCATTGTCTCTGGTCCATCGGAGGATTACTCTGATCTTTATCTCCAGGTGGACAAGCTTATCCCGCGTTTAGAAGAGGTCCACTTTGAGAAAGACGAAAAAGCGCGTGCCGTCACCCTAACAGAGGAAGGAGCCGAGTACATAGAAGATTTGCTAAACCAGAAAAATCTTTTACGTGGCGAGGGGCTCTATGATGTTGGCAACCTGTCCTTGGTTCACCATATCAACCAAGCATTGCGCGCGCATAAATTATTTACACGCGATGTTGATTACATCGTGAAAGATGAGAAGGTGGTGATCATAGACGAATTCACGGGCCGTATGATGGAAGGTCGCCGATACTCTGATGGTCTGCATCAGGCGCTGGAAGCGAAGGAAAGGGTAGATATACAGAACGAGAATCAGACTCTTGCCTCGATTACTTTTCAAAACTATTTTCGTCTCTATCCCAAGCTCGCTGGGATGACGGGTACTGCCATGACGGAAGCGAGCGAATTTCAGGAAATCTATGGACTTGAGGTCGTCGCAATACCGACAAATCTGCCGGTTGTACGCCAGGACATGCACGACGAGGTGTATCGCACGGCCCGTGAGAAATACGAAGCTATTCTCGTAAATATCAAAGACTGTTACGCACGCCGTCAGCCTGTATTAGTAGGTACGACTTCCATTGAGAAGTCTGAACGGCTTGCCAGAATGCTGCAGGCCAGCGGGATTCCACACAAGGTTCTGAACGCCCGCTACCACGAGCAAGAGGCTTATATTATCGCAGAAGCTGGCGTGCCTGGGGCTGTCACGATAGCTACTAATATGGCTGGACGTGGTACAGATATTCAACTGGGAGGAAATGCCTCTATGCGCCTGAATCAAGCACGTGCTTCCGACAGGAGAATAGCAACAGCAGACACGGAAAGAGTCTACCGGGAAGTCGCTGAGCGCCGGCAGATTGGTATGGAGGCAGGTGGTCTGTTTGTCATCGGGACTGAGCGTCATGAGAGTCGTCGTATTGACAACCAATTACGCGGCCGCAGTGGGCGGCAGGGGGATCGAGGCGCCTCGCGTTTCTTCCTTTCTCTAGAAGACGATTTGATGCGTATCTTTGGCTCGGAACGCATGGATAAGATGCTCCAGACACTAGGCTTGCAAGAAGGCGAAGCCATTGTCCATCCCTGGATTAACAAAGCCCTGGAAAAGGCTCAGCAGAAGGTGGAAGCGCGCAATTTTGAGATTCGCAAAAGTCTGCTGAAATTTGATGATGTGATGAATGACCAGCGCAAAGTTGTCTACGAACAACGGCGTGAAGTGATGACACTTGATGAGGTGCACCAGACCGTCGTCGACATGCGCCGTCAGGTCATTGAAGACATTATTGAAAATTGCATGACAGAACCTTTAGAAATAAAAAAATGGAATAAACTTACATGTTCAAAAATATTTCACGAAGAATGTATAAGAGTGTTAAATCTAAACTTGCCAATTGCAGACTGGCTGGGTGACAAAGGCCTTGCGGAAGGCGAAATTAAAAAACGTATTACTGAAGCCTCTGATCAGCTTATGGTGACGAAAACGGCGTGTTTCGGTGTTGAGCTGCTACAGCGAATCGAAAAGGGCGTGTTACTCCAGGTACTGGACCAACTCTGGAAGGAACACCTTCTGACACTTGATTACCTGCGCCAGGGCATAGGGCTACGCGCTTATGGTCAGCGTGACCCCTTGAACGAGTACAAACAAGAATCATTCTCTCTCTTTGAGCACATGCTCACGCAATTGCGTGAAAGAGTCACAACAGTATTGTCCTATGCGAAAATGCCTCTTCCCCTTCCAGAAGTGCCTTCTCCCATGACGTCTTCTGCGCTTGCCTCCAGCGATCCTTCTCAAAAACATGCGAAGGTCTCTGTAAAAGAACAATTAATGAACGAAATGCCCCGTAGAAGGAAGATTCGGCGCAATGACCCGTGCCCCTGTGGTTCAGGTCGGAAATTCAAGCATTGCCACGGCTAGGCATGGGTTGCTTGCGTGCTGCTGAATTCCGTCAGTCACTTCCTTCACCGCTCCCTTACCAGGCGAACGCTGGCAGAACCGCTCGACAGCGCAAATGATGACGGGCCAGTAAGGCAGCGACCCTTTCTGGCTCAGCCTGTTCGTTGTAGGCGGCAATTCCCAGTTCACGGCCATGTAAACCACAGGTGACGAATGCAGCATCGATATGCGCTGCAGCGGCGCCGGCAATATCCGTCTCAAGGGTATCCCCAATTGCTAGGACTTTGCATCTGTCAGGCTGACCCAAGCGTTCGAGACACATGTCATAAATGGCTGGATCCGGTTTACCACGATAGCTGACACGCCCCCCCAGCTCTTCGTAACGTGCGGCTAGGGCGCCAGCACATATCGCTCGCCCTCCGTCTATAGACACTACGAGTTGGTCAGGATTAGCACACACCATGGGTAAATCACGCTGCCGGCAGCGGAGTAAGTATGTTACATAATCGTCTACGTCTTCATGAAAGGCCAATGGCCCTGTGTTAACCACGAAGGTGGCCTCTTCAGGAGTCGCCACCAACTCCACGTCTAAAGAATCAAACACACTACGGTCGCGGTCGGGACCCAAGTGCCAACAGTGTCTGCCTAGGGTCTTATAGAATGGATCACGACAGTTGCGAATCTCGCAGTGGGTCGCCTCACCGGCAGACAGAATCTCATCGTAAAGGGAACGGTGTAAGCCCATACGCTGCATGGCTTGGATGAGGTCACGAGTTCGTCGCGGTGCATTGGACAACAAGATGGTCTGTTTGCCGTTTTCCTTTAACCTCTGTAGAGTCTCTATGGCGTGCGGATAGGCGACAGTCCCGTCGTGCAGCACCCCCCACAAGTCGATGATGAAGACATCGTAGTCTCCCATCAAAGATGACATCCCTAATGGAGTAGAGAAATCAATATGTCCCATGATTGCACATACCGTGTTATAAGTTTCGTCTCTGGGAATCTGGGAAAATGCTCCTTCAAGAGCAAGGGGCCTTTACGCCAGTCCCAACAGCTTCAGACACAGTGCGATAGCCATAAGAGCGTAAAAGATGTGCAAGTTCCAATTTGATTCTCCTGACCACGCCCGGTCCTTCGTAGATCATTGCAGTATACACCTGCACTAGGGAAGCACCGGCCTTAATCTTAGCCAAGGCATCGGCACCCGAAAGGACACCGCCGACTCCAATGAGTGGCACTTTTCCCTGGGTCAGATTATACATGTCAGCGAGCACTGCGGTTGAAGCAGGGAAAAGGGGTCGACCTGACAGACCCCCTCGCGCGCGCGCACACCTGTCCAACGGGCGGGCAATTGTAGTGTTGGTGGCAACGAGACCATCCAGGCCGCTGGTCAATGCAACTTCCGCTATATCTAACAATTCATGAGAGTTTAAATCTGGAGAAATTTTTATTAATAATGGTATCTTTATTTTTAGATTTATGTTTAAAATACTAATCTCTTCTTTAATTCTATTAATTAGTGTTAATAGAACATCTCTACATTGCATTTTCCGCAAGCCATGGGTGTTTGGTGAGGAAACGTTGAGGACCAGATAATCGACTAATGGCGCCAGAGCCCTAACGCCTTTGACGTAATCTGCGATGGCTTCTTGGCTGTCACTGTTGCAGCCCAGATTTGCCCCAACCCACCCCCACTGTTTCCTCTTCTGAGCCTGGCGTTGCTGTCGTTCCACGAGGCGGTGAACGACTTTTGCGAGTCCAACATTATTGAATCCCATACGGTTGATCAGTGCTTTCTCTGCAGGTAAACGAAACAACCGTGGGCGTGCATGCCCACTCTGCGGACGAGGCGTCACAGTCCCCACCTCAATGAAACTAAATCCTAGTCCTAGCAGGGCCTCAACATCCTCGGCATTCTTGTCAAACCCAGCCGCTAGACCAAGTGGGCTTTGAAAATCCCTTTCCCATAATCGCACAGCCAGGATGGGGTCATCCTGGTCAGGAGTCACACCCCTGAGCAAGCGCATGTTTCTGACGATCCGTAGCAGAAACATTGCCATCCTGTGGGCCTCCTCCGGGGGTAGCCTCCCCAGAAGGCGGATGATTCCTCCCTGCAACAAGTGGCCCAGGGCCATTTCCTCCTCATTTATTATATGTTTTGAGAGTCCCATCAAGGGGAGCGCAATCACCCATACTCGCAAGCCCGTTTTCACACACTTATGTTGATGTATGTTAACCCCTTCCCTCTCTGCGCAGTGTTCGGCACACGGGGGACATGGGCGGACCCAAACACGTTACAGCGATGGACTCACCCTTAGAGAAAATACATTCAAAAGCATTACACAATTAGTACCTGTTGACACAGCAGAGGAGACCAGTGCAACCCCCTTGCAGAGAGGCCAGCGACTCTCTACATTCCATTCTCCATGCTACAGGAGGTTAGCGTGAAAGTGCTACTGCATTCCTTGACACGAGGAGGACTTTTTCTACTGTCATTCTTAGTATCTGTCGCAACCCTGGCGGAAAGTCACAACCTCAACATTCCTTCGGCTAGCCAGGCTATGATAGCGCCCTTCCCAGAGGATAGATTCATGGGGAGGGAAGATGCGTCTGTAACGGTTATAGATTATTCCTCACTCACTTGTCCTCATTGCGCGGACTTTCACACGCAGATTCTACCAAGATTCAAAACTGATTATATCGACACTGGGAAAGTCAAGTTCATCTATCGTGATTTTTCTGTTGACCCTGTCGCGACCGCTGCAGCGATGCTGGCTCGCTGTGTCCAGCAGGATATGTATTTCCGCTTCATAGAAGTCCTATTTAGCCATCAGAAGACGTGGTCCCGAGCAAGCAAACCGCGGCAGTCTCTTGTGAACCTGGCTAGGCAGGGCGGCATGACAGAAACTGATGTCAATCAGTGCTTGAGCGATGCGACACTACTGGCCGATCTGAACGCCATGAAAAATGAAGCCATTAGCGTGCACGGCATCAAGGCAACACCAAGTTTCGTGATCGGTGGTAGGACGTACGTTGGAGTCACGTCCTACGACGTGCTCGCGTCTCTGGTAGAAGCGGAGCTAAAAAAAAGTGATTTTCGAAAATTAAAAACAGCTCCTCGGCTATTCTAGCTAGATGGATTACAAGCCTATAGCCGTAGGGAAGGTAGGGAAGGCATAAAAAGTGTGTCTACCTCTCTAGAAGCTAGAAGAGCACGGCAGCTTTGGCACGCCGGACGTGTCCTGTTGCAGAGCGCAAGTCACCCCCCTCCTGCAAGGAAGTTTCGCAGCATATTATATTGTCCCGTCCTAATTTTTGACAGCGGGGGGGTCGAATGGGAGCGGGGTTCCCAAACGGGTCACAACGCCCATGCCCGCCTCTTGCTAGATTGCTAGAGGAACGAGACGAAGACGCTTGACACCAAGGCATCGCCTAAGCGGCCTATTTCTGCAGACGACTTTTTATGAGGAGATCTACTACTTCTGGATTTGCAATCGTTGAAAGATCGTCGAGACTGTCTGTCTCGTTCGCCGCAATCTTCCGCAAGATTCGACGCATTATCTTGCCAGAACGGGTCTTTGGCAAAGCTTGAACCCACTGAAACACATCCGGAGTCGCGATAGGACCAATCACCTTGCGAACACCCTCTACAAGTTCTTGCTGTAGATTCTCGTCTGGCTCTTCACCGGCCACCAGAATCACATAGGCATAGATTCCCTGTCCCTTGCGATCATGGGGATAGCCCACCACGGCTGTTTCTACCACTTTGGAATGTCTCGTAAGAGCACTCTCGATTTCTGCCGTACCCAAACGATGCCCGGAGACGTTGATCACGTCATCCACCCGACCGGTGATCCAGTAATAGCCATCGGCGTCACGTCTGGCTCCATCACCGGTGAAGTATAGGCCAGGGTAGGTGGAGAAATAAGTCTGTACGAAGCGTTGATGGTCACCAAATACAGTACGCATCATGCCAGGCCAAGCGTTGGCTATACACAAATGACCTTCTCCAGGACCGTTCAGTACTTTCCCAGTATCGTCCACTATGAGAGGCTTGATGCCAAAGAATGGCTGTGCTGCTGAACCAGGCTTCATGGCGGTCGCCCCAGGCAGCGGCGTAATAAGAATGCCACCAGTCTCTGTCTGCCACCAAGTGTCCACGATAGGGCAACGGCTGGCACCGACAATATGATAATACCACAGCCATGCTTCAGGATTAATGGGTTCTCCCACTGAGCCCAGTAGGCGCAAGCTATGACGGACACTCTTCTTGACAGGGAGATTCCCTTCGCGCATGAGGACACGGAGAGCAGTAGGAGCGGTGTATAAAATGTTGACACCGTACTTGTCGACGATTTCCCAGAAACGGGAGAATGACGGGTAGTTTGGAACGCCTTCGAACATCAGGGTAACCGCACCATTAGACAGTGGTCCATAGATGCCGTAGCTATGGCCAGTGACCCAGCCGACGTCAGCCGTACACCAATGAATCTCGCCATCATGGTAGTCAAAAACATACCTGTGAGTTAAAGACACGTAGACCATATAACCGCCAGTAGTGTGGACCACTCCTTTTGGTTTACCTGTTGAGCCTGATGTATATAGTATAAAGAGAGGATCTTCAGAATCCATCTCCTCAGCAGGGCAAAAGACGCTCTGTGAGCGTGTGACTGTATGATACCAGTGGTCGCGACCATGCTGCATGGAAACGGCTTTGCCAGTGCGCGTGACAACAATCACGTTCCGTATGGAGAAACAGCTTTCTAGAGCCCTATCAGCGTTGACCTTGAGCGGGACTGGCAGTCCGCCACGTCTTCCCTCATCAGCAGTGATCAGCATGACAGCGCTACAGTCCTGAATGCGACTTGCCAGAGATTCGGGAGAAAAACCACCAAACACCACTGAATGGATCGCTCCAATCCGGGCACAAGCTAGCATTGCTACTGCGGCCTCTGGAATCATAGGCAAATAAATAGCAACTCTGTCTCCTTTCCGCACGCCCATCGCCCTCATCGTATTGGCAAGACGACAGACACGTTCGTACAGATCATGATAAGTGATGGCTGCTGATTCGCTAGGATCGTCACCCTCCCAGAGAATAGCCGTTTGGTTCGCCCGATGAGCGAGATGACGGTCGAGGCAGTTGACCGCAGCGTTCAAAGTCCCATCGAGAAACCATCTAATGTGGATGTCTGGTGCTGTCAGGTTGACGTTCTTCGTTATGCTGTAGGGACGTATCCAGTCGATGCACTGACCATACTCAGCCCAGAAATCATCTGGTCTCTCAATAGACCGCCTGTACAGAGCTGTATATTTAATATTGTCAATCCATGCAAATCTTGCTCTTTCCGCTGGCACTGGGAATATGTGCTCGCTCATGTGAAGGACCTCTACGACTATTGATATGTTTCCATAGCGCCAGTGAGCTTCATATCCTACCCCCCTTTAAAGAAAAATATTTCGACTCTTGCAAAAAAGCCAGCCAGATGCTCCGGCTCAGGCGAGCAAGGATTCTACTTCTGCCCGATTGGGCAGCACAATGAGGCTCCCCATCCTCCCAGTCCCATCAGCTGTGAGCAGAGGCCCCAAAGAGGCTGTCACGGAATGACATCCTATACTATATATTCCAATTCCATGACATCATATATTCCACATGGGAGAGCCTGTGGAGCAACCGCACAGACTGAGCAATAAAACAGCATGCGTATCCCTCCCTGACATCGGAGTTCTTTTCTTCTCGGACACGAAATCTTCCAGCTGGAATCCCGCAGATCAGAGACCACAATGTCGGTGAATGGGGAAGGACAACACTTCAAGGATTCTTCAAGGCGTCTATCTTCGCTCGGAGAATCACGAGAAGCCCCGCAACACTGCCTGAGTGCTGGATGACTGCACTGTATTCAGAACGATACGTCACCGCCATGCTCACACCCTCAACCACGATGTCAGTGACACGGATTCCCTTCTCAGACCTTCTCAGCCGCCACAACACAGACAGAGGCGCACCTTGCTGGGGTTGTCGCAGAGTACTTTCAACCACTGTGTCCCCTTCTTCTGGTCGCACCCTGATGACTGTCAGGCCCTGATCTGAGTAGTCCATGAAACGCTTGGACCAAGTGTAGACGGTGATGTCCTCGAAAAGTTTGAGGAATTCCAGACGTTCCACTTCTGTTGCCTTGCGCCAGTGCCGGCCGAGAACGAAGCGACCGATAGTTTCAAGATCAATAGTAGCTGCAAGTAATTCTTGAAAATAACGAATTCGCTTTGTATCTGACAAATCGTGCGAACTGAGAGACCGCGCGGCTTGACTGGACAAAGCACGGATAAAAGACTCTGCTTCATCCTGGTCTATGCCTGACGGGATACCAGTCGAAGCGACGACTGCATTCACGATCGGCCACAGAATCACGATTGACAAGAGAGCAACAAAATGTCTTCGCATGCAATACATCAATACATCGGCGTCTTTTGTCTTCGGCGTCTTTACATCGCTTACGCGGGGCATCGTACACGATTCTCCGTTGCACGGACACATTTTCGTTATTGCAGTACCTTTTCATGATTCTACGTACTCACGCCGCAAACAGCCCTTCCCCCTCTGTAACCGGAAGCGGGGCAGGACTTGCCGCATCGCTCAAAGCTCTGTCACAGTCTAGTCTGCAATAATCTTTAAGAATCGATAAGAGTCTGCACGAGACAGTGAGCAGTGAGTCAAACTAACGGAGATGGTGTATGAAGACGTCCGACTCGGAAGAGGCCTCCCCGGCGGCAGATGAGAGGGTGAACTGCTCGTTGCTTACCCTGCCGGGACCTATCTCTGTGTCATTCGAATTTTTCCCGCCCAGAACTGAGCACGCCGTCGCTGTCCTATGGGAGTGTATTCGTCGCTTGGAACCTCTGGCCCCTCGTTTCGTCTCTGTTACTTATGGCGCTAGTGGCACTACACGTGAGCGGACACACGACACAGTCGTGCGCATTGCCCGTGAAACATCCCTCAATCCCGCTGCACACTTAACCTGTGTCAGTGCTAGCCGAGCGGATGTCCATAACATTGCCCACCGCTACTGGGAGGCAGGCATCCGTCATATTGTGGCCCTGCGCGGGGATCTACCAGAGGGGCACAAGCACTATGTGCCCCATGCAGACGGCTATGCGTATGCAGTGGATCTCGTCCGTGACTTGAAAAACGTAGCAGATTTCGAGATTACCGTGGCAGCCTATCCTGAAGCCCATCCAGAAGCTCCGAGCGCAGCGTTTGACATTGACAATCTCAAACGTAAGATTGATGCTGGTGCGAACCGTGCCATCACTCAGTACTTCTTTAACATAGACGTCTACCGTCGCTTTATGGACAAGGTACGCGCCGCTGGAATCACAGTTCCAGTAATACCAGGGATTCTGCCTGTCACAAACGTTGCCACGATGCTCCGATTCTCTCAGGCGTGTGGAACAACAGTTCCCTCATGGGTGCAGGTATTGTTTGACGGATTGGATTCTGATCCTGACACCCGTCGGTTGGTTGCCGCATTTCTAGCGGCTGAGCAGTGTCGGGCGTTAGTGGCCTATGGGGTGACAGATTTCCACTTTTATACCCTGAATCGCGCTGATTTGGTCTTTGCCATATGCCACATTCTCGGTGTCCGGCCGAGATGAGAAAGAAACATGGCCGCAGGCATGCACTTTTTAAAGTTCAAGAAGACTATGCAGAGAGTAATACTTCTTTTAAGAAAGACATTTTATAATAGAATTGGAACGATAGCAATTGAGTAACATACTCGATCACCTTCATGACCGTGTGCTGCTGTGCGATGGTGGGACTGGTTCCCTGATTCAGGCGATGAATCTCTCAGTGGAGAAAAAATTTCTGGGTAAGGAGAATTGCACAGAAGTCTTTGTGCTCACTCATCCTGATAGAGTCCGGTCTATCCATGCTCACTACTTTGAGGCTGGAGCAGACTGTGTTGAGACGAACACTTTCGGCGCCTCTCCGCTCACCCTGGCTGAATTTGGCCTTGCTGGACAGACATTGGAAATCAATCAAAAGGCTGTTGCGATAGCCCGTGAGGCAGCGGGACTCTTCTCCGACAGCCACCCACGCTTTGTGCTCGGTGCGGTTGGACCTGGAACCAGGATTCCGAGTCTCGGTCATATTGATTACGACTCCTTAGAGATGGCCTATGCCGTTCAGTGCGCGGGCTTGAGGGGAGTAGATGCCTTCCTGATTGAAACGTGCCAGGACCCGCTGCAGATAAAGGCAGCAGTGAATGGCGCGAAGAGAAGTCGCTACGAAGCAGGGACAGAAACGCCTATTTTCGTCCAAGTCACTGTAGAAAGGACGGGGACTCTTCTCGTCGGCACTGATATCGCTGCGGCCGCGACTGTCGTACACAGTCTGGATGTCCCACTGATCGGCCTGAACTGCGCCACTGGGCCGCAGGAAATGGCTGAGCACGTTCACTGGTTGGCCGCAAATTGGCCGGGATTCTTGTCAGTACAACCTAATGCAGGATTACCTATATTAGTTAATGGACAGGCTCATTATCCACTCAGCCCTGCTGATCTTGCCTTCTGGCATGAGAGATTCGTCAGAGAACATGGCATCCATCTCGTGGGGGGGTGCTGCGGGACGACGCCAGAGCACATACGTGCTGTTGATGCCATGCTGGAACGAATCAGCAATAATGACAGGCGGCGGCCGCCACCAGTCCGTCGATCAGTGCATTGGGTGCCAGCAGTCGCTTCTCTCTACAACCAAGTGCCCTTGCGACAAGAAAAATCCTTTCTTTCTATCGGAGAACGCTGCAACGCGAGTGGTTCCCGCCAGTTTCGCCAGTACCAGGAAACTGCTAACTGGGACGGTGTTATCTCCATGGCCCGTACTCAGAGCCTCGAAGGCTCCCACTGCCTAGACGTCTGCACAGCCTTCGTCGGTCGTGAGGAACGGGCGGATATGATTGAGGTTGTCACACGATTACGTGTCTCTATAAACGCACCACTAGTAATAGATTCAACAGATACGGCTGTGATTGAGACAGCGCTTAAGCTATATGGTGGCAAGGCGATCATTAATTCTATACATTTCGAGGACGGCGAACCGGCAGCAGCCTGTCGTCTCCGTCTGGCCAGGCAATTCGGAGCCGCTGTTGTGGCTCTGACAATTGATGAGAATGGCATGGCAAAAACGGCGGCTGACAAAATAAGAATCGCCAGCCGCCTGTACGACTTCGCTGTCAACCACTATGGCCTACCAGCTGCCGATCTTCTTTTTGATCCTCTCACATTTACTATTTGTACTGGTTCTCAGAAAGAAAAACATTTAGCATTAGAAACTCTAAAATCTATAGATTTATTACGTGTAACATTCCCAGAATGCCAGATCATGCTTGGGATTTCAAACGTCTCATTCGGTCTACAACCGATGGCAAGGCACGTGCTGAATGCCGTGTTTCTCGATCATGCTCTACGGCGGGGACTGACAGCTGCTATTGTCCATGTTTCTCGCCTTCTCCCTTCGCATCGTCTAACGGCCGAGGAGTACTGTGCTGCAGAAGATCTGATTCTCGACAAGGGAAGAACAAATGCGTTACAGACGTTCATTGCCTTGTTCCAAGATCGCGCGATCCCGACCATAACAGATCGATCCAAGCCAGGAAAAGTGGAAGACCGCCTGAAACAGCATATTATCAACGGCGATCGTCAAGGATTAGAGGAGAATTTAGCGGAGGCGCTTCAATCATATGCACCGCGCGTTATTATTGATGCCATTCTGTTGGCAGGGATGAAGGAGATAGGCGAGCTTTTTGGATTAGGGAAATTACAATTACCGTTTGTGATAAGAGCAGCAGAAATTATGAAAACGGCTATCTCTCAATTGAAACCACATCTCAAATGCGTCTCTCCCAGCCAGAGGGGTACAATTGTACTTGCGACTGTTAGAGGAGATGTTCACGATATTGGTAAGAATCTTGTAGACATCCTTCTCACAAATAATGGGTATCGGGTGATTAATCTTGGTACCCAGCAGCCCATGACTGCCATACTGGCCGCCGCTCGTGAACACGCCGCCGACGCCATCGGTATGTCAGGGCTTCTCGTGAAATCAACCATTGTGATGAAAGAAAATCTTCAGGAGATGACCCGTCATGGAATGGAAATACCAGTCCTCCTCGGTGGTGCAGCCCTGACTCGCCGATTCGTTGAAGGAGAGTGCACTGCCGCCTATGGATGTGGTCTCGTTGCCTACGCTCAGGATGCATTCGCGGGTTTAGATCTCATGACCAGGGTTGTCGAAGGCACTTTTGCTCATGTGACAAAAACGCGGCGTACCGTTCCACGAAACAATCAAAAATCTTCTTCACAGAAGAAAACAATATCATTGCGCAAATATCCGGAAGAACAGAAAGATCACCATGTCGAGGTGCCTATTCCTCCATTCTGGGGCGCGCGGTTACTGAGGCACGTGCCTGTCAGGAATCTCCTTTCCTACTTGAATGAAGTCACGCTCTACCAGTTCCACTGGGGATTCCGTAAAACTGGTCAGAGTCGTGATGTCTGGCGGGCGTGGGCAGCACAGGAGGTTCGTCCAGTTCTTCACCGCATGCTGGACCTCTGCGCACAGGAGACTATCCTCCAGCCTTGTGCCGCTTATGGCTACTGGCCGTGCACTCGGTCTGGGGACAGTGTGGTTCTGTTCGACACGGACGGCGCTACTACAGAAGTAGCTCACTTTACTTTTCCACGCCAGGCTAGGCCAGATGGCTTATGTATCGCAGACTTTTTTAATTCTGATCACAAGAATCAAAGGAACATCATTGCATTACAAGTTGTAACTGTAGGGGAGAGAGCTTCTGACGTAGCACGGGCATGGTTTGCCGCCGATAGGTATCAGGACTACATGTATCTGCATGGTCTTTCAGTGGAGATGACAGAAGCACTTGCTGAATACGTGCACAAACGCATCCGCGCAGAACTTGGATTGGCTGCAGAGGAGTCTCGTGCCATCGATGGGATTCTGAAAAGAGAGTACCGTGGAGCACGGTACTCTTTTGGGTATCCGGCCTGTCCCAATATAGCAGATCAGCACAAGCTACTAGCCCTATTGGGGGCGGACCGCATTGGAATCAGTCTTTCTGCGGAAGACCAGCTTTACCCTGAACAGTCGACTTCTGCTATTGTTTGTCTGCATCCGCAAGCAAAGTACTTTACGATATGAAGGAGTGTCCTTCAACATGGTCGCCACGCCATGTGTTCACGTGCGATGCCCCTATACTATACATCGAGTCCGACTCGACGGAACCCCTTCAGATCCGACGGACGAGCTATGCCGCTGATGTGAGCCAGGCTGGCGAAGACCATGAGGCCGCCCACGACCAGCAGAGCAACGGCTCCGATACGTGCCCATGCTGCCGGAGCACTCATCCGCCACGGGGATAGGGCGACCTCAAATACTATTAAAAATATTCCCATTACCATGCTGATAGCAATTAAACGTGGCAAAGCTCTTCGCAGCCGTTTATCAAACAGCAACTGCCCACGGCGATATAGAACTGTCCCAAGTACAGCTACATTGAGCCATGCTGACAAGGCAGAAGACAGGGCAATCCCAACGTGAGCCAAGGGCCACATTAAAATCAGACTTAAGAGTACGTTTACGCTCAACGCAAGAGTAGCGACCTTAACAGAGGTTGCGGTGTCATGACGCGCAAAGAAACCCGGAGTCAGCACTTTGTTTAAAACATGGGCGGGTAAGCCGATCGCGAAGGCTGCCAGTGTCATGGCCGTTGCGGTTCGTTCTGTTGCACCAAATGCCCCACGTTCAAATAATATGGAAACAATAGGTTCTGCCAGCACGACTAGCGCTACGGTAGCTGGCACAGTTAGGAAAAGAGCAAATTCTATTGCCCGATTTTGACTGGCTATTGCCTCTTCTACATGGCCAGCGCCAATTTGCCGGGCCAGCAATGGCAAGAGGGCCGTTCCTACGGCTACGCCGACGACACCCAATGGCAACTGGCCGATTCTGTCAGCATAATAAAGAAACGAGACTGCCCCATCAGAGATGAGGGAAGCCAGCGCAGTATCAATAATCAGATTGACCTGATATAACCCAGCCCCAAAAGCAACAGGTAAAACACGCCGGGTCAAGGTACGCACCTTCGCATCCCAATGCGGCCAGCGTAGCGTTAAGTGTATGCCAGCCCGGGTACAGACATAGGACAGCCAGACCAGCTGCAGGATACCTGCAACACTGACACCCCAGGCGAGAGCATAGGCTGGACGCGCTGTGAAGGACGCTGCTCCGAGGAGAAAACTGATCATGCTCAGATTCAGAAGGACGGGTGTCGCTGCCGCTGCCGCGAACTTGTGCAACGCATTCAGTACTCCAGCCTGCAACGACACCATTGAAATGGACACAATATAGGGAAAGGTGATACGGGCTAGCTCCGTAGCCATGACGATCTTGCCAGGTGTGTTACGAAAACCAGGCGCAAAGAGTACAATTGCCCATGGCATGACTATTTCTGCTACGCTAACCAAAGCGAGGAGAATCAGAGTGAGGGTTGACAGGGCACGGCTGGCAAAGGCATCTGCCTCAGTGCGGCCCTCTTTCGCGAGAGCAGCGGAATAAAGTGGAACAAAAGCAGCACTAAAAGACCCTTCGGCAAACAGGCGGCGAAATAGATTGGGCAACTTGAAGGCAGCCAGAAAGGCATCTGCTGCGAGTCCAGCCCCTAAAGCATGAGCCATTAAAATATCACGGATGAATCCGGTGATACGACTGCAAAGAGTCAGCAGACTAATAGTTAGAATGGACCTCAGGAGAGCCATAGAGCAAAATGCACGAAGTTTTCTCTTTTTAGATGTGAAATCGTTCTTGCAACCCCTCCCTTATTGAGGGTCTACCCTTTAGACTACCATCATGAAGTTACGACGGATTTCATCGCTGATGGCCGCATTGCGGTCAATAAATTCTGTCAGATAGTCATGCAAATCAGGGATATCCATGATACGGCCGAAGTGCAGACGGGCATGCATCTCCCCAGTCATACGGGTACACTCGCATTGAGTGCAGAGTCTTTCCAACACATGCTGGATATCGTCATAGCACGCATGTAATGAACGTGGAAATTCCTGACGGAATATCAAGAGCTCTGTCACCTGTTGCGGACGAATAGTGTCGCGATAAAGCATCCGATAGGCTTTAAAGCCCGATACAGAGCGTAACAGGGCACCCCATTGGTAATAATCGACGGCAGCATCACCGATCTCCTCAACTCTCTTTTTTGAATAATGCACATCCCTACCGTTTATCGCCCGTTGCTGCTGTTGAGGCGTAGCGGAGGGGATCACCATCGTGTCCCCTGCTTCATGCACGAGTACGTCATACTTCACATCGAGCAGGCGGGCCGTATTGTCTGCTCGTTCAACGAACGTGCCGAGCCTGTTGAAACGAAACCCGTCTCCGCGCACCATAGTCCCAACGGAAACACCGCGGAAGAGATGTGAGCGCTCCTTGACCCAATCGAAAAAAGTGCGGTAGCTCATTTCGACCACCTTGCCATAGGTCGTTTCTCGTAATTCTAGCCATGCATCATTGAGACTTTCGAAGAGTTCGCTGGGAATCACCCCGCGCTCAGCTCTGGCGTTTTCTCTTGCCTGATGGAGACACGATACGATGCTTGACGGATTATCAGGGGCTAAGGCAACGAAAGCAATGACGTGACTATCTTTGATAGTCTCGTGTCTCGACAAGAACGACGGTAACTGCCCAGCGATAGAGAGAGCTGTTTTCCACTCTGCGGCTGAGTTACTGTTTGCTCTTGGTAATTGTGAAAGTCTATAACTCACGTCGAGAAGACGTGCCATATTCTCCGCTCGTTCGACGTAACGGGCCATCCAGTACAGATTATCAGCGGTACGGCTCAACATGCACGGTTCTCCAGAACCCATGTGTCCTTTGTACCCCCTCCCTGGGACGAGTTCACAACCAATGATCCCTCACGGAGGGCAACACGGGTCAGACCGCCCGGAACAACTGTCACCGCGCTGCCCATCAGCACGAACGGGCGCAAGTCCACATGTCGCGGGGCCACACCCTGTTCGACAAAGGTTGGACACGCAGACAGGGAGAGAGTCGGCTGAGCGATAAAGTTAGCCGGATTATTCATGATTCGTTCTTTATAGGAACGTCTTTCTGTCACAGTGGCCGCTGGGCCGACTAGCATACCATAACCGCCCGAACCGTGGACTTCCTTCACGACCAGTTCGTCCAGGTGGTCTAGCACGTAGGCAAGGTCCGTTTTTTCTCGTAATTTATAGGTTGGTACATTAGCCAAGATGGATGATTCGCCTAGATAGAATCGAATCATTTCCGGGACGGAGTTGTAGATAGCCTTGTCGTCAGCAATGCCTGTCCCAATGGCATTAGCGAGTGTGACCCTGCCATTTTTATACGCTCTATACAGGCCCGGTATGCCAAGAAGGGAATCGGGGCGGAACACTGTGGGATCCAGAAAATCATCATCGACCCGACGATAGATCACATCCACCTGCCGTGGTCCCTCTACGGTGCGCATGTAGACGTTACCGTTGTCCACGAACAAATCTTGTCCCTGCACCAATTCCACGCCCATTTCATCAGCCAGAAACGCGTGTTCGAAATAGGCGCTGTTAAAGGACCCTGGAGTCAAGACAACAACAGTTGGATCGTCCACGTTCCTTGGGGCAACAGAACGCAGATTCTTAAGCAGTTCGTGTGGATAGTGATTGATCGGCGCGACGGGGTAAATATTAAACAAATAAGGGAAAATTCTCATCATAATTTCTCTATTTTCGAGCATATAGGAGACACCAGAGGGAGTGCGCAAGTTATCTTCGAGCACATGGAACTGATTAGCACCTGTTCGCACAACATCAATACCGGCAATGTTGATGTAAATGCCACCAGGTGGCTCGAAATTGACCATTTCAGCACGGAAGAGCCTGTTGTGATGTACAAGATCAGGAGGAATCAGACCTGCCTTCAGAATTTCCTGGTCATGATAGACGTCACGGACGAAGGCATTCAGTGCCTGTACTCGCTGAATAAGACCCGCTGAGAGGAGATTCCAGTCCTCGGCCGTCAGGATGCGTGGGATAATGTCGAAGGGAATTAAGCGCTCGACACCACCCATGTTATTATCGCCATAAACCGCAAAGGTGACACCCATACGTCTGAATAAAAGATCAGCCTGCCTATGACGCTGATGCAACTCTTCAGGATTTGTATTATCAAGCCATTTTTTATAAAGAGTATATGCCGGACTAACATCTCCCGTATCCGTATACATTTCATTGTAGGATAATGGCATACCCACCACCTCGCAATTGCGTTGCCCACGGCTCCACGACTGTCTGTCGGGCACATGACCCTGCGGCGGGAGTCAATGTTCGGAAGACGCGTACAGCCTTTCCAGATGAGCAGTGAGGCCTGTCCCAACAGAGCCGGGTCCCTTCCTTGGACGCCGCGAATGCTACTAAAAATTTAGCCTATCCCTAATCTCACATGCATGATGTCGGGGTTATTCTTTTCCGTGAAACGCTACCCAGGCTTTCACTTCATGCCAGACGTAAACGTCGATCATGGTCCGATAAATTTTTTCCACCAACTCAGGATCACCGCCCAGCGCGTCGGCATGATGGCGTACCCTGGTCACAATGTCCTCGATCCTCCCTGGGACCACAATATCAGCCTGTGTCTTCTTAAAGCGAGCGGCCTCACGGACATAATGGCTCCGTTCGACAATCAGAGCCACCATGTCATGATCGAGGCGATCGATGTGCTGCCGGACGTCGTTAAGAGAACTACATACAGTCATAGCACCTCATCCTTCAGGCTCATTCGGCGACTTCATCAAATAGCGGCGCGACAGACCGTGCCCAGCAGCCAAAATACCTGTCTAGCAGGTAGTCAGCAGGGGTTCGCCCTGATTCGGCAATCGCAAAAAGGGGCTCGAGGTAAACACTTTCATCCCGGCCGTTCTCATCACGTTGCTGGCGGGAACGGAGCCCAGCCTGTGCAATATCCAGCATCGCTAGTGCCACCTCGCGCACCGTTTGTCCCCTGAATGATGTTTTCAGACCGAGTCGTGGAACATCTTGGCGTAGCCTCTCTCGATCCTCAGCCGTCCAGTGCCTAGTTAATGCTAAGGCGGCATCCAGTGCTGATGATGAATACAAAAGGCCACTCCACAGAGCGGACAACGCACACACATGAGCCAGTGGACCTGCGTCCACACCACGCATTTCCAGAAAGCGCTTCAGACGTACTTCCGGAAAAACGGTCGTGAGATGGTTAGCCCAATCTGTCAAGGTCGCTCCTTCGCCCCATCGAGACGCCAATCGCCCCGCCATAAAATGACGGAATGATTGACCACTGGCATCGATATATGTACCGTTACGGTATATATAATATAGTGGAACGTCCAGTGCATAATCTACATAACGTTCAAATCCCATTTCAGGGGCAAACACAAATGGGACCATGCCACAGCGGTTGTTATCCGTCTCCGTCCACACATGGCTACGGTAGCTGAGAAAACCACTCGGTCGCCCATTGACGAAGGGTGAATTAGCCAACAGAGCTGTGGCGACAGGTTGCAGTGCGAGAGCAGCACGATATTTACGCACCATATCGGCTTCTGACTCATAGTCTAGGTTTATTTGAATTGTACATGTCCGCAGCATCATATCGAGACCCAGGCGACCAACCCTTGGCATATAAGCGCCCATTATGCCATAGCGTGCTTTGGGCATCCATGGAATGTCCTCCTGCGGCCATAGCGGCTGGAACCCGAGTGCTAAGAAGCCGATTCCCAGTGGCCCAGCAACTGAGCGGACCTGGTGATGATACTCCGTCACAGCGCGACAAATCTCATGCACAGTGCGTAAAGGCGTACCAGACAGTTCTATTTGACCACCGGGTTCTAGGGAAATGGCACTGCCATCAGTGCTCGCCAAGGCAACCAAGGCTACACCTTCCCTTACAGGCTGCCAGCCAAATCGTTGCAATCCTTCTAGGATAGATTGCACGCCGCGGGAGCCTCCATGGGGCAGAGGGCGATGATTCTCTCGTATGAAGGAAAAACGTTCCTCTTCACATCCTATACGCCATAAATCGTGTGATTTACAACCGGAAGCTAAGTATTCAACAAGCTGCCGCTTATCTGTGACAGGTTCAGCCCTGTCCGTGGCCGTACCAGAACCAGACATTGAAGAGCTGCCTTTCGTGGTGTTGCTACCTACCGCTTATCGGCGACGGGTGCGTTTCTGCCTGTGGCAGGGCAAGACGACAAGCACAGAGCATCCGTTTTAAGAGCATACTTACGAGCATACGTTAGAGCATACGTTCTAAAGGAAAATTTCCTAGAATAATGGCGCGCGCCACTCTCCACAAAGAGCCTGCCAGCAAACCAGCGCCGCAAGCGCCGCCGTCTCGGCACGCAAAACCAGCGACCCCAGACTGACACGTGTAGCAAAAGGCAGAATACATAGAAGGTCAAGCTCCGTTTTGTCTAGCCCTCCCTCGGGGCCCACCAAGATTGCAACGGGGCCAGGCCCTATGGTTGTCATAGCTGTAGTCACGGCCTGTCCTTGCCCTGTCTCATCGCAGACGATGAGACGCCGTTCCACTGGCCAATGGGTGAACACCTTGTCGAGAGCGGCCACAGGCTGGCGCACCTCAGGGACTGTCAGACGACCACATTGCTCTGCTGCCTTGACGGCATGAAGACGCAAGCGGTCCGTGTTGACACGGGTGACTGCTGTATGTTTTGTGAACAACGGCCACAACACTGAGACCCCTAGTTCACATGCTTTTTCGGAAAGCAGGTCAAGGCGCGGCCGCTTGAGAGGAGCAAAGAGAAGCCAGACGTCCGTGCTCGCATCGGATTCTTGTGGACGTAGCTGACCCATGACTGCTAAATTACAGCTGCTACGGTGTATTTCTGTGACGCGTGCGCGCCACTCACCATGACAGCCATTGAACAGTAAGACCTCGCTCCCCGAAAAAACACGCATTACGTTTATCAAATAATGGGCTTTATTTCCATAAAGTGTAATTCCTGCATTCTCTACTAAAGTCCATTTTCCGAAGAGGCGTATGGCCATATACTAACTTCCGCTACATAGCTGTTGGGATGGCTTTTTCACCAGAATGCCCAACGCTCTCAAGCAGCTGATGGCCCCATCGCAAACGCCCGCACCACACCCCCCCTCTCCCCCCCTTGAGAGAGGGGGGGAGAGGGCCACTTGCGTTGGCATACAGGAGTCTCCCAGAGACCTTGCCGACATCAGGCGTTAAGGTCAGCGCTTGGGAAACTACCTGTATGACCCGTATGCTTTTACCCGTCTCTCGAGAGATTACTGCCGGGCCAGAGCGGCCACACCTGGGAGAGTCTTCCCTTCGAGCCATTCTAAAAACGCACCACCAGCGGTAGAAACATAAGAAAACTTTTCCTCCACACCAGCATTCGCCAATGCGGCTACTGTGTCACCACCGCCGGCAACACTCAGAAGCCTCCCTCCTCCACTCATGTGCGCCGCCGCTTGGGCAACGCTGTTTGTAGCGATATCGAAGGGCTTAACCTCAAAAGCACCGAGAGGGCCGTTCCACACCAAAGTTTTGCACCCGGATAGTTTTGTGATTACTGATTCTGTGGACACAGGACCGATATCAAGGAGCATCTTGTCAGCGGGGATTGCGCTCACAGGTACCACGCTGTTTGTCACCCCCTCACTGAAGGCATCAGCGACAACAGCATCGGTCGGCAGAACAATCTCACACCCTGTAGACTCGGCTCGCCGCATGATGTCCCTTGCCGTAGCCGCCATGCTCTTCTCGCACAGGGACTTGCCAATCTCAATTCCTTTGGCGAACAGAAAGGTATTTGCCATGCTCCCTCCGATCACCAGTATATCGACTTTACTCACCAGATTACCAAGCAGCTCGAGCTTTGTGGAGATTTTTGCACCACCAACAACGGCAGCGACGGGATGCTCCGGCTCCTCAAGAGCTTTACCGAGAGCCTCTAATTCAGCCTGCATCAGACGACCTGCCGCTGCAGGCAAGAGACGCGCGATAGCCTCTGTCGAGGCATGAGCCCTGTGCGCTGTGGAAAAGGCATCGTTGACGTAAATGTCCCCCAAAGCGGCTAACTGATTAGCAAAACCAATGTCATTCCGTTCCTCTTCAGGATGGAAACGGAGATTCTCAAGGAGTGCAATTTGACCAGTCTGTAGGCTATTCACGGCCTTCTCAGCCGCTTCCCCAATGCAATCCTTTCCGAAAAGGACAGGTAGACCCACAGCCCTACGCATAGGCTCTAGAACTGGTCTTAGCGTATATTTTTCATCTCTTCTGCCGTCCGGCCGTCCAAAGTGGGACAGTACAACCACACGCCCGCCCCTCGTCATCAGCTCTTTGAGGGTCTGAGCAGAGCGGTCTATACGGGTAGTATCTGTGACACGACCATCCTTAACAGGCACGTTCAGATCAGCGCGTACCACAATGCGCTTGCCGGCCACGTCGATCTGATCGACCGTTTTGAAAGCGGGCATCGCTGTTCCTCCAAATCTTGTCACAACTATTTTAAAATACTCAGCCCGCCACGGACTCAAATTATCTTGCCCCATGCCACAGCAGTGTCTGACATGCGCGTGGAGAATCCCCATTCGTTATCATACCAGGCCATGACGCGAACAAAAGTCCCGTCTATGACTTTTGTCCCAGTCGCATCGAAGGTAGAGCTCACAGCATTATGATTGAAATCAGACGACACCATGTCCGCTTCTGTATAGGCTAGGATGCCCTTCATCAGCCCACCTGCGGCGTTTTTCATCGCAGTATTAATCTCGGCACTGGTGACACTCCTGTTGACCACGCATTTCAGGTCCACCAGAGACACGTTTGGAGTTGGGACACGGATGGCCACACCATCAAGCTTGCCCTTCAGTTCGGGCAGTACTTCCCCTACAGCTTTGGCGGCGCCCGTAGAAGTTGGAATCATATTCAGGGCAGAGGCTCTGGCACGGCGCAAATCTTTATGTAGAGTATCCACGGTACGCTGGTCACCAGTATAGGAGTGAATCGTTGTCATGAAGCCATGTGCGATACCACAGAGCTGCTGCAAAACAGCGGCCACAGGAGATAAACAATTAGTTGTACATGATGCATTAGAAACTACCATTTGATCACTGCTCAGCTTGTCGTGATTGACACCATAGACCACTGTCAGGTCGGCGTTCTTGGACGGCGCTGACACTAGAACGCGCTTAGCTCCTGCCTCCAGGTGGACCTGGGCCTTCTCTTTATCCGTGAAAATACCGGTGCACTCCATGCAGATATCAACGCCAAGTGCTTGCCAGGGCAACTTGGTAGGATCGCGTTCTGCGACGACCTTGATTGAACGACTCCCGATGGTCATGACGTCATCCACCACGTTTACATCTGATGGCAGTACACCATGCACTGAATCGTATTTCAGAAGATGAGCGTTAGATTCTGGTGATCCAAGATCATTTATTCCTACTATCTCTATATCTTTACGATTGTATTCTATGATCGAACGCAGCACCAGACGACCAATACGACCAAACCCGTTAATCGCAACACGAACTGCCATAGTTTTCTGACTCCCTCTGTTCTACTACCTCTTCTTTTACCCGTGATCACCTCTTCACCGCTGTGCAGGGCGTGTCCTAAGGCCCATGGGCGCCCCACAGACTCAGCGCTCCTCCGCTAAGGAACGGCAACAACCACAACCCACAACCCAGGTCGAATCTCCACTCACGAGCATCTGCTACACTATCAGGTACATAGAGCTTTGACCACTCCCAAATAGGGAGTACCATGAACGGGAGTCGAGAAGAGGCTTTTCACATCCTAGCAGCAATGCGGGTGAAGTCCCCCATGCAGAGGATAGAGGAGGGGGAGAGGTCCCTGTATGCGATGAAGAGTATCCCGCAGCATTCTTTTGCGGCCTACGTACCCCTTACACCTTCAGCCATGTGCATCTCAGGATGAGAGAGGCAGGGAATCACACGAGGAGGCAGGATTCCTCCTCATTCCACGACTCAGTAAAATACGAGAAAATACGCTTTTCAGTACGCTGTTTTACGGACTCTGTCCCAGCTAGATCCCGCAGCAAGAGGAGCGCGCGACAGACCATTGGAAACAGTGGCTGCGAGACATCTGACTGTCGGATCTGTCATCTGTCAGCTGTGCGAGAGAAGCGGGCAGAGCGTGACGGTCTGTCAACAAGCATCGTCATCGTCGACAATCAAAGGGAGGATCACGTCATTATGAGATGGCTGCAAAGAACACTGCTCTTGCTGCCTGTTGTGCTCAGTATCTCCCTGATGCCAGGATCGGCATCGGCAAATATCTCCGACGTCACCCTACATCTCGACGGCACACGGCTTAGCTTGATGTGGGGCGTTCCCTTCGTTGGGATCTTGTTGTCTATTGCAATGGGTCCTCTTTTGTTTCCCCACTTCTGGGAGCACAACTTTGGCAAAATTTCCGCATTGTGGGGCTTGTGTTTTGTGTTTCCCTACACCATCAGTTATGGGATCCCCATAGCAACCTATCAGGTACTCCATACAGCTCTGCTGGAATATCTTCCATTCATTACTCTTTTGTTTGCCCTCTTCACCGTCGCTGGTGGAGTCCATCTCAAAGGTTCCTTCGTAGGAACGCCAATTGTCAATACAACATTTCTTATGGTCGGTACTTTCATTGCAAGTTGGATGGGAACTACTGGTGCTTCAATGTTATTGATACGTTCCTTAATACGAGCGATTGAGGGACGGCGCTACAAAATTCACGTGATTGTGTTTTTCATTTTTCTTGTCAGCAACATTGGTGGCTCTCTCAGCCCACTAGGAGATCCACCTCTTTTCTTAGGTTTTCTTAAAGGGGTCGATTTTTTCTGGCCGACTCTCCATCTTTTTCTGCCAACAAGCGTGGCCACAGCCCTGTTGCTCAGCTTGTTCTTTGTACTCGACTCTTATCTGTACAGCCGTGAAGAGGGTGCGAAGCCGTCAGGCGGCAGAGGTCGTGAGTCTCTCCAACTAGCGGGTGGTGTGAATCTTTTCCTCCTCGCTGGCATCATCGGTGCTGTGCTCATGAGTGGCATATGGCAGCCAGGCGTAGTCTGGACTCTCTACCACGTTCAGATTGAATTGCAGAACGTGGTCCGTGATGCGATTCTTCTGCTCATTACTGGGCTGTCCCTGTGGCTGACGAAGGCTGAGAATCGTGTCGCCAATGGCTTCACATGGGGCCCAATTCTCGAAGTCGCTAAGCTGTTCGCTGGGATATTTGCTACTATCATTCCGGTGATTTCTATCCTGCGCGCCGGGGCAGATGGTGCCCTCGCCATGATAGTAGGGGCTGTCACTGACAACAGTGGACAACCCGTCAATGCGGCCTATTTTTGGTTCACCGGAGCACTGTCCAGCTTTCTCGACAACGCTCCCACATACCTTGTGTTCTTTAATACAGCTGGCGGGGAAGCGCAGACGTTGATGGGTCCGATGGCGGCCACGCTGACGGCCATTTCGGCCGGGGCAGTGTTCATGGGGGCGAACTCTTATATCGGCAATGCCCCAAACTTCATGGTCCGAGCCATAGCGGAAGAACAAGGAATCAAGATGCCAAGCTTCTTCGGTTATATGGTCTGGTCTGTTGGTATTCTATGTCCTCTTTTTCTTCTACTGACATTTCTTTTCTTCCGATAAGGACCGTGCAAACGCAGAGGAGCACGGGGTGCCTTCCCGGCTTACAAAGAGAAAGAAGGCCCAGACTATCTGACCCAAGCAGATCCCGTGACGGAGTGGCTCCCATTTTACAATTTTTAGTTATTCTATAGATCCCTAGCAGCAGGGAAAAAGGGCGCACTGCTGTTCGGGATCCCCTCACAGGCTCATGCAATCGTCATCGTCAGCAGAGGGACCCCCCGATGGAAATGGTTATGAGTGCCGCTAGAATATAATATTCGGCCTTTTGCTCTGTTCAGCATCCTGCGTTTTCTCTTCTGAGCCTTTAGCACGAGGTTTTTCACTATGAAGACTATGTCTCCCTTTGCCCCTTTGAACCTGCCAGAGTTACCCCCTATAGAGGGTGTGCGCTTAGCGAGTCACGCCTGCGGTATTCGGTACAAAGGACGGACGGACCTGCTTTTCGCTGAATTATCTCCAGGCAGTACAGTAGCAGGTGTGTTTACGCGTTCAAAGACCTGCTCCGCACCGGTGGATTGGTGTCGTTCTGTCGTCTCTAATGAAATTGGAAGAGCATTAATTGTAAATTCTGGAAATGCGAATGCCTTTACAGGTCTGGCTGGTGTTACGGCGGTCCATAATATTGCGACTAGTGCCGCGACTCTGCTCAATTGCGCACCGGAAGACGTCTTAATCGCCTCGACGGGGACCATAGGCCTGCCTCTCGATGACAGCCTTATCACGACAGCCTTGCCTGCCATGCTGAATCGCATGTCAGAATACGCATGGGCAGAAGCGGCAAGGGCCATTATGACGACTGATACCTACCCTAAGGTCGCTACCCGGCGGGCGAGGATTGACGACGTACAGGTGAAACTCAACGGTATTGCTAAAGGATCAGGTATGGTAGCCCCCAGCATGGCGACCATGCTCTGTTTTGTGTTCACCGATGCTCTGATCATGGCCCCTGTGCTGCACGAGATTCTGCGTAAGGGGGTGGACAGGAGTTTTAATTGCATCACTGTGGATGGCGAGACATCGACCAGTGACACGCTGTTATTGTTTGCTACGGGCAAGGCCGATCACGCCCCTGTTCTCATGGCAAGGGACCCACGTCTGGCAGAGTTTCGTACCAGGCTGAACGAAGTGCTTATCGACCTCGCTCATCAGGTAGCGAAAGACGGTGAAGGGGCTTCTCGTTTCGTGACACTCACCGTGACACGGGCTGCGAGTTCTCGTGCAGCCCGCAGAATCGGGTTCGCCATTGCTAACTCCCCTTTAGTCAAAACCGCCATTGCTGGCGGTGATGCCAACTGGGGACGGATTGTTATGGCTATTGGCAAGTCTGGTGAAAAGGTCGATCGCGATAGGCTGAAAATATGCATTGGCGGCGTCATAGTCACTGAAAATGGCGGGCCAGTGAAAGGTTATGATGAAACACCGATCATCACCCATATGCGGGGGCGTCACATTGTCATAGAGGTTGATGTCGGTGTCGGCAGAGGCATGGCCACAGTGTGGACATGTGACATGACCAACGCCTATGTCCACATTAATAGTTGTTATCGTACATAAATGCCTGTGTTCTAATGCCTGTGTTCGCAGAAAAGAGGAGCTGAGCTATGTCCGATCGTGTCGCCATTCACCGCCGCAAGAGTCGTCAGATTTACGTTGGCAGAGTGCCTGTTGGTGGAGGGGCGCCCATTAGCGTGCAGTCAATGACTAATCAGCCGACCGCAGACGTCGCAGCGACTGTGGCGCAAATTCGCTGTTTAGAGGCAGCTGGGGCGGATATTGTGCGTTGCTCTTGTCCAGACGCGGACTCCACGCGGGCCTTGCGGGACATTGTCCGCGCTGTGAATGTTCCCATCATTGCTGACATCCATTTCCATTATCAACGGGCCATTGAGGCCGCGGCAAATGGAGCAGCCTGTCTGCGCATCAATCCTGGGAATATAGGCTCAGTCAAAAGAGTACGCGAGGTGATTCGCGCCGCCAAGGACTATGGTCTTTCTATGCGTATTGGAGTCAACGCAGGTAGCTTAGAGTCACATCTACTAGAAAAATACGGTGAACCAACACCTGAGGCCCTTATAGAAAGCGCTTTGGAGCACGCACGAGTCTTAGAAGATAATGATTTCTTTAACTTTAAGATCAGTGTGAAAGCGTCAGATGTCATTCTGATGGTCGCAGCCTACCAAGGTCTGGCAAAGGCGTGCGATTATCCCTTGCATCTCGGTGTCACAGAATCTGGTGGCTTGCGCAGCGGGACTGTAAAATCGGCCATGGGGATTGGCACACTACTATTGGGTGGTCTCGGCGATACGCTGCGTGTCTCTCTCTCAACTGATCCTGTTGAAGAAGTGAATGTTGGGTTTGAAATTTTACGGGGCCTTGGCCTTCGCTCACGCGGCGTTCACATCGTCTCATGCCCGTCCTGTGCACGCCAAGGATTCGACGTTGTCAGGACAGTGGCTGCGCTTGAGGAGCGCTTAGCCCACATTACGATTCCAATAAAAGTCTCCATTCTCGGGTGCGTCGTCAATGGCCCAGGGGAGGCAAAATATACCACTATTGGATTAACGGGCGGTGGGAACAATGAGCACATGATCTATCTCAATGGTTCCCCGGCGTATAAGATTGAGACTCAGGCAGTGGTTGACCATGTGGTTGAACTCGTCGAAGCCAACGTTGCTCAGATTCAAGCCAACGGAGCGGGCGGGCACCGAGCAAGCTCCCCCCTCTGAGACCCCCCTGTCTCCTCGCGCTCTCTGAAGGGGGGGGGGGAGGGAAGAGAGACGCGCATTCTCGTAGGCTCTCTCTGCCTTTCCCGTCTTGTATTGCCCGGACATTTCCGAAAGCATTACAAATTACAATGGTACAATGGCTACGCCTGACAGACGGTTAGGCTGCCACAGGAGCTGTTTTTTGTCTATTCTTCAACCTGTCCGTGGGACACAGGATCTGTTACCTGATGCAGCGCGTCGACACCGTGCTGTTGAGAGAATTTTCTGCACCTTGGCAGAGCGTTATGGCTTTGAAGAAATCGCGACGCCGATCATTGAGTTTACAGATGTCTTCAGAAGAACTCTGGGAGAAACTTCTGATGTCGTGACGAAAGAGATGTATGCCATCATGAGCTGTCGCGACGCGCTCTCCTTGCGTCCTGAAGGGACAGCTGGTGTGGCACGCGCTTTTCTTTCTCATGGCCTCCACCACGAAGTCCCCTTCAAGGTGTCCTACCGTGGCCCCATGTTCCGCCACGAGAGGCCCCAAAAGGGGCGCCTCCGGCAGTTTCATCAGGTTGGCATCGAGCTGCTAGGAGCAGAGAGTCCACTGGCCGATGCGGAGGTCATCGCTTTGGCCGCCCACTTTTTAACAGAGCTTGGACTGAGCCGCATGGTAACCCTTGAATTAAACAGTCTTGGGGACACGGAGAGTCGCGCTGCCTACCGCACCAGGCTCACGGATTACTTGAGTCGGCATGTTGAGAGTCTTTCTATTGAAAGTAGAAAAAGATTGGAGCGCAATCCACTGCGTATTCTTGATTCCAAGGACGCAGGTGACAGAGCGGTCATCGCTGATGCGCCGCTTCTCACGGATTTTCTCAATACACCGTCGCGGCAATTCCTTGACAAGGTCTGTACTTTTTTAGAGGAAATCGGGATCAATCCTGTCATGAATCCCTATCTTGTCCGCGGCCTCGATTACTACTGCCACACGGCCTTCGAATTTACAACGCCTGTCCTCGGTGCGCAAGGCACAGTCCTTGCTGGTGGACGCTATCACGATCTGATTCAGCAGATGGGCGGGGTAGCTGGTATTGGTTGGGCGGCTGGTATTGAGCGCTTAGCGATGTTGTATGAAGGAGTCACCGCCGCTTCACGCTCAGTAGCCATGATCAGCGTAGGAGACTCTGCCGAGTCAATGGTCTTGCGTCTCGCACAGGATCTACGGAAGGCTGGAGTAAGAGTGGACATCGGTTATTCTGGCAGTTTAGCAAAACGTTTGAAGAGAGCAAACAAGATTCGAGCCCGTGCTGCTGTCATTTTAGGAGACTCTGAAATAGACAGGAGCATCGCTACTGTGCGTGATTTGGACAGCGGCACCCAGATAGAGGTGCCATTCTCTAGTCTTGCCACTTACTTACGCTATTTGCTCTCACGAGAAGTGGAAGAAAGATAAACGGTTAGAAAGCTGGCTGCGGGGGCTGTAGTTTTTCTATGGTTCTCTGACGCACGCGCGGGGAGATGGCCTTCTGAACACCTGCCACATGGCGACGGAGTGAGTCCCCAGTGCTCAACTGATGGCCTTTGCCAAGGCTTTTCTGAAAGACGCGCTGCAGAGTCTTGCCGTGTCTGTATGACCAATCAATTTCCTTTGTGACAAAGGATAACTTAATATTACAGGTATTTTAAATGATATTTTAAAATTTTAATTGAAACGCAAACTAAGGTGTGGGGAAGAATGCTCTCAACATGATTTTGCGAGATCATAGGTAGGGAATCCCGACGTGAAGCTAGATGCTAAACTGGAACGCGTCGTCACGCGTTGCGATGAGCTGGACATACGGATGGCTGAGGGAAAAGATTCAGGCGACGCCATGGCTTATGGACGTCTCGCGAAAGAGTACGCGGAGTTACTGCCTCTGGCAGAAGCTATTCGTACATACCGCAAAGTCCAGTCGGAACTGGCGGAAGCCGAGGCGATGATGACGGATTCCAGCCTGGATCCGGATCTCAGAGCCATGGCTGGGGAAGAATATTACGCTCTCAGGGAACGTCTCTCAACAAGGGAACGGGCCGTGCGATTGATGCTCCTGCCTAAGGATGCGGCTGATGAACGCAATGCGATCTTGGAGATCCGGGCGGGTATTGGTGGGGAGGAGGCCGCTCTTTTTGCTGCTGCGCTGTTCCGCCTCTATGAGAGATACACCGGTCTGCACGGGTGGCGGTTCGATGTGCTGGAACTTAATGGGACAGGCATAGGTGGCGTGAAGGAAGCGATTGCAGGGGTCAGCGGGCGTGCTGTATTCGCGCGACTCAAGTTTGAGTCAGGAGTACATCGGGTGCAGCGCGTACCGGTGACTGAGGCGAGCGGTCGCATTCACACCTCTACAGCGACCGTTGCCGTCCTTCCTGAAGCGGCAGAAGTTGATGTCCAAATAGATGAAAAGGATCTAAGATTGGAAACATTTCGTTCTCAGGGAGCTGGAGGGCAACATGTAAACACCACTGATAGTGCTGTTCGCATTACGCATATACCAACGGGTATAGCTGTCGCGTGTCAGGAGGAAAAATCGCAACACAAGAATCGAGCAAAGGTTATGAAAATTCTCCGGGCACGGCTGTATGAAGCAGAACGGCAACGCCAGGCTGTCGAACGGGCCGCATCGCGCCGCCACCAAGTGGGCAGTGGTGACCGTTCCGAACGCATCCGCACCTACAACTTTCCACGCGGAAGGGTCACTGATCACAGAGCCGGCTTAAGTTTGTACAAGATTGAGCAAGTGATGGATGGCACCGCTCTAGACGAAATTATAGAGGCCCTCATCGCCGGGGATCAAGCAGCGCGTTTAGCCGCCGTGGAGAGGGGATCGTAGTGTTCAGATGGAACTGGAATATGATAAAGCCATTCCCCTTTCTACTCTTCTAGCCGAGGCAAACGTCTCTCTGACAATAGCGGGCGTGGAGACTCCACAGTTAGACGCCAGACTTTTACTGGCTCATGTGCTGCAGTGTACTCCAAAAAAAAATTATGGAAGAGATCAATTTCTCTTATTTGATGAGCAGCAGGCTGCTTTTACTGCTCTGGTGGTACGCCGAGTCCGACGCGAACCTGTATCCCGCATCCTGGGCTGGCGAGGATTCTGGACTTTGGATTTTCGTCTCAATGCAGAGACCTTTGATCCGCGCCCTGAAACGGAGACGGTGGTCGAAGCGCTTTTGGAGCATGTCGTCAAACGACACCTTCCCTACTCTCTTCTGGATCTTGGTAGCGGGAGCGGTAATCTGCTTTTAGCAGTGCTTTCAGAGTTGAAAAACGCAATGGGTGTAGGAATTGATATTGCCGCCGGCGCGGTGGCGATGGCCCGCATGAATGCGGCGTCGGCTGGCCTTGCCACACGTGCTCTTTTCCAGGTTGGGAATTGGGGAGAAGGGCTTGGGGGAGTTTTCGACGTGATCATGGCCAATCCGCCCTATATTGCGGAGTCCGACATGTGCGGTCTCTCCCCAGAAGTTGTTCACTTCGATCCGCGTCGTGCCTTAGTGGGCGGCCCTGACGGGTTGGCTGCGTACAGAGCCATCGCACCGTCTCTCAGACGCTTATTGGCACCACGAGGAGTCGTCGCTCTCGAAATTGGCCAGGGACAGGCTCCAGCTGTAAACGAGATTATGACGGAAAACGGATTAGCATGGCACGCTTGCCGTTCTGATCTCTCGGGGATCACACGGTGCATGTTATTTTGTCGGGCGGATTGAAGTGAAGAGACATGAAACATGAAAAAAGTACTTGGAAATCTTGTGTATCCGGAATATACTGCCGCGCGAGTAAGCTCGACAGCATGTTAACATGTTAAATGGGCGTGAACAATGGGGCTGCTGTGAGGGTGTCCCTGCCTTATTCTCGCAAAAAATTATCCCCTGTCTTCTGAGTGCTGAAACATCAGAACTCTGTTCAGAGCACTGTAATGGCCATGAGGCAAGGTTCGAACCCCAAGGGTCGTTCGCGTGGGCGCGGCTCCAACAGCAAGAAGGGCAGTCCTATCCGGACATTTTTGTTCGACGGTGCGCCCGGCGTCCGTGTGCGTGGGAATGCCCATCAGTTGATGGACAAATATTTGGCCCTTGCCAGGGATGCGTCGTCGTCTGGCGATCGAGTCCTAGCGGAGAATTACTTTCAGCATGCCGATCATTATTACAGGGTGATAGGTCACATGAGTAGTGCGAACAGCCGTCTCGGCTCGCGGCAGACTTTGCAACAGGCAACGCCAGAGTCGCCTTCTCAGAAGACAGACTCGCCAGAGACTGATGATCTGAAAGAGGCTGGGGAGGATGGAAATGCAACTCCCGGGTCGGCAGAATGCGTTGGGTTCTGAGTGGGGTGGTATCATCCCGCCAAAAGGGCAGAGATTGCTTCTACAGCTTGGTCAATGCCAGTCGGCCGCGGGGGTGGCGTGGGCTGTGGTAAGGAAAGGACCTCTTCTAATTCTTGAGAAAAATCCCCCACACGCAGTCGTTCTGCTGGCACTGTTAGGGCGCGGGTATGGGCCTTAATCCACTGGGATAAAGGACGTGCCTCAGGCCAGCCCTCACGACACGAATGCAGAACAGCGACTCTTGCACATGCCGCTTCTGTAAAAGTTCCATAGCCTGGCTTTGTTAAGACGACTTCTGCTGAGGCAAGCAGATCAATAAACGGCAGAGGCAGACTCTCTGCCTTAATAAGGTCAGATCGCACTGGCACATGAGACAGGCCTGCGATCCACAACCAGCCAGGATGGCGCGGCCATGCCTCCAGAGACAATGCTGGATCAATGCCGCCAAAAGCAAGCACGCCAATGCGAATCTGCTCTGGCACCCCTAGAAGACGCCGCAATTCCTGTCGGCGATTAAAGCCTTGCCGCGCTATCAGGCCAATATCTTGCACATGGAGTACACACGGCATGAGCATAGCTGGCAGGGCGCGGAGAAAAATGCGTGCTGTACTATAGGCAGCTTCCATCTGTGCTAATACGCGGTCCGCCCCTGGACGATTCCCACAATAAGCCCTATAGATGCCCGCCCAGTTGAGTGAGCATAGGGCGACGGCTGGCACATGAGCCCTAGCCGCTGCGGCCAGGGCCAGGTGGGGAATGTTGGCGAGGACCACGTCTGGCCTGACCGTCTGCAGCCTCTGAGCCTCCCTGGCCACTGTTGTCGGCCAGTCAGCGTGTAAATCCAGATAGGCAGCGTGACTGCGTTCAGCATCTACTTCCGTCGCTGAATGCATGACCATGCCAAAGTCACGAGTCGGAATGTATGCAAAGGAACCTGTCACTCGCTCTGCCAGCCAGTGGTGCGGCACATTTGTTTCAATCGTCAGACGCAAACTAGGAATACGTGCCCGTAATGTGTTCAACACGGGGGCTGTCATGGCGGCGTGGCCATACCCATGTGGCGACAAGGCTACGTACAAGTGGGGGGATGTGATTTTTGCAATCATAACCTCCAATCATACCCTCACCGTCTATGACAGCCGCGTACGGGCCTCGCCATGAGACGGAATGCACGACATTGATTTGATGGTCGGAGCGGCGGGACTTGAACCCGCGACCCCCAGACCCCCAGTCTGATGCGCTACCAAGCTGCGCTACGCTCCGAGCCGTTTCTCTACGGTCTCTACGGGGAATTTCACAACTGCTTTCACAAAGCACCAATAGAATTTAAAAAAAGCACGAGGGGTTCCGTCCCGCACTGCTTCTGAAATCGAAAGGACACCATCGCCTTGGGAAAGAGACAGGGCGAAGGAAAAGCCGGCCGGCTTCTCCCTGAACTACTTAACGCTCGCTGACGGACTTGCGCCGTCCGCTAGCGCCTATATCAAGCCGTTTTCGGCCCAGACCAATTCTTTTTGCAAAATCGGAACGCTGCGCGGCATAGTTTGGAGCAACCATTGGATAATCAGCCGTTAGACCCCATTTTGCTCTGTATTCTTCTGGAGTCATGTTGTAGTTGGTACGCAGGTGGCGCTTCAGCATCTTCAGCTTTTTACCATCTTCAAGACAGATGAGATACTCAGGAAAGACAGACTTTTTAGCAGGAACGGCTGGCTTCAGGGCTTCTGTTTTCGTCTCTGCTCCACTCGTCTCAAGGGAATTCAACGACATAAAGACAGTCTGAATAACCTCTGGAATCTGTCCTGCTGGCAACGGGTTCTTACTGACATAAGCCGCAACTACCTCCACGGCCATGCGCAACATCTCCTCGCGTCCTACCCTGTCGGCTGTGTTCTCGTTCATGCTACTTTCAACCTTAACATCACTTACTGAATAATTCGAGCATGGCTGGATCTGGAAGTCAATGACCAAATCTGCCAGGGAAAATATTGAACGCTTGGAGAGCCATGCCCAGAGAGTATAATGAGAGTCCATGACTAGCATATGCCCACCGTAACCTAGAACTACTTCGTGGCAATCATCATACTGAAATGTGACTATCTTTCAGAAATGTAAATGTGACTAGAAATGTGACTATCTTTACAGCCCATGGTCAGATACCATAATCTAGTTGTCTGCAAACAGGCTACCCTGTGCAAAAATTTTTTAATTGAATCTAAATATAAAAACTAGTATTAGTGAGTAATGGATATAGTGCGATCAGCGACGGTAGGCCAGAGAGAGCAGGTTAAACAAAAATTGAGATGTGTCGGACAATCTCAGCCATGAATGCCTTGCAGAATGCCTTTTTCGGAAGAACTCTTGCTGCTACTGACCCTGATGTCCATGTCAGCATAGACGGCGAAAGGAGGCGTCAGCAGAGTCATATTGAACTGATCGCATCTGAAAACATCGTTTCACGCGCTGTACTGGAAGCGACAGGTAGCGTCCTCACCAATAAATATGCCGAAGGCTACCCAGGGCGGCGCTACTACGGAGGATGTACATGGGTCGATGTTACAGAGCAACTAGCCATCGACCGTGCCAAAGCATTGTTCGGGTGTGCCTACGCCAACGTCCAGCCCCATGCCGGAGCGCAGGCCAATGAGACAGTTTTTCTGGCACTGCTCAAGCCGGGAGAGACTCTGATGGGTTTGTCCCTTGCAGCTGGTGGCCACTTGACCCATGGCGCCCCTGTCAGCCTCTCAGGCAAGTGGTTCCAAGCCATTCAGTATGGCGTGCGGCATGAGGATGCCCAAATTGATTTCGGCATGGTAGAGCAACTGGCCGAGGCGTACAGGCCACGGCTCATCATTGCAGGCGGCTCAGCTTACCCACGTGTCATTGACTTTGCCCGCTTTCGTGCCATTGCTGACAGGATTGGCGCTTATTTCATGGTAGATATGGCTCACTTTGCCGGCCTGGTAGCGGGCGGTGTATACCCGAACCCGGTGCCACATGCCCACGTGGTGACCTCCACAACGCACAAAACACTGCGCGGCCCACGCGGTGGTCTGATCCTCTCAAACGATCTGGCGATTGGCCGGAAAATTAATGCCGCCTTGTTTCCTGGTCTACAAGGTGGGCCGCTCATGCATATTATTGCCGCGAAGGCTGTCGCCTTCGGCGAGGCCTTGAGAAAAGAATTCCGGGAATATGCTGTCCGTGTGAGAGAGAATGCTGCGGTTCTGGCAGATGTTCTGGCGAGTGGTGGATTGGACATCGTCTCTGGTGGCACTGACAGTCACTTAGTACTCGTAGATCTGCGACCCAAAAGACTCACGGGGGCGGCAGCAGAGAAAAGCTTAGAACGGGCCGGGATCACCTGTAATAAGAATGGTGTCCCCTTTGATCCGGAGAAGCCTGCTGTGACCTCTGGTGTACGTTTAGGCACCGCAGCGGTGACCACACGTGGTTTTGGGCGTGACGAATGCCGCATCGTTGGGCTGTTGATCACCACCGTACTTGACGGCCTTGCAAAAAATCCCCTCAACAACGAGACGGCTGAACGCACGTCGCGGAGAACAGTGGCGAATCTGTGTCAGCGCTTTCCCATTTACGGGGCGGCCGGAGGAATAAGCCATGATCAGGAGTCAGGAGATGATGTGATGTGCGCCCCGTGAACCCGTGAAGTAGAGTGCCTGCGCTGCGAGGCCGGTCTGAATGAAGAACGGCTGTTGTGCACTCTCCGCTCGCGGCACATCGCTGTGTGTCGGAGACGACCGTTTTTTGCAGAGTGAGCGCCTCTTCCATGGGATAGGCAAGATGATTCCCTGTAGATTTTGGACCAGTCTTCACACTTTCCGAGGGATTTGCTCTTCACGTTTGGAAGAGACGGGTAAAAGTGATGAGCGCTACTGACCCTCTCTTTATGGAAATCGCTCTCACACTTGGGCGCCGCGGGTGGGGCCGCGTATGGCCTAATCCTGCTGTTGGCTGTGTGCTGGTACGCGATGGTTGGCGTGTTGTTGGGCGCGGCTGGACACAGCCAGGTGGGTCCCCCCATGCGGAGAGAGAGGCCATCCGCAGGGCAGGAATCCTGGCGGACGGCGCCACAGCATACGTGACTTTGGAACCATGCGGGCATCATGGTCGCACTCCACCTTGCGCGGACGCTTTAATAGCGGCCAGGGTGGCGCGTGCAGTCGTCGCTATTCCAGACCCAGATCCACGGGTGAATGGACAGGGTCTTGCGCGTCTTAGGGAATCTGGGATCGATGTTCTGTTGGGCATGGGCATGGCAGAAGCGCGTGCCGATCACGCTGGATACCTGATGCGAGTCGCAGAAGGGAGACCTCTCGTCACGCTCAAGCTTGCGACAACTCTTGACGGTCATATCGCAACTGCCAAGAACGAAACTCGCTGGATCACCGGGCAGACAGCACGGACTCACGCTCACCGTTTGCGTGCCGAGCACGATGCTGTTATGGTTGGCATCGAGACAGCTCTTGCAGATGATCCAGAATTGACATGTCGTCTGCCGGGACTATCGGATCACTCTCCAGTACGGATAGTGGTAGACAGTCGGCTGCGCCTGCCGTGCCAGGCTAAAGCACTTGCCGGCCCAGTGCAAACGTGGGTGCTTTGCGCTGCTCATGGGACAGCCGCTAACGCACAAGCGGCAGATAGACTGCATGCGCGTGGCGCTGAAATCATCCCGATAGAAGTAGACACAACAGGACGGCTGCATCCTCCAGCTTTGCTAAAAGCCTTAGGGGCACGTGGAATCACAAGACTTTTAGTAGAAGGAGGAGGGAAATTAGCATCGTCCCTATTACAGTATGGGCTTGTGGACCGTTTCATCTTGTTCCAGGCGCCGAAGCTTGTGGGAAGCGACGGCGTCCCCGCATTTGCTTCCTGGGGACTGGAGCGACTTTCTGCCTGCCCCATTTTCACGCGAGTCCGGACGATGCCTGTGGGAGAAGATCTGATGACGCTCTACGAAAAGGGCTGCAATACAGATGCTCACTCTATAACGAGTGTACTAAAAATAGCACACTTTTTATAGTGTCGTCTGACAGCAGCGGGTTTGAGGAGGCGACATGTTCACGGGTATCATCACCGACATTGGTTCCGTACAGCGCGTAGATCGTAGTGGCGGTGACACCAGGTTAGTATTTAACACTCATTACGACACTGATTCCTTGACGGTTGGGACATCTATTTCTTGTTGTGGGTGTTGTCTGACGATTTTTCAGTCTGGAAAGAATTGGTTTGCTGTTCATGTTTCAGAGGAAACTCTGCAAAAAACTACGATCAGTGGGTGGAATACCGGGACTCTTGTCAATTTTGAACAGGCCTTATGTGTTGGCGGTACACTTGGCGGCCATATTGTCCTTGGCCACGTCGATGGTGTGGCAAGAGTCGCTGATGTTCAGGTGGCTGGTGGCTCGCAGCGCCTCACACTCATACCGCCGACTGAATTAATGCGCTACATCGCGGTGAAGGGATCAGTGGCCCTGGACGGTGTTGCTCTCACAGTCAATGAAGTGGGGTGGGATCACTTCAGCATTAATGTCATTCCACACACGCAGGCGATGACGACTTTCAGTCGCTTGAAGCGAGGGGCTCGTGTCAATATGGAAATCGACATATTAGCACGCTACATCGCCCGTCTTCTTGGGAAGGATTAATTCTTGTGCTTGAGAATCAGGATTTGTCCACCATCGAAGAAATTCTCGAGGAAGCTCGTAACGGCCGTATGTTCATTCTGGTCGATGATGAAGACCGTGAGAACGAAGGCGATCTGATCATCCCGGCCCAAATGGCGACGCCAGCTGCTATTAATTTCATGGCAAAATACGGCCGTGGCCTTATTTGTCTCGCTCTGACAAGCACCCGGGCTAGGGAGTTAGGCCTCCGGCCTATGACAGATCACAACCGCTCCCGTCATGGCACTGCCTTCACCGTCAGCATTGAGGCCAGCGATGGCGTGACCACGGGGATCTCTGCACCGGACAGGGCGAGGACAATCGCGGTGGCTATTGACCCTGGCAAAGACAAAAATGATATTACTATTCCTGGTCATATTTTTCCTCTTGTTGCCTGCGATGGTGGTGTTTTGGTGCGGACCGGTCATACAGAAGCAGCTGTGGATATTGCCCGTCTTGCTGGACTGAACCCGTCTGGGGTCATCTGTGAAATCATGAATGATGACGGCACCATGGCCCGTCTGCCAGAATTGGTGGCCTTCGCCAAACAACATGGCCTGGGAGTGGGCAAAATCGCTGACTTGATTGCCTATCGTCGACGGACAGAAAAGTTAGTTGATCGTAACGTTGAAACATATTTTCATTCTACTTTTGGTGGTATATGGAAGATGATAGTTTATCAAAACAAGATAAACTATGCTGAGCATATTGCTCTTGTAAAAGGTGATTTATGTACCTCTTCAGATCCTGTCATGGTTCGCATGCACGCTTTAAGCGTTCTTGATGACGTTCTCGGTGAGCAAGGTACTGGACGGGGGGGCATGCTCCATGCTGCCATGCAGATGGTGGCCACACACGGTCGCGGGGCTGTTGTCGTGTTGCGAGAGCCGCGGCCAACGGCACTGAGCGAGCGCGTACAGGCTCGTAACGAGAACACATTGATGACAGCAGTGACAGCAGAGACAGCGGATCCGTTGCGGGACTATGGTGTTGGCGCCCAGATCTTGCTCGACCTAGGGGTCCAGGATATGATCCTTCTGACGAATAATCCTAAGATTATCATCGGCTTGAGTGGCTACGGCTTGGCGGTTGTCGGACATCGCCCTATCTGTGTGCCTAGTATGTGAGGAGTATGCGCTGAGGAGGAGTCATGACAGGCGGTACCTCTGTCCTCATCATGGAAGCACGTTTCTATGACGATATTACAGAGAATCTCGTCAAGGGTGCTATTGCGACGCTAACCAGTCACGGGGCAAGTTACAAGCGCTTACTCATTCCCGGGATTCTTGAAATCCCTGCTGCGATTCGTTACGTGGTGCGGGCCATAGAATGGCGTACTACCCCCCATCTTTTTGCAGGCTATGTCGTACTCGGTTGTGCTATTCAAGGCCAAACAGATCACTATAAGCACATCTGTCGGGAATCTATGGCTGGTATACAGAATCTTGTCTTGCAATATTCACTTGCCGTAGGCAACGGCATTTTAACATGTCCTACTTACGAACTAGCGCTGCGGCGTTCAGATCCTGTACAGGGGAATCATGGAGGAAGAGCCGCCACTGCGGCCTTACGGATGATACACGTGAAGAGATCATTTGGATTATAATCCTGGAGGGCGGTCTTCGTGACATCCGTGCCTGGTTTTGTGAAAAAACAGCAGATCCAAGAAATATGGGGACTCTTTCATAGGGAAAGTCCCTGCCTGTTTCTGCTGCCTCACAGCATTTTGTGAGAATCGTCTATGGGATTATTCGCTTCACTCCCTCCCCATGCCATGCCGTGGTGGCGCGCTGAATTCAGAATGGCCAAAACAAGAGTGGCCGTATCCTGGGACAAAAAGAGAAGAGTAAAACCGCTGATGACAGCCGCTGGGACACCTCTCCCCACTGTGGAGAACGGCCGGCCAATCATGGGGACAAGATGGAGTTGAGATGGAGTTGAGCGAAGAACAGGTGCGCCGCTATGCACGTCACATTCTGCTGCCAGAGGTAGGCGGTATTGGGCAGGCGCGGCTTCTGGCAGCGCGTGTCCTGGTAGTAGGCGCTGGCGGTTTAGGATCCCCGCTCGTATTGTATCTGGCAGCAGCCGGTGTTGGTACCATTGGTATAGTTGATGACGATGTGCTGGAGCTGTCCAACCTGCAACGGCAGATTGCCCATACGACCGCTAGGCTGGGTCTGCCTAAGGTAAAAAGTGCGGCTGTGGCGGTACGAGCCCTCAATCCGGACGTCAGGGTGGAACAACATCATGTGAGACTCAGCCATGACAATGCTCTGGATCTGATCGGTCGTTACGATGTTGTGGCAGACGGCTCAGATAATTTTCCAACCCGCTTTCTCGTGAACGATGCCTGCTTTTTCGCAGGGAAGCCACTGGTGTCAGCCGCTATCCTCCGTTTTGATGGTCAGCTGGCCACCTTTAGGCCGAACAGCGGGCCATGTTATCGTTGCCTTTTCCCCGCGCCTCCCCCGCCAGAGTCAGGGCCTGCGTGCGCGGAATCTGGCGTGCTTGGAGTGGTCACAGGTGTGCTCGGCGCCTTACAGGCGACTGAGGTTCTCAAGGAGATTCTCAGCATAGGGCGCTCGATGACAGGCGCACTATTGATCTATGACTCTCTCAGTACCACGTTCCGACGTATCATGGTCAGACCTGACCCAGGCTGTCCACTCTGTGGCTCTGTCCCTACCCTACGAGATTTGTCTAGTCACGCGAACAACCCCTCTGATTGACGAATCAGATCAAATGGTATGGTATAGTATAGTATGGAGAGTCTCGCGGAAACACTACGCCGAACACTCGAACACTACGCCGCTTGTGGGGCAACATTGGCACAGGGGCACAGGAACCTCTTGTCACGTCCTGGCTATCGCTTGCTTATAGACGAGATGTTCTCGTTTTCCCCCTTTTTAATAGCCGTTGGTCTGCACGGCGGCCAAGATTTGCCGCCGCTCTTTGGGGGATCAGCCGCATCTTTGACAACCACTGCTGCCATCCCCATAGCAGAGTCCGCGCAGACGGATTTTTTATTGCCACGGTCTCGTTCGTCATTCTGACCTCAGCGATATCCTTCTGGAGAAAGGTGCGTCTGGCTACTTACTGACCAGGCACCTGTGCTTTTCCTGTGCGTCAATCGGACCTCTTATAATTTTTAATTTTTACGAGAAAAACCGATGACTGCGGTATCGTCTGCCTCAGCATGAGCATTTCACTACCCCTCGCCTAGCCCCCCGTAATGTTCGAAGGCTCCGCTACTGCAACGCTAGTGCAACCGTTGGCCTGGCAATACAAGTCGTAGAGCGTTTTGAGAATCGTCCTTGCCTCATCACCGGCCAGGGAATAATAAATGGTCTGCGCTGAACGACGGGTTTGCACGAGATGGTCGCGCCGCAACCTCGCAAGGTGTTGTGACAGGGCGGACTGGCTGAGCCCAATCAGGCGTTCTAGTTCCCCCACGGAACGTTCCTCATGCAGCAATTGACACAGAATCAACAGACGATGCTCGTTGCTCATCGCTTTTAACAGTGCACTGGCGCGCCGAGCACTCTGTTGTAACCTTTCCAATTCCATGACAATGACAGCGCTTTCCATGGTGATTCCATCTTGCATATTGCGTCTCACAGAAAAAATACTGTGCGCTCTGCCTGTGCCACTTGTGCCGTCTGCACGTGAATTTGTACACAAGAGGCTTAGCTCCGACTACGACTACTATCCGGGGAATCCTTCAAGACGGGGCGTGTCTCGAGCATCCCAGCAACGAGCGATAGCAGAGGCGGTAGGATCAGCAGGGTCAGAACCGCGGACAGTGCCATTCCCCCCAACACTACTGTCCCAAGGCCGCGATATAACTCTGTCCCCGTACCCGGAAGCATAGCTAACGGCAGCATGCCGAATAACGTTGTAAGGGTTGTCATAAAAATGGGACGCAGACGGCTACGGACCGCTGCCTCTATAGCAGCGTTGACCGCCATAGAGTCGACACGTACATGGTGCAATGTTTGGTGGACGATCAAGATAGCATTGTTGACCACAGTCCCGATCAGAATGACAAATCCTAACAGAGTCAGCATGTCGAGCGGGTAAGATTCCCATAAGTTAAGAATAATGATTCCTATGACTGCTCCAGCAGTTGCTTGTGGAACAGCAACGAGAATCAATAAAGGATATATGAAACTTTCATATAAAACTACCATTAAAAGATAACATATACTTAACGCTAGTAGAAGTTGCCACATCACCGCATCCCAGGCTTCCGTTAGCATGTCAACACTTCCGGACAGCGCCAGTGTGATTCCGGGAGGCAACCCTTCCGCTCGCAGGGTGTCGACAATCTGTGTCTGCACTTGTTCAATCCCCGTTTCCAACGAGATGCTAGGTGCCAATCCGATGCCTAAGGAGACCGTACGCCGTCGCTCCACATGCAAGATCTCTGTGGGGCCTGCTGTCATTGTGATGTCAGCCAAGGCAGAAAGTGGTAGAGTACGACCTGTTTCTGTAACAATTGGTATTACATCAATATCTTGTGTTCTCGTAATATGACTTTCTGGTCCGCGTAATATTATGGGTATGCGGTGACCATCCACGAGAATCTCATCGACCTGCAAACCGTTGCTACTGAATGCACTCACTGTCTGGCTCAGGTGCTGTGCTGAGAGGCCAGCATCAGCGAGTCGCAAGGGATCAGGCGTGATACGGACTTCCGGGACGCCTAGCTCCAGCGCTGACCGCGAATACGGCATATACCCCTTTTGGGGTGGCAGTCGTTCCTTGAAGAGCTGACTCGTCCGCCGTGCGACTTCCAAAATTTGTTTCAAGTCGTGGCCAGACACATTGAGTCCGAGGCCCCCCCCTGTACTCCCCATTCCACCTATACTTTTCAGCAGTGGCGGTTGCATAATATAGCCAGCAGCGCCAGGCTCTTGGTGAATAGCCTCATAGAGGAGCGGCCTCAACTCTGTTGTCCGTCGAGGATCGACTGTTGTGATTTCAATAAAGACACCACCACGGAACGCGCGCAGGAAAAACATCTTAATTTTTGGCAGCCGGGCCAGCTCGGGCTGCAGATCCGTGCCGCTTGTCCAGAGAGGGCGCATTTTATCTTCAATGGTATCAGCGATAGATATTGTATTTTCTAGGTTGTAACCTGACGGTAATCTGATGTAAACGGACATTGCATTGTAAGTGCCATGGGGTAGATAATCGAAAGGTGGTAGCAAGAGCCAGCTGATGATACCAAGAATCAGTGTTGTTGTCCCAATCACCAGGACGGCTCGCAACCTCCTTGCGGAAACATGCCGTATGAATCTTATTATAAAAATTGCAAAACTTTTTGCTATACTATCTAATAAAGGTAATTCAATATTTAAAAACCTCGCAAAAGAGGTTGAATCGCCGAGCAAGCGACAGGCAAGAGCCGGAATAACAGTCACAGCGACGACCAGCGACAACAGGACTGTCACAGAGAGAGCAATGGCAATATCACGGAACACCTGACCGATTTCCAGTTCTAGAGTGAGAACGGGAATGAAGACCATGACTGTTGTCAGAGCGGACGCTAGAACAGCGCCCCATACTTGTACTGTACCTGTATATGCAGCATTTACACGTGATTGCCCTTCCTGTCTCAGGCGAAAGATGTTCTCCAACACAACGATGGCTGCATCGACCACCATACCGACCGCAAATGCCATACCGGCGAGAGAGATCACATTAAGAGTCCGCCCTAGCAGGGCCATGCCGATAAATGCACCGATAATAGAAACTGGAATAGAGAGAACGACGATGACCGTCGCGGACAGTGACCGCAGGAATAAGAGCAGAACAATAGACGCCAGCAGGCCGCCTATGTAGATGTTCTGCATCACCATATCAATAGCGGCCTTGATGTAGAGACTCTCATCATAGCTCAGTTCCAGGAAGAGCCCTTCCTGTTTGAGCACATTCCTGTTCAATTCTGTCATGACGGCCCAGATCCCACGCATTGTTTGGAGGGCGTTGGCGCTGAGCTCACGCACAATATATATGCTCATGGCGGGCTGCCCCAGATAGCGGACAACGAACCGCCACTCTTTATGAGAGAAACTCACCTCCGTTGCCACATCACCCACTGTAATCCGGCTGATACGGCCATTTGCTTCCGTTGCACGCAGGAGTACTGCTTTCACCTGTTCTGGTGTCGCTAATTCATTTGTCATTCGCACGACATAGCGACGCTTGCCTTCATCTATTTCACTGACAGAGGAAGCAATATTAGCGCGAGATAAGGCCTCTATCACATTCGGCACAGTGAGGTTGTAGCTTGCCAGAGCGATAGGATCAATTTTTATTTGTAGTTCACGTGGTTTTCCTCCGTAAACGTCTGCACTCGCTACACCTGGAACACGTTCCAGGCGTTCCCGAACAACATTATCAATGAAGTCGCCATAAGTGCTGATAGGCCGATCGTTGCCTGGCAGGCGGCTAAGAACAAGAATGGCCATCGGCTGATCTTCACTGCTCGCCATCCATAACTTTGGCTGTCCCGCCTCTTTTGGATAGCTGCCACTAATTTGCTGCAGCTGATTGGCTGTTCGGAGCAGCGCGCTGTTCATATCTGTACCGGCGGAAAATTCAAGGGTGATCGTGGCCATTCCTTTCCGGGCCGCCCCATAAATGTTGCGCATGCCAGACAGGCCTTTCAGGGCCTCTTCCTGACGGTCGAGAATTTCTCTTTCAATCTCTGCTGGGAAAGCGCCAGGCCATCCCGTAGTGACAGTCACAGCTGGCTCATGCACATTGGGGATAAGTTGAACGGGGATACGCCACAAGCCTGCCACACCAAACAGAACGATCATCAAAACAACCGCAATCACGGCCAGAGGTCGGATAATAGAGAGTCGGATCAGAATCATCTGTCGGACTTTCCTTTGTGATTGCTGCCGCTTCTCTTTGGAGAGGGGATACTGCTGGCTAGTAAACGTACCGCCTGGCCAGGGAGCAACTTTTCGTTACCGCGAACTACAACAACTTCCCCAGACTTTAGACCACGCTCGACGACGAATCGTCCCCCTACACTGCCCCCTAACTGCAGGGGTCTTAGTTTTGCGATTCCTTCCTCGATGACGAAAACAACACTCTGATTCTCACGATGGATGATAGCATCCTTAGAGACGGTAGGGACCTTGTGACGATTCCCGACCTGCAAAAGCACAACGACACTCTGGTTGGCCGCTAGCTCAGAATCTGGCTGCCTGTCGAAGACAAATCGCACCAATCTTGTTCGTGTTTTGGGGTCTTCATCAGGCATGATCGCCCGTACGATTGCCGGCCTTTTCAGGCCAGAGGTCATCCGGACCACAACCTGAGTGCCTGGCACAGCACCGGCGAGATATTCCACTGCTATATCAGCTTCTACCTCCATATTGCAGTCGTTTACGACCTCCACTACCTGAGCGCCTGTGGCAATGTAAGACCCTACCTCAACGTAACGTCTGCGCACCACGCCAGGGTAAGGAGCTTTAATCTCTGCCTTGGCCAGTTCGACCTCAGCCAGACGTACTGTGGCAAAAGCATGATCAACGGTGGCCCAAGCCGCCTGCGTGGCAGCCCGTAAACGCTTGACCTCCCCGGCCTTATCTTCATATCGCGCGAGTGGAAAGGCGGCAGATTGGCGCAGTTTCCCTAGCCGCTGTAATTCAACCTCGGCGATGTGCAAATGGGCTTCTGCTTCCGTTGCCCTGGCCCGTCTTTCCGCTAGGGTGGCCATCTCACTTTGCCGGCGCCAACCTAAACCATTAGTGTCTAGCTGTGCTAGCATTTGCCCCATGGTCACTCTATCCCCCACGTCGACGGCTACCCGGGTGATTGATCCGCTTGTTTCTGCTGCAATCGCACCTGCCTGTAGGGAGACGAGCCGTCCTACCACTGGGAGGCTTCGTGTTGCTGCTTCTAAAATGACGGTGTCCGCAACAACTAGAATCTGCTCCTTGCCTGTTGTACTGAGAGTGGTGGCCAGAGCCTGCTCCGTCCCACCGCCCCCAAAAAGTAGTACAAACGTTAGGAGCTTTGTCCAGTACGCTCTTCTCATCCAGACGCCAACAGACCGGAATACAGCAAAAAGACCATTCACTGCGCTACCTCGCAGGATTAGAGAAAAAAATCAGAATCCCCCAACTAGAATTGTTGTGTGCCAATTATCCTGAGGAGGAAGAGAGGAAAAGAGTGTTCCTCCACTCCTGCCCCAGTTCTATGGGAAACGCTGAGAATGAAGGATACCATAATGTCAACTTTAATCGTCTCTCACCCAACATGTACACAGCACGATACTGGTTCTTCTCACCCAGAACGCCCTGAACGATTATTAGCCATTTCCCGGGCTTTAGAGGATGAAGAACGAAGATTGGGCCTTTTACTCAGACGCCAGGAAGCCCCGCTGGCGGCTTTAGCGCCCATTGAACGCGTACATCCGTGCTCCTATGTTGAAAGAATCCTCACATCCGTGCCAAAACACGGCTACCACTATCTGGATTCGGATACAGTCCTGTCTCCCTATTCGGGACAAGCTGCCTTGCGGGCTGTGGGAGCCGTACTAGCGGCAGTCGATTCTGTCGCTTGTGGCATGACACATAATGCTTTCTGTCCCGTGCGTCCACCTGGACACCACGCTGAGCCTACAAGCGCCATGGGTTTCTGTCTCTTTAACAATGTGGCGATCGGGGCCTATCATGCGCGCGCATGTCATGGATTACGACGGGTAGCAGTGGTAGATTTTGATGTTCATCATGGCAACGGCACTCAAGCGGCCTTCTGGAACGACGAAAACATGTTCTATGCCTCTACTCACCAATCCCCTTGCTATCCCGGCACTGGAACACCGCAGGAAAGGGGCTGTGCTAACAATATTGTCAACGTGACCCTTGCGCCGGGGAGCAGATCAGAGGATTTTCGCCATAGTGTGACTGTCCATATCTTACCAGCGCTGCGCGCTTTCAAACCAGACTTCTTACTTCTCTCAGCGGGATTCGACGCCCATACCCGTGATCCTCTTGCGAGCCTTAATCTGGTCGAGAAAGATTTTGACTGGGTCACCCGTGCCCTCGGACAGGTCGCGGCAGAATGTTGTGGCGGTCGAATCGTGTCTGTCCTGGAAGGCGGGTATGACATGAGCGCGCTTTATCATAGCGTTACAGCGCACGTGCATGCGATGATAGATCTATCCGTCTGATTGGATCATGGCGATTCTCTCGGAAGATTCAGCGATGCGCACAGCCACGGCACTATGATGCCTTATGCTTTCGGGAAAACTGTGTTCTTCCTGCTGCAAAAAAACACGCCTATCCCTTGCGGAGGCCAGGGGTCAAAAGTCCTTTTCATCGTCATCATGTTTTCTCCCTGTTGTTTTATGCGTCCAATCCTAGCAAGCCGCGGGCAAAGTCACGAGCGGAGAATGGGCGTAAGTCTTCCACTCTTTCGCCGGTACCAACGTAATGTACAGGCAGCTGAAATTTTTCAGCAAGTGCGACCAGGACTCCACCACGGGCAGTCCCGTCTAGTTTCGTCACGGCTAAGCTATTGACACTAGTCAACTCTCGGAAAACAGCGACCTGCCTGTGTGCATTTTGACCAACAGTAGCATCGAGCACTAAGAGACCTGTATGTGGGGCTGCTGGTGCGATTTTCTGCAATACGCGGACGATTTTTTCCAGCTCTGGCATCAAATGGCCCTTGTTGTGTAAACGGCCAGCGGTATCGATCAATAGGACATCATCCCCCCGGGCCCTCGCTTCTTTCAGGGCGTCAAAAGCAAGCCCCGCAGCATCAGCCCCTGTGGAACGGGCAATCACAGGGCAGCCACTGCGTTTGCCCCAGATCATCAATTGCTCCACGGCCGCGGCACGGAAGGTATCCCCGGCAACCAGGGAGACCTGCAGACCGCCATCGCGAAATTGACGCGCCATTTTGCCTATTGTCGTGGTCTTTCCGGAGCCGTTAACGCCGACAACGAGTATGATATGAGGCTTGGCAGTATGATCGATCCTCAAGGGTTTTTCTACTTTTTCAAGAATTTTAGTAATATCTTCAGATATTATTACTTGAATTTCTGAATGACTCACTTCTTGATTAAAACGCATTCTGGCTAAGTTGGCGACCAGGCTGGCGGCAGTCGTGACGCCGAGATCAGCTGCGATCAGCAGCTCCTCCAGTTCTTCGAGAGCCTCACTGTCAAGACGACGTTTGGTAAAGAGGGTCACGAGCCCCTGTGTCAGCCGACTGGAGGAACGTTGCAGACTTTGCTTTAAGCGGAGAAACCAATGTTGAGAGGCCACACCAGGGTCTCCGCTGTCTGCTGTGACCCCTGTCTTCGCAGTCGCGATTCTTGCTGCTCCAGGAGCGTATGGCGCACCAGCCGATTCTGCGACGGTGGCCGCCACAGAGTCAGGCACAGCATAGGATTGCTCTGTTATTGTCCCAATCGATTCTGACTGGGGAGAGTCTGTGTTTTCCCTGAGACATCCTCCTGTCTCCTCTATGACAACAGAGGAAGTGACCTGCGCCCGTTGAGGAGGCACAGGAGAGGAAGGAGAGGAACTCCCGGAATGGGCCGACTGCTCCTCCTTCCTGTCACGGTGCAGCCAGGATAGCAAGCCTTTTTTCTTAAGAGACACCACTTTCTTCAGAGACACCACACAGGGGCTCGTAGGAGTTTCAGGTTCAGAATCTCTCTCATTCATGGGAGAATTTCTCCGTAAAGATAATTTACTTTAGATGTTTTAATAAATACACGCACTATTTGACCTGGTATACCCCCAGAAGCCAACCTTACTGGCAGATAGTCCTCGCTGTAGCCAAAGTGAGGATTCTCTAACAGTACGTTGGCTACACTGCCAACACGGCAGGCCATAAAGGAAGCCAGGGATTGGGATGCAACCGCACGCAGACGGGCGGCACGATCTCGCACAACCGCACTGGCCACTGCCGGCATGCGCGCTGCCGCTGTCCCTGGTCGCGCGGAGAACGGGAAGATGTGGAGATGTGTCAAGCCACACTCTTCTACTAAGTGAATGGTGTGAGCGAACATCTCCTCAGTTTCTGTAGGAAAGCCGACAATCATGTCAGCCCCCAACGTTACTTCTGGCCGTAACATCCGCAGACGCCTTGCGACATGGATGACATCCGCGCGGCAATGACGCCGCCCCATCCGTTTCAGAATCATGTCGTCGCCAGCCTGTATGCTTAAGTGCATATGAGGCATGAGCCGAGGATTGGCAAAGAAGAGCGTCAATAACTCTTCCTCAATCTCTGCGGGATCCAGTGAGGATAAGCGTAGACGCTCCAGCCCAGGCACCTCTCGCAGGAGTCTTTCAACCAGCCGACCCACGCCATAGCGGCGGGTATGCTGATACTCTTCTGACAGGTCAAGACCATAGGCTGTCAGGTCAATACCTGACAGCACAAACTCGCGATAGCCAGCGGCAGCGAGTGCGGAAGCCTGAGCTACTACTTGTGTCGGCGGAAGACTGCGACTGGGACCACGGGCGAAAGGAATGGTACAGAATGTACAGCGGTGATTACAGCCCTGCTGTACTGGCAAAAAAGCACGTGTGCGTTCAGCAAAAGCGGCCAGCAGCAAAGACCCAGCATCATAACTGACGCGAGATTCTTCTTGTCCTGGTCCTGGAAGACTAGAAAAAGCGGACCTGATCTTTTCGCCCATCCAGTTTGCAGCCATGAGTTTCTCCGCATTGTCAAGTACCATATCGACTTCTGGCATGGCGGTGAAACGCTCTGGCTGCAGATGGGCAGCACAGCCGGTGACAATGATCCGTAATTCTGGCTGTGCTCTCTTCAGGCGGCGGATAGCTTGGCGTGCCTGTCGCTCAGCCTCTTTTGTGACTGCACAGGTGTTAACGATGATCGTTGATTCAGAAAGACTCGCTTCTGTGGCGTACTGCCGCATCAGTTCGGATTCGAACATGTTGGTGCGGCAACCGAAAGTCACGATTCTGGGCGGTGTCAGGGGCACTCTCCATTCGGATGATTACCTGGTGTCCACTGTAGAGTGCCAACGAAACTGGCGACGGCGGGACCTGTCATGATGACCTGCTCGTTATCTGACCAGAGGATTGACAGCGATCCGCCATCCAGGAGCACCTCTGCCTGTCGGCTAGGGAGAAGACCGCGGCGCACTGCTGCCACGACAGCAGCACACGCTCCCGTGCCGCAGGCACGGGTGATTCCTACCCCGCGTTCCCATACACGTACACGTAATGATTTATAATTTATAAATTGAACAATCTCTACATTTGTTTTCTCCGGGAACAAAGCATTGCATTCGAGCCTTGGACCAAAGGCCGCAAGATCCACGGCATCTGCTTCAGGGACAAAGAACACTGTGTGTGGATTCCCCATGGAGACACAGACTGCATCAGTGAGCGGTCCAGCTCGTAATGGAAGATGAAGAGTGTCCATGGCATGGGCGAGAGGAATATCGTGCCAATCCAGCCTGGCTACGCCCATGTTGACAGTCACTAAGCCATCATCGCTCCGACAGAGATGGAGTAGGCCAGCCAACGTTTCAATGATCAGGGTATTGCGTTTGAGCTCATCCATGAGCAGAGCGCCAACACAGCGGGCCGCATTACCGCAGGCCGCGGCGTTGCTCCCATCAGCATTGCAGATGACCATGAACACATCTGCTCCTGTCGTGCGCGGCGGCACCAGCATGATGAGTTGGTCGCAACCAACGCCTGTACGGCGGTCTGCAATGGCACAAATCGCTGCTCTATCCAGGAGAAGAGGTGACTGACGATGATCCAACACGACAAAATCATTGCCGAGCCCATGCATCTTGACAAAGGAAGGGCCTTTGCAGCGGAGCATGCTCAGAGGGTCATGTATGTAGGAGGGTCATGAGAGGCCTCATCGTATATTTTTCTCTGCTGTTTCTTGCATGACAACACCTCTCCCGGAGAGAGTCCTTCGAGACTCTCGACCCCTTTTCTCAAGCCCTTTCGTCATGTGCCCGTGCCCTCTGTGCCCTCTGGACATCGATCGAGCCTTCTGTTGTCCCATGGTCTCCTGAGCAGGATGGAGAAAAAAAGGCCCCGCCCGCATGCCCCCTTAACACACACATAACCCTGTGAGGGATACCACCATGCGAGGCTCGCCAAGTCGCGAGATCATGATCATGATCGAATCATCTGTCTCTCGAATCTCGAATCATCTGTCTCTTGAGGCAGTTTCAGTGAGTGAGTTTTTAGTTAGAGAGAGCGCGTGTCACGGCATCCCAGTCGACTAGATGATCCAGGAAGGCCTGAACGAAATCCGGACGGCGATTCTGATAATCCAGGTAATAAGCATGTTCCCAGACGTCGCAGGTGAGCAAAGCCTTCTGCCCATGCACCATAGGTGTATCTGCATTAGCGGTTTTAGTCACTTTCAGTGACCCGTTTTCAAGTACGAGCCATGCCCATCCACTTCCAAATTGTGTTACAGCAGCTTTCTTAAATTCTTCCTTGAAGTTGTCCAGAGACCCAAAGGTGCCATTAATCCAGCTCGCTATGTCCCCTGTGGGAACACCACCACCACCGGGCTTCATACTGTTCCAGAAAAACGTGTGGTTCCAGACCTGGGCAGCATTATTGAAGAGGCCTGTTTTTTCCGTGTCATTGGCCGTGGCTTTGATGACCTCTTCTAAAGATTTCCCTGCCAGCGGGGTATCCTTGGTCAGGGCATTGGTATTAGCGACATAAGTCGCATGATGCTTCCCATGGTGAAACTCAAGCGTACGAGCCGAGATATATGGTTCAAGCGCGTTAGGCAGGTATGGCAGGGATGGCAGTTCGAACGCCATAATAGACCTCTTTGTCATTGAGAGCGAAAAGTCGGTACCGTAAGCGGACAGGCTGTAAAGACATCCTCCTGCCGTGCAGGCCAGGAACTGGCGCCGGCTTTGGAAAGCGTCCCTGCGGCTGTCTCTCTGGACATCAACGGTCAAATGAGTCCCGCCGTCTCGACGATAGGCAAGTCCCAACAGCCTAGACGCTGGCGATCTCCCCGGCGCGTTTGACACATTCGTAGCTGTCATCTAGAATAACCCTTCTTCCATCTCTTGAGGCTGTCGAACCGCTCCAGAGTGGAGAAACCATATAAAAAGTCTCCCTCCTTGTAAAGACTCTTCCCGTCAAAAAGGCCGTCCCCCTTGTATAGATCTTAAAGATAGAGTATATGAAATAGTATTACCACTATTATATATGTATCCCGGGGCTCAGCTGCGGGACTCTCGCCAGGGGCAAAAGCTGCGGGGGACAGGAAAAGTCAGCGATGAGAGAAGTGTCGTACGAGTCTTTGCCAAATGTTGGCCTTCCCAGCTGCTCCAGGCCGAATGGCAACGGCACCTTATCGTTTATCGTATGACTTGCTGATATCCTGCTCCAGCAGAGAGATTTAAGAGATTTTTTTTCCGCTGACAACTTCATGTGCCATCCACATTTTCTCTAAGTTATAGAAGGCACGAACTTCTGGCCTCAAGAGATGAATCACCACGTCACCGGCGTCCAGAAGCACCCAATTGCCTTCACGCAATCCTTCAAGCGCAACGGGGACACCACTTGCCTTGAGGCTTTTGCGTAAATGTGTTGCCATGGCGCTAACCTGGCGGGCTGAACGGCCGGTAGCGATAACAATGTAATCTGCAAAGGAGGTCTTCCCACTCAAGTTAATGACGGTAACCTCTTCTGCTTGAGCATCGACTAGCAAAGTCTCGATGACATCAAGCACATCCTCCGGATTGGAGATACGAGCGGCTGAACACATGTTGACCCGTCTTGTTGTCCCACAAGTTGTCAGAGGCGGCGCGGATTTGCGTAGCTGAGTCTGGATGGGAAGGGAAAGGCAAAAAGACCCACACCGGAGGCGTCTTTCTGGCGAGAGCATGCGCTTTATCTGGTGTGACCCGCCAGCGGGCGAAACGCTGTGCTGCCACACCGGCCAGAGCCTGCAAAGAATACGGATATCTGGCGAGCACTGCCACTGGCACCAGATGAAAAAGACGTGGCCATTGCCACCAAAATGACACCTGAGCCAAATTATCAGCGCCCATTAACCAAACAAAACAGCAGCATGGCTGCCGTTTACGCAAACGGGAGAGAATATCAACCGAATGATGAGTACCCAGTTGCGCTTCGATGTCGAGAACAGAAATATGCCGACAGGCATCAGTGATTCTGTGCGCCTGTGCGATCCTCCATGGTAACGGAGCCATGTCAGTCGCCGCCTTCAAGGGATTCTGAGGGGACACCAACCACCATATCCTATCTAGGGCAAGGGCACGGATTGCCATCAGGCTAATATACACATGCCCAGCGTGGGCTGGATTGAATGAGCCTCCAAGGAGACCCACGGCCCCACGGCATTTATGCGGCCGCATGCACCCTCATCATACGCAATACGCATGTTATATGATACTTCACTTCACATTACTTCACATTATACCAGAGGAGAGACAAGCGCATTCCCAGAGCATGCCTGTTTTCTGCCCGCCGCCCATCCATCATCCCATCATCCCTCTCAAGTCCTCTGCGGTAAAGAAGCGAGAGAGAATGGGATGGCACAAGGAGCACCCGCCATTACAATGACACGGCTGCTGTCGTCGGCATCTTGTAGTATCCTGCCCGCATAGCTTGCCACACCTTAACGGCTTGGAATGTTTCAGCGACATCGTGGACTCGCACAAGACAGATTCCCTGGTCAAGGCCAGCAAGGGCCGTTGTCAGCGATCCAGGCAAGCGGGCTGCTGGTGGCTCAGCGTCAGCGGTAGAGATAGCGGAAATAAAATTTTTACGAGATGTTCCTATCATTGTAGCACATCCTAACATGTGTAGTACAGCGAGGCGCCCCATGATTTCTATGTTGTGAAGCACAGTCTTGCCAAAACCAATGCCAGGGTCCAGACAGATGTCTGCCCTGGCAAGGCCAGCCTGCAAGCAAACCGCTAACCGCTCAGCCAGTGTGTCAAAGACATCGAGGGGAGCCATATGGTAGTGTGGATTCTGCTGCATGGTGCGGGGCTCTCCCTGCATGTGGGTTAAGATTACGGGGACTTTGCGGCGGACTACCAATGTTAGGGAGTCAGGATCCCCAGTAAGGGCAGTCACATCGTTGACAACAGAAGCACCCGCTTCTAGGGCTGCTGCCATCACAGCGGCCTTGCAGGTATCAATCGAGATCAGCACACTCCGTTCAGCCAGGGCCCGTATGACAGGAACGACTCGTTCAATTTCCTCGGCAGGTGCCACAGGCCAGGCGCCAGGACGTGTGGACTCCCCGCCCACGTCGATGATATCTGCGCCTGCTGCCTTTAAGCACAGGGCATGGGCAATCGCTCTACAGGGGTTGATGAAGGCACCCCTATCGGAGAAGCTATCTGGCGTAACATTGACTACTCCCATGAGACGTGGTCTATCAAAAGATAAACTAGCAAAAGAATCTCTCTTCTTTGAAAGACTCTCTATTAACTGAGTCCTATGAGTGCGTCTCACCCATGCCAGCACCTCGTTGAGCGACAGCACAGTTGAAGTGACTGTCCCTCCCGGCTGGCGGGCTATCACTTCGCATGCCGTAAAAGCGAGTGGACCGCCTACTAAAGGGAGGGCCCGTCCGTTTTTGACCGCAATCTCAGAGGCTTCCCCGAAGACAAGCCCTACAGGCACAAGATAAAACGTCGACTGATTGTTTGTCTGTGTTGGACGTGCGGCGGGAGTGCCGCGCCGCTGGTCTGAATCTCTATGGTTGCTTGCTGGTGCAATGTCCTTTTTCTGACAGTCAGTTCGCTCCTTGGGCCGTGAATCATGATCAATCATGTTCAACGGTTTTCACCTTGTACCCACAACACATCCGCTCGTCCGTGATCGTTCACATGGCGCGCGAGCACGAAAAGATGATCGGACAGACGATTCAAGTACTGGATAGCAACGGGATTGACTCCTTCTGGTTCTATTGCTGCTAATTCCCCGAGAAGGCGCTCAGCACGCCGGCATACGGTACGGGCATGGTGTAAATGAGCCGCTGCAGCCGTTCCACCCGGGAGAATAAACGAATCGAGGGGCAGAAGCTGAGCGTTCATGGCGTCTATTTCACGTTCAAGTCTATCAACTTGTAAGACAGTCATCCTTAAAGGAGTGCTTTTGTCTGTCGCTGCAGAATCAAGCGGTGTACATAGGTCAGCGCCAAGATCGAACAGATCATTCTGAATCCGTGCTAACATGGCGTCATGCCGCGCCAAGGTCAGAGTATACAGGCGGGCTAGGCCAATCACAGCGTTTGTTTCGTCTACGGTTCCATAGGTATGGACGCGTATGTCGTGTTTATGGACACGTTTCCCTGTTGAAAGGGATGTCTTCCCTTTATCACCGCTGCGCGTGTATATCTGTTTAAGTTGTATCATTGTATCATATACCTTTGAGAGTCTTTCCGCTTCCAGAGGCAGCCCGCATGGGAAACGCGTACTGCACACATGCAGTCTTGCCCGGATGCTTTCGAGGTGCCAGGCAAGGAGTCATATCCTGATCCTCAATACTTACATCGGCCGTCACTTCCTCATAGACTTTGGAGCCGTGCTGCTGATGATTGTAGCGCTTTTTCTGCTTTTTGATACAATTGAACTCCTCAGGCGTACAGCCGCAAATCCCGATCTATCCCTTATCGTTCTTTTGGGCATTGCCCTCTTAAAACTGCCGCAGATGGTAAACACCGTACTGCCTTTTGCAGTGATGCTGGGAAGTATGGTTGTCTTCTTGCAACTTTCACGTTCTAGTGAGATAGTGGTAATGCGTGCAGTAGGGGTCTCGGCATGGCAGTTTCTGCGGCCAGTCTTGTGGCTCACACTGTTGCTCGGTCTTGGCAACATAACATTGCTCAACCCGCTAGGAGCGGCCCTGTATGCTCGCTATCTGGAGAAGGTTCTGCTGCACGGCACGCACAGCACTCTGTTGCCATTAGCGGCAGATCTTTGGCTGCATGAGAGGGTAGGAGAGCGACAATCTGTGCTCCATGCTGGTCAGACCATTCATGACGGGCAGATGCAGAGACTGTATCTATGTGATGTCAGCATCTTTCTCTTCAAGAACTGGGGAAATTTTGTCGAGCGAGTCGAATCCTCCAGCGGTCTATTGTGGAGTGAGAAGTATTACAAATTGTATGATGTGCGTATCTTTAAACCTGGAAAAAAGCCGCGCAATCTTGACATTCTGCACTTACCAACTAGTATAGAGAGTGTTCAGGAGAATTTTTCTTCCCCGGAAACGGTGTCCGTGTGGCAACTGCCTAGTGCCATCCGCTCTTTTGAAACGGCAGGATTATCCACGCATATTTACCGTTTGTACCTACAAACCCTAATCGCCTCGCCTTTTCTGCTCTGTGCTATCGTGTTAGTGGCCGCCGCATTTGTAATGCCGCTGAATCATCGCAATGCAAAAGGTGGGGCACGGATCGTGGGGGCCATCAGTGTTGGATTTCTGCTGTATTTCTTCTCCAAAATCATGTACGCTCTTGGAAAACTAGCCATATTGCCACTGGAGTTGGCAGCATGGAGTCCGACTCTTCTCATGGGTTCATTAGGGTTGGCGGCCTTGTTTCACTTGGAGGAGGGATCACTTTTCCCAGAATGCGACCTCGCTTGTGGCGGAGCAGTGCTCAGATGTTTCCGCGTCTGCTGGAGAGTTTGGGCCAATAAAAAGACTAATTCGAGAGCCTGACTGACATTCAGACGCGGATCGCAGAAGGTATGATAGCGCTCCGCTAGGCCAGCCTCCGTGATAGCCTGGGAGCCTCCTAGGCATTCTGTAACCTCCTGACCGGTGAGTTCTACATGCACGCCACCGGGATGTGTTCCCTCAGCGCGATGAATAGCGAAATAACGCTGCACCTCGCCTAAGATGCGATCAAACGAACGCGTCTTGAAGCCATTTTCTGTCTTGATGGTATTAGCATGCATAGGGTCACAAGCCCAGACAACCTGATAACCGTTTTCCGTCACTGCCTGGATGAGGGCAGGGAGGTGAGTCGTAATTTTCTCTCCCATGCGAACGATGATAGTGAGTCGACCTGTCTCGTTCCCTGGATTGAGGATCGTGCAGAGACGCAGCAGTTCATCTTTTGTAAGGGACGGTCCCACCTTAACACCGATAGGATTACGCACACCACGTAGAAAAGCAACATGGGCACCATCAACCTGGCGTGTGCGGTCCCCAATCCACAGCATGTGTGCAGAGCAGCAGTACCAGTCCCCGCTCGTCGAATCTAAGCGTGTTAAGGCTTCCTCGTAGGGAAGGAGCAGAGCCTCATGCGAGGTAAAGAAGTCTGTCTCATGAATTTGTGGCACGATATTCGACGTTAAATTGCAGGCAGCCATAAAATCCAGACTCTCACCGATACGGTTACAGAGATCCCTGTAGCGTTCCCACTGCGGGCTCCCCGCAATGAAATCCAAGGTCCACTGATGAACTCTATGCAGGTCGGCATACCCACCCTGAGCAAAGGCGCGTAGGAGATTCAGGGTTGCCGCTGATTGGTGATACGCCTGTACCATTCGCTCAGGATCAGGCGTACGAGCCCCTACAGTGAAGTCCAGCCCGTTAATCATATCACCGCAATAGGCTGGCAGCGTGATCCCGCCACGTGTTTCTGTTGGTGCAGAACGTGGCTTGGCAAACTGCCCCCCCATGCGGCCGACCTTGACAACAGGCATAGATCCGCTGAACGTCAGGACAACGGCCATCTGGAGGATCACACGGAATGTATCGCGGATAATGTTAGCATTGAAATCCGCAAAGCTTTCAGCGCAATCCCCTCCTTGTAATAAGAAGGCCTGACCAGCGCCGACCTTTGCCATGGCCTGCTGCAAACGCCTCGCCTCGCCAGCAAAAACAAGCGGCGGAAATGTGCGTAACCTTTCCTCAACACCAGCCAGACGGTTCTGATCTGGGTACTCAGGAAGATGTTTAGCGTGTCGAGAACGCCAGTCTTGTCTGGTCCACATATCTGCCATGGGTCGCCTCGATCAGGGAGAGAGCATTAGCAGGGAAGACACCCTTGAGAGACACCCGCCCTCTCTCCTTCCGTCTCTCCCGTGTCACAGGACGTGCACAGGACGTGACACAGAAAACTTCACTCGTTTTTCACTGCACTACAACAGTTCAGCAGCTGCTGCTGGCAGGGAGATTAATCGTGTTCCTCAGCCTCGCGAAGTGCCAGGGCAGAGAGAATCCGCCGCTTCAGGCGGCGCGCTCCCGCGGGGAGCTGTGCATCATGTTTCCCATGCAGATAAGAGTCTATTCCACCGTTGTGTTCTATGCTGCGCAGCCCCTTGATAGAAAGGCGTAATCTTACAGATTGTTCTAAGACATCGCTCCACACTTTCGTTTTCTGTAAATTGGGGAAAAAACGACGCTTTGCCTTATTGTTGGCATGGCTCACGTTGTGGCCAACCAACACACCCTTCCCTGTGATGGCACAACGCCGGGCCATACATCCCTCCATACTCATTCTCCTGCCTGTTTGTAGGGTAGGATCTCTTCGACATGTCCGTCAAGGTGATTCCTCTGGCGCTCCGGAGAGCCTTGACTTTTCCCGACCAGAGTCTTGATTCGGCACAGCCCCACACGGGCGTCAGAATCTCACCAACAGAGCCCCCTGACGTCTGTCACAACCTAATAACCACGCAGAGAGCGCGGGCGCAGCCAATAGTCTGCCGCATTGCGCGCCTGGGCAATAGTCCTCAAAATAGCCTCCTGATCTCTTGGTAAGATTCCACCCAACGATAGTGCATTGGAAGCGTGGTTTGAGCGGAAGATGATTGGGCGTGCGGGTGCTAACCCTGCGACTAAGTGAGCCATTTCCCCTAAACATTCGTCGTCGTTCAATGGCTGGAAGGGACGGCCGTGTCTTTCCCAAAGAGGCACAAAGCCAGGCGCCTCAGCCCTGTGAAGATCAAGTTGCAAGGTGGACAGGTACGTAGGCGGAGCAGCGTTGACGAGTTCGGCCGTTGCAGCGATATGGCGCTCTGAATATTCGCGACCACCAAGCCCCAGAATCACCATGCATGACACTTGTAATCCAGCCTCGCTAGCCCGCAGAATAGCTCTGGCAATGCCTCGAGGGGAAGCACCCTTAGCAATACGCTTGAGAACATCTGTATGGCCCGATTCGATCCCGAGGTAGATCAGGGATAACTTGCGCGCTTTGAGGCTTGCTAGCGCTTCTACTGACTTGCGGTTAATGTTGTCCGGCGTTGCATAGGAAGACACGCGTGCTAGCCTGGGTAAACGGTCGTGCAGGTGGTCCAGAATCCTGTGCAGAGATTCGGTCTGCAACGACATGGCGTCCCCGTCTGCGAGAAACACCCGATGGGCCTGTGGCCAGTCGCGAGCACCGGCGTCGATGTCAGAGAAAATATGCTCAAGTGGGCGGACTCTGAACACCTTATTCGTGTACATTGAACAAAATGAACAATGATTGTAACTACAACCTAAAGTTACTTGTATGACGAAACTTCTACCTTCAGAAGGCGGACGCCATAGAGGAAGATTATAGCGAATTGTCATGCGGGTTACCTGATTATGGATAGCAGAGAAAAAACACACTACACCCCTTTGCTAAGGGACAACGACTCCTCTTTGTATGAGGGGGGTCATTTCGTACAAAGCCACGGCAGCGGCGTTTGACACATTCAGACTCTCCACAGCTCCTGTGATCGGCAAGCAAGCGAGGCTGTCGCAGTGCGCACGCACTAAATGACGCAGGCCCCGTCCTTCTGATCCCAGCACTAAGACAACGCGGTCAGCCCGCTTTGTCTGTGCGAGAGACAGTGGGGCTGTCACGTCGAGGCCAATGACCCAGAATCCGGCCTCTTTGAAGGTTTTTAGTGTTCTGGCTATATTAATAGTCCGGGAGAGTGGCACATGCTCCAGACTCCCAGAGGCCGCTCGAGCCATAGCGCCAGTTTCTACTGGTGCGTGACGGTCTTGCATCACGACAGCCAGAGCTCCGAAAGCCGCTGCAGAACGCATGACGGCCCCTATATTGCGAGGGTCAGTCATCTGATCTAAAACTACTACGATAGATTTCTTTCGTCTTAAGGAACTTTTTATAATGACAGCGAGAGGCGGCGGATTCAGCGGTGTCACTTGGGCAGCGATACCCTGATGGGCCACTCCTGGAATCATTTTCTCGAGTACAGATTGCTCTACGAGCTCTATCCGTGGGAGAAGACTGTAAGCGTTTTTTTTGTTTGTATTCTTATATAGTCTGAACAGGACTCCGCCTGTAACGGCCGCGGCCGCGGCAGTGAGGAGGAGACGCTTGCATGCCCTATGAGGATTGGCTAATGCTGATAGAGTCGCATGACGTCCGTAAATCCAGAATGCTTGATTGCACCGCGGATTCTTTCGCCGCTGTGCGACTACTACAGGTGCCTGACGCTGCATCCGGAAGAGCCGATCACAGCGTGGTCTGTCATTTTTCTCACGCTTGTTCATCTCAGCATTCTATAGCCTTCTGACAGAAGTCAGCAGAATATAAGATATGACAGGGCACGGGACACGAGGCTTGTAGCAAACGCAAACTAGTATATATTGCTGAGGAGCAGCTGCTTCCCACCCCCCCCAGGGGGGGGTATACTGGAGGGGTGCCCGAGCGGTTAAAGGGGACGGACTGTAAATCCGTTGGCGAGTGCCTTCGTTGGTTCGAATCCAACCCCCTCTACCAGGGAGGGAGTACGCCACACGTCAAGCCCAATATGTGGTTTGGGCAATTGTGGACTGCGGGTGTAGCTTAATGGTAGAGCAGAAGCCTTCCACGCTTACGACGGGGGTTCGATTCCCCTCACCCGCTCTGTATGCTGAGCAGGGCCGAACCGCGTGAAATCATCAAGGATAAAAGCATGGCCAAGGAAAAATTCGAACGTAAGAAACCACATTGCAACGTTGGGACGATAGGCCATGTTGACCACGGCAAGACGTCTCTGACGGCTGCCATTACG
>JANQJD010000014.1 GCA_028281845.1 Rhodospirillales bacterium | reverse complement strand
CTCACCTTGACAGTTGCGCTCAGCTACGGCGCTAGGCAGGAAATTGTGCGGGCGGCACGTCTATTAGCAGGAGCTGCCGTGGCGGGGAATCTACAGCCTGAGGATATTGATGAATCTTTAGTGGCAGCACATTTGTTTACTTCTGATATCCCTGACCCTGATTTATTAATTCGTACTAGTGGTGAAAAGAGAATCAGCAATTTTCTTTTGTGGCAAATTGCTTATACAGAACTCATTTTTGTTGAAACCCTCTGGCCTGATTTCAGCCGTGCAGATCTTGAACAGGCGATCAGCGAGTTTCATAAACGCGAGCGCCGCTATGGCGCTGTGAGCAGCTGAGTGTTCTTTTGTGCTTCGCTATCGCTTTACTTCTTCTCTTGTGATGATACCACTAGCTGTGATTGCTATTTGGCGAGGAGATTTATTTTTCAATATGCTGACTGTTCTATTCGCGGTTGCTATGGCCTGGGAGTGGAACAGCATGGTCAAGGGGCATTTAGGTCTTTCTAGTATTTTTGTAACGTTTGTTGGAGTTTCGGCTACAATTGCAGTCTCTCTTGGTTATACACAGATAGCTTTGTTAGTGATCGGAATCAGCGCTACGATGGTTTGGCCAGGAACGGGCGGACGATGGTCTGCGATCGGTATTCTTTACATTTCCCTGCCATGTGCAGCCTTAGTGTGGTTACGAGCGACGGACGGACCAGAAACATTGTTATGGTTATTTCTAGTGGTTTGGGTCACAGATATTGCTGCCTATGGAATAGGTCGGTGGATAGGTGGTCCGCGCCTAGCACCTTCTGTCAGTCCAGGAAAGACATGGGCCGGTGCTATTGGTGGTCTGGTAGCGGCTATGGGGGCAGGAGGAGTGATAGCCGTATTATTAGATTTGGCTACACCTTGGGTTTTAGTAGCCGCTAGCGCTGGGACATCTGTTGTGGCACAACTTGGTGACCTAGCGGAGTCAAAACTAAAACGTCACTTTGGGGTCAAAGACTCTGGTCAACTGATTCCCGGTCATGGTGGAGTGCTGGACAGAGTGGACGGTCTATTGGCCGCTACACCAGTTGTTGCGCTCGCTGTTTTTCTTTCTGGTGGAGGAGTCCAGTTTTGGGGGTGACCAAGAGACTCCCTTTAAAGGGGAAAATATTTCTTGTCGACCTCCAGCACAGCCCGCGCTAAAGCGCAAAAACCTGCGACATCTATTTCCTCAGCACGTGCAGTAGGAGAGAGACCAGCAGTAGAGCACACGGTATCAGCTTGTCCGAGACGTTTCAAGCTTTGTCGCAACATTTTACGACGTTGGCCGAAAGCGGCTGCAGTCACTTTCTCGAGAGCAGTCCATGCCGCTGGGGCCAAAGGTTCAGGCCGTGGCGTGAGATTCACAACGGTGGATACCACCTTTGGTGATGGTGTAAATGCTTGGGGAGGAATATTAAATAATGATCGCACAACACATAGCCATTGTGTGATCACTGAGAGACGACCGTAATGCTTTCCTCGTGGCACAGCGCCGAGCCGATCAGCTACTTCCTTCTGAAACAGAAGTGTCATGCTGAAAATGGCAGTGCAATCTCTTAAGAGCTGTAAAAGCAAGGACGTAGCGATGTGATAGGGCAAGTTAGAAACAATATGTCGCGGAGCTTCACCTACATGGGCTATATTGATAGTTCTCGCATCGGCTTCTATGACTCTTAATTGTCCAGGCCATGCGTTAGCTATTTCAAATAACGCTTTTAAGAATCTACTATCATTTTCAATAGCAATAACTTGACGTGCTCCACCGGAGAGGAGTGCTCGTGTGAGACTGCCGGGACCGGCACCAATCTCAATCACCGTGCCTGTTCTCAAATCACCAGCGGCGCGGACAATACGACGTGTCATATTCACGTCGAGTAAGAAATTCTGACTCAGCGCCTTGCGACTGGTCAGACCATAGTGAGCTATAACAGTTCGCAATGGTTGCAGAGAGTTTTCATTGAGCAAGGCAGAAGAGGGATATCCGTGCTCTCTACCCACTCCTTTTCTATTTTTTTTCATGAGTGAGACATCAGGCGATACGTAGATATTTCCCGCGCTGTGCGCAAGGCTTGAATCAGGCTGGATTCGTTTGCCATCCCCGTGCCAGCAATGTCAAAAGCAGTACCATGATCAGGTGCCGTTCGCACAAACGGCAGTCCTAACGTGATATTAACACCATGATGAAATCCTATCATTTTTAACGGAATCATGGCCTGGTCGTGATACATGCATAGCACCGCATCATAATGGGCGCGAGCTTTGAGATGGAACAGCGTATCCGATGGTAGAGGACCAAACGTACTGATTCCCTCTTTTAAAAGGGCTCTAACAGCTGGACGAATAACATTTTCTTCTTCTAATCCTATCCCACCTTCTTCTCCAGCGTGTGGGTTCAGAGCCGCTACCGCCAATCTTGGTTTATCTATCCTGAAATCTGCCTGCAGAGCTCTGGCCGTCATGCGACCACAAGTGAGGATATCAGCAGTATTCAGGATAGAGACAGCCTGCCGCAAACTCACATGGACGGTTACCGGGACAACCCGTAAACCAGGACAGGCCAACATCATAGCAGGCCTGACATGAGGACCTGCTAGAGCGGCTAAAAACTCAGTATGACCAGGATAGGGAAAATCATTCTTGTACAGAACATTTTTGCAGATGGGGTTTGTGACGACTGCCGCACTCTGACCATTACGTACTAGCGCAACAGCCCGTTTGATAGAACTAATCACAGCTCCTGTATTGGCCGGCATTGGCCTGCCGGGAACGCTTTCTACCGCAAGAAACTCAGGCAGCACCGGTAGGGCATCGGTGAACACTGTCGTTGTATCTGCCGGTGTACCGATGACCTGCACGGGTACATTTTGGGATACCCCCCCAAGATTGCGGCTCACTACTCTGAGCCTGTTAGGATCATCAATCACAAAAAACGGTGTTAGGCCCTCGTTACGTCTAAGCCATGCTTTACAAGTAATTTCACCGCCAATCCCAGCTGGTTCTCCCATTGTGACGGCAATCGGAATCGATTCACTCACACGACTCATGGAGGCCGGACCTCAATAAAAGCAGCACGTCGCAAGTTATGCAATTTCTCATATTGTATAGTTTCTATTTTTGCTCTTTCTAGCTGCTGCGCGATAATCTCACGTGAGGGGAGATCCGGCTGCGGTGCAGGACTGCTCCTGTCGCAGACCATGAATATTGCGAGCCCTCCATTCATCGGCACAGGTATACTGGCCGTCTGTCGAGAGAGCTGAAGAACAGCAGCGCGTAGAGTCGGTAGTAAGTCGCCAGCCCTAATCTGGCCTATAGGACCGGACTCTGGTGTCCCTGTTTGCTGTATCAACGCGTCGAATGCTTCACAGGAGGAGGTCATGCGTGCGGCCTCGAGCAATTCTGATCGAGTTTGAGGCGAAAGGGCTTCTGGACCTGTGAGAGGCATGAAGAGCTGACGCAGAGTCAAGAGTGTATTTTCAGATGAAATTGATTCTCGTCTTTCTCTTAATAAAAGAATATTATAACCGGACAAAGTCCTGATAGGCATAGAAAATTGTCCAGGCTGCATCATTTGAAGAACTTTTTCAATCTCTAATTCTAAATGCCCCTGGAGAACCCAACCAAGATCACCGCCATGAGTGGCGGATGCCGCCTGGGAGAATTGGCGCGCGGTAGCCTTAAAATCAGCTCCTGTACGAATTCGTCCTACTATTTCTTCTGCTAATGCGAGAACACTGTCTCCATCAGCAGAACGGCCCACTTGTAAAACAATCTCCGCTAAAAGATTCTGTGTCTGATTTTTTGTATTGTACAGTGCTTGGAGTGCTGTGTTTATCTCAGACTCTCCTACCTGTGAGGGCACCGTATGTTGCAGAATCTTGTGCCAAGCTATTTCGGAGCGTATTTCCTTGATCAAAATCTCGATGAAGAGATGGTCCTTGAACAGACCAATCTCCTGATTTTTATAATTCTTGAGAGGATCTTGAGCAAGGAAGAAACCTTCCGTGACATAACCGGGCGTGCGTAGAGGGCCTGTGAGGCCGAAACCAGTAGGGAGTGAAGAAAAATCAGTGAAGTACGTGAAAGTGCTTAGAGATTGTCTGTTTAGCGGGGGATTCTGCTTCTCGACAAGCCGGCTAATGGCACGAGATACTTCTGAATTACCAATATAAAGGTGTAACGATTTTGCGTTTTGTACCTTTAACTGCTCGTCTACAAGAATTCGTAGAACTTGCGGAAGAAGATGTCTACGTACTGCCGGTGTCTGAGATAAATGAAGTTTTTTCATGAGAAAATCTATACGATTCTCAACGTCATGTTGAGATATGACATCATCATTGACAATAGCAATAATATAATTTTTATTATAAATAGCATATAAATATGGTGATGTATACAATATCAAGAATAATATCACTACCACCTCAAGGAATCGACACAGCATGCGAATCCTAGCAATGTCTTTCCGTAGAATTGGCATCCTGATCACATTGAATTCCTCACCAGATGGCCTAGAACCAGATGGCCTAGAAGATGACACCACGCAGCACGTGTGCACGTGTGAATGATTACAGACATCTCTCCTGAAGAAATGGGATACGTGCATCACGACGAATGATACTCGTAAAAAAATGAATCTTGCAGTGGTTTTATCATTTGAAAAGAGCAAGAAAAAGAAAGCGTGCGAAAGCACGCAGAAAAAATGAGGGGGAAAACGCTTATTCAGAAAAACGCGTTATCATCACAGTACGCACCACGGAATATTGGAGAAATGTACCTCTGATCATAAATGGCTTTTCTTGGTATATTTATCCATCTATTTCTGATTTGCTACCAGCATTGCGAATATTACTTTTTTTAAAGTGTAATGATGGCAACATAGAGTACAAAAATTCCTGAGGCGCATTAAGATCACCTAAAACCTCAAGTACACGCCGTCGCACCTGTCGCACCTTGGCTTCGTGTGTAATCTTCATGCCAAAAATATTTTTCACATAGAAGACATCAACAACTCTTTCACCATAGGTAGCAATTTGTGCAGAAGAGATCTGCAGCCCCAGCTCTGTCAATGTTGAGGTGACGTTAAACAGGAATCCTGGATGATCGCGACCATTGATTTCTATGACAGAATGCGTTTGCGATGCGGTATTATCTATGATGCATCGTGGCGGCACTTTAAAAACATGTGTACGATTGAACATATTTTTATTATGCTTCCGAAATTCTTTTTCTAAATGCAATTTTCCTTGGAGAACATTCTCGACAGTTGCTGAAATTCTTTTCAGGCGAAGATTCCTTTCATCCTCATCCTCATCTATACCCTGTGGCTCCTGGATCCAGAAGGTATCGAGGGCCATCCCATTAGCCAATGTCACAACCCTGGCATCGACGATAGACTCGCCAGAGAGAGCGATTGCACCAGCCATCTGTGAAAAGAGACCTGGATGATCACTGGTATAGATCAGCAATTCTGTCCCTGCTCTGGATGAATCCTGACGGGAGTGAAAGGTCAAGAGACGGCCGCTTGCTTCCGCTGCACAAATCAGATAGGCATGACGTATATGTGCTTCAGCAGAAAAACTCAACCAATAAGAAGGATATCCCCGTGCTAAATGCGTTTTGACTAAGGTGGATGGCCAGTCGGAAAGAGCAACGCGTAAAGTATTCTTTGCTTTTTCAACGCGACAATCACGTGAGGGGACAGGCAATGCGCCCGTCATGGCCTCTGCGGCACGATAATACAGGTCCCGCAGAAGTGCTCCCTTCCACCCATTCCAGGCCATTGGCCCTACAGCACGAATGTCACAGCAAGTAAGTAAGAGCAGCAACCGTAACCGCTCGGGCGACTGGACGACCTTAACAAAGTCTTCAACAGTCTTCAAATCGTCAAGATCACGTTTGAAGGCCGTTCGACTCATGTGGAGATGGTTGAGAACTAACCAACTCACAGTCTCGCTCTCCTCAGGAGTCAAACCAAAACGCGCGCATAGTTTACTCGCTACACGAGCACCAAGTTCAGAATGATCACCACCACGGCCCTTAGCAATATCGTGTAGCAACACTGCCACATACAGAGCCCGCCGCGAATGAATCTGCTGGACAAGTTGTGTACTCAATGGTAGCTCTGTGGTCAGCCGCCCTTCCTCTACGTCATGCAGAACACCGATCGCTCTTATAGTGTGTTCGTCTGTTGTGTAGACATGGTACATGTCATATTGCATTTGTGCGACGACTCTGCCAAAATCTGGGATGAAGCGACCAAAGAAACTTGATTCGTTCATAAGCCGTAATGTTGCTACAGGATTTTTGCGATCAGTCAAGATATCCAGGAATAGACTGTTGGCAAATGGATCTTCACGCATTTTCATGATGGCTGTTGGGTTCTCTGTAATCAGGCGCAGAGCCTTTGGATGGATATCCATATCGTGTTGATGGGAGACGTGGAAAAGTTTGAGCAAGCGGACCGGCTCGTGAAGTACGACTTCCGGAGTAATTGTTAGGCGTTCCCCCTCTTGGGCAAACCCTTCGACGGTCCGACGTTGGCATGTCAGGGCTGGAAAGGACAGTTTTGGTTTTCTTTTATGTCTTTCTTCTAAGACCGCACAGAGAAGACGTGTCAGGTTACCAACATCCTTAGCAATCAGAAAATAATGTTTCATAAAGCGTTCAACGCCACGAGTGCCGGCATGATCGGTATAACCCATACGCTGACCAATGCTTTGCTGAACGTCAAATGTTAGCCGATCCTCTGCTCGGCCTGTTAGATAGTGCAGATGACAGCGGACCGTCCACAGGAAATTCTGGGCCTTGGCAAAGCGTGCTGCAACACTCGGTATTAGTACGCCACGCCGCACTAGCTGCCCCATATCGGAAACGCCATAGAGGTATTGTACAATCCAGAAGAGTGTGTGCAGATCTCTCAAGCCCCCCTTCCCTTCCTTCACGTTAGGCTCGAGTACGTAACGGGCGTCCCCCAACCGCTCATGGCGCGCATCGCGTTCTGCCAACTTTTTCTCGACAAATTCAACACCGGATACTGTGACGATTTCATCCCGAAAGCGACGTCTGAATTGATTATAGAGACTCTGTTCCCCCCATAGCCAACGCGCCTCCAGCATCGCAGTACGAATAGTGGTATCAGCTTTAGCCTGCCAGAGGCATTCGTCAACCGTACGCGTGGCGTGTCCGACTTTTAGTCCGAGATCCCACAACATATAGAGAAGAGATTCTACCATCTGTTGGCAATAGGGCGCATTTTTGCAGGAAAGGAGAAACAGAAGATCAAGATCAGAAAATGGAGAGAGTTCTCTACGACCATAGCCTCCAACAGCAGCTAATCCTAACTGATCACCAGGATTCTGCACATTAGACTGGAGTATCTGTGCGGCAGCAAAGTTGTGAATAATGCAGATCAGTTGATCCATGAGGTAAGTATTTGCTCTTACCACATCTGTGCCGGAAGCACCGTCTTCCTCGAATCGACGGCGAACAGCTAGCCAACCATTGCAGACACTCTCCTTCAGTAAAGCAAGTACCATGCGCCATTGCCTGTGCTGCGGTTGTGTCCGTGTGATAGAATCTAGGCGACCGTTGATAATCTTGCTGTTGATGATCTCACGTTGCCTCATAATAGGTTCAAGCATAAATCTCTTCTTCCGGCTTATGGATGTGGAGGATCCTGCAATGTGTAGCGTGAATCACTCACTGTATCATGTGGAAGGAAGAAGTGATATATTATAGCGTGCAAGTGCGGTGGCGTGGCAGAGCCTGTGTGTGTGTCTGTCCACCCCAGACCAGATACGCCCCCTGACTTTGTCACAGCTTTTAGTGATGACCAGAGTAAGAAGGGGTGGGTTTGTTGTCACAGGATTTGAGCAACTGTCATATTTTCTTATATGATTGCACTCTCCGCGACGGAGCCCAAACGCAAGGGGTTGATTTCACGGTTGCTGACAAGGTCGCCTTGGCCCGGGAATTAGACTCCCTTGGTGTTGATTACGTAGAAGGCGGCTGGCCAGGCGCTAATCTTACTGATGATGCCTTTTTTCAGCACTCTGACTCCTCTCTTGCATTCAGCAGAGCCCGGCTTGTCGCCTTTGGTATGACACGACGGAGCGGTCACAGCGCCGGAGAAGATCCAGGGCTTGCTCTTCTTTTATGTAGTGGCGCGCGTGTTGTCACACTTGTTGGTAAAACGTGGGATTTTCAAGTAAAAGTAGCACTTGGTGTGGACCTGAACGAGAACCTGCGTATGATTCACGAGAGTATATCTCATGCCGGGGCTCTCGTTGATGAGGTTATCTTTGATGCTGAACATTTCTTCGATGGATTCCGCGCCAATCCGGAGTACGCCGTGGCTTGCCTTCGCACAGCATATGGGGCTGGGGCTCGCTGGGTGGTGCTGTGTGATACGAACGGCGGCAGTCTACCATTTGACATTGAGGCAATAGTATCACAGGCAGTTGCGCATGTACCAGGTAGTCATCTAGGGATTCATTGCCATAATGATACAGATAATGCTGTAGCAAATTCGCTGGCAGCGATTCGCGCTGGCGTTTGTCATGTACAAGGTACATTGAATGGTCTAGGCGAGCGGTGTGGTAATGCCAATTTGACATCAATCATCCCAAATCTCATCCTAAAAATGGGCTATCAAACAAGTGTGAGTGTGACTAATCTAGCCCGTTTAGTGCATGTGTCGCGAGCACTTGATGAACGCTTGAATCAAGCGCCGCGCCGTAATGCTCCCTATGTGGGCGAAGCTGCGTTCGCGCACAAAGGGGGGCTACATGCCTCTGCTGTGGAGAAGGATCCCCGCTGCTATGAACACATCATGCCGGAACAAGTAGGCAATCGTCGTCAAATTTTGGTGTCGAACCAGGCTGGGCGTGCCAGCATTCTGGCCCGTTTCCGCAGGATTGGGCTGACTTTTGATCCCAACGACGTCAGAGTTGGACAATTGATAGAAGAAGTCAAGAGAAGAGAATATCAAGGATATACTTATGATGGAGCAGATGCTAGTTTTGAGCTGCTGGCGCGGCGAGCGTTAGAGGAGGTGCGGGATTTTTTTCACATACAATTTTTTAGGGTTATTGATGAATGTAGAATTACTAAAAATAGTAATATTGAGACTATTACCGAAGCTACTATTAAGGCTGTCATCGGCGGTATCGTTGTCATGACGGTGGCCGAGGGAAACGGTCCAGTGCATGCTCTCGACTCTGCCTTACGGAAAGCGTTGGCTCCCCTCTATCCTGATATAGACGACCTGAAGCTTGTAGACTATAAGGTCCGCATTCTGACACCAGAAGCTGCTACTGCGGCTGTGACACGGGTAATCATTGAAAGTGGCGATTCCTATGGAAACCGTTGGAATACAGTAGGAGTCTCTACCAATGTTATCGAAGCCTCATACAACGCTCTTAATGATTCTCTCACCTACAAGCTTTTGTGCAACACAGCTACAAGGCCGTCGGGAACATCAGAGAGATACGATACCATCTGTCCCACAAGACCAGGATCAGGATGAGGTAGGAGGTCCTGTTTCAAATCAGTTCACATCTCATTCCTGTTTTCCCCAGGTAATGTGCCTTGAGTGTTTTTTTCTTGTTGAAGAAGTCACGTGTTGCGCCGCATTGGCATTCTTGCGTTTCCCCTTCTCAAGGGGGGCAAGGCGAGTCAACATTGCTGCAACAGCTAAGATCACCTTATCCCAGAAGGCTTGGTTTCTCTTTAAGAGAAGCCGTTTTTAACAGGATCAGGCCATCAGCTCATAAAAAAAAAGAATCTACAAAATTTAAATAGCGCGCATATGTAAAAGTACTTTTATGTATTTTAAGTACTAAAATAGTAAAAATTATTTTATATAGAATTAATATTATAGCCCATTCACCCTCTAATACCTTGTGGATAATCATATCATTTTCACTCTCTCTGACAGAGCCCGCCTGATCAGGCACTGCCTGTCAGACATTGCGGAAATTTTTTTACAAAAAAATATCCATGCTCCTATGGGCTGTGGGGTTAGCATCAACACGCTATGATTCCGGAAAGGAATGATCTGTTGAGAGCCTGTGCTCACCCCTGCAGTATTTTTTCCTGCGACAGAGTAGGACAAAGAGATCGCACGGTGGGAGTTCTAGTGGTTGTCTTTTGCTCCCCCTGCTGCGTCGGCCGTCATTCACTCTATTGCGAGACCCCGAACTCCAAGCGATGCTTTCGGCGCCTTTCCGGCATCATCGTTCCCCCCCCTGGTCAAATATCAATTGTCGAAAATCTGTACTTCTGTAGTGAGGGAAGGGCGAGGACGTATTCACGCTGTTCCAAATCGTGGAGCACTTTTTCTATCAGATTTTATAGATGAATGAATTTCTTCTTGCATGAGTAATGACTCTCTCTCTTGTCCAGATTCATTGATCCATGCCAGGGAATCAAAATTCCCACAGTGGGCACAACAAGCATTCCATTGTGCTGTGGCAGTGCCGCAAATTCTGCAGTGCCATCCCGTAGCATTTGCCGGTGCCGTGCTGGCTCGTTGCAGCCACTCTTCAGCTGCGGCAGTATTGTGATACTCCCATTGTTCCAAGCGTGCCATCAGCACAGCTACCCGCTGTGAGAGCATTTTTGCAGAGAGTAATGACACAAGCTGGCTGCGCGCTTTATCCCAAAGTTGGGCTTCCAGAGCTGCATCTGCTATCAGGAGGCGGTTTTCTATATGCTCAGGCGTGCTGGTCATCGCAACCAGTCTTTCAGCACGTTGCATCCGTCTCTGAGCATCGTCATGGGGCCATATGTCAAAATAAGTCTGTATTAACCCAGGATGCAATGTGCGACACCAAGCTGATTCAATGAGACGCGCAGCCTTTCTTGCCCTACCTGACCTTGTATACAGTTGCGCCGCCAGAAGAGCGGCCGGTACCATACCAGCATCTCTGCCCAAGGCTCGACGTGCTAGACGCAGGGCCTCGCGAGGTTCATTTGCCTCGAGAGCCTGCTGCGTGTCTAGCACAACCTGATACCGCCTAGCCTTTTCTGGTGGTTTGAAGGCATTGTCCCTATGTTTTTCAAGTGTCTGAGCTGCTTCAGCCCAGAGACGTTCGCGCACAAGCGCCTCAAAGAGGCTCTGCACCGCCCAGTTCACGGGCCGGACTGTTACGGCACGCTTCGCTAAATCCAGGACTTGGCTGTGGTGGCCGGCACGATAGGCAGCTGTAATTAATCCTTTGAGACCAATTAATTCAGTAGTCGGGTGCACACGTAACAAATCATAATACCTACGCACTGCTATTTCATCTCCGGCTAATTCCGCTGCTTGTGCCTGTAGTAAGAGAGTCGTATGAGAATTTTTTAGGAAATTGCCAGCGTCGTTAGCCATTTTAATTGCATTTGTCACATCACCTTCTGCAACAGCTGCAAATCCAGCATTTAAGGCAGCGTAGCCCTTACTACGACGATATTGATTCCATCTACTGTGCATACGGTGCGGTAGGGCGTGGAATAAGCCAAGCAAGCGCAGCAAAAAAATTATAAAAACAATTATTAAGAATAATAAAAATAAAAAAATAGGAATAGTTGTATCAAGGCGCCAACCCTGCCATTCTAAAATGACTGTACCGGGACGATCAGCTATCCAAACAAAAGTTTTGATCAGAATCATCACCCCAATGGCATATATGATGATCCTGACCATGGTTTCATTCCTCGACATGGCTCGCTGCATGGCCCCCAAGCGCATGAGCGGTGAGACGCGAAAGGGCCTCATGAGCAGCAGCTCTTGCCCGTGCGAAGGCCATCCAGCCTGCGGCCACTTGAGCGGGCTTTCCTCTGAGAGACTCCATCATGCGAATTGTTTCTAATAAATCTCCCGCATGAAGAGCTGTACTAGCTTTTGACATAATTATTAGTGTATCATCTAAATTGCTCTCTTTGGAGGTGCTTCCGTCCGTCCGACGAATGGTGATAGCCTCTTGCAGACGCTGCAAGACTTGTGCAAGCCAACTGTTCCCTTCTGTAGAGGAGGAGAGTGAGACACGGGCGATTGTACTATGTAGTTTCTCAAAGCGAGTTGTAAGAGCTGAACTAGTTGGCAGCCCCGTCGCAGCATATGCGATGAAATCAGTGACGGCCCGATCCACGACCGCGACGTCCTTTGCCAAAGCGCGAGCAGAATGCAATTCTTCTTTGAAAGGCACACCGCGATCTATTGCATCTTTCAATTGCATAATGGAAAGAAGCCATTTGGGTGAAATATAATCACGATTTATATTGAAAGTTGCTATTTTTTCTTCAAGAGAGGTCAGGCGGTCATGTACCTCTGCAAGCGTTACAGCACTGACCTGTTCACGAGCTAGAGTGTCAATCTGATTCCCAAATCGGCTCAGTCGCGCCTCCAAGGCAGTTGTCTGATGAGTGAGAGATTCCAGACGCCTGGTCTCCGTATTATTCCATTCTTTAATGGCAGTCTCTAATGCTCTTACACTTCCTAGTACATTTATAGTAAAATCTTCACTATTTTCACTATTATTATTATTAATTTCACGTGAGTTTATAAAAACTTTTTCTTGTGAAAAAATATTCTGTTCCAGAACATTATGCCTTTTCCGCTGCTCATCTAATTGACGAATCACCTCATCAAGGTCGTGACGGAGAGAGGTCAGGGAATTTTGCAATTCCATCCCGAGAAAATCGTTAGTATGAGTGGGGACAGAAAAACGATCTAGCAAAGAATGACGCCCCCATGGCTGGCTAATCCAGCCAATGAATATACTCGTAGCAACAATTAGGATGGCCCCTGTAAGAAGAGCAGCTGCCAAACCGCGAGAGGATTGCTTCTTCTCTGGGAGTTTCTGTGTTGTATCTAGCGGCTGTCTGACGGTCTCACCTGGAATCTCGTTCGGAGTATCAGCCTCTGAAGAGGTTATGGGTCGAGGAGTCTGTGCATTCCAGACACTGCTCATAGATTCGTCCTGAGCCTGATGCCTGGTCAGGTCCTCCTCTTTTTTTTCTTTTTTTGTTAGACAACTCGTGTTGTCTGAGAGAGTAGTCAGGTCAGTATCAAATACATTTAGTAGAGATTCTTGATCTGGTAAAGTTGCTACACGAATAAGCCGCCATGGTAGTTCAGAGAGCTTATACCGGACCGCTTCGCTGAGACAATAAGCGCGGCTGCTAACGAGTCCCCGGCCAACACCGGTACGGCTCACGAGAGTAGAAAATATGGCAGCGGTTTGTGGAGAATAGAATAAAGCGGCATCAATAGCACCATCGGCGATTAATTGTGATGTTGCTAAAGTGGTGGTTGGATGGGTTTCATATAGAATAGTCTTACGCACGACAAAGCCTGCTTGACGCAGCTGCCCGCTCAGGTTTCCAGCAGTGACACTCCCAGTAACATGCAGTAAGGCGCCGTTTTCAGGCCGCAAGCAATTTTTGACGAGACGAGACAAATGCGTGACAGTACCGCCAGCAATGGTGACATCATTGAAACCATGTTCTTGACACGTTTTACCAGAGGCATTACCCACAGCAAAGACTGGTACAGATCGTGTCGCTGTCGCTGCGGCTAGTGCACGTGCCCCGTTAGCGCTGCTAATCAGTACAGCCTGTACATCTGCTATATCAATGGTCTGGCTGCGGAAACGGATGGAAAACATAGGTTCATGTACTACATCGCAGCCACGGGCCAGCAATAGCTGGGTCAAAACAGCAGCGTCTTCAACGGGGCGAGTGATAAGGACACGCTGTGCCATGAATCCACTCTCTTTTTTCTGCTGTTGGACAGCGGTTATCTATCTGAGTATTATCTCACAAAGGAGATATACTCTTCAGTAGATATCCAGATTCTATGGCTATTTTTTTTGCATTTTTAGCTGAGCCACAACAATCTAAAATTACAGGAGTTGATCTGTAATCGACTGTTAGACAGCGGAATCGTACCTGTGCTTTTTTTGGAGCAAGACCAACACCCATACTCGTACTCGTATCAACCAACTCGGCTAAACCAGCAATAGGGACACGACAGTTACCGTTTAGTGTGGCGAGGAAGGCCCGTTCTGCTTCCACGCATAGGGCGGTAGGAAGATGGTTGAGGGGTCGCAAGAGATTGTACGTCCGGCTATCGTCTTCGCGGCAGAGAACACAAATGGCCCCTTGTGCAATTGCTGGCAACATGATCTCAGGGGATAAAGCAGTTGTGGCATGATCAACAAGATTTAGACGCCGTAAGCCAGCCATGGCAAGTAAGAGAGCATCAACAACTTTGTTGGAAAGCTTCTTCAAGCGCGTCTGTACATTGCCACGCAAAGGAATTACCTTCAGATCTGGACGGTGCATCCGTACCTGCACGCTGCGGCGCAGACTAGATGTTCCAATAAGAGTGCCGGATGGCAATGCTGCCAGACAAGTAGCTCGTAATGAGACGAGAGCATCGCGTGGGTCCTCTCTTTCGAGCACCGCTGCTAGCGTTAGACCAACAGGCAGCACAGGTTGTACATCTTTCATAGAGTGTACGGCAATGTCAATGCTACCATTGAGTAGAGCCGCATCGATTTCCCTAGTGAAGAGTTCCTTCCCACCAATCTCTTCGAGGGAACGATCCAGAACAGCATCACCAGTAGTCTTAATTGCAACTGTCACAAGAGATTCTGGTTGAGCAAAAACTGGGTAAAGCTCAATTAAAAGATTACGTACTTGACGAGATTGTGCCATGGCCAGAGGACTCGCACGGGTTCCAAGGCGAAGAGAGGAGTCTGTCTTCATGCCCTTACCTTGAGCCCCTTTCTTCAGAGGAAAAAGGGGAAGATTGACATATCAGTTATGATACAAAACCAAATGCTTGCGCCTACCATATAAAATATTATGATATCATTATACACTGGCGGCGTATAGCTTTCAGCTAGACTGTTAAATTCTCTCTTAAAGAGAGGTAATCTGTTGTCTTTTAATGAAAGATTGTTTTTACTGAATGACTATCCGTTTGAACGGCTGCGCTCTCTTCTCAAGGGAATCACACCGCCATCGGGTCGTTCAATCATGATGTCTCTCGGCGAACCACGGCATTCACCGCCGTCTTTTCTTCGTGATATTCTGGATATGAATTCAGATCTATGGGGTCGCTATCCTCCCATAAACGGAACGTCAGGATTTCGCGCAGCGGTAACAGACTGGCTGATCCGCCGTTTTCATCTACCAAATGGTTTACTCGACCCTGATCGACATGTTCTCCCTGTAGCGGGCACACGAGAGGCCTTATACCTGATTGCCCATTTAGTGGTACCGCGCCGTAAATCGGGAGAACGCACAGCGGTACTCATTCCAAACCCTTTCTACCAAGTTTATGTTGGTGCCGCGGTGATGGCCGGAGCAGAACCAATCTATGTACCAGCTAGCTGGCACACTGATTTTTTGCCTGATTTCGACACATTGGACCCCGCTACGATCCTTCGGCGGAAAGTCGTCGCACCACATCATCCTTCCCTTATCAATAGGATCTCACTAGCTTTTCTCTGTACGCCAGCTAACCCGCAAGGCGCTGTGGCTACTCTTGAGTATCTTAAAAAGGCGATCTCTATGGCGAGACGCTATAATTTTGTCTTGGCAGTAGATGAATGTTACAGCGAAATTTACGATAGCAGTCCGCCTGCCGGTGCTTTGCAAGCCTGCGCCGATCTTGGCGGTGATTTGACCAATGTCATTGTGTTTCATTCTTTGTCAAAACGGTCCAGTGTCCCTGGACTGCGGTCCGGCTTTGTTGCCGGGGATCCTGATATCATTGCCGCTTTTTCTCGATTACGGGCATACGGAGGAGCGGCGGTGCCCTTGCCGGTCATGGCAGCGGCTACCGCTCTATGGCAGGATGAGTGTCACGTAAAAGAGAATCGCACACTGTACCGCGCCAAGATGAACGTGGCAGCAGAGATTCTAGGCACCCAGTTTGGATTTCGGCGCCCTCCCGCCACGTTTTTCTTATGGCTGAGAGTTGGTGATGGCGAAGCTGTGGCCCGCCTGTTATTTCAGAATGCGGGCATTCAAGTCCTGCCGGGAGCGTATTTGGCACGGCCCGATAGTACGGGCCTCAACCCAGGACGCCATTACATCCGTATTGCTCTTGTTGACAATATTGAGGTGATAACATGGGCATTGAAACGTTTGCGCAGTCTCCTGACTCCGTGTTGATGTCTAGCATAAAAAATATCACGATAAAAAAGTTAAACTATTAATTTGTGACACAAATGAATCCCACCTATCATTATGATGAATATTCTCAGGAAACGTCTGGACAACGACTCGCTGGTTTCTGCCTCTTGATCAGCGGCCTGCTGTTAGCGATGGCTCTGACAAGTTATAATCCGGAAGATCCGTCCTGGAATACAGCAACTGATGCACAGACTGCCAACATCTTAGGACAATTCGGTGCTGTGATTTCTGATCTACTTTTACAGATATTTGGGCACACCGCATTTTTAATAATCTTTATTTTTTTAGTGTTGGGAGTAAAATTTCTTTTTTTTAAAAAAAAAATAAAAATAAAAATATTAAATTTATTTTTTTCTTTTATCTTTTTTCCAATAGGATTTTCCTCATTTCCTGTAATTTCATTAGATTCGTTTACAACTTGGCCAAATCATTCTGCAAGTGCACTCCTCCTCGACAGAGTCAGTGATCTGTTCCGCATTACTGGAGCCGTTCACGACGGCCGTTGGATGGCATCGATTTTGGTCACAAGTCTGGGCATTATGACATCCCTCTTTGCCCTGGGCGCTACATGGTTAAGGTGGAAGGCACTGTTCAGGATCGCGGTTAGTAGAATCTGTCTCTGTATGGAGGGGATGAGGGATGCACGAACCAGAAAAAGAAAGCTTAGCGCCAGTGGGATGGAGGTGCCAGGTCTTATAGATAGAGATACAGCAGACTCCATAGCGTGTTACAGATCGCAAAAAGAATTGCAAAATCCAAAAATTTCAACTTTTATTAATTGCATGCATGACTCTTATAATTTACCTCCTTTAGAGGTATTCTGCTTCCCTCCCATACACCATCCCCTCTTCAGTCAAAAGGATGGCATTCAGAATGCTCGTACGTTAGAGACTGTGTTGAGCGACTTTGGGGTTCGGGGACGCATTATCAGAATTCGGTCTGGCCCTGTTGTAACCCTCTATGAACTGGAGCCAGCTCCAGGCATAAAAGCTTCTCGTGTTGTTGGTCTTTCCGATGACATTGCCCGTTCTATGGGGGCTTTTGCCGTGCGCGTTACCATTGCGCCGGGCCAGGCCATCCTGAACATCGAGCTACCCAATATTAAACGGGCAACTATATACCTGCATGAATTGCTAGTGACTGATGATTTTGATTCGAATGCTGGACAGTTGGTGCTGTCCTTTGGAAAAGATATTTGTGGTGTCCCGGTCCACGCTGATTTGGCACAGATGCCACACCTTTTAATTGCTGGAGCGCCGGGGACGGGTCAGTCTGTTGTTCTTAACACAATTCTTCTTTCCTTGCTCTACAGGTTAAGACCAACTGAGTGTCGTCTGGTAATCCTTGGCCTCCAAAAAAAAGAGCTCTCAGCCTACAATGGCATACCGCACTTGCTAGTACCGGTAGTCTGCGATGCAGGCAAGGCGGTACTCACACTCAAATGGATAGTCTTGGAGATGGAAAACCGTTACCGAACGATGTCTCAACTCGGTATACGCAATATGAGTACCTATAACCAGCATCTTGAGAAGACATTTAAGTCTGGAAGACCCATTAGTCGGACGGTGCAAACTGGTTTTGATCCAGAGACAGGCAAACCTGTGTATGAAGAACAGATACTTACACTCTCTCAACTCCCATTCATTGTCGTTATTGTCGCTGAAATAGCGGATCTTATGCTGATTGCAAATAAAGAAGTTGAAAATCTTATCCAGTCTCTGTCGAGAAGAGCCTCTGCTGTAGGTATTCATGTCATTATGGCAACACACAGGCCATCAACAGAAATTCTCACGGGGACAATTAGGGCTGCTTTCCCTGCCCGAATCAGCTTTCAGGCCTCTTCTAAGAGGGACAGTCGGACTATTCTGGGAGAACAGGGCGCTGAACAACTTTTAGAATATGGAGACATGTTGTATCTTTCTCCATGCGGGCATGTCACTCGCGTCCATGGACCGTCTATTAGCAACGATGAGGTAGAACAGGTCGTCCAATATTTGTGGACGCAAAGTAAGCCTCCCCCTCTCTCTCCTGTGTCCGTGAGGAGGTCTTAAGCTCACTACACTACAGATAAAGATATAAACCAGAATGCCGCGATCTATGCCTGCTGGGCTTCGATGATACTACGTCGTATTGCTTGTGTACGGGTAAACAAATCCTCAAGCTTATCCCCTTGGCCCCACCGGATAGCGCGCTGCAGGGCAGTCAGATCTTCAGTAAAGCGTTGGAGGCTCTCTAGTACAGCTTCCTTGTTGTTAAGAAAAATGTCTCGCCACATGACGGGATCTGATGCAGCGATCCGAGTGAAGTCGCGGAAGCCACTTGCCGAATACTTGATGACTTCATGTTGCATGTCATCTTCTAGATCAGTTGCTGTCCCAACAATAGTGTAAGCAATTAAATGTGGTAGATGTGATGTGATAGCTAAAACCCTATCGTGATGTGCTGGATTCATAAAATTCACTCGCGCGCCACAGGATTCCCATAGAGCACGTACCCGCTCTATTGCAGCGGGATTAGTGCCTGCAGGTGGTGTCAGAATAGTCCAGCGCCCGACAAATAACTCTGTCAGGCCAGCCTCTGGCCCTGAGTGTTCAGTCCCGGCGATGGGATGACCAGGGACGAAATGCACGTGGTCTGGAAGATGAGGTGTCACGCTGCGAATCACCGTTTCTTTCACTGAACCCACATCTGTAATAATAGCGCCTGGGCTCAGGTGAGGGGCCATCATCCTCGCAAGAGATTCATAGGCACTCACTGGCGTACCAAGCATGATAAGATCAGCGCCGGTGACAGCTTCTGTGACATCAGAAGTGACAACATCAACGAGCCCCAAGTGCAAGGCCGCTGCGCGGTTGACGGCAGAGCGAGCGCAAGCTACCGTGGCCGCAGCCAGCCTATCGCGCTGTACGACACGTGCGACAGAGGAGTTGATCAGACCTATACCAATATAGGCTATGCGGTCAAATAAGGGAAGTGAGGGAGAAGCCAGCGGTGACAGCACCATCACGCTGCATCCTTTTTTTTGATAAATTTTGTAAGAGAATCTACTAATAAATGCATATCTGAATCACGGCCTATAGAAATTCTTAGCCATTGCGGAAGATGATAACTTTCCATGCGCCGTGCAATGAGACCAGAACGGCGCAAGTAAGAGTCTGCTGCACGAGAATTATAATCAGATTTTTTTGGAAAACGTGTAAGAATAAAGTTTGTGACACTCTCAGTCAGGACAAGATTAAGTGCACGGAGCTGTGCAGTCACCCAGGAGCGCCATCTTTCATTATGAAAGCTCGTTAAAGTAGTATAATCAGTGTCTTCTAGAGCGGCAATGCCAGCTGCTTGAGCGGGTGTAGAGACATTGAAAGGTCCACGGATACGGTTGAGTGATTCAATTACAGCAGGTGGGCCGTATGCCCAACCCAACCGTAAGGCTGCTAAGCCATAAAACTTTGAAAAAGTCCGTGTCATCACGACATTGGCGCTAGACTCGACTAGTTCAATGCCTGCCGTATAATCTTTGTTACCCACATACTCAGCATAGGCTGCATCGATCACCAAGAGCACAGATGGTGGTAATTTTTTTTGCAAGCGTGCCATCTCACATGCCGGCAGGTAGGTGCCAGTTGGGTTGTTTGGATTTGCGATATAGACAATTCGTGTGCGGGGTGTGATTCTTGCGAGAACGCCATTGACGCTGGTGCGTAGATCTAGATCAGATTCAGAGGCAACCACTGGTGTCGCACCCACTGAGTGAGTGATGAGAGCATAGAGTAGAAATCCATGCTGGCTGTAAATGATTTCATCGCCTGGCCTAGCATAAGCATGTCCGAGTAGACTCAAAATGTCGCCAGAGCCGCAACCACAAATAATTCTATCAGGATCTAGATGGTAGCGACGACCAAGAGCACGGCGCAAGGCAGTGGCATGAGAATCTGGATAAGAGTGTAGACTTCCAGCAGCAGCTGCGTAAGCTGCGACAGCACGCTGGCTTGGGCCGAGTGGATTTTCGTTGGCAGAGAGTTTTGCAGCACCCTCAACACCGGGAATGCATGATTCTCCGCCAACATATGGGGTAATTTTTAGAACACCGGGGTGTGGTGTAGGTTCTGATACCTGCGGCATGATAGCACGTCTCATAGTTAAATTTCAGTTGTATCATCTACCAATACATCGAGTTCTGTTGCTAAAGTACAGGAAAGTTGCCAGGCGTAGGCCTCGAGGCCTAATGGAACAGGACGTTCACAATAAAGATATGATACATCTTAGTCTGAGTATACTATGACTATGAATGGCGTTGAGAGGCCGCCAGCAGGAGCTGCTGCGTTATGGGGATAGATATAGGGAGAGGTCAGTACCATAATGGTCATGAAGACTCGTTGTATGGCATAGCGCGTCCCAACACTAGATCTCAAGACAGTCCATTTCATTTCATGATCGCTTATTCAGTGTATCACACTCATCAACAGCCTGTCTGGAAGACAAAACAAAACGTTGACAGTTCTACTCCTTCCTCCTAGCTATCCTCTGCCAAAATGGAGGTATAGCTGTAATGCAGAGATCCCACCACTCTCCCTTAGTGTGGGGTAGCGAGCACAAACCAGATGGCTGGACAGTGGAATTAGGACACGAGCAGCCTTTGCTTCTTGATTGCGGGACGGCCATAGGCCCGTTCACTATTGCCTATCAGACATATGGTCAACTCAACGCTAGTCGCTCAAATGCCATCCTGATTTGTCATGCTCTGACCGGGGACCAGTTTGTCGCCGATCCACATCCTATCACTGGTAAAGATGGCTGGTGGAGCATGCTTATTGGTCCTGGGCGTGTGTTAGATACCGATAGGTTTTTCTTAGTCTGTTCAAATGTGCTGGGTGGCTGCATGGGATCAACTGGCCCAAAAGAAATTAACCCAGCCACGGACACCCCATGGGCACTCTCGTTTCCAGTCATCACCATTGCTGATATGGTGCGAGCTCAAGCCATGTTACTTGATTACTTGGGGATATGGCGACTTTTTTGTGTTATTGGTGGCTCTATGGGAGCTATGCAGGTGTTGCAATGGGCGACAAGCTATCCAGAACGTGTATTTGCGGCTGTTCCTATCGCAGGTTCCTATCGTCATTCTGCACAGAACATTGCTTTCCATGAGGTTGGTCGGCGAGCTATCATGGCCGATCCTGATTGGTGTAGTGGTCATTATCTGCGCCAAGGTAAAGTGCCACATCGCGGCCTGGCCGTGGCACGCATGGCCGCTCACATCACTTATCTCTCAGAGGCCGCCTTACATAGGAGATTTGGTCGTACATTACATAACCGCTCGCAGGTGACTTATGGATTTGATGCTGATTTTCAGGTAGAAAGTTATCTTCGTTATCAGGGTTCTACATTCGTGGATCGATTCGACGCCAATTCCTATCTTTATATTACCCGTGCCATGGATTATTTTGATCTCACTGTTGAACAGGGAGGTGTGCTTGCCAACGCCTTTCGCGGTACGAAGACGCGGTTTTGTGTTGTGTCATTTACTTCTGACTGGTTATTCCCTACTTCAGAAAGCCGTGCGATTGTGCATGCTCTCAACGCTGTGGCGGCAAATGTTAGCTTTGTTGAAATAGAAACTGACAAGGGGCATGATGCTTTTTTACTAGATGAACCAGAATTTCATACAACATTGGTTGGTTTTTTGGAAGGAGCTGCAGCAGAGCATCGTGATTTACTCCGGTGTCGTGGACTATGAAGGATTCCAGAAATGCCAGAAGTGCCATACGCATTGACTTAATGCTAATCGCTGACATGATTTCACCGGGCGCACGGGTATTGGACATAGGGTGTGGTGAAGGGATTCTCTTAGAGTATCTAGGGCAGTTTAAACAGGTCGATGGTCGCGGTATTGAACTCTCTATGGCTGGCGTGCGTGAGGCAGTCAGACGGGGGCTTTCAGTGATTCAAGGGAACGCCGATACGGACCTCAAGGACTACCCTAGTGATTCTTTTGATTACGTAGTGCTGAGCCAAACCTTACAAGCAACGCGCTCTCCGCGAGTAGTTCTAGAAAATTTGTTGAGAATTGGTAAATATGCTATTGTATCTTTCCCCAATTTTGGGTATTGGAGAAATAGATTGCATCTTTTATTGAAAGGTCGTATGCCGTTGACAGATTCACTGCCGTACCAATGGTGGGATACACCAAATATTCATTTCTGTACTGTGCGAGACTTTGTGAGTTTATGTGGGGAGGTGGGGATTACTATTGAACAGGCATTAGCCCTTGACAGGAGAGGACGTGTACAGAAGTTGACGACCTTGGGTATGTTGACCAATACGTTAGCTTATCAGGCAGTGTACAGATTAAGACGGGATAGATAGGAGTTCTGTGCTGTCCAGGGATATTCTATTCTCTTTTTCTGCGCACCGAGAGGTTGTTTATCTCATAGTCATGCGGGCGTTGCACCCAGTGCGGACAGCTGCTTCAGTCATCTTCTTTCATCTTCTTTATATTCATTCTTATCTTCTTTATATTTTTATTCGTCTGGTCTCCGATCTACCACAGAAGAAGGGATACTTGTTAAAATAATAAGGGATTCTTGTTAAAATAATGAAGGTTAAGGCGTCTGCAAGGCAGAGGGTGTCTGCTGTTCCCCGGGTGTGATTAGGTGAGGTGTGTGTGTGTAGGAGTTCTGTCCCCTTCGTCTAGAGGCCCAGGACGCCGCCCTCTCACGGCGGCAACAGGGGTTCGAATCCCCTAGGGGACGCCAGAAAAAAATGCGAAAGTTATGAGTGACATTTTATGTAGGATTATTTTAAGAGTCTTTAAGAATATAGAGAGGGTAAGAATAGCAGAGAGGTTACGGGTGTTCTTTTTACGTTACCATGATATGGTGGCCTCAGCAGGCTTTTTTGAGGGAAGTGTTGACACTCGATAGCTCAGTATATTCACATCTTTTAAAAGGGGAAAACGGATAACAGCGAGGCCAGTTTGGTGTCTTTGTGCCATTTTTTTATACATACTCTAAGATGGTGTGATATGTCCCGCCGAACGCAGCAGCCGGCAAGCCTTTGGTTAATGGGCTAATGGGCCATCGTAACGGGTGACCACAGCACCTCGTCAATCTCTTCTGCCCATACTGCTAGCATCACAAGGCGGTCGATCCCAAGTGCAACACCTGCGGCCGGGGGCATGTGAGCTAGAGCATTAATAAAATCCTCGTCGATGGGAAGAGTAGTGCCGTAAAGTTGCTGACGAATTTTCATGTCACTATTAAAACGTGAGAGTTGGACTGGCACATCAGTTAATTCAGAATAACCGTTAGCTAATTCAACCCCACAGATATAAATCTCGAATCGTTCTGCTAAGCGTGGCTCGTCTGCCTTACTGCGAGCAAGAGCTGCAAGAGGCGTTGGATAATCATACAGAATAAAAGGTCTTTCATAGCCCAAGTGCGGTTCGATGCGCTCCAGCATGATACGGTAAAAGACATCCTCCCAACGGTCAGCAGGGTGAAGAGCAAGACGGGCAGCGGCAGCCAGGGGAGTTGGATCAGGATCTATGGAGTCTGTTAATGTGGCAAGGAGGTCGATAGCAGCTAGTTCAGCAAAGGCTTCAACGACAGAAAGTCGCACCCATGGTTTGTGGGGGTCACATTGTCTTTTTTTTCTAGAAAAAAAAGAATTTTTTGTAAATTTTACTACTTCACGTAATAAATCTTCGCTATCATCCATGAGGGAAAGATAATTTTTTTCTGCCCTATACCATTCCAAAAGAGTGAATTCAGGATGATGCAGCGGTGAACGCTCGCGATTGCGATAAACCCGTGTAATCTGAAAAATGCGTGGCAGATTGGCTGCTAGCAGTTTCTTCATGGCAAACTCGGGAGATGTATGAAGATACAGGCGACGCTTGTCGTATGTCAGTGGTTCGACAAGTTCTGTAGAAAAGACGGCAATATGCGGATCAAGCCCTGGTGATACTTGTAAGATAGGGGTTTCAACCTCTAAAAATCCACGCCCCCTAAAGAAAGCTCGAACTGCTGTTATGATCTCTATTCGTTGTTCCAAAAATTCGCGTTTTGCCGTAAACTTTTCAGGAGTCCACCAGGTCATGAGTCCCTTCCCCAGTGCTATTGGCCAAAAAATTCCACTAACAGCGTATTTGACTGCGCAAATCAAGACGAGTCGGGCTCTTACACGTCAGTTCACCCCAAGCTCTGCTGAGACTCTGACCATGCCAGAAGAACTGGAAGATCCTATTGGAGACAGTGTTCATACACCAGTCAAGGGTATTGTACACCGTTACCCGGATCGTGTGTTGCTTATGCCACACTTAAAATGTGCAGCTTATTGCCGTTTCTGTTTTCGGCGCGAAAAAATAGACCAGCCAGGTACGACCCTGACACAGACGGAATTAACAAGTGCTCTAAAATATATTCACGCCAGGCCTACAATCTGGGAGGTCATTGTAACTGGGGGCGATCCCCTACTGCTCGCACCAGAACGGCTAAGAGATTTGCTAATAGCACTTGCAAATATTCCACATTTAGGGGTGATTCGCCTGCATACCCGTTTACCCATCTCAGATCCTTGCCGGATTTCAGAAAAAATGATTACCACACTGGCTGTTGTTGAGACGATGGCTGATAATAAGGCCCTCTATGTAGTCCTCCATTGCAATCACGTCGACGAACTCGGACCAGAAACTACGACAGTGTGCCGTGCTATTGTGAAGGCTGGCGTGCCAATTCTCTCTCAAACGGTTCTCTTGCAAGGAATCAACGACACCAGTAGTGCTCTGTCAGCGCTATTCAGAGCTCTTGTTCAGCGCCGTATTAAACCATACTACTTACATCATGCTGATCTTGCTCGAGGGACGGGGCACTTTCGGACAACCTTAAGAAAAGGGCAAGCGCTCATGAGAGTTTTACGCGCAGAGCTATCTGGGTTATGTCAACCAACTTATGTGCTTGATATTCCTGGTGGCCATGGCAAAGTGCCTGTTGGGCCCTGTTATGTCCATGCTGACACAGGAGAAGGGGAAGAGGTAGAGGATACAAGAGGGAAAAGGCATTTTTACCCACCGCGCGTGCGATAATGGATATTCTTGGTTAAAGAGAAAGAATTTTTTATTGGATTCAGAGAATGGTATGACGCAACGTGGAATAATAGTTGTAATTTTAGCCGCTGGTAAGGGCACACGAATGCATTCCGATCTGCCCAAGGTTTTGCACCCGTTGGCCGGGCGCCCTATGATCCAATATCTCATCCATACCGTAGAGGGACTAGAGCCTGAACGGGTAGTCGTAATAGTTGGCCCAGGAATGGAGTCTGTGGCACGTGCCGTCGCTCCTCACTGGACATTGATACAGTCTCATCGACTTGGCACAGGGCATGCAGTAGCCGCCACTCGTGAACTCTTACATGAGTTTAACGGCGAGATTTTAGTCCTTTGTGGGGACGTACCTCTCTTGCCACGGGCAGCTCTATCGAGAATGTTGTCCGTGATACGGGCAGCTGATCTACAGACATGTCTAGTTGTACTGGGCTTTCACCCAAAGAACCCAGCGGGATATGGGCGTCTGATCACTGCGAGCGACGGCAGCTTGTGTGCCATTGTCGAGCACCAGGAAGCAACACCCTCCCAACAGGCAATGGGCCTATGTAACGCAGGTGCAATTGTTGTTCGCAGTGAGTATTTATTTCATCTTTTAAGTGCTGTTGGCAATAATAATGCTGCTAGGGAATATTATCTCACAGATATTGTTGCTGTTGCTACTCATAATGGGCTCAGTTGCTCTTATGTAGAGACAGAAAGTGAAGCGGTAGAGCTGTTTGGAATCAATACACAACGCGATCTTGCCAGAGCTGAAGCGTTTATGCAGGAACAGCTACGCGGTGCCATGCTCGATTCTGGCGTCACTTTAGTGGATCCCCTAACAGTGCATTGCTGTTTTGATACCAAGATAGGGCGCAACGTGATCATACATCCTTATGTTGTTTTTGGATCTGGTGTTACTATTGAAGATAATGTTGAAATTCAAAGTTTCTGCCATTTGGAACAGTCTACGGTCTCTGCGGGCGCTCGTATTGGGCCATATGCCCGTTTGCGGCCAGGCGCAAAAATTCATGCTAATGCCCATATTGGCAACTTTGTCGAGATCAAATCGTCTGTTGTTGAACATGGGGCAAAAGTCAATCACTTGTCTTACATCGGCAATGGCAGAGTTGGCGCAGGGGCCAATATTGGAGCAGGGACAATCTTTTGTAATTATGATGGCTACGTAAAAGCGTCTACAGACGTGGGCGCTGGTGCTTTTATTGGTTCTAATTCTGCCCTTGTCGCTCCTGTCAAGATTGGTGACGGTGCCATCATAGGTGCTGGTTCAGTGATTACCAAGGATGTTGCAGACAACGCCCTGGCAGTCGCTCGCTGTCTTCAGAGAGAAAGGCCAGGATGGGCTTCTCTCCGTCATAATAAGACAGGGGAAGGAAAAACGGCGCAAAAAAGAAGAATAAAATAGAGAAGAGCCAAGCAGTTTTTCCTTGGATGTATGGTCCTGAAAATCACATCGATCTGTGACGAATAGAAAGCTCATGTCATGTGTGGCATCATTGGCATTATTGGCAAGGATATGGTTGCGCCCTTGCTGCTTGGTGGCTTGCGGCGATTAGAATACAGGGGATACGATTCTGCTGGGATTGCCACATTGGTCGATAATGGCATTGAGCGTCGTCGTGTAGAAGGCCGGCTCTTCTCTTTGGAGAGTCTTCTCAACGAGCGGCCAATGTTAGGCCGCATCGGTATAGGTCATACCCGGTGGGCCACACATGGTGTTCCCAACGAAGCCAACGCGCACCCTCACACAGATGGGTGGGTTGCTGTGGTGCACAATGGGATCATTGAGAATTTCCAAGTATTGCGAGCAGAGCTGGCTTATGAGGGATGCAAATTTGAAAGTGAGACTGACAGCGAAGTGGTAGTCCATCTCGTCAGCAGCTTCTTACGCAAGGGATATTCTCCTCTGGAGGCAACGCGCAGAGCTTTGCAACGCCTACAGGGGGCTTTTGCACTGGCACTGCTATTTGTCGGTTATCATGACTTGCTGATTGGGGTTCGCCGAGGGAGCCCCCTCACCATAGGATATGGTGAGGGGGAAATGTATCTAAGTTCCGATGCCCTAGCCATTGCGCCTCTGACGCGGAAAGTTTCTTATCTGGAAGAGGGGGATTGGGTGGTCATAACCCCAGAAGGGGCAATCATCCGCGACTCTCAGAATTGCCGCGTAAATCGCGTTGTTCATCAGACAGCTGCATCGGGAGTTATGATAGGCAAGGGCGGTTATCATCATTTCATGCTAAAGGAAATCTTCGAGCAGCCTCAGGTCATCGGTGAGACACTTAACACCATGCTAAACCCGGCATCGCGTACCATCACTTTACCGGTTCTACCATTTGATCTGGCTTCTGTCTCAAAAATAACAATCATTGCTTGTGGTACCTCATATTATGCTGGCTTAATAGCAAAATATTGGATTGAACGTATTGTACGAATACCTGTTGAAGTAGATTTTGCTTCAGAATTTCGCTACAGATCACCTGTTGTCGTCCCAGGTGGACTGGCTCTCCTCATTTCCCAATCCGGTGAGACGGCTGACACACTGGCAGCTCTTAGATATTGCCAGCGGCATCAGATGCATACATTAGCAGTTGTAAACGTTACAGAAAGTACGATGATGCGTGAGGCGGATTGTACATTACAAACCCTTGCAGGATTAGAAATAAGTGTAGCTTCTACAAAAACTTTTACAACTCAACTGACTGTGCTTGCTTGCTTTGCTATTGCCATAGCCAAAGCCCACGGTATTATCGATCACTTGACAGAGGCACGTTTATCGAGTGCCCTCGCTGAGGTGCCAGGTCGTGCGGCAGAGGTATTAAATCATGATAGTCGTATCCGCCAAATGGCTGCTGTTGTTGCCGGCGCTCATGATGTCCTGTACATAGGCCGTGGCACTAGTTTTCCTATTGCCTTGGAGGGTGCCTTAAAGTTGAAAGAAATTAGTTATATCCATGCCGAAGGATATGCAGCTGGTGAAATGAAGCATGGTCCCATTGCTCTCATTGACAAAGCCGTACCAGTCATTGTTATTGCGCCTTCGGATGAGTTATTCGAAAAAACAGTCTCTAATGTGCAAGAGGTGATGGCGCGCGGTGGAAAAGTTATACTTTTTAGCGACGTATACGGAACAAATCAGCTAGAAAATACAAGACTTTTAAGCGTACCACTCCCTTGGATTGATCCTTTTGTAGCCCCAGTCTTATACTCGATACCTGTACAACTTTTAGCATATCATGTTGCTGTCCTTAAAGGCACTGACGTCGATCAGCCCCGTAATCTTGCTAAGAGTGTGACAGTAGAATAGACTGACATGTTCTTTTGGCGCTACATCTCTTCCTAGTAAGGCACGCACAACACGGTCATATGTAGCGGATATGCTTGATATGCGGGGATAGTTTGCCCTTCTACTTCTACTACACTACTTAGCCCGTCGTGAGGACTGGGAGGGGGGGGAAGAGCGGACTGGAGCGTCCATCCACGAATATCTTTGACTGACATTACGTGACATTACGATCTTCCTGAGAGAAGGACTGAAAAATGTCAGTCTGAGAAAAAAGGACCATACGATGCATGTTTTCTCTGACAGACAGTATTGTATCCCTTTGAACGGTCTCTGTGATCAACAGATGCCCTCTTCACAACACGGACCGGACCAACTAGGACGCAGGTAGAGCGATTGTATCGGATGAAAGGATAGACGTCATGCAGCACGTTGCGTATCCAGACTCTTATATAAGAAAAATATTGGATTGTGTCAAAACAATCGCTCTAATCGGGGCGAGTAATAAGAGTGACAGGCCAAGTTATCAGGTGATGAGTTTCTTACAAGGCAATGGGTATAAAGTCATCCCGGTCAATCCTGGTTTATCCGGTCTGTGGATATTAGGGGAGCTTGTCTATGCTACTCTGGCCGACGTCCCAGCCCCTTATGAGATGGTTGATATCTTCCGTAATTCAGAATCTGCTGGAAACGTGGTAGACGAAGCAATCGATTTAGCCCCTACTAAGGGTATTTCTGTTATATGGATGCAATTATTAATAAAAAATCCCTCTGCAGCAGCACGAGCTGAAGCTGCAGGTCTCAAAGTGGTTATGAACAGATGCCCAAAGATTGAAATGAAGCGACTTCGTTTTTTCCGGCGCATTCAAGGCGCGCCAGATAAACACCCCTCTTAGGGCATATTCTCTCACATTGTGTTACTCTGCTTGAGTCTCCCAACTATATCAGTCATTCAGTACCAAAAATTGTGCAGGATGCACAGTCTTCTGCAGTGCGCAGTTCAATCGACCAATGTTATGTCCTCTGGACGAAGAGCGAACACCATATGGCTATACTAAATTTTAATGAAAAAGCTTTAGAGAAGGAGTAGAGAAGGAGGATAATTATTTTTATTGCTGAGTCTCCTCTGCCTTTCTTACTGACACTACTGCATAGCTTACATGAGAAAAAAGGAAAATTAGAAGGAAAAACATGGATTTTGAAAAATACACAGATCGCAGTAAGAGTTTTATCCAGTCTGCCCAGACACTGGCACTGCGGCGTGATCATCAACGCTTGACACCTGTGCATCTCTTGAAAGTTCTCCTAGATGATAAGGACGCAGCGACGCTGATAGCCAGTTCTGGAGGGAATGTTAAAAAACTTCTTTCAAGCGTAGATATGGAACTGGAGAAAATGCCCCGTGTACAAGGCAGTGGGGCAGGTCATTTGTACCTTACACCGGAAATCGCTCGCGTCTTTGATAATGCAGAACAAAAAGCCAAAGATATAGGGGATAAATTTGTAACAGTTGAATGTATACTTGTAGGGCTTTTAATAACTGATGAAAAATTCGTTTCTAAAATTTTAAAAGAATCTGGGATTACTCTGCAATCTCTTAATAAAACTATCACACAAATGCGCAACGGACGTTTAGCAGACAGCCCAGCGGCTGAGGACACATACGATGCCCTGAGAAAATACGCCAGAGATGTTACCGCTGCAGCGCGGGATGGTAAATTAGATCCCGTGATCGGTCGAGACGAGGAGATTCGTCGTGCCATTCAGGTGCTATCACGAAGAACAAAGAACAATCCTGTACTCATCGGTGAACCAGGTGTTGGTAAGACTGCTATCGTGGAAGGACTAGCGCTGCGGATTGTGAACAGTGATGTGCCAGAAAGCCTGAAAAACAAAAAGCTGATGGCCCTTGATCTAGGCGCCTTGGTAGCAGGCGCTAAATTCCGTGGAGAGTTTGAAGAGCGGTTGAGAGCTGTGTTAAACGAAGTAACCGCTGCAACGGGTGATGTCATTTTATTCATAGACGAAATGCACAATCTTGTCGGGGCTGGACGGGCAGAAGGGTCTATGGATGCTTCAAATTTGTTAAAACCGGCTTTGGCCCGTGGCGTCCTCCACTGTGTTGGTGCGACAACACTCAATGAGTACCGTAAGCATGTTGAAAAGGACGCGGCGTTGGCACGCAGATTCCAGCCCGTTTTTGTGGGTGAGCCAACTCTTGAGGATACAATCTCTATCCTGCGTGGTCTCAAAGAGAAATACGAACTGCACCACGGTGTACATATTGCTGATAGTGCTCTTGTCACGGCCTCGACACTCTCTAACCGTTATATTAGTGATCGCTTTCTGCCTGATAAGGCTATCGATCTGATAGATGAAGCAGCGAGTCGGTTGCGTATGGAAGTAGATTCCAAACCAGAATCACTAGATGAACTGGATCGTCGGATTATTCAATTAAAAATTGAACGTGAAGCTCTTAAAAAAGAAAATGATTTAGCAGCACACGAAAGGTTAAGACGACTTGAAGGAGAGCTGACTGCCTTAGAAAGGGAGTCAGGAGAAGTTACACGCGTGTGGAAAGCTGAAAAAGAGAAGCTCGCCGATGCCACAAAGATCAAGGAGCAACTTGACCAATCTCGGACAGAGGTTGACATTGCTATGCGCAAGGGCGACTTACAGCGAGCTTCTGAACTACGTTACAGTGTGATTCCAACATTAGAACAGTCTCTAGGCGCCGCAGAATCACATGAAGGACACGGACTGTTGAATGAAGTTGTCACGCCTGAACACATTGCAAATGTAGTGTTTCGTTGGACTGGCATTCCGGTTGATCGGATGTTGGCCGGTGAGCGTGAGAAACTTCTGCGGATGGAGGAGAGAGTCAGCACCCGTGTAGTAGGACAGACAGAAGCGGTCCACGCCATTGCCAATGCCGTCAGACGGGGCAGAGCAGGTCTGGGGGATCCGAACAGGCCCATGGGGTCTTTCCTCTTTCTGGGGCCGACAGGTGTTGGTAAAACAGAGCTCACGAAAGCACTCGCAGAGTTTCTCTTTGACAACGAGAATGCTATGGTTCGTACTGACATGTCGGAGTACATGGAAAAACATGCTGTGGCTCGTTTAATTGGCGCACCGCCCGGGTATGTAGGCTATGAAGAAGGAGGCAGTCTGACAGAAGCTGTGCGACGGCGGCCTTATCAGGTCGTCTTGTTTGACGAGGTGGAAAAGGCACACCCAGATGTGTTTAACGTGTTGTTGCAGGTCCTTGATGACGGCCGTCTTACTGATGGGCAGGGACGAACAGTGGATTTCCGTAACACATTAATTGTTCTGACCTCGAACATAGGTAGTGAAATTTTAGCAAAAAAGCTATTAGACCAGGATTCGGCGGCAGTGCGTGAGGCTGTAATGAAAGTTTTACAAAACGCGTTTCGTCCTGAGTTTCTAAATCGTCTCGATGAAATTCTGCTTTTTCATCGCCTTGGTCTGGAAGAGATGCGTCAAATTGTTGACATCCAGTTAGATTGCTTACAACGTCGCCTGGACGCGCACGGAATCACACTTAGGCTAGACGGCGCGGCTCACAGTTGGCTTGCTAGAGCTGGCTATGATCCAGTATACGGAGCGCGGCCATTGAAGAGAGTGATGAGGAGGGCCATAGAAAATCCACTGGCCATGCGGATTTTAGATGGAGCCCTCAAGGAGGGCGACAGTATCAGAGCTTCTGTTGAAAGGGAAGAACTTGTCCTAGGCTAGCTAGGCTAGCCGCGCATGGCATGGTTTTGGGACGCACGCGACGCGGGCGGGCCTAACCCAGAAGCAGGAAAAGAGGAATGGCAAATGGCAAAGGAGCACGTTATCTTGCAGCCGCATCGATAATCTTCTTCACAGGAATGAGACTCTGATGCATGGCCGCGTCTTTTTTAGAATCCAGACCAAAGGACAAAGCCCAGAGTTGGCTATAGAAGATCACTGGTATTTGATACTGGGTTGAAAAATTTTTGTTCACCATATCCTGGTAGATCTCAACGTTCGTTTGACACAGCGCGCACGGTGTGCATATGCAGTCAGCTCCTTTTTCTGTTGCATCTCTAAGGATATTCTCTATCAAATAGAGAGTTTTCTCCGGACTCACAGCCGAAACAGCACCACCACAGCATGATGTCTTATACTTAAATTCTTTCAGAGGCATAGCGCCAGACGCTTCAATGAAATTATCAAGAAATTTCGGCTCTTCGTAGGTATCGTACTTTCCACCTCGTTCTGTGCCAGCAAACGGACGCAAAGTCTGGCAACCAATATAGCCAGCCACTTTAAGACCTTTCAGGGGCTTTACAACGTTTTCCCTGACCTTCTCAAGACCAACATCATTGACCAAAATCTCGCATATATGGCGCACGTGCAAACTTCCATCATAAGAACGACCGGCTGCTTCGAGGATAGTGTTTATTTCTTTTTGGAAGTTCGTATCCTTTCTAATGGATTCGTTATAATAGTGACTATTTAAATAGCAAGCTGGACAAGCCGTTACAAAATCACTGTTTTTATTCTCTTTTGCACGAGAAAGATTGCGTGCACTGAGGGCGGCAGTCGGTAGATGTCCCTGTTGTATATGCCCAATAGAAGCGCCACAGCAGTTCCAGTCGTCAACATCTTGCAATGCAACACCAAGCTTTGGTAAAACAGCTCTTAAAGAGGTATCCAGATGCTTTCCAGTACTTTGAGAGGCACAACCAGGATAGAAGGTATACTTCTTCTTCTCTGACATAGCTTACCTCCCTCCTTTTGCAGGTTGTGCTTCAATGGCGGCTGCGGCTGCCAGAATTTTTCGTAATTCACGCCTGTGTCGAAGGCTGTGAGGCATGCCAAAAGGTAAACGTCCCACTTTAAGGAAGCCAAGTGCAATGTGCCTGAAAGCTAGAAGCTTTTTGAAGCCTGAGGCCAAACCGTCTTGGAAGTAATAGAACATGCTCACGAGGCGTTCATCTGTGCGTCCAAATGTCTTATAACTCCAGGTGAAACCTTTCACAAATTTATTTGTTGCTGATCTCTTGGCTTGAACATAACCTTCACGCACTGCAACTGTGGCCAATTCATGCAAAATATAAGCCACAGGGACATCTCGTGGGCAACGGACGACGCAATTATAACACGATACACAATTCCATAGTGTGTCAGATTGTAAAACATCATCCTTCATACCAGCACGAATCATCATAAAGGTCTTACGAGGGCCGTTATCCATCGTCGTACCAAGCGGACAAGATCCTGAACACACACCACACTGCATGCACATAGCCAGGCGATCACCCCCGTTGATGTGCCGGTGAACCCAACGTGCAAAACTCAGGTCGTACTTCCGAGTTGATCTTGGGGAGATGTAGGTCATAGATCAGAATCCTTTGAACGGATTGGGACCGACAGATTCCAGCACTTCAACGAAGTTCTGGATGACTTTTGGCAAAGTAGCAGAGTCAGCAATAGACACTTCAGCCATGGTGACTCTTTCAGATTCGAGGGCCATACTCTTTAATGTCTCACCAACTTTGCTCAGACGTTCCTGCGCAATGCCAGAACCCTTCATAAAATGACATTGATAGTCATCACCTGATTTGCATCCCATGAACATGACGCCATCATAGCCCGCAGAGAGGGCGTCAGAAACGAGGAGCAGATTGACTGAACCAAGACAACGCACGGGGATAATACGGACATAGGCGCTGAAGGACAGACGCGCGATTCCCACCATGTCCAGAGCTGGATAAGCATCGTTTTCGCAAACAAGTGCTAGGATACGCGGCTTCTCCTCCATCTCATCGGGAATGTGCACTGCTTTAATCATACTGCCAAGCATATCTATCGTATAATTAGTAAAGCTAATAGTGCGTACTGGACAGGCTCCCATGCACGTGCCACATCGTCTACAACGGGTAACATTGACACTCGGAAAACCTTGCTCTGTCTCATCAATAGCCCCGAATGGACATTCAACCGTGCAGCGACGACATTTAGTACACGGATTGAGGTTGATACGGGGAATGGACAGGTCACCAGCGCGCGGATGCAAAGCGAAACCCCTGGCGGCTGTACGGATCGCCTGAATTGCTTTCATCGCCGCCCCTGTCGCATCTTCTGCAGACTCGCCCATATCCATGGGACGTCTGACAGGACCGGCAACATAGATGCCGCTGCGACGCGTTTCATAAGGAAAACAAATGTAATGGCTGTCAGGGAACCCGTGCGCTAGCATCGGTAGGTGTGGCCCCTGACGATATTGCAAGTTAAGAATCGACTCACCTTTTGGCAAAGGGTCTGCAGACAGTGTGATAGGCTCCGTGGCGGCTCCAGCTACTTTTATAGGTGCATAGTGATTGACATCACTGCTGAGTAACTTAAGTTTTTCTTCATCTAAAAATTGTGACTCTATTTCTACATTAGTTGAATTAGGTACCATTCCAATAGCAAGCACTATCATCTCTACCCCTTGCAGGGGTATTTCTTCTTGTAAGAAAGCATCATTGACAGTAATTTCAAGAGAGGAAGAAATTTTTTGCACTTTTCCCTTCATAAAAATCACGCCAGCTCGCTGACATGTACGATAAAACTCCTCAGCTACACCTGGAGTACGCAATTCTTCGTAAATAATGTAGATCATTACATCTGGATGGGCCTCACGCAGCTGTAAGGCCTGTTTTATAGATACACCACAGCACACGGACGAACAGTAGGGTAGGTGGTCACTGTCGCGTGAACCAGCACACTGTATAAAAACGACTACCTCAGGAACATTACCGTCCGAAGAACGCGCAATACGCCCCTCTGCAAGCATCCCCTCGAGCTCAACATTGGTCACTACATCGGGTGAAACACCATAACCAAGATGCTTGAGTCTGCCCGCATCATAAGGCCGCCAACCAGTGGCCAAAACAACAGCCCCAACGGTATGGCTGCTCCCGTCAGAGAAATCAACACTGAATTTCCCAGGCATGCCAGAGGTTTTCGCGACCGTAGAGCCCATCTTAACCGTAATGCGGGGATGATTCTTCACAGCTTCGATTAAGTTTGCTACTGTGTTAGGCTGTGGATTCTGGTAGGGGGGGTGTATTGGCATCCTCTTGGACCACTTCCTTGCCATTCCACCCAGTTGAAGCGCGCGCTCGACTAAGAGCACATCATAACCTGTTCTGGCAGATTCATAGGCAGCCGTTAGGCCAGAATGTCCCCCACCAACCACCATGATGACCTCTGAATGTTCCCCATCAAACTGTGGCTCTGGCGCTGTTGACTTGCCGGCTTCTGTCACCGCCATGCGGAGATTATCCTCGGCCATCATCTGGGTGTCTTCTGTTTTTTCTGGATGACTCCAGACAACCTGTTCGCGCAAATTCGCACGAATCACCTGAACGCTATTAAAACGGAAGCGATCTGCCATTGCTCGTGGAGAGCAAGCAGCAATTACTATTTGATTCATCCCTTCCACGATATCCGATCGTATGAGGTCTAAGCCCTCATCTCCGCAAAGATACTCATGAATCTTACAAGATTTTTTGAACTCACTTTCTACAACATTTTTTAGTCCATCCATGGACACGGCATTGCCGATACCACAGCCGCTGCAGAGGTAAACACCAGTGTTCCTTGTTGACATCAATTTTCCTCCTCGCGGTTCAGATAACAGCCTGAATCGCCTTTAGGGCAGCGGCGGTCGCTGATTGCACGGACATAGAAACATCAAGGGGCCCAGCTGCCACGCCGGCCGAGAATATGCCATTCTTATCGGCATCAGGTACGATGAATCCGTAATCATCTGTCTTTAAGTTGACGAGTGATTCATTCATTGAATACGAAGGCTGCATACCAGTAGCGAGAACAACTAAATCATATGAGTTCGAATAAATATGTCTCGTTAAAGTATTTTCTCCGCACACAACAGGCTCCCCCGCCGTACCGATTCTTATTTCGGCAGGTTTTGACTTGATCATACGCACCTGTGGATCATTCACTATCTTGCGATAGAAAGCTTCCAGCTTATCATGTGCACGGATGTCAATGTAGTAGATGTCAACTCTGACGTCGGCGTACTGCTCCCGAAGATAAGCCGCGTGTTTCATAGAGGCAAGACAACAAATACGTGAACAATATGGTAAATGATTGTGATCACGAGAGCCAGCACACTGTACAAGTGCAACATTTTTTGGAAATTCCCCGTTAGAGGGGCATAAAATCTGGCCATGGGTGGGGCCGTTATTGGCCGCAAGGCGCTCCATCTCAACATTCGTGATTACATCCTTCAAATAGGCATACCTGTAGGGACTAATTCGAGTGGCATCGTACGGCTGCCAGCCCGTGGCCCACACAATGGCCCCCACATGAAGATCAAATGTTGATTCCTTTTCCTCAAGATCAATTGCATTGTACTTGCACGCAGCTTTTACATTCTCTGCCTCGTGAGTCCCAATCAGCTGAGGTGCAATAACATAACGCATGGGGAACGCCATTTCGTGTGGTAAGTAAGCCGCCGTCATGTCGCCTAAGCCATAATCAAAAGGATTTTGAACTTTCATTTCCGCGACTCTTGCGCAATCACCACACGCTGTGCAATGAGGCTTCACGTAACGCGGAGTCCGCCTGACAGTGACTGTATAATCTCCTCGTTCACCATGAATAGCAGCCACAGTGCTCATAGTGAATACTGTGACATGTGGATTTTTTCTAATGCGCTGGAAATTTATTTCAAGGCCACAAGTCGGGTGGCAGAGTTTTGGGAAATAACGGTTGAGCTGAGCTACTCGTCCCCCGAGAGTCGGGGCCTTTTCAAGGATAACGACATCATAACCTGTCTCAGCAACTTCAAGGGCTGTTGTGATGCCACTGATTCCACCGCCAACTACCAGAATTATCTGGCTGCGGGGTTGACTTTCCGGCATGTCCCCTCTCCCTTATCTTTTCCACCCGGGCGGAGCCCCAATGCGCTGCCTTCCTACCGTTCAGGCAGATGACGGTTCAACCTACTCTGGAGCTCATATGAATATATGCTGATGGAAGAGGGACGTCAAGAGCCTCCACGTGAAACGAAAATACCCCCTAGTTTATATTTAGAAATCAAGAAAGTATCTTGAGTCTGTCTGTCCCATTGGACTAAAAATACTTATTTTTGATAGTATGATTGTAAAATTTGAACAACTTCAGGTCTGCTAAACTCTGGTGGGATAGATTCCCCCTGGGATAACATCTCTCTTTGCTTGGTGCCCGAAATGTTGACATGCTCTTCTTTTGCGTGCGGGCATGTTTTTGCTGTAGCCATGCCATAGCACTTTCGACAATAAAAAGTGATATCAATTTTCAGAGGTTGTGTAATCAGTGCGCCAGACCACAGGGTATCGAAGATGTGTTGGGCATCAAATGGGCCATAATAGTCTCCAACCCCTGCATGGTCGCGTCCCACAATTAGATGAGAGCAGCCGAAGTTTTGCCGTATTAAGGCATGCATTAATGCCTCCCGGGGCCCAGCGTAGCGCATTTCAATGGGATAACCAGCCTGTATAACAGTACCAGGGACGAAATAATGATCAATCATGGCTGCGATGGCCGCGGTACGTACTTCTGCTGGAATGTCGCCTTCCTTCAGTTTCCCAAGCACTTGATGAATAAATACACCATCTGTCACCTCAACAGCGATTTTAACGAGATGCTCGTGACTGCGATGCATAGGGTTGCGTGTCTGAAAGGCTGCCACCTTTGACCATCCCTTTTGAGCAAAAACGGCTCGAGATTCCGCTGGACGCACATAAAGTTCCTTGTACTTTTCTGGATATTCACCTTCCGAAAGACAGCGAACACTCCCGGCCAGGTTCACCTCACCTTGAGCCATTACCTTCTGTACACCAGGATGTTTGAAATCTGTTGTACGATAAACGTGTTGACATTCAAACGCCCTCTCAATGACATATTTTTCACGTACTGTCATAATCGCCATCACTTCACCAGATTCCTGGTCGAAGAGGGTAATTTCTTCCCCATCACCAATGCTTTGAGCCATTGCCCGTGAAGTTGAGAGTGTGATGGGAACTGGCCAAAATAGGCCATCTGTCATTTTCATATGGGCACATACGCTTTCCCAGTTTTCCTGATTCATGAAACCATCAAGTGGTGTGTACGCCCCCATGGCCATCATGAGCACGTCCGACATCTCTCGGCTTGTCATCGGCACCTTTTTTTTCAGACTTTCCGCCCGTTTTACCTCTTCGGCACGTTCAACTGCTGGAACGAGTAGGGGTTTGAGTTCGCTTCCCCCATGTGGTGGAACCAGCTTGGACATATTACGGCCTCTCCCTTGATTTTTTTAGTGATCGATGACAATTCGACGCGTGGCACTGTCTTTCGATAACAGATTCACTGGCATAATCTACTTTTTGCTCCCTTCTCCCTTCCTTGTTTTTGCTCTCTTCCTTCGCTTCTATTCGCTTCTAATCTTCTAACGGAGTCTATCGCAAAGGAATCAAAGCACTGCTGTCCTGCCATAAGAAACCGTCGACTCTGAGGCAAGTTTTAGATCAAAAACCTATTTTCTCTCAGAAAAACTCTTCAGGCCCCTCCCTTGATTTGCATGCGTCATCATCAACATCAAAAAAAGACGGGAGACAGCTGCATAAAATTTATCCTAATCAGGATAATTTAGCCCTCATACGTACGTCTAATATTTTAAATAATTTTTTTGTTTTATCTGAAAAAACCTTACAAAATATTATATTCCACCACCTCATGATATGCTATTTAAAACTCTCTTTATCTCTTTATTAGGAGACTCTTTACGCGCTTTACGTATCGATGTATGCCACCAGTAAAAAATCCACACTGTCCACACTGATTTTCGCGGTGAGGACCAACATCTTTTGGTATATCTTTGATTTAATTGCATGCTGAGCACAGAAAATTCTAGAACGTCGTTCTAGATCATATATTCAGTACCTATGAGACACATCTCATCTCTGATATTTCTGATATTGAGGACATGAATGTCCATCTCCATCAGCAGTATGACTGCTTTCGCTTCATGCCATGGGCAGTACAAAGTGTCGCATGATGATTCCGTGTCTCCTGTTGATTGGATATGGGAAATCAGGAGCGTCAACGCTAGAGGCTTGGATTTGCGTCTTCGTTTGCCAAGAGAATTCGAATCGATTGAACCAATTATACGGAAAAAAATAGAAAAATACTGTAAGCGTGGTACTATTACGATTTCATTAATCATGAACCAAACCAGCAATCAGGATATGCTGTGTCTTGATGAGGATATGCTGAAGCAATTAATCGCCATCACGTCAGAGTGGCAGAAGCGTTTTTCAGATTTTGTGAGTTTACCGCGGCTGGATGGCTTGTTTTCTCTCCCCGGCGTTCTCGTTCCCTGTGGGAAAAAAAATCAGAAGATCAACCTTCAAGAGTGCAATACGTCTGTCCTACTTTCCTTAGAGGGGGCCATTGACTCTCTTGTAAGTATGCGAATGGAGGAGGGGAGGAATCTCGCTGCGGTTATGAACACAAATCTTGATATCATTGAATCTCTTATAAAGATGGCATATGCACGCGCAGAGGCACAGTCTACGATGATACTAACACGTTTACGTGATTTAATTGAAAAAATCTTACAAAAAACTCCTCCTTTATCCGAGGAACGTCTTATACAAGAAGCTGCCATCTTGGCGGGAAGAGCAGATATACGGGAAGAACTAGATAGGTTAGGGGCCCATGCAGTGGCAATACGCCAGTTGCTGACAACAGGCGGTGTTGTGGGACGCAGAATCGACTTCCTCTGTCAGGAACTCAACAGAGAAGCGAATACTCTATCGACTAAGGCAAAAATCCTTGATCTCACTTATATCGGCATTGATCTCAAAACCACCATTGATCAACTACGTGAGCAAGTCCAGAATTTGGAGTGATATTTCGTGTGAATAGTATTCGAATAAATATGACTCCTCAATATGATATCCATGCAAAGTAGAAATACTCCCACGTCTACGGGCCCCATGCCCTTCCGCTTGGCGGACGGCTGTGGGATTCGTCGTCGGGGTCTGATTGTTGCAATCTCTGCCCCTTCTGGGACAGGGAAAAGTACCATTTGTCGTGCTTTGTTAAGCAGAAACACAACCCTTTTGCTATCTGTATCTGTAACGACTCGTGGACCACGTCCAGGAGAAATAAACGGTCGTGATTATCATTTTATTAGTCTAATTAAATTTAGAGAATTAATAGCGAAAGGTGCTCTTTTAGAGCATGCAAAGATTTTTGGCCATTATTATGGAACATTGTCTCAGCCTGTTGCAGACTCTCTGAGAGCGGGGCGTGATGTTCTTTTTGACATTAATTGGCAAGGCTATCGTCAGTTAAAGAATAATAATGCTCAAGATATAGTTGGTATATTTGTTTTTCCTCCTTCTATAGAGGAATTAGAACAACGGCTGCGTGGGCGTGGACAAGATAGTCATCAAACTATCACGCACCGTCTGCAGACGGTCACGAGTGAAATAAGCCACTGGGAAGAGTATCATTATGTTCTTGTAAACAGAAATATAGAACACAGTATAGCCACTATCCAGACCATTTTGAAAACGGAGAGTTTGCGCACTCATCGTCAGACTGGATGGAGAGATTTTGTTAATTCCCTTAAAAGGACATGATGCTGAAAAAAATAAATTTAGTGAAGAACGATGTGTCCATTGAGAATCTGGAGGAAGATCAGGCAGGACATGAGTTAGAAGCCCTCGCGCGCGTACTTGCGGAGCACGATCAGCTGTACTATCAGTTTGATTCACCAATGGTCAGCGATGACGTATATGATTCCTTAAGGGCGCGCTATGTTGCTCTCGAAACTTATTTTCCCTATTTGATTCGTCCAGACACTTCTTCGTGCCGCATTGGTGCGCCGCCAATAGAATCTTTCAGAAAGGTATGGCACACTGTGCCGATGCTCTCGCTGAACAGTGCGTTAACAGAAGAAGATGTGGCTGCTTTTCTCAGGCGTGTACGTCAATTTCTGGGACTTAGTAGGAGCATTCCAGTCGTTGTAGTCGCGGAGCCAAAAATCGACGGTGTGTCTGTCTCTCTCCGCTACGAAAATGGAGTGTTTGTGCAAGGGGCAACTCGTGGAGATGGTATTGAGGGTGAAAATATTACGGAAAATCTGCGTACCTTAAAAGAAGTACCTCTTTTATTAGATAGTAAAATGAATATTCCTGAAAAATTAGAAGTCCGTGGTGAAGTCTATATGACAAAGGAAGAGTTTATTAAACTTAAAGGTAATTGTAGAGAAATAGGAAATTATTATAAATCATTTTCTAATCCACGAAATGCTGCTTCTGGTAGTTTGCGCCAATTTGATCCCCGCATAACAGCAGCCCGTCCTTTGCATCTTTTTGCCTATGCTTGTGGCGACGTCGATAACCCTCCTTGGAGGACGCATTGGGAATTTCTAGAACGTCTACGCGGCTTTGGCTTCATCGTGAATCCACTTGTCCGTCGTTGTGAGACTCTTGAAGAGATATTAGAATTTTACGAGAGTCTAGTCACCCGTAGAAATGCTCTCTCTTATGAGATTGATGGCCTTGTCTACAAGATAGACCGGGTTGATTGGCAGCGCAGACTTGGCCTCATGAGGCGGGCCCCACGGTGGGCTATTGCTCATAAATTCCCAGGAGAAGAGGCCTGTACGATCATTGAATCTATCACAACAAGTGTTAGCCGTACTGGCAGGCTGACTCCTGTTGCCTGCTTGCGACCAGTAACTATTAATGGTGTAAAAATCAGTCGTGCGACTCTTCATAACGAAGAAGAGATTGCACGTAGGGACGTACGTGTAGGGGATACTGTCATTATACGGAGGGCAGGGTCTGTTATTCCACAGGTGGTAAGTGTTGTCGCTGCTATGCGGCCTAAAGATACGCAACCTTATCAAGGCCCTACTTTTTGTCCCATCTGTTATAGCTTGACTACCCGTGAATCGGGGGGGGGGATCCGCCGCTGCACAGGAGGCTTGATCTGTCCGGCACAGAGAACAGAACGCCTAAAGCATTTTGTCTCTCGTAATGCTTTCAATATCACAGGACTTCGTGAGAAGCATCTTGAAAATTTGTACGCTGATGGGCTGATACGTTCACCAGCTGATATTTTCTCTTTAGAAGAACATGATCATATCATACCCCTAGCAACCAGGGCAGGCTGGGGAGTACGATCTGCCTGTAAGCTGTTTAAAAACATTCGGGCCAAGCGGCGGGTTTGCTTTCATCGGCTGCTATATGCGCTCGGTATCCGTCACGTTGGCGAGGCTACGGCAAAAACGTTAGCGGCCCACTATAGGAATCTCACGAGACTACGGGTTGCTATGGCAGCAGCTCAGGATCGTACAAGTGAAGCGTGGCATGAACTGGTCAATATCCCCATGGTAGGCCTGCTGAAATCGGAAACTATAACAGCCTTTTTTGCTGAGCAGCACAATCTTGACATCCTGGACGAGTTAGAAAAATTAGTGTATGTACAAGCTGATGACTCTCAAGGTCAAGAATTATTACCACTATTTGGTCTAAAGATAGTATTCTCCGGTCAATTAACTACTATGTCTCGCGAAGAGGCGAGATCAAGAGCTGTCTCTCTAGGTGCAAGAGTGACTAATTCTGTTTCGAAAAAAACGGATTATGTTGTGTTGGGTGGCAATGGCGGTGCGAAAGCGAAAAAAGCTGTGGCACTAGGTGTCCCTCTTATAAGAGAACAAACATGGATCTCTCTGATCAACAGGGATGGATGAGGAGGAGTATTGAGGAGGAGTATATGGTAGTCTTGTAAAAAATGCGGAGTAAGGAGGTCTTTGATTCACAGAGGAATGTTTGACATAAAGCTCGTTTAAAATGAAATGCACTATTGAACGCTCAGCCTTGCTCAAATCCTTAGGCCATATTCAGGGTGTAGTGGGGAAACGTGCCACTATACCAATTCTGGAGAATATTTATCTGGAGACACAGTCAACACAGCTCAATATCCGGGCGACGGACATGGATCTGGAAATTGCGGAAACTCTTTTTTGTGAGATAGACTGTGCTGGCAGTGCTACTGCACCAGCGCATCTGATGTATGAAATTGTTAAGAAGTCGCCGAATGGTGTATCTATCAATTTAGATTATAATTCTAAATCAGAGAAACTTTTAATAGAATTCAGTAGATCTTCTTTCACCTTAAGAAGTCCGTCATCTTTGTCTTTTCCCTCTTTAATACAGAATTCGTTGCCAGTGACTTTTAACATCAAAGCAAAAGATTTACGCTCTTTAATAAGACGTACCTACTTTGCAATGTCCACAGAGGCCACTCGCTATTATCTCAATGGGATCTATCTCTACGCTGCTCGTAGCGATAGTCTAGACGTTTTACGTGCTGTGGCAACAGATGGATATCGGTTAGCGAGAATGGAAATGCCTTTACCTGAAGACGCTAAAATCATGCCTGATATTATTATACCTAGTAAAACTGTAAAAATTTTATTATCTTTAATGGAAGAACCAACAGTAAATGTTGGTATTGCGCTCTCTAAAAAAAAGATTCGTTTCGCTTTTGATTCAGGAATTGTTTTGATTTCTAAGTTACTTGACGGCACGTTTCCCGACTGCGAACATCTGATCCCGCAGCACAATGATAAAATCATAGAGGTCAATGCTAAATCACTTGCTGAGGCTGTGGGACGTGTTTCCACTATTACAGCCACTGACAAGACGCGTGCCATTAAAATGACTGTTAGTAGCAAAGATAGCTTAGTGCTGTCAGCCTCCAATGCGACGACAACGGATAACGCTGTCGATGAGCTGGAGGCCGCATGTGCTTTTGCGCCTCTCTCAATAGGGTTTAATAGCCGTTACTTGCTCGACATTCTTGCCCAGATAGGCAGTGATACGGTTTGTTTTGCTGTTTCTGATTCCGCGTCCCCAACAGTAGTGCGAAAGGTTGCTGACGATTCAGCACTGTATCTCCTCATGCCTATGCGGGTGTAAATCAGAAGACCTCTTCCAAGAAGACATTTTCTCCAACTCCAATCCAATATAGAGAAACTATCCTGCACGCACTTCTGATATGGCCGTGAATGTCGTTACATATCTCAAAATAGTTGCTCGACAGAGATTTGTATATCGTTTTCTCCTTAGGTTGAGGAAATTTTGGAAACACCCTCTTTAAGATATCATAAGATATAATATGACAAAATCTCCTCTGAATCACTGCCTTCGAAAAATATTATAGCTGAACAGGGTGTGTTTCTCGTTTTTATAAGACTTTTAATTTTTTCTATTAAAAAAAATATTGCTTGGACTGTAAAAAAACAATTTGGCGATTGTTTTTCTCATAAAATTCATATGGGAACATATGAGGCCATCTGTGCAGTGGGAAAATTCATGTTTTTTGACGCAAAATGATAGAATTTATAGATAGAATTTATAGAAAGTCAGAAAAAAAGTGCCAAATGACCATGCTGCCATGGCAAACGTCCCAGTCAATCGGAATGGGCTGGATGGGGGGAGGGAGGTACTAGGTCATTTGACGGGAGATGAATGACGGGAGATGAATTATGACAATGTCTGCCGCTGAAATTGAAAGACTAATTAGAAACGCTTTGCCTGATGCAGATGTGACGCTCACTGACCTGACCGGTGACGGGAAACACTACGCGGCACAAGTCGTCTCCACTTCTTTCAAAGGTAAGACCCGCATCCAACAGCATCAAATGATTTATAACGCCTTGCAAGGGAAGATAGGCGAAGCACTTCATGCACTGACTCTGACCACCACGGCAAGATCATAAAAAACACGACACCAACCAGTAGCGCTTTCCCTTCCTTTCTAGGAAGCGTTTCATACAACAAAATGTCAATCTAACGAAAAAGAGTTCCCACAACTACAAGAAGAAGTAGCGTTTGGATTTTGTACTACGAACATTGCCCCCATAAGCTCCTCCACATAATCCACTCGCGCGCCTTGCAGCAGACTAAGAGAGACATCATCTACTACCAAACGCGCTCCATGTTTCTCAAAAATCTGGTCAGCGCTTGTCGTCAGAGTCTCCAGAGAAAATTCGTATTGAAACCCAGAACACCCACCTCCAGACACACTCAACCTAAGCATGAGCGCAGGATTGCCCTCAGCCTTACTCAAGGCTAAAATCCGTCGTACAGCGCTCATTGTCATTGTCACTGGAGAAAACACGGGAGATCCTGTCATTGTCATCCTTCTCACTTTCTCTCTCTCATAGAGAAAATTCAGTGCAAAAACCACTCACACCCCGCATCTCTTCCTTTAGAACAATAAAAAATTACCTATATAATTTCTTATCGGATGCTAACACAGATGAGCCATTTTGCAAAACTTAAATATGAACAAACCTTAGATATGAAAAAAATTCAATTTTGTTAGAAGAAAAAACGCTATGTGTCGATTGGATGATTTGCAAACTGCTAGTGCGGTCATCCGTGCGAAAGCACGTGCCATTGGCTTTAACACTATTGGGTTTACACAGCCGGCTTTGCCAGAAAAAATACGTACAAATCTGTTAGATTTTCTTGCAGAAGGTCGCCACGGTGATATGGGGTGGATGACTGCGAAACGCCGCACAGACCCATACAGCCTCTGGCCAGGGACTCTCACAGTTATCATTCTCGGTTTAAGCTATGCACCGGCCGTCAACCCTTTGACTCCGCTCCGGGACCCCGGTCGTGGCACTATTAGTGTTCATGCTCGCAAGAGAGATTATCATCATGTCATGCGAAACAGACTCCAGACTCTCGGGCGGTGGATATGTACTACTTTTCATGCGGAGGCTAAGATATTTGTCGATACGGCACCAATTATGGAAAAGCCGCTGGCACAAATGGCAGGATTGGGGTGGCAGGGTCGTCATACTAACCTAGTGTCGCGTCGTTTTGGATCATGGCTCTTTCTGGGGGAAATTTTTACATCTCTTGCTCTACCACCTGACAGACCGCATCCTGTCCATTGTGGTACCTGTTCGCGTTGTCAGGATTCGTGTCCGACAGGTGCCTTGACTTGTGGAGCAAGTGGAAGTGGAAAAATTGATGCTCGCCGTTGTCTCGCCTATCTGACTATTGAACATAGGGGGTCTATTCCTAGTGTCTTGCGTCCCTTTTTAGGGAATCGTATTTATGGTTGTGATAGTTGTCTGGCAGTTTGTCCATGGAATAAATTTACTACTCCAACAGAAGTAAAGGATTTACAATCGCACGCAAATGATAAGCAGACCTTAGATCTCGCTGCATTAGCAACTCTTGATTTATCCGTGTTTTATGAGAATTTTCACAATTCTGCGTTACATCGTATCGGTCGTAACCGTTTTTTACGAAACGTGCTAATTGCCATTGGTAACAGTGGTAGCTACGCAATGGTCCCTGTGTCTCTGACAAGACTGCACGACAACTCTCCGCTAGTAAGAGGGGCAGCAGTTTGGGCACTCTCACGTCTGCTCAGACCAGAACAGTTTACTCTTCTGCGCACTAGGTATCTGCCTGAGGAACGAGACACGACTGTACAGATGGAGTGGATCCAGAGTGGAATGGAGGTGTAGTGGGATGGAAAGGGAAAAGAAGAGTACAATGGAGTCTTCTCGTCTGAGCAGTGCTGTGCTGACAGTTGCGCAGATGTACCAGGCAGAAAAAGCCGCTATAGATATGGGCATACCGGGGTCATTCCTCATGGAAGCAGCAGGCTTTGCGATTGCTAAGACAGTGCAGCGCCATTACAGTAAGCAGCCGGTGGCTATTTTGTGTGGACCTGGGAACAATGGTGGAGATGGTTTTGTTGTTGCTCGTTGGCTTGCCAAAGCCGGGTGGATGGTACGCTTATCGCTTCTCGGCCAACGTGAATTTTTGCAGGGTGATGCTGCCGCAGCTGCGGCTCGATGGGATGGAGCCGTCATGCCTCTGTCTGAAAAGAGTTTGAAAGGTTGCGCGATAGTTATTGATGCTCTTTTTGGTATAGGACTGACACGACCGTTAGCAGGGGTAGCACGCACAGTCATTGAATTAATTAATAAAAAGAAGCTATCTGTGATAGCTGTAGATGTGCCAAGCGGTTTACATGGCGACGCAGGTGAAGCGCTCGATGGTCTTGCCCCACAAGCTGCTCTGACAGTTACATTTTTCCGGCCCAAGCCAGCGCATTTTCTTTTTCCAGGTCGGTCATTATGCGGCGCATTGATAGTAGCTGATATTGGAATACCGGACTCTGTGCTCAATAAGATTAGTCCGCAGATTTTTGTCAATGGCCCTGACTTGTGGCATATTCCTTTGCCTATACCCTCTGATCATAAGTACAAGCGTGGTCACGTTATAGCTGTAGGAGGGAGTCTTATGACAGGGGCAGTGCGCTTGGCAACCAGGGCAGCACGTCGTGCCGGTGCCGGCTTGCTCACAATAGCCGCACCACAGGCCGCACTCTCTCTTTACGCTATGGATACGCCCGGGGTTATCGTGATATCCTGCGAAACAGCGGACGATCTAAGAATACTGCTTAGTAATTCCCGCTGCAATGCTCTCCTGATAGGCCCAGGAATGGTCCCTAGCGCTGGTACGTGTGCGACTGTCATCGCAGCGCTCGACAGCGGTTTGCCCTGTGTCCTGGATGCTGGCGCTCTGACTAGCTTTGCGAATGACCCACCAGTATTGTTTTCTCGCCTTTATGCTTCTTGTGTCTTGACTCCACATGATGGAGAATATGCTTCCTTGTTTGGGAAGCGCGCGTGTAGCCGCCTGGAAAGGGCTAGAATTGCTGCCCAACTCACTGGAGCAGTCGTCCTCCTGAAGGGAAGCGATACAGTGATCGCCGCTCCTGAAGAACAAACTGTCATCAACGCCAACGCCCCGCCTACGCTAGCTACCGCTGGTGCTGGTGACGTTCTGGCAGGTTTGATTTGCGGCCTTTTAGCACAGGGCATGGATTCCTTCTCTGCCGCTTGTGCAGCTTCTTGGTTACATGCTGAGTCAGCCACTCGTTTAGGTGTAGGTTTAGTAGCGGAGGATTTGCCTGAAGCCTTGCCTGACGTGTTACAAACAGTCACGAGCCGCAAAAAGAATGGCAGCCAGTCCAGATCGTGGCATTTTCGCAATACATCAAGGACACGAGGAATTGGTTCTTCCCTCTCCTCCAGAATCTCTCAAGCAAGAGAATGACGGTGCCCCGATATCAACTTTTCCTAACTTGCGCTGGAGTAGATGTCACATGTGAATGTGTCAAAACCATACGAATGTAACTATAAAAATGTCATGTGTCTGTGTCTAGGTGTTATCAGAGTGTTGGAAGTCATCGGCGCAAAAGGAAAGTTAGAATGCCTCACTGCCTGTGACGGCCTTGCCTTATCCTTGGATGCCAGAATTGGATTCCAGAAACAGACTCTGCGTTCTCTAATTTTATTTCTTAATTTTATTTCTTTAATTTAATTTAAATAACTGATTTTTTTTGTGCTCCTGACTACAGGAATTGCTTGATAAAGCAGCGAGTGGGCTGTCTCTGTCCCATGTTAGGGCGTTCGCTACGCTGTCGCTGTCGCTGATGTCGCTCCGCACACCACCCGTCCTGCTTTTGGGAAACAGCTTAGAAAGTGAAACACGGCAAGCGCAGTTTCTGTACTTTATAAGCCGTTTCCGTGTACGGCGTACGTCTACGTCCCTCTCCCCCCAAACAGGGGGGCTTTAGAAAAGTGAGAGAAAAAAGAGATTTCACAAAAAAAACAGATATCGTGAAGTCAAAAATAGTAAAGCGTACTTACTGTGGAATTCCAAAACCTGCAAATCTCTTATTGAACTTTGCAAGCTGGCCAGCGGTATCTACCAACCTGTGCACTCCGGTCCAAGCGGGGTGAGATTTTGAGTCGATATCGAGACGCAAAGTCACCCCTGGCTTCCCATAAGTAGACCGTGTTTGAAAGGTACTGCCATCCGTCATCACAACGGTAATTTCATGGTAATTGGGGTGAATATTATCCTTCATAGACTGCCTCTACGTAACTATACAGACCACTATTTTGCAAAGCACACACTACTGTGAAAAATATTCTTATTCTTCCTAGTTAACTCTGTTTTTTGGGATGTCTCTGCGCTGTTCGCCACGTAGTCCGCACTCTGGAGTCTTCTAGGATCACTCCCATATGGCGCAATTCTTCTCTAATCCTGTCGGCCTCTGTGAAGTTCCCTGTACTGCGGGCGACAGACCGACGGTTTACTAATTCTTTAATTTTAATTAGGGATCTATCTGATTTTATGCCTCCTGTCAACCCTGTCAACCAGGTCTTCTGGTCCTGCGTAAGGAGTCCAAGAATCATCGCTCCATGATATAGCGCTGTTTTAAAACGTATTTTATCATCATCATATGTCGCTTTGTTGAGAGCAGTGACATTTGCATGCAAAGCGGCAATAGCGCGTGGGGTATTAATATCATCGCACAGAGCGGCAGTAATCTGCGATTTTTTTTCATGAGTATCTGTAAGGGGGACATCTTCCACCGCCCGCAAGGCCGTATAGAAACGATCGAGAGCGCTCTTAGCCCGGCACAAGGACTCAGGCGTCCAGTACAACGGTTTATGGTAGTGAGTGGACAATATGGCAAAGCGGATGACTTCACCGGCAATCCCTTGGTCCAGCAACTGCTGCACTGTAATGAAATTACCACGCCCACGCGATTTAGCCATTCGTTCTCCTTCGACCATAAGCAAACCGTTATGGAGCCAATAACGTACAAACCCTCCATCATGAGCGCAGGTACTTTGGGCTATCTCATTTTCATGATGAGGAAAAATAAGATCATGACCACCGCAATGAATATCAAAAGTTTTACCAAGATAAAAACAAGACATGGCCGAACACTCTATATGCCAACCAGGCCTGCCACGTCCCCAAGGGCTCTCCCAGGCAGGAAAATCGGGGGGAGATGGTTTCCACAGGATAAAATCAGCAGGATCCCTTTTGTAAGGGGCCACTTCAACTCGTGCCCCGGCAATAATCTCCTCACGTGAGCAACCTGATAAAGCACCATAGGTTGACGTAGAGGCCACGTTAAAGAGAACGTGCCCGTTAGCAATGTAGGCATGCCCTCGTTCGATAAGCCGTTCGATCATTGCTAACATCACAGAGATATGTGCAGTGGCACGTGGTTCCACATCAGGAGGGAGCGTATTCAGAGCTGCCATGTCTTCATGAAACAAACGTGTTGTTTCCGCAGTGAGCGCTTCAATGGAGCAGCCGGTTTCGCGCGCACGGGTGTTTATCTTATCATCCAAATCCGTAATGTTGCGGACATAACTGACTCGAGGGTATAACCACTTGAGCAATCTGTAGAGTACATCAAATACTACTATAGATCGTGCATTTCCGATATGAGCACGATCATAAACTGTAGGACCACACACGTACATCCGAACGTGCTTGGGATCAATGGGTACAAAAATTTCTTTGCGTCTGGTAAGGGTATTGTATAGTTCAAGGAGCATTTTGAGCAGTATCCCAGATATTCTTCTGAAAGTCTTTGTGTTTTTTTTCATTGTACCGGCAAAAAATCTTTCACGGCTTTGATCTCACAGAAGGAAACAGTCCTACTGCCCTCTAAATCAGAGGTTTTTCGCAAATCAGGAAGTTTCAACAGAAGTTTTCCATAACCCCGTCGGATTAGGCAGGTCAGCATTTTTGATGCTGCAGGCAGTAAAACGATATATATTGACAGTCGGGGACCAATAATGGGGTGAAAAACCTGCCTTGCGTTTTAGAGAGGCAAGAAAATCCTTCTTCTCAGGTATCTGCTCCCATACTTGTGGCAATAGTAATCCTTGATGACCCTGGTCTTCTAGGAGAAGACCGTCGATGCCAAACCGTATCTTTGCAAGAAGATCGTCTTGGTTACAGAATGTTATTCGCTGTGGCTCAGTGAGGAGGGAGACAGAAACTTCCAGTTCTGAGAGCTCATGTCGTAACAGTGGGCGGAAACGTGGGTCAGCAAAGGCTGCTTCAAAAGCATTTTCAGCAATATCTTCAACTAGGGCACGCCAGGCCTGGGATGAACCAATACAGCCTCGTAACTGACCTGCGCGGTTAAGGGTGACAAAAGAAGCACAAGCTTGACACAACATAGGTGGGAAAGCATTAAGGTCAAGTGGAATACTGCGTCCGTAATACAGGCCATGCCGGATAGAAGCCGCGGCAATGTGCAGCAGAGTCTCACCATGCAGACTCAGGAGAGTCGTGCCTCTCTCGTCGTTACCGTTTTTATTGTTCTCTTCCGTCTCCCCCCCTACTCCATTAGCTGGACTTTGCTCTAGTAATGCCCAGGCGCCATATCCAACAACGCGGTTATGCTGACCTGTAAAATCTCCAGAATTGCGGACATCAAGTGTTATAACTTTTAGACTCTTACGATGAGCCACGGCGAGAAGTCCTCGTATTGGGACGATACCACAAGCTTGGGCATGATCAATCCCGTCTACATGATACGATTCAATAGCCTGTACGGTGGATGCATCTACAGCACGGCAGGACTCATAGTCAAGGTAATGGCTGAGATCAGTACTCACAACTATTAAAGTTTCCGGACCACCCCACATCTTTTCCAGTACTTCTGCCACTTCCTCAGGGCTAGCGTCACCGGTGATAATAGGAATAAGATTAAAAAATCCTAGTGTTTCTTGTAAAAAAGGTAAATGTACTTCTAAACTATACTCTTGTGCGTGCACGGAATCACGCACAGTGATATTGTGCATAGTACGCAAAGTTTGCACAGCCACCTTGTCAATCGGAACACGACCAAGAGGCGTCTCATATGCTTCAGCACTAGAGAGCGCTAAGCCATGAAATGGTATGAGATGTGATGGACCGATAAGCACAACCCGGTCAAGCCGACCACGGGCAGATAGCAAACGGGCGTATGCCCGGGCGGCCACTTGTCCCGAATAGATATATCCAGCATGAGGGACTATGAGCGCTTTTGGCACAACCGCATTAAATGTGCCACGTACTAGCGCCATATACTTGCGGACCATAGTGGTTAATTCATTGGGATCAGCAGGATAAAAGGAACCGGCAACTACGGCTGCTCTCACGGAATCCATGCCATTCTCCCTGACTCTCTTGACACCTCTAGGCACCTCTTCGTATCAGGTGCGCATCATAAGATATAAGCTAACATGTAGCGGCAGTATTTACCTCTTCATTATTTACCTTTTCATTCTTTTTTAGACAGATTTTATCTCGCTGCATGAAAGAAATATGATACTGACTGATAATAAAAATCAGTGTGGTATTCGTGATACTCTCAATCTTAAATCCGATTGGAATATTGAACTATGCCCACGGAATACAGTGCAGCAGTGCCAGGACGGTATTGGCATCGGCTCAGTGATGGCCGTCTCCAGTGCGACCTGTGTCCAAGAACATGTAAACTGCATGTTGGCCAGCATGGCACGTGCTTCGTCCGTGCTAACGACGGCACACAGATGGTACTCACTGCCTACGGTCGCTCTTCAGGATTTTGCATCGATCCTATAGAGAAAAAGCCACTTCTTCACTTTTTGCCCGGTACGTCAGCTCTTTCTTTTGGCACGGTTGGCTGCAATCTCACATGCCTTTTTTGCCAGAATTGGGACATCTCAAAGACCCGTCTTTTTGATCGTCTGTTAAAAAGCGCCTCACCGCAGACTATTGCTCGTGCTGCCCGCCAGCTAAACTGTACCAGTGTTGCATTTACGTACAATGATCCAGTAATTTTTCTGGAGTATGCAGTTGATATTGCTCGGGAGTGCCACGCCCTTGGAGTCCGTACGGTCGCCGTCACAGCAGGATACATCACACCTGCGGCCAGTCGAGAATTCTTTGCGCATATGGACGCCGCCAACGTTGACCTGAAAGCCTTTACAGAGCATTTCTACCATCGTCTGGCGACAGCCCACCTTGCACCAGTCCTCAAGACTCTCAAATATCTCAAACATGAAACAAATGTGTGGTTTGAACTCACAACATTGTTGATTCCGGGTGAAAATGATTCACCAGAGGAAATTTGTGCCATGACTCGATGGATCGTACGAGAACTTGGCCCAGAGATTCCGCTCCATTTTACAGCTTTCCATCCTGACTGGAAAATGTCTTATAAAACATCAACTCCTCTAGAAACTTTACACCGTGCTCGTACTATCGCACATAGTAATGGTATGTATTACGTTTATACTGGAAATTTACGCGATCGCAATGGCAAAGCAACATTTTGCCATAGCTGTGGTAAAATACTCATTGAACGCGATGAGTACAAAATTATTTCTTGTGATCTTAAAAAGAGAAGATATTGCAAAACATGTGGTGCTGCGTGCGCAGGAGTCTTTAACAACTCTACTATTTCCTGAATACTTTTGGGACACTGCTGCTAATAGACATATGAACAGAAGATGAACTAGTATGAGAAGGGATCCTCTTCATTCCAACCCATCAGATCAAGAGCGGCCCGATCAGGGAGGAAACGGAAACAAGACTCTGCCAGTTCGTGGCGGTTTTCCCTCTTTAGGAGAAAATCGAGACGTTCTTTGAGCGAATGGAGATGTCGGACGTCATTCGCAGCATATTCTATCTGCTTTAGCGTTAGATTGTCGTCTCCCCAGTCAGAAATTTGCTGCTGTTTTGACAGTGTAATTCCCAGCAAGTCACGGCACAAATCCTTAAGGCTGTGTCTGTCAGTATTCGTTCTTGCTAAACGTGATGCTAGTTTTGTACAATATACAGGCGTACATCGCGTATTAAGATAGTATTGAAGAACAGTTAAATCAAAACGAGCAAAATGGAAAATTTTAAGGATACAAGGATCCGTGAGTATGCTTTTGAGACGGGGACAGTTATAGCTACGGTTGAGATGTACAACATGGCAATGCCCATCACCTTTGGAAATCTGCACGACGCACAATCTATCCCGCCGTGGGACAAGACCCATAGTTTCAGTATCAACGGCAACCACCGTACCAAAGGAAAGCCCTTCCGGCAAATCACACTGATGATAATGGGTCCTCATACTCACCACCAGAGCCTACAAAACCCAAGAAGCCCTCTATGTAAGAACGCCATCCGAAACACTCGGTGCCCAGGAGAAGAATCGAACTTCCACGGCCTCCCAGCCACTAGAACCTGAATCTAGCGCGTCTACCACTTCCGCCACCTGGGCCAACGCTTCAACAAAGGCTGCACAGCTTCGTCAAGCTTGTCAAGATATACACTACACACTATAAAAATAGCCCCGTGTGCCCCCACGTTGAATGGGAAGAAAAAAGATAACGATAACGCCATGTTCCTATACTATACTATACTGCGTGTGTGCTCTCCTCAGAACGGCATTACCTGTTTTATATTTACCTGTTAACAGGGCTGGAACCGTGGCGGCACTACAGTGCGGCGTAATATAGAGAGTATAATAGTACCGTCCATTTTTCCAGTCCTCTTCTTCAGAAAATCCGCAGCACTATTCAGTCAGTCATGGTTGATAGCATTGAGAGCATTTTTCCAATTCGTGTGGCGGAGAAGGTCCAAGCCACATCTGGCTGTTGTGAGCGCAGGAACAAAGAGGCCACTAATTGTTTTTCTGCCGTTACCCAGCAGCAGCAGGCAGTCTCAGAGAAAGGGTCAAATCTCTCCTTAAGCCGGGCGGGGCCGTAGCAACTCTTAAGAGCTGCCAATAAATCCACTGTTTGCTCCCAGTGATCGCTAGCCAAAATTATAACATGCGCCTGCTCTATGAGGTATCGGACCCACCAACTGATTGTCTTTGGCAAAATTATTCTTTCTTTAGAAACAAGCAGTCCACTCCATTTAACTATATGAGGTTTTATATTTACGGAAGTACATTTTAGTTTTGGTTGTCCAGAGATCGGATCCGCATGAGCAGGATAGAGGCGGCCACTGACAGCCCGTGCGGCATAGACATCATTCCAATGGAGCGGCAGAAAAACATAGCCAGGCTTTTGGTCTGTTGTGACAAACACTCGAGCAAAATAGTCTCCACACTGGCTTTCTACTTGCACTAACATGCCATGATTTAGACCAAACCGAACACTGTCGGCAGGGTGCATATCCAGAAGTGGCTCTGGTCGATGAGAAAACAGGCGGGCAACAAGACCAGTTCTTCCCATACTGTGCCATTGGTCTCGGTAGCGACCACTGTTAAGACATAACGGGAAGCCTGGAGAAGGACCAGGCCCAGGGGAAGAGCGGTGGATAGCGATAAAGCGAGCATTCCTATCTTTGTGAAAAAAACGACCGTCGTGAAAAAAACGCTTACCCCCCCAGGGAGTCGGTTTCAGATTCTCATAGTCCTTCCCAATCCAAGAAGACAAATCCAGGTCTCGATGGCCTTCATTCTCAAAAGCAGTGAGACGGACGTATTCATCAAAGACCGCATCTGACGAGCGCCAGTGAAAAGCAGCCCCATAGCCAAGGATATGAGCCACATCGGCAATAGCCCGCCAGTCTGCTCTTGCCTCGCCGGGACACGGTAAAAATTGTCGCTGTCGCGATAGCGTGCGATCTGAATTAGTTACCGTCCCGTTTTTTTCACCCCAAGCTAAGGCTGGTAAGCATATATGTGCTTGGCGCAGCGTATCAGTCTCTGCCACACACTCGGAGACGATAACCACCGGACAGTGGGCTAGTGCCCGACGCACCAGATTAGCCTCTGGCATGCTTACGGACGGATTTGTTGCCATGATCCACACGGCTTTTACCCGACCTTCATCAATAGCGTGAAAAAGATCTATTGCTTTTAATCCTTCTTTCTCTGCCATATGCGGTGCCTGCCAGAACCGGCGTACACGGTCGATCGACTCAGCATCAAATCCCATATGAGCCGCCAACTGATTGGCTAACCCGCCAACCTCGCGTCCGCCCATTGCATTGGGCTGACCGGTAACAGAGAAGGGGCCCATCCCTGGGCGGCCAATACGGCCTGTTGCCAGATGGACATTAATGATAGCGTTAATTGTATCTGTTCCTTGAAAGGATTGATTGACCCCCTGTGAAAAGAGGGTCACTACTCTCTCTGTGATAGAAAATAAATAATAAAAATTATCAATTTCATCTGATTGATGTTGTTCATTTAATAATACTGCTTCTAAAGCAGAAGAAAAACCATCAGTATGTTTTTTGACAAAAGGATAATTTATACGGCCAGTCCTATGCAGGTAAAGAAGTAAACCGTTGAACAAAGACAAATCCTCACTTGGAGCTAATTTAAGATGTATATCAGCAATTTTACAACTTTCTGTTTTTCGTGGATCAATAACAACCACTCGTGTCCCGTATTTTTTTTTGGCCTGCCATAGGCGTTGGAACAGTACCGGATGGCACCAAGCTAAATTAGATCCAACAAGTATAACCATGGAAGCATTTTCTATATCATCAAAACAACCTGGAACTGTATCACTCCCAAAAGCACGGGAATGGCCTGCAACTGCGGACGCCATACACAGTCTTGAGTTTGAATCAACGTTAGCAGTCCCGAGAAATCCCTTTGCCAGTTTATTAGCTGCGTAATAATCTTCAGTTAACAACTGGCCAGAGAGATAGAAGGCAAAGGAATCGGGACCGTATGTGTCGATGATCAATCGGATACGGCGCGCAGTTTCAGCAATAGCCCTACGCCAGCTGACAACGCATCCGTCGATGATAGGATGTAGAAGGCGTGTTGTCGTACCGAGTGTGTCTGTCAAGGTGACACCCTTTAAACACAATCGTCCACGATTAGCTGGATGCTCTGGGTCGCCTCTTATGGTCCAGCCAGTTTTTGTGGCTGTCATAATGACACCACAACCAACGCCACAATAAGGACATACCGTTCTCACATTACCAATCATAGATGTCGTATATTCTACTTTTTTTTAAAAAAAATTAAGGATTGGATAGAATAACGTCTCTCTAATGAATTCGGCGCGCAAAATGCGTTTTTTCTTTAAGTTTTAAGAAAAATAGAATCAAACACAATATCCTTAATCCTTATCCTTCTCAATTTTCTCTGATCATTACATGCAGCACGTTTTCCCCACGACGTAGAGCAATACGCCAACCATCGGAAGAAACAACAATAGTCAGCAATTGAGTGAGATCACGGACGGTTTGAATTCTGTGGCCATCAACCTCTAGTATCACATCTCCGGAACGGAGGTTGATGCCCTCTGCAGGGGTATGCTGGCGGACGTGCATGACAACAACCGCGTTTTCATTAAAGGCCATTCCTAATTCTTCTGCTAGTGTTGGATTCAAATTGGCGACTGTGGCTCCTGAGAAGGGGTTATGGCCATTGATCTCTGTTACTTCCCGTGGCGGTGTTTCTGGCGGTGCTAAAAGTTGCAGGTTGACCGTACGAATCGAACCAGCATGTAGTAATTTGAGCGTTGCTGTCCTGCCGAGAGGTAAAGTGGTCAGGCGATACCGCAAGGAGTCGACATCTGCGACTTTGTGCTCGTTAACACTCAAGACAACATCCCCTGGCCTTAGGCCGGCGGCTTCGCCTGGACTTCCGTGATGAACAGACGTGACCAACACGCCACTAGGCGTTTGTAAACCAAGCAAATCAGCAATTTCTTGAGTCAGGCCATCACCATCAATGCCTACCCATGGACGAATTGTTCTCCCATGCGCCAAGATTGTTTTCACAACTACCTGTACCATATTCGCTGGGACAGCAAAGCCAATGCCAAGATTACTACCGTTTTGAGAGTAAATAGCGGTATTAATTCCAGCGAGACGACCGTCCAATGTCACAAGTGCTCCACCAGAGTTGCCTGGGTTAATGGCAGCATCAGTTTGTATAAAAAAACGGTAATCCGTGATCCCTGCTAATGTGCGGGCAACAGCCGAGACGATACCACTCGTTACGGTCTGGCCCACTCCAAATGGATTACCAATGGCTAATACCCAATCTCCGACATCCAGTGCGTCTGAATCCCCCATGATCAAGGTAGGAAATTTTTCTTTCTGGCTGACAATCTTGAGCACTGCAAGATCCGTCCGTTCATCTGACCCAATCATGCTTGCTTCATACTCACGCCTGTCGCTGAGCACAACAATGACCGCATCAGAATTCTTCACTACATGATGATTAGTGACGACAATACCATCAGATCGAATAATGACTCCTGAACCTAGAGAACGTTGGACTCTTTCTGACGACCGACCTAATTGTTCGCTCAAGAAATGACGAAAGACAGGATCATCCAGAAATGGGGAAAGTGTTTGAGAAGTCCTAATGACCTTGCGGGTATAAATGTTCACTACGGCTGGAGCCGCTTGTTTGACCACCGGTCCGAACGAGAGCCTCACATCTGCTGATTCTTCGCTCCACGCAGCATGAGTCCACAACTCACCTATCATCGGTAGAACCGCCGCGACACAGAGGGCGCTTATCAAGCCAGCAGACATAAACGATGGTCGCATGATATTCTCCTTGGTGAATTTAAAATTCTTTTAATTTAATAAAATTAATTTTTGATTCCTTTGAATAAAGAAATTTTATTATTTTTTTTACATGGTATTATTCAGCTGATGTGCCAAATTAGAGAGAGAGACGTCCTATCTCCAGGCCTCCTGTGGGGGAGGCGTATCGAATAGCGAAACAATGAAAGTGGAGCAGACTCTGTGAATCTTGATCTCCCCCTTCTGCGGCCTTTCGTGGCTCTTCGTCCGACACCGTCTCATGCTTTTGCAGTGGTAGCGCCGCCCTATGACGTGCTGACTTCTGAGGAAGCGCGGCACCAAGTAATTGGCAGACCATACAGTTTTCTGCATGTCTCAAAAGCTGAGATAGACTTGCCTCATGGGACAGAGCCCTCTGCACCTGCCGTTTACGCCAAAGCCGCGGAGAATCTAAAGCACTTCCTAAAAAGTGGTGTACTGGTGCGAGAATATAAACCTTGCTTTTACATTTACCGTATGAGAACTAGTGAGCACATCCAAACGGGGATCTCTGGTGCTGCAGCGATAGAAGCGTATGAAACAGGTCGAATCCGCCGTCACGAACTTACTCGTCCAGAAAAAGAAAGGGACAGGGTCCACCAGATAGAAGCAGTTCATGCCCATACAGGTCCAGTACTAGCAACCTACCGTCCGGTAGCAATAATTACGGAGTTAATAGAGAAAATTACAAAATTACCACCTTTATTAGAAACTTCCCATGGTGGCGTTGACCACATCCTCTGGCGTGTGGCTCAAGAGTCTGATATTGCTGTGCTTAAGGCCGCATTTACTGTGATGCCAGCGCTTTATATTGCTGACGGTCACCACCGCTCAGCCGCAGCGGCACAAGTTGCTGCCGCTCGTCGAGCACGCAACCTATACCATCGTGGGGATGAGATGTATAGTTCGTTTCTTATTGTGTCATTTCCTACCAATGAGATGAAAATCTTAAGCTATAATCGAGTTGTCTGTGATCTGAATGGGCTTGATCGGAATGCCTTCCTTGCTCGTGTAGCGGAGTCCTGCACTGTTGTCCCTTGTTCTCAAGAAGTACATCCGTCTACGTGGAGAGAGGTGGGATTATATTTACCAGGACAGTGGTATTGTCTCGTCTTGAACCCTATCTTAGCAACGGGAGATCCAGTAGCTCAGTTAGCCGTGACACAATTGGCAAACCGTATTCTCTCCCCAATTTTAGGCCTTCATGATCTGCGTCAGGATCAGCGAATTGATTTTGTGGGGGGCATTCATGGACTCAGGGTACTGGAGCAACGAGTGAACAGTGGTGAAATGGCTGTGGCCTTCGTAACATACCCGCCCAGCATTGAGGAGCTCATTGCCATCACCGACGCAGGTCGAATCATGCCACCTAAATCTACATGGTTTGAACCTAAGCTAGTTGACGGTTTATTATCTTTGCCATTGCACTAGAAAACATATAGTAAACTCAGAAAATTTTCTCTTGGGCATAAGAGAGAGGAGAGACGTCTATAAAAGCCTAAATGGCCGATGAGCTAGCCCGCGTTACGCCTCGAGATTTTAATATAGATTCTAAACTTCTCTCATTATGATGAGTTCTTTCCTTGACCGTCTGTCCGTTGCTACGCTAGGCTGGCGGGTTGAGTGAAGAAAGGTAAAAATGGCTGACGTTGTCCATCCTAGGCCCAGTTTTCAGTCTATCATTCTCGCTCTTCAGGTGTTTTGGGCGAAGCGGGGTTGTACGATTCTGCAGCCCTATGACATGGAGGTTGGGGCTGGTACCTTTCACCCTGCAACTCTTTTACGTGCTTTAGGGCCAGAGCCTTGGGCCTGTGCCTATGTGCAACCGTCGCGTCGGCCCGCGGATGGGCGCTACGGTGATAATCCCAATCGCCTTCAGCATTACTACCAGTTTCAAGTGCTACTCAAGCCATCTCCAAAAGAAGCTCAGAATTTGTACATAGAAAGCCTTGCTGATATCGGAATTCATCCGAATTTTCATGATCTCCGCTTTGTCGAGGATGACTGGGAAAGTCCTACTCTTGGAGCATGGGGCCTGGGGTGGGAGGTATGGTGCGATGGTATGGAAATCACACAGTTCACCTATTTTCAACAGATTGGTGGCATAGACTGTGCTCCAGTTTCTCTTGAATTAACTTATGGTTTAGAACGTCTTGCGATGTATATTCAAGGTGTAAATGATATTTTTAAAATTGACTTTAACGGGTCTGGTCTTTTGTATGGGGATATTTTCCATCGTTCAGAAGTTGAATTTTCAATTTTTAATTTTGAGTACAGTAATGTCAAGACTCTCTCTCGACATTTTGAGGATGCTGAGCAGGAGTGCAGAGCCCTCTTGAGAGGGAGTTTGCTCTTTCCCGCCTACGATCAGTGCATGAAGGCTTCGCACTGCTTTAACTTACTTGATGCACGCGGAATTCTTTCTGTTCCTGAACGTGCTGCCTATATCAGCCGTGTGCGTGGCATGGTCCGGGCCTGCTGTGAGGCTTGGCTTACCTGTCCGACACCAAGTCAGAGAGCGTAGTAGGATTATGCCAGAATTTATGTTGGAGATCCTTTCAGAAGAAATCCCTTCTTGCTCTCAGAAACGTGCGGCTGATGCTCTCAAACGTCTCATTTGCTCAGGTCTTGCCCTCAGTGGACTGATTGTTGCTGATCGTGCCTGCGCTTTCGTGACTCCGCGTCGACTTGTTCTAATGATTACCGATTTACCTATTTTTTCTCCTTTCATATGCAAAGAACGGCGTGGGCCGCATGTTAACTCTTCTGGAGAGTCTCTTGAGGGATTTTTAAAGGCCAACGGGATTACACGTGCACAGGCTGAGATTCGTCAAACGCCGAAAGGCGCATTCTACTTCGCGCTCATGGAGCAGAAGGGGACTATGATGGCCACGCTCCTCAAGCAGGTGGTCGAGTCAACACTCGCGGACTTTCCTTGGTCTAGATCAATGCGTTGGGGCCCAACACACGAGCGTTGGATTCGCCCAATACGGCGTATTCTCTGCCTCTTTGAGGAAAGGATCGTGCCAGTACGATTCGCTGGAGTGGAAGCCAGCAATGTGAGTGAGGGACATCGTTTTCTGGCACCCGCGGTATTTTCAGTACGCGATTTTCGTTGCTATCAACAGAATCTCCGCAACGCCTATGTCATTCTGGACCCGGCTGAAAGAGTTCACCGTATTCGCCAGCAAGCCGAGTGGATAGCCGCTGCTGAAGGACTGACAGTCAGAAAAGATGAATCTCTCTTTGCGGAGATATCTGGTTTAGTTGAATGGCCAATGATATTGATCGGAAAAATAGAAAAAAAGTTTATGTCTTTACCAAAAGAAGTAATTATCACTGTTATGCGTGTTTATCAGAAAACTTTAGCTTTGCTAGAAGCCGATGATACCCTTGCACCAAATTTTTTAGTTGTTTCCAATACGGAAACTGCTGATAACGGTAGATCTATCATTTCTGGCAACGAAAGGGTGCTGCAGGCGCGATTAGCAGATGCTCAGTTTTTCTGGGAGCAGGACCGTTGTCAGCCTCTTCAACATTGGGGTAGCAAGCTGACAGAACGCGTTTTCCATGCTAGGCTTGGTACTGTAGCTGACAAGGTAGAACGAATGCGCAAGCTGGCAGCTGTTGTAGCGGAGTATATGCCCACAGCGAATCTTGCTCTTGTGGACAGGGCTGTGTTGTTGGCCAAAGCGGATCTGGCTACTGGCATGGTAGGCGAGTTTCCCGAATTGCAAGGTGTTATGGGGCGTTGCTACGCTTTGAGGGATGGGGAAAGATCAGAGGTGTACAATGCCATTGCCGAGCATTATCGTCCTCTTGGACAGAGTGATTTTTGTCCATCAGCACCTGTAAGTGTCTGCGTGGCTTTAGTTGATAGGATTGACACTCTTATCGGCTTCTGGACTCTCAGTGAGAAACCGACAGGCTCTAAGGATCCATTAGCCCTAAGACGGGCAGTGCTAACTGGAATACGAATAATTATAGAAAATAAATTGCGTATACCACTTATAATAGTTTTTAAAAAAGCGGCTGCGCTGTATCATAGCACTGAGTCTTTAAATGTTCACTCTTTGTTTGTTTTTTTTACTGCCCGTTTAAAGGCACACTTACAGGAGAAGGGTGTGCGACATGACATTATTGCGGCAGTGTTGGAATCTGGACAGGATGATGATCTGGTGCGTTTGTCATCCAGAGTGGATGCATTGGCACATTTTATAGATACTCAAGATGGCATAAATCTTCTGAGAGCTCATCGTAGAGCAATGAGTATTGTTCGTAGAGAACAACAGAAAAACCGGGTTGCCTATAACAGAGAACCTGTGGATGTGAATCTTCTGGGTGAGAGCGTGGAGTGTGCGCTAGAGTCACAGTTAGTGATTGTTAGAAAAAACTGTAACGATGCAATAAAGAAAGAACGGTTTTGTGACGCGTTGCGCATTTTGTCACAACTACGTGTGCCAATAGATAACTTTTTTGAGTGTGTAAAGATTAACTGTGACAATAAAAGACTGAAAGAAAACCGCCTCAAGTTGTTATCTCGTGTTGGGACTGTGATGGGAACAGTAGCAGATTTTGCAAAAATCAAGGGGTGACAGTGGCTATGAAGGACGACGGGGCCATAACGAAGTGGGTATATACCTTTGGTGGCGGCAGCGCCGAAGGAACGGCAAAAATGAAGAATCTGCTGGGTGGTAAGGGCGCTAACTTAGCAGAGATGGCTGGTTTGGGGTTACCTGTGCCACCAGGGTTTACTATCACTACAGGTGTCTGTACGTATTACTATGCGCATGGGAGAACGTACCCTGAAGATCTTGAGAGACAGTTGAAAGCTGCTTTATCTGGTCTTGAAAAAATCATGGACATGCAATTTGGCGATGCGGACAATCCGCTGCTTGTCTCCGTTCGCTCTGGCGCACGAGCATCTATGCCAGGAATGATGGATACTATCCTGAACTTGGGACTCAATGATACAACGATTCATGGGCTTGTCAGGCGCTCTAATGATGAGCGGTTTGCCTGGGATAGTTATCGGCGTTTTATTCAAATGTACTCTAATGTTGTTCTGAATATTAGTCAGCACAATTTTGAATTAATTCTTCAACATTTGAAGGATGAAAAAGGTTATAAGCTTGATACAGATCTTGTCGCTAATGATTGGCAGCTCATTGTCGAACTGTATAAAAAAAGAGTGCAAGAGGAGCTTGGGGTTCCTTTTCCGCAGGAAGTGACAAAGCAACTTTGGGGTGCAATTAGTGCAGTGTTCGGTAGCTGGATGAATCAGAGGGCAATAACATATCGCCGGTTGAATGAAATTCCAGAAAGTTGGGGAACAGCTGTCAATGTGCAGTGCATGGTATTTGGTAACATGGGGCAAGAGAGTGCCACAGGTGTCTGCTTCAGCCGTGATCCCGCAACAGGAGAAAATACTTTTTATGGTGAATACTTAGCCAATGCTCAGGGTGAGGATGTCGTAGCGGGTATTCGTACGCCACAACAAATTACTATTTCTGGTCGTAATAAGCAGAATTCTTCTCTTCTTTCAATGGAAGAGATGATGCCGGAGCTCTATGGGAAATTGTACGATATCCGCAGTAAGTTAGAAGGCCATTACCGCGATTTGCAAGATATGGAATTTACAATACAGCAGGGTCGGTTGTGGATGTTACAAACTCGTGTTGGCAAGCGCACGGCAAGAGCAGCCTTGAAAATTGCCGTTGATATGGCCAAGGAAGGACTGATCACGAGAGAAGAAGCGGTCCAGCGTGTTGATCCAATGACTCTTGATCAACTTTTGCATCCGACTATTGATCCTCAGGCTCAGAAAAGTGTTATTGCTCATGGGTTACCCGCTTCTCCAGGAGCAGCTTCTGGACAGGTTGTATTTAGTGCTGAAGATGCTGAATCATGGGTCAAAGCTGGTAAAAAGGTCATTCTCGTGCGTGTGGAGACAAGTCCAGAGGATATTAGTGGCATGCATGTCTCTGAAGGTATTCTTACTACTAGGGGTGGCATGACAAGCCATGCCGCTGTTGTTGCTCGCGGTATGGGAACGCCATGTGTAGCGGGTGCTGGTGAGATTGCTGTCAATTATAAAGCTCACATCTTTCTTACAAAGAAGAATCTTATGGTCAAGGAAGGCGATATCGTTACTATCGACGGTTCAACGGGAGAGGTGATTCTTGGGGCTGTGTCAATGATCCAACCTAAGATGACGGGTGATTTTGGTACGCTGATGGAGTGGGCTGATTCTCTCCGGACGATGAAAGTACGTGCCAATGCAGAAACGCCAGCAGATGCTGCAACAGCCCGTAAGTTCGGTGCTGAAGGTATTGGGCTATGCCGGACAGAACATATGTTTTTTGAACCAGGCAGAATCATTGCAGTGCGCGAGATGATTCTAGCGAAAGATGAAGATGGAAGACGCGCCGCTCTTTTGAAGCTTTTACCTTTCCAGCGGAAGGATTTTATTGACTTATTCACAATTATGCAAGGCCTGCCGGTGACAATTCGCTTGTTGGATCCACCACTCCATGAATTCCTGCCACATACTGATGCGGAAATTGTAGAAGTCGCCAAAGCGGCTGGCCTTGAGCCTTCTATAGTGAGGGAACGTAATGCTCATTTACGTGAATCCAACCCGATGTTGGGACATCGTGGTTGTCGCTTGGGTATTACATATCCTGAAATATATGAGATACAGGCCCGGGCTATTTTTGAGGGGGCTATCACAGTTACAGAGAAAGGCGGCCAGCCGGTGATTCCAGAAATTATGATCCCACTTGTTGGGACACGCAAAGAATTAGAACTGACAAAAGACATTATTGTCAAAACAGCAGATGCGGTCTGCACGGCGGCCGGCACAACCCTGCAATATCAAGTTGGCACTATGATAGAACTGCCTAGGGCAGCCCTGCGTGCTGATGAAATTGCAAACGGTGCAGAGTTCTTCAGCTTCGGTACAAATGATCTCACACAGACTACCCTTGGTATGTCACGAGATGATTCAGCCCCATTTTTGGAGATTTATAGGACTAAAAATATTTACGAGAAGGACCCGTTTGCTACCCTAGATACAGATGGTGTGGGGGAGTTGCTCAGAATCGCTTCTGAACGTGGCCGTCAGACACGTGCTGACCTTAAGCTTGGTATTTGCGGTGAGCATGGAGGCGATCCGGATTCTATAATGTTCTTTCAGAAGGCTGGTTTGGATTATGTGTCCTGTTCGCCATTCCGCGTACCCATTGCTCGGCTCGCTGCTGCTCAAGCAGCCCTTGGTGTAAGGGATGAAAGTCAGAAATAGATCAGAAGTAGAAAGGTAGGGAATCACTTGCCCGGAGAAAAAGTCCGCCAGTCTTTTTGTATGCGTTCATAATGGTGTTTTAAGGAATGACGCGCGTTGATTTTTACCAACTAAAACGGTGGTCTCTAGAAAGGGCTTTACCATCCCTTCTCGAAAAGGTACACAGCGCCAGGCATCGTGCTGTGCTCCTATCAGGGTCTTCCGCGCGCGTCGAAACGCTGACCGCACTTTTGTGGACGTATACCCCGGATTCCTGGTTACCACATGGTAACATTGCTGACGGTCATCCTGCACTGCAACCCATTTGGCTCACGACTGTCGATGAGAATCCCAATAAGGCAGACGTTCTTATTCTCATCGATGGTATGGATTCCTCTCATAAAGGTCAGTATTTGCGTTGTCTTGATCTGTTTGACGGTAATGACCCGGTGGCTGTGGCAAGTGCCTGCAGACGTTGGCAGGTCTGTAAGGATTCCGGTTTTATTCTATTCTACTGGCAGCAGGCTGAACAACAAGGTGGCTGGCGGCTCAGAAAGCGCTCCTAGGGAAGTGCGGGGGGATTGGCAAAATAGCCCTCCAGTACATGCTGGTAAATTTCCGTGAGCGCCTCAAGATCAGTAAGAGATGTTGATTCGTCTTTCTTGTGCATAGTCTGCCCAACTAAACCAAACTCAACAACTGGACAGACTGTCTGAATAAAACGGGCATCAGACGTCCCGCCCGAAGTAGAGAGCACAGGGGTATGACCGGTGACCCGATGAACGGCTTGGTGTACAATGTGCGTCAACGGTCCTGGTGCCGTCAAAAATGGTTCTCCACTAATAATATATTTCAATGAGTATCTTCCACCTATAGAATCACAGCACGACTGAATCCAACGCTCAAGTCTCTCTCCTGTCTGTCTGTCGTTGAATCGTATGTTGAAGGCTGCTTGCGCCTCGGCCGGGATAATATTAGGTGAAGAGTTTCCTACGTCGATATTGCTGAGAGTAAGAGTGGAAGGCTGGAAATGTGTTGAGCCGCTATCTATAGGAGAAGAACGCAGTGCCATCAGCATGCTTAGCAAGCGGTCAATGGGGTTATCAGCAAGATCCGGATAGGCAACATGTCCCTGTAGCCCGAACACCTTTAGCTGAGCATTGAGACTCCCACGACGCCCTATCTTAATCATTTCACCTACAAAGTGTGGGTTACTTGGTTCCCCCACCAAGCAGGCGTCTAATTGCTCTTTACGCTCGTATAACCAAGACAAAACCATGCGCGTGCCGTGAAGAGCGACTCCTTCTTCATCACCGGTGATCAAGAAGCTCACTGAGCCAGGAATTTTTTTCTGACGGCCCAGAATCCGAGACACTGCTGCCACAAAACAAGCAACTGCCCCTTTCATATCGACAGCACCACGTCCGAAGAGATGTGAATTAACGACTGTGGCAGCAAAAGGATCCACCGTCCATCCTTGACCAGGTGGGACGACATCAACATGACCAGCAAAACAAAAGTTCCGCCCCTTTGTGCCTAAGCGAGCATAGAGATTATCTACCTCCGGCGGACCAGCCCTTGGGAAGGGGACTCGCCATGTCAGGAAGCCTAGTGTCTGCAGAACTCTTTCTAGCACGTCAAGAGCGCTGCTGCTACTAGCAGGCGTCACACTGTGACAACGAATTAAAGCCTGGGCCAACGGTAATGGATTACTGTAATGATTACCATTCATATGCGTAATAATTCATTTATTGATACTTTTGCACGAGTTTTTTCATCTACCCTTTTCACAATGACAACACAGTATAAGCCAGGTCCTGTGTTACTATCTGGTAGGGGCTTGCCTGGCAGCGCACCTGGCACCACAACCGCCCCAGCGGGGACCCTCCCATAAAGAATTTTACCATTTTCTCTATCTATTATAGGAGTAGAAGATCCAATACAAACACCCATAGATAATACTGCCCCACGTTCAACAATTACGCCTTCAGCCACTTCTGCTCGAGCCCCAATAAAACAGTCATCCTCAATAATCACCGGTCTCGCTTGCAACGGCTCGAGCACACCGCCTATTCCTGCCCCTCCTGAAAGATGGACATTTTGGCCAAGTTGGGCACAGCTCCCTACAGTTGCCCAAGTATCTATCATGCTCCCGCTTTCCACACGTGCTCCCACATTAATGAAACATGGCATGAGAATGACACCTGGTGCCACATAAGCCGATCGTCGTACAAAAGATCCCGGTACAGCGCGAATCCCTGCTTTCTGAAAACGAGTGGCATCCCAGCCAGCAAACTTAGGCACGATCTTATCGTACCAGCTATACTCCCCTTTGATCGGATCTCTGGGACCTCCTGGGAAAGGGACGCTATCATTAAGACGAAAGGACAGCAGCACAGCTTTTTTTAGCCACTCTTGCACTATCCAGGTGTTACCATGCTTCTCAGCGAGACGGAAGACACCAGAGTCGAGTCTTTGCAAAACCACTTCTACTCCTGAGCGGATTTCACCACTAGTAGCAGAAGAGATCTGCTCACGTCTCTCCCATGCCATGTTGATGAGATTTCGCAAATGCTCAGTATTCATCAACACCTCTTCTAATATATCTTTTGATAAATTGTCAAATTTTCCTCATACCATAGCTCATGGGGATGTACAATGAATACATATCCGCTTTTTGGCGGTGTAATATCGTTTCTGAAAATTTTCTCATAATTTTATCATACGGACTATATAATTTGAAAAAATATAATCTTACTAAAGAATCATTACGCCACTACATGCTGGCGCGCCGTCAGAGATTAGCGGCTATCCATGGTCCTGTTTTTGCCCGGTGTTTGCCACAATCAAGTACACTCCTTTTAAGAAAAATTCGATACACTTATGGTTATTATAAAGGTATAGTTGTTGCTGGTTATTGGCCTATGGCTGGTGAAGTTGATATACGACCACTTTTGTCACGTCTCTCGTGTGTTGGTTGCAGAATAGCACTACCTGTTATAATATCAAAATCAGTACTCGCGTTTAGAATTTGTAATACTCGTCTTAAACTAGAAAGAGGACCGCACGGAACTCAGCATCCGCCAGCTGGAAGACCGCAAGTGATACCAAATGTCATCCTGGTACCATTACTCGCCTTTGATTCTGCGGGTTTTCGTCTTGGTTTCGGAGCAGGGTATTATGATCGTACTTTAGCCTGGTTGCGTCTGCGACAGAGACGGAAAATCGTTGCTATCGGTATTGCCTTTCCTGATCAGGAGATTCCCCATGTACCACGTCATCGCCATGATATTGCCCTTGATCTGGTGTGGTGTGGGTGGCACCGGTGGTACACGAGACTAGGAAAAAAGAAAATTGCAAAAAGACGATAAAGACGATGAGGATTCTCTACTGTGGTGACGTTGTCGGCGCTTCTGGTCGGCAGGTAATTCTAGAACATATACCTGTTTTACGTGTTCGCCTGAAACTCGATTTTGTGATTATTAATGGAGAAAATGCAACTCATGGATTTGGAATCACTTCTAAAACATGTGATTCTTTTTACAAGGCCGGTGTAGATGCCATTACGCTTGGTAATCACGCCTGGGATCAGCGCGAAATCATTTCTTATATAGATAAAGAAGTCCGCCTTCTGCGACCTTTAAATTACCCTGCGGGAACGCCTGGGCGTGGTGCCGTTGTCTATCCCGCCTCAGGCAATCGCAAGATCCTTGTTACTCAAGTGATGGGAAGATTGTTTATGGACACGCTTGATGATCCGTTTGCGGCCTTAGATGCCTTGCTTAAACAGTATTCTCTAGGCCAGAAAGTCAATGTGATCATTGTCGATGTCCACGGTGAGGCCACTAGTGAGAAAATGGCTCTGGGCCATTTTGCCGACGGGCGTGCTTCCCTGGTAGTTGGTAGCCATACCCATGTCCCAACCGCTGATGCTCAGATTTTACCGCATGGCACTGCCTATCAAACGGATGCTGGCATGTGTGGTGATTACAATTCAGTGATTGGGCTTATAAAAGAGCAGCCTTTACTTCGTTTTACTCGTAAAATGCCAACGGAACGCTTGCAGCCAGCAAGAGGCGAAGGGACCTTATGTGGAGTCTATGTAGAGACTGATGAATGTAGTGGACATGCAAGAGTCATTTATCCCTTGCGGATTGGCGGTCGTTTACAGCCTGCTTCTCTCCCGTGGGAGACATGAGACGCCGCTGGCAATTAATGCCAGGTAATTCTTTCTGTATGCCACGCTGTATATTAGGCTGGGTTAACATAGAGATTGGATTTTAACATCATGGCAGGTCATTCGCAGTTCAAGAATATCATGTCTCGTAAAGAGGCCATAGACACAAAGCGGGCACGAGCGTTTGCTAAACTGGCACGAGAGATTATGATTGCGTGTAAGATAGGACCGCCACACCCAGAGTCAAATCCACGTTTGCGTGCTGCTATTCAGACAGCTCGTAGTCAGAATATGCCGAAAGACAGAATTGAACGTTTGCTCGGAAGAGTCCGTGCAATGAGTGATGGATTACCATATGAGTATATTCGCTACGAAGGATATGGTCCTGGTAATGTCGCAGTGATAGTCGAAACACTAACTGATAATCGTAACCGCACTGCCAGTGAAATTCGTGCTGTCTTTAGCAAAAACGGAGGTTCGCTAGGGGAAACTAACAGTGTGGCTTTTTACTTTGAACGGATTTGTACATTTCACTATTCAACATCTGTTGCTTCAGCCGATGCCATCTTAAACATTGCCATTGATGTTGGTGCTAGCGATGTGAGCTCTGGGGAAACAGGCCACAGGATTGCTTGTGCTCCCGAGAAGCTCAGCCTTATCCGAGAGGCTCTAGAACGTCGTTTGTGTGCGCCTGATTTGACGCGGCTAGAGTGGCAGCCTTTAATGACTATGACTGTTGCAGTGACAGACGAAAGCACAGCCCTGAACCTACTCAGATTTTTTGAAAGTTTAGAAAACAACGAAGACGTGCAGTATGTTGCAGCTAATTATAATATTCCCAAGCCTCTCACAACGCGCTTGTCTCTCACAAGAGAGGGGCACTCCCTCGGAGTTTAGAGTAGCGAGCGCAAAATTATTACGAGCGATACTCCTCTACTGACGTCAGAAATGGTAGATTCTCTCTGTTCATTCAAGGGGTGTAGATGAAACTATTAGGGTTGGATCCAGGTTTGCGGAGAACAGGCTGGGGTCTCATAGAGGCGGATGGCGATCGGCTGCACTACATAGCCGCTGGGGTGATCTCTTCCCAAAACAGTTTATCTCTGGCAGAACGGTTAGTCCAGATTCATGACGGCGTAGCTGAAACCATTTCTCACTATTGTCCAGACGAAGCAGCGGTTGAGACAGTGTTTGTGAACAACAATCCCATTACCACCGTCAAGCTTTGTCATGCACGTGGAGTTATTCTTCTTGTCCCAGCGAGGGTTGGTTTATCTGTCAGCGAGTATGAGCCTACTCTGATCAAAAAGACTGTTGTGGGGACAGGCCATGCAAAAAAAGTTCATGTGGCACTAATGGTATATAGGCTTTTGCATGTGCATGAATACGGACCACGTCATCATGACACCAATGATGCAGCAGATGCCCTGGCCGTAGCAATTTGTCACGCCCATTATCGCACAACTCCTCTTCGGCTTCCAGAAAAAAGACAAAGGTCCCATTAATTCGGAGGGAGCTCCTGCTGCAGGAGAGCCAGACTTGTGATCGCTCGCTATTCTCGATGTCCTGTAGTGTCCAGGATAGGATATTGTCCAGGTTCTCGGCATGTCCATCATTCCAAGATAAATCTTGTTATGATTGCCTGTGCAGTGCAGGGCAAGAGACAATCTTTTTCAGCACAACTGATTTTCGTAAAAAAACTCCATCACATCTGACGTCCGTTTTCTGACGACTATGCAGGGATGTAGGTACCGTTGTACCGAGAATGCAAATGACAACGTTGCGCTTCTGACAACAGTAGCCGCCGATGCTGTTAAAAAAAATTGGTAAACATGGTAGCGCCTCCTCTGAAACGTAAAGCTCCACAGGAGTCGCCAGATTTTAGTATGAAAGGAAATTATAGGAATAAAATGGTAAGTGTATGATGTAAAATCTATGGCCCGTGTATGGGTGAGGGCTTTCAGTTCAGAGAGGAGAATGGGGCGCTTTTTAAATATCTCTCTGCGAAGAATTAGGCAGAAACCCGTGTGCACGAATCTTGTGATATTTTTTCTTCAGCGTGTATGCACCGCATGTGCTTCTGTCAGAGGCAGCGAAGTGCATTAGTGTCTGACATCCCGCCGATCGATGGATGATTTTTTGGTGATTTAGGCGTTCTTCTGAAGCGCTGAGAACAGCATGACGCCCTATTCTAGATCCATCGCTTAGCAATCGATGCAGTGAATGTCCTCACACGGTAAAGTGATAAAGTGATATTGGCAATGCACTAAATTTTAAAAAATTCTTCTTTATTCAAAGGCATCATTAAATGAATGGTGATTTCTTGGGCGTAATTTTTCAAATTATTTTTGATAATAAAATTAAAATGAATTTTTTCAATCAGAAGGGGGGCCGTTGCACCGTTTGTTAATCACGTCCATGTGGATCCTCCTTTTCAGGACTCTTGGACTGGCTACCATTCTTGTCTGGGGTACACAAGACACAGTCACTGCCAAGCCGGCACTTAACGTGAGTCGTGGCTACACGCGGCCGATGCCAATCGCTATTACCAATCTGGTAGGCACATCAAAGATAGAAAGCCAGTTTGGCCATAGCATTGCTAATGTCATTTCTGCAGATTTAGAACGCTCAGGTTTTTTCAGACCGATTCTACTCACAACATCTTTGCAAAAAATTGACTCTCTAAAAGCCATGTTTTCCGACATGAAGGCGATAAAAATTCAAGCACTGCTCGGTGGCGAAATAAATATTGGAGGAAAAGGAGACATTCAATTAAAATTCTTTCTTTGGGATGTCTCATCCAGAAAGAAATTAGTACAAGATGTTCTTTTTGCACCCACAGAACACTGGCGTAGAATCGCGCATGTGATTGCTGATTCTATCTATGTACATATTACAGGTGAGGGCAGCTATTTTAATACTCGTGTTGCTTACATTGCTGAAAGTGGACCGCTTACACATCGCATTAAACGTCTCGCCATTATGGATCAGGATGGCGCAAACCACCGTTATCTTAGCGACGGGTCTTGGTTAGTACTCACGCCACGCTTTTCTCCCAGAATAAATGAAATTGTTTACATGTCCTATTTCCGCAACGTGCCGCAGGTCTATTTATTAGACCTTCAAAAGAATCAGCAGAATTTACTGGGGTCTTTCCCAGGTATGACATTCGCACCAAGTTTTTCACCTGATAATAGTAAAATTATAATGAGCATGACGCAACGGGGTAACAGTGATATCTATGAAATGGATTTACGGACGCGCAATCTGCGACAGCTGACTCACCATCCAGCCATTGATACATCGCCCTCATACTCTGCAGATGGTTTGCGGATTACTTTTAACTCCGATCGTAGTGGGACACAGCAGATTTATGTGATGAACAAAAATGGTTCTGATGTTCAGAGAATTAGTTTTGGTGATGGTCGTTATGCGACATCTGTCTGGTCTCCCCGTGGAGATTTGATTGCTTTCACGAAGTTCAAAAGTGGACGCTTTTATATTGGCGTTATGAGGCCAGACGGTTCCGGTGAACGCCAGCTGGCTGAGGGATTTCTAGTAGAATCTCCTACGTGGGCGCCTAACGGCCAGATGCTACTGTTTTTTCGTGAGATATCGCCCGATGCTCAGGGACGCGGTGGATCTACCCGTTTGTACAGCGTTGATCTCACCGGATACAACGAAAGATTAGTTGCAACGCCGCAAGATGCATCTGACCCCTCTTGGTCTCCGCTACTTTTGCAGCACCCTTAGCCACTCAAAATTATAGCCTGGTCAGTTCTGGTCAATTGTCAATTAGTGGATTGCCGGCATTAGATGGGTGTTGTATCCTTGGAAACAGCATTCGAGCTCTGCGTTTCAGTCAGGAGCACAAGTAATGAGACTGCGTCTATTGAGTGTCTTAGTAACTGTCACATTGATAACCGCGTGTGAGTTTCCGCCTCGGAAGACCACTGGCGTGACAGACACAGTGAATAACATGAGTAGCAACAGTGGACCCCTAAACGTCCCTGCACTTGCCGGAGTGCCTCAGGGAGAATTTGATTCAGCCGTGAGCCAGGATCGCATCTTTTTCGACTTTGACAAGTATGTTGTGCGTCCTGATGCAAAACTTGTGCTCACAAGATGGGTAGACTGGATCAAACAGCATCCACAACATCTCATAACTCTTGAAGGGCACGCGGATGAACGCGGCACTCGTGAGTACAACTTAGCCCTTGGAGAGAAACGGGCTAATGCCGTGAAGGAATTTCTTGTTGCTCAAGGTGTCTCTCCGGACCAGATTACAACTCTCTCTTACGGCAAAGAACGTCCTGCCGTAACTGGTGCAGGCGAGACAGCTTGGGCGCAAAACAGACGCACCGTCGCTGTTGTCAACATGGGATCTGCACTCTAAGTGAGTGGAAAAGAGTCTCACCAATTGTATTAAGAATTTTAATATGTATACTATAGAAGTATATCATTTTTCTGTATATTCTTGTTAAAAATTATTATACTTTATCAGTACATGTATTACGCCTCCTCATGCTGAGGAGGGGAGCATCAGTTCCTGTACCCTGTCAAGGCTGATAAATCGCCCAGAGCGTTACAGCGGTTTTGCACCCTGATAGGGTACGGGTACACGACCCTTTCAAGTTCGATCATAGGGAATGTCTTTGTCTTAAAAGATCCTCCTTAAAGGATCATTTTCTACCTCCCATATAAGTTTCCAAGAAACTGGACAGAAGTGAAGAAGTTAAGGGGGAAAATCCGTCACAATCCTGTCTGTCCAAGCCGCGCAGGCACTAAAAACAGGTGGAGAAGACGCCTGAAATCTTATGTTTTCATCAGGCGCTCATGAAGAACCGGCCACAGGAAGACGGGGATGGGGATAAAGCGATTGCCTGTGCCTGTAAGTCTGGGGAAAATCATGCGCTTGCGGCGCTTTGTGGGCTCTTGAAGATACATCGCCACACGCCATAGGACAATGGACAATAATACCCTCCCACACCCTCTCTTCTCATGAAGAGCGACCGGCGGAAATTTCCTGAAAGGATATCATCAGCGCGGTAGATATGTAGATATGCTGGAGCTCAAAAACTGACTACTCCTAAAAAGGGTAAAAGTGCTGAAAAGTGCTGAAAATTGATTTCGCGCCAGAGGCCTGGTTAGGGAAGACAGAAGGTGCTAATGGGCTCTTGTGCTACCTTATAATTTGTATTTGTCTTGTCTTTCAAAAAAAAACCCTCCAGCGCCGCGGAAATTTGAATTCCGTGCGGCGTTGCCCTCTTAGCTTGCTTTGAGTGAGGAGCATTTTCCGAGGGAAAACCAACACCTCCTCCCTCTTCTCCAGCAGGTCAGCTGTTCATTGCTTCAAAGAAGGCCATATTGTTTCGTGTCTCCTTTAGTTTTTCAAGGAGAAACTCCATCGCATCTACAACCCCCATGGGCACGAGGATACGGCGCAATACCCACATTTTTGACAATACGCCCTTATCAACAAGCAACTCTTCCTTACGGGTCCCAGATTTTGTAATGTCAATTCCAGGGAATGTCCGTTTGTCCGTAAGCTTACGGTCGAGAATAATCTCAGCATTACCGGTTCCCTTGAACTCCTCAAAGATCACTTCATCCATGCGTGAGCCCGTATCAATAAGCGCCGTCGCGATAACAGTCAAGGATCCACCTTCCTCGATATTGCGGGCCGCACCGAAGAATCTCTTAGGTCGTTGTAGAGCATTGGCGTCAACACCACCGGTTAAAACTTTTCCAGAACTCGGAACAACAGTATTGTAGGCCCTGGCCAAGCGAGTAATAGAATCGAGCAGGATGACGACATCACGTTTGTGCTCGATCAAGCGCTTGGCCTTTTCAAGAACCATCTCAGCAACCTGAACATGGCGCGACGCCGGTTCGTCAAATGTCGAACTGATCACCTCTCCTTTGACTGAACGAGCCATGTCCGTTACTTCCTCTGGGCGCTCATCGATCAGGAGCACGATTAAGTAACACTCTTGGTGATTAGCGGCAACGGCATGAGCAATATTTTGCAACATGACTGTCTTACCGGTGCGTGGTGGAGCTACAATAAGAGCACGCTGTCCCTTACCCAGGGGAGCAATGAGGTCTATCACACGTGTTGTATAATCCTTACGCATCTGTTCATGAAATTCCAGAGTGATCTTTCGATCAGGATACAGCGGCGTCAGGTTGTCGAAGTTAATCCTATGACGGACTTCCTCAGGTGGCGCGAAGTTAATTTGGTTAACTTTGAGGAGTGCGAAATAACGTTCTCCGTCCTTTGGCGCACGAATTTGCCCTTCTACAGTGTCACCTGTTCGTAAGCTGAATCGGCGTACCTGACTCGGCGAAACATAGATGTCATCAGGACCTGGTAAGTAATTAGCTTCTGGCGACCGCAGAAATCCGAATCCGTCCTGCAAGATTTCAAGTACACCATCACCGTGAATGGGAGTATCCCGTTCAGCGAGTTGTTTAAGAATAGCGAACAGCATGTCTTGCTTACGGAGGTTACTTGCGTTCTCAATTTCCAGTTCTTCAGCAAAGGCAAGCAGCTCAGCTGGAGCCTTCTTTTTCAACTCTTGAAGATGCATGACGCTTTCAGGCCCTGCAGTAGGGAGTGATTAGAGAAGTTATTGGAAGAGAGCGATAAAGAGACTTCCAAAATAAAAAAAAATCCACCCAGGCGAAATGACCGCACCTCCGTCTCTCCCAGCTTTCCTGCTACAAGCATGCGATGCGCGTCTATCATGTACAGCATGACAGGCTGTCAGCCAAGGCGGTCAACTCCATTGAAAATAGCTGAAACAGGCTATAAAGTCAAATACTGATTTGTAGAGTTGCTACAGAAAGATTGCTCTGTGATCTAGGTCCCTTGAAGGGAAGGTCTACGTCAAATAAAAAGTCCTGTGAAACGCATCGCTCGCAGCCAGTTCAAGAGGGTTTTTGAACGACAAGAATCACAATGCCAATAAGAACGACCGTAGGAATCTCATTCACAACCCTGTAGAAAATGTGTGAATGACTATTGCGGTCATGTACAAAGGCAATTCGCCAATGCATGCAGAGCAGATGACAGACAACAAGGAGTCCTACCAGGCCAAGCTTAGCCAGCATCCATCGATGTTCTATCCATGGGGGTAAAATTACAATCCCTGTTATGAACACCATCACAATTGACGGATGCATAATAGCGAACAACAGGCGACGCTCCATGACCTTTAAAAGCTGATATTCTGTGGAATCAGGCAGGGATAAAGCATGGTAGACAAACAAGCGTGGCATATAAAATAACCCGGCCATCCAGGTTACTATGCTGATAATATGAGCAGCTTTCCACCATAGATAAGTATCATCCGTCATTTTTTTAGCATTCTCTCACAAATTACTCTCTCATTAAAGGGGGCTCTTTGAGAAGAACTTCCTGCACTAACCTTGCTAACCCGGCCACGAACCACACGTGCGTTCTAACTGTTGGAACACGTATGTAGTGTGGCACACCAACTGCTCTAGCCATGTCCCGGTATTTAATGTCAAGCTCTACCAGAGTTTCTACATGTTCTGATACAAATGTTACAGGAACAATTACCACAGGAATCTTCAGAGCACCAGCACGACAAATCGCATCACCTATATCTGGACCTATCCATTGTTGTGGTCCTACTCTGCTTTGATAGCAAATTTGGTAATCTAGACTGTGTTCCTGTAAAGTGGTTACAATAGCAGAAACTGTTTGTTGTACTTGATATTGATAGGGATCACCCCTAGCAATAACAGCTTTCGGTAATCCATGAGCAGAGAATAGGATTCGTGGAATCTGACTTTTTTTTCTATTATTAGTAGAACGAATCATCTCTACCCCTTGTCTGGTGAGCTGTGCTAATGCTGCCACAAAGCCAGGCTCTGTAGGCCAGCAGCATACGGCTGTTGTCAGATTCTCCAGTCTTCCTGAGACACGTTTCCATTCTTTTAGTGAAGAACCAGTGGTGATATTAGAAAATTGTGGATATAGTGGTAAAAGAACAATATGATCTGGATGCCACTTTTCTATGTTTTTTGCGGTCTCCTTGATAAAGGGATGCCAATACCGCATGGCGGGGAAAGCCCGAACCTCTAAGCTTGAATCTTGTATTGCCCTTTCTAAAGCCCGAGCTTGCGCGTCAGTTTCGAAAAGAAGTGGGGAGCAACCACCAATCTGGTTATAGAGGGCCCGTGTGGCAGCTGCACGAGATCTTGCAAGGAGGCGTGCAGCGAGCCAGCGGATCGGCCAAGGAATCGGAAGAATGGCCGGATCATTGAAAAGATTCAAGAGAAATGCCCGTGCAGACTCTGGGGAATCCGGCCCACCAACATTAAATAATACAACCGCTACTCTGGACATGAGTCCTTTATTCCTGTCAGAGAGATTTGCATCACTCTTGTTTTAAAATGAAAACAGAATATTTTCTTTTTTTCAAAGAAATATGAGACGGATATATTTAAAGAATATATTTAACGAACGCCACAAAGACGGATATATTTAACGAGTTCAGCGACATGCTCTAGAGGAGTCTCTGGGACGATGCCATGACCGAGATTAAAGACAAAAGGACCGTGACTCAGGACATCAATGATACGCTGTACTCTTTTTAGCATATTATTTCCACCAGCAAATAGAGCAATAGGATCGAGATTACCCTGTATTGTTGCGTATGGTTGTAAATACTTAGCCGCCCACATAAGTGGAACAGAAGAATCGAGACTGACAGCCTGAACTCCTGTTTCCTTCACGAAGATTTTATACTGTATGCCAGCCCCTCGAGGAAAAGCTATTATCGGTATAGTAGGGTATGTTTTATGTATTCTTTCTACTATTTTTTTTGTTGGATTTACTACGAATTGGAGAAATTCATTCTCCGGCAACACACCAGCCCAGGAATCAAAGACTTGAACAGCCTCTGCACCTGCAGCAATCTGTGCCAACAAGTGCCGTATCGTCGCTTCTGTCAAAAGCTCCATGAGTTGCTCCATCGGTCCTTGTCCAAGGGACCAGAGTTTTGCATGAGCAAAATCTTTACTCCCACCTCCTTCTATCATGTAGGCAGCAACCGTCCATGGCGCACCAGCAAATCCAATAAGTGCCACAGTTGGCGAAAGTGTCTGTGCTAGGAATTGCACTGTTTTGTAGACAGGAGCAAGGGAGCTTATGAATTTTTCTAACGAGAGACGAGTGACATCTGCTTTGTTTTTTAACCTTTCTAAGGTTGGTCCTCTGCCTTCATGAAAGGTGACAGGCTGCCCTAGTGCATCTGGAACAACTAAAATATCAGAGAACAAAATTGCCGCATCAAAGCCGTAACGGCGTATAGGCTGCAATGTCACCTCAGCGGCTAGTTCCGGTGAATAACATAATTCAAGAAAGCTATGTACCCTGGCGCGGACCTGTCGATACTCTGGAAGATAACGGCCTGCCTGTCTCATCAACCATAACGGTGGTGGTATAATGGTCTCACCCCGTAGGGCCCTTAGAAAGGGTTTGGCCGTGCTGATGAAGGGACTCTGTAAGGACATTTTTTGAGAACAACATTCTTTAATTAGCAACACACTATATGATTCTTATCCTACAAGGCTAAGGATAGCAGGTTTCTATGTATCACACGTTCATGCGCTGTTACTACAGTTGTCAAGAACGTCTCGTCTTATTCTGATTCATTCGCATTATTCAATTCAAGAGAGTGCTGAAGCGAGGGGCCATGGCCTTCATTGCGGAGAGGGGTCCTTCCTGGGAGAGGGTGGTCTGGTGCTCTTATTTTCTGGAACATCTCTAATGTTTCACAGCAAAGCCAAGGCGTCTATAATCGATATGCTTGAGTATGTGAGAGAAGTTCCATTTTCGCCCATTCTCTGACTTCGCTGGGGAAACCGGCGGAGACGTCGCAATACTTTATCTAGTAAAGATTGAAACGCATAAGCCATTGGCGATACCTACTGATCGCTCATCCTTGCCATAGAACAGGTCAGCACGGTTCTTGAGAGAATCGCACTGATTCACGGAATAGCAGCAAAAAATCTTATTGTCACATTTGCATGTCCTGCATTTCTGTGCTTTTAGGGCAGCAGCGATAGATGCTCTCCCTGGACTGGACGATAATGGGCAGTGTTATCTGCGCATTTCGCTGAGATTATTGTTATTATTTTTGACATACTTATATAGTAATATTTAAATGTAACAATCATTTTTTATATTTAAAAATGATTGTTAGAATCTAATTTTTTTGTAGAAAGTCTTTTCTTTGCTATAGCGTTCAGAGTTCCATGCAGGGAAAAACCTGTACGAACGATGAAGCAGTGAAAGTTAATGGACACTGCTTCATGGCAGGACGTTGATATAACAGCGGATATGGCAGGGCGTTTCCTCAAAGATTTTTTGTATTTGCAGTATGCAGTATCATCTTTTGCACAAAGAGTCTGGGAGACTGGCGAGGAGAGTCAGGAGGGTCCTATACGTGCAAATTCATAAGGCGAAAGGCAGCATAAAGCTCGCCGGTGTTATTGGGTGGCCTGTCTGCCATTCTTTATCCCCTCGTTTGCACGGCTGGTGGCTGCAAAGATATGGCGTCTATGGCGCTTATATCCCGCTTGCAGTGCAGCCTGTACATTTTTCTGAAGTTACAAGGATCTTAGGAAAAGCTGGATTTCAAGGGACGAATGTTACGGCGCCGCACAAGGAATCAGCGCTTGCTGTCGTGGACGAAGTCACACCACTAGCCCAACGTATAGGTGCTGTCAATACTATTCTGTATACTGAGAATGGCCGACTACTTGGTTCAAATACTGACAGCTTCGGCTTTACAGAGAACCTGCGTGATAGAATACCAGATTGGCACGCTTCAAACGGACCAGCAGTTATTCTTGGCGCAGGAGGAGTCGCGCGGGCCGTTATAGTAGCTCTTTTAGAGAGTGGTGTTGAACAAATTTTCATCGTGAGTCGTTCTTATGAACGTGCCATAGCACTAGTTTCTAACGTTGGTGGGCCTCTCGAGGTGATCAACTGGTCAGAAAGAGAAAGAATTCTTGAAGGAGCTGCTTTGCTTGTGAATGCCACAATTTTAGGCATGATAGGTGTAGAGCCGCTCGCGATAGACCTTTGCGCTTTGCCAAAACAAGCGGTAGTCATAGATACTGTTTACGTACCATACGTAACACCTTTACTCGCGCAGGCCTCTGCACGGGGAAATCCAGTGGTTGATGGTTTAGGCATGCTCTTGCATCAGGCTCGGCCTGGGTTCGCAGCGTGGTATGGTATTGAGCCTGAAATAACATCAGAGTTAAGGGACTTTATGCTGAGGTAATATAACTTTTAATTGAATAAATTTTCAATTTTTCGATAAAAGGAAAAGCCTGATACGGGCGCATGATCCTTTGAAGAACTATCCCTCTCCCACTATAAGGCATACTAGATTCTATCATAGTCTATATGCTACAATAGTAATACTTAGTATTACTTACTCATTGCTCTCATGCCATAATGTAATAGTTATAAAAAAAGAACGAGATAGGAACATGCGTGTCCTTGGCCTCACTGGTTCTATTGCTATGGGAAAGAGTACAGCATCAGCTATTTTTAGAAGTCTTGGCATTCCTGTGTATGATTCTGATGCAGTCGTTCATTCTTTACTCAGTAGTACAGCTGTGCAGACCATTGCGGCTGTTTTTCCTGATGTCATTGTACATGGTGCGGTAGATAGATTAGCTCTTGGTGCCAAGGTTTTTGGCGATTCTGTTCGACTCCAACAGCTTGAAAGTATTCTGCACCCCCTTGTTCTCCAAGCTGAAAGGCGTTTTTTACAGTGTGCGGCAAGCAGTCATAAATACCTAGTTGTACTGGATATTCCATTGCTATTTGAAACACACAGCGAGCGGCGTTGTGATGCAGTAGCCGTTGTCACCGCGCCACCGTTTTTACAGACGCAAAGGGCCATGCGTCGAGTGGGGATGACTCTCAAAAAGTTAGAGTTTATCAAGAGTCGTCAGATTTCAGAAAGTGAGAAACGACGCCGTGCAACATTTGTTGTACCGACTGGACTCGGATATCGTTCAACTCTACGCAGCCTCATCCAAATTACCAAAACCATGTGTATGCATCCATCCCACCACTGGCCTCCTCGTCCACTACATGACTTTTTGCTGCAAAGAGGTGATCATGCGTGAAATTGTCCTCGATACAGAAACGACTGGGTTGAATCCAGCGGATGGCCATCGTGTTGTCGAAATTGGCTGTATTGAGCTTATGAATCACCTCCCAACGGGCAAGAGCCGTCAGTGGTATCTCAACCCAGAACGAGACATGCCTGCGGATGCAGAGGCGATTCACGGTCTGTCTTCCACATTCCTGGCCAGGAAGCCCTTATTCGCTGACATTGCCAAGTTATTCCTCGCGTTTCTCAATGATGCAATGCTGATTATTCACAATGCTACTTTTGATATAAAATTTCTCAATGCAGAATTAGAACGTTGTTGCCTGCCACCCCTCTCTATGAATCGAGTTATTGATACGGTCGCTATGGCAAAGCGGCGATTCCCCGGAGCACAGGTTAGTTTGGATAGCCTGTGCCGACGATTTTCCATAGACAATTCCAGACGAACAGTTCATGGTGCTTTGCTGGATTCACAATTATTAACAGAAATTTATATTGCTCTTATTGGTAGTAAAGAACCTCAATTATCATTAGGCCTTCCCAAAGCTACTGCGGGAATGACAACTGTCGCTCGTCCCTATCGTCCCGCCCGTTCGCATATGGCTTCCCCTGACGAACTCAAAGCACACGCTGCACTTATTTCTTTGATAAAAAACCCCATATGGAGGCAATGAGAAATGGCCTCTGCAGGAAGGGACGGATTCTGAAAGTAATGAATCGAATTGGTGTTGTCGGTGCTGGTGCTTGGGGAACTGCGCTTGCTCTTACTGCTTGCCGCACAGGACTGCAGGTTGTGTTATGGGTCCATAACCCCACTACAGCAGCTCTGTTGGTCGCTCATCATGAGAGCCCTTATCTACCCGGTGTACTATTACCACTCGATCATGGGACTTTGCATCTGACGACAGACCCAACGGCAGTTACAGGGACATGCGACGCTATTTTATTGGCAGTACCAGCACAGTACCTACGTGCTGTTTCCACCCAATTTGCTCCACATTGGCGATCAGGCATACCGGCTATCATCTGTGCTAAGGGAATTGAACGCCATACCAATGCTCTGATGCACGAAATCCTTGGGGAGACTTTACCGACCGCAAAAATAGCCGTTTTATCAGGACCAAGTTTTGCTGCAGAAGTTGCTCGTGGATTACCAACGGCATTGACACTCGCCTGCCAGGATACAGGACTGGGCCAAGTTCTCCTCATGACACTCGGAACACCAGCACTTCGGCTCTACTTATCGAATGATATTCGAGGTGCGGAGATTGGAGGAGCAGTCAAGAATGTACTGGCCATCGGCTGCGGCATTGTCGAAGGTCGATCCTTAGGAAATAACGCGCGCGCAGCGCTAACGACACGTGGCCTGGCTGAAATTGTTCGTTTAGCAGTCGCTGCCGGTGCGCAGGCAGAAACGCTGATGGGTCTCTCAGGCTTAGGAGATTTAGTTCTCACAGCCAACAGCGTACAATCGCGCAACTTTTCATTCGGAGTGGCCCTTGGCCAGGGGGGGAGTCTGACTCAACTGCTAGCAAGGAGCTTGTCTGTGACAGAAGGCGTTTACAGCGCTGCGGCTGTAGTCGCACGTGCCGAGGCACTGGCAGTCGAGATGCCAGTCTGTCAAGCTGTATGCAGCGTTCTTGATCAAGGTGAACCTATTGACGGAGTGATTCATAACTTGCTCACTCGTCCCTTCCGCACCGAAAGTGGGCTTGCTTATGAAGCTTAAGCAAGGGTGTGTGTCATAGTGGCTATATGTGACATGTGACGCTGTTAGGATCCGATCCGGATCCGGTAATCCTATCCTGGGTTAAATTAATCCCGGGTTAAATAATGTCTGTGGGAAAGAAGTTGGCCACAGATTACCACTTATCTCCACCACGTCTTCCCTGACACGGGCCCGGCCTGTTGCAACTAATGATAAAGCCAGCGGATAGAGGTGATGTTCGGCCTCAAGAACTCGTGCGGCCAAAAGATCGATCGTGTCTTCCGGTAAAACAGGGACCACTGCTTGAGCGATGATAGGCCCGTCATCTGTTCCAGAACGAACAAAATGAACAGTACAACCTGTAAAACGTACACCAGATTCTAGTACTCTCTTGTGAGTATGCAAGCCCTTAAAAGCTGGTAACAATGAAGGATGAATATTCAGGATTTTGTCCGGCCAGGCTGCGATAAATTCAGCTGTTAATAATCGTATAAATCCGGCAAGGCATACTAACTCTGCACCCGCAGTATGCAGACAGAGATTGAGGGCGGACTCAAAAGACGAACGATCCGTATGATCCCGATGATCGATAACTGTTGCGGGAATGCCAGCTTTAATAGCATACGTTAAACCGTCAGCACTAGAAAAACTAGAAATAACATGAATGACCTCTGTTGGAAAGTTTGGTGCAGCTGCCGCCTGAATGAGAGCTTGCAGGTTAGATCCTCTACCGGAAATGAGAACTGCGACCTTCAAACGTGCCACGCTACCTCCATACCAGAAATGGTGATGGCCACCTCACCGTTGCGAGGAGTAATGACCCCAATGGAAAAGGAAGGTATACCATTCTCAGCCAACAACTCAATAGCACGTTCAACTGCAATGGGAGGTACAACTGCTATCATTCCGATACCACAATTAAATATTCTTACCATTTCCAAGAGGGCAATAGGACCATTACGCGCGAGCCAGTAGAACACTGGCGGTAGTGACCAAGTAGTCGCATCAAGACTCGCTGCACAGGAATTCGGTATCACCCGGGGAATATTCTCTAACAGACCACCGCCTGTAATGTGAGCCAGTGCCTTGACAAAACCAGCCCGAATGAGAGTCAGACAAGGTTGGACATAAATACGAGTCGGCACGAGCAATGCTTCCCCGAGAGTGAAACAGGATGCAAAGGGCGCCGGATCCTTATAGGACAACCCTTGTGCTCTCACAACATGTCTTACCATGGAATAGCCGTTTGCGTGTAAGCCATCAGAGGCTAGTCCGAGTACGATGTCCCCTGGTACCACCGCTTGACCAGTCATTAAAGAGTCACGTTCGACAGCCCCAACCGCAAAGCCAGCTAAGTCATACTCTCCCTTGGCATATGTTCCGGGCATTTCAGCAGTCTCTCCACCAACCAAGGCACATCCCGCCTGGCGACAGGCCTTAGCAATGCCGGCCACTATCCGAGTGGCATTTTTTATATTTAAATTCTCAGTGGCAATATAATCGAGAAAAAAGAGTGGCTCAGCACCATGCACTACTAAGTCATTCACTAACATTGCCACTAAATCAATTCCAATTGAGTCTAAATTATCAACAGCTGTTGCGATTTTGATTTTAGTGCCAACACCATCTGCTGCTGACACCAAAATCGGATCATGATAACCGGCTTTTTGCAAATCAAAAAAAGCGCCAAACCCACCTAGCTGGGCAAGAGTCCCGGCGCGCGCTGTACTCTTGGCAAATGGCTGGACAGCATGGACAAAAGTATTGCCGACATCAATATCCACACCAACATCACGGTAATTGTATTCACTTACAGACATATGTAGGAAACCTCAGAAAAAACACACGCAATCCTACAAGAGCAGACTTGAAAGAGCATACTTGAAAAAAAAAGGTTTGCAATGCCTACTCTGTTTAACGTCCCCTCTAAAAATATTTTACTTAGATATCAGAAAAATTTTACTAGAGATACTAATAATTACTTTTTTAAAATTTTGCTATATAGCAATACTAAAAAATACCATTCTGAAATACGAGTATAATATTTATTATATCTAACAATATTGAATATATTTGTCTTAATCTCTTTCAAAGACATTGGACAGCTCTTTATCGAGCATCCCGCTGAATCTCTAGCAGGCATCCTTGACAGGACCGCCCAGACTGTGATGAATCGTCGAGAAAAACAAACTGGCGCCGGCAGAGCACATGGGTACTGGCTGGGCGAGAGGTTAGGCCCTCTGCTCCTAGTGGTTTATTCCCCGGCGGCATGGATAATGGATAAAGCGTGGTCCGGGGTGTCTATCCATGATCATCTGCGCCGTGTTCGATAAGAGACTCTGCTTAGTCTCTGTCTCTAGTGCCGATGTGAGCGGCATGTCTCAACGTGTTGCGCTTTAACTCAGTAGGGACTGGCGTTAGATGGTCATGGGGCGCTGTGGAGACTGATTCGCGTCAAAGCACTCCTCTGCCTTCTAGATTTTCTAAAAAGAAGAAAGAAGAAAGATCAGAAAGAAAAGATCAGAAAGATCAGAGAGACCATGGACCCAACCAACAACATGCTAAGGTTGACCATGAGAGGGACAGAGCGAAGGAATGTCAGTACGCATACAGAATATTAGCGTTTACATGAGTGTCAAGGCTATTCCAAACGGCCTCACTCTCATCCGCTTACTAGTCGCACCTGTGGCGGTATGGCTGATTGGCGAGGGTATGTTAGCAGTGGCTTTCTGGCTGTTTGCAATTGCTGCCATTACAGATGCAGCTGATGGGGCTATGGCTAAGATGCTCAATGCTTGCACGCGCATTGGAAGTTATCTGGATCCCCTCGCGGATAAATCCTTGTTAGTGGGAGTTTATGTTGCTATGGCCTGCACTGGCTATCTGCCACAGTGGGTCGTGATTTTGGTCGCATTGCGCGATTGCCTGATTGTAGGCGGTGCTATCTTCTATGAGCTAGTAATTGGCAACGTAAGCATGCGGCCACTCTTAATCAGTAAGCTAAACACGTTTAGTCAAATACTTCTTGCAGGAATGGTACTTGGTGGTTATGGTCTTGGAATGGATGTAGAACCAATTTTGGATCCCATGCTTGGAATTATTACTGTAACTGTTGTTCTTTCAACGGTATCTTACAGCTGGATTTGGGGTCGTACAGCTTTTATTGGTCTCATTGAAGACAACTTACCATTAAGGATTCGTGATCTATAGCCAGTGATTTATAGAAGAGTAGTCTATCGCAGTAAGTGCTCTGGAAAAATGTAATAAGTAGTCTATAGTTTATTGACTTCGTATCGGCTCTAGCCGTAAGAAAGCTGGGCTATTGCAAACACGGGGTGTCACGTGAAACGTACTTATCAGCCGAGTAGGCTCGTCCGAGCCCGGCGACATGGTTTTCGTGCCCGGATGGCTACGGTGGGGGGACGCCGTGTGATCAAAAATCGCCGGGCCAAAGGTCGTAAGCGCCTGTCTGCATGAAAGGCGGTAGACGCGATGTCCGCATTGATTCGCCTCAAGCGGAGGGCAGATTTTCTTCGTGTTGCGAGAGCACAACGCAAAAGGGTGATGCCAGGTCTAATTCTGCAGGTTGCCCAATCTATTAATGAACAATCATTAGTGCGTGTAGGATTTACTGCAAGTCGTAGAACAGGTAATGCTGTTAAGCGTAACAGAATACGGCGGCGGTTGCGAGCAGTGGCAGCAGCGGTTTTGCCCGGTGTAGTGAGAGTAGGCTACGATTTGGTTCTTATTGGCCGTACCAAAACTCTAGGACGTCCTTATACAGATCTACTGGCCGATTTGAAGACGGCTTTGTACTCTCTGGGCGTTTCTTGGATGGACGGTAGGATTAAGAAAAAATCAATCAAGAAGAGCAGTCATTTTTTAAAGAAAAGTACAGATTCTTAATAAAATTAAAGAGTGTTTTAGAATGATATATTTTCTTACAAAGATAATTGTGTTTTTAGGCTATTCTTATCAATGGTTGATATCTCCAATGTTACCAATGCACTGTCGTTATGTGCCAACATGTTCCACATATATGGTAGAATCCGTAAAACGTTTTGGGGCGTTACGGGGTGGGTGGCTAACAGTACGACGACTCGCAAGGTGTCATCCTTGGGGAGGGCACGGCTACGACCCCGTTCCAGACAGTTAACCAGTAGTTTTCTCTGGTGAGTTAACCAGTTTCCTCTGGTGGGAAGGTTATTTCCTAGAGAATCGCGGGGTTGCAACGGATTGCCAAACTATGTCGGAACAGCGCAACGTGATCCTAGCTGTGGGCCTTTCCCTAGTGATCATACTAGTGTTCCAGCTTTTTCTGATGCCTGCTGATTTACCGCCGTCTCCATCGGAGACCATGCCTTCCCAAGCAGAAAGCCAATCCAGCCCTCTAGAGGGGGAGGCTGTTAGAAGAGCTTCTCCACAACCAAAAAGAATAATTTCTGATGATCCAACAGCGCGGATTACTATTCGCACGCCTAGTTTACATGGCTCCGTTTCCTTGATTGGTGGACGCCTTGATACACTGACTATGGTGAGGTATCATCTGACTCCTGACCCTGAGGCACCAGAAATTAGTCTTTTGGCCCCGCCAAGTGGAAGTATTCCTTACTATGTCGATTTTGGTTGGGCACCAATCATTTCTGGTTTAGATGTCCCGAATACTGCGACTAGGTGGACAGCAGATTCCTTGAATTTAAGTGTTAATAAACCAGTAACCCTTACTTGGACGAGCAAAAATGGAGTTATTTTTCGGCGTACATTTTCCATTGATAGTGATTATATGTTTACAGTTCATCAGAAAGTGGAGAATCGCAGCGAAATGCCGTTAAGTTTGGCCCCTTATCAAGCTGTTTACCGATATGGTACGCCTCAGACGGCCGGTATGTATATTCTCCATGAAGGACCGCTTGGCCTCCTTAACAGCACATTAAGGGAAAAAGATTATCAGGATCTTAAGGAAAGCAGCAAAGTCTTTAGAGAAGATTCTGAGGGAGGATGGGCTGGAATTACAGATAAGTACTGGTTAGTAGCACTCGTGCCCCCGCAGTATCAGAAAGCCACCATACGTTTTTTGCACCAGATGATAAGGGGGATTGATGTTTATCAAGTGGACCATGTGGGGCCAGCACAAACGATAGCGCCAGGCTCTTCAGCAGAGGCTGTTGGTTGGGTCTTTGCCGGTGCCAAGGAGGCTCAAGTACTCCATCATTATTCTACAACTTTAGGAATAAAAAAGTTCGATCTTGCTATTGACTTCGGTTGGTTTTCTTTTCTGACGAGGCCATTCTTTCACGCCCTGACATTCCTGCGTGGACTTGTTGGTAACTTCGGTGTGGCGATTTTACTGTTCACTGTCATCATTAAGGCTTTAGTGTTTCCACTTGCTAACAAATCCTATCAGGCTATGAGCAAAATGAAGAGTCTGCAGCCTGATCTAAAAAGATTACAAGACAGATTTGGTAGTGACAGGATACGGCTCAATCAGGAGATGATGTCTCTATATAAAAGAGAGAAAATAAACCCTGCCGCAGGTTGTCTCCCTATTCTTGTGCAAGTACCTGTTTTCTTTGCTCTTTATAAGGTTTTATTTATAACAATAGAGATGAGACACGCAAAATTTTTTGGATGGATTCATGATTTATCTGCCCCAGATCCAACAAGTATTTTTAATCTTTTTGGTATGATTCCATGGACGCCACCTGCACTCCTGCAAATTGGTGTATGGCCACTTGTAATGGGTGTAACAATGTGGCTACAACAAAAAATGAATCCACAACCCGCTGATCCCATACAGGCGCGTGTTTTTTCCTTACTGCCCATAGTATTTACAGTTATGCTTGCTCAATTTTCCGCTGGTTTGGTTATCTATTGGGCGTGGAATAATATTTTGTCTATTATTCAGCAGTGGGTGATCATGAAAAAAATGGGTGTAAGGCTTTGACGTGTCAGTCTTTACCATCGGAGTCTGGCAGAAGTGAGAGAGGTAGAGAAGAAGAATTGAGTGTCAAAGCGGGGCGGCATTTATTTTCTGGTCCCTGCATTTTTGTAACAGCCGCGGCTGACACTAGCCAGATTCCTCTGTGCCACCTGCCTGAGATTGCTTTCGCGGGTCGTTCTAATGTCGGTAAATCAAGTCTGATCAATGCCTTAACCGGTCGCCGGGCTTTAGCGCGTGTTTCAAAAAAACCAGGTTGCACGCAAAAAATATTTTTTTTTCAAGTCTCCAATCGCCTGATGCTCGTTGATTTGCCGGGATATGGCTATGCCGCAGCCCCAAAGAGCATAGTCCAACAATGGACAGGGTTAGTATGTAGCTATCTGCGCTGTCGTCAATCTTTGCGCAACACCCTGCTTCTGATCGATAGCCGACATGGCATAAAGGAGAATGATCGTGTGATGATGCGGCTTTTGGACAAAGCTGCCGTTAGCTATCAAGTGATTCTGAGTAAGGCAGATAAAGTAGGCCTTCAGGAAAGGACTACACAATTATTAGCTGTCAGTGCAGAAGTAGCCTCTCACGCAGCGGCCTGTCCTGGTGTGCCTACCATAAGCGCTGAAAGGCAGATTGGAGTTCCTGGGTTGCGTGCTCTGTTGGAAAGACTTGTGCCGTCTGTTTAGGTACGGAGGGACAGTGTATATGGGTACTTCCACAGTAAAAACTCTTGAAAGAGAGGTTTTACTTTCTAAAACTCAGGTTTTAGTAGAAGCTTTGCCATACATGCGTGCATTTTCCGGCAGCACGTTCGTAGTCAAGTACGGTGGACATGCGATGGGCGAGGAACATCTCGCTGCAGATTTTGCTCGCGATGTTGTGTTGTTAAAGCAGATTGGTATTCATCCAATAGTAGTTCATGGTGGTGGACCACAAATTGAAGTAATGTTGGAAAAGCTGCATATCAAAAGTCATTTTGTGCATGGATTGCGAGTGACAAATGCAGAAACAATGAGTGTGGTCGAGATGGTCCTTTCCGGTCTTCTCAACAAGCAGATTGTTTCTGCTATTAATCAACAGGGTGGTTTAGCCGTTGGCCTATCAGGGAAGGATGGCAAATTAATTCAGGCAACGAAGCTGCACCATACAACAGATTTGGGATACGTTGGAGAACCCGCCACGATCACGCCCCATATTCTTGATACCCTGCGAGACTCAGACATGATTCCTGTCATTGCGCCTGTTGGCGTAGGACCAGCTGGTGAGAGTTATAACATAAACGCCGATACTGTTGCTGGTGCTATTGCTGGTGCCCTGGAGGCACAGCGTTTGTTGATGTTGACTGATGTGGAAGGAGTGCTAGATAAAAATGGACGTTTAATAGTAGAGATGACAGAAACACAAGCTAAAATGGCAATATCAACACTGACTGTTACAGGAGGTATGATTCCTAAGATTCATACATGTCTTGATGCTGTGGGGCGAGGAGTAGAAGCTGCCGTTATCTTAGATGGCCGCGTTCCGCATGTCATCCTTCTGGAACTTTTTACAATTCATGGTGCTGGTACTCTCATTAAAAAAGATCGCAAAGAAACGTTACAATATTAGAGGTTGAGACATAACCAAGCCCTTTTTCTGTTGAAGACAACAGAACCTGTTCCACAGGTCTTGCCATTGAGGAGAAATCACGGCAAGCTGAAGACCGTTCTTTGGCCAACCCATTGGGGTTAGCGCTAGCGCCAAGCCCCGTGGTTGTGTGTGTTCGCTCAAGGTGAACCCTCATAGGATTGGCAGTGGGGCTTTTAGAGGGTGTATAAGGGGGTATAAAGGGGGTAGAGATGGCACGTCAGCAGATCGCACTTATTGGGGCCGGCAACATTGGCGGTACATTGGCTCATCTCGTTTTGCTCAAAGAGCTTGGCGATGTGGTACTGTTCGATGTTGTCGAAGGAATGCCTTCTGGAAAGGCGCTTGACATTCAGCAAGCAGGCGCTATCGCGGATATTGATAGTAGGTTAGTCGGGGCTAGTGAATATGCAGCTATTTCTGGTTCGGATCTCGTCATAGTGACGGCGGGCTTACCTCGTAAGCCGGGTATGAGTCGTGATGATCTCATTAGCGTTAATACAAAAATTATGAGGGCAGTTGGCGAAGGGATCAGACAGCATTGTAAAAACGCTTTTGTGATCTGTATTACAAATCCACTGGATGCCATGGTATGGGTATTACGCGAATCTTCCGGTTTGCCAACAAGTCAAGTGGTCGGTATGGGGGGGATTCTTGATTCTGGACGCTTTCGTACTTTTCTTGCTGAAGAATTTTGTGTCTCCGTTGAAGACGTCAGTGCTTTCGTGTTGGGAGGACATGGTGACACGATGGTTCCTCTTGTCCGTTATTCGTCTGTTGGTGGTGTACCGTTACCAGAATGTATCCGTCTTGGTTGGAGCACTCAATCTAAAATTGATTCTATTGTAGAAAGAACCCGTAATGGGGGTGCTGAAATAGTTGGCCTCCTGAAGACTGGTTCGGCCTTTTACGCACCGGCGACAGCAGGGATCGTCATGGCTGAGAGTTATCTGAAGGATAAGAAGCGTATTGTCCCCTGTGCCGCCTGGTGTGATAAAGAATATGGAGTCAATGGCATGTACGTTGGCGTTCCAGCTGTCATTGGAGCAGGCGGTGTTGAAAGGATTGTCGAGATTGAACTCAGCACCTTAGAAAAAGTTGCTTTCGACAAGTCGGTCACTGCAGTCCGCGCACTTGTCGACGCTGCAAAGAGCATGATGCAGCAGGCATGACCCAAGAGGAGGCCGACTCGATGAATATTCATGAATATCAGGCAAAACAACTTTTGAAAAGATATGGTGTTGCAGTTAACAATGGTATGGTTGCTCATACGCCTGAAGAAGCAGAGACTGTGTCGCGCACACTCGGTGGCTCCCTTTTTGTTGTTAAAGCTCAGATTCATGCGGGAGGGCGGGGTAAGGGAAAGTTTAAAGAGCATGGAGCTGGGGAAAAGGGCGGTGTTCGCCTAGTCCAGACGCCTGCAGAGGTACGTGCTCATGCCACGCAGATGCTTGGCAAGACACTTGTTACCCATCAGACCGGAGTAGTGGGTCGGACAGTGAAAAGATTGTACATTGAGGCCGGATGCGATGTCGCGCGAGAGCTATACTTGTCTATGTTGATTGATCGATCTGCCTCCTGTCTGACTATCATTGCTTCTCTTGAAGGCGGGATGGAAATAGAAAAAGTAGCCGCGGAAACCCCTGAGAAAATTATTAAAGTTCAGATTGATACTATTTCAGGTATTCAACTTTTTCATGCTCGAAAGATTTCCTTTGGTTTGAGACTTGAAGGCAAGCAAGTCCGCGCTTGTACAGACTTTGTGATGTCCATGTATAATGCATTCATGGAACTGGATGCTTCTCTTATAGAAATAAACCCACTTGTTGTGACTCCGGCCGGTGATCTCATCGCACTCGATGCGAAGATGACTTTTGACGATAACGCTTTGTTTCGCCACAAAGAAGTGAGCGAAATGCGTGACGAGGATGAAGAAGATGCACGTGAGCTAGAGGCAGCTCGTCACTCTCTGAACTATATCACTCTTGATGGTACCATAGGTTGCATGGTTAATGGAGCAGGACTTGCTATGGCAACCATGGATATCATTAAACTCTATGGTGCTTCACCAGCAAATTTTTTAGATGTTGGTGGTGGTGCGACTAAGGAGCGTGTAACAATAGCGTTTAAGCTTATCCTTTCAGATTCTAATGTTAAGGGTATTTTGGTGAATATCTTCGGGGGTATCATGCGCTGTGATATAATCGCCGAGGGTGTTGTTGCGGCGGCGCGCGAGGTCAACCTGCATGTGCCTTTGGTTGTCCGATTAGAAGGCACAAATGTTGAGTCTGGGAAGAAAATCATTCATGAATCTGGACTGCCTATCATTACTGCTGAAAACTTAGCCGACGCAGCCGAAAAGGTCGTCAAGGCTGTGAAGGAGGCTGTGTAAGATGGCTATTTTTATTAACAAGGACACAGCAGTCCTCTGTCAAGGGATTACTGGGGCCCAAGGAACATTTCATACAGAACAGGCTATTGCTTATGGCACAAGGATGGTTGGTGGTGTGACTCCTGGTAAGGGGGGCACTATGCATCTAGATCTACCGGTATTTGATACGGTAGCTGCCGCTCGGGAAGTGACGGGTGCTGATGCTACGGTTATTTATGTTCCACCACCTTTTGCAGCAGATGCCATTCTGGAATCTGTTGATGCTGAGGTCCCTCTTATTGTTTGTATTACAGAGGGTGTTCCTGTTATCGATATGTTACGTGTGAAACGTGTCTTGACTGCACAGAGTAAAAGCCGTCTGATAGGTCCCAATTGTCCAGGAATCATTACACCGGGTGAGTGTAAGATTGGTATTATGCCTGGTCACATCCACCAGCAGGGGAAGATTGGTGTCATCTCTCGATCTGGTACCCTAACCTATGAAGCGGTGGCGCAAACCACTATGGCCGGATTGGGACAGTCTACCTGTATAGGGATCGGAGGTGATCCTCTGAATGGGACTAATTTCATAGACTGCTTGGAAGCCTTTCTTGCTGATTCAGAAACAGAAGGGATTGTCATGATCGGTGAAATTGGTGGTACCGCTGAAGAGGAGGCAGCTGATTTCATCAAACACAATAAGAGAAAAAAACCTATAGTAGGCTTTATTGCTGGGGCGACGGCACCACCAGGACGGCGAATGGGGCATGCTGGAGCAATTATCTCTGGCGGTCAAGGGACAGCTGCTGAGAAATACGAAGCTCTGCGTCAGGCTGGTATTCATATCACAGAGTCACCGGCATCCCTTGGGAGTGCGATGTTAAAAGCTATGAGCTCCTAGCTCTCTAGCTAGGCCTAGGCCCTAGGCTAGAGGCTAGCTAGGGCCTAGGGCTCGCTTTGAGATGGAGGGGGGGGAAGAGAGTGCAGAGTGAGGTGAGTGCCGAGGACGCTTTTTATGATTGTGTTTATGATGGTGTTTTAGTGTGTTTTAGACTGAATTCACATCATTATCTTAAAGATGAGAGTGTCCTAGCCTAGCTAGTGTCCTAGCCTAGATGAGGAAGGCGATGCGGTGTAAACCGTACCGACCATAATAAATGGGGCGCAGTATTGAAACGTTTCTCTTCGGACCTAACGCGACGTTTATCGCGGCACTGTATCGCAGATATCTCCAGGACAGAGCCGCTATTGATCGGAGTTGGGTGCAGTTTTTTGATCTTTTGGAGAATCGAGACTTAGCTATTTTGGCCGATGCTGCTGAGGCCGATGCTGCTGAGGTCGTCCGGGTTGTCCACGGAAAGACGCTAGCCGACCGACATACTCTCGATTCCATTCGTGCCTTAATGATGATTCGAGTTTATCGTGTCCGCGGGCATCTGATTGCCAGTCTAGATCCTCTTGGCCTCCATGGAGAGCGCTATCACCCAGAACTTGACTACCATGAGTATGGTTTCACGGAACGTGACCTTGATCGAGAAATTTTCATCGACAATGTACTTGGGATGCAAACGGCTACTTTACAGCAGATTCTCGACGCTGTGCGGACGACTTATTGTGGTCACATTGGTGTTGAGTTTATGCATATACAAGATCCTGAACAGAAGGCATGGATTCAAAGACGTATTGAAAGTGTCCGTAATCAGACAGAATTTTCTGCCGCAGACAGGCGCGCTATTCTTGAACAACTGACTGAGGCTGAAGAGTTTGAAAAATTCTTGCATACTAAATATCTTGGGACAAAGCGTTTTGGCTTAGAGGGTGGGGAGTCTCTCATTCCCTTACTAGAACAGATTCTCAAACGTGGTAGTCAGCTGGGCCTTAATAATATCGTATTCAGTATGGCTCACCGCGGCAGGCTGAACGTGCTTGCTCATGTATTAAAAAAGCCCTATCGCGCTATTTTCTCTGAGTTTCAGGGGAATCCAGCTCATCCTGAAGATGTGCAGGGTGCTGGTGATGTGAAGTACCATTTAGGTACATCCACTGATCGCGTGTTTGACGATAGGAGGATGCATGTTTCATTAATTGCTAATCCCTCACACCTAGAAGCGGCTGATCCCGTTTTGCTTGGCAAAGTACGGGCGAATCAGGCCCTGCGTGGTGGTATGGTGGCCCGTGATGAAGTCATGGGAGTGATTTTGCATGGCGACGCCGCCTTCTCTGGGCAGGGCATGGTCGCTGAATGTTTTGGTCTTTCCCAATTGAAAGGATACTGCAGTGGCGGGACAATTCATGTGATTATTAACAATCAAATTGGCTTCACCACACTGCCACAACATAGTCGTTCTAGTACTTATCCGTCAGATGTGGCAAAGGGAGTCCAGGCTCCTATCTTCCATGTTAATGGTGACGATCCAGAAGCAGTCGTACATATTGCTCGTATAGCAACAGAATTTCGACAGCAGTTCATGGCAGATGTGGTCGTTGACATGCTCTGCTACCGCCGTCATGGTCATAATGAAACAGATGAACCTAGCTTTACACAGCCCATCATGTACGGACGTATTGCTACTCATCCTACAACTAAAAAAATTTATTCTGATAAATTATTGCAGAATAATCTTGTAAAGACTGATGAAATCAGTTTTATGGATATACGATATCGTAATCGCCTAAAAGAAGAGTACGAAGATTCTGAGAGCTATAAACCTAACAAAGCAGACTGGTTAGAAGGGATCTGGAGTGGTCTAGTGCCAGCAAAAGGTGAGGACGAGTTACGTCAGGAATCTACGGATGTGTCCATGACCCTGCTCAGGGAAGTAGGGGCTGCTCTCTCAACTCCACCCACTGGTTTGAGAATTCATCCTAAAATCCTCCGCCAACTTGAAAATAAACGGGACATGTTCCAAACAGGTCAGGATATTGACTGGGCAACGGCAGAGGCACTGGCGTTTGGGACTCTTTTACTCGAAGGCACACCAGTACGTCTCTCGGGCCAGGACAGTGGGCGTGGGACTTTTTCACAGCGTCACGCCGTTTTGATAGATCAAGAGAACGAATCCGTTTACATACCACTTAATCACATCCGTGATGGACAATCTCTTTTTGAGGTGGTTGATAGTCCTTTATCTGAGGAATCAGTGTTAGGCTTTGAATATGGTTATTCTCTTGCGATGCCAAAGGCTTTAGTCATCTGGGAAGCACAGTTTGGTGATTTTGCTAATGGCGCACAAGTGGTTTTTGATCAGTTCATTGCTTCAGGTGAGTCGAAGTGGTTACGTCTGTCAGGTCTAACCATCTTTCTGCCACATGGTTTTGAAGGGCAAGGACCGGAGCATTCTTCTGGCAGGCCAGAACGTTATTTACAACTCACAGCAGATGAAAATATTCAGATCTGTCTTCCGACAACACCGGCTAACTTCTTCCATCTTTTGCGACGACAAGTCCGACGCAATTTTCGCAAGCCGCTGATTGTGTTTACACCAAAATCACTGTTACGTCACAAGGGGTGTGTCTCGCCATTACAAGCATTTGGTCCTACATCCCGTTTTCATCGGGTATTGCAGGACACGACGGCTATCGTACCCCCTGAGCAAGTAAGCCGTGTTGTGTTATGCAGCGGCAAAGTATATTACGACCTCGTCCAAAGATCGCTGGAACTCTGCTTGAAGAATGTTGCAGTTATTCGCGTTGAACAGTTATATCCATGGCCTCATGAAAATCTCAAGGCGCAGCTTTCTAGATATACTAGCGCTGAACTAGTATGGTGCCAGGAGGAGCCCGCTAATCAAGGGGCTTTTCTTCATGTTGATCGCCGTCTACAGTACTTGCTTGATGAGCTAGGATATTCACCACAGAGACGGCTGCTTTACGTTGGTCGTAAGGCATCTGCATCTCCAGCCACTGGCCTCTTGCGTCGTCATCTGGAAGAGCAAGCACTACTGATTGATCAGGCGTTGCGCTGGGATGCCGGAGTACTTGTTCAGCCGTTTCAGAGACAGACAGAAAAGACAGAAAAGACAGAGTCGGTAGAGATATCCCGATCTGAGAGAATCCCGATCTGATCTACGGTCTCACTGAGATCTTAGAGGTTATCATGTCCACCGAAGTCAAAGTCCCCCCGCTAGGCGAGTCTGTTATAGAGGCAACTGTAACGCAGTGGTTTAAAAAAGTTGGTGAACACGTTGAAATTGATGAACCTCTCGTTGAGATAGAAACAGATAAAATTACTATTGAGGTTCCTTCACCTGCAACGGGTGTATTAGAAAAATGTATCGTAGTGATTGGTGATAGTGTGACCGTTGGGAGTATCCTTGGTATCATTGCTGAAGTAAAAAATGAAACTATAAAATCTCCATCTACAAAATCTCCTCCAGCGACTTTTTCTACTACATCTTCACTCAATCATTCATCAAAAGAGAATTTTTCTCCGTCTGTACGACGAATAGTAACAGAACAGACTCTGACACCGTCTATTATCCCAGCAACAGGGAGAGGAGGACGACTGACAAAAGAGGATATTATAAACTTCCAGAGTGCTGGCAATCAGTCACAATTTTCTGTTGAATCTCCTCAATCTCAATTGCCTCAACGTGCTGAACGTGCTGAAAGGCGAGTGCGCATGAGTAGATTACGCCAGCGCATTGCTACACGTCTGAAGGAAGCTCAAAATACTGCGGCGATTCTCACAACCTTCAACGAAGTGGATATGACAGCAATCATATCGCTCCGGCAGCGTCACCGTGAGGCATTTGAAAAGAAATACAAGGCGCGTCTCGGATTCATGACGTTCTTCATTCAAGCCTGTGTAGCTGCTCTGAAAGCATTCCCTGTTGTGAATGCTGAAATTGATGGTCATGAGATCCTCTATAAGGACTACTGTCACATTGGTATAGCCGTGAACACGGCACAAGGTTTAGTAGTTCCTGTTATACGAGATGCTGATATTAAGTGCTTTTCTGCAATAGAAAAAGAAGTTGCTGATTTAGTTAGTCGTGCCCGGAATGGTCAATTATCAGTCGCAGATTTGACAGATGGTACATTTACCATTACGAACGGGGGAATTTATGGCTCATTGATGAGTACGCCGATTCTAAATGCCCCACAATCTGGAATTCTTGGCATGCATAAAATTCAACAACGACCTGTCGTTGGGGCGGATGGCTCGATTCAAAAACGGCAAATGATGTATGTTGCACTGTCTTATGATCATCGAATCATAGACGGCCGTGAAGCGGTATCTTTTCTTGTAAGTATCAAAGAGTGTATAGAAGACCCAATTCGTCTATTATTGGATATATAAGGGGAGATGTTCACTTTTTCTCTTTTTAAGATTGTAGAAAGATGAGCAGAGCTGCCCGCAGGCAGCATGGATATCTCGACCACGCGCGGCACGTATCGGCGCGGCATAACCAGAATCTTGCAGAATGGTGGCGAAACGATAAGTAGCATCCGCCGTTGAGCCAGTGTACGAGACCCCTGGCCATTGGTTCAAGGGAATAAGATTGAATTTGCACTGGACACCGTTGACTAGTCGTATAACGGCACGAGCATCAGATTCACTGTCATTGATTCCCCGAAGCATAATATATTCAAATGTGATACGACGAGTATTCCGGACTGCCTGGTAGGCTCTACAGGCAGCCATGAGTGCAGCCAGGGGGTATCGTTTATTGATAGGCATGAGGACATCGCGTACTGCATCTGTTGCAGAGTGTAAACTTATAGAGAGATTACATGATACTTCTTCTCCTAAACGTAAGATCATCGGGACGACCCCTGCTGTTGACACAGTGATACGCCTATGTGACACTGCAAGGCCTTCAATGTTCATCATAATCTTCAAGGCTGTTATTACATTATTGTAATTAAATAATGGCTCACCCATACCCATCATGACAACATTTGAAAGTATATTTTTGTATCTGGAATCATCCCAAAGATTATAGATGTCCTTTACTTTTAATAACTGTCCTACTATTTCAGCAGTGCTAAGATTTCTTGTAAATTCTTGTGTACCTGTATAACAAAAACGACACGTGAGTGTGCAGCCTACCTGACTGGAAAGACAAAGTGTGCCACGATCATCCTTTGGGATATAAACCGTCTCTGCTGCTTGTCCGTCAGCAAAACGCATAAGCCATTTATGAGTCAAATCTGATTCTGCTGTGATAGTCTGGGAGATTTGCGGACGCCCAACAACACACCGTTCACTTAATTTTTTTCGGAACTTCTCTGGGAGATTGGTCATGGCCGAAAAATCTGTAACACCACGATGATAAATCCAGTGCCAGAGCTGGCTCGCACGGAAATGCTCCGCATCAAGACTTTTTGTGAGGACAAGCAGGTCGGCTGGTAAGAGTCCCACGAGATCAATAGGAAACTCCTGAGCACGAAGAACCGACATGTTCAGATATCCTTCTACCAGACCCTTCTTCTAATTTTTTTCAATTTTTATGAAAAACTGCTAGACACACTGTAGAACTGTAGAAATGATCAGCCTGTAGAAATGATCAGCATTGCTGCTTCTACAAGATTCTTAACAAGAAAATCAGGTGTGACACAATTCGCCGTGTCTGAGCCTCTTTGAGAAGAGTCGGCCGGTAAGTCAGGACACACTAGAATGGTTCTTATGCCAGCTACTTTGCCCATAACGATATCAGAGTCTTTGTCTCCAATTATATAAGCCTGTTCAGGATTAAAGTTGTGGTCACGGCGTACCTGATCAAGCAAACCTGGTCGTGGTTTACGACAGGCACAGTGATCATCAGGAGCATGCGGGCAGAAATAAAAGGCATCCAAGATCACGCCTTCAGCCATCAGCATCCCTCGCAGGCGAGCATGCACGGCGGTAACCTGGGTCTCGTTAAAATAACCGCGGGCCACTCCTGACTGGTTTGTCAGTACAATCAACCTAAAACCCATTGCTTGCAAGTAATGCAAACCTTGCACGACACCAGGTAAAAGTACAACCTGATCAGGGTGAGAAAGATAATGAGTGTCTACGTTGAGAGTGCCGTCACGATCGAGAAATACATATCTTTTTATAAGAGTAATCTCCTTTACATTTCTCATTTAAAAGAATCAAGATCTTTGGAGAAGAACTCTCTAAAATAGAGCATAATTTGGATTATTTTCATATAGAGAGTAAGTGCGCATATCTATTTTCCGCGTATAAAAACCATCTGAATGAGTTGCCGTAATATATAATTTTCAAGATATCTAATTTTCAAGAGCTCTTCTGATTTTAACCGTTTAGAAAGAAAAAGTTATTCTTCCTCTCAGAAAGAGGCTCATTGTCTAGTAAAAATTACTTCTCGTTGCATTTCATATATCATAAGAGCTGCGGCAATTGCGATATTCAGAGAATCAATGTGCCCTAGCATAGGAATTCTGACCAACTGCACACAGGCCTCAACCATATTGGGTGAGAGACCAGAGCCTTCACTCCCCAGCAAGAGTAAGACAGGGGCCTTATAGCGGCGCCTAAAATCTTCACGTGCAGACAAATGCGTTCCAATGACATCGCCTGGCCATCTGCGATACCACTGTAGAAAGTCAGTCATTGCCATCCGGACAAGAGGCACGTGAAAAATAGACCCCATACTTGCCCGTACTGATTCCCGTGCGTAGGGGTCGCAACAGCTCCCAACTAAAATAATTCCACCGATACCTGTGGCATCAACAGTGCGTACGATGGTACCAAGATTTCCGGGATCTCTGACATTTTCTAGAACAATCCATGATTGTGTAATGATTCGGGGGGGTAGACACCAGCGCTGAACGAAAACCGCAATAAGATCCTGCGGATTACCGCGAGTGGCAATTTTCTCAAAGACTGATTCAGACAATTGAAAACACGCAACGTGGTGTGTTCTTGCCCATTGGATAAGCTCAGTTCTGATTGGGCTTATTTTCTTTGTTTTCCCACTCATCAGAATAAATTGCGGGACCCAATCATAACGAATTGCTGTTGCAACAACACTCATACCTTCTGCTATAAAGAGATTTTTCTTTCGGCGATTTTTTCTTCTATTAAGTGCACGTATCAGCTTAATTTTTTCATTGTGTACACTTTCTATGTAATCCATAAAATGCGATTCACAAGCGCAGTTCATTGCTCCTCCAGCGTGTCAAAAGAGAAGTGGGGAGTACACGCCCGGCTCCAGCCTCTTGCAGGAGTAATTCACCACTCTCAAAATGTCCTCCCCGTGTCATGAGGAGGCAATCGAGAGGCGCGCATAGCATCAGTAGTGGGCAGAGCAGGAAAGCCTCTTTCTTTTGATTTTCACAGTTCTGTAAGAGTGCAGGCAAGTCTTGAAAAAGATCCCATGTTTCCCCCCCCCCAGGACCAACGACGGAACTTTGGCGGATCTAGCAATACACAATGGTCCCTTTGCTCCCGACGGACCTCACGTGCAGTGAACTTTCTCGCATGATCGAGTATCCACCAAATTTGTGCTGTTTGCAGGCCGGCGATGGATTGATTCAAACGGCCCCAGGCAATATTTTCAGTAATTGAATTAATTTTTTACTTCTAATTACTTTTTTCTGGAAAAAACGTATGTGGGGAAAAGTGTTGAACAGACAGGCTACCGGTATCCCATCAATGTAGACTGACCAAGTCTCGGGGAGAGAACGTCTGAAGTGCCAGTGGCGTTTATTACTACTAGCATCGGTCGCCTTCCCAAACGCTGGCTTTCTGGCGCGGCGACCACGTTGCCTGTGGTTCTGGTCTATAGAACCATGATAAAACAAAAGCATAAAAAAAACATAAAAAAAAGAGTTCCAACCTCTGTCTTTTGGCGCTCTTGTCATAAAAATGAAAATTAATATAATGAAAAATTATATGATTAATTCTCAAAAAAAGAACACCCACTATATGCACAGTATATGCACAGTTTAGATCATAAAATCTCAAGGCTTCATTCTAAAGCCGTCAGCCATAAAATCAACGCCGCCGCTTTTCAACACTATCTTTGGCCAGATGACAGATAGAAGGATCCTCTTAAAAAAAGAGAAAAAAACAACATGAACTCCCGGTCCTGTACGAGAAAAGACATATGCTCGTCAATGGTACTTGGTACTGCCGTTTCATTCAAAGGATCGGCGACCAGTCCGAGCTCTCTTAGAGGCCAAGCCAATGCGAGCCTGAAAAAATATCGAATTTCGATATTCAGGAAACATTCTTCTTAACTGTGATTGTACTGTTATTGTGTTCATTGAGTACGCTAACCAAGCAGAGAGAATCTGCACTTCATCTGTATTTCAATTATAAGTAGATTATTAGAAAATAAATTTCTGATAAATTGTATATTTTTATTGATTTTATATTTTTGCTAGCAATAATGACCACAAAATTTGTTCTTACATTTAAGAGAGAGAAGTAATTTTTAATAAACTGAAATACAATATTTTCTATTAAGAGAATTACTCAGAATTCACTCCTTTTAAAGGAAAAAAAGTTTGATATTCAATTATTAATAAAAATAAGATACATCACGATCGGTAATTTAGGGAGTGTAACGCCAGAATGAACCCCATGAATTCTCTGACATACACTTTTTTTCTCTTTAAGAGAATCTTAAAGGAGTATGACGATCTTCTTAAGTCATTACCACTTTTTAATAAGTGAGATTCTCCCCCCCCATTGGAAAAATATATTCTATAATCCCACATGCACTCTCATCGCGAGACGCTGATGATACTAAGTAAGTAAGTAAGACTGTTCACTATTTTTAAGGTTAATTGTTACTGCAGTAGCGTATGCGGTGTCTTCCTAAAAAGGAAATTATTTTTCAGAGATCTGAAACAGAGACCTCTCTATTGCACATCAAAAGATAATTTCTTCTAAAGATCTAATGTAGAACGCCAAGACTCACAAGCGCACGATCCTCTACATATGACATGCTGTAACGGCCTTGTCGGCTTTTGCTACCGCCATTATATTGACAGTCACAAGGTGGGTTGGGTTCTTTTTTATCATGAGGTTCAACTGCAAACGCGTGATTCTCTCTCTCAGAGAAATGCCTATCTTCCTATCTTCGCGAAGATTTTTCTCATTTGGACCAGGATGATCTCTTAGGTTTCTAGAACAGAACGAAATCGGAGGACTTTTCGGTGCCGCAACCACATGCCTTGACGCAAAAGGGATGCCAGAGGAAACTTGTGAGGTGAGCGAGGGGTGTTGCTGACTTACTGAACACAACGGACTCTCTCAATGCCCCAGTGCCCAGCCCAAGTGCCCAGTGTCTGGGCCCAGGTGTTATCCCTGCTGTTGAGTGGGAGAACATGTTATGACACATATGGCAGTCTTTCGCAGTCCCTTTTTCCAAGGTTTTTGTCCCTTCGAAGAGGTCCTCTTCTGTAGGAGACAGAAAAAAATATGCAAAATGTTCTTCTCCAGAGAAGAAAAAGCGGATTGGCAGACGTCTATTTTGCATAATTTCAGCGATTTTTGTTTTAGAAAAAGAGATATCATTTTTAAAAAAAAATTTTTAACTTACCTAAAAATTTATTGTTACATAATAATTTTTATTATAAATATATTATATTATAAAATATTCTATAATTATTTTAGTTTTATCTTTCTTGACCAACGTAGAAGGTGCGTCTCTGCAAAATGGGTTACTGGTTATTGCTCTAGAGCGTTCACAGGTCGAGCCAAGAGGACGGTCGGTGAAAATTCACGGTCTGTTAATATCCGTGGTAATGAGTATGAATAGATGTCGCGGAGTAACGGTGTGGATAACTGTGTGAAAAAATGATTCCGCTCGCAGAAGGCACTAATCATGCAGAGCAGTAACACCCCAAGACGGGAAGGTTGAGGCCATGAACGAGACGTCAGACAGAAGTATTGCCCCGAAAAGGCGAACTATGACATTGCAGGAATTAGCAAGCTGGGGCTTGCAAGACGTGGCTTTTGTCAAGCGCGTAGTGATTAACGATGAAGAAGCATGGGCTATCCATGCTGCTAACGGTGTGGAAATGGGTATGGCCCCACGTCGCGATCTTGCATTTGCCGCTATTCGCCAACATGACATGGAGCCATTTAGTGTGCACTAAAGGACAAGTGAATGAAGGATTAAACTACTTATTAAAGATGGGAGTATAGCATGGAACATCTCATCAGAGAGAATATTTTAACATTTGATCTTTATAAAAGAGGTTGAGTTAATGGTGTGGCTTAAGAGCCTCTGTGAACTGCGGTCAGGAGAAGGAATGACAAGGCAGGAGCCTATCCGCCTTCTGGGAAGGTGGCCGATGTGATGGTACAATTGCGCTAGAAATAACGCAGATATTGATGATACGATTGGCAAAATGAAGAAGCACTTCTCATTTGCAAATCTATGTTGGCTCGTCTCTTGTGAGATCTTCTCATCGCGCCTATGACCTGTTTTCAAGGTATCATGTCTCCGTAGTACCTGATGTTGCATGTCAACCGGAGAGGTTTTATGAACGCTTTTGCTCCTCTGATGGCTGAGAAGAAAGGCCTCATCATGGGTGTTGCTAATGATCGTTCCATCGCGTGGGGAATTGCGAAAGCTGTGCGTGCACAGGGAGCGGAACTGGCATTTACCTATCAGGGGATAGCGTTAGAAAAACGGGTCCGCCCTTTAGCGGAAAGCATTGGAAGCCATTTTCTTGTACCATGCGATGTCGGTCATCCAGCAGATATGGATGCCGTCTTTGCTATCCTCGAAGAGCGCTGGGGAAGGTTGGACTTTGTCGTACATGCTATTGCTTATTCTGGTAAGGACGAGTTGAAGGGTCGTTACCTTGAAACTACGCTCAAGAATTTCATTCAGACTATGGTAATTTCTTGCTATTCCTTTACTGACGTTTGCCGGCGTGCGCAACCCCTGATGACCAGGGGTGGTGCACTCCTGACGTTGACATATTATGGCGCTGAACGTGTCATGCCTCATTACAACGTTATGGGGGTAGCCAAGGCGGCTCTGGAGGCCAGTGTACGCTACCTCGCCACAGACCTTGGTGCGTCTGGAATCCGTGTCAATGCTATTTCAGCCGGGCCTGTCAAGACCATGGCAGCGGCTGGTATTAGTGATTTCCGTTATATATTGCGTTGGAATGAACTCAATGCGCCCTTAAAAAGGAATATTGCCATAGAAGAGGTTGGTGGGGCAGGCTTATATCTGCTATCAGAGCTCAGTGCAGGAGTGACTGGTGAGATTCATCATGTTGATGCTGGCTACCATACTGTTGGTATGGTGGCAGTTGACGCAGCAGATCAAGTGGCTAAACTCCTACATCAGCTGAAGATTAGAGAATAAAGCCGATGGCTTTTAATGCCTTTTGGTAGAAGAGAATGTGCAATGTCTGGTAATTCTTTTGGAGTCATTTTTCGGTTTACAACTTTTGGAGAGAGTCACGGACGAGCAATTGGTGCAATAGTAGATGGTGTGCCACCACGTCTTTCTTTAACAGAGGCAGATATACAGAGGTGGCTAGACAAGCGCCGTCCAGGGCTATCGCCTTTTACTACGCAAAGGCAAGAACCAGATCGTGTCCAAATACTTTCAGGCGTTTACGAAGGAAGGACTACTGGAACCCCTATTGGTTTGTTGATTGCTAATGTTGATTGGAGAGCAAAGGACTATGCAGAGCTACTCACTGCTTTCCGTCCTGGACATGCAGATTATACTTATTGGAAGAAATATGGGGTAAGAGATCCACGAGGAGGGGGTAGGTCGTCGGCACGAGAGACTGCTATGCGGGTAGCAGCTGGTGCTATTGCCCGAATTGTGCTGGGATCAGCTGTAACTATCAGGGGTGCGATGATACAGCTGGGGACGCAGACAATAGACAGGAATCGATGGAATTGGACAGAAGTTACGCGGAATCCATTTTTTTGTCCGGATCCTCTGGCAGTTCATGCATGGGAAAGATGTCTGGATTCAGCACGCAAACGTGGTTCCAGCATTGGCGCGGTTATAGAAGTCACAGCTGAAGGGGTGCCTCCTGGTCTCGGTACACCAGTTTATGACAAGCTGGATGCTGATATTGCGAAGGCCTTGATGAGTATCAACGCTGTCAAGGGGGTAGAAATAGGGGCTGGTTTTAGCGCCGCAAAATTATCTGGAGAGGAGAATGCTGATGAAATGCGGATCTCCCAAAAAGGGAAAGAATTTTTTTTATCGAATAATGCTGGTGGTATCCTCGGAGGCATTTCTTCTGGTCAACCCATAATTGTACGCCTAGCAGTTAAACCAACAAGTTCTATTCTTATTCCACGCCGCACTATAGATATTGATTACAAAGAGAAAGAAATAGTGACGCGTGGTCGCCATGATCCATGTGTTGGATTACGAGCAGTTCCTGTAGCTGAAGCTATGATAGCTTGTACATTGGCAGATCATATGTTGCGTCACCGGGCACAGTGCGGCTGAATGGCGATGGAAGGGCAATATAAAAATATTCTGTTGTGTCCCCTTTTCGCCACTCTCATGCTGAGTGTAAAGAGTGGGATATTTGCAGTCGTGAAGCAGACTGAGGAATCGCATATTGACACGAATACTAAGAGAAGTGCGCGAGTGCCTCAGCGCGGATGATTGTTTAGTTTGGACACAGGTCATTAAAGCAGTGGTTCCTATAGGAGAACGACATCAAAAGTCATTGAAGACTCAGAATTCATGGGGAGAAAGGCATGTTGTCTCTGTAACATCAACCCTGTCTGTAGGTCATAATGCCCTTGAGGAGTTAAAAAGAGAATATAGCAGGTTTGGTCACAGTGCTGATTCTGAGCGCTTTGAGGATCCGCGGACTGACCATCGTACGGTAAGCCGTTTGAGACGTGGTCGTCTTTCAATTGATAGTAGTATTGATTTACATGGTCTAGGCCGAACTCGCGCTCATATGGTATTGCGTTCTTTTGTGGATAGGGCATGGCGATTAGGTTTGCGATCAGTCCTTGTTATCACTGGCAAGGGCACCCGTGCAAACGGTGGTGTTGGCGTTTTGCGCGCCGCTGTTCCCTTGTGGCTTAATGAGCCGGATTTGCGGCCCAAGGTGCTGTCTTTTAAATACGCTCAACCGCGTGATGGTGGGGAAGGGGCGTTGTACCTCTTGATTCGTCGCCGTCGCGCAGACTCTTCCGCAGCATGATGGGGCTGTGACTCTCAGAGATAACAGCGGAATCGCCAAAAGAAAAAGAGAGCAAAAAGTGGTGCGCCTACGGTAGCAGTATACAGTAGATGTGTAGAAAATCCTAATACTACTAATAAAGGTATTATTAACATACCATCATCGAGATCAAAGCCAGCTAGATTGCTTAACTCAGCGGCTCGTGCACCGGCGAGCCGTTCAGCACGAACAACGAGCCATAGGATGGCTGCAACAGCCGTCCCAGCCACAACACCCATCGGGACTGTCCACAGCCCTACGGTCCCTCCGCGCAAGCCGATTCCCAAACCTATAAAGATTAAAGCATTTACAATGGCATCTGCGACTAAATCATATCTGTGCCCAAAAGTGCTTTTTCTGTTGGAGAGGCGAGCCAGTTCGCCATCAGCGCGATCTAGGAAAAGGGATGCGAGAAAAAGTCCCGCCGCTCCCCGGCGCCAACCTTCGCTACCGATCGCAGCAGCACAGCCTGCTGCTATGCCGATCATTAATCTTAAAGTTGTAATATGATTAGGCGTCACCATAGAATGGACTAAAGGCTGCACAAGGCTTCTGGCAATCCGGTGAATCCAGGTGTCGTGGCTCATTGAGGGCCGCGTACTGAAAGTCCGCGTGGGCACGCAAGTGCTTGTGCAAAAAAACAAAATATGGAAGATTTCATCCCGTTGTATTAGCTGAAAGTAGACAGTGGGATTTCTAGCCCTTCAGAGGATCTGACGGCTATTTGCCACGCATGAGAGCGCTGAAGAAAACCTTTGTTGTCTATTCATGATAGAAGGAATTTTAGGGGAATGTTGAGTGGATTTCAACTGACTGAGCAACAGATTGCGGCGTTTATATCTTCTGGATATGTTCTTGTCCGTCGGGTTTTCGATGTTCAGGCGATGGCAAAGATAGAGACCTGGGCACGCGAGGTGGAAAACACCCCAGCAGATTCTGGACGTTACTGGGTTTACGGGGAAAGGAGTCTGTTAGAGCCATGGCGTACGATAATTTGCAGGATTGAAAATATTATCTCTCACCACTCGGGATTTATGGCTTTAAGCGCGGTCCTGCAGGCGGCTATTGCTCAGTTGTTAGGCGAGCCAGCGACCTTGTTTAAGGATAAAATTAATTTCAAAATGCCAGGAGGTGATGGATTTAAACCACACCAAGATCAACAGGCTGGCTGGGACAAATACACTGATTTCTTCATCAGTGCAATGGTCTGCATTGATGAAGCCACTGTTGAAAATGGCTGTTTACAAATGGTTAGTGGTCATCATCGGCGGGGTTTGTTTCGTCGTTGGGAACCGCTGACAGCAGCAGATGTGGTGAACATGACATTTGTTCCAATCCCAACAAAACCAGGAGATGTAGCTTTTTTTGATTGCTACACCCCACATGCCTCTGAGCCAAACAGGACTCAGATGACAAGGCGACTTTTCTTTGCAACTTATAATGCTGCTTCAAAGGGTAGTCACATGCAGCAGTACTACGCAGATAAACACAAGAATTTTCCCCCGGATGTTGATCGGGATCCCGACAAAGAATATAGATTTCGTGTCTGATATATATAGCATAGCACACATTTTCCAAGATGGCCTCACGGGAAAGGCATCAAAATATAAAAAACTGATATTATTTTGGAATTTTTTAGAGAGAGTTGCGCTGTGGTCTCCGCAGCATAGCACCAGTAGCTTGGAAGACAGATTCGATCAGGTGAGATGAGAGGGATTCAATATCCTTGTCTGTAAAGGGTTTTTTTGTTGGTTGTAAAGTGACAGAAATGGCAAGAGATTTGCGGTTTTCCTCCAAGCCTTCATACAGATCAAAAACATGCACTGCAACGATCAAACTCTTATGGGAGTCTCGTGCGGCTTTCAACACCTTTTCAGCGGGAACAGTATTGTCCATTACAAACGCAAAATCTCGCACTACAGGATGAAAAGGTGATAGATTCAGAGGAGGAGGACTCAACTTCTCATTGAGAAAAGACAGATTCTCCAAGAGGATCTCGAAACCGACCAGTGGGCTCTGTGCATCTAATGTGCGAATAATGAGAGGATGAATTTCCCCAAACCAACCTAGGATTATAGGGCCGAGTTGGAGTGCGCCTGAACGACCTGGGTGGTACCAGGGAGGGACGGAGACTCTATCTGTCTGTAGCTCCTCTAACGGCACACCAATAATCGCCGGTATAGCCATCGCATCCGCTTTGACATCAAAGACATCTACTGATCGTGGCGATGGTCTGCTCCAATGTCGTTGTCCTGCATAGCCTGTTCGTATACCTGCAGCTATTAGCTGTTGTTCACCGGGCTTATCACCATAAAACTGTGGGCCAATTTCGAATAACGCAGAATCTGGCATACCATAGGTCGCGTTACGACGGGCTGCTAGAATGAGGTTAGGCAGTAAAGAGGGCCGTAATGTGTCTAAGGCAGCACTCATAGGATTGGCGAGGGAAATACCACAGCCCTTAAAACCACAGCCCTTAAATAAGGCAGCGTTTTTTGAGGACATGAATGACAATGTAATAGTCTCTAGCATACCGCGGGCCGCTAAGGTTCTGCGTATTTGTGACTGCCTTTGTTGACTTGGTGTTAGAACGCGTGTAGAAATTGGGAAACACGGTGAGGAGAGTGGAATAGAAGGTACGTTATGGTAGCCATGCAAGCGGACTATCTCTTCAATAATGTTGTCCTCCGCCTCAAGGTCATGGCGCCATGATGGCGGAACCACCGTTAACACATTTTTTTCTTCTATTATCACAGTGCAGCCCACGGCATTCAAAAATTTTCGCATGATAGAAGCTGGCAGATTGAATCCAGTGAGGCGACGAAAACGCTCCAGACGCACAGAAAGTGTTCGTCGCCAGGCTGGTTCCGTCCCACTGATAACCAAGGTCGAAGCCTCACCGCCACACAGGTCTATAATAAGACGAGTCGCCCCTTCCGCTCCCCTTCTCACAGCAGCCGGATCGAGGCCACGCTCAAAGCGATAACGTGCTTCACTTTCTATTGAAAGAAGTCTTCCTGTTTGTGCAATACACGTTGGATTAAAAAGAGCAGATTCCAAAAAAACATTCACTGTGGTTTCTGAACAGGCCGTAGCTTTCCCACCAATTAAACCAGCAAGTGATTGTGGACCAATATTATCTGCAATTACAAGCATATCGTTTTGTAAGATGTATTTTTTATCATTTATAGCATGAAAAATTTCTCCTTTTAGTGCAAATCGTATTGTGAGAGAACCTTTCAATTTATCCGAATCAAAGATATGTAGAGGTCTGGCTGCATCCAGACTCAGGAGGTTTGTAATGTCCACTAAAGCAGAAACCGGGCGTAAGCCAACAGCCATGAGACGCCGTTGCAGCCACAGCGGGCTCGGACCGTTCTGAACACCACGAATGAAACGACCGACAAACATGGGACAAGCTATTTCAGCGGCTAGTGTGCGGGTGATAGTGAGAGGACTGACATAGACCCCAGGAACAGGCACAGACAGAGCCGTCTTGAACACACCAAGACCTGTTGCAGCAAGTTCTCGGGCGATACCCTGCACACCAAGGCAGTCAGGTCTATTAGGAGTCACGACTATCTCAAAGACTGGATCAAGTGCGAGTACTTCAAGAGCCGTTGCCCCTGTGGGGGTATCTGCAGGAAGCTCTAGAACTCTGAAAGAATCTTCACCGGGCTGCAGCTCTCGCGCAGAAAAGAACATACCATGACTCTTAAGGCCGTGAATAGTCTCTTCTTTAGAAGATTGTCGCGCTAATAGGCTTTTCATGCCAATTCGAACATTCAAATCGTCACAAATCACTTGGAGTAGGCCGGATCCAGTTTCTACGTGACAAACTATCAGTTTATCCGATTTTAAATGTGGTTCTATTTTTATGATTTTTACAACAGTGAAATTCTCTAGAAAAGAATCAACTTCCTTTACAGATTCTACTTCAAATCCTCTCATAGTGAGAGATTCACTAATCTCTTTTATAGAGGCAGATGTCTCTAAATGCTCTTTAAGCCAGGAAAGAGTGAATTTCATAAAAAAATCTTTGAATAAGGATTCTTAAAAAGAAGAAACAACACTCTGCTTCGAACAGAGCATTAGACTATGTAAAAAAACGTCTTATCTTCGTCCGAAGACGCTTGGAACATCCATAAACAGCAAGCCATAATGCTGTAGCCAACGTATATCTGGCTCATAAAAGGTACGGAGGTCGGGAATTCCGTATTTAAGCATGGCTAAACGTTCTACCCCCATACCAAGGGCAAATCCTTGCCAGTGTTCAGGATCAAGACCACAGGAGTTTAATACGTGGGGATGGACCATACCGCAGCCTATGATTTCAAGCCAACCTTCATAAGAGGTGCATGTCATTAATTTTTTTTCAATTGCGGAGTTGATATCCACTTCTGCTGAAAGTACTGTAAAGGGAAAAAACGATGGTCTAAATCTTATTTGTATATCATATTTCTCAAAAAAAGAATTAATAAATAATAAAATACAATTTTTCATATTACTAAAATTAATGGTACTATCAACAACAAGCCCTTCCACCTGATGAAACATCGGTGTATGGGTCATATCTGAATCGCGACGGTAAACACGGCCAGGCGCAATGATATGAATCGGTGGTCGCTCTGTTTCTAAGACACGAATTTGGACAGGTGAAGTGTGAGTACGCAGCAAAAATCGTTTCCCATCTGCCCTTTCTGGTAAATAGAATGTGTCATGCATCTGACGGGCCGGGTGCTCTGGGGGGATGTTAAGAGCCGTGAAATTATGAAAATCATCTTCTATCTCTGGACCCTCTACGGCCGTGAAACCCATCCAGCCAAAAATGGCCATGATCTCGTCAAGAGTCTGACTCACGGGATGGATGCGGCCCATTTGTTCGGGACGCGCCGGTAAGGTGGTATCTATCCGTTCAGCGGCTAGACTTGCATCTAATTCTGCTTTTTGCAGAGTGGAGAGCCGCGTTTGTATGAGGTGAAGAGCAGTTTTTTTAAGGATGTTCGCGGCAGCTCCCTGGCGTGCGCGTTCTTTCTTAGGCAGGTGCCTGAGATTTTGCAGAAGTCTTGTGAGACGACCTTTTTTGCCAAGCGTTGCAACACGCAGTGCCTCAACGGCAGCGACTGAATCCGCTGCCGCCAGGGCCTCTTGGAGCCACATTTCCAGCTCTCTGAGAGATTGTTCCATCTCTTCCATATATTTCTCTCTGTATCTTTTGTGCGTTTGCCAAGATGGATAGAATGACCCAGGACTGATCGATCTATTGAGTACTAAAGAGCACAATGTGCTGCTTCAGCCTGCTTAACCAGATTTGTAAAAGATTCTGGCTCATGAACAGCAAGGTCGGCTAATACTTTACGATCTAATACTACACCAGACTTCTTGAGACCATTCATAAAGCTGTTGTAAGTCATCCCCTGCGAACGAACAGCTGCATTAATGCGTTGAATCCAAAGGGTGCGAAATACGCGTTTACGGTTCCGTCTGTCACGGTAGGCGTAGCGAAGGGCCTTTTCAACTTTTTCTATTGCAACACGAAAGACCTTGGCGTTACGGCCTTGATAACCTTTGGCCATAGCAAGTATCTTTTTATGACGGGCGTTGGCGGTGACGCCTCTTTTAACACGGCTCATAATACCCTCCTCTCAGCCATACGGCATATATCGTGTGATAAGAGCCTTGTCCCCACTAGACAGAATAAATGTACCACGTGTCTGGCGTTTCATCTTTTGCGATCTTTTACGTAAGTTATGTCTCTTGCAAGCAACATTACCCTTGATTCTACCGCTAGCGGTCACCCTGAATCTTTTCTTCACAGCACTTTTCGTTTTCAGTTTAGGCATTGGACCTGGTCTCCATCATGATGATCGCATAGAAACCCACTTTCGCATGCCCCCAGAATCTACCCTGAAAAAATAATGAAGGAGAGACACGTCATTTTGACGTGTTTGTACACTTGAAAAGTCAAATTTTAACAATTTAATTTTAAAAAAATATTTTATTAATAAGAGATTCAAAAATTAAATTTAATAATAAATCTATTAATCTAATCGGAGGTTATTGGTGCATAAACTTTTATTCAGTTGGTTACCGCAACGCGGTGTAATATCAATTAGTGGAAATGACCGTTATAATTTTTTACAATCCATTGTTTCGAATGATCTTCGTAAAGTATCCGATCGCAGTAGTGTATATGCAGCCTTGCTGACACCGCAGGGAAAATTTTTGCATGAATTTTTCATTACAGCTGTAGACCAGAATCTTTTTCTGGAAACAGAATATGCTAGGTTAGACGACCTTCGCATAAGGTTGGCACGGTTGCGGTTGCGAGCGCAAGTCACTCTAACCCTGAAACCAGAAATGACGGTGGCTGTGGCCTTTGGAGAGGGTGTAGCAGCGGCTTTAGATTTAGGAGCCACAAGAACAGATCTGATCGGACGTGGCGTAGCCTATATTGACCCAAGGTTGTCTGATGGGGGGGTTCGTTTCCTCGGAGCACGAGAGGTTTTAGTCAAAACTTTACGAGAAATGGGGTGCCATGAGGTACAACACGCAACTTATGAAAAGTTACGCCTGGAATCTGGCCTTCCAGACGGAAGTCGCGATCTTGTCATTGGACGAGCAAGTTTGTTAGAGCATGGCTTTGAAGAGCTCAACGGGATAGCTTTCAATAAAGGATGTTATATAGGACAGGAGGTAATGAACCGTAGCAAATACCGCGGCTTAGTGAAAAAAAGGTTAGTGCCAGTGATGATTGACGGTCCTGTGCCAACACCGGGCACACTGCTATTCATGAAAAACAGAGAAGCTGGGGAGATGCGATCGTCAATAGAAAGTATTGGACTGGCCTTGATAAAAATAGATTTTTTAAAAAAAAACACATGTCAGCCATTTTTGGCTGGCACTACACACCTAACTCCCCGCTTGCCAGCGTGGCTTGTTTTACCCGGCATGCAAAGAGAAAAATAGCTTTTCCCATTTAAAACTTCCCCACTTCGGCGGATATTGCTGTAGTTATTAATGAAATGTGAATAATATTTTAATTGTTGTTTCTGATATTTATAATAGTAAAAAAATAATAATTCTAAAATTTAAAGAAAAAAAATTAAGGAGACTTTTCTATTTTTCCTTTTAAGGAATATAATATTTCTATAGCTTGAAGAGGCGTGATCTCATCTATGTTGATGTCAGAGAGAATTCGTTCTAAAATGGAGGATTTTTGTACCTTTTTCACAGGCAACTCTGTGTTTGGGGTCTGGAAAGTAGTCGTTTTCGTCATGGGTAAGCCCTTGAAGAGAGGAATCATGGCGCTGTATGAACAGCTGCTCTCCAACATGACCAGTGCTTCTGTTGCTCGTGCTAAGACGGGTTCCGGAATCCCGGCCAGTCTTGCGGTATGGAGTCCAGAGGAGCGACTAGCAGTACCCGCTATGACTTCATAGAGAAAGACCATCTGGTCTTGCCATTCTTTAATTCGCATGGTGTAGCACGCAAGGCCGGGGAGTCGCTCAGCCAAAGAGGCCAATTCGTAGTAATGTGTGGCAAGTAAGCCACGACAACGCACCATATTATGCAAGTGCTCTATGCTGGCCCAGGCAATAGCTAAGCCATCAAGAATAGCAGTACCACGGCCAATTTCGTCAAGAATCACCAGGGAGCGTCTGGTAGACTGGTTCAGGATAGTTGCCGTTTCAATCATCTCAACCATGAAAGTGGAACGACCACGCGCTAAATCATCGGCAGCACCGATACGGCTGAAAAGACGATCGATCACGCCAATATGGGCAGATTCCGCTGGCACAAACGAACCTGCTTGGGCTAGTATGGCAATAAGAGCATTCTGACGCAGAAAAGTGCTTTTCCCCGCCATATTAGCTCCCGTCAGTAGCCATAAGGGCTGCGTGTCGTTTAGTCTGCAGTCATTGTTTACAAAGGGAGTCTCCTGGTTCATAGTTGCTTCTACAACAGGATGGCGTCCGGCCTGAATCTCAAAAGTGGTGGAATGATCTACTATTGGACGGCAGTATTGTCGTTCTGTTGCTATTTTTGCGAGAGATGTGAATAGATCTATTTTTGAAATTTCTTTTCCTGCAGCGGAGAGACTCTCTGCTTGTTGACAAGTTCTGTCTATTAGATCTTGTAAAAGATTTAATTCTAAAGAAAATATCTTTTCTATAGCGTCACGACGCCGTTCTTCTAAAGCTGAAAGTTCAGCTGTGGTGAAACGAATCGCAGTAGCCGTTTCCTGGCGGCGGATAAAAATTCCTGAATGCACTTTGAGTTTCTCAGCTTGCCTAGCTGGAACCTCTACATAAAAACCTAATACGTTATTGTGAGCGATTTTCAATGCGGGCACGCCCGTGAGGCTCGTATAACGAACTTGCAAAGCAGTCATCAGACGCCCGCTCTTCTCTCTTAAGAGACGTAGTTCATCCAAGGTTGAGTCGTACGCGTCAGCAATAAAACCGCCTTCTCTGAGGCTCACAGGAGGTATGGCAGTGATTGCTTTTCGTATTAATGTTACTAATTCTACATTTTTTCCAAGAATACTAATAGATTTAGATATTAATAATGGTGTATTTTGCATATTATTAATAATCAGAGATTGTATAATCTGTCCCTTTGTTAAGGCATCACGGACAGCAGCCAGATCGCGTGGGACGCCACGGCCTATCGTCAGCCGCGACACGGCCCGTTCAATATCAGGGCAACGGTCTAGATTCTCTCGCACAGAGATCAGGATTTCATAGCTATCCTTGAAAAACTGCACCGCATCCAGGCGTTCAGCAATAGCACCAGGATTGGTCAATGGTGTAGCCAGATACTCTGCAAGCAACCGCGCTCCGCCGCTAGTCACTGTACAGTCTATAACGGCACGTAAGCTCTTGTGTCCTGAGTGATGCCTGCTTTGAAAGAGCTCGAGATTGCAGCGTGTAGCACTATCAATCATCATGACAGAATCAGCCCGCAGCTTTTTGGGCGGTGGTAAACGTGGTAAGCGGCCTTTTTGAGTGAGCGCGATATAGTCTATAAGGACACCTGCTGCAGTCATTTCTGCTTGTCTAAAAGGACCGAATCCATCGAGTGTCCTGACGCCGTACAATGTTTCCAAGCGCTGGCGAGCCTTAACCCCATCAAAGCGACTAGCTTGTTGGGGATTGAGGACCGCCTTCCATTCGGAAAGCAATAGCTTCAGATCTACACGCTGGAAAAGTCTCTCAGAGATTAAGATTTCTCCAGGTGCTAGTCTGGTCAGAACTGACCCCAAGTCAGAAAGGGTAGGTGTTTGGACCCAAAAATCACTCGTTGAAACATCGATCCATGCCAAGCCAAACGTATCTTGACTGTCAGCTAACGCAACTAAATAATTATTCTCTTTTGAGTTGAGGAGTTCATCTTCTATAAGAGTTCCAGCAGTAATTATTCGTATTATAGCTCTTTTTACTATTGATTTTTTTCCACGTTTGCGGGCTTCTACTGGATTTTCTAATTGTTCGCAAATTGCGACGCGAAATCCTTTGCGCACCAGACGTGCTAGGTGTAATTCGTAATTGCGAGCGGGTACACCACACATTGGTACAGCTATTCCTTTGTAGCGGCCACGCTGTGTTAGCACAATGTCAAGGGCTGTGGACGCTTGTACGGCATCCTCAAAGAACATTTCGTAGAAATCGCCCATGCGGTAAAACAACAGGCAATCAGGGTGCTCACGCTTGATGGCTAAATACTGGTTCATGACGGGCGTGACGGCAGATTCGGAAGAGTCACGTGTGAAGAATGTATTCATGAAATATCTCGTATAAGCTGTCTGTAGTCTATCGTCATGGCAGTCCCATGTATAAGATATGAAATCTGCACCTGAATATTGTGTCTGTGTCCACTACACTGGAACCTATTATAGGCAAAAAAAGGGGGGGGGAGGAGCAAAACAGTGAGCAGGGGAAACACCAAGATACAAGAGCTCGTTGGTGTATTTCACAACCGCATACGACTAGAAGAGGCTATCGCGGATTTAATTGCAGTGGGATTCGAGCACAGCGACATGAGTGTTCTCAGTTCTCATGAAACCATTGAGGCAGTTGAACCAGCTGGAAAAACTTTTAAAGAAATTCTTTTACCCTTTCTGTCTGAACTAAAATATGACGGTCCTCTTGTCTCAGCAGGTCTTATTGCCTTGTCTTCTGGACCAACTGCTGCTTTGGTAGCGGGATTAGTTGCTGCCGGTGTTGGCGGAGTTGCGGTACGAGAGATTATTTCTGAAATCACTGCCGCCCCTCATACTGAATACTTTGAGCGGGCTCTAGAGGCTGGTAGCTTGATTTTGTGGGTGGTGGTAGAAACACCTGATCATGAAGCCGCAGCAAGAGCTGTATTCGTTCGTCATGGAGCTGAAAATATACACATGCACTTGCATAAAAAGCATACATAAAATATATATACAATTGATGAGAATTTATCTTCATTTAAATTGATGAGAATTTATCTTCATTTAAGATGATACAAAAAAATCCGAGTATTGAGTCTCCTCGTGTTGACAGGAAAATACTTCGCCGAGGCTGGACCACTGGGGCTTGTGCAACTGCTGCTGCTAAAGCGGCGTGTGTCGGTCTTATTTCTGGCACGATTCCAGACTATATTACAGCATACTTTCCGTGCAATATCTCACATATTTTTTCTATTAAAAATAAATTTTTATCCAAAAGTCTGGCTACAGCTTCCGTTATTAAAGATGCTGGTGACGATCCGGATATCACTCATGGAGCAGAAATTATTGTCGACGTCGCACAAGCTCCAGACGGGCATGGCCTTGTCTTCCAGGCAGGCTCTGGAGTCGGTCTCGTCACACGCCCTGGGTTAGCTCTTGCAGTTGGAGAACCTGCCATTAATTACTCTCCACGTGCAATGATAGCACAAAATATTGCTTTCGCGCGTCATATTTTTTCATCGGATTTGTTACTGACAGTTAGTATTAAGAATGGATTGAAACTTTCAAAATACACTTTTAATAAGAGACTTGGTATTATTGGTGGCCTGTCTGTCTTGGGAACTACTGGTGTGGTGATCCCATATTCCTGTTCAGCATGGGTGACAACTATACAACGGGGGATTGATATTGCCCGTGCCGCCGGAATAACTCACATCGCTGGAGCCACAGGGAGAACATCAGAACGCGCTGTACAAAGATTACTTTGTTTACCAGATATTGCTCTGATAGCAATGGGTGATTTTGTTGGTGCACTATTACATTACTTACGCAATCATCCCCTTCCCCACTTGACTCTTGCTGGTGGCTTTGCCAAGCTAGCCAAGTTGGCACGGGGTGCGCTAGATCTTCATTCAGGTCGTTGCAGTTTTGATCCCTCATTTCTTGCGCAGATGGCCCGTAATAATGGGGCGTCTCCAGCGTTGACGGCTCGTCTTTGTGCTTCAGAAAGTGCAAATCATGCAATGAACCTCGCTAGAAAAGAAGATATGAATCTAGCGGTCGCTGTTGCACGTGAAGCACGAAAAAAAGTTAAAGAAATTGTCGGTTCTGCTGTTTCTGTTAACGTCGTGATTTTTGACCGTGATGGCACATTGTTAACGGGAGAAACGCCTGGCAGAGAGGAAAAGGTAAAATATTGACATTTTATTTTTTTCAAAGAAAAGAGTCCTGAAATAATAGTCTTCATAACTAGGTTAGTGATTCTTCTGATTCCTCATTTCATTGTTTCGCTCACCGTTGGAAAAAACGTCTTTCTAGAAGGTGACGATATAGTTGTTATGAATGAATGCTGAATGGGATGTAATATTTTTTGTGAATACGATCACTTCACACGTGCATCGGTTCAGGCAGTACGGACGGTAAGTATCTTCATAATATAATATATCCTCTCTTTCATCAAAGAATATCTATCTATCGGGTTGGAGCTATATTACAGGACGCAGGGTTTTGTATTTTGAACGATATGGCATCTGGCATCAAAAAAAATCTATGCCAAATTTAAATGGCACACGCTTTACTCATGCTCATGAAAATTTGTTCTGGTGCGCGACCAGTCCAAAAGCCCGCTATACTTTTAATTACGAAGCCGAAGCTATGCTATGAAGTGAAGACAATGAATGAGTTTTTCACTGGCTCCAGTGGAATGAAGCGGTTAGGACGCCTAGGCATAGAACGCGGCATAGAACGCGATCGCACATTGATAATTGACGCTGCGCTACGCCGTATTGCGGCGGTCTGTGAGACTGCTAATCGGGAATCGGGCTCCCATTATATTATTCACCCACCCATCGCCGCAAGAGGGCAGGATCACGGGTGCTTTTCAGTGCGGTGGTTGAAGGTTGACCGTGGTTCCATCCATCCATCAGCTTGGCGCAGCGCTACAGGGCCCTCGACTTGTAACTGTGTAACTGTTGGACATTTTTGCTCGCATTTCAAAGTTGCCGGCCATCTTCAGATACGGTGTGAAAGCACTTTTCCTAAAACCTTTCAAGACTTCAATAAATAAAGATAAGTAAAAATGATATCTTGGTCTGCTCTAGATCGCGAAATATCGTGTTGGGCTGCACAAAACAGTACGGTTACGTTTTGGTGGCGAGATGATGATGCTTCTTGTAGAAACGATCAACTCGATCGCTTATTGGTGCTAGCAGCCAAATTTAATCTTCCTGTTGCCTTAGCAGTCATTCCATCTTTCAAAAACGGCTCTCTTGCCGAGCGGTTGGCCCATGCAGACAATGTCTTTTGCCTCCAGCATGGTTTTGCCCACGCTAATCATGCTCTCTATGGAGAACCAGAAAACGAATATGGAACAGAAAGAGTACTTACAGAGCGACTAGCCGAACTTGTGAAAGGCCGAGAGCTACTTGAAGGTTTGCCCAATTTTCTCCCTGTTTTAGTTCCACCATGGAATCGTTTACCTAGCGATCTTCTCAGCTCTCTGCCTATCATAGGACTGCGTGGCCTTTCAATGTGGGGACCACGTCGATGGGCGCAGCCAGTGTTTGGGTTGCAACAGGTGAATGTGCATATGGATGTGATGAACTGGGAAACAAAGCGTTTCTGTGGCCTTGATCAGGCACTTACTCAATTGGTTCATCACCTGCAGAACCGCCGACTAGGAAAAGTCGATTCAGATGAGCCAACAGGAATCATGACCCATCATCCCTTCCATGACGAAGCCGCATGGAAATTTCTCTCTAACCTTCTATGGCGTACTCATCTGCACCCGCATGTCTCTTGGCTTTCTGCTCAGACGCTCTTCGCTCTTCCAGAATCAGCCAGAGTTATTCGCTCTTGAGGGTGGGCACTCCAGTCGTAGTCGAGTGCTCAAAATGAAGAGCCTGATCCGGATAGATAAATGCGTGAGCACTATGGGCGGCACGAGCGGCCTCCGCGAAACCTGTGAGAAGAAGCTTAAGCTTCCCTGGATAAATAGCAATATCTCCAGCTGCAAAGATACCATTATTACTCGTCATGCAAGTTTCTTGATTAATAACAACGTTATTACGATCAAGAACAAGTCCCCACTTACGAATTGGTCCAAGCTCCTGTGCCAAACCAAAAAATGATACCAGAACATCTGTTTCAAGACGTTTGCGCTTTCCATCCAGCGTAGTAACAATAACAGCTTTCAACTGTCCATCACGGCCCTCCAGACTGTGCAGATGATATGGTACAACCAGATCTAGGCGTCCTGCTTGTGCTAATTGCTGCAAACGGAGAGCATTGTTTGGAGCAGCGCGAAATTTAGACCGGCGATGTATTACAATCACCCGCGAGGCTATGTCTAGCAGAGACAAGGCCCAGTCGACTGCAGAATCACCACCGCCGGCAATGAGTATTCTTTTTCCGATAAAATCCTCACGACGACGAATTCCGTAGAAGACACTCTTCCCCTCAAAAAATTCTAGACCGGACACTGGCGGCTTGTTAGGAATAAAAGCGCCAACACCAGCGGCGATGATGACAGCCCGACAGATAATACGTGTTCCTTTGACAGTAGTCACGAGAAAGTGCCCAGTGGGCTGGGATTGCAGCTGCTCGACTCGCTGACCTAGGTGAAATGTAGGGTGAAACGGTACCGTTTGTTCTTTCAACTTGGAAATGAGGTCGGCAGCTAAAATATAGGGGTGACCAGGAATGTCAAAGATAGGCTTCTCAGGATACAATGTAGTGAGTTGACCGCCAATTGACTCTAGTGTGTCTATCACATGACAGTGGAATTTTAACATGCCACAGGCGAAAACGGAAAACAATCCAACTGCTCCAGCGCCAATGACGACTATATCAGTGCTATAATCAGTACGACAAATGTCATCGGACACGAGATGCCCCCATTCCTGCTTACCTGCTTGGCGCTGTATATTCTCCTACAAAATCTTTCCCAGTAAAGGGGGAAAAAATCTTAAAATATTGCATTTTAAAAGAGAAATATTGCAATAATATTCATGTCCATATTAGAGAGTCATATCAATTTATCGCACAAGTTTTAAACTTGCACGCGCAAGGGCGTCAGCACGCTCATTCTCAGAATGACCACCATGCCCACGGATCCAATGCCAGACAATATGATGCCGTCTTGAGACGAATTCTAGTTTTTCCCATAGGTCCCTATTTTTCACTGGTTGATGTGTTGCCGTTTTCCAATTGTTTCTCTTCCATCCATGAATCCAGTGACAAATACCTTTTTGAACATATTGGCTGTCAGTGTAGAGGTTCACCTGACAAGCACAATGCAAGGCTTTCAAGGACTCAATCACCGCCGTTAACTCCATGCGATTATTTGTAGTATGAAATGCATTTCCAGATAACTCTTTCTCTATTCCTTGGCAGCGCAGTATAGCGCCCCAGCCTCCTGGGCCAGGGTTTTCTGAGCAAGCACCATCTGTGAATATCTCAACTAGAGATTCATCTAGAAGAGCACGGTCAAACAGTAACAACGCCATAAGATTTTGGGTGAGTTGTACGACGATGAAAATGCATTTTACGAACGTACTCTAGTGGATTCTTAGGTTTCACAAATGCACCTGTTGGTGTGTTTAGCCAGTCGTATAGCCGTGTAAGTAAGAACCTCATGGCTGCTCCCCGGGCTAGTAAAGGCAGCGTTGAAATTTCCATTTCAGTCAAAGGACGAACACGATGATAGGCTGATACAAGCCACCGTCCTTTTATAACGTTGAAAGTCCCGTCAGATTCAAAACACCAAGCGTTTAGGCAGACGGCAATGTCATAAGCGAGAAAGTCGTTGCAAGCGAAATAAAAATCTATCACACCACTAATACTTTCATTATGAAAGAATACGTTATCTGGGAAAAGATCCGCATGAATGATGCCGCTCGGCAGGGCCGCTGGCCAAGATTTCTCAAGATGATCGAGTTCATCCCGAATCTCGTCCGCAAGACCAGGAAAAACAGAATTCGCGCGTTTGGCTTCCACTTCAAACAACGGGCGCAAATTGCTTACTGACAGGGTGTTGTGACGTACCTTCGGATAACTCCTCCCCGCTAGATGTAACCTGGCGAGGGCTTCACCTAAAGCAAGACAGTGCATGGGAGTCACTCGCTGAGGACAGATACCGGCGAGAAATGTGACCACGGCTGCTGGCCTACCACATAAAGTGCGCAACGCACAACCATCGCGTCCGCGCAGTGGTGTGGGACACGCAACACCAGCTAACGCTAAATATTCCATCAGATCAAGGAAAAACGGAAGATCGTCAACCTTTACGCGTTTCTCGTATATGGTTAGAATGAATGCCTTACGATCTGTTTGTAAAAGGAAATTGGAATTTTCGACTCCCTCAGCAATGCCTTTGCAGAAAATCACCCTGCCAATGTCGTACTCAGCGACAAAACGGCTCAGGTCCTCATCTGAAACCTCCGTGTAGACCGCCATGGCGTTTCTCCCGCCCCGCGTTCTTCATGAATAAATATAGTTTTTTTTAGAACAAAAAAATCGCTACGCCCCAAGCAAGCCACCCTACAAAGCGCGTGCGTTACGGCAGAGTACCAGGAAGTCAATACGGTGACACACACCCACGTGTCAACCTCAAACCAAGGCCACACAATTTTCTTCGCAATAGACAGAGCAAGCAGCAGCGGACAGGCCACACTGGACCTCTGTGCTCTCCTAGCGCAGAGCCCGCCTGCGCCGCGACCACAGCTCATCTTCATGTCCTATTGTGCCACACCTGCCATGGCAGCAAACATTCCCCTCTACCATTATCATTATCACATCATGCTGGTAAGATTGGCATTAGAAGGGCTAATAAGAGTCAGGAATTCGCGACGCGTGGTGGATTCCTCGCGGAAAGCTCCTAGCATACGACTAGTGACCATGGTAACACCAGGCTTATGAACACCGCGGCTCGTGATACATTGATGAGTAGCTTCAATAACCACGGCGACTCCTTTAGGACGGAGGACATCGTTGATGGTATTAGCAATCTGTGCTGTCATTTTCTCCTGAACTTGCAACCTTCTAGCATAAAGCTCTACAACTCTAGCAAGCTTACTAATACCTACAACTTTCTTATCCGGCAAATAAGCCACATGTGCTTTCCCATTAATAGGGGTAATATGATGTTCACAGTGGGATTCAAAGCGGATATCGCGAAGTGCTACGATCTCATCATAGCCCTCTATTTCCTCAAAAGTGCGCCGCAAGATCTCCTCTGGGTCCTGATGATAACCAGAGAAAAATTCTTCGTACGCTTTCACAACACGTTTAGGAGTTTCACATAGTCCCTCACGGTCTGGATCGTCACCTGCCCAGAGTAGTAACGTACGAACCGCTGCCTCCGCTTCCTCACGGCTGGGACGGCGCAGACAGGTATTGATCTGAGCGCTCTCTCGCGGATAAAGAAGATTCACGTTCCCTCCTTTCTGACCGCTTGTACAGTCTTGAGAGAGTGAACTGTCCGGACGTTCTGCTTTTATGGCATTTCGCTCGTACATGCTCTTTGCCCTGGAAATCGCGGGAGAAAGATGTCTACCACCTCAAGCTCCCTTTCCAGGGCAAAAAAATATCGATCTGCGGCACGCACAGATTCCCCAGAGTTATACAATAGTAGAGTCGGCACAGCTATATGAGTTAGATGAAGAACAGTTACACTTTATTTGTGTACTTTCTCATGCAAGAGAGGGAATGGATTCTGATTGCTGTCGCGGATCAATCCCAGTGCATGTTAAGATCCAGCGATAAACTGCGCTGATCTGCCGCTCCTGGCGGCGCCGCAGCTCACCGTTTTCAAGATCAATATAAACGAAAGATATGATACCTTTCGTTTTTTCACATGCTTTGATATAAGTACCGGTCAGATTAACAAGAATATCCCCTACCGCAATAGGGGTGCACCGTACAAGAGGTTCTAAGTTAAGATCAAAATTGTTGTGACAGTCCCGCACTTTCGCTGCATTATCTAAATAGACTACGGTCATAGGCTGATTAAGCTGATTAACGGGAGCATCAAGCGGAACAAAATAGTGGTTTACGTGATCCTTGCCATGGCGCACTGCCTTCAGACCAATCATATCGCGATATAGCACAAAGTGCCCACCTGTGACCGTCTCGGCCGCCACAATCATCAGATCTTCCCTTACGTCAATTCCTGTGTGTGTGACACATGTTATTGTTATTGAACAATTGCATTATCATCACTATGAAGCACCAAAAGTTTCTCTTGCTTTGGAAACGGCAGCCCGTAGGACATGCTCTTTTATCATAATGGTTTTCTCGTTAAAAAGCACGTTTTTCAGCCAGTTAAATCCTAGTTTAAGCAGTGCTTCATCATCATACAGAATGGTGTTGATGGTTTCATCGGACACTTCATAAGTCTCGAGAAAGCGGGTATGAAAAACAAAATGCCGCAAGGCGTCTACATCCGTGGAGACCATAAAGAACATTTTTTTTGTCTGGGATGTCATTTCTTTACCATACGGACCGCCGAGCGTCTTCCACGATGCAGCTTTCATCATCACATCCATCCACCCACGATTCACTTTATCGTAGTCTTCTATCCCTTGGATGGAACGGAATGTTCCAACACTTTGCTCACAAATTTCATCATGACCACGGCAATAACTCTCCTGAACAGAAAAATAAAAATCCTCTTTCATTTCTCTTGTTGCAAGACCTAAAGGATAGTAACGGCACGTGACAGGTCTATCATCATAAACACTACAGCCTTTTTCCGTAATAAAGGGACACGGTCCATCACCATTTTCTCCTCCCATCTTCAACTTTGCAACAGGCAGTCCCGCTCTTTCCCATAAAGCTGGCACAGTCCATTGAGCCAGGAAGTCCTTTGGCCGGATGTTGAGACGCCGGGAAAGACGCAGAATACAGTAAGGGGTAAGAGTCAGATCAGCACCGTGGCAACACTGATTCCAGCAGGCGATTCCCTGGTAACAGTGAAACACAAAAGTATCACTTGACTGGAGCTGCACTGGCACAACAGGACTACTGATGGCAGTTCCACTGCGTACACTGGAGAAAATCTCCTCTACATGTCTGGACTGTTTTTCCATAGAGAGAGGGACCCTATTCCGAATTCCGACCAGCAGAGAAGGGAGGGCACCCCTCTCTGCTACACCAAATGAAAAAAGCGAACGGCCTTTCTATCTATGTATGTACTGTACTCTCAGTGGTTCTGACCACCGTAGTGCTTTTCGACGAGATCTTTGTGCTGAATTTTCTTCAGCACCCATTCTCCTGTCTCCGGATCCATCCGTGAATTAACAAAACACTTCCAATTAGCCTCATCCAACTTTGGAAAATCAGCACGGTAGAAGAACCCAGGATAGCGCGTTTCCTCACGGAACAAAATATGCCGCAAATGCGCCTCAGCTGCTCGTAGACGGTGATAATTCTCCCATGCCCTGAGTAGCTCGTGCAAATCCTTTGCCTTTAACTTGAGAGAATCTTCTTTTAACCACTGTAAATGCTTAAGTCCTATTTCGAGCATCTTAGCGTTTGTTGTATAGTAGGTAGACACACCAGCCACGTATTCATCCATGTACTTCTGTAAACGCATTTGAAACATTTTAGGAGAAATATAATAAGGATTGACATCTTCAGAAGTTGTCTTGTCTTTATGTTCAATGTAGTTACGAACTGGCTTGTATATTTCTTCAGTAATTTCTTGAACAGGATTTTTGAACTCAGGCTTGAAGCCCTGATGGTCACGAACAAATTTAACCATTGCCTTACCAGCAATACGGCCTTCTGTATGCGATCCAGAGGAAAATTTATGGCCAGACGCACCGACACCATCACCAGCTGTAAACAAACCATTGACGGTAGTCATACGATTGTAACCCCACTGCCATTCTGGCGGTGCAATATCTGCAGGCCCTGACACCCAAATTCCACAGCAACCAGAATGAGAGCCTAACAGATAGGGCTCGGTTGGCATTAGTTCAGAAGCACTCTCCTCAGGTCTAATGTTCATACCTGCCCATACACCAGCTTGGCCAATACACATGTCGAGAAAATCTTCCCATGCCTCTGCCTCGAGATGTTTAATCTCTCGTGGAGTCATAGTTTCAGAGAGTTTTTTCATTGCGGCCGGTGTGTCCATGATGATGGGACCACGGCCTTCCTTCATTTCTTTCAACATAGCATGGTTGCGTAAACAGGTTGGCACAACCGCAGCGGTGTCATATGGGGCAAACTCCTTCAACATGTCCGCATTCTTGATGACATAATTCTCGCCATAGCCGTTCAGAGCCTGAGACTTGAAGAGTAGAAACCACGCCCCGACGGGGCCATAACCATCTTTGAAGCGCGCCGGCACAAACCTATTCTCCATCATGGTTAATTCGGCTCCACACTCTGCTGCCATAGCATATGTCGACCCTGCGTTCCACACTGGATACCATGTTCTACCCATACCTTCACCGAGAGAGCGTGGTCGGAAAATATTCACTGCTCCACCTGCTACTAATAAAATAGCATTCGCTTTTATCACATAAAGCTTGTGCTCACGCACAGAAAACCCAACTGCTCCAGCAACGCGGTTTTGCTCATTTTTATCAAGCAGCATCTTCACGATGAAGCAACGTTCGATGATGTTCTCAATTCCAAGCGCTTTCTTTGCAGCTTCCGCTACGATCGGCTTATAGGACTCGCCGTTAATCATGATCTGCCATTTCCCTGAACGAACGGGTTTAGCGCCGTCTTTCAAGGCCATGCCCTCACTGCCCTTGGCCTTCCATATTGGTAGACCCCATTCCTCAAAAAGATGGACCGTATCATCAACATGACGGCCAACGTCGTAAACCAGATCGTCACGGGTAATACCCATCAGATCGGCAGAAACCATGCGGCAATAGTCTTCTGGTGTTTGGTCCCCAAGATAAGTATTAATAGCTGAAAGCCCCATGGCGACTGCCCCAGAACGGTCCATCGCCGCTTTGTCCACTAGCAGAATTGAAACATCGTCAGAAGCCCAGCGTTTTACCTCGAGCGCAGTGCCACAAGCGGCCATCCCACCACCAATGATAAGAATATCTTTTTGTAGTTCAACAATTTCAGGATCACCGAAAGTACCAGCCATGGAACATTTCCTCCAATTAGGAGCAAAAACAATCCCTTACCAGGAAGAGAATTGCCTGCCGCCCCTCTGCACGGAAACCCGTCGCTCAACGGGCTGCCACCACCCAACAATCCCGCCTTCACTTCATGGCGGACTTGCCTGTCTTGAAAAGACCTCTGCTTTAGATCTTGGATAGAGTCTTGCCAGCCTCCGTGAAGAGCAGCTGGTCTTCCAGATCACCTGCGGGTGGCTTGTTGCTATAGGGCTCAATGGAGCCAACAGATGTAGAACGGGTAGGAAATTTAAAACGCTTTACTTCACTGTCACGAAACTTAATAGTCCACATAATGCTTTGATCAGTCCGTAGTGGGATGCAGGCCCCCCCCATTGGCACAACGTCCTGATAGGCCCGCACTTCAATGGCCTGCTGTGGACAGGCCTTGACACAACACTGGCACTCCCAACACTGCTCAGGCTCTTGATTGAAGGCCTTCATACGTGAAGTATCAAGTTTCATCAGATCATGCGGGCAAATATACATACAGGCGGTTACCTGACCGCCCTTACAACCATCACATTTATCAGCATACACAAAGGTGGGCATCCAATTCCTCCCATTTCCTGGTACGAGACTCTCTTGGGCAATAGCCCGTGATCGCGCGTGCCGTAAAGACTCAATATTACCTATCATTCATATATCCATCATATATCCATCTTGTCAAACACAGAAATCAGACGCTCCAGAAGAAACGCTATTACCTCAAAAAAAGATCAATGAATATTGAAAATTAATTTAATTGATCTAAAAAATTATAATAATGATTACTTTTCCAAATATAAAGTGTAAAATATAAAGACATGTATTAGGAACAAATCCATGCCTTATCAGTCATTAAGAGATTTTATGATGATGCTTGAACAGAAATCTCAACTCAATAGAGTGAGAATTCCTGTCTCTCCAGTGCTAGAAATGACTGAAATTCAGACACGTCTTTTGGCAGAATCTGGGCCAGCTGTCTTGTTTGAAAATGTGATAAGACCCAATGGTCAATCTTATGCCTTCCCAGTACTGGTGAATCTCTTTGGCACGGTAGAAAGGGTGGCATGGGGGATGGATCGTGCACCCGAGAAATTACGCGACGTTGGTGAAATGCTGGCATTTCTGAAACAGCCAGAACCACCCAAAAATTGGCGTAAAACAGTGGAAATCATCCCTCTTTTAAAAACTGTACTCGCTATGAAACCGAAAAAAGTCTCTCGGGCTTCCTGTCAGGAAAAAGTACACACCGGTGCAGAGATAGATCTTTCTTCTTTACCAGTTCAATCATGCTGGCCTGGGGAACCAGCACCGTTGATTACTTGGGGTGTGGTAGTGACACAAGGCCCTAATGCAGAGACGGAGAGAGTGGATACTTTCAACCTTGGTGTCTATCGTCTGCAAGTGACTGGACAAAACACCACCCTGGTACGCTGGCTCAAACATCGCGGTGGCGCTCAACAGTTTCAACGCTGGCGGCGCAAAAGGGGAAGTGAACCGTTTCCGATAGCTGTCATCATCGGTGCAGATCCCGGGACGTTATTAGCGGCAGTTACGCCTGTACCAGAGACGCTATCTGAATATCAGTTTGCTGGTCTTCTACGCGGGCAGAGTGTTGAATTGGTCAACTGTATTACGGTGCCTCTACAAGTCCCAGCTCAATCTGAAATTGTTTTAGAAGGTTATGTGATGCCAGATGAGGAGGGGACGGAAGGCCCATATGGGGACCATACAGGCTATTACAACGCTGTGGAATCTTTTCCAGTTTTCCGACTGTCAGCTGTTACCCATCGCCATGATGCCCTTTATTTGTCGACCTTCACTGGTCGTCCCCCTGATGAGCCTAGCGTGCTAGGTGAAGCATTAAACGAGGTTTTCATTCCCCTACTCGTACAACAATTTCCAGAAATTGTTGACTTTTGGTTACCTCCAGAAGGATGTAGTTATCGCATTGCTGTTGTCAGCATCCATAAAGCCTATCCAGGCCATGCTAAGCGGGTGATGATGGGTGTGTGGTCATTTCTGCATCAGTTTATGTATACAAAATTTTTGATTATTGTGGATCATGATATCAATATCCGTGACTGGAAAGAAATTGTATGGGCCATTTCTACACGTGTTGACCCTGTCCGCGATGTTACCCTGCTAGAGGGTACACCCATTGATTATCTAGACTTCGCCTCACCAGAGGCAGGTTTAGGGAGTAAACTTGGGTTAGATGCGACAAACAAATGGCCACCAGAAACGCACAGAGTCTGGGGAAAGAGGATTTACATGACAGAATCTGTTGTCCAGATGGTCACGAGTAAATGGGAGCAGTATGGATTACCCGGAAAAGGTAGGCCAATCTGGAGTTAACTCGTTCTATTGCATGAGTGTCACACTCAATATTTCAATTTTTTATAATTTTTCATGAAGGAGGAGGGCTGGCCCATGCCAAAGCTACCCCTTATCCAGCCAGTTATCTTATCTGGTGGGGCAGGGACTCGGCTCTGGCCAGTGTCGTGCCGTCATTTTCCAAAGCAGTTCCTGGCATTACCTGTAGATTCTCAATACAGTTTACTCCAGCAAACTGCCTTGCGGATCGCAGAAAAATGTTTTGCTCCGCCTATTGTGCTCTGCAATGAGGTACACCGCTTTGTCGTCGCTGAGCATCTGCGGGCCATAGCTCTCAAGCCGTCTTGTATTGTACTGGAACCGGAAGGCCGGAACACGGCACCAGCTGCGGCAATAGCAGCTCTTTTAACACTGCCAGAAGTTGTTCTTCTGGTAATGCCTTCTGACCATGTGATTCTTTACAAGGATTGCTTCTATACTGCGGTTACACAAGCTGTAGCAGCTGTTGTACAGCAGGGGAGAATTGTGACCTTCGGCATTACCCCAAGACAGCCAGAAACGGGTTATGGGTATATTCGTTACGGTGCAGGCTGGAGAGAACTACCCGGCGTCTATGAGGTTGAACAGTTTGTCGAGAAGCCAGACCTGATAACAGCGCAGCAGTTCCTTGCAGAAGGGGGGTATCTCTGGAACAGTGGCCTGTTTGCCTTTAGAGCCAGCCACTACTTGGAAGAACTTGATCGGTTTCAACCAGGCATAACAACAGCTTGCCGTGCGGCCTTGCAGGATATGTCTCGTGACTGTGAGTTTTATCATCTTTCTTCTCAACAATTCTGTACTGTCCCGTCTGTTTCCATAGATCACGCTATTATGCAGCATACCAAACACGCTGCGGTCGTACCAGTTGAGATGGGATGGAGTGATGTGGGGTCGTGGTCAACGCTTTGGGAGATTGGTCAGAAAGATTCCGATGGAAATGTACTACATGGAAATTCTCTCGCAATCAGTAGCCATAGATCATATGTTCATTCGGAAAATTTGTTTACAGTAGTTTTTGGTGTAGAAGATTTAATAGTAATTGTAACAGCAAATGCATGTTTAGTGATTCCAAGGAATCAATCACAAAATATTAGTAATATTTTTGATAAAGGAAAAATAAATTTCAATTTTCAGAATTTGTCATGTTTACATAGTAATTACAATGAAAAAAATTTTAATATTAAAAATATTTCAGTTCAACCAGGAGAAAAGGTTTTCTTTAAAGAACATCAGTACTTTGCAGAATACTGGATCATCATTCATGGAACTGCTCGAGTCAGCCGCGGTCAAAAGACATTTTTGCTGTCTACAGGAAATTTCACAAAGATTCTCCCTGGAATGGCGCATACCATAGAAAGTAATGTAAATGAACCTTTACAGATAATTGATGTTCAGTTGTATTTTACTTCCTCATAGTGGGCGAATTCTTTTCGCTCTACATGTAATTGATACCGCTCCTGTTGCAAGAGTTGCAATCTTTGCCATATTTCTGGAGAGGGATCTGTTGTTAACATGGTCTGCATAAGCTCAATTTCACGAGTCAGTGCCTGATCGTGTAGAGCCAACAGCATGCGCTGATAATCGCCTTCTGGATCTTGGCCTTGCCTCTGCAAGGCGGAATCTAAATCACGCTCTAGCCATTTTATGGCGCTCTCGTGACAATCGCGTTTTAGAATTGAAACTAATGAGGCCCCGTCTATGTCAGGACGCTCCGCAAGCACCGTTGCTGCAATTTCTATTAGATGAGCTAACGCTGTATTTCCAGCCAATAATTCAGCCACTTGTTCTATATGGCACATCAAAACTTGCGGATGAGTCAGCAAGAAGGCAGTGAAGACGCGATTCGCCATCGCCTTCATCTGCGGTTCGGAGCCGCTTAATGTCACATGTTTCTTATATTGGCCGAGTCCTCGAGCCATTCTCCTGAGAAGAGCTCTACGTCGTTCATGAAGCAATCTATAGTAGTATTGACGGACCGTGAGATTTACGATTTTGCTGGTCAGGCTGTTAATTGCCTGTTCTAAGGCTGCTAGCTGTTCTGGTGTGTCGAGTGGATGGTCCTTTAGCAGGGTTTGCCATACCTCTTCAAACAAAGGCGTAGCTCTGGAGAGAACCCCTGCCATGGCCGATGCCCCTTCTGTCCGTATCAGCGTGTCAGGGTCTTTTTCTTCTGGCAGGAGTGCCAATCGCACTGACAACCCAGGTTTCAAGAGCGATAATATCCGCTGAGCAGTGCGAGCGCGGGCCAGACGCCCAGCAGTGTCGCCATCAAAACATAAAATCGGCTCAGGAGCTAGACGCCATAAGGCTGCAAGTTGTCCCGCAGTTAGCGCCGTCCCAAGCTGTGCTACAGCATGAGAAAAACCAGCGCCCGCTAGTGCAATGACGTCCATGTAACCTTCTGTCACAATCACGGTACCCTTTTCTCTTACCGGATCACGTGCCTGAGCCAGGCCGTAGAGCACCTCTCCTTTCCGGAACAAGGGTGTTGCAACGGAATTGATGTATTTGGGCTGCGCCGTTCCAAGGGTGCGACCTCCGAAAGCAATAACACGGCCACGAATGTCAGTGATGGGAAAGATCACCCGATCACGAAAAGTGTCATAAGGGGAACCGCCTTTGTTAGGGGGAATAAGCAAGCCTCCTTCGATCAGTAGATTCTCATTGATTCCCTCCCGCTTCAGGGTAGTACTCCCTGCATTACCGGGCGGGGCAAAACCAAGTCGGAAGGCAGCGATGATTTCGTCATTTAAACCGCGTTTATGTAAATACTCGAGCCCACTCCTGCCATTTGGTAACTGTAACTGTCTTTCATAGAAACGCGTGGCCATTTCCATGACATCTAATAGGCAGGAATGATGAATTTTGATTCTGTTATTGTGAGTCTCGTAGAAAGTACTACGACTACTAAGTCCTGCCGCTTGACTCAGCTGTTTCACAGCGTCTGAGAAGGATAATCCATCTGCCTGCATGACAAAGCTGATGACATCACCGTGGGCACCACACCCAAAGCAATAAAAGAAACCCTTCTCTTCGCTCACTGTGAATGAAGGAGTCTTCTCACTATGAAAAGGACACAGACCAGTATATTCGCGGCCACGACGAGTCAGCCGCACCCTTTGGCTAATGACAGTGACAAGTGGTAGCCTGGCACGCAATGTCTCGAGAAAAGAGGATGGGGGGTGATTCATAAGCACCTTTGCAAGGCAAACCACATTTTTTCATACTCATTTATTTTAAAAAGCAGATAAAGTGTGATATTTTTGGATCATATATGATCTTTTGCCTGTAAGGATTTTTTTTACTCATATACATAGTTTATGAGTGTTTTTTTAAATTATCTTTTTGACTGACAAAAATTTTTCCGCTCATCCTTTCAATACCCTCCTCCCTATGCACAACGCAGTCACGATCTTTCAAAGCAATCGGACTATCGCTATGACGCTTTGCAAATGAATGACTCTCTGTTACAGACAAAGTGTGTGACAAAATGGACTGATGAGACTGAGACGCTTTATAAAAAAAACGACAGCCCTCTTCCACCAACTTCCACAAAGAAACCCCGTGGGGGAGTAGCATTTGCAATAGGTGAGAGCGATGCGACCTCTTTTTCCTTCGTCTCACAATAGGCCATACATTCTCAATACCAACGCTTGTCTAGTACTCTCCGATGGTACTGTGTTCTGGGGGTATGGAATTGGCGCCATGGGAACGGCAACAGGTGAGGTGGTGTTTAACACAGCCATGACCGGCTACCAGGAGATACTGACGGATCCTTCCTACGCTGGACAAATTATTACCTTCACGTTTCCCCATATTGGTAACGTAGGTACGAATAGTGAAGATATAGAATCGGCTATGCCAGCAGCACGGGGATGTATTATGCGGGCGGCCACGGATCAGCCGTCCAACTGGCGAGCACTTTTTTCCCTTGGTTGTTGGCTGAAAACTCACCGTTTGATCGGTCTGTGTGGCGTTGACACCCGATGTTTAGCTCGTCGCATTCGTGACATTGGAACGCCCAATGGAGTAATCGCTCATGCAGAGACCAAGAGTAAGCTCAATCCTGTTGCACTACATACACAAGCACAGGCGTGGCCAGGCAGTGCGGGACTTGATCTCGCGAAGGAAGTGAGCTGTCGGCATACCTACCGGTGGGATGAAACAACATGGCAGCCGGAGCAGGGCTATGGTTCTCGCCGCAATCCACGTTGGCATGTAGTCGTTATGGACTACGGTGCAAAACGCAACATCTTGCGGTGTTTAGCTACTGCAGGATGTCGTGTTACGGTAGTACCTTCTACTACTAATTTTAGAGAAATTCAACAATATGAACCAGATGGTGTTTTATTGTCCAATGGTCCAGGAGATCCTGCCGCGACAGGTACCTATGCAGTACCCGTAATACAATCATTATTAAAATTAGGATTACCATTATTTGGCATATGTCTTGGGCACCAAATGCTTGCGATTGCTCTTGGTGCACGCACATATCAATTAAAAGTTGGACATCGTGGTGCCAATCAGCCCGTCAAAGATCTTGTCACTGGCCGTGTTGAAATTACGAGTCAAAATCATGGATTCTGTGTTGACCGTGTCACTCTGCCAGCTAACGTGGTAGAAACACACACTTCCTTGTTCGATGGGTCACTGGAGGGCCTGCAAGTGCGGGAGCGGCCAGTATTCTCTGTGCAATACCACCCAGAAGCCTCGCCAGGTCCAACCGACAGTTCTCACTTATTTCAGCGCTTTACAGATTTCATTGCAGCGTACAGGGCACAACGGCCTTACAGTAAGGGCTGACTCCCAAGGAGCGGGGCTCTCGCGACCACGAAGAGATGGAGCCTCTCAAAGGCGTTGGCGCACCCGGTGGGATTCGAACCCACGGCCTCTGCCTTCGGAGGGCAGCACTCTATCCAACTGAGCTACGGATGCTACCAGAAGGATGAATCCGAACTAAACGGAACACTCTTCCATAAAGATTGTAAACATGAATGCACACAAAATCTTTCACGTTTTATATTATAATTTTGAGCTCACCCTCTAATGTTCCCGTCTGGGACATATCACGTGACGCATAACCTTAATTTATACTTTGTTTCCTTTATGTTTTTTGACGACTCTTCTATGTAAAGCCGCACGACGGCGTGACGGCAGGCGTCTGAGAAAAGAAGTGCGACGACTGAGCACGGTAGCTCGAGCTTCAAGAGCGGCTAGCCGCTTTTCTAAGGTTTCCTGACTGCTACGAGCAGTTTGTGTTAGGGTATAGAGCATTTCGAACTCGTCACGGCTGACCAATTCGGTATTGGCTAATAAACGTTCAAACTGGTGGCGGAATAGTCCTTCAATCTCATTACGAATCCCTGATAATGTGCCGGCAGCACCACCTAGCAACCGAGCTAGATCATCAAAAAAGCGATTTTGTGTCTGCATTTTTATCCTTCCCTGCCATGTCTCCCAGCTCTCTAGCTGATGGAAGAATTATGTAGGGGCACTGGCTTTCTGGCAATAAGGACTGAAACTCCACGCATATTTCATGCCCGACTGGGGAATCCCCCCCCTATGGGGGATGACATATTTTAAACTCATTGAGTCTTACTTACTGAGTATTACTTCTTACTGAGTATTACTTACTGACACTGCGAGCAGAAGGATGTACAAATACGTGCAATCGCGTAATGATGGGAGGCCAGATCATGCAGACGGCATGGAAGCACACGGAATATTTTAAATACACACCTAATATTTTAAGTATACACCTATATTTTAAGTATACACCTATCATGGCCTATCCATTTATCATGGCCCTGATGTTCCCTCCCACCGCACACCTTTCTCTTCAACTAAGAGGGAGTGAGTTGAATCGAAATTGTTTTAAGGATGCTTTTCTCACAAGAGATTGAGATTCAGGCTAGAAACCTTCCCGCTCAAGTCTTTTACGTTCAAGTTTGCGCGCACGACGAACTGCCTCTGCTCTTTCACGCGCATTACGTTCAGAAGGCTTTTCATAACTTCGCCTTAGCTTCATTTCTCGAAATATGCCCTCGCGCTGCATTTTCTTTTTAAGGGCTTTTAACGCCTGATCGACATTATTATCGCGCACAAGTACCTGAACCAGGGCTCTTACTCCTCTGCTAATGACTTCGCATTTCTGAATAGCTCGCCAGCGTAGATAACACCTGAAAATATAGGCGGCCGGATGTAGTCGGCACGTCTGAGCATACCAAGCACTGGATTTATAGCGTGGTTTGAACATGCTGTGAAGAGAACTTACGGCGTCCTGTGGAGAGAATGGCAACGAAACGGCTCTCTTGGCATAGACTAGTTTAGTCTGTTCTGCCTCCGCAACACCAAGGAAATCGCTATGCAAAAGCCTCCATTTGATCAACGCATTGCGCGTGTTTTAGTACGCCCTCTGATAGGAACATTCATTTCTCCTAATCATATAACAACTTTTAGTTTATTAACTGCCATAGTAGGAGCTCTATGTCTTGCAGAAAGAGAAACACTCTGGCAAAATTGTGGCGCAAGTTTATTCGTTCTGGCGCGCTTCATGGATCATTGGGATGGTGAATTGGCGCGTCAGTCAGGTCAGGAATCCCGTTTTGGATATTATTTTGATTACGCAACAGGTGGTCTCAGCTATGCAGCCCTTTTTTGTGGTATCGGCTTTGGTCTCGTAGAAAGTATCCTAGAGACGTGGGCGATCAGTATAGGGTTAATGGGTGCAGTGTCAGCTGTATTGGCTATGGGATTCAATCTGTGGATTGATTTTGCGAGAGGTGGAAATGTCGGTGGCGAAACGGCTGGCTATCCTAATATGGCTGGCTTTGAATTAGAAGATGGCATTTATTTGCTGGCCCCCCTCACGTGGTTTGGCTTTTTGGTGCCTTTCTTCACAGCAGCTTGCGTCGGTGCGACTATATACTGTCTATGGACCCTGATCAGGCCCTTCCGGTTATGGAGGCGTCGCCGTGGCGAATGAACTTTAAACAGCGCGACAGGGGGTGAAATCCTGTATTATTTTTATTTTTTATTACAAATATCTACGAAATCTGTCTTCTTGAAAGAGCAACAACCATTTCAGCCAGCGCAAGACAGGCTGTCAGGCCGGGGCTTTCAATACCAAACAGGTTTATGAACCTACGATTCCCTGACTCCCAATCAATAACGAAATCCTGTACAGATTCACCAGGGCCATGTATTTTAGGCCGAATACCCGCGTAGCCTGGTTGCAAGGAGTCATCGGATAGAGCAGGCCAGTAACGACGGATTGCAGTATAAAAATAAGAAATTCTTTCCATTTTCACACTGTAATCAAGACTGTCTACCCATTCCACATCAGGACCGAATCGGCCATAACCCATAAGATCGCGTGTGAAATGAATGCCAAGAGAGGCCGTGTCAGGGAGAGGATAGATGAGGCGTCTAAAAGGCACATGACTAGCAGCTAAGCTGAAATAGCTTCCTTTAGCTAAATATCCTCTTGGGAGGCGGCGGAAATCGAGTCCTTTGAAGGATCTGGCAAGATTCGGTGCCCATAATCCAGCACTGTTAACAACGGTTCGTGCTCTCAACAGAATTGATCGCTGCTCCCCAACGCGGAGTACGATGTAATTTTTTCTCACTACACCTGCCTTGACAGGGCTCGAGAGAGCCAACACAGCTCCTGCCGCTTCGGCGTCTCCCAGTAACGCGAGCATCAGAGCATGGCTGTCAATGATACCCGTGGATGGGGATAAGACAGCGGCAACGCCGTGTAAAGCCGGTTCTAGTGCTCGGATAGCTGCCGTTCCCGAGAGCCATTGCAGGTCCTCAACTCCGTTGGCTATCCCTTGAGCAGCAATAGCCTGTAAGCTTTCTACCTGTGAATCATGCGTAGCGACAATTAATTTTCCGCACACCTGATGCGCGATTCCACGTGTAGCACAGTAGGCATAGAGGGCGTGTCGTCCACTGACACACAGGCGAGCCTTCAAACTACCTTTTGGATAATAAATACCCGCATGAATAACCGCACTGTTGCGTGCACTGGCCCCAGTCCCTATAGATCTTTCTTTCTCTAAAATCACTACTTCCCGCCCAGAAAGGGCAAGGGCACGCGCCACGGCTAGTCCGACGACACCAGCCCCGATCACTGCGCAGTCGATCTGCTCCATACCGTTTTTCCTCGGCGCAAAAGGAAGGTCATTGCTCTGCAGAGCAAAGCACTCCCGTGCCCATGATCCAGCCCTTTAGGACCAAAACTATACTAAACTAAAAAATGTATTAAAATTTAATCTCCTTAAGGGTAAAGTTTATGGTCCGAAGAACATGTTGTTCATGTAGTTCATAGGAGAGGAAAAGGAATAAGCACCACGACCAATGTCATAAGACATACGGCTGACCATGCTGGTCATCTGTGTGACGTTACCTGCCATTAGGCTCACGTTCTGAGATACCTGACCTACGGCCTCATTAATGTGGCTTATAGATTTGCGCATCACACTGATATCCTGCGACATACTGGAAATATCGTGCCCCATGGTATTCTGGACTTCTGCCATACTGGTCAGATCATTGCCCATTTTTTGCATCACGGTTGTCATGGTGTCGAGATTGCGGGCCATCCCATACATGACAAATGTGAAGAAACCCATAACGCCCAGGATGCCGGCTAGCACTGTGACACCAACAGGGTTCTTGACGACGAAATTTCTCATAGCCCCTTTCTTCTTTCGCTACTACGTCCATCGAAACGAAGCGCCCTGCCCGCCGCCATCTGTTTCATGACATTGTTCTTCTGGATCGTACACTCTTTCCGCCTTTAATCACCCTTTGTCACGAAACTCTCTTGGCACTCACGATCTCAATCTCACTCAATCGCTGAAGGCGGGGCTACAGAATTCTCGCCACACTGCCAGAGTTTCCATTTGTGATCAACGGCTGAACCATCATGAGCCTCAGCAAGCACCCAAATACCAAGTAGTCAACCTATAAGAAAAATAATGAATTATAATGCGAGTCTTTATATGTAATAACGCTATGGAATATTATTTTTCTTGAAATGACTCGAATTGATGTGTGATCCTATACGTGTCAATCCGACTCGATAGAGTCTTCAGAAGAGAAGAGCTAGAGTCTTCAGAAGAGCTACTCAAATTAGAAATCAAATTATTTTTCAAAGGGCGTACACTCAAATTTAGACGAATTTTTCTGTCTTCCGGACTCATTTTTCTGTCTCATCTCCACATTCTTACTGCAACCTCACAAAGTGACTCCCCTCACATGCTGCAAAAGTGATTGTGACAAAATAAGCTCAGCGAGTCAGACTGCTGATTTTAGCATTTTACAGTTATCCCGTCAGTCATCACAGTTATCCCGTCAGTCATCACAGATCTTTATTGCTATAATCACATATGCTATACTTTAATTAAAAAGTTTCTTATTTCTTCAATAGGATGTGATGTATAGGATGTATTCAAAATGTGCTCACACACTTGGTGCGTCTGCAACGGCTTGCAACCTTGTCACTGACGTGGTAAGGCGAACCGCTCAAGAGCAGTGCGATTATGCGGCTTGCAAAAGTACTCAAGGCTGTGAAAAGTACTATGTTTTCATTCAATAGTCTCTCAAGCTCAGAGAATGCAGGGGCCAGTTAAGGGGGGGGATTCATGGCTGAATTATTTTCGAGTGAATGGATGAACAAGTTCGTCGCTGCCTGGAATGCCGAGCCAGCCCTCTTTGAAGAGTTGGCAAAGATTGGCTTCAGCAGCAACATTGCGTACGGATTTCTTGATGAGGAGTGGCCACGTGGTGTGCTCATCGTTACGAACGGCCGCGCCGAGGAAGGTATAGCTTATGATCATCAAAATTTAAACTGGGATTTACGGGCGAGTCAGGAAGATTGGACAAAGTGGATGCGTAAACCCCCTGGCTTAATGGGGCTAGGTGTAGCCTACACGTCGCGCAAACTACGATTCAAAGTCGGCGACTACGGTGCAATGATCAAAGATCCACGGATGGCTGGCCCATTTATCAAGAGTTTCGAGGTTATGGGGCGCGTTTGAAGCATGCCAAAAATACCCAGGGTCATCGCTGCAACTCTATTGAGCCTTTGCAGTGTCAGTGGAAATGTATTGGCCTCTGAGTACCAGACTGTGACTGTTACCACAGCGCAGGTTGGTCATACATCTACTGTTGGCGGAACGGTTGTCCCGTACAAAGAAGTCAATCTTTCTGCCCAAATCCCGGGTCAAGTGACCTTCATTGCAGGTGTGGAAGGTGACAGTCTTGCGGCTGATTCGCTCCTCATCCAGGTGGATGACTCGCAAATTCAGGCACAACGTAGAGCAGCGTTAGCGCAAATTGCAAACGCGGAAGCAGCACTTCGCAATGCACGCGTACAGTACTCACGGGAAATATGGTCCCCACGCAGTAATACACCGAACGCTATGCCAGGCATGGGGATGCCAAATATGTTCGACCAGTTTTTTACTCGTGGCTTTTCTAATATGATCGGCCGCAGCGATACTGGTCTCGAACGTTATGCGGACTGGTATGCACAAGGGGCTGGCGTGCAGCAGGCACAAGGCGCCCTGCTACAAGCAACAGCGCAACTAGAACAACTGAACGCTAAGTTACGTGACGCTCAGCTCACGGCTCCATTTGACGGTACGATAGTCAAGAAAGTCGTTGAGGTTGGCGATACGGTACAGCCAGGGCAGCTCTTGTTACAGTTTGCCCACACCACATTCTTACGCATCCAAGCGGACGTGCCAGTACGACTAGTGGCAGGTCTTGAAAAAGGCATGCTGCTGCCCGCCAGACTGGACGCCGGGGGAATTCTGGATGATAAGGGAATTGAAGTCAATGCGCGTGTAGCCCAAATTTATCCTATGGCCGATAGTACCCGTCACACAGTGACGGTCAAATTTGATCTTCCTAAAGGAGTCCCTGGGGGAGCGGGGATGTATGCTGAAGTACAGATTCCGGACACCACAAAGCCGAGCCGTGAATTTCCTGTTTTGCCAGAACGGGCAGTGGTTTGGCGAGGTAGTTTGCCAAATGTGTTCATTCTTCAAGAAGGGCTGCCATCACTGCGAGTGATACGCGTGGGGAGCTCTCTGGGAGGGAATTTTATTAGCGTTCTTTCCGGCGTTCATGCCGGTGATCAGGTCATCGTGAATCCGCCACCAGGGTTAGTCTCTGGGGTAAAGACCGATTCAAATCGGAAATAAGTCATACTCATTCAATTTAATTAAAGTACGCTGAATGGTCGGGATGAGGGGGTCCGGCCTGTGGCAACAAGATTGCGAAAGGCAAGTGGTCATGACTGCTGATAAAGGAGAGCAATACGGCCATGGGTTAGGCATTGCCGGTACCATGACAAGAACCTTTATCCATTCGCCGCTCTCGCCGCTCCTGCTGCTGGCCGCTCTCGTCGTGGGTATTCTGGGTCTTTTGATCACGCCTCGACAAGAGGATCCTCAGATTTCTGTCCCCATGGTGGATATCTTTGTCCATTACCCTGGTGCGTCTGCAGAGCAAGTGGCGAGTCTCGCTATTGACCCTCTAGAAAGGATGATGACTGAAATTCTCGGGGTCAAGCATGTCTACTCGGCATCGCAACACGGGCAAGGGATGGTGACAGTCGAGTTTGATGTGGGCGAGATCATGGAACCATCGCTTGTCAAATTGTACGATAAACTCGAGTCTAACAAGGATAAGATTCCTCTGGGTGTTGTTGGACCTTTTGTTAAACCTAAAGGTGTAGATGATGTTCCTGTTGTAACTTTGACGTTGTGGTCATACGACGTTACAGATTCTCAATTGCGCCTTCTTGCCCTTGACGTCATGCAACGTCTTAACGAAGTGCCAAACACTAGTCAGAGTTTCATTGTTGGCGGACGCCCAGAGGAACTGCGTATCGAGGTCTTCCCGGAACGCCTCAAAGGCTTTGGAATCAGCCTTGATCAGATTGGCGAGACAATCAAAAATGCCAATAGTGAACGCGGGACAGGTCATGTTGAAGCTGGTGATAACAGTTACAAGGTTTATACGGGATCCTTCTTAAAAAGAGCAGTTGATATAGAACGACTTGTAGTTGGTGTACGTAATGGCGTGCCCGTCTACGTGCGGGACATTGCCCGTGTGCAGGAAACACCAGCAGAAGCCCATGACGTGGTTTTATATTACACTGGTCCTGCATCTTCTGAAACGCTTGAGGCACGCAACGGCGCTCCAGCGGTGACTATTGCGATTGCGAAGAAGGCCGGTACAAACGGAGTCACAGTGGCCAACACCGTTTTGGAGAAGGTAGACTATCTACGCGGCCGTCTAATACCTGATAATGTACAAGTCTCAGTGACACGCAATTACGGTGCAACGGCCAATGAAAAGGTCAATGAGTTAGTCTTGAAATTATTTATTGCTACAGGAATTGTAACGTTTCTTATTTGGGCCCTACTTGGTTCAAGAGCAGCGATTGTAGTCCTTTTAGTTATACCCGTTGTAATACTGACAACCGTATTTTCGGCCTACATTCTGAATTATACTATAGATAGAGTTAGTCTATTTGCATTGATATTTTCAATAGGAATTCTTGTAGATGATGCTATTGTTGTCATAGAGAACATTTATCGTCGCTGGCTAGAGCGGGGTGTGATAGAGACGTCGACGTCTGTGGATGCCGTGCGCGAGGTTGGGAATCCAACTATTCTCGCGACTTTTACTGTGATCGCCGCTTTGCTCCCGATGGGCTTTGTGTCCGGGATGATGGGCCCATACATGGAGCCCATTCCTGCCTTGGGATCGGTTGCAATGTTGTTCTCGTTGTTCGCTGCTTTTATCTTTACACCATGGTTGGCAATGCGTATCAAGCCGTCACTGCGTAAGCTGAAAGACGCTCAAGGTAAGGAACATAGACAGGTCAAATTGTTAGACGTTTTTTTTAGAAAAATTATTAATGCCTTATTAAACAGTAAGTTCAAGGGTTACGTCTTTTTGGCAATTAATGTCATATTATTTTTTGCTTGTATTTCTCTTTTTTACACAAAAAACGTTACCGTTAAAATGTTGCCTCTTGACAATAAATCTGAGTTTAATGTGATTGTAAATATGCCAGCCGGGACGGCACTGCCGGTCACAGCTAATGTAACGCAACGTCTCGCAGAAGAAATTCTGAAGATTCCTGAGGTGATAGCAGTGCAGACCTATGCCGGCACTGCTTCACCATTTAATTTCAATGGGCTCGTACGACATTACTACCTGCGGCAGGATCCCTGGTATGGAGATGTACAAGTGCAGCTCCAGCAAAAAGATATCAGAGAGCAATCTAGCCATGAAATTGCAAGTGTTGTGCGTGGCATCCTGACTCCGGTTGCTCATGCTCTGGGTGCACGTATTGCAGTAGTAGAGATGCCGCCTGGCCCTCCTGTATTGCAGACGTTAGTAGCAGAGATTTATGGACCGGATGCAGAAACGCGTCGGCAAGCTGCAGAAGACATTACTGCTATTTTTGCACGCACACCTGGTATTGTCGATGTGGACAACCTCATGCAGGACCCCTACAAAATATGGCGGTTTGAAGTGGACAGAGAGAAAGCGATACGTCATGGTGTCTCTGTCGAGGATATTAATCGTCAGCTTGAGATGGCAATGGGGGGGGCACGACTCGGTGATATCAAAATGGGTCGCGTTCTGGAGCCCCGCTACATTGTTCTTCAGGTTCCCATGGCGTTACGCAGCCAGTTCGCTCGTCTTGGGGAGATTCCAGTCCTGTCGCAAACAGGCCAGATGATCCCACTCGCCGAGCTTGGGCATTTCTTGCCAGCTCAGCAAGATTCTATAGTCTTTCACAAAGACTTACGAGCAGTAGAGTTCGTAACGGGCGATGTAGCGGGTAGGCTTGGGGCACCGATTTACGGCATGTTGGGAATCGAAAAAGAACTCGCAGCCTATCAAGCACCTGACGGTGTCGTTGTGCAAACTCATTATGTAGGAACACCGGAAGATAGTTCAAAAACTGCTTTCGAATGGACAGGCGAATGGACGGTAACCTATGAAACCTTTCGCGACATGGGGATTGCTTTTGCGGCGGCTATGGTTCTTATTTATATGCTGGTGGTATGGGAGTTCGGCAATTTCGTATTGCCGGCCATTATCATGGCACCCATACCGCTAACGCTCATTGGTATTATCCCCGGGCATTGGCTATTTAGTGCCGAATTCACGGCGACCTCCATGATTGGGTTCATTGCACTGGCTGGTATCATTGTTCGTAATTCAATCTTGCTCGTAGATTTTTCAAAACAGGCAGTGAATCGCGGAGAAACTGTACGGGAGTCTGTCATCCAGGCTTGTCGGACACGAACACGGCCTATTTTAATCACAGTGTTTGCCTTGATGGGCGGTTCTGTCGTTATCCTGACAGATCCTATTTTTCAAGGTATGGCTATTTCTCTGATGTTTGGTAGCCTTGTTTCTACTCTTCTCACTCTTCTTGTCATTCCGTTAGGCTGTGTGAGTGCAGCTTCAAGCTTTCTGTCTGACACAGGAGGCGCAGGAGGGGGAACGGAAGGAGGAGGAGGTAGTAGTAGTAGTATTGGTAGGAGTAGTGATAGTGGTAGTAGTGCGGCCATAGGAGAGGGAAAAGGTAATCTTGGTCCTGCGACTGCACCCTCTGCCGGGAGATCTCTCCATTTTTTGACAGTAGTTGGAAGACTAATCTCCGGAAGACTAATCTCCGTAGTGAACAAGGTCATGGCCAGGTTTCTTTTGTACAGACGACACAGACGACAGACGACCGCAGAGAACGCAGCACAGGGTCATGATCATGACAGGAAGACGGGTCCTTTTTTTCACCAACCCAGAAATATGGGGGTAAATATGGGGGTGATGCAATCCCTCATAGTAGATGAATGCACAGGACAACTGGACAGGATGAGTTTGAGAGAACGAGAGACTGCGATGACGAAGAGCCCTCAAAGAGAAGAGGTGTCTAGAGGTGAAACGCTAAAAGAGCACTATTCTGCCGGCATGGCAAGGCCGTCACCGCAGCAGCAACATACTTGCGAAGACAGAAATCTTCATCTTCCCACAGATACAGATAACATTACACTTCCCTCTCATCAGGAGAGTTGTGCAGTGCCATTGCTTGCTCAGGATGACGCGATAAGAAACATAAGAAACAAAAGAAAGAGAACTTCCAGTTTTTTAGGGAATGACGAGAAGTTTCAAGTTGAGAAAAGTTTTTTTAAGAACCAAAAGGTTGATAAGAAAAATGGCAATAGTCTTACCTGCGGCGCTCGCCGTCTGCGACGTGGTATTCGTCTTAAGGACGATTTAAAGACGATCAGAAATCCTCGATGAGATGGGGGGCATCACGATCACCATCATTGTGATTGGACTTGGACTGTAGCAGAAGAAGTGGTTAAGACAGTTAAGACGTTAAGACAGAGACTGCAATACTGGCCGTCCGCATCCGCGAGCAGCAGGAGGGTGTTCGTAGTCGTAGGAATGCGCTTTTCCCAGTCTATGGGGCTGCCTTTCACAAGATAGTATAGTATTTTTTTCTCCCATATGGATGAATCCAACGTTGCAGTTGGGGCTCATCAATTCTTCGGGCTTCGTAGTTATTGGTCGTTTTTGAGCGGCATCCCTTGGTTTTGTGAAGTCGTGACACGCGTTTTGCTCGCTGTAAGGAGCAGAATGACTTGGCTTCCAGGTTGTTGTCGCTATAATTAATCGTTAGGCTTTCTTTTGGTGTCATGGTTGCTTATGACGGATGCTCATTTTTTGCTGCTGTGGCTCTTCCTTGTGTCCGGCCACCCTTCCATTTGTCTATCTGGTCTCTCTGGTATCTGGGTGTCTGGGCATGCGAAAAGGGGGAGAAAAATGCAGTCCAGCCTAGCCACCATAGATAGGTGAGTTATAATAACATAGATCGGGTGGCTCCTGATGCATTCCCTCCTTCAGGTAGTCGATTTCATGAGAGGGAATTTCAAATGAGGAAAGAACATGAAGCGTTTTGCAATGGTGTCAGCAATTGCTGTGACTGTAATAGCCGGAGGGACAGCTTCCCTCAAGACAGCTGAAGCCTGGTGGGGCTGGGGTGGTCCGTGGAATAACAGTGGCTGGGGTGACACGGGAGGTGATTTTTCTATGAACTTTAGTGGCCGCGGAAGTGGCACGGGCTATGGCTCTCCATACTACGGTGGTTACGGGCCGTGGGGGGGTGGTTATCCAGGATATTGGGGTGGTGGTTCCCCAGGATACTGGGGTGGTGGTTCCCCAGGATACTGGGGTGGTGGTTACCCAGGATACTGGGGTGGTGGTTACCCAGGATACTGGGGTGGTGGTTCCCCAGGATACTGGGGTGGTGGTTCCCCAGGCTGGGGCGGTGGCGGCTATGGTTCGCGCGCGCCTTCTGCAGCAAACCAAACGCAAGGTGGCAATCAATAACTAAGAGGTGGAATAGGAGACGGTACCGACACATGTCGGTACCGTCGTTACCGACAAGTCTCTCAGGGGAGGCAGAGCAATGGAGAAGTGTGCAGGCATTGTTACTGCTATCTGTCTCGGAATGTTTTTTGTAACGGCACCAGCACGCGCCGCCCCGGCTTTTACCGCTGAAGCGATTCATACACCGCCTGGCCAGGCCCCTGAAACGGGACGGGTTTTTATCAGTGAACAAGGATCGCGGTTTGAGTTTGAACGTAAAGGACGTCCTGTCATTCAAATTATGCTGCCAGGGCAGGAAGTCATGCGACTCCTCTTTCCAGAGGATAAGACTTATGTTGAGATGGCACAGTTGCCGCCCTCTAGGATGGAGAGTCCGACGACGCCGTGTCCGTTACCGGCCATAGCGCAATGTGAGAAAACAACTGTAGAAAAATTAAACGGACGGCCTGTTGAGGTGTGGCGCATTACGTTTAACCAGATTCCTGGGGACATTTCTACCGGCCAAAGATCTGTTGCGAGTGGTCCGATTCAAATTTGGTGGGATTCTGAACGTAAACTAGCCATCCGGGAACAATACCCAGATGGTGGGTCGTCAAAGACTACTCTGCGTGGCAAAGTTGATCATCAAGGTCGTTCTGTCGAGCACTGGCAGATCACACTGACCCGTCCAGATGGCGAGACGGTGCAGATGTCTCGTTGGTATGATCCAGAACTCCAAACAGATGTGCGCGAAGAACGCCCCAATGGAGCTGTACGCGAATTCCGTAACATTCGTCTGGTAGCACCCGATCCTGCTTGGTTTACCGTTCCTGCTGGCTATCGTCGAGTGGACTCTTCTGTAACGCGGAGTGATCGCTCTGGTGGTAAAGTCCTCTCCTCTGTTGTCCAGAAGCAACTGAATAGTTTATATTCTGTAAATAATGTTATATATAGTTTTTCTTATCAATAGTGCGATGATTACAGTTGTCGGTAATTTAAAAGGAGGTACTGGAAAGAGTACTCTCGTTTTTAATCTTGCTATTTGGTTATTACACAAAAGGACTAGGGTTGAAGTCTACGACCTCGATCCTCAGGCGACTTTAAGTGATGTTGCAGAACTGCGTTCAGAAGAAGGTTTCAGACCATTTCTTTCTGTAACTGGCTTTTTGCCAGAGAAGAGCTTTGAGCAGAGCGAGACACTCATCGATATCGGTGTATCTAACATGGGAGGATTGTACGCTGCTCTTGCTAGGGCAGATAGGATTATTATCCCAGTTTCTCCCAGTCAGGCTGATGTATGGTCGACACAGCGCTTCCTACATGTCATCCGCAAAGCAAGTAAGAAGGCACAGACACTGTACGCATTCATCAATCGTGCCGATACACATCCGGCAGCTCTCGAGAATGCTGAAACAGAATCGGCATTACGTCAGCTGGGTGGACTAGAGGTGTTATCTGTACGACTCGCCCAGCGCGTTATCTTTCGCCGTTCTTTTAGCGAGGGTCTGGCGGTGTTTGAACTGGAGCCGTCTGGCAAGGCGAGTCAAGAACTAATGGCTTTAGCCGAAGCAGTTTATGGAGCGGAAAGTTACTGATTGAGTTCCCTAGAGACGACCCCTGTTTTCAGATATTTCCTGAGTCATTTGATTTGGACTGTTACGTGATTTGGACTGTTACGAAAACGTTTCGTGTGTCCTTTATGATATGAAAGAAAAACAGCCACCTTTCAGGCTAAGAGCCGCTCTCAGACTCTTCAGTTGATTGATCCCATTTGAGGAGAATATCTGAGGAGAATATCGGCTACTTGAGAATATCGGCGAGGGCATATGAACCTTATAGGGAAATGTGTGAGACATCCGTTATAATCAGACTCGCACCACCCCACCCAGCAGGGTTTATTATATGGGGTGAAAAATGACGTTGCTGAACTTTTTATTTCAGGAAAAGTAGTTGTGTTATAGACAACATTAATCAATGAGTCTGTGCTCTAGTAGCATTGAGGAATGGCAGAGATGAATCAAGACAGGAGGAGCATGGAGCTGGCAATGGCACAACACACGGTCTCTCAGCCATTACCGGCGACATTTCATTTTTGTGCACAACAGCACTCCCCTCGATTCAATCAATCCACATCCACCACCACCATTAGGGCCGCTCCTGCTTGTGCCTGCCCAAGAGGGCAATCGGGGCTTGCTGTATGAATTATGAATGAGATCCGAGATCCTGACCCTGACCGGTCGGTCGATCTGTCAGATACGCCACCACACCGGTACAGTAATGTCGGTGTGTCGATAGGTTTGCACGGTGATTCAGTGCATAACGCAACAGTGAAGAACGAGAATCCCCAATAGGAGATTTTCTTCTGTCTTGTTGATTCTTTAGTCGACTCTCTTCTCCTGTACGCCTAGAAGAGTCTAATATGGATGAAAAGCTCGAGCCATTTGGCCATAGAGATATTCAATGTGAGGATCAATAGTCATGCTCTTCGGTCCGTCGAAGATCCTTGCGGAACGTCTGCGCAGTCTCCAAGCTCACCTGAAGGCAGAAAATCCCCTCCTTCTAGACGTTGTCCCAACGTATCTAAAAATAGATAGGATTCTCTATCGTATGGGCCTCCTAAGAAGGGAAGAATCCCTTGCAACCCGTATTCCTTGGTGGCCACTCATTACTGTTCTTGGAACTTTCTCTTCTGGAAAGTCTACGTTCATTAACACTTATATTGGGGAATCTCTGCAAGCTACTGGGAACCAGGCGATTGATGATAAATTTACAGTCATTTGTTATGGCCTGAATGGCACAAAAGTTCTTCCGGGCGCCGCTTTGGACGCTGATCCCAGATTTCCTTTCTACCGCATGAGCGAAGAAATAGAGCAAGTCGCTCCTGGAGAAGGCCGTCGAATTGACGCCTATCTTCAATTGAAGACAACATGTCAGCGTTCCCAGCGTGGAAAAATTATTATTGATTCACCCGGTTTTGATGCGGATGATCAACGGCGTTCTATTTTGCGTTTAACCCATCACATTATTGATCTCTCTGACCTGGTCCTGGTGTTTTTTGATGCCCGTCATCCTGAGCCAGGTGCTATGCAGGACACGCTGCAGCATCTCGTAGCGGAAACGGTTTGTCGTCCTGATGCCAGCAAATTTCTCTATATTCTAAATCAGATTGACACTACAGCACAGGAGGATAATCCAGAACAGGTAGTCGGCGCATGGCAACGCGCTATTGCTCAGGCAGGTCTCACATCGGGGCGATTCTACTGTATATATAATCCTCAAGTTGCCGTTCCCATCGCCGATCCTGGTCTGCGCAAACGTTTTGAAAATAAGCGCGATCAGGATTTAATGGAAATTAATAATAGAATGAGCGAGGTAGAGGTGCAACGCCACTATCGCATCATTAATGTGCTCAACTCCATCGCTAATGAAATTGAACAGACCATGATTCCAGCTTTACAAGCTGTTCTGAAACGCTGGCGTAAATTGGTTTTGATCGGTGACGCTATTGGTATAGGGAGCATTATTGGTCTCATCGCTCTTTTTGCTCATCTCTCTGGCTTCACGAACTTGGCAACAGTGCAAAATTTTATAGAGGGAAAAAGATTGGAATCTACACTTTTAGGTTTATTTATTGTAATAATTGCTATCTCTGGTCACTACGTTATCAGAGATTGGTTAGCGCGTCATCTTGCCGCTCAATTACCAGAGCGTTTTGGCAATTTTGATTTAGGAATGCGCAGAGCTTTTCTCCGCAGTACGCGATTTACACGTTTTATATTTAATACAAAACCCATCGGATGTGGTCCGCGGGTTCGCCGGCGCATCAGGGATCTGCGGAATGCCGCGGCGGCTCATATCCAACACCTGAATGATCTCTACACTGATCCATCTGGGCGTCGCTCTCAAATGGCGTTGACGACATCAAATGATGTGGAGTCAAGAGTTTTGGACGATTCTGCTAAATCTGCCTAGGAGAGTAGGGGACCTTGCCTCTCCGCGCGCGCGCATGAGAGTAGAGAGAGTAGAGTGACCCAGCCACGGCAGAGACGGCAGAGGAGAAAGGGAGCAGATGGTCTGCATGGCTGAACCGACTTACTTCCCAAGACAAAATTCTCGGAAGACGACATCGAGTACTTCGTCTACAGTGATGTGGCCACTGATTTTACCTATATCTCTAGCAGCCAGTCGCAGATCCTCCGCGGCTAATTCAGGAAAAGGCGCCTTTGGTATCCGTTCCAGCGCTTCCAGACAACTCTGCAAGGCCACTCTATGCCATGCACGTGTTAATATAGGTTTTTTATTAAATTTCTCTTGAATTCCCCATCGTCTGTGTAGTTCCTCCTTTATAAGTTGCTCTAATTCAGAAAATCCCGTCCCATGTAAGGCAGATACGCAAACTATTTTTTGATCGTCGAACTTCATCTCTCCATGAGACATCTCAGTCTTTAAGAGATCTGCCTTGTTGAGAACGAGAATAGCGTTATTGTCTATTAGCGCTTTTGTCTCATCATCCAGAGTCGGCCAGGTTTTTCCATCCAGAACAATCAATTTCAAGTCTGCCGTCGCGGCCTGGCCTAGTGCACGACGGACGCCCTCCTTCTCGAGAACGTCCGCAGCAGTGGTCCGGAGACCGGCAGTATCGATCAACACAACAGGATAACCGACTAGGTCCATGCATACCTCAATTACATCCCGTGTGGTCCCTGCTGTAGAGGAGACAATAGCAGCATCCCGTCCTGCTAGGCAATTTAGCAAACTCGACTTACCGACATTAGGCGATCCCAGAAGAACAATGTGGATTCCGTCTCTGATTCGCTCCCCACGGTGGCCGTCATCAAGGTGTGCCCGTATCGCTGCGGCTAGCTCAAGAACAGCCGTGCGCATGCGGACTTCAATGTCCTGCGGCAGATCTTCGTCTGGAAAATCTATTGACGCTTCTAAATGTGCTTGTAATTGCACCAAGCGCTCCCGCCAGCTTTCATAAAGTTGACCGAGAGCTCCGTCCATTTGCTGCAAGGCTTGTCTGCGTTGCGCTGTGGTGTCTGCGGCCACTAGATCGGCTAGGCCCTCGGCAGCGGTAAGATTCAGCCGGCCATTAAGAAACGCACGCCGACTGAATTCACCAGGTTCAGCCGGCCGTAATCCGGACATGCCAGCAAGAACTGACAACATTGCAGTCACGACAGCACGTCCCCCATGCATATGTAACTCTGCCATATTCTCACCACTAAAACTAGCTGGTGCCGGGAACCATAACACTAATGAATGGTCTATGACCTCACCAGTTGTTGGATCGCACAGCGTTCGCAAGGAGGCTCGCCGCGGCAATGGCAGATTCTTCTTACTAAGAGTTTCTATGACATCTCCAGCTGACTGTCCAGATATACGGATTATCGCTATACTGCCCACACCAGGGGGTGTGGCAAGGGCGAAAATTGTGTTTTCTTCTTGCATGGAAATACTTCGAAAAAAAGGTGTCTGGTCCGAGGTCCCATCAACTGCCCCGTAGGCTGATTCAGCCTCCTTCTCTCTTCTCTGTTCTCTCTTCTCTTTTTTCTTTTTCTGTGTTTTCCTCCTCCGGAGGGGGTCTGTCTTTGCCAGACAGAAACTGTGACCACAAAGCTGACTGTATTTTTTCCCATTCCTGAAAGCCACTCGGCAACCATGTCCGCAACAAGTGTTCCATATTCATGGCCGGTAGATTCGTACGTAAACGTTCTTCAATGTCTTGCAGGAGATGATCCTGCAACGGCTTTATATCTGGAAGACCGAAAAATACCCGTGCTTCCACTGCTGTACAGTCTATTGTAATATGGACTCTCATCTCTGTGCTCTTGTCTGTCCTCTAGTTAGTGAGATGGCATCTCACATGGAAAAATGGAAGATGAAGGCCTTAAACGCTGAACAGCCTTACTTACAAGACAATTCCGCTTTTTCTATTGCAAGGATGATCCTGTTCATTGGCAGCCGCAGCATCAAGTCAGTTGAATTGACCACCGAGCGAGATATTAACCACCGAGATCTTGTGCCTGTTCCCCTTTAACAGGGAGAGGGAATCTCCAAAAATTGTCAATATTTGTCAATAAAGGTTAACGCTCTTCTCTTGTCCCGGCAGTCGCGCATGGTGCATGGTAACGTTCTATGCCTCCTTCCTATGTATGGCTATGGCTTGACATTGATCTTCTTCGATCTTCTTCTCTGAGAGCTGAGTCAGCTCTTAAGAGAGGCATGGAATGGAAGAGAGCGCCCGTGTCTGCACACGACCCAATGCTGATAGTGCTAAAAATGGTGTTTCGACGTTTGCTTAAGAAAAAAGTCTCATTTTTTGAAAATTCTTCAATGTCAAAGTAAAACAGTATTTTTATTAAATTTTCTCGAAAAGCTCGCTCTGACACAGTCCGAGTCCGTTTCGGCAGAATTGTATAAATGTCCATTTATTATATTATATACTATGCTAGTACATAGAGCCTTCTTAGAGGGAAGGAACGCTCGTGGGGTGATACAATTTCAAATGATTAAATAAAATGGAATACTATTTTGAGTAATATATACGACGTTATTGTCGTCGGGGGGGGGCATGCTGGCTGTGAGGCAGCAGCAGCAGCAGCGCGGCTCGGTGCGCACACATTGTTGCTGACTCACAGATTAGACACAATTGGCGAGATGTCTTGCAATCCAGCTATTGGTGGTTTAGCCAAAGGGCATTTGGTACGGGAGATTGATGCGCTGGACGGTCTCATGGGGCATGCGATTGACAGGGCTGGCATTCAGTTCCGTATTCTCAATCGTTCAAAGGGACCAGCAGTGCAGGGATTGCGAGCTCAGGCTGATCGAGCTCTCTATAAAATAGCGATCCGCACAATGCTCGCTGCACAGCAGAATCTCTTTCTCCAAAAAGGCAGTGTAGAGGACATAATCGTTGGGTCTGATGGAATTGTGTCCGGCATACAAACAGCCGATGGGCAGGCATTCCGTGCAGGTGCTGTGGTGCTCACGACTGGAACATTTCTGTGCGGAATCATTCATTGTGGGGTGCGACAAGAATCCGCTGGACGTGTTGGAGAACCGCCGGTGTGTGGTTTATCCGCCGCTCTTACCCGATTGGGTTTCTCACTTGGTCGTCTCAAGACGGGTACGCCCCCTCGTCTGGACGGGCGTACTATTGACTGGATTGGGCTCGATGTGCAGGTTGGGGATAATCCTCCCATACCCTTCTCAACTATGACTGAGCAGATTTCACTACCACAAATAGCATGCTATATAACAGAAACTACTTCTAGTGTACATGATTTAATACGGAATAACTTGTCGCAAGCCCCAGTGTATTCAGGACAGATTACTAGTGTGGGGCCGCGCTATTGTCCTAGTATTGAGGATAAAGTCGTACGATTTGCCAGCCGTGAACGGCACCAGATTTTCCTTGAACCAGAGGGACTCGAGACTTCTACTATCTATCCCAATGGAATTTCGACCTCTCTCCCAGAGAGCATTCAAAAAGCGCTGCTTAAGCATATACCTGGTTTGGAGAGGGCAAAAATACTACAGCCCGGCTATGCGATAGAATATGACTTTATTGATCCGCGCCATCTTAAACCCACTCTGGAAACACGCTGTGTCCAGCGACTCTTTCTGGCTGGGCAGATTAACGGCACGACAGGCTACGAGGAAGCGGCTGCACAGGGTTTAATGGCAGGCCTGAACGCTGCTTTGAGCTGCACTGACTCACCACCGTTTATTCTGAACAGAGCAGAGGCTTACATCGGTGTTCTGCTAGATGACCTCACCACACGTGGCATCACTGAACCTTATCGTATGTTTACCTCACGCGCTGAGTACAGACTCATACTACGAGCGGACAATGCCGATCAGCGGCTTACGGAGCGCGGTGTAGCATTAGGATGTGTTGGACAGGCACGTGCAAAGGCCTTTGCAGCTAAGCAGGCGGCTCTTACAATGGCGCGACACCTATTGAGCCTCTTATATGCGAGGCCATCTTCGTTGGTACAGAGTCTTTTAAAGCAATGTAGTGTGAAACGGTCAGCGGTAGACCTTTTGACAATCTCTGGTATAACTGTGGAACGATTAGCACAGTTATGGCCCTTTTTAAAAGATCTACGTCACGATGTGGTGAATCAGCTGGAGATAGAGAGTCACTATGCTGGCTATCTGCAAAGGCAGGACTCAGACATTAGATCTTTTAACAGAAATGAAAATATTTTGTTGCCAGAGATTCTCGATTACGATCGCGTCTGTGGTTTATCTGCGGAAGCTCGTTCGAATCTGAAAACGACGCGCCCATCGACATTGGGGGCAGCTTCGCGTATTTCTGGCGTGACTCCAGCGGCCCTGACAGCCATTATTGGCTATGTTCGTAAACACGCATCCAATAGATTCACCTAAAATGTGGTTCTCTCCCCATGACGCCGACGGAGTTCCAGGCTCTCACCAGAGTTTCACGTGAAACAATTGAGCGGCTCAAATGTTATGCTGCCCTTATCTGTCAGTGGCAAGCACGAGTCAATTTAGTAGGACAAACTACATTATTTGATTTATGGCAGCGCCATTTTTGGGACTCTGCGCAGCTTTTACAGTTATTACCAGATAATTCTAAAATGATAGTAGATATTGGTAGTGGAGCTGGCTTGCCAGGATTGGTGCTTGCCATCTTGAGGGGTGGTGATGTCCATTTGGTAGAATCTAATGTTCGTAAAGGAATCTTTTTACACGAGGCAGCCAGAATCACAGGAACGTCCGTGACTATCCACACTGCCCGTGCCGAGAGGTTGGCACATTTGTCCGCAGACGTCGTCACCGCACGGGCAGTTGCTCCATTGGAGAAGTTGCTGCCGCTGGCAGCGCCTTTTTTGTCTCGCCCCCATGCAGTCGCTTTTTTTCTGAAAGGGAGAAAAATAGAAAAGGAATTAATGGCAGTGCGTAAAATCTGGCGTATGGCCGTTACACAGAGGCCTAGTCTGTCAGATCCCTCTGGAATCATTCTGTGTGTGAAAGAGATACGTCATGTCTGATGACGCAATCCTTTCCGCCGGCACTAAGCCACGTATTATTGCCATTGCTAACCAGAAAGGAGGAGTAGGTAAGACAACCACTGCCATCAATCTCGCAACAGCTTTAGCCGCCATACGGCGTAAGGTTCTGATCATTGACCTTGATCCTCAAGGAAACGCTAGTACAGGTTTAGGGGTGGCCCGGAAAAAAAGAAAGATTAATGCATATCACGTATTGGTCACGAACGTACCAGTCAAAGATGCCATTCTATTGACTCTTGTCCCCGATCTCCATTTAGTCCCCGCTACTGTCGACCTCGTGGGTGCAGAAATAGAATTGGTAACAGCTGAACAGCGGGAATATCGTTTGCGGGCAGCGCTCTGGGGACATCTCAGCGCCTTTGATCATGTTCTGATAGACTGTCCACCATCTCTGGGATTGCTCACACTGAATGCCCTAGTAGCCGCTCAATCTGTGATGGTGCCGCTACAATGTGAATTTTTTTCCCTTGAAGGGCTGACTCAACTCATCAAAACTATAGAACGGGTGAGAAGGACGTTCAATCCACGGTTGGAAATACAAGGAATTGTATTAACAATGTTTGATAAGCGTAACAATCTCTCTGAGATGGTTGCTAACGATGTGCGACGATTCTTCGGTCATAAAGTCTACAAGACTATTATTCCTCGCAACGTCCGTATTTCTGAAGCGCCTTCACACGGCTGCCCAGCACTTCTTTATGATTTACGGTGCCCTGCTTCTCAAGCATATCTAAAACTTGCAAGCGAAGTCTTACAACAAGAAAAATACTCTAACGTAGAAAAGAACATCGCCTGAGAGAAGGGGAGTAATGGCGATGCACAAGGAGAGTTTCCAGAAGCTAGGCCGTGGTCTGGCCTCATTACTGGGGGATGATGAAAGAAGAGAATCCTTCCAAGATGTCGCTCATTCAGCACCTATTCATTTCTTGCATTCAGGGCGATTCCAACCACGCCGTCGTTTCGATGCCGTTGGTCTTGAAAGCTTAGTCGCCTCAATTCGCCGACGCGGAATCTTGCAACCTATATTAGTTCGTCCACTGTTCAATCCCCCGGGCCACTATGAGATTGTTGCGGGTGAACGGCGCTGGCTTGCTGCTCAAGAGGCTCATCTGGATCATGTCCCTATTGTTGTTCATAATTTCTCAGACAGGGAAGCATTAGAAGTCAGTCTTGTAGAGAATTTACAGCGACAGGATTTGTCTCCTCTGGAAGAGGCAGAAGGATATAGCCGTTTGATCGAGGAGTTTCACCATACTCAGGAAGAATTAGCGCAGGCCATTGGCAAGAGTCGCAGCCATGTGGCCAATATGATGCGCCTTTTAACCTTACCAGAGGCCGTCAAGTGTCTCCTCGATCAGGACACGCTCTCTGTCGGACACGCACGGGCTTTACTAGGAGCGAGAGAGCCTACTCAACTCGCCCAGGTGATTGTGAAACGCAGTCTGAACGTTCGTCAAACTGAGGAGCTCATTCGCACCGAAGGAAACAAGATTGTACGCTCTTCACGTGTGAAAAATAAAGATATTATCTCTTTAGAGAATGACATTTCTAATCATTTAAACCTAAAAGTGAGTATCACGTCGAGGAAGAAAGGTGGTCAAGTGACGATTCACTATGAGACGTTAGAGCAGCTTGATGAGATTCTAATTCTTTTGAATGCGACCGTCTCTTGAAAACACAAAATAAGAAATGTGTGTCTCTATGTTGAGAAAGTTCATGAAAAAACACCATATGTCTTGTGCACTCGTTCAGCATGGCTGGGGGACCTGGATTCGAACCAGGATTGACCGGTCCAGAGCCGGTAGTTCTACCGTTAAACTATCCCCCATTCTCAGCGGGTCAGTTCTTTTACCATACCAGCCGGTACCATACCAGCCGGAGATTTGCGTGCGTCTGGCCAGACAGAGCCAGACAGAGACAGACACTCACCAGCATGAAAGCCAACCATAATGATGAGCCCACGGTATCCACATCCACATACATGGAAAAATTTGTTCCAGCGACCGACGCGCAACATCCTATCGTGTGCTCACATGGAATGATATATTTTTGAGGTCCCGGCGTGTAGGGGAAAAATCTGCCAAGAGGTGGGCATGGGCATTGCGTCCGTCTGTTCTTTCGGTACGAGGAGTGCTGACAGAGGCACGCTGCTAAGACTTGGAGAAGAGTTCGTCAAATAAGTTAGTCCAATAAACTAGTTAGTCAAATAAACTCGAGACTGATCGCTCTTCGCTAATCCGCAAGATAGATTCTGCCATGAGTGGTGCAATTGAAAGTTGTTTGATGTTATGGGCCTTACGCACAGATTCAGTGGCCTGGATACTATCTGTAATGATTAGAGATTCGAGCGGTGCAGTTGTGACGCGCTCTACGGCACCACCCGACAAAACGCCGTGTGTGACGTAACAGTGTACAGCGGCGGCGCCAGCGTCCTGTAATGCGACGGCAGCATTACATAGAGTCCCAGCCGAATCGACAATGTCATCGACCATGATGCAGCGACGGCCTCTGATATCGCCGATGATATTGACGACCTCTGAGACTCCAGCGCGTTCACGCCGCTTGTCGACAATAGCGAGATCTGCGTCTAGTCGTTTTGCAACGGCACGCGCTCGTACTACGCCACCAACGTCAGGGGAAACCACTATGATGTCCTCTCCATTAAAGTGGTTCTTGATATCTTTAGTGAACACCGGCGCGGCATAGAGGTTATCGAGCGGTATGTCAAAAAATCCTTGAATCTGGCCAGAATGTAAATCTAGTGTAAGAACACGACTAGCACCAGCGGTATGAATAAGGTTAGCAACTAACTTTGCTGAAATCGGGGTACGGGGACCAGTTTTACGATCTTGTCGTGCATAACCAAAATATGGAATAACTGCTGTTACACGGCGCGCTGAGCCGCGCTTTAAAGCATCAAGCGTCACCAGCAATTCCATAAGATTGTCGTTCGCAGGGTAGGATGTGGACTGGACAACAAACACATCTTCACCACGCACATTTTCATGGATTTCGACAAAAACCTCCATATCTGAGAAGCGACGTATACTAGCCCGTGTCAGGTCAATTGTTAAATAACTCGCCACCGCTTCTGCCAGAGGGCGATTAGAATTACACGTTAGGATCTTCATCCTTGTCGCTCCTCCCATCTCAGCCGGACGAATACAACAATAACAAGGCAGAAAACATGTGTAAACTAAACCACGGTAGTCCCCGTCGTCCCCGGCACGGTATTCCCCGGAATAGCTTTCCGGCTAGAGTACTAAATAGGTACTAAATAGTCTAAAGAGTATGGCATGAATACCTTTCTTCCCTGTCATAGTCATGATGTTGAAAGAGTAGCCGTTGAAAGAGCGAAAAATTGCCCCCCAAGCTTGAGGCATGAGCTCTAATGTGACTCAGTCAAATGCATGGCATTTGTCACATTTGTCACAATGCTGTGTCTGTGAGGTGAGGATTTGATTTGGTACGATCTTTCGCCTGCCCTGCATGGAATCAAATGCGCGTTCACCGGCTACCTGGTCGAAGGAGTTCGAAGCTCAAAATTATCTCTTGCCATTTTCCTATCATACTCTGTACCTCGTGCAGAGGGGGAGTGGGTGGTAGAATAAGGTAGGATAGGAAAGACTTAAAGAGGCATGGATTCTATGCGAGCTATAGTATGTTGTTCTTTGAGCAAAGATTTTAATTTTGATAAAAACTTAATACTTCAAGAGCTGCCGCCACCGAATCTGTCCGAAGGGTATGTCCGGATTGCCGTTCAGGCGGCAGGAGTCAATTTTGCTGACACTCTGACTCTCCAAGGGCGCTATCAGGATAAGCTAGAGCCTCCTTTCATCCCTGGCTTCGAAGTCTCAGGGGTGGTTCTAGAGATCCATGCCCATGATGCTCCCTGCAGAGTCGGTGATCGAGTGATGGCCATCACAAGGAGCGGCGGTTTTGCAGAAGAGTGCGTGGTACGGGCTTCAGATGTTTTCGCCATCCCTGATTCTATGGATTTTATCCAAGCAGCTGGCTTTCCCATTGCCTACGGTACTTCTTATTACGGTCTTAAAATGCGGGCACATTTGCAGGCTGGAGATGTGTTAGTAGTACACGGTGCAGCAGGTGGTGTGGGGCTCACAGCAGTCGAGTGCGGTAGGCTCATAGGGGCCACTGTGATCGCTACTGCAGGCAGTAAGGACAAACTAAAAATTGCAAAAGAAAGAGGGGCTGATTACCTCATCAACTATCGGCAAGAAAACGTACGGGAGGTGATCCGAACGTTGACTGGGGGCCACGGTGCAGACGTCATTTATGATCCTGTTGGTGGGACTATCTCCACAGAATCATTGCGAGTCCTTGCACCAAATGGCCGTCTTCTCGTGGTAGGGTTTGCTTCAGGTCACGTGCCACAGATTCCGGCGAATATCATGATGGTAAAAAATATATCCTGTATTGGATTCAGCTTTAACGCTTACCGCACCATAGATCCAGCTGGCATACGCATTGCCTTCCAAAAGTTGTTGGAGTGGTTTGTCGCTGGTGACTTGTGCCCTTACATCCACTGTACATTGGATCTTGCTGAAGTGAGCAAGGCTCTAGAAACCTTGTTGGCACGCAGAGCTATTGGGAAAGTCATTCTCACAACAAATTGAATCTTTTGCCCCGACTAGCTACGTCTGTAGACTCCACTGGAGGGCATATTTTCGGACAAGCGGTGGGATCGTGCTGCAAAGTCTTTGAGACGCGCTGCCACCTTGCGATTAATCGATCCAACAGGATATGTCCCGCTCTCGTCTCTTTTACCGCTTGGCCAACCTGTGAGAAGGGCAATACCCTCATCAACATCGGTGATGGGATAGATATGAAAGAGACCAGCCTCTGCCGCTTCCCTTACTTCTGCCCGTAACATCAAATGTCTGACGTTGGCACGTGGTATGAGAACACCATGCCCACCCGTCAGGCCCCGTGCTTGACAGATATGGAAAAATCCCTCTATTTTCTCGTTCACACTACCAATGGCCTGGATCTGGCCAAGCTGGTTGACTGATCCTGTCACCGCAAGATCTTGGCGAATTGGTAGGTCCGCGAGCGCTGACAAAAGAGCGTACAGTTCTGTTGAGGAAGCGGAGTCCCCCTCCACACCACCATAGGATTGCTCGAAAACTAGGGTGGCGGAAAGAGAGAGAGGCATATCAACAGCAAACCTAGCGGCTAGGAAAGAAACGAGTATCAGCACACCTTTACTGTGAAGAGGTCCCCCGAGCTCTACCTCTCGCTCTATATCGACGACCTCGCCTTTACCCATACGAACGCGACAAGTAATGCGGCTGGGTGCACCAAATGTAAGAGGTCCAAGTTCAAAAACTGATAAACCATTTATCTGCCCCACCACAGCCCCAGCAGTGTCTACTAGCACGGTCTTGTGAAGAATTTCCTCTCGGACGTGAACGTGAATCCGATTTTGCCGACCAATCTGGGCGTCCAAAGCTTGTTGCACATGCGTACCGCTCACGAGAGCTGCTCCGCTCTGCTCTGCCCAATAATCTGCTTCCCGTGCTAAGTCAGTAAGGCTTGCCATGTGCGTAGAGAGTTTTCTACTGTCCTCTGCCAAGCGAGCAGCGTGCTCAATAAGACGTGCAACGGCATCACGATGGAGTGGCCGTAGATTTTCACGCCGAACGAGAGCTGCGAGTAAACGAGCATAAGCAAAGACAGTCTCTGGAGTCCGTTCAGTGCTGTCGTCAAAATCGGCTGCCACTTTGAAAAGCTCTCTGAAATCAGGATCGTGATGAGATAACAAATAGTAAATTAATGGTTCTCCAAGTAAAACAACTTTTATTGAAAGTGGAATTGGCTCTGGACTCAGAGAGCTTGAGGAAAAACCACACTCACATTCAGAATTTTCAATTTTTATTTCCCGTGCGCGCAAAGCCCGTTTCAGATTTTCCCAGGCAAAAGGTTGAGCCAAAATATTACGGGCTTGCAGAACTAAATAACCTCCATTAGCCCGATGCAGGGCACCTTCCTTGATAAGGCTAAAATCTGTGAAAAAAGTCCCGCATTGCTGCAGATATTCTATGCGACCGAGAAGATTAGATTTTGTAGGATGATCTAAGAATACTACAGGTGCGCCATGATCTCCTTCTCGAAAGACAAGTACATTCACCTGAAAGCGACGTAAAGCGGCCACTGCTGTGGTACGACTCCTACTTGAGAACTGGAAGGCATCAGAGTTGTCCCTTGCTGTCCCGTCCCTGGGAACAAGGAAGTCACCAATATTTGCGATGATATTCTTGTGCACATCGTCTAGATAGCTGGTGACAGCTGGCACATCGGCATAAACATCTTTCAGACGATTGATCAAAGGATCAACTGTGTAATGTGCGAGTTCACAGACCAGATTCTGTATCGCCTGACGCTTTTCTTTTTCCCAGTGCGGGAGTTGGCATTGGAAATTTTCAAGCTCTGTCTGCAGATGTGCCATATTGCGTTCCTGCTCGTCTTCTAACAGACGGCTGCAATCGTCCTGTGCATCGTCCTCTTTCAGAGGTGCTAGAATGAGCCCCGCCGATGTGCGCAGTAGGGATAAGCCTGCCCTCTCTGCATGCTCCCGGAATACGGTAAACATCTGTTCATGTCTTTTCTTCAGACATTCATCAATATTTTTTTTACGAGCATGAAATATTTCACTCTCGAATAATGCTGGTATTGTCAACTGAAGTTCCTCAACAAGGTGATTCATCCCTTGGCGAAAGGCTATGGCTCGTCCAGGGGGTAAACGCAAGGCCTGTGGCCGTTGATCATCGTTAAAATTATGTACATAGCACCAGTCATCAGCCACAGGCATCTCTGCTGCCGCCTTACGTAGGCACTGTCGGATGACACTCGACTTGCCAGTGCCCTTAGAACCTAAGCAATAAAGGTTGAATCCTTCTGGGCGAATGCCAATGCCAAAGCGTACGGCAGCAACAGCCCGCTCCTGGCCAACAGATTCTTCATCCAGATTATCGAGTTCCTCAGTGGTAGTGAATGGCAAGTCATTTTCATCGCAGGATGTATAGAGAAGGGTTGCGGGCAAAGGGTCAACAGTCATGGAAGGAGACTCTCTCTGCACTCAGGCAATATCTCAGAATTGGATGCATAAATATCTATTAATAGTAAATTAATCTTTTTAATAAGAGATGAAATATATAAAGCAAGTTGACCTCCATAATCTATGCTAGATTAGCGCATTGCTTCGCTATCAGCGAGTCCATTCACGCGGAAAGCCCAGGGTAAAAAATATGGCGAGAAATCATAGATAATGTCGGGAATATTGATAATAGCACGACGAGAATCTTTGACAAGTCTGATGGGATAGAGAGCACGGTAACATTTGCAAAGACATTGTGTGTTGACCGGTGTTAACGGTCTAAAAATATTCTCTTTTTATAACACAGCATTTATCGCAAAAAAATGAGAGATTATTTCATAATCTCCTTTCGGAACGTGAGGCATTGTTATACTCCACAGGCGCATGCGCGTAGAATCCACATCCGTCAGTCACAAAGTGACAAAACAGCAACATTCTTGACCTGGCGAAAAAAATACTTCATTAAAAATCTTGATACTGAGAGAAATTTTCAAAAATTTTTACTGCAAAAAGTCTGCATTTTCTTCTGAAAGTAAAGAGACACAAGTTTGCCATTGCGGTCTGAATTTTTGTCAGAGATGGATATAATTTTCGATCTCTTTTCAGTAGAGAATGTGCAATCTCTTTGATTGTGTGTGAGAGGGGTGGACAGGTTTCTGTAGATTCTGAACCATCTTTGCAGTAAAATCAGGAAGAGAATGGGGAGGCAGCCCTGTTTCTGATCACCCTTTTTCATTGGGAGAAACAATCTTGCTTTTATGCCCAAACGCGCTGATATCCACGCCGTCCTGATCATTGGTGCCGGCCCTATTGTAATTGGTCAGGCTTGTGAGTTTGATTATTCTGGGACGCAGGCCTGCAAAGCTCTCCGCCAGGAGGGGTGTCGGGTGATTCTCGTGAACTCTAACCCGGCTACCATTATGACGGATCCGAACATGGCAGATGTCACGTACATCGAGCCAATTCTTCCGGAAGTTGTATCTCGTATTGTTGCACGGGAACGTCCTGATGCACTGCTGCCGACTATGGGGGGGCAGACGGCCCTAAACACCGCTATGGTACTTGCTGATAACGGCACGCTGGAGCGGTTTGGTGTGCAGATGATAGGAGCTCGCCGCGATGTCATTACCAAGGCAGAAAATAGGCAACTTTTCCGAGAGACAATGGATGGAATCGGTTTGGACTCCCCGAAGAGTCACTTAGCGCGATCTTTAGAAGAAGCCCGCGCGGCTTTGTCTGACACGGGTCTTCCTGCCATCATCCGTCCCTCCTTCACACTGGCTGGAACGGGAGGTGGCATTGCCTATAATACGGCTGAGTTTGATCAACTGATTGCTGGAGGGCTAGCGGCCTCTCCTGTGCAGGAAGTTCTCGTGGAGGAATCCGTTCTTGGCTGGAAAGAGTATGAAATGGAGGTCGTACGAGACGGTAACGATAATTGCATCATCGTCTGTTCTATTGAAAATGTGGATCCCATGGGCATTCACACAGGTGATTCTATCACAGTCGCTCCGGCGTTAACACTCACTGACAAGGAGTATCAGCTTATGCGGAGTGCCTCAATCGCCTGTTTACGGGCGATTGGAGTAGATACAGGAGGCTCCAACGTTCAGTTCGCTGTAAATCCGGCAACAGGCAGAATGGTCGTGATAGAGATGAATCCACGAGTCTCGCGTTCTTCTGCTTTAGCCTCAAAGGCAACAGGTTTTCCCATTGCAAAAGTGGCAGCAAAGCTTGCAATTGGCTACACACTGGACGAACTCATCAATGACATAACGGGGAATACGCCTGTCTCTTTTGAGCCCACCATTGACTACGTTGTCACAAAAATGCCGCGCTTTACGTTTGAGAAATTCCCCGATACGGAGCCATTGCTAACTACATCAATGAAATCTGTGGGTGAGGTGATGGCCATTGGTCGCACATTTCCAGAGAGCTTGCAAAAGGCCTTGCGCAGCCTAGAGATCGGCCTCACAGGTTTAAACGAGATTGATATTCCAGGGGTTTCAGCGACCGATCAGAAGGATGCCATTATCTCTGCTCTTTCTCAACCGCGACCAGATCGCTTATTAGTGATTGCGCAGGCTTTTCGCCACGGGCTAGACGTGGCAGAAGTTTACGCCCGTTGTCATTATGACCCATGGTTTCTGAAACAGATACAGACAATTATCGTCGCAGAATCTGGAGTAAGAGTAAATGGGGTTCCCAATGATGCCCTGAATCTGCGGCGTTTGAAGGCAATGGGATTCTCTGATCAGCGTCTCGCAGAACTGTCTGGTAAGACATCTGCGGAGATTCTTTCCCAGCGCGAGGGGCTTGATATTCATCCTGTTTATAAGCGCGTTGATACTTGTGGGGGAGAGTTTTCAGCATACACTTCATACATGTACTCCTGCTATGAAGGGGATGGTCTTTCTCCGGTAGAATGTGAATCTGATCCCACGAAAAGGAGTAAGGTCGTTATTTTAGGAGGTGGTCCGAACAGAATTGGTCAGGGTCTCGAGTTTGACTATTGCTGTTGTCATGCCGCCTTTGCCCTGCGGGAGGTGGGGTGGGAAACAATTATGGTAAACTGCAACCCAGAAACAGTTTCCACGGACTATGATACATCGGACCGTTTGTACTTTGAACCGCTGACAGCGGAGGATGTGATTGCTCTGGTCAGACGTGAACAATCGCGGGGTCAGCTGCTCGGCGTTATCGTTCAGCTAGGTGGTCAGACTCCACTGAAGTTGTCACAGATTCTTGCAAATACCGGGATTCCAATTCTAGGAACTTCACCTGAGGCCATTGATCTTGCTGAGGACCGTGAACGTTTTCAGGATGTTCTGCGAAGACTTGGGTTGCGTCAGCCGGCTAATGGCGTTGCCCGATCCGTTGCGGAAGCCCGTGCCGTTGCCATGCAGATCGGCTATCCGGTTGTGCTCCGGCCCTCTTACGTGCTGGGCGGTCGGGCAATGCGTATCGTTTATGGAGAAGAAGCTCTCAATGATTATATGACTCATGCCGTCAAAGAATCTGGCGATGAACCGGTGCTGATTGACCACTATTTGGAAAACGCCATTGAAGTAGATGTCGATGCCCTTGCCGATGGTCAAAGCGTCTACGTAGCTGGAATCATGCAACACATTGAAGAGGCTGGCATCCATTCTGGAGATTCAGCCTGTGTTCTCCCACCGCACACACTAGCGCCAGCAATGATCGGAGAAATTGAGCACCAGGCCAAGCTGCTTGCAAGAGAACTCCAGATTGTAGGTCTGATGAATGTGCAATTTGCCATAAAAGATAACGTACTGTATGTCTTAGAACTCAACCCAAGAGCGAGTCGCACAGTTCCGTTTGTGGCAAAGGCAACGGGTGTGCCTGTGGCCAAAATTGCCGCCAGAATAATGGCAGGAGAATCTCTGATGTCTTTCTCTTTAAGAGAAAAACGTGCAACACATGTCGCTGTTAAGGAGGCAGTCTTTCCCTTTGCCCGCTTTCCGAATGTAGATATTGTTCTGGGCCCTGAAATGAAGTCCACAGGAGAGGTGATGGGCATTGACGTAGACTTCAGACGTGCCTTTGCCAAAAGCCAGCTCGGGGCTGGAACACACCTGCCCATCTGTGGTATGGTGTTTCTCTCTGTCAAGGACAGGGACAAACCTGAGCTTGCTGAATTAGCGTGGCATCTAGCGAGTCTTGGCTTCAGACTTGCAGGGACTCGGGGAACAGCGCGTTATCTGCATGAACGCGGATTAGAAGTTACAGTGCTCAATAAGGTTTTAGAGGGTCGTCCACACTGTGTTGATGCGATGCTTTCTGGAGACGTCCATCTCGTTATTAACACAACAGAGGGAGACATGTCTCTAGCGGATAGCTTTTCAATTCGTCGTACTGCTCTAACGCATAATCTTCCGCATTATACAACGATGACGGGTGCACGTGCAGCTGTTGAGGGTATTGAAGCTTTGAAAAGTGGAGCACTTGACATTACACCATTACAAGCATATTTCGAGTTTCTATATCAGCCTCTATGAGATCTAAGGTAGTTTTACTTATGAGAGCACACGGGGTTATGGCAGATGGAAAAAATCCCGATGACATCAGCGGGCCTCGCTGCCTTGGAAAAAGAGCTGAAAAAACTCAAGAGCGTCGATCGACCCGACGTCATTCGTGCTATCGCAGAAGCACGGGAGCATGGTGATCTGTCTGAAAATGCGGAGTATCACACGGCCAGAGATCGGCAGAGCTTTATTGAAGGCCGTATCTCAGAGATTGAAGATATCATAAGCCGGGCGAAGGTTATCGATATCGCTAGAATGTCTGGTAACCAGGTACGCTTCGGTGCGACCGTCACTCTCGCTGAAGAAGATACCGATGAGGAAATGACCTATATGATTGTTGGCGCACACGAGGCAAATATTAAAAAGGGACGTATCTCTATTCATTCACCCCTAGGTAAGGCACTCATTGGTAAGCATTTAGGGGACACTGTAGAAGTGACAACGCCGAGAGGGTGTAAGGCTTACGTCATTATTTATGTGAAGTACTTATTTTAAGTGCAATAGCAGTTATTGTAATACCTGTAATACCTATTGTCATGGGCTGGTATCTGGTACCCTTGGGATCTGGTACTGTCATTTGCTCAGGATTCTCAGTTATCATTGGCCGAAAAAAACTCGTTGTGCATCTTTTTTTTTTGAAGACCAATTTCTCCGGATGACTGTCTATAGCTCTTTTACTTTAAGAGCGTGTGGGTATGCTGATGATATGCTACAGGCCACCCGCATCACACTATCACACTATTCCATCAAGCGTGACGGTACTGTGTGTACCGCCAGAAAACAAGACAAGTAGAATCCTTGCTAGACGCTTTTTCAGCTGAAAAACTGTGGTTTGAGAACAGTTGATGCTTTTATTGAGGTATGTTGGTAAACGTTCATGGTGCGTTGCGTTGGCGTTGCGATACATTAACATCGGGCCTTTTTGATACGAGAGAATTTGCCATTCTCATTTGTTCATGTGCTTCGAATCCTCTAAGGAAGCAGGGCTCTTGAGATGTTCGAAGATGCGCACAACAGAAAGGAATAAAGGAATAGCCGTGAAAAGTCTGAAGCCTGTGGTGATTTCTGGCCGCGAGGTGTTACCCCTCGTTGAGGGCGGGAAGGGCATCGCTGTGAGCAATGGCGTCAGTGCCGGCGCATGGGCTGCTGCAGGCGGTGTTGGGACGTTCTCAGGTGTGAATGCCGATTTGTACGATGAAAATGGCAATCGCCGGGTAGTGATTTACCGCGGTCGGACTCGCCGTGAGCGCCATGAGGAACTGATTGAGAATGCTATTAAAGGCGGAATTAATCAAGCGAAAATCGCTTATCAAGTTTCTAGAGGAGAAGGTCGCATCCATATGAATGTCTTGTGGGAAATGGGAGGATGTGAAAGAATCCTGCATGGCATCTTAGAAAGCGTAAAAGATCTTATCCATGGGGTGACGTGTGGTGCGGGCATGCCCTACAGGGTAGCAGATATTTGTACCGCCTTCAGCATCTATTATCATCCTATCGTGTCCTCGGCACGTGCCTTCCGTGCTTTGTGGAAACGTTCTTACCACAGGCGAAAGCATCTGTTAGGTGGTGTTGTTTACGAGGATCCTTGGTTGGCCGGTGGTCACAATGGGCTCTCTAACACAGAGGACCCTGAACAGCCACAAGATCCATATCCACGTGTCCTTGAACTACGTCAGACTATGCGTGATGTGGGGTTAGGGGCAGTGCCAATTTTCATGGCTGGTGGCGTATGGTGCTTACGCGAGTGGGAAGACTGGATTGATAGCCCAGAACTCGGGCCCATTGCTTTTCAGTTTGGTACGCGTCCTCTCCTGACACTGGAAAGCCCAATTCCGACATTGTGGAAACGTCGCTTAACGACTCTACGTCAGGGGGATGTCCTCCTGCACAAGTTCAGTCCGACTGGATTTTATTCCTCCGCTGTTCACAACAGATTTCTGGAAGAACTTATCGAACGTTCAGCGCGTCAGGTCCGTTACGCTGATGAACCAAACACTCTCCATCCAATTCCACTACCACTTGGGATTCGTGGCCGAATCGTCTACGTTTCTGAAACAGATAGCCAAAAGGCTGAGATCTGGACAGCACAGGGTCTGACTGCGACTCTCCGTACGCCAGACTCCACCCTGATCTTTGTGACGCCGACCCAAGCAGAGGAAATTTTGTGTGACCAAATTTCTTGTATGGGTTGTTTATCAACATGTCAATTTAGTAATTGGTCTCAAAATGAAATGGGAACTACCGGAAAACGTGCAGATCCGCGATCATTTTGTATACAAAAAACATTGCAAAACATTGTACACGGTGCTGACATTGAAGATGAGTTGATGTTTGCGGGTCATAATGTCTATCGCTTTTCTACTGATCCATTTTACAATGACGGGTTCGTCCCAACAGTACAACAATTAATAGATAGATTAAAAACAGGAAATTAGAATAATAGATAGATTAAAAACAGGAAATTAGAAAATAGAAATGTCTGAAATTTCTCTTATTTTTATAGAGGAGGTATGCAGAACTTTTTCACGTATCGTAATGGCATATTGCACGCCGAGGATATACCAATCCCGAATCTCGCTGAAAGCGTCGGGACGCCCTTCTACTGCTACACGACAGCAGCGTTAGAATATTACTATAGACTTTTTCAATCAGCGTTGGCAGAATTGAGAGAAGTCTCTATTCATTATGCTTTGAAGGCCAATACAAACATAGCCGTTGTACGGACCTTAGCCAATCTTGGGGCTGGTGCTGATGTTGTCTCAGAAGGGGAACTGCGTTTAGCGCTGGCTGCTGGTATTTCACCAAAGAAGATTGTTTTTTCAGGCGTCGGAAAAACTCCGGTAGAAATTTCTTTTGCCCTGCAAACAGGTATTTTGCAGCTCAATGTCGAATCTGAGGAAGAACTGGGAGAAATTCACCGTATAGCGGCTACCTTGAACACTGTCGCGCCAGTTTCTTTCCGGGTGAATCTCGACATTGATGCCAAGACTCATCATAAGATCACTACAAGCCGCAGGGAAGATAAGTTCGGCATTGAATGGCTGAAGATTCCTAGAATTTTGCGAAGTGCTGTCAGCTTACCTCATCTCCACGTGGTGGGGCTTACTACGCATATAGGGAGTCAAATAACAAATCTGCAGTCTTTCAGAAAATCCTTTATGCGTATGCGCAATCTGATTACGCAGTTAAATGCCAGTGGTTTTCCCATTCGACGTGTTGACCTCGGAGGAGGACTCGGCGTGCTTTATGACTCTGAAAGCGCAGAAGGCCTGCCCCCATCACCGACAGCCTATGCCGCTGTTATCCGCGAAACTCTTGGTGATTATCACTGCCAGATTCTCTTAGAACCTGGACGATTCATCGTTGCCAATGCTGGTCTCCTCGTCACCCGAGTCCTCTATGTGAAAGAGGGGAGCAACAAGATCTTCGTGATCGTAGATGCTGCTATGAACGACTTAATCCGTCCGAGTCTTTACGGTGCTTTCCACGCTATTCTACCTATCAAAGAGCCTCTCTTGGACATGTCTCGTCAGACAGTCGACGTCGTTGGGCCAATATGTGAAACAAGTGACGTCTTTGCCCACAAGCGCTCCTTAACACCAGCGTCTCCAGGCGATCTCCTGGCGCTCGACAGTGCTGGTGCCTACGGTGCGACAATGGCTTCCACCTATAACCTACGGCGATTAGTCCCAGAGATTCTTGTCAAGGGAGATCAATTTTCCGTTATTAGACGGCGTCCGTCCTATAAAGAAATGTTTTCCCTGGAAAGTCTACCGCCATGGCTATAAAAGCGCACATCTTTCTTAGGGATAATATTCAGACTCCCTGGAATTGCATAAATGTCCTAGACGATTTCCACTGCGAGTCATGACCACTCTTACATTTTTAGACTCGACCAGAGAGCTGTCAACAATTGAGGTCTATACTAAATAACATAACTACAGAACCACTTTTCTCATGGACGCCCTACTTGTGGCTCAAAAGACAGAGGAAGGGCACGCTACTGTATGTACTGTATGTAATGTCTGAGGGCGATGGAGGGAGTGAGTGAAAGAGTCCGCCAACGGCAAGATTGGAGTTATGCTGTGTGGTCACGGCAGTCGGGACATTGAAGCGATACGGGAATTTGATACGTTGTCCTATCTTTTGAAAAAACGTCTACAGGAATACGAGGTAGAAAACGGCTATTTGGAATTCGCTCGTCCTATTATCCGTGATGGGCTAGAAACTCTTAAAAAAAGAGGTGTTAAGAAAATTATTATTATTCCTTGTATGCTCTTCGCTGCAGGTCATGTTAAAAATGACATACCATGGGAAATTAATTCTTTTGCGAAAGAAAACAAAGATCTAGATTTTCTGTACGGACGGGATCTTGGCATTGATCCCAAACTACTTTACGCAGCGGCTGAACGCGTTGCGGCGGCTGAGCGAGCAGCGGGTTCACACGTGCCCAGGAGTCAGAGCATGCTCTTGGTCGTCGGCCGCGGGACAAATGATCCAGAGGCCAATGCCAACATTTCAAAGGTCTCCCGCATGCTTTGGGAAGGTATGGGCTTTGGCTGGGCGGAGACGGCCTATTCTGGAGTCGCGCACCCCAGGGTTAACAGGGCATTGGAGAGTATTGTGGCTATGGGCTTTCGCCGTATTATTGTCTTTCCCTATTTCCTCTTCACAGGTGTCCTGGTCAAGCGTATTTATACGCAGACAGACGATGTCGCAACTCACTATCCCCGTACTGAGTTTGTCAAAGCGCTCTATTTGAATGATCACCCTCTGGTACTGGAAAGTTTCATCGCGCGTGTCATGGAGACTTTGCATGGTCAAGTGACAATGAATTGCCAATTATGTAAGTATCGTGAGAGCATTGTCGGTTACGAAAACTCTGTTGGGGCCCCACAAACCGGGCATCATCATCATGTGCGTGGGATTGGGATTGAGAGCGATCATACGCATGCTTGATGCCAGTGGCATAGACAGGAGCGCTTGCCATACCTGACTACCTCTCAGATCCAAAAGCTATATATAGAGAGTCTTTTTCTCGTGTTAGAGAGGTGACAGATTTGTCGTCTCTACCTTTTGATTTACAAGAAATAGCAATACGGGTTGTTCACGCCTGTGGCATGCCTGAGATTGCACCGGCTCTCTCCTGGTCACCAGCCTTTGTCTCAGCAGCCCTGGCTGCTCTTAGAGCAGGTGCACCGATTCTTGTTGATGTGCAGATGATAGCGCATGGAATTATTTGCCGCCAAAAAGGGAATCAGGTATTATGTACCGTTAATGATCCAAGAGTCCCATCCCTGGCGATAAATCTTGGGACAACTCGATCCGCTGCTGCTGTCTCATTATGGCACGAATGGCTTAATGGAGCGCTAGTTGCCATCGGGAATGCTCCCACTGCCCTTTTTTACCTCTTAGAGCACTTGGCCGCAGGAGGACCACAACCAGCTGCTATCATAGGTTTTCCTGTGGGGTTTGTCAGTGCAGTGGAAGCGAAGGAGGCCTTGATTTCCCATCCTGGCAACGTGCCCTATCTAACGTTACGTGGCTGCCGCGGCGGGAGTGCCATGGCAGCAGCAGCTGTGAATGCTTTACTAGACATAGCAGCAAGGCCAGGCCAGTCAGAAACAGGAGTCTGGGTCTACTGACAGAGAGAGAGGACGACAGCTTTCCTGCACCTTGGCTTTTTGTCATTGGTATAGGCGAGGATGGCCCCGATGGGCTGAGTCCTGTCGCCCGCGCGTTGATCTGCACGGCTCGTACGCTTTTGGGCAGCGCGCGTCATTTAAAGCATGTTGCCACTCTTATACCAAAAAACGCTGGACTGCTCTTATGGAGTGAGCTTGATACTACTATTAATATAATTAAATCATATAAAGGTACACGATTAGTTGTTTTATCGAGTGGAGACCCTATGCTATATGGCTTAGGAGCGACTTTGACACGCCACTTTTCCACCGCAGAGATGATCGTCGTGCCGCATATTTCGGCCTTTTCTCTAGCGGCGGCCCGCTTGGGGTGGCCTTTACAGGAGGTAGAAACATTAACAGTACATGGTAGACCGATAGAAAATATCTCATTTTATTTCTCGTATGGAGTACGTCTTCTCGTGCTCAGCGCGGACGGAGAAACACCAAGTCGTGTCGCCGCTTTGTTAACGGCGCATGGCTTTGGCCCCAGCAGCATGACCGTATTGGAACACCTAGGCGGGCCCGCTGAGCGGCATATAAGCGGTCGCGCTGAACACTGGCAGGAACCGCGCGCAGCTGATCTTAATATTCTTGCTATTGAATGTATAGGTTCGCGTGGATGGAGCAGAGGAGCTGGCCTTCCTGATGAGGCGTATTATCATGATGGCCAGCTCACAAAGCGCGAGATCCGTGCTGTGACTCTGGCCGCTCTTGCGCCATGTCCTGGAGAACTGCTATGGGATATAGGAGCTGGCGCCGGCTCTATTTCTATAGAGTGGCTCAGGACCCATCCAACCACAACTGCTGTGGCTGTTGAACAGGATATTAATCGTGTTACACACATTTCTATAAATTCTTCTCTCTTAGGAGTGCCACGGTTACAAATTGTCCACAGCAAAGCCCCGGCTTGTTTGACATCTCTACCCGGACCACCTGCAGCGGTTTTTGTGGGTGGGAGTGTCTCCACTCCAGGTCTTCTTGAAACGTGCTGGGAGGCTTTGCTGAAGGGTGGACGGTTGATTGTTAACGCCGTTACGATAGAATCTGAATCATGTCTCCTGGCCTGGCAAAATCAGCACGGTGGCACCCTGGTAAGGCTATCTGTAGCTAGACTACGACCAATGGGACAGTTTTCAGTATGGGATACACTAGTACCTGTAACACAATACCAGGGCTGGAAAAAGGCATAAGGAGTCTTTCTTCTCCCTAATATTTATTTTTTTTGTAGAGTATTTTTTTAAAAAAGTATTTTTGATTTTTATATTAAAAATATTTAAAAAAATGGGGAATAGCACTGGAATAACTCTATGAAGATTCAAGCGAATCAGATTCGTCCTGGGATGATCATCGAGCACGAAGGTCGGCACTGGACTGTGCTCAAGATTCAACTCATACAGCCTGGCAAAGGAGGAGCCTTCAATCAGGTCGAGATGCGCGATTTCCGTTCTGGAATAAAGACTCACGTGCGCTGGCGCACCCAAGACACGGTAGAGAAGTTAATTTTCGAGGAAAAGAATTGTCAGTATCTTTTCTCCGATAACAGTCAGTGCATATTCATGGAAACAGATTCTTATGAGCAGTTTCCCCTTCAAAAAATAATCATAGGTGAACAAGCAGTTTTTCTACAAGAGGGTATGGCTGTTACAATAGCCTTTTTGGAAGGCTGCCCCGTTGCCGTCAATCTACCGTCGACTGTTATCATGACAGTCATTGAAGCGGACGCCGCTGTCAGAGGACAGACAGCGACTGCATCCTATAAACCTGGTGTGCTGGAAAACGGTCTGAAAATTATGATCCCGCCGTTCATAGAGGCTGGTACACGTATTGTCGTGAGCACGGCCGATGGTCGCTATGTAGAACGAGCAAAGGGTTAAGCGGGCATACTCATGACTTCCTACTTATCTCCGACTCTTAATGTGATGTTAGCTGCTGCCAAGAAAGCAGTCCGTCTATTAATTCGCGATTTTGGAGAAGTAGAGCAATTGCAGGTATCCCTCAAAGGGACCAATGACTTCGTGTCCACGGCAGACACTAAAGCGGAGCGGGTGCTGTCTCGCGAGTTGAAAAGAGCTCGGCCTGACTTTGGCTTTTTATTGGAAGAAAGCGGTGCGGAAGACGGGTGTGATAAGGAGACTCGCTGGATTATAGATCCGCTAGATGGCACGATTAATTTCTTACATGGGATTCCCCACTTTTCTATTTCAATTGCTCTCGAACGCTGTCATGAGATTGTTGCCGGCGTGATAGTTCATCCGGTGGCTGACGAGTGGTATTACGCTGAAAAAGGGTATGGTGCTTATTTAAACGATCGTAGATTGCGTGTCTCTGCCCGACGTCGCCTCGAGGAAGCGCTTTTTGCAACAGGAATTCCTTTTCTTGGCAGGCCTGCTCATAGTCAGTTTCTGACAGAATTACAGGCTGTCATGGCTCATTCAGCAGGGGTCCGTCGTATGGGCTCGGCAGCACTTGATCTGGCTTATGTGGCCGCTGGTCGCTATGATGGGTACTGGGAACGCAACTTATCCCCATGGGATGTTGCCGCGGGCTCTCTTATTGTTCGCGAGGCGGGCGGGTATGTGAGCGAAATAGGTGGCGGTCGCAATCCCATTTTTACGGGCAGCATTCTGGCCACAAACGATCACCTCCATAAGCCACTTGGGGATATGCTACGCAACATCGGTCACGAAAAAAAGTGAAAACCGGCCCGGCCAGGCAGGCATTGAGCGCCGCACCACTCACGAGCGGCAGAGAGCACTCTCCCTCCTAGGGGGGCAGTCTACGGTGCTCGCAAGAAGATCTTGCGTGCGCGTGTCACAATTTTTAAGTCATTCCCACTCATTTCTAATAGAGCGAGAAAAGGCGTTTGCCGTGGCAAGGCATGCAAACATCACCGCTGCACAAGAATATCACGAGCCCACACTTCCCCTGGCCAGACGTGCTTAATACCCCCCCTTGCCATAGGGCTTAGTCAGCCCTGCGATTCTTGCCGCTTGTCGCGCTGGCTGCTTTGGAAAAAGTTCATAAAGATAGGATTTCCAATCACGACCCGGATGGTCTTCGTTGAAGTCCTTAACCATATTGCGAAAATTTGGTGTGTGCCCATGCTCTCGGTACTGATCACGCATATAGCGTACCACAAGCCAATGATCCTCTGTGAGGGGTAGACTTTCTGCTTCAGCAATAATCTCAACAATTTCATCATTAAATACTGGTTCTACTAAAAAATTTTCATCATCAGACTCTAATTCAATCCCATTGAGAAGATACCCCATAGCTCGCCATCCCTCCTAACATGCTTCCCTGATAAACTCATCCACCCTTATATTTTATTATGAAACTTATCAACACTGCTCCATAATCCATAATTGAAGGAAACCTCCCTCCCCCATTCTCATCGGCCCATATGCGGCCATTTTCCAGCGGCTACGCCTTTTCTGAGAAAGTATTTTATCCCTCATCCCTCATTCTCAGAAAATAAAGAACTCAAAAGAACTCAAGAGAACGCTATTGGGCTATTGGGCGATCTGATTCTTGAGACTTGCTACAGAGCAAGTCTTCAGTCTGGATATGCGCCGTCTGTGCTCGCCAGTCAGCCACTTCAATCGGCTTGTGCTGGTCTCTAACGTATGCAAATCCACGCAGCGTTTTTACATTGCAGCATTTCATATATTCATCGTAAATCTTTCGAGGGATTGAATCCATTTATTCTGGTAATACATTCATTTCTTGTAAAACGTCATAAGCTTTTGCTATCATACAGGCTATATCTTGTGGCTCAATCGCTCCAATACAGCCTACACGAAAGCTTTCTGTTCTCGCTAGTTTACCTGCGTAAAGGACATAGCCATGCAATCTCATGTGATTGTAAAACTTTTCAAAAATAAAATTATGAGATGTATGTATGTGAAAAGTCACAATAATAGGACTTTGCAAGGCGGCCGGTAGCAATGGAACAAACCCTAACGCTTTCATCCCTTCTATCAGAATTCTGCAATTTGCTGTGTAACGGGCGAGGCGAGCAGGTTGACCACCCGCAGTGTAGAACTGTTTCAAAGCGGTTGAAAGCGCTGCTACCACATGTGTTGGAGGAGTGAAACGCCATTGGCCATTTTTCTCCATTGCTGTCCACTGCGCTTCCAAGTCTAGGGATATCGCATGAGCCTGACCAGCGGATTTCTGTAGGGCAGTCCTCTTACATAACACGAAAGCTAACCCCGGTACTCCTTCTAAACACTTACCTGCCGATGCGGCAAGCGCAGTGAACGGTATCGTCTGAAGGTCAAGTGGAAGGGCACCGAAGGCACTTATGGAATCGAGCAAGAAAATACGTCCGTGACGCGCAACAATATGTGAGATCTGCTCCACTGGATTCAGTATGCCCGTAGTCGTCTCACAATGAACCATCGCGACATGCGTAATGTCCTTTTGATGAGTGAGCAAGTGTTCTATATAGGCGGGGATGGGAGGCATCGTTTCTTCAGTCTCGTACACAAGATATGACCTGTCTAAGCGAGACAGTATCTCGACCATCCGACGACCATATGCCCCATTGACCAAGACAAGCACTAAGCTCCCTACACGCGGAACTAATGTCCCTAGCATAGCTTCTACAGCAAAGGTGCCACTGCCCTGCAGGGGGACACAGGTATGAGTTTCTGTCGCGCCAGCGAGAATCAGCAATCGTTCTCGGATAGAACGAGTCATCTCAATGAAGACACTGTCGCGCGCACCAAAGTCTTGCAGCATAGCTTTCCGTGTAGCATGGGCTGTTGTCAACGGACCAGGTGTAAGTAGCAAAGGTTTTTCTCCCGTAGGGGACATTTCAGATGTCATGACCGACTCTCGCTCGTTAAAAAGCGTTTAAAGCGACGGGAGACATCAGATGGCAGGATTGTGGGGCGGCCCAGTCGCGCCATGCTGCCAGGTCTGAGAAGAAGATGAACCAGATGTGGCCCTGGCCTTGCTAACGCCTCTTGAAGAGTCTCCTGAAAGCTAGTCAACTCGTCAGTCACCGTGGCAGTGGCGTAACTACAGGCACAAGCAATTTTGGAAAAGGAGACACATGCTGAGACAGTAGCCTGGCCACCAGTAGAATCATGCACGCCATTGTCCAGGAGGACATGGAGCAGATTGCGTGGCATCTGTGCCCCAATCGTGGCCATATTCCCCATTTTCATCAACGCTGCACCATCACCATCCAGAACGAGGACGGGACGATGGACGTTTAACGCTACGCCTAACCCAAGGGCACTTGCTCCGCCCATAGAACCTACATGGTAAAAGTGTTGTTCCCTATCGTATAGAGTAAACAACTCTCTACCACACTTTCCTGTCGTTGCTATAACAGCAGCTTCAGGAGGTATAAGTTTCAGAATGCACTCTAATGCTTCAGCCCTTGTTGGACGTATGCCACTACGACAACATAAGTCTGCAATCTCACATGGCGGTGGTATGCGAAGTGGATTCTCGTTCAACGATTCCTCAGAGATTGCCCCTTTAGACATGACAAAGGCAAAAGGCCGTCCGTATCTGCTCATAGCAGCGCGTGCACTCGCAAAGGCTGGGGCAAGCGCGGTCGTCGCAACGGGAAACGGCCTATACGGCACACGCATGAGATTCAGCAGGGCAGTTGTCATTTGCCCCATCAACTCATGCTGTGGTTCGTCAGGGTAGCCTGGCTGACCACGCCATGTCACAACGAGCAGGGTAGGGATGCGGAAGGGCCAGTTAAGAGAGGTAAGCGTATTGACAGTATTCCCCAGACCAGAGTTCTGACACAGAACGACTGTTTCGCGGCCTGCAAGCCAGGCCCCAGCGGCAATGGCCACGGCCTCACCTTCGCTAGTTGCACCAACATAGAGAATCTCTCTATCGCTCACCACCCTGTTGATAAGCGGCGCAAGAAATGAGCACGGGACACCAGTATAAAAATCAAACTGTTGTTCGTATGCGGCTATCAGGAGTTCCTCCGCCCGTATCATTAGCTCTCTCTCCATTCATCATTATCCAATCCAGCCACACCACATACATTCAGGCACCGGCACCTTCTTCTCCCAAGGCGGCACATCCCCCCTCCTATCCTAGGCCAGCCTAGGACTTATACGCTTTCTCACAAAAGCCTGAAAGCGGAAGAAAAAACGGGGGAAGGGATCATATTAAAAGATAGGCTCCCGGCTAGATAGATCTCTTTAAAAGATCACTCCTTCAATCATTCTCTCTCACGTCTAACGGTCCGAAGGGGTCTGAATTATCATTCAGAATCCAGAATCTTACACTTTAGCAGTATCCCCTATATAATTGATGGAAATTGGTTGCAGACGCGACGAGAGAATGATGCTAATAGCAACATGGAATGTGAATTCCATTAGAGTGCGCCTTCCGCGTGTTTTAGATTGGTTGCGCGAAATGGCGCCTGACGCCCTATTACTTCAGGAAACCAGGACACCAGATGAGTTCTTCCCACAACTTGAGTTGCAAAAGATGGGCTATCAAAGTCTAAGCCATGGAGAGAAATCTCATAACGGTGTTGCAATCCTTTCTCGTCGACCGATGGAAGTGACAGAACGGTCTTTACCAGGTGCAGAAGATGATAGACAGGCCCGTTACCTCGAAGTGCGTTTTGATGGTAATGTACGTATAGCGTCGCTCTATCTACCTAATGGTAACCCTAGTAAAAGTGCGAAATTCTCCTACAAGATTACTTGGATGACTCGTTTATATGAACATGCTAGGGCTCTTTTGCAAACGGGAGATTCAGTCATCCTAGGAGGAGATTACAACGTCTGTCCGACAGACGATGATGTTTATGCCCCTGAGGAGTGGGCAGATAACGCCCTCTGTAGGCTGGAATCGCGTAAAGCCTTCCAGGACATTATTTTGCTCGGCTATTGTGACGCCTTCCGCGTTTTTCATCGCTCCCCTGGAGAATATACTTTTTGGAGCTATCAGGGTGGCGCATGGTCGCACAATATGGGTCTACGGATCGATCATCTGTTGCTCTCCCCGAATGCCGCTGAACGTCTGGAAGACAGTGGGATTGACAAGCGGCCACGCGGCGTTGCTCTGGCGTCAGATCATGTTCCTGTCTGGTGTCGTCTGCGAGAGATTGTATGATTGCACTCCACACGGAGCCAGTCCCAACAGTTCTCGTGCTTGGGGGCACTGGAGAGGGGCATGCTCTTGTCAAGACACTGCGCACACGATTCGGAACTCAGTTACGAGTCATTACTTCTCTAGCAGGTCAAAGAGCTGAATCACCTGAAGTAACTTATGGCACTTGGCGCACTGGGCCGTTCCGTGGTGTGGAAGACTTGATCGCTTATTTGCGAGAGAAACGCATAGCGGCTGTCCTGTCTGCCACACACCCATTCTCCGAGACTATAGCACGTAATGCATTGAGAGCCTGTAAAATTTGCCATATCCCTCATCTAACGCTGAGTCGGCCGCCATGGGTGTGCACCGATGAAGACCGTTGGGTGGAAGTACAGGATATGCTAGAGGCAGCACGCAAGCTCCCTAGCATAGGGAGTCGTGCCTTTCTGACAATTGGCATAAGGGCACTCCCAATATTTCTCTCCCTTGAAAAGATGTGGTTCTTGATTCGTCTTCCACGAAAGACCCCTCTGTCTTTTTCTTCGGACCAGGTAGCACCTCATCGCCTTGTCATTGGGAGCGGACAAGATGGGAATGATTTGCTTATGATGCGAATTCATGCCATCGACGTTCTTGTGACTAAGGCAAGTGGTGGTGCGGCTACATTTGGTAAAATTGCGGCAGCACGGGCGCTTGCTTTACCGGTATTGATGGTGCGCCGCCCACCGTCCACAGAGACTGCTAAAACGGTGTCTAACGTGATGGCTGCAGTGGCATGGGTTGAATCAAATATTCGTCAGTTCTCTGAGAGACTCCGCTCTTCACTAAAAGACTAAACTCCTAAAGAAGGGGGGCAACTCTGCCAGAGCTGCCCATCCTCGTCGGTTCACAAAACTGCAGCACAGACGGTTCCAAGTCACTCACTTAAGCTGCGTCTTCTTTGCGACTCTTACTCGCGTTAACGTAAGCAATCGCGACATGTTCAGCGCAGTAAGGCTTACCAGTTAACACACGCTTACCACAGAAATGGAATCCTACGTCACGCGGGTCACCAATTGGCCAGCGACAGGTTAACGCTGACAACTCTATCACTGACCGAATTCTAGTATCTTCCTTTTTTTCTGTTGTCCTTCTTTTGATCGGCGACGGCCTACTGGTTAAGCCAAGCCGATGGGCTTTCCCAACGACTGCATTCTTGGAGACCAAAAGCCTCTTCCCAATCTCCCCTGTGGTCAGGCCTTCACTCCACAAGCACTGCAACTCAGCAATGCGTTCTTTAGTCCAAACCATCTTTTTGTCCATATATATCTCACGTCACCTCATGGCCTATAATCCAATTGCGATTCACAGGATTCCCGCCTCCTTTTTTTCAAAGGGGTGCATATGCAAAAATGGGCCGCATTCAACACGACCTGAGTGTTGGGGAGGGGAATATCCATTCGCACCAATCTATAGGCGTTGACCCTTTTTATTATACCTATAACCTATAACATATAGGGAGCGCCCGTCATTAAGACGGCGCATCCGTTGCAGCCATGTCCCATAGAAAAATCGCACAAAGCGGTGATATTCTATCACGAGGGTGGTGTCATGCCATGCTGGTAAAAATCTCCTGATAAACGGACAAAGTGCGAGCGCACATCATATCCCTGCTGAAATGAGCGTGCGCATGGGCAACTTGGCGCGCTGCCATCGTGTGTCGCTCTGCCGCCGCTAACGTCAAAAGTTGCAGGAGAGCCTGGGCCAAAGCGTCAGGATCGCTAGGTGGTACAAGCCAACCTGTCCTGCCGTGTATTATCGTTTCACGAGAACCACCATGGTTACTAGCAATTAAAGGACGTCCCATGGCCTGGGCCTCCACGACCACCCGACCAAATGCCTCAGGCTCTGTCGATGCTGAAACCACAACATCGGCTAACATATAGGCCGCTGGCATATCTGCACAGTAACCCACCCAATGAATTTTACTATCAAGTCCCTTGTGACGAATCAATTTTTCCAACTCCGCTTTATAATGAACGTGCGCCTGATCAAATCCGACTAACAAGCAGCGTAAGTCGGGAAGACATACTTTTGCGAGAGCCTCTATGAGAATTTCATGTCCTTTCCACCGCACGAGCCGACCAGGCAGCATGACAAGGGGCTTATCTTCTGGTAAACACCATGCTCTAGCCAAGGATGTCAGACGGTTAGGATGTACAGATTGAAAGTCAAATTTGTAAACATCTATTCCACGTGGAATGACTCGAATCCGCTCTGGGGATATCCCGTAGACTGTCTGAACATGCGTAGCAATAAATTGAGAAATGGCAATGACTCTGTGTCCACTTGCCATAATAGCATTGTATGGTTTCTTAATTGTAAAAGGTCCAATATTGTATGTCCCGTGAAAGGTAGTCAGAAAGGCAACACCTGTACGACCGGCCGCCCTTGCCGCACTCCAAGCGGGTGCGCGACTGCGGGCGTGTATAATTTTTATTTTTCTCTCTTTAATAAGGTGCACAAGACGCTCAGTATTGAGCTGCATGAGGAATGGGTTTTTCGAGTGAACAGGCATCGTAATGTGTTCAATCCCAGCCTGCTCCAACTCAGAGACCATAGGACCACCGTACGAAACGACTAACGGGATACAGTCTGCCGCTTGCAAAGCTAGCGCTATATCAATAGTTCCACGCTCCACTCCACCAGTCACCAGACGTGGTAGGATCTGCAGCACGATCGGTTTTGTTCGAGGCATAAAGTGCTATCCTCAAGAAATATACAAATATACGCACTTCTGACTACGGATGAGTACGGAAGGATCGCCATTGCTATCACCCAAAATCTTACGTCGCCAGGACGGTTCCACAATTGCTTACTATAAAAGTACAGGGCGTTCCCCAGGAATCGTCTTTATTCACGGTTGGATGTCAAACATGACAGGCGCAAAAGCAGTTTGTCTGGAGCGTTGGTGCCAGGCACAAGAACGAGCGTTTGTGCGCTTTGACTGCTTTGGTCACGGCCAATCATCTGGTAATTTTTACGATGGAACAGTAGGGAGATGGGTCGGTGATACAGGTGCCGTGCTTGAAAAACTGACAAACGGTCCACAAGTGCTGATTGGTTCCAGTATAGGCGGCTGGGTGGCTCTGTTAGCGGCCCTAAAGTGGCCGGTACGTGTTGCTGGCTTTCTCGGAATTGCCGTTGCCGTTGACTTCACAGAAGACGTCATCTGGCGCAGACTCTCCCATGCACAGCGGGAAGAGCTCAGCAGTCGTCGCACCCTCAGACTGCCTAACCCAAACCACGGGGATCCATATTACATCACTCAGGCACTGATTGCAGATGGCCGCAAACATTTGTTACTCAAGGATCGCATTGCGGTGACATGTCCGATTCGCCTTATCCATGGTCTGGAGGACAGGGAGGTTCCCTGGCAAACAGCGCTGCGACTGCAAGAAAAAATAGCATTTCCTAACATCACCACAACAATAATAAAAGACGGAAACCATCGCCTCTCTAGGCCACAGGATCTGGAAAAGATTCTAAAAATTGCCGCAGATTTAATAGAATCGATAGAAAAATAAAATTCTCAGCTCTCTCCTGAGAGGAGAACAACATTTCATAAAACTTTTAAAAAAATAACTCAATGATGTTATCTCTGTATAATTTCTACCAGTCTACCAGATAGAAAACTCCCTCTGAGGAGGTAATGTTCTTAGCAGCTGTCCTGTGCGCTTTTATCTCTCTCGCCTGGGCCTCTGAAGAGCACGCCGTCCCTGCTGCAGAGGCAACGGCTGTACGTATAGCTCATCATGGCGATCATACTCGTTTTGTTGTCGATCTTTCGAAAGAAATTAACGTATCATTCGCTCAACCCATCGACGTACCATCGAAAAAGATAGTGGTCAATCTAGGAAATATTACATGGAGTCTTCCCCATATTTCAGGGACAGGTGCTGGTGTCATTCACAGGTATCGCTATCACAACTCTGTTCCAGCCCATATTGTGCTGGAGATGAGTAGGCCGGCTGTTGTCACCAAGACTTTTATACTCTCTCCGAATCAGCCGCATAGCTGGCGGCTAGTGGTTGATCTGGCAGAAAACGATCGACGCATACGCATACCAGGAGTCGGCCGCATGGGTGGTGCTCAGCTCCTCAGTAGAGATTGGTCGTCCTTGCCGCGGCGTGTCCCTCATGGAAACACAACATTCTTCTTCTCACTGAATCATCTTTCAGAATTTAAAAATATTCCTTTACCACCATTACCACCTGTCTTTCTGCAAAAAGAAAAAAAACATAAAATTGTATTAGATCCTGGACATGGTGGTGCTGACCCAGGTGCGACTGGAGTGAGTGGTATTTTTGAAAAACACATCACCCTGGCCATGGCTCTTGAACTACGTGAGAAACTATTGAGCACGAATCGCTACACTGTGATTCTCACACGTGAAGACGACACTTTTGTTGCTTTGCGTGAGCGTGTGGCGAGTGCCCGCGCTCACAATGCCGATCTTTTCATTTCTATTCATGCCGATGCAATTGGGACTCCTGAAATCTGTGGTCTCTCTGTCTACACCTTATCTGAGGAAGCTTCTGACCAGGAGGCAGCTGCCTTGGCAGAGAGGGAAAACAGAGCAGATCTTATTGGTGGTGTCGATCTTTCGCGAGAATCCCGTGATGTTGCTAATATCCTGATAGATCTCGTACAGCGGGAAACAATAAACCATTCAGCGCAGCTAGCAAGTGCTTTTACACGCGAGCTTCGGCGAGAAATTCGGCTTTTACCAAAAACTCATCGCTTTGCCGGATTTGCCGTATTGAAGGCTCCAGCTGTCCCAGCGATACTGCTGGAGATGGGTTATCTCTCTCATCCTAAAGAAGAAAAACTCCTCCACCAACCGGGATATCGGGCTCAACTCAGCGCCGCTATGGTACGAGCAATAGATGACTATTTTAAAAAACGTCATATGAGCCCGCTCTAAGTAGGGGCGCCAATACTCGTCAGAGACTGCTATCCTATCAATTCTCATCGGCCGGCATGAGTCCCAGTAGACAGAAGGCAGATTTCAAGCGGCGCGCCTGCTCCTTCCCCTTTTCCGTCATGAGTCTAGGCATTGAGATTTTCCGAGGACAGAGACATGGCTCAGTTCCTGCGCATCCTGCTCAGTCTGCTGCTCGGAGCGGTGTCTATTCTTTCATATATACTCCGTGGATACAGTCACGACTTACCCGACTCTCGTCAGCTTACAAACTACGAACCTTCACCTTCTGTCACCTCACCACTCGTGTTTACGCTGGTGACGGCAGCTTGCGAATACACGACGGAAAAACGCGTCGTTACCCCCTTAGCAGTCCTACCACTGCAGTTTCCCAAGGCCTTCCTATCTTTACAGTAGACTTCATGGGAATCCTCAATCAACATTCAACATTACGGTACAAAGCCCGAACCCATGGGGGCATCCACAATCACGCAGCAAGTGGCGAAGAATTTTTTTTAACCAGTGATGTTTCACTGGAACATAAGCTTAAGGAAACTCTCTTTAAGAAGGTATTTTAAAATTTATAATAGCAAAACTCTGGCCGCGCAAACCTTACGTCATGATTGTGCAGGATTCCTCGGCCAGTCGTTTTACCCACTGAGTGGATGCTTGCCGTAGTGCTCGGCTTGGACCCTCTACAGGCTGCTTGCCTTCATACAGGCTACTTTCAGGCTACTTGAGCCGACCGGCACAGCTTTCCATATGCCGGATGGCATTCACCTGGCACGAGTCTCCCATGCCACAGGCATGCCTGCCTCATAATCAGCTGATAATCAGGATGTTAATGTCATTGCCTCCCCTGAGGCTATCTGAGGCTATTCCAAAAAATAAAATATAAAGCAAACTTCTCTCAGAAAACGCCTATGCCCTTTGTGCATGGAGTTGAGTCAGGAACCCAGGATTGAGATAGCAGTGAACGACAGGAGAAGAATCATAAGGCAGAAAGCCGACTGTCACGCCAGGTATCCCCCCCGTGGAGAGGGTATTGCCATCTGCCGGCATATCTCTGAAATCTCTATAGCGTTGGGCTTTTTTCTTCGTTACTCTCAGATCGTGTCGATGATCAGGAAGACCTAAGGAATACAGAATGCAGGTTAGTGTTTTTCCTGCCGATCCCGCTGCAAGGGGCGAGGATGTTGGTACCCATGCTATAGCTACTACGATGGTCGCCATGGGAAATCGCGCCAGGAATTCTGCTCTAATCCTGGCACAAACACCAAGAACATCTAAAGATAGGGCTTTAATAGTTGCTGCTCGTGTTTTACGATCAAGATCGTCTCTTATTACCTCTGCTAATGCAATTGACATGGAATCTGCACAAGAACTTTCTCAATCAATGAGAGATCGTCTGTTGCTCAATGAGGGGCGCATCGAAGCAATGGCGCAGGGGCTTGAGGCCATTGCCGCTCTTCCAGACCCAATCGGAAGCGTTTTGGGCGAATGGACTCGCCCTAATGGCCTGCGGATCAGTAAAGTACGCGTACCTCTGGGTGTGATTGGCATCATTTATGAGTCGCGCCCTAATGTCACTGCCGATGCGGGGGGATTGTGCCTCAAAGCAGGTAACGCTGCACTATTAAGGTGTGGTTCAGAAAGCTTTTCCTCCTCACAAACTATCATAGCCTGCTTGGCCGAAGGGCTGACAGCAGCTGGGCTGCCAAACGATGCGCTGCAGATGGTACCGACAACTGATAGGGAAGCTGTAGGTATGATGCTGCGTATGGTCGGTATTATTGATATCATAGTCCCTCGTGGTGGAAAATCTTTGATAAAACGCCTTATGATAGAAAGTAAAGTTCCTCTTTTCCAGAGTCTTGAGGGTATCTGCCACACTTATGTTCATACAGCTGCCAACATAACAAAGGCCAGGAGTGTTATTCTCAATGCGAAGATGCGACGCACGGGCATTTGCGGGGCCACTGAAACACTTCTGGTAGACAGGGCTGTTGCGAAAACGATGCTGCCTGCGATTCTGAGCGATTTAATCATGGTCGGATGTGAAATTCGCGGTTGTCCAGAGACGCGCGCGCTAGAATCGCGTGCTCTTGTTGCCACAGAAGACGACTGGAAGAGCGAATACCTAGAGGCTATTCTCTCAGTGAAAATAGTGGCCGATCTGGACGAAGCCATAGACCATATTAACACATACGGTTCCCATCACACAGACGCGATTCTCACAGAGGATGTCGTCGCCGCAGAGCGTTTCATGACGAAAGTGGACTCAGCGATCACCCTACACAATGCTTCGACGCAATTTGCCGATGGGGGAGAGTTCGGTATGGGAGCTGAGATTGGGATCTCTACAGGTAAACTGCATGTGCGTGGCCCAATTGGGGTAGAACAGCTGACAAGTTTTAAGTACAAGATTCGTGGAAGTGGCCAGATCCGCCCGTAATATAATATCCCTGGATAACATACCCTCCCCTGCATGCAGGGGAGGGATCCCCACACTCATCCAATAGGATTTACCCCCCTAAATCATCCCTCACCATTTTGGTTGTGCAGCGCTGAGAGTCGAAAAAAAATCATTACCTTTGTCATCAATGACGACAAAGGCAGGGAAGTTTTCGACTTCAATGCGCCATATTGCTTCCATGCCAAGTTCTGGGTATTCCAATACTTCAACTTTACGGATAGATTGCTGCGCAAGCTGGGCGGCTACCCCACCAATGGAGCCAAGATAGAATCCACCATACTTGCGGCAAGCCACTGTCACCGCAGGGGAGCGATTGCCCTTGGCAATCATGACCATTGAACCGCCGTGAGCTTGGAACAAATCAACGTACGAATCCATCCGGCCGGCTGTGGTGGGACCAAAAGAACCTGAAGCTGCGCCAGCAGGAGTCTTTGCGGGACCGGCATAGTAAATAGCCATCTGCCTGAAATAATCAGGTAAAGCCTCTCCTCTCTCCAACCTTTCCTGCAGCCTCGCATGAGCAATGTCCCGGGCCACAACCATTGGACCGCTCAGTGACACGCGTGTCTTAACAGGACACTGGGACAGAACACGGCGTATTTCATCCATAGGCCTTGTCAGATCGATGTGCACAGGTGTGTCTGACAGTTTATCTTCCCGGACGTCTGGGAAAAATCGCGCTGGATCAGTTTCGAGCTGTTCCAGTTCAATGCCTGCCGCCCCAATTCTGGCCAGAGCTTGCCGATCAGCCGAACATGAAACACCAATGCCGATCGGAAGGGAGGCACCGTGACGTGGAAGGCGAATGACTCGTACCTCATGACAGAAGTACTTGCCGCCGAATTGTGCTCCTAGCCCTACTTGGCGAGTCATCTCGAGGACCTGCGATTCCAGCTCCTGGTCGCGGAAGGCATGACCATATTGTGAGCCGCTGACTGGTAGATTGTCTAGGTAGCGGGCAGAGGCTAGTTTGACTGCTTTGAGACACAGCTCAGCAGATGTACCCCCAATGGCTATGGCCAGATAGTAAGGTGGACAGGCCGCTGTCCCAATGTTCCTTACTTGTTCTGATAAAAATTGCAGAAGACTCGCGGGAGTCAGGACAGCCTTTGTCTGTTGGTAAAGATAGGTTTTATTAGCGGAACCGCCACCTTTAGCCATAAAAAGAAAATTGTAATGATCTCCCTGTATAGCAGATAATTCGATTTGGGCAGGCAGATTATTCCCAGTATTGATCTCGTTGTATACCGAGAGAGGTGCCATTTGTGAATAACGTAGATTATTACTAGTATACGTGTCTGCTACACCAGCAGTAAGCTGCATAGCGTCGTTGCCATCTGTGAAGACGCGGTTTCCCTTCTTCCCCATGATGAGAGCAGTTCCTGTGTCCTGGCACAAGGGCAATACGCCGCTTGCAGCGACGTTGGCATTCTTGAGCATCTCAAGAGCAACGAACCGATCATTAGCGGAGGCCTCTGTGTCCTCGACAATCGCGCGGAGCTTTGCTAGGTGTGTGGGCCGTAGAAAGTGTGCGATATTACGCATCGCTTCACGTGCGAGGAGGCGCAACCCTTCTGGAGCAATAGTCAAAATCTCATTACCACTGAAACGAGCGGTTGACACATAATCAGTAGTGAGTCTTGTATAGGTCGTTGTGTCTGCGCTCAGCGGAAAAATCTCTGCGAACGCGGCATCGATCATGTTAGGATCCTCTCTAGAGACTTTTGCGTCAGGCCTTTATCTGAATTTCTATTATTGGCAATATTATTTTTTTTTTCTAAATGCATCAAGAGCAATAACTTTACCCATTTTCTCCCAATCCTCCTTGCTCTGCTCAACACCACTTCTTCCTAGCAAAATACGGGCATCTTCCCTGGACTCCTCTAGGGCCGGTGATAAGGATTCATGGCTACTCTCAACAGTGAATTGTAGACCAAATTTTGCAGAGGGATCCGCGAAGGCGGTGATGGCAGCGAACGGCACTTGCAACCTCTCATTCAGTCTGTTGAATGACAATGTGACGGTAAAGTTCGATTCACCCACTTCAAGGCCCCAAAACTGGTTCTGCAGGACGATGGTCATTTCCTCAGGGTAACGTTCTAGCAAATGACGGGCAATGACGACACCTGGATAACAGGTGCGAAACGTAATGTAAAAATGGTGGAGACCCGGCAGGCCATGCTGTTCAGTAATGGCCAAAACCTCTCGTACAACACGCCGCAATGCGTCTTCTACTATTTTCTCATAATGCAATGTGTATATTCCATCCGCCACAGGTAACATTCCATTTGTTACGAGTCGTGGTGCATCAGGAGAAGAATCCCCCCCTGGGTCCCCTATTCCTTCTCCAATTCCAATATCCAATCTCTACCTTCACGGTGCAGGTGCAGTGGAGGGCTTCTGTTGCCCGGTGCCCCCCAGACCGCGCTTACCTAGCTATTAGGCAGCGAGCGCCATTTCATTATCATTGGCACTTGTAAGGTGGCCCGGTAACGGTGGAACCATGCCGGGTGCACTCCATGTCTTTATCACGCACGTCAATCCTACTTCGTCCCCATCTGGCATGGGCCCCGACAGTGGTGGAGACGCCGGGTACTGCCCCCGGGTCCGTCACGCTTATGCCACACGGGATTTAGCACCATGGTTAGCAAAACGCTAACTCGTTCAGTATAAGCTGAAAAAATACGTCTTGAGAAGCGAAACTAAACTATAAAACTGAGTGCCGAGGGTAAACCTCAGGATAGCTGATATCGCATGCCACTTGGCAGCTGGCTGCGATAGTGTGGACGCCGCAAAAGAGTATACGATAATGGATATATCAAAATATGCACGCAGAACGTGTTTCTAAAGTTCTGGCCCGCGCTGGTCTCTGTTCACGACGCAAGGCTGAAAAACTGATTCTCACCGGCCGTGTGACAGTCAATGGACAGACCCTCACGACTCCGGCTACGAAAATTACTCTTCAAGATGTTTTATCTGTAGATGGGAAAACTTTTACAACATTTCCCATGCCTACCCGTCTGTGGCGTTATCACAAGCCGCGTGGACTAGTCGTCACACACCATGATCCTCAGGGAAGACAGACCGTATTTGCGACATTGCCGGCTTCCTTACCACGCGTGGTGTCTATAGGCCGGCTCGACATTACATCGGAGGGCCTTTTACTGTTGACCAATGATGGCTCCTTTGCGCGCCAGCTGGAACTGCCAGAAAACCGCTGGGTACGGCGTTATCGTGTTCGTATTCACGGAAAAATAGATACTTTTTCTTTAGAGCGCCTCTCTCACAAAAATATTATTAATAATGTAATTTATGCTCCAATTCATGTTCAAATTGATAATTTGCAGGGGAGTCATGCCTGGCTGACTGTCTCACTCCGTGAAGGCCGGAACCGTGAAATACGACGTGTAATGGAAGCGTATGGCTGGTCTGTCAGCAGATTAATTCGAATAGATTACGGACCATTCCAGCTGGGCAGCTTGGCCGAACGCGCGGTAGAAGAAATTCCATCAAATGTATTATTGAAAAAAATGCTGCCGACAAATGTATTATTGAAAAAAAAATGCTGCCGAGGCTGCCGAGGCTAAATCAGTAATAGCTCGTCCGAGCCGTGGACAAGTGGCTTATAGGCGAACTAGTCATTAGAGTCTCTGCCTTTTACTCCAGAGATACATCCTCCCCTTGTTGCACCAACTTTCTTCAGTGGATAATCAGCGATAAGTTCGTAGAAGACTCCATCACGGGAGAAGTGACTGGCAAAAAGGATGAAACGGTCCACCATAAAAGGACCAGCACGAAACAAGTGACTCGCCGTGAGAAATTGCTGCACTTTTGTGGTGGGCGCGCTGTCGAGACGCGCTAATGTGATGTGGGGTGCGTAGCGACGTGTTGCGACCACGGAGGCGTATTTTTTCAGCGATGTCCGTACTACAGTCCGTACTACAGTCCGTACTACAGCCTGTTCCACCTTGTCTCGCAAGGCAAAGAGGAGGGGAGTGTGCTTCAGTCCAGCCCACAGGCTATGGACACGCTGCCCTTTACTGAAAGCTCCAGTCCCCGCTATTTCAAGAGAGAACGGTGCAGCCTGTATTGCTGCTAAGGCTGTATGGAGATCCTCCGCGTCATTTTCGCTGACATTACCAATGAATCGTAGGGTAATATGGTAAGACTGTGGCGAGATCCAACGCGCACCCGGAAGACCGACCATCATGGCATGGAGCCGATCCCGAACTGACCTAGGGAGGGTGAGGCCAACAAAAAGACGAATCATTGTACCGTACCTGTCACCCTCTGGACCTTTTATACAATTTATAGTAAATGTTACTCAGCTGTTAAGAACGTGGAAATAAGCCCAATCTGGCTGTCTTCCATTAGAGACGGGGCATGACCACAGGCAGGAATCTCTACGACAGTGGACAGAGGGCCACGAATCTTCATCTGTTCAGTTGTTTCTATAGTGAGCACGTCAGAGTTTTCTCCCCGTAGGGTTAGCACAGGGCAGCGAATAGAATCCCATACTTTCCAGAGATCCATATCTGTATGTGCGGAAAATGGCAGAAGAATCGCCGGGTCGTAGTGTAGCACATATCCTATGCCTTCTGGATGGGGCTTTGTTAGATATTTTGTTATACTTTTCCACTGTTTACTTGTCAAATGTCCTATGAAGTCTGCGTTTGTTTTCTTTATATATGTTTCTGCACAAGATAAATCATGAAAAATTGGCATTTTACTTATATATTTCTTTATACGTTTCAATCCTTTCATTGGAACAAAAGGCCCCACGTCGTTCAGAACGAGGCGACGTATTGGCGTATTCCTCTGGGCGGCCAGCTTCATGCCAATCACGCCTCCCATAGACGTACCCACCCAGTCCACTAATGCCGCACCGCTACGGGCTATGAGAGCAACGCAGTCATTTATGTACTGCGCCTCGCTGTACCCAGAACAATCCGCCAGCCAGTCACTGTTACCGCCGCCGATCATATCCGGACACAAGACCCGCCAACGATCGGACAGGGCAAAGGCGAGGTCATCAAAATCATGCCCGTTACGACTCAAACCATGCACACAGAGCAGCACACGCCTGTTATGCCATTCCCCCCACTGGGTATAGGCGACTCTGTGAAAGCCCGTTTTTCCTAACCCTAGGAAGAAACGTTCCCTCCCTTCCATCTCCCCTCACCTGTGCTACGAAGACGAAAAAATTGACTTCGTGACGGGACAGATCTCAACCTCACGGGATTCAACAAAGTGAACGGTGAAGCCGGTTAACCGAGCCTATAATGTTTTAAAACTGGCGCACGAATTTCCCACCGGCAGCGAAGCCCTTCCGGGAAGGTCACTAAATCCCCAGGGCCTATATTGACCACTTCGCCTTCGAGGGTCGTGACTCGGATATCACCTTTCACAACGTAGCAGGTTTCCATGCTGTCGTACTCCCAGTCAAACGCACTTGTTCCAGCTGACCATGTCGGCTCGCGAGTCATCGCATCAACTTGTTCTGCGGTTGGCTTCTCGATCTTTATTTTTGTCATGATTACACCACTGTACCCATTACCCATTGTAGAATGATACAATAAACATCCTCTGATGATATCCTATTAGGAAGGGGATATGGTGAGCTTTTTTGGCGAAACGGCTAAAAGAAGAGCATTTCTACGACAAGAGAGAGCCTCTTTGTCAAAGAGTGACCGTGCTCTTCTCCAGGCCAGGATATGGCTCGGAGTGGCGTGAAGAAAGAAGTGCAGCGGCCACAGGGATGGCCAACGTTTTCCAGCTCGTGTCCGGGGTGTGGTGTGCTCTTGTACAGTACAGTTGAAGGGGTGGCACTCTAGATGTGTGTGATTTTCATTCTCAATGGGCCGAATCTTAACATGTTGGGTACGCGTCAGCCATCCCTCTATGGTTATGAGACCATCGCTGCCATCGAGAAAGAGTGTCACAGCCATGCTGCAGTTCTGGATCTTATTGTTGACTTCCGGCAGAGCAACTGCGAGGGCGAGTTGGTAAGCTGGATTCAGGAAGCGAGTCGCAAGGCCTCTGGTCTCATCATTAATGCAGGCGCCTATACGCATACATCCGTTGCTCTTCTAGATGCACTTTTACTTTGTACACAACCTATAATAGAAGTTCATCTCTCTAACATTCATGCCCGTGAGGCGTTCCGCCAGCATTCCTATGTCACACCGACAGCCTCTGGTCTGATTGCAGGACTTGGCGGCTATGGTTACCGCCTAGCACTAACAGCTATGGGTGAATTGCTTAAAAAAAAAAACCCGGTGGAGTCTCGTGAAAAAATATGATCAGACCACTCCTGTGTCTGTCACTGGCACCCCGCGATGCAGTATAGGTTCAGAATGCTTTTGCGGGCTTCTGACGTGTCAGAAGCCACCCATCGTAAATTGAGAGAACGCCGGACTAGAGGCGAACATCCACCATCGGAAATAGCAGGTTCCGCTTTTTTGACGTCCCAGATCTCCAGAAAAGCAGCAATTTCTGGAGTTACAGTGCGATGGTGTGTGAGACAGGTATGGACGATGACTCGCAGCCGCAGCCTGCTACCTGCAAGCTCTGTCCTACAGGCGCTTCGATAGTCACAACCCGTGCGGTTGTCGAGCCAACGCAAAACGGCAGTATTTATTGTGTGTGCGGAATGACAGCAGACCCTGAGCTCTCTGCTACACTTACACTACACTTACCGTGAGCGCTGTCCATAGCACAGAAAACATCATAGCTATAGCTCATTGTCCATTGTCCGGGTCCGGATAGGACGGAAAGAAGCCCAAGAGAGCAGACAGCATACTGCGCATACTTTATTTCATATTTATCGCAAGTTGTTACTATTTTGAGTAGCAAGAAATATCATCTCACTGACAGTTTCTTCTAGGGAGCGGAAGTCCTTCGTCGCAGTCACCGTATCACCCGCGGCGAGATATGCGCTCATATGGCCAGGTTCCAGCCGGACATACTTGCCGCCTAGCAGGCCTTCACTTGCAATAGAAGCGACTGTGTCGCTTGGTAGATGTACATCCGGCATAATGCTCATGTGGACCACGGCTTCAAACGTTGTTGAATCTAATGTTTGAGACGTGACGGCACCAACCTTGATACCGGAAATACGGACATCGGCTCCCGCTTGTAGGCCACCTATCTTGGCAAACACGGCTTTAAGTGGGTAGCCTTGGACTGGCAGCACGGCGGACGTAGCGTAGGCAAAAGCGAGAAAAAAAACGGCCACCAGTAATACAACTGCTCCCAATACCGTCTCAACTGGACTTCTTCTCATCTTTATTACTTTCTCATCTTTATTAATATTTTCTCTTTTCTTGTTATGCGGGAAAGTCTATTTCATCTGCGCTTATTCCGTCCATGGCTCATGGCTGAATCTCTTGCTCTTCATGACAGGGTTTCTGCCTTGCCTGGATCCCTTCTCTACCGGAGACCACCCGTGCTCTGGCACGTATTAAGATTCTGTTGAGAAGATCATCTATTAAAATGGAATCTTGTGTATAGTGAAGAACCTCTCCTGATATGAGAACTCTATCAGATCCGCCTGGAATAATTTCAATAAATTTCGGCCCGAGTAGACCGTCGGAATGAATCACAGCGGCACTGTCATCAGGGATCTTAATCCCAGAAGCTATATGCAAGGTAGTCCAGACCTGATAGTTGCTCCCTAATCTTTGATTAATGACACGGCCTACGGACACACCTGCTAAACGAACCTCTCCTCCTGTAGCAAGACCATCACTACGATTAAAATGCGCGACTATCGTATAGCCAGCACCTTGCTTTTCTACTCCTGCAGAGCCAGGGCCATAAAAATACCCTCCCACACTGATTCCCAACACTAGTACGAGAACACCGATCCATGCTTCCCTGCTGCCACGACTCATGGCCCGCTGCCGTTGCCGTTATGCTTCCCAGCCTTATGATAACTGAGGCAGAGTGTCACTCTGGATGCCACGCGTCGTAATCTCCTGTGGATTTGGCACGCGAATCTCTCCGCCTATCGTGACCAGAAGGAAGATAACGGTTTTGCGTCCCTGTCATGTTGGGCATGTGCTCTTTTTGCCACGGTCGCAATTCCATAGTGCCAAGCGGTGCATCAGCCGTATGATGTAACCAGATATGCCATTCTGGTGGGACTTTTGAGGCTTCTGGAAGCCCCTTGTAAAGAACCCAACGCCGTTCACGTCGATCGGAAGCATGTGCGACGTTGCGATAGTAACGGTTACCATAGGAGTCCATGCCAACTAGTTCACCAATGAGCCATGTAACAATTCTTGTAAAGGATATCATAAATCCTCCATCTGCATTAAAATCATAAGTACTTAAATATTTTTATTAACAAATAAATAAAAATAGAAGATAATATTAATATGAAAATTGCTTTATATGTACTTGCAAAATAAAGTATTTGATTATTTTCTGTCTGTTGAACATGTTTCTTCCCTGTGATCATAGGAAGAATCAAATTTTCACCCTTTATTACGAGATAAAATAAGTTGGCAAGAATGTGTAAGCTGATCAAAATCAGCATTAACTTAAAATTAAATTTGTGGAGAGCAGTGAGTCCATTACTCGTTTCATTTGCTACCAGATGGGCGAGTGGTCCTTCGGTATAGATGTCGTCGTTGGCGAAGAGGCCGCTTGTAACCTGCACAGTGAGAATCGTGAGCATCAGCACGATGGCGAAGCCACCGGCAGGATTATGGCCAAAAGGCGAATAACTTGGCAGTGGCCGCCCTTTCCACAAGCCATTCAGATAAGTCCAGAGAGAGCTGGGGGCACACAAAAAATAACTGAATCGTGCAGTTGTGCTCCCTACTATGCCCCAGAGAAAGCGGAAAAGAAGAAGAGTCAAGAGGAAGAGACCAGAAGCCATATGCACTTCCATTTCACCTCTCTTGCCGGAGAGCAAGCTGATGCCTATGAGAAGAACGAGGGACCAGTGAAAAAGACGTATAGGTAAGTCCCATACTCTAAGCGCGACTTTCGGAGTCGGACAGAGTGGTGGGAGAGCTTGCGTGTTGATATCCTGTCGCATGACTCTGGCCATGTGTTGTGTACCGCATGAGCGCTCACCCTTCCCATATGGGGAAGGGGCTTCACTCGACTTCCACTCAGAGGAACGTCAGAGATTTTTTAAAATCGAGAATGAATATTTTCTCATCTGCCATATGTCTCAGTGCGGTAGCAGGAGAGCCACTTTCTCAACAGAGAAAGATCAACCACTCTATGAGCGCTGTGAGCAAAAGCCGGCCCCGCAAGGAGCGTGAACGGCTCATGCGGCTCGCCCAGATGATTCAACACAGCTATAGCCTCTGAGAAATTCTGCTGCTTGTCATGGAAAAATTCACTATAACTTGAAACAGTTATAACTGTTGCTAATTTAGCTGCGGTTGCGGCTGCTAACCCAATAGCAGTATCTTCGATCACAACACAAGATCCCGCCTGAAGTCCCAATTGCTCTAAAACCCACAGATAGACATCCGGAGCAGGTTTCTTGCGTGAAACATCATCTCCACATCCTAAAACTGCAAAATTTGTTTCTGCTTTCGGCCCACCTAACAGGCTACGTAGCAGCGTGACAACGGCAGACCGCTGTGATGGAGTTGCACATGCTAGAATGACACCTTCTTCGCGAGATTCTGCAATCAAACGTAACACTCCTGGTCGAGCCTTTAGAAAGCCATTTGCAATCTTTTCTGCATAAATGCGCGACTTCTCTCTGTGCAAATCGTCCACAATGCTCTGATCAACATGGAGATTCATGCGTTGAAAAAAAAACCTTATTCGCTCACGACCACCTCCGATCGCAAGTAGTTTGCGATACGTTTGAATATCCCATTGCCAAGGCAGACGAAAGGCCTGAAAGGCCGCATTGAAAGCCTGCCGATGTTCTTCTTCTGTATCAGCCAGCGTACCATCTACGTCAAAGATGATCGCCTTCAGGATGGGAACCATGAGATCACCATATTATCGCATATCGCAATGCTCACCCTTATCATCTTAGAAAGGTGTGTCTCATTTTCGATCTAATCCTATGTCAATAGTTGTTCCAACTGGTGGATCGTGCAATTTTAAAAAAAATTGAGTCCTTTCCCCTGGTAGCAAGATAGGAATGGACAAATCCGTTGCGTCTCCTTTGCGCACGACACGCCTATTTTCATCACGAAAAAGCAGACGCATAGAAGGAAGATGAATAGCAACAGGAGCAACATTCTGAACAGTACCGTTTACTATTAGAATTTGGACATTATCTTCTACAGTCATGAGAGCCGTTATATCAGAAAATTCAAGGCTGCCAATCAGATCAATGACTGGGAAACCAAGACCTGTGAGATGACCGCGTAACGCTGGCCACCATCCTTCAAACATTTGCACCTGTCCGTACCAGGCACCGCCAGCACTAGCTGTAAGCGCTCCTACTCCAACGAGTATACTCATAAAAAGGTTGTATGATATTTTTTTTTCTCTCTTTTGAGAAAATTTCTCAAACCCATTGGAAAGAACAGACGGAAGAGGATCTGGATTGTCATTCGGGACTTTTTTGTTGGGGGAATCAGAAGGAGTAAAAGGACTTGCAGAAGAACCTACCATGGGAGTCTCAGCATCTTTTCCGGTGGTATCCGGAGCTGCTACCGATGTAATACCATTTTGGTAGTACGAATTCATATGTTTTCTAACATCGAGGTCATTGCCTTCACTGTGCGATACAGTTACAGAAGCAGGTTTATGACCAAAGCGCTGCTCTTCCGGCGTGAGATTTTCTATAGAAAACACTTGCTCTGCTGCTTTTTTGTACTTTGCTGTCTCTTCTCCAAAGGGACAGCGATCTTCTCGTACATTTTTCCTATTGGCATGAGCATGAACGTCTTCACGGTCTTCTCTCGTCTCCTCGGCTTCTGGCGTGTGCAGCGATGCAGATGCGGGAGAGCTGTGGTGTGCATATTCTTCATCATGGTCATTACACGGATTTTTCTGGTGGCCTGCTGGTACAGTAGGCCAAACCGTACCGCATTTCATACACTTCAGTTTGCGACCCACGGGATTCAGTAGATGAGTAGCAATCAAAAAGTGTGCATGACATCTTGGACAAACTACACGCATCTCAAGAACTTTTAAACCAGAGCGTTCATGAATGAATAAACTTCTTTAGTCGCCTGGCACAAGCGCGATCACACCCCGATACAAAACATGAGAACCCCGTCGGGCAACAGATATTCTCCAAAGTGGCTTTCTGGATACATAGGGAGCACTGTGCTAGAAAAAAATATACAGGCGCTTAATACTCGTACTATTAACACTTCTCAAATGCCGGCGCTCCTGTCTTCGTGAGCAATTTTCCAGTGCTGCTTTTCCTTGAGAAAACGCTCGATGTGTCGACCCGTCAACCCTTAAGAAAGAACGATCCGATGGACGATCTGATGGTGGACAGACATGTCCCAGGCCAGTAGCAACATAGTACGTTTTGAGAGTGTCAGCCTGCAGTATGGACATGAACCAGAAATTTTGCGGAACATAACTTTTTCCATCGCAGCTGGGTCTTTTGCCTTTCTAACAGGACGAAGTGGTTCTGGGAAGTCGTCCCTGCTGAGGCTTATCTATTTGGCACAGCGCCCTTCACAGGGTTTTGTGAGCCTCTTTGGGGAAAATATTTCCTTCATTGAACGTCAAGCGTTGCCGGCTATTCGTCGTCGTCTTGGGGTAGTGTTTCAGGACTTCCGGTTACTTGACCATTTATCCACACTTGACAACGTTGCTATTCCCCTAAGAATAGCAGGAGTGCGTGAAGAAGAAGTCAGGAAACACGTCCCAGAGCTTCTGGCATGGATCGGGCTCGCTCGTTTTTTGCATGCTAAACCGTCAACTCTGTCATGTGGACAGAAGCAGCGCATGGCCATTGCCCGGGCTGTCATTAGCCGGCCGGATCTTTTGTTAGCTGATGAGCCTACCGGTAGTGTAGATTCTTGTGTTGCCAGACGGGTGTTTCATCTTTTTATAGAATTACATAAAATAGGAACAACAATTATAATTGCTACTCATAACGAGTGTCTGGCGAGACAGTTCAATTTTCCGCGTATGCACCTAGAAGGCGGACGTCTGCTTCTTCTTGACACACAGAAGACTTGATGATGTTCAAGCGCCGCTCAGACTTTCCATCAGCTGGCTATTTGCCGTTAGCGATCATAACCGTCGTGGTATTTTTAACAACTCTGGCCACTGCGAGTACTTTGATCCTCCAAGGCATCATAGAGCGCTGGTATCATGATGTATCTGGTACTTGGACTATCCAGGTGATTCCTGTCCTTGGGGATTCCCCTGCGGAAACTCAGCAGCAAATTGATAGCATTATGAGTTTTTTAACGAATACACCAGGGATCTCTGTGGCGCAGCCTCTCAACCCGCAGCAGATCACCCAGTTGCTAGAGCCATGGCTGGATTCAGCAGAGCTAGTCTCTAATATAGCACTCCCACGTCTTATTGACGTTGTACCACACACTGACAGTCTGGTTGACGCAGAAAATATTATTTTAAGTTTAATTAATCTATTTCCAAATATACATTTAGATGATCATAAGAATTGGCTAAATAATATTATTCAATTTGGGTGCAATTTAGATTTATTTTTAATATCATTGTTGATAACAATATTTACTCTGATCATAATCATCAATGTTCATGTCACTCGTTACAAAATTGCAACACATCGTTCTGTAATAGAAATACTCCATATTTTAGGCGCTAAAGACGACTACATTGCTCTCCAATTTGCACATGAGTCCCTGATGCAAGGAATCCACGGCGGCTTATTGGGGCTTATCCTTGCACTCCCAGTGCTCATCCTGATCACAGGCTGGCTGGCGAATCCTTTGGAAGGAGATTTTTGGCAGACACTGCAACCTATTCAGATGGCAATGAAACTGATCTTTTTACCAATAGGGGTAGCTTTGCTCGCCAAGGTAACTACCCGTATGACAGTGTATAAAACACTCGCACGTACAGTATCAGTATAGCTTAGTGTACTAATTAATTTTTAAGAGGATATTGTGATTATTGTACGTTCTATAATTTTCAATTTTTTATTCTTTCTGTGGACCATAGGGCTGGGACTAGTCCTTGTCATTCCAGGGTTATCTGGGCCACGTCGATGGACTCAACAGGGTGCCCGATTCTGGGGGCGCGGAGTTTTTTTCTTACTGCGCGGTGTGATCGGTCTGCACCATGAAATTCGTGGTCTGGACAACATCCCACCTGGAACGGTGCTCATCGCGGCTAAGCATCAGTCTTCTTGGGAAACGCTTCTTTTTCATACCATTCTAGAGGACCCGGTATTTATTGTAAAGCAAGAACTCTTCACCATACCAGTAGTCGGTTGGCTCATGCGTAGGAGCGGCTGTATCGGAATTGATCGCTCAAAAGGGATACAAGCCTTAAAAAATATGGTACAGGGGGCAGCAAGTGCAGCCGCTAATGGTAGTCAGCTCATTATCTTTCCCGAGGGGACTCGTACTGTCCCTGGCACCTCATCTACCTATCAACATGGTGTGGCTCTCCTTTATAGAAGTTTATCCCTCTTTGTCATACCCGTTGCCCTGAATTCTGGTCTATTCTGGGGAAGGCGCCGTTTTGTGAAAAGACCTGGATGTATCATAGTCGAGTTTTTACCCCCTTTACCTGTAGGACTAGAGCGCCATGTTTTCTTGGCTGAACTGGAGTCCCGCATCGAGTCGACAACGCGCCAACTAGAACAATGTGCCATGATGCAATGCAGGAAATTTTGACACTATTGCCTTTTGACACTATTGCCCTATGCAAAAAGGGAAGGATTGTGTCCCCCCCTAGTCCATTCTGCAAAGCAGGTAGGGTTGACATCTCAAAAAGGAATGGGGATAGTTAGGATATTTCCCATAGGATATTTCCCAAAAGAGCAAAAGAGAGCGTTTGCGGTGCCTAGAGAAGTCGGGATCAGTTGGGGGAGGACAACACAGTTGAATCCGGCCGTAATCATGCCAACATATGCAAGGTCTGATCTTGCGTTTGTACGGGGGGAGGGAGCCTACCTGTATGATGCGGCGGGCCGTCATTACTTAGATTTTTGCTCTGGCCTTGCAGTAAATGCCCTAGGGCATGCGCATCCACACCTGGTACATACCCTCAAGGAACAAGCCGAGAAACTGTGGCACTGTTCAAACCTGTACCATATACCAGACCAAGAACGCCTAGCGGAAAGACTAGTCAAAGCAAGCTTTGCCGATATGGCGTTCTTCTGTAATTCGGGTGCAGAGGCCTTAGAATGCGCTTTGAAGATGACGCGCAAGTACCATCACACGGTTGGCCAGCCAGAACGATTTCGGGTAGTGGTGATGGAAAATGCTTTTCATGGCCGTACGTTAGCGACAGTCTCTGCCGGTGGTCAAGAGAAACATGTTAAGGGATTTGAGCCTCTGGTAGACGGATTTGACAGGGTGCCTTTCGGGGACACAGAGGCTGTCCGTAGTGCTATTGGCCCGCAAACAGCTGCTATTCTCGTGGAGCCGATTCAGAGCGAGGGTGGAATCAGGGTAGCCCCACCTGGTTACCTAAGAGAGTTACGCGCTATCGCGGATGAGCACGACCTACTGCTGGTCTTTGATGAAGTACAGAGTGGTTTGTGTCGCACTGGACACACATTCGCGTACGAATGGTTTGGGATTGTACCAGATGTCATGGCTTTGGCTAAAGGCTTAGGAGGGGGCTTTCCTGTGGGCTGCTGTCTGGCAACAGCACGGGCCGCACAGGGGATGACTATGGGGACACATGCCTCTACCTTTGGGGGCAATCCGTTAGGTATGGCAGTCGGCAATGCTGTTTTAGATGTGTTGTTGGCTGAGAGTTTTACTCGGGCCATCTTACATACGAGTCGGTTATTGACTGCTGCGTTAGGGCAGATCGTTCAGACTTACCCCGGCATTCTCGTTGAGGTCCGTGGCCTGGGTTTAATGCTAGGCCTACGTTGTAGCATTTCTAACACAGTACTCTGTGACAGACTGCAAAAAGCTGGACTGTTGACGGCAGTGTCTGGTGACAATGTGGTACGGTTGCTGCCTCCCTTGATTATTGGGGAAAATGAAATCGAGGAGGCGATTGATATCATTGACAGGACATGCAAGAAACTAACGGACGAATATGATCACGACGTGTGAGCCCGTGCGGTCTGCTGTTCGTCATTTTCTTGATCTTGATCACCTGGAAACGGGCGTTTTGCGTCAAATTCTCGACACCGGTCATGCATACCGCCGCCGCAATGGCGGAATCTGGGATTCTCGCCCTCTGGTGGGGCGGATTCTTGCGCTCGTGTTTGAAAAACCTTCAACACGTACACGTGTCTCTTTCGAAGTAGGGATGCGTCAACTGGGTGGTGATGTCGTTGTGCTGACGCATAACGACACACAACTCGGCCGTGGCGAGACCATTGCTGATACAGCCCGGGTGTTATCACGCTATGTTGACGCCGTCATGTTACGCACTAGCACATCTGGCCATCTCCATGAGATGGCCCGTCATGCTAGTGTGCCGATCATTAACGGCCTTACACAGGATTCTCATCCTTGTCAGGTGATGGCCGATGTCCTGACATTCGAGCAACATCGCGGCTCCTTAGCTGGACGGGTGGTCGCTTGGTGCGGTGACGGCAATAACGTTGCCGTCAGCTGGATTCAGGCTGCTCCCCATTTTGGATTCCGGCTACGTCTTGCATGTCCGGAGTCTCTCATGCCAGAGGAACGATCTGTCACGTGGGCACGTACGAAGGGAGCAGACATCACTCTAACGACAGATCCACGCGCAGCCGTTTGGAATGCTGACTGCGTAGTAACAGACACATGGACGTCTATGGGCCTAGAAGAAAAAAGCCGTCCTGAGTTGCTGCGGTCCTACCAGGTGAATGCAGCTCTTATGGCCTTGGCTCGTCCAGAAGCGTTATTTATGCATTGTCTTCCAGCACATCGGAATCAAGAAGTCACAGACGAGATTCTGGACGGCCCACACTCTGTGGTATGGGATGAAGCGGAGAATCGTCTATACGTGCAAAAGGGGATTCTCATGTGGTGTCTCACATGATGGGCTGGAGTCCATTCTAATATTAATATGCCATTTTTTTGGGTGAAGAAGCGGGTGTGAATGTGAATGGAATGTCATGCCTCAAGCGGGCACAGCTGATGAAATCTTTATGTTTGCTATTCATTCATTATTTGATTTTTGCTTGCAAGATCGTCTCTTATTCCTCGCAACGGGGTTGATGCTGGATTCTATAGTGGGGGAAATGCCATGGTTCTTTGCTCGTTTTCCACATCCTGTAGTCCTTATAGGACGTCTTATTACTACTTTTGATGTAATCATGAATTGCCCTGAGCGTCATTACACTACTCTCCAATGGCGCGGTCTTTTCACCGTCATAGTGATAATCGGAGCGGCTGCGGTCACTGGGATAGGCGGGCATTGGCTTTCTAGGACAATTCCTTGTGCCTGGGGACTAGAAGTCTTGTGCATCGGAGTCCTACTGGCTCAGCGCAGCCTTTATCAGCACGTGGCAGAAGTCGCACATCGTTTGGTACACGGTGGCCTACAAGAAGGTCGTCTTTCAGTTGCAAAAATATGTGGGCGTGATCCTAATAGTCTGAATGAATCCGGTGTCGTCCGTTCTGCCATAGAAAGTTGTGCGGAGAATTTAAACGATGGAGTCATAGCTCCGACCTTCTGGTATAGCGTTTTTGGTCTTCCAGGGTTGTGCGTATATAAAGCAACTAATACCCTTGATAGCATGATTGGTCACTGTAACGAGCGCTATCGGGCATTTGGTTTTGCCGCGGCTCGTTTGGACGATGTATTGAACTGGATTCCATCACGGCTCTCTGGCTTGTTCATCGCAGGCGCTGCTCTTTGTATCCCCAAAGCGCGGCCTCTTCAAGCATTGACGACTATGGTCCGTGATGCCAAGAAACACCGTTCACCCAATGCAGGCTGGCCAGAGGCTGCTATGGCAGGTGCACTGGGATTGTCTTTGGCGGGACCGCGCTGCTACTCGGGCCACAGAGTGGCAGACTCCTGGATTGGCGCCAACGGTCGTGAAGAGGCTGCCGTTTGTGATATTAGCCGTGCTCTTCATGTGTTTGTGCTGGCCTGTGTCATTAATGCCATTATAGTTTTGATGGTATTGTCTTTTCTTTATAAGTAAAGTTAGTATCTGCGGTATATAGCGTCACGAGGGACTTTAAGACTTTTTTTAAGACTTTTATGGACGGTTTTTGGGCGTAGAGACAGAGAGAGGAGAATTTCCGTTAATCTTTGCCACTCTGGCATGCTGCCTGGCAAACCAAAACGGAGGTGAGAGGGTAGCGACGTAAAGGCACGAACGAGAATGCCTGCTTGTCCCAGCTTTTCATAAATTGTACTACACGCTGTGCCACAGTCGACGAGGCGGAAAAGATCTGTCCCACCAGTGACAACCAGACCAGCAGCTGTCAGTACTGAATCGAGGCGTGTTGCTGTGATATGAAGCCAATTTTTAGTTGCAGATATCCAAGAATCATCTGAGAGAGCGATTGTCCCGAGGCGTAACGCTGCCCCCCCTACTGCCCACGGCCCCAGAGTTTCCTGCAGCCGCGTTGCTAATGTCGATTCTGTGAGGAGTGCAAAGCCTAATCGCACTCCTGCTAGACCAAAAAACTTCCCGAACGAACGCAAAATAACGACTCTTCCTGAGTCGGCATGAGCGGTGAGATGGCCCAGTCGCACGACTAGGCTGATATCAGACTGAACATCCGCAAAAGCCTCATCGACAATAAGAAGAGACAGCTTTCTGGCTATGTTACACAACTGCTCTGGATCAAAAAGCCGCCCATCGGGGTTGTTTGGGTTGACAACAATAGCAACATCTGCCTTAATGGCGGTAATATCACTCAGCGTGCCGACATTTGTCACCTGGTGGCCGGCTGCCTGCCAGGCGGCGGCATGTTCTGCATAGGTCGGCGTAACCACTGCTACCCGTCGGGAGTCTCCAGGACGACAGGCAAGGTACGGTAGCCATTGAATCAGTGACTGTGTACCAGGTGCCACTACTACTGTCGTTTCTGGTCCAGCCCCATAATAGCGGGCCGCAGCGGTGCACAGTGTCTGACGTTGATGAGCGGTCGGGAGACAATTCCACTCGTCAACTGATCCCGCTGAGACAGGATAGGGCCGAGGATTAATGCCAGTGGAAAGATCAAGCCATGGGATACGTCCGAACATAGTGGCGGCTGCAGATAAATCTCCGCCATGGCGTGGTAAGACACTGGCTGTCATGTTGGTAAATACTCCTTTACGCGCTAAAAATTGGTATCGGTATCAGAGAATGATTACAGCGCAGAACGTAACATGGTCGATTTCCTGCTGTACAGTTTCATCGTGTTGTTCGTAGTAGTGGATCCCGTCGGGACTGCAGCTCTTTTTGTCACGATGACACGTGATGCTGCGCCAGAATACAGACGTCGGATGGCCAGGCGGGCTTATCTTTTATCTACTATGATTCTGGTGCTTTTTGCCTTTGGCGGTGAACGTTTGCTCACGCTACTGGGCATCACACTCCCTGCTTTCCGCATCGGTGGCGGTATACTGCTTTTTCTTCTTGCAGCAGACATTGTCTTTGATCGCAATAGCGGTTTACATGATGTGGACCGCAGTGAGAGCGTTGCAGCCTCAGTTCAGAAAGATATTTCTGTCTTTCCCCTCGCCTTTCCGCTGATTGCTGGCCCTGGTGCCATGATTACCGTCATTTTACTTATGGGGCAAGCAGGCACGGAGATAGTGGCAGTTTGTATTGTGTTAGGAATGCTAACGGTTGTTCTTGCTCTTACCTGGGGACTCTTGGTACAGTCATCTCGGCTGATGGCCCTTCTAGGGATGACAGGGACAAACGTGATCAGCCGTCTTCTCAGCATCTTGCTCGTGGCTCTAGCGGTGCAGCTTGTTCTAGACGGCCTTCACCAGGCCTTTGGCCCGTCTGGGCATGAGCAACGTTTTGATCTTCTGCAAGATGGTACGATTAAACAGTATACTGCGCAAATGTGGCAAGAGAGAAATTTGCTCTCTGAGAAGAGATTCTTTCTTTGAATTGGCATTTGGAAGGGGTTAGACACATGAATTAGACACATGAAGATGAAGGCCCAGGAGGGGAGGCGTGTGCCGTCTCAGTGCGATTTGTTCTCTGCCAGTCTTGCTTTGTCTAGAGTGTTGTGAAAGTGGGAAAATGTAAATACTAGTACTAGTTCTGTAAGTGTATCATTTACAATATCTCAGTGAGAGGCTTCTCTTGACAGAAACACAGGTTTTGCCGAAAAGAGCGAGGGGTGGAGATACCTCACCTAGCAATCGTTTGGGCACGATTTGCTGTCGTAGGTGGTTTGGTCAGTGAGTATGAAAACGTCTTCTGTGCTGGCGGCTTATCGACGCTATGCTAGGGTTTATGACATTGTGTTCGGGCGGCTATTCGAAACCGGTCGGCGGCATGTCGTATCACAGGTAAACCACATGCCACGAGTGCAGCGTGTCTTGGAGGCAGGGGTTGGTACTGGATTGTCTCTCGGGCTCTATCGTCGCGATTTGCGTGTGATTGGCATCGATCTGTCAGTGGACATGCTAGCGCAGGCTCGTCGGCGGGTGGAGCGGCGCGCGTTGATGCAGGTGCAGGCTCTGGAAGTTATGGATGTCCAGCGATTATCCTATCCTGATGACAACTTTGATGTCGTCGTTGCCATGTATCTCTTGTCTGTTGTACCTGACCCGGGACAAGCCCTCGCTGAACTCATTCGTGTTTGCCGTCCGGGGGGTAATGTCATTGTTCTGAACCACTTTACTGCTGAGACAGGTCATGTGGGCCCCATGATACAGCGCCCCCTATCCCGATTTTCGGAAGTGCTGGGCTGGCGTCCCTATTTTCCGCTACGTTTGTTACTCGAATGTGCGAATGGCATTGAAGTGGGATCTGTTCGTCGTTTACCACCATTTGGCATGTTCGCCATTGTAGAGGGCCGTAAGAAAACAAAAAATCCCTCTTCCCTCTCCTCTCTCTCTCCAAATCTATCCTCGCCTCGTCCATCTATCGGATCGCAATAGGACCATCAGCGCAACCATGGACGAATTGGTCTACATAGGGATTGCCAGAACAGTTAATACTGGTGGCAGGTCCTGTCCATATTAACTTTCCATTATAAAGCATAGCAATTCTGTCCGCGATTTTGCGGGCAGATGTCATGTCATGTGTAATAGACAGGGTAGTCGCACCTAATTCCTTTACGCATTTTACAATGAGATTGTTGATGATATCCGCCATGATGGGGTCAAGACCGGTGGTGGGCTCGTCGAAAAGAATAATCTCTGGCGCCGTAGCAATAGCTCTTGCCAGTCCTACCCTTTTGCGCATACCTCCGGAGAGCTCTGCAGGCGGTAACTCAGCGATATCCGCAGAAAGCCCCACCTGAGCCATTCGCTCCAAGGCGACTGCTCGTCCTTGATCGTAATTCATGCGCTGTCCCTGGATGAGTCCGAAGGCAATATTCTCCCATACAGGGAGACTATCGAAAAGAGCAGCACTTTGAAACAGCATACCGAACTTACGGTTGATCCTGTCCCGCTTACGGGGAGAGAGTCCTATGACTTCCTCTCCATCCACCTTGATAGAACCATTATCAGGAGAGAGCAGGCCTAGTAAGCATTTGAGCATGACAGACTTGCCGCTACCAGATCCGCCGATCACCACGACTGACTCCCCTGACTTTACCTGCAGATCAATTCCGTTGAGCACTGTCTTGGCGCCAAAAGTCTTCCGCAAACCGCTGAGTTCTATTTTGGACAGGATCATAGCTGTAGAGAAGTTCCGTAATGTTTCATCATCCAGCAAAGAACAGCTTAGTGATGATGTAGTTAGAGGTCAGAATCAAAATAGAAGCTGAGACAACGGCATGCGTCGTTGCTGCGCCAACACCTTGGGCCCCGCCCCGCGAGTGGTACCCATGGTAACATCCTGTTGATGCAATGATGAAACCAAACACCGCTGCCTTCACGAGGCCTAAAACAACATCAAGGGGTTCAAGAAATTCCCATGTACGATTTATGTATGTTGCTGAGTTAAAGTCAAGTTCGTGAATTCCAACGAGATAGCCACCAAGTACACCGATAATATCACTGATGACAACTAAGAAAGGCATCATCAGTGTACCAGCGAGGATTCGCGGTACTAATAAATACTTAGCCGGATTTGTGGAGAGAGTGACAAACACGTCAATCTGCTCTGTCACCCGCATCGTTCCAAGTTCTGCTGCCATGGATGCTCCAATACGTCCAGCGACCATGAGTCCAGCAAGCACTGGTCCGAGTTCACGCGTGATAGAGATGACCACTACCGTAGCCACAGCCTCCTCAGCTGAGAAACGAGCGAATCCAGTATGGCTTTGAAGAGCCAACACCATACCAGAGAAGAGCGCTGTTAAACCTACTACTGGTAAAGAGTAATACCCTATATTTATCATTTGATGTATTAGGAGACGAGGATAAAATGGAGGACGCACACAATGCGACAGACTCCACAAAATGAATATGGTGAGGAAACCCAGGCGCCTGAGAAGATTCAGAAAGGCATGTCCAATCAAGGACAGAAAATCTAGCACACCCTACCGCCTTCCGGCCGGAACATGCCACGCGCGGCATACATGCAAAACACGCGTAGAGATCTCACCATCCATGATCGCTGAATCATTGATCGCTGAATCATTCATCGTGCCATCCCATCTACTCACGTCTGTCCAATACACGTTTTGTAACTAGTATAACGCGAGATTCATAGAGACTGTGCCGACCAGCAGAGGCACTCTTCTCTTTTGACTACGTGCGTGTAACGTTGGCATAACGCCCATTCTACAGAGTCCCCTCTGCGGCCGCTGCATTCCAAACAACAGAGCGATATGAGTCCATACGGTAGATCTAGAGACTACGATTTATTGTACTATATATCCCCATCCATTACTCGAGATCACGGAATTCTGTGAATTCACCATTGAAGTACAGTTCAAGCGTGCCTGTCGGACCGTGACGTTGTTTTGCAACGATAATCTCTGCTCTGTTGCGCATCTTGTCGCATTGCTCTTGCCATTGCATAATACGAGCAGCGTGTTTTTCGTTACTTTCCCCTACATGCAAGGAGGGTCTCGCTCTTTCGAGATAATACTCGTCGCGGAAGATGAACATCACAACATCGGCATCTTGTTCTATTGAACCAGATTCGCGTAGATCTGATAAAAGTGGCCGTTTGTCCTCACGGCTTTCAACAGTACGGGAGAGTTGTGATAGTGCTACAACTGGCACCTTTAATTCCTTAGCAAGAATCTTGAGACTGCGGGTGATTTCGGATAACTCCTGAACACGATTCTCTGGTCGACGACCAGGAGGAATAAGTTGTAGATAGTCGATGATTATCAGGTCCAGTCCCCTTTGTCTTTTTAAGCGACGTGCACGGGTGCGGATTGCACTGACTGTCAATCCTGGAGTGTCGTCAATGAAAAGAGGCAAGCCCTCCAGTTTTGGGGCAGCCTGGGCTAGAGTATGGAACTCGCTTGCACTCAAAGCCCCAGTACGCATCCTATGGGACGAGATATGTGTTGTTGTGGAGAGAACACGCGTCCCCAGCTGGTCAGATGACATCTCCAGGGAGAAGAATGCAACAAGAGCACCGTATGCCTGTCCATGCCTCACACGTTCAGAAGCGGTGTTAAAAGCGAGACTAGTCGCAAGTGCTGTTTTTCCCATGGCAGGACGAGCAGCAATGATGATGAGATCTGATGGATGTAGACCACCTAGCTTACGGTCAAGAGCTGTGAAACCCGTGGTAATGCCAGACAGGCGGCCATCACGTTTGTAAGCTTTTTCCGCCATCTGAATAGCAGCGATGAGCGCTGTAGAAAAACTCTTCAGCCCACCGTCTGATGTACCTGTGGTAGCTATCTCATAGAGTTGATGTTCGGCAGCTTCAATCTGCTGTAAGGCACTGGTCTCTACTTCTGGAGCCCGGGCGCTATTAACCATTTCCTCACCGAGAGAAATGAGGTGTCTGCGCAATGAAAGGTCATAGATCATACGGCCGTAATGGAAGACGTCAATGATCCCTACGACAGGCCGAGCCAGTGCTATGAGGTAAGCAGGGCCGCCAACTTCGGCAAGACTCCCGTCCTGCTCTAAATAGGTCCGCAGTGTAATCGGATCAGCTTGCATGTCCTGAGTGATTAACTGACGACAGAGGGCATAGATACGCCTGTGTACTCTTTTTGAAAAATGCTCTGGTTGAAGAAATTCAGAGACTTTTTCGTAATTGCGATTATTAACGAGGATAGCCCCTAGTATAGCCTGTTCAGCTTCCTCATTATGGGGTGGTGAGGCATTGTGAGCTGAATCATTGTCAGAGGCTTGACGAATGATCTCATTGTCGTGAATCTTCCTACTTTTCATCATCAGGACACCCTAAGAGATAGAAAGAAAAACCCAATGGGGATACCGTGGCGTGGCAGAGAGTGAGATGCGCCACTCCCCAAGACATAAGACATAAGACAGAGGGATGCAGGTAATGGTCTTGTGATCATGAGACTACCCTATGAGCTGGCCGCCTTGCAGCGTTTCTCCCATCCCGGAAAGAGCAACGCGTTCTCGCGAGCGACAGGCGGGAATTTCAATCAGTTTTTTAAATACCTCATGAACGCGTGTGGCGTGTATTGCCATCCGTCTTTCTAGATCTTCGAAATTGTCAGTTTCACAGACTCGGCACAGCTTGGCCTTAAGGCCAGGCGGAGCATGCTCGTCTAAAACACCCTCAATGCTCTGGCGGAGCAGTCCATGCAAAGCCATCCAGAACACATGCGCCTCTAAAAGAGCACGCACGTCCACTGGTTTGAGCAGGCCGGTCTCCTGTATTCGCTGCAATGCCCTTGTGGTGTTGGGTGACAGGATCTGAGGATGCACAGGTGCATGCCGAAGCTGCAGGTACTGAGCGATGAACTCTATATCCACAAGGCCGCCACGGACATGTTTGACGACCCAAAAAGATTGAGCTTTTTTTTCACGCGCCAACCGCTCTCGCATGTCAGCCACGTCAAGCACTAGCTTGTCCGGATCTCGCGGCCTTAACAAGGTCTGACGAATCACGCGCTGTAAACGGGAGACAAGCGTGGGGGGGCCATAAACGAGGCGTGCCCTCGTCAATGCCATATGCTCCCATGTCCATGCTGCCTCTGCCTGATACTTCTCGAAAGCTTGTAGACTGACTGCTAGTGGACCCTTGTTACCAGAGGGCCTGAGACGCATATCCACTTCGTATAAACGGCCGCACTTTGTCATAGCGGTGATAGCATTGATAAAACGCTGGGTGATCCGCGTATAAAATACCATAGATTGTAAAACTTTAGGACCCGTAGAGGATTCTATATTTTCTGGGACATCGTACACTAGGATCAGATCAAGGTCACTGCGGACTGTCATCTCATGACCACCCATCTTTCCCATGGCAATGATAGCGAATTCACCGCCAGGAACACAGCCGTGCAAACGGGCAAATTCCCGTTCCACCCGTGGACAGAGTTTTCCCAAGGCGGTATCAGCAATCATTGTCAGAGCCCGACAGGCTTCATAGGGATGCGTTAGATTAAGCAGAATCTGAACCCCTATCTGGAAACGACGGTCATTAGCCCAATAACGTACCGTGTCAAGCGTAGCCTCATAATCGCCCTCAACTTCCGCTAATTGCCCGTCCAGCTCCGCCATCAGACTGGTGAGACCAGGAAAGGGATCGAGAAACCCTGGCGTCAGCATTGCGTCCAGAAGCGCGGGTGTCCTACTCAACCTCTCCGCTAATATTGGAACGTCACCTAGTATCTCAGTTACTAAGTCCAAAAGGTGGGGATTTGCGTGGAACAACGAGAAAATCTGTGCTCCGTCTGGAAGATGACGTAAAAATTCATCAAATTTTATGCAAGCGAGATCTGGGTGAGCTGTGCGTGCTAATGCTGTGAGAAGAGTTGGCATTAACTCTGTTAAGAGCTCACGATGACGGCTTGTGCGGACGGCACGATAGCGACCATGGTGCCAGCTGCGCACTGTAGCAGAAACACCCGCAGGATTTGTAAATCCCAGACTCCAAAGAGTTTCTAGCGTGCTCGGATCGTCCTCGGCCCCTGTGAAGACTAAATTACCATTCGTACTCAGATCGGGCGCCTCCTCAAACAAGTTAGCATAATGGCGTTCCACTGTCTCCAAAACTTTTTGGAGTGTCGCAACAAAGGAGTCTGTCGAAGAGGCACCCATGAAGATAGCAATATGGTCGAGTTTTTCCTGTTCTTGTGGCAATGTTTGCGTCTGCTGGTCGTGCACCATCTGCAAGCGATGTTCTAGCCGACGTAGATATTGGTAGCATGAAATCATCTCATTTGCAACTTTTTGTTCTACATGTCCTGATATCTTTAAAGATAGTATTGCTTCATTTGTTTTTGAAACACGAGTATTTGGCTCTCTTCCACCCCAAATAAGTTGTTGTATTTGTGTAAATAATTCTATTTCTCGTATTCCTCCCCGACCTCTTTTAATATCGTGACCAAGTATTGTAATGCAATTACCACCTTTATAGGCATGAATCTGACGCTTGATAGAATGGATATCCTGAATAGCGGCGAAGTCCAAGGATCTGCGCCATATGAAAGGTTTCAAAGTTTTCAGAAAAGCCGTACCTGTCGCTCTATCCCCAGCAATGCAGCGTGCTTTTGCCATCGCTGCCCGCTCCCAATTTTGGCCAAAGCTTTCATAGTAGAGTTCAGCAGCCGCTATGGAGACGGCAATGGCAGTCGAGGCTGGGTCTGGTCTGAGTCTGAGGTCAGTGCGAAAGACATAGCCATCCGCAGTACGCTCACTGAGGATACGCACCAAATTGCGAGTTAGACGAATAAAACATTCACGCAAACTACGCCGGCCGGTGTAATTTTCTTTTTCTTCGTCATACAGGACAATCAAGTCAATATCCGACGAATAGTTTAGTTCTTGAGCACCACATTTTCCCATACCCAGTACAACATATCCTGAATCCTGTTCTGGATCTTCTGGATGGGCAAGTGCGATCTCACCCGTCATTGCCAACTGTCGCAGCAGATGGCGAACTGCAAGGGTGGTCACTGTCTCGGCTAGGAGTGAAAGGGCAGAGGTCACCGTGCTAAGTGACCACAGTTCTGCAATGTCAGAGAGACCAATCAACAGAGCCGCCTGTCTTTTAGCGACACGCAGTTCTTTCATGAGCCGACCTGTATCTGTTTCCTTGTCCACACTGCCTCTGAGGGTGGCAATTAACCGGGCCAGAGTCTGATCAGCTCCAACGGTGAGCATCATTTGCAGCACATGCGGTTCACGTAGCAGACAAGTGCTCAGAAAGGGACTATTACCAAACACTGCCTTCAATAGGCGATGACCAAGAGGATGTTCAGCGATTGCCAGCATAAAGTTGCCGAGGGAGGAATCAGTCAGGTTAAGAGCGAGATGAAACCATCTCTCCATCCCCAAACGACAAAGACTGGGATCAGCGGGTTTAGGCAATGAAGTCTGATTTTCAAATGGAAAAGTCAGAGGGTGCATTAGAAAAAGAACTCTCTCCTCGTGCTGAAATATAGAAAATTGACAATTAAAAACATGCATATCAGTAAAAAATTTGCACGGAGACTCTATACATGGCAAGAAAATCAATTGGGGTTCAGGAGGGGCAGTGCAGAGAGCACTGAAATACTTCTTCCGGACTATGCTGCTAGGTAGCGCAATACTAACCTCTGGCGCGTTGCTAATTTTTTTGCGAGTCTCCTTCGCTCCTGTGCCGCTCGATCTACTCACTCCTTATATTCAAAGTTTCTTAAACACGGAAAACGGGCCATATCTCTTCACGCTCAGCCATACTACCGTACAATGGGTTCACGAAAAGCACACTCTTGATCTCCAAGTCAGTCTTAGGATGAAGACAAGGAATGGTCAGACCGTTGCTCTCTCCCCCTCATTGTTATTTTCCTTCCGCATGCAAACCCTGAGTCGAGGAATTGTCACGCCGTACGCTGTCAAGGTTTTGAACAGCCACCTGTACCTATGCCGTACGCCAGAGAAGTTTCTTGGATTTTTTTCTGCTGTAGAAGGTGTGAAAGGAGAAGGGCAGGGCCCGCTAATCAATATGCGTAGGAATGCTGTGACTACCAATATCAGTATAAAGAATTTTCTAGAGAGAATATTAGCTCCATGTCTTCCCACAGGAAGCCACATTGAAAGGATTAGCTTTACAGACAGTTCCGTAACGCTCGATGATCAGGTCCTCGGCCTCACATGGACTGCTCATGACGTTGATCTTGAGTGGACCCATGACCCTGATGGTATCGGTATTGACGGTCAATTGCTAGTGCAAACAGGGGATGAGCCGATTCCTGTTATGCTCACTGGACATCAGGCGACGTGCGAACAGTGGCTCTCCCTCACACTCACCGTTGCTAATATGCGTCCAAGCACCGTGCCTTTATTATTAAAAGCACAAACTTTTTACATCGATCTACCCGTTGCTGGCACGCTGTCCGCTCAGCTTGATGCTAATTATCGATTGCACAATTTAAAATTTTTTATTACTAGCAATATGGGTGTCCTGACACTCTTTCCTTTCTCTGTCACACGCTATGCTGTTCGCAGTTTTTCTCTGAAAGGGACGATTAGCTCTGATTTTCACAGCTTGATGATTGACAAGGCTGCTTTCTCTCTCGGGAGCAAAAGTTTTTTATTGGTTGCATATCTCGTATGGAAACATTCTGGTAGTAATATTGAGAGTGCCCCCCACAAGACTCATCTTGCTCAGCGGCATAGGGGACAAGAGATTGACAGGAATCCGTCCCCTTTTTTGGCATTGACACGCTCGTTGGGACTACTGTCCCTTGTGCTAAGGCCCCTCCCTGATCACACTTTAGCCGCTGCCACTGAGATTACTTTAAAAGGACTGTCTGTAGACGACCTCATGCGCTGCTGGCCTAGCAGAGTGGCACCCAGTCCACGGCACTGGACAGTCACCAACTTACACAATGGCACAATTGAGCAATTTCGCTTTTCGGCGACTCTTGGCGGTGCATCCCTGAAAGAACTGACAGCAGAGCACTTGCACAGCAGAATGACAATCCGCGATGTTACGATTCATTATCTTCATGTGATGCCTCCGATACGACATATTAATGCCACTGTTACCTTTCATCCTGACTGGCTAGAGATGCGGTCTGAGAGTGGGAATATTCAGGATCTGCGTCTTACAGACGCCGACATGATGATCATGGGTCTCCAAAAGGAAAATCAGTTCTGTCTTATAGAGCTTACTTTCGTGAGTTCCGTAGACGCTGTCTTGCAGCTTGTTCACGGCAGTGCCTCTTTAGGAAGAGAGGCGGCCACAGCTCTGGTCTTCCTGCAGTCCGTGAAAAAGAGCGGTCTGGCCCGCGCTAAGCTTGCCCTAGCGTTTCCTGTGGAAAAAAACCTTCCTCTAGAAAAGATTAAAATTAAATCTCAAATTAGTCTAAATAATACAGTTTTAAATATCGTTCCGTATTATTTCAATAAGGGAAATTTTATACTAAATTTTGATACTCAAAAATTATACATTGCTGGTCGATCTTCTTTTGCCGGTACGTTTGTTCGGCTTGAGTGGGAGGAATTTTTCAAGAATCGCCTGACTTCTCGTCTTACGATTCGCAGCCGCTATATTGCACATAGCTGTTTTGATAATGCACAGCGGGGAGTTCTTCTGGGTGATAGGGTGGGATTACCGCCTCACATGAACGGGCCAGTACAAACGAATCTTGTTGCCAGTGTAGGCTTTGACGGTCTGGGCACGGCGGTAGTCGAAACTGATTTTTCTGCAGCGGAGATAGAATCCAGTATTGGCTGGCGTAAGATCTCTAGCCAGCCAGGCCGAGCGACGATGACTGTGCGTTTTCCACGTTCTGCAACAATGCTGTACGCTATCCCACGCTTCACAATGGAGACGCGTGAAGCCACGCTGGGCGGTTCCGTTGCCTTCACGCGAGCAGGACGGCTAGAAAGACTTATCTTGGATAACATTCAACTCGGCCGCACTGAATTGAGTGGAGTCCTAGTCCCGACTCTAACTGGCGGTTTAATCCTGCAGCTGACTGGACCAGCATTGGACCTCAACCCAATGCTGAACACTTTTTTTCATAAAGATTCTCATCAAAAAAAAAATAATTTTCATTACTTATTGAAGATAATACATAATATTTTTTTAGATATCAAGGTTGCTCGATTATGGGGAGGACAGAAATATTCTTTAAAAAATGCTAAAATAAAAGCGCTCCAGCAAGGAGGTCTTTGGCGTTACTCCAGTCTTGATGCGTTTTTTGGCCTCAAGGACACAGTGAATATCAGTTTCACATCCATGGATATGGATATGGATAACGCCGTGTCGCCAGCACAGGTCGTCACGGTCACAAGCGAGAATGCTGGTGTTGTCCTGCAAGTCTTTGATCTTTTTGAGAAGATGCACGGAGGTAGAATGCGTGTGAATGCTGTCATTGACGGTTTTGAAACACGCGGGACCATGCAGGTAGACGAGTATCGCCTGCTCAACATACCCTTACTCGCTCGAGTCCTCACAATGGCCGCCCTGACTGGTATCCTTGAAGCTCTGACTGGCGATGGTATGCGTTTCACAAAACTTGATATGGATTTCGTTATTTACAAAAGTATTTTTACAATAGCACACTTTTATTCTGCAGGCCCATCATTGGGTTTGACTGCTACTGGTATGTTAGCCTTAATAGATAAAAAAATACAAATATGTGGTACAATTATTCCTGTTTTTTTATTTGAAAGTATTTTTAGAAAAAAATTAAGTCATACTGATTATGATATTAAGAAATGTGGTTTATTTTCTGTAACATATACGGCCAGTGGTCATTTGAATCATCCATCTGTAATGTTTAATCCATTAGTTGCATTTCTTCCAAGTTTTCTACGTAATCTCTTCAGATTCTGCGGCTGTCATCCTGATCCCAGAGAAAAATCTGGGTTCGATTTTTCTGGAGACAGAATTCTGTAGTCTCTGGGGAGACCGTCTTTATCATTTCGGAATTTCTCTATTGTTCGCAATCTTTGACAAAGAATCTTCTTCCTGTTTAGAATTCTTGCACCGCGAAAATAAGAAAGAGGGCCCTATGCCACATGGACCTCTCGCCACCTATCGTGATCGCCTTGCGACAGGTCTGATTCAGCCAGATTCTGCACAGGAACTTGCAGCCGAAAAACTAGAGAGTCTCCACCGCGCCCTTTCGGGATATCGTCCGAGTACCGGCCAGAAAGGATGGAAGGCACGCTTTGGCCTTGTTCGCCGGACCTCACCGCCCCAAGGTTTGTATCTGTTCGGTGATGTCGGCCGTGGAAAATCGATGTTGATGGATATATTTTTTCACACTTCTCCCGTCAAAGCTAAGCGTCGTGTCCATTTTCACACCTTTTTGCAGGATGTTCATGCTGCTTTACACGTCTGGCGAAAATCATCAGCCCGTCTAGGGCCTGATCCGCTACCCGTCATTGCCCACGATATTGCCCGTCAGATTTGTCTGCTGTGTCTAGATGAGTTAGAAATTAAAGACATTGCAGATGCTATGATTGTTGGTGGGCTGTTCAAAGACCTGTTAGCGCACGGGGTTGTTATTGTTACAACATCAAATTGTTCTCCAGATAAATTATACTATAATGGGTTACAACGTGCCAAATTTCTACCGTTTATCGCCTTAATCAAGGAACATTTCGATGTGCTCGAACTCTCAGGAGAGCGTGACTTTCGGCTCGGTCGTATGAGCGGACTACTCGTTTATCATGTACCGCCAGGGCCTGAGGCTGATTCAGGATTGTCGGAGTGTTTTCATCGCTTTGCCAATGGCCAAGCACCAGCAGAGGAAAATCTCATCGTGCATGGTCGTATTCTTAAAGTGCCTCACGCAGCTGGCCGCATTGCTCGTTTCTCTTTTTCCGAGTTGTGTGAGTCCCCACTTGGTCCTGCTGACTATCTGCAACTTGCCACCCACTATGATGTGATCATTATTGCGAATGTCCCACGTCTCTCGCCGGAGCAGCGGAACACAGCACGCCGTTTCATCACCTTGATAGATTCCCTGTATGAACACAGAGTGTTGCTTGTATGTTCTGCTGCAGCCCCCCCCCAGGAGCTCTATCCTATCGGAGACGGGGCAGTTGAATTCAAGCGTACGGCAAGCCGTCTTATGGAAATGCAGGCTGCTGACTACATTCGCTGCCCACACATCACCTGATCTGATCAGGAGGTCAAGGCAATCTCGCTGCCAGAGATCAGAAGAATTTTTGTATTGTATTTGTACTATGTAATATGAAAAAAAATACGTACCATGGGAACATATCAGATGTATCAGGGTGCTTTCAGCACGAGCGGTAACCCGGCGTTCATCATGATGACACATCGAGCCGTGACGGCCACCTGTTGGTTGAGATAGCCAGCGTGATCGCGGAAAGCGCGGGCAAGCGTGTTTTCTGGAACAGTACCGCTGCCAATATCGTTACTCACAACAACTACTGGTCCATGTGCCGCTTTTAGTCCAGCGAGCAACTGAGCGGTGCCAACAGTGCTCTCCCTCCCGGCTAAAAGCACGTTAGCGAGCCACAGAGTCAAGCAATCGAGGAGTACTGGTGTTTCCTTTGGGAGGGACTTGAGTACCGATGCTATTTCTATGGATCTCTCAACCGTGCGCCACTGGCTGCCACGACGATTTCTATGGTGGCGGATTCTCTCCACCATTTCCGCATCAGATGATTCTGCCGTCGCCAAATAGACAGGCTGTTGTCCAACAGAAGTAGCATGGGTAGCCACCATCCTTTCAGCGAAAGCACTTTTTCCAGAGCGCGCGCCACCAATAATAAAACTTAAAGATGTAAGAGGAACAAATTCTTCTGGTTTTAGAGGTTCAACAGTCATCAATTTTCTCCCCTGGGGAATTATTGCCCTAATTTCTTTTAGGGGAATTATTTTCCCTCATTTCTTTTAAAAAAAAGTAACCCTTGTTTTATATTTCTCCGCTCTCTCTGTGAGAGAGAATCACGCATAGCATTTGTTGCTGTTTTGCAATCTTGTCCTTGACAAGGAGGTGAACTCTTCCTAAATTCCTAAAGAATACCTATATGGTACTGTTTCAAGAAAAAGAAAATTGTCGCTTATGATTCGTGTCACACGCCTCACAGATTATGCTGTTCTCGTGCTCGCAGAGATGATTCGCGCAAAAGGCCCACACACGGTTCCTCATATTGCTACCAGCACAGGATTGCCATTGCCAACAGTAGCGAAATTACTAAAGTTGCTCGCGCGTAATGGCTTAGTTACGTCTTATCGGGGCGCAGCCGGTGGCTACACTTTGCAGCATCCAGCCCCTACGCTCACAGTTGCAGATGTTATCGAAGCCGTAGAGGGGCCGATTGCCATTACCGCTTGTATGGAAGATAGCGACGACTTCTGCAGAATAGAATCCCTCTGTCCCATGCAGGGACATTGGGGCCATATTAATCGGGCCATTCGTCGTGCTTTGCAAGAGATTACTCTCACTGATATCGCGACTGCAAAATCAATGCAAGCACAGCTGTCAGAAAATAAGAGACTGTGGAAAACTGGACAAAGATGAGCCTCAAAAGAAATGAGGGATGTACTCATGGCCGCTGAGAGTGCTGATGCAGTGAAAGCTGTTCAAGCTATTACTGACAGAAAGTATAAGTATGGATTTACGACAGATATAGAGGCTGATCGGGCCCCAGTTGGTCTTAATGAAGAGATCATTCACTTCATATCACACAAGAAGGGTGAGCCTAGTTGGTTGCTAGATTGGCGTCTGAAATCTTACAAGTTGTGGGTTACACTGGAAGAACCACACCATTGGGCACGTTTGACCTACCCACCTATTAACTACCAAGGCTATTGCTACTACGCCGCGCCACGCCGATCGAGTGACGCTCCCAAGAGCCTGGACGAGGTGGATCCAAAGCTACTTGAGACTTACAACAAGCTCGGCATTCCTCTAGAAGAACAGGTAATGCTCTCTGGTGTGCAGCAGAATAGTGCGATAGCTGTTGATGCCGTGTTTGATAGCGTTTCTGTTGCCACCACATACAAGAAAAACCTGGAGGCAATGGGAGTCATCTTCTGTTCAATATCTGAAGCTGTTCATCAGTACCCGGAGTTAGTACGAAGATACCTCGGCTCTGTCGTTCCGTATACGGACAATTTTTTTGCAACATTGAATTCAGCTGTGTTTACAGATGGTTCCTTCGTCTACGTGCCACAAGGCTTACGCTGTCCTATGGAATTGTCAACTTATTTCCGTATCAACGAAAAAAACACTGGCCAGTTCGAACGCACCCTCATTATCGCCGCTGAAAATGCTAGTGTCAGCTATCTGGAAGGGTGTACTGCACCGCAGCGAGATGAAAACCAACTCCATGCTGCTGTTGTGGAACTCGTCGCACTGGACGGTGCGGAGATTAAATACTCTACCGTGCAAAATTGGTATCCAGGCGATGAGGAGGGGCGCGGTGGTATTTATAATTTTGTGACTAAGCGTGGTGCTTGCCGTGGTCGAAACTCCAAAATTTCTTGGACTCAGGTAGAAACAGGTTCAGCCATCACATGGAAGTATCCAAGCTGTATTTTACAGGGTGACCAATCAACTGGTGAATTTTATTCCGTGGCCCTTACCAATCACTACCAGCAAGCAGATACTGGCACCAAGATGATTCACATTGGCCGTAACACTAAGTCGCGTATCATCAGTAAAGGCATTGCGGCTGGGCATTCGAACAGTACCTATCGTGGGTTGGTACGAGTGCTCCCAAGAGCAGAAGGGGCCCGCAACTATACACAGTGCGACAGTCTACTGATTGGTGACAGCTGCGGTGCGCATACTGTCCCCTATATCGAAGCCCGGCATCCTTCTATCCGTATTGAGCATGAAGCTACGACTGGAAAAATTAGCGAGGAACAGATTTTCTATTGTAAACAACGCTGTCTGTCCCATGAGGAAGCTGTCGCCCTTATTGTGAATGGTTTCTGTCGTGAGGTGATGCAGAACCTTCCCATGGAGTTCGCAGTTGAAGCGCAGAAGTTGATCAGCATAAGTCTCGAGGGTAGTGTGGGGTGAGAGTTGCCTCGTGAAGATAAGACGTGAAGATACTGAAATTCAGGTCTGGCTATGACATGCATTGAGATCCGTGATTTACACGCCTGCATAGACGGCATGCCCCTTCTTAAAGGCGTTACTCTGTCTCTCGCAGCAGGCGAGGTACATGCCATCATGGGCCCGAATGGAGCTGGTAAGAGCACACTTGCTCATATCCTTGCTGGTCGGCCTGGTTATGAAGTCACATCTGGCACCATCAGATATGATGGTAGAGATTTACTGATCATGACTCCGGAGGAGCGTGCTCGTACAGGAGTTTTTCTCGCTTTTCAGTATCCTGTTGAAATCCCAGGTGTTTCTACAGCTACTTTCCTCAAAACTGCTGTGAACGCACAGCGCAGGTTCTGCGGCAAAACTGAAATAGATGCGATTCAATTTTCAAAAATTATACAAGAAAAGGCTGAAAAGTTCGGTATGAACCATGACATGTTGCGGCGTTCCCTGAATGTTGGTTTCTCTGGAGGAGAGAAGAAACGGACTGAAATACTACAGATGGCGATGTTAGAACCGCGATTTGTAATGCTTGATGAAACAGACTCAGGCCTTGATATCGACTCTCTGAAGATTGTTGCCAGTGGTGTGAATGCATTGCGTTCCAATGAACGCGTGTTTCTTGTTATCACCCATTACCAGAGACTTTTGGAATATATCGTGCCAGACTACGTGCATGTTTTGGCAGAGGGCCGTATTGTCTGTTCTGGCAATAAGGAACTAGCGTTTGAGCTGGAGGAGAGAGGTTATGCGCCCTTCATGACAAACGAGACGACAAACGAGGCTAGCTAGGAAAGTCGAGAAACATGGCCAGGGTATCGTGTCATCGTGCAAATGGAACACGAGAGTCAGCCATGCTGACCACCTCTTTTAAGAAGTGTGCCGTTCCTTCAGAAGATTCTTTGCCATTTCTTCAATTATGGAAGGAGGACAAGAAAAATAAATCATCATGGGTTGCGGAGTTTCGCCGCAAAGGTTATGCACGCTACAGTATACTTGGTGGGATTCCAACATCAAAAATTGAATCTTGGAAATATACTTCTCTCAAGAAATTAGATCTTATATCATATAAACAGGAAATAGAGAAAGGGATACTCTCATCATTTCTCTGGCCCTCTCAAGACGGGCTACTGACCATTCCGGGGCCGCAGTTTGTATTGGTGAACGGTTGCTTTGCCCCTCAACTCTCATCGTCTCCTCTATCCGACGGTTTAATCGTTCAATCACTGGAAGAAGCGTTGCGATATGACGAGAGTATAAAGGAAAGGTTGCTTTCTCCCGAAAGACTACCAGCTATGGCTGCTTTAAATGCAGCCTGGTTGGGAGACGGGCTTGTCGTTCGTTTCAAGGCTAATCCCGCAGAAAATAATATAGTCCATGTTGTATTTGTTTCTACTAATACAAATGAAAAATCACCTAATGTTACACATCCGTGTATAATTGTTATTGTGGAAGGTCGTGCGACGCTCATAGAAAGTCATATGGGTATGGGTGCCGCACTGACCAATATGGTCAGTTATCTCTATGTCGAACCTAATGCTACCCTGACACATGTCAGGGCCCAATCTGGTCTCTCTGAGAACCATGCCATCTGTTCCAGCACTGCAACTGTAGCATCTAAGGGCCTTTATCAGTGTTTCGTGCTTACGACTGGTCTTGGTTTAGTGCGCAACGAGTTAACCGTTACGCTAGCCGAGCCGGAGGCGGAATGTCGTTTGTACGGTGCCTATACAGCTGACAGCAACCGTCATGTTGATAATACCATTGTGATGAATCATATTGCCCCAGCAACTACGTCACGACAGATTTTCAAAGGGGTGTTAGCCGACGGTGGTCGTGGCGTTTTTCAAGGGAGAATTAGCATTCATCCACAGGCTCAGAAGAGCGATGGACACCAGATTCATAGGGCGCTGTTGCTGTCGCCGGGAGCTGAGGCGTACTGTAAGCCGGAACTTGAAATCTCTGCTGATAATGTCAAATGTACTCACGGAGCCACAGCGGGTGAGCTGGACGAGGAGATATTGTTTTACCTGCGTGCACGCGGCCTTGATGCCGAGACTGCTCGTGCGCTGTTGATTGAGAGTTTTCTCAGCGATGTCGTTAACGGGGTGTCTTTTGGTATTCCGAGACTCCCCGATGTCACCAGGGCTATGGTGTCTGTTTGGTTAGCAGGTCGTGTTCCCAAGCCTGAACGTTTCTGATTGGGGAGCAGAAGGAGCAAGTTGTAGATGGCGGCGACTACCTTTTATGATCTCGACCACATTAGGGCTAATTTTCCCATTCTCTGCCAGACAGTGCATGGCCACCCACTTGCTTTCCTTGATAATGCCGCTTCAACTCAGAAGCCAGCCGATGTGACAATGGCAACTAAGACCTTTTACGAGACAGGATATGCCAACGTTCATCGTGGGGCTTACTGGCTATCAGAGCAGGCTACGATTCAATACGAGGGCGCACGCGAACGGGTACGGGCGTTTATTAATGCTAGACGTGTACAGGAAATTGTATTTACGCGTGGCGCAACAGAGTCTATTAACTTAGTGGCTGCCACGTGGGGACAGACTTGTCTGGAAGCCGGTGATGAGGTAGTGCTGACATGGTTGGAACACCACTCTAATATTGTCCCGTGGCAAATGCTCGCCAGTGCCAAAGGATTAATTCTTAAAGTTGTGCCTGTCGATGATGATGGTCGCTTTTTATGGGAAGCATACCAGAGCTTGCTGTCATCACGTACACGTTTTGTTTCTGTTACACATGTTTCCAATGTGCTTGGTACTCTCCTACCCGTCAAGGACATCGTGGCAGCTGCTCATGCCGTTGGTGCGAAGGTTCTCGTTGATGGCTGCCAGGCTGTACCGCATATGGCAGTAGACGTCTGTGATATCGACTGCGATTTCTACGTTTTCTCAGGCCATAAGCTATATGGGCCAACTGGGATTGGTGTCTTATATGGACGTGAAGTCCTGCTGCAAGAAATGCCCCCCTATCAGGGGGGGGGGGATATGATCGCTAGTGTGACCTTCGAAAAGCCAAGCTGGGCAGGACTACCTTACAAGTTTGAGGCTGGCACGCCAGCGGTTGCCCAAGCCATTGGACTAGCGGCAGCCATCAACTACATTGAGTCTATTGGTCTCAGGGCTATAGCTGTTCATGAGGCGGATCTTCTGAATTACGCCACCCAGCGGCTTGCAGAAATCAGGGGGGTGCGTTTACTGGGACCGGCCCAGATCAAAACTAGTGTCCTGAGTTTTACTCTTAATGGTGTTCATCCACATGATATCGCAACTATAGTTGATAGATATGGGGTAGCAATACGGGCGGGCCATCACTGTGCCCAGCCCTTGATGCAGCGGTTTGGTATCCCAGCATCTGCTAGGGCTTCGTTCGGACTCTATAACACACGGGCAGAGGCGGATGCCCTAGCGGATGCTCTGGAAAGTGTGCGGGGGATTTTTGGCCCATGAAGATGAAGGATGATCTGCGCGATCTTTACCAAGAAGTTATCCTTGATCATGGGAGGCGGCCCCGGAATCTAAGGCCCCTGCCTTGTGCCAACCGTCAGGCCCATGGACAGAATCCTATGTGCGGTGATGCCTTGACCGTCTTTCTCAAAGTAGACAAGGGAGGCCGCGTACGTGAGGTCACTTTCTTGGGCCAGGGGTGCGCTATTTCTATGGCATCTGCTTCAATGATGACAGAGATGCTAACTGGCAAGAGTGAAGCAGAAGCGAGGGCTCTCGTTCCTGCGTTCCAGGCTATGTGCACTGGAGAAACATTTGAACCACGCCATCTCCACATGGATGGCATGGAAGACACACTAGAACGGTTGCAAGTTTTGTCTGGCGTGCGTCAATTCCCTGTGCGAGTCAAATGTGCCACATTAGCCTGGCACACGATGGCCGCCGCTTTTGACGGGACAGAGACGGCCAGCACAGAATAGGAGCACACATGAAAAGCAGTCTCGATCTTGTTCTGCCATGACGAATCCTGCTCTCGCGAGAAAGGCTGCGACAGCTCATGCTGGAGTCCCTTTGCCCGCTGGCGCACCGGTTGCGGTTGCTGAGGCAGTGACTGCGGCATTGCAAGAGGTGTTTGATCCAGAGATACCGGTGAATATTTATGACCTGGGGCTTGTTTATGCCATCAGCATTGCTGACAATGGGAGGACTGATATTCAGATGACTTTAACCACTCCAAATTGTCCTGTTGCCGGCACGTTACCGGCCCAGGTAGCCCGTGCAGCTGCAGCTGTGCCGGGGGTGGGAGAAGTTGATGTCTTCCTAGTGTGGGATCCCCCATGGACGCCTGAGCGCATGTCTGAGGTTGCACGAAGCGCCCTTGATATGTTCGATATATTCTGATGTCTTCTTCTGATGTCTAAGGGAGGATGTGCAATGTCAAATGCGATTACCCTGTCAGAATCCGCCGCGGCTCGGCTCAAGAATTTAATGAATCTGTCTACGCAGACCGTTCTCGGTGTGCGCATTGGCGTCAGAAATAGTGGTTGCTCAGGCTTGAGTTATGCTATGGAACTTGTGACGGAGCAAAAAAAAGACGAAGAGATGGTCGAGCACAATGGAATTAAGATATTCCTTGACCCTAGGGCCATGATGTTTCTTTTGGGGACTGAGTTAGATTACCAACAGAACAACATGGGCGCGTCTTTTGTCTTCAAAAATCCAAATGAAAAAGGTCGCTGTGGTTGCGGAGAGAGCTTTCGTGTGTGACATCTGTGTGAGAGCGGACAGGGGGTGAAAAAGGGGGTGAAAATTCTGTGATGAGGGTGGCACATTTGCTCTTTTGCTCTTTCACGCAGAATTTCACGGGGAGTGTTATGAGCGGCTAGCTTCCCCCGGGACACGCTTTATCGATTTGAGTGTATGAAGCTGTAAACCCCACAAGCTCAAAGGTGTCTACCGTACGAGTGCCACGTTGAGAGTACCCTATAACAACCATCTCACGACCGCCTTGCATGGCTGCAACAAGGTCTGCATCACCTGTTCCTTGGAGCCAGGCCGTTTCCCCGTGACTGATCATGGTGAATTGCCGGTTGTCAACGCTGACATGAACTTGTGTATTCGATTGGTATGGATAGCCTGCCATAATGCTCACGATACTGTAGCTTCCCCTGCTGGGGCGGTGGGTAACGATGGCATAGACATCGCCTCGTCTTCTGTAATTGCCTTCCGAACGAGTCGGCCGCGCGACAGTGTAACAGATTCTGTTCCCCTCTTCTATGGCGGTGTAGGCCGTCCAGACACCATTAGTACTCAGTTTTGCAATATGATGTTGTGTTTTTGCCAATGCTGTTTCGGGGACAGCCATAAGGGCTACGAAGATACAGGTGAATGTCGCCTTACCCATTTTTTTCATCATTTTACCCATTTTTTCATCATTTTTTCATCATTTGCCTTTCCCATTCCGGAATGGTGGAAGAAAAGCATTACGAAGTGCAGAAAGTTTTGGCATTGGCAAAAAATCGATATTGGCTCATGTCTCTCTCTTTCGTAAGATAGCTAGCAGTAATAAATAAGCAGCCATCACTAGAAGGAAATAGACGGTAGGAATGTAGGCCGGTGCGACGGCAGTAGACAGGTGTCATATCACCTGCAGGTGAAAGGCTTAATGATGGAAATTAAGAAGGTTGGCATCATTGGGACGGGCACGATGGGGCTCGGCGTTGCTCATGTAGTTGCCACAGCAGGTCTGGATGTCGTTGCTGTCAAGGCAACTCCTGGGCTACTGGAAGGTGTGAAGCAAACTCTTGAGAAGAGTCTTTCTAAAATTGTCGAACGCGGAAAGATGAGCGCGGAGACTAAAGACGCGATTTTATGTCGTATAGTATTTAGTTCAAGCGAACAGGATGTCGCGGGATGTGATCTTGTAATTGAATCTGTAGTTGAGGACATTTCTATTAAGAAAGGCCTCTTTCAGAGGCTCGAAAGGATTGTATCGAAGGAATGTATTCTGGCCACCAATACATCGACGCTTTCTGTCACAGAGATGATGGCTGTATGCAACGAGCGTGGCCGAGTCGCTGGCTTGCATTTCTTCAATCCAGCTCCTGTTATGCGGCTGATCGAGGTCATACACGCGTTTGAAACTTCTGCTAAGACTGTCACTACTCTTATGGAATTCAGCCGCAGAGTTGGCAAGGACCCGGTGTTAGTGCAGGACACCACTGGTTTCATCGTCAATCGGCTGCTGACGCCCTATATGCTGGAAGCCATCCGTCTGTTAGAACACGGCACGGGCACTATTGATGCCATCGATCATGCGATGATGACTGGTGCAGGCATGCCGATGGGACCATTTAATCTGGCTGATTACATTGGTCTTGACGTAGTGCTGGCAATGTCTCAGAACATCTATCAGGATGTCCGTCAACAGTATTGCTCGGCTCCTCACACTTTGATTCGTCTTGTGCAGCTTGGTTATCTGGGTCGCAAAACCCACAAAGGGTTTTATGATTACTCAAAGAAGCCTGTCATACCAAATCCGCAGCTGAAACATCCTGTGGCGTGATGATGATGTTTTTGATGATTTTCTGATAGATTGCCCGGCGTTGCTCTGTTCGAATGAGAAGTTGAGTAGTAGCGTTGAGTCTGATCATGCTTTTATGTTTCTGGCCTATCTTGGATAGGAGGGGGGTGTTTGACACTTTTTTGCAAAGAAAAAAGAGAATTAGTCTGTGATTTTAAGGGAAGGATTTCTCAAGAAAAGCAAGCAACTGCTCGGAATTCACTGGCTTACGCAGTACCGGCAGGCCATGTGTTTGGGCCTGCTGCAGCAGGCCATCGTCATCGTGGGCTGACATTTCCTCAGCGAGCATCAGCAGAGCCGGGAGTGGCCGGTCTACTGCCTCGCGGAGTGTGGCAATAGCCCTGTTCCCAGTTTCGCCATTGCCCAGCCAATAGTCAGCGATAATTGCCTCAGGGACTACTTCGCATCTGGAAAGTTCGAGAACAGCTGTGTCTCCAGAGTCTGCCGTCATGACCGTACACCCCCAGCTATTTAGCAAGAGTTGTAGACTTTGTCGAAAAATTGGGTCTTTATCTAGGACAACAATTACTCTCCCTCTTTGAAAGAAGCGTGTTGATGGGGAGACTCTCTCAAAAGAATGATTTTCTGCTCGGATTCTGTTACCGACTTCTTCTTCTGGAGTCGTGGCGGCCTCCACCTCAACGGCAAACATTGAGCCACGGCCTAGGCGGGATTTCACAAGAATGCGATGCCCTAATAAACGGGCGGTGCGATCAACAATAGCCAGCCCAAGTCCGACGCCAGCATTCTCACTGGAATGGTTTATGCGATGAAATTCACGAAAGATTTCTTTCTGCTGTTCAGATGAAATGCCATGGCCACTGTCCCAGACCTCAATACGAACATGCCCGCTGCGATGACGACAACCAATAAGAACACCTCCAAAAGTCGTATATTGTATCGCGTTGGCGAGAAGGTTACGTAGCATCCGCTCCAGTAAGACTGGGTCTGAAATGACAGAGCCTCGACAAGAACCAACAAGAAAACGCAAATGTTTAGCGGTTGCCACAGTTTTGAATTCCGGCACGAGGCGATCGATAAGGCTCACGAGGGGAATTGCGGTCTGATCAGGGACAACTACGCCAGAATCCAGCTTGGAAATGTCGAGCAAGGAATCGAATAACTCTCGGAGCGTTGTCACTGAAAGTGAAATTTTTTCTGCCACTCTACGCGTTTCCGCTGTCAGATGAAACTCTAGAAGGGCTGTGACAAACAACCCTAGGGCTTGTAATGGCTGACGCAGGTCATGACTAGCAGAAGCTAAAAGCCGAGTTTTTGCCATGTTTGCACTATCCGCTGCATCTTTCGCTATTCGCAGTGCTTCTTCGGCCTGTCGACGCATTGTAATAAACCCTTCAACTGCACGTGCCATGTTGGCGATTTCGTCTCCCCCATGACTGTCAATCTGGACTTCCTTCCCCGTGGCGGCAACTTCTACAGCGTGAGAGAGATGCGATAAGCGATTCCCGATTCTATACCGTGCAATTAATAAAAAAGTCACTATAGTAATAAAAAATAAATTACTGATAATTAATAATATTTCCATTCGAAATAAAATATTACTATATTTATTACAAAGTGTCATTTCGGCACGACTGTAGAGGATGAGCTCGTTAAGCGCTGTGACTAGACGACCAGAGCGTTGAGAAGAGAGCAGGCTATTAATCTTTTTGCTTATCTGTCTCTCATTGCGAAGAGTGAAGAGACTCTCATTGTCCTGACTGATGAGACGATCAAGGGCTATCACCAAACTGTGATGAGCTGGTCGCAGGTGTCGTAAGACAGTGGCCAGACAGGCAATAACAGGATCTGCAGGCGCTTCCATGTCCTGCCGCGACATCACCCGAGTGACTAGAACATCGAGCGCTAAGTCAAAGACTGTGTTAATGAGCTGGTTTGGTGCTGGGGGATACTCCGTTTTAGATTGATTGCATTCTTGAACCAGATCACGGCGTCTGTGCATGAATTCCTGGAACAATTCTTGTAAAAGGACAGCGCAAGGCTGGCGCTGCTGTTCCACAGCAGTGTTCAATTTCTCAAACGTAGCGCTGCTCAAATAGGCGTGTGCCTCTCGCGGAAGTGGGAGGGTATTCTGTAGTGCGGCTATCTCCTTGAGACGTGCTACCAACTCACCTGCATGGGCGAACTGATCATGGGTACGAGAAGAGACCGTCTGCCGCTGACTCCTGGTACTGGAGACCACTAGGTTATGGGTATTGAGCATCGTGGCCTCGCTCTGCTGTATTAACTCGTAAAAGTTATTTATAATTTGTAAATATTTATCAACAGCTGTATTAGTAGTAGTACGTAGTTTATAGAGCGACAGAGAAGCGATAAAAAAAACTATCACTGTCAAGGTCATGACTGAAAAGAGGCTGAGTGACAGACGTGTGCGGACATTGAGGGCTGCCATCCTTGCCGTCCTCGTTTAATTAAGAGCGGGGAAGGAGAAGAGATAGGAAGGGAGAGCAGAAGTCACTCCTTGGGATATGGGGGTAACAGAGGGCTTATAAGCCGGGTTCTGTTCCAGCTCTTCAATAGCTGGCGATGACCATTCCTCTAGGGCGCCCGTCACCGAACGCCTCACGCGACCGACCCAGACGGCAACACGAAAGTATGTCTGTCATGAAGACACGCCGTCTCTATTTGGTCTTGCTCCCAGTGGGGTTTACCCTGCCACCCCCGTCGCCGAAGGTGCGGTGCGCTCTTGCCGCACCTTTTCACCCTTACCGGCAACAGCATGCATACTCTGTCCGTCCGGCGGTTTTTTTCTGTGGCACTTTCCCTGGAGTCACCTCCGCCGGGTATTACCCGGCACTGTACTTCCGTGGAGCCCGGACTTTCCTCTCTCCCTTCCTTGTCGGTCTGGAGAGCGGTCATCTCACCCTCTGACACCCGGTACCTATTGTACCGTGGCTCGCTTAGCGTATCAACAGGGTATGTCTGGGGCTAAGAATGTATTCACCGCGTGGGCACATTGCCGACCCTCTCGAATAGCCCACACCACTAAAGACTGGCCTCGGCGCATATCACCGGCAGTGAATACTTTTGGAATTGATGTCTGGTAAGCAACAGAATCAGCTTGTACATTACCGCGTGTATCTAAGGCCACACCCAAATCAGCCAGCATACCTTTGTACACTGGATGGACAAAGCCAGTGGCCAGTAGCACTAATTCAGCTGGGAACACGAAGTCCGACCCTGAAACTTCCGTCATAGTTCCGTCTACCCACGTCGCACGTGTACAAGCAAGGCCCTGCACTGTCCCGCCTCTCCCAAGAAAACCCTTCGCAACGATACACCACTCGCGGCGACAGCCTCCTTCTTCATGTGAGGTAGAGGTCCAGAGTCTATGAGGCCAATCAGGCCACGTTCTGACCTTATCCTCTTTTGCTGGTGGTTGTGGCAAAATTTCAATCTGTGTAACAGAGGCTGCTGATTGACGCACTGCTGTTCCCACACAGTCCGCACCTGTGTCTCCGCCGCCAACGACTATGACCTTTTTACCACCAGCATGAATAGTAGTATGAGACCTTGTGTTAGACACAACTAAGTTCTGCTGAGTTAAAAAGTCCATGGCAAAGTGAATACCATCTAGGTCTCGCCCTGGGAGGGGCAAATCACGGGGCTGCTCAGCACCGCCCGCTAGCACAACAGCATCATAGCCATGGAGTAAATCTTGCACAGGGACAGTGGCACCAATGTGACTGTTGGGACGAAAATCTACTCCTTCAGCCTTCATCTGAGAAATCCGACGGTCAATTAGAGACTTCTCGAGCTTAAAGTCTGGTATACCATAGCGGAGGAGACCACCAATACGTGAGCGCTTTTCGAAGACCACGACAGCGTGTCCCGCACGGGAGAGCTGTTGGGCACAAGCCAGGCCCGTGGGACCAGATCCAACAATCGCTACCCTTTTGCCAGTACGGTGCGTGGGAACCTGCGGCAGAATCCAACCTTCTGCCCAGCCACGGTCTGCAAGAGCTCCTTCAATAGTGCGAATGGTCACCGGCTGATCAATCAGGTTCAGGATACAAGCCATCTCGCATGGGGCAGGGCATATGCGTCCTGTGACCTCTGGAAAATTATTGGTAGCATGTAAAGTCGCCAAGGCTTGCTGCCATTGTTCTTGGTAGACAAGATCGTTAAAATCTGGAATGACGTTGCTAATAGGACAACCAGTATGGCAAAATGGAACACCGCAATCCATGCAACGTGCACCTTGTGCACTCAGTTCCTGATCAGAAAGGGATATAATAAACTCTTTAAAATTAGTTTTTCGTTGTGAAACATTTAAAATTCTTCTATCTTTGCGGGGTATATCGAGAAATCCCGTCGGCTTTCCCATATTTCACTCCCTGACTCAGTCGTACAGGTCCATCTCTATGCACATGCCATCCTCAGATAAGCTGTACTTAGTAACGATTATTGCGTTGAGAATCTTCTGAAAATTGCAATACTTTTTTATATTCAACTGGCATGACTTTTATAAACAGAGGCAAGAAGGCGTCCCAACTATTTAAAATATTTCTTGCGAGTGAACTCCCTGTAAAGCGATGATGCTTCTCAAGCAGTATTTTCAGACGTAAGGCATCAAATCGGCTCATATCACCCAGGAGGTCGTTTACTAAAGCGTGATCTTTTTTGTATCTTTCTCTCAGTTCTTCTCTCTCTGATTCTTCCTCCTGAATTGATTCTAGATCGACCATAGCCGGGTTACAGCGACGACTAAAGCTACCGTCGCCATCAAGCACGTAGGCAATGCCACCACTCATGCCAGCAGCAAAGTTCCGTCCTGTGTAACCAAGAATCACCACGGTTCCACCCGTCATATATTCACAACCGTGGTCACCACACCCTTCAACGACCGCTATAGCCCCCGAATTGCGCACCGCAAATCGTTCTCCAGCCACGCCACGGAAGTAGCATTCGCCAGCAACTGCTCCGTAAAGTACGGTGTTCCCGACGATAATGTTATTTTCAGCCAGCCGCGATGTTTCTGCTGATGGAGTAATGATGATCCGTCCACCAGACAGCCCCTTACCGACATAATCATTAGCCTCACCAGTCAATTCTAATGTAACCCCGTGGGCTAAAAAAGCCCCAAAACTCTGTCCGGCAGTACCGGTGAATTTGAGACAGATAGTATCGTCCGGTAGACCTTTGTGCCCACAGAGTCGCGCGATAACGCCCGAGAGCATCGTGCCAACAGTACGGTAGGTATTCCGAATGGGCATCGATAAGGTAATAGGGACACCAGAATCGAGCGCTATCTTGGCCTTGCGAATCAAAGAGCAATCCAGGGCCTTTTCTAAGCCGTGGTCCTGGATTTCTCTGCTATAAGTGCTATAAGGTGCCTGTGCCGGACCAATGACCGGTCTTGACGGTGCCAGTAAACGTGTGAGATCTAGACAATTAGCCTTCCAGTGTGAAATTGACTCCCTTTTTTCGAGAACGTCCGTGCGGCCAATCATCTCCTCAACAGTGCGAAATCCAAGGCAAGCCATTAATTCACGCACTTCCTCTGCGAGAAACGTGAAATAGTTCATGATGTACTCGGGCTTGCCAGAAAAACGTTGGCGCAAAACAGGGTTTTGAGTCGCTATGCCGACAGGACAGGTGTTGAGATGACACTTACGCATCATGAGACAACCCGTAGCAATCAATGTAGCCGTGGCAATGCCAAACTCGTCTGCTCCAAAAAGAGCGCCAATGACAACATCACGGGCAGTCCGGAGACCCCCATCGACTTGAATTTTGACTCTGCCACGCAGGCGGGTGGCCACTAAAGTCTGATGTGTTTCAGCCAGGCCAATTTCCCACGGGCTCCCAGCGCTATAGATCGACGTTAACGGGCTTGCTCCAGTGCCACCGTCATGACCGGATATGACGATATGATCAGCACGCGCTTTCGCGACACCAGCTGCCACAGTGCCAACTCCTACTTCTGAGACTAGCTTCACTGAGATGCGCGCTTTTGGATTGACATTTTTTAAATCATGAATAAGTTGCGCGAGATCTTCTATTGAATAAATGTCGTGATGCGGAGGTGGAGATATTAATCCTACACCTGGAGTAGAATATCGTACGCGGGCTATCCACACGTCTACCTTATGACCGGGTAACTGGCCGCCCTCACCTGGCTTAGCGCCTTGTGCCATCTTAATCTGAATGTCTGCGGCATTGACTAAATATTCTGTCGTGACACCAAATCTGCCTGAAGCCACCTGTTTCACGGCTGAGCGGAGTGAATCTCCGTTGGGTAATGGCTCGTAACGACTGGCCTCCTCACCGCCCTCGCCTGTATTGGATTGGCCGCCGAGCCTGTTCATGGCAATAGCTACGGTTGTATGTGCTTCCCACGAGATGGCACCGAAGGAGATAGCGCCAGTGGCAAAGCGTTTTACGATGGATTGAACGGGTTCTACCTCTGACAGAGGAATTGAACTTTTCATGTTTTTAAATTTTAATAATCCTCTAAGGTTGTATGGATTCTGCGTTTGGTCATCCATCAAGCGGTTGAATTGACGAAAAAGAGCACGGTCACCTGTACGCACGGCCCGCTGTAAAAGGGATATACTCTGAGGTGTCCAGGCATGATTCTCACCCGTTTCACGGTAATACAGCTCACCACCGACATTGAGCGCACCTTGTGAATCAGTCACGAAAGCAGCCCGATGAGGAATAATCGTCTCCTCGGCTATCTCGTCGAGACCAATTCCGCCAATGACAGAATGAGTACCAGTAAAATAGCGTTCGACGAAGTGGTACGAGAGACCGACGGCATCAAAAATCTGGGCACCGCAATACGACTGGTAGGTAGAAATCCCCATTTTTGACATTACCTTAAGGATACCCTTGTTGACGGCGTTGATGTAACAAGATTCCGCCTTTGACCCTAGCTCCTGGTGTCTTGCCTGCAAGGTCTCAAGTGCCAGGTAGGGATTAATCGCTTCAGCTCCGTAACCTGCAAGACAGCAGAAGTCGTGCAGGCGATATGCCTCACCAGTTTCCACGATGAGCCCTACCTCTGTGCGCAGACCATGACGAATTAAGTGGTGATGAACAGCGGCCGTTGCTAACAGTGAAGGCATTGGCACGTTATCTGTATCTATAAGGCGATCTGAAAGTATCAGAATGCTGCAATTACCAGTCTTAACTATTCTTTCTGCTTCTTCACAAAGTTTATGTAATGCAGGCTGTAATCCCGCTGCGCCCACACTAGCTGGCCAACAGAAACTAAGGGTAGAGGTACGAAAAGCCGAGTCCACATGACTCTCGATGCGACGGATTTTTTCCAAATCGGCGTTAGTGAGTACTGGTGCCCTGACTTTTAGCCGTCTGCGTCGTCCAGCCTCTTCCAAACCCAAAAGATTGGGACGTGGCCCGATGAGGGACACAAGCGACATCACAAGCTCCTCGCGGATAGGATCAATCGGCGGATTTGTGACCTGAGCAAACGTCTGGTAAAAGTAATCGAAAAGTCTTTTTGGCCTGTGGGAAAGTACCGCTGGTGGAATATCTCGTCCCATAGAGCCAACAGGATCCTGACCACTGACAGCCATAGGAATCAGAAAAGATTTGATGTTTTCCTGACTGTAGCCAAATGCTTTCTGACGACAGAAGAGAGTGAGCGGATCTGGTGCCATAGGTGGCACCTCTGCTGGTAGTGAGTTGAGTCGTATTTGTGTTTCATTAATCCACTTTTTATATGGCTTTTCTGCTGCAAGCTGACTCTTCAGTTCACTATCGTCAATGATACGACCCTGTTCCAAATCGATCAGAAACATCTTCCCCGGTTGTAGGCGCCATTTTTTCAGGATGCGGGAGTCCGGGATATCCAACACGCCTACCTCTGAACTGAGAACGACATGATCATCATCGGTGATGATATAGCGGGCTGGACGGAGGCCATTGCGGTCGAGCGTTGCACCAATCTGACGGCCGTCAGTAAATGCTACGGCCGCGGGCCCATCCCACGGTTCCATTAAGGCCGCATGAAATTCGTAGAAGGCCCGTAGATCTTCGCTCATCAAAGGATGATCAGCCCAGGCTTCAGGAATCATCATCATGATGGCATGAGCAAGCGTGTAGCCGCCATTCACGAGAAGTTCCAAAGAATGATCAAAAGTAGCAGAATCTGATTTTCCTTCAGCTAATAAAGGCCATAATTTTGGAAGATCATTCTTTAGAAGAGTTGACCGCATTGATTGGCGCCGAGCTGCCATCCAGTTGATGTTCCCGCGAAGTGTGTTAATCTCCCCATTATGGCACAGATAGCGAAATGGCTGTGCGAGATCCCATGACGGCTGTGTGTTCGTTGAGAATCTCTGGTGTACCAGAGCAAGGGCGGATTCTAAATCTGGACTCTTCAGATCCGCAAAGTAATCAGCCATGCGGGAAGCCATGATCATGCCTTTATAGACCAAGGTCCGTGATGAGAGGGAGGGGAGATGAAAGGCACGTGCAGCGTCTCCGACTTCCCTCCTGATTTGATTAAAGGCTTGCTTGCGCAGCACAAACAACTTCCTCTCAAAAGAGTCTCTGTCTATACAACTCGAATGACGGCGAACAAAAATTTGGCGAATGACAGGCTCAAGGGATTTGACACTTTCCCCTAAAAAAGCCCTATTCACAGGCACATCTCGCCAGCCGAGCACGTGCTGTCCTTCTGCTCGAATGAGGCGAGTCAGGGTAGTTTCGCATAAGCCTCGTAAGGCGCTGTCGCGTGGTAAGAACACCATTCCACACGCGTAATCCCCCTCAGGAGGTAAGGCAATCCCGTGTTGTTCAGTTTCAACACGAAGAAATCTGTCTGGTGTCTGCAGTAGAATCCCACAACCGTCAGAGGCTAGAGAGTCCGCACCAACAGCACCACGATGATTAAGACGGAGGAGAATCTGAAGCCCTTGTCTGATGATGTCATGGCTTTTACGGTTCTTAATGTGCGCTACGAACCCAACGCCACAAGAATCACGCTCGTGCTGCGTAGGGTCAAACAAGCCGTTTGTGGCAGGAACCGAGCGTTGAGTCATGGCGAAGCTTTCCTCCTGCATGCAGCGTTTTGAATCGTGTGACGGTCTGGACAATTTGCCAATTCTCAACTGATCTGTCTCTGCGGAGCGGTGTCAAGATGACAGGCGGTCGGCAGCCCAGCTTTTCACCTCACAGAATAGAGGTTTTGTTATGGTGATGCCTCACCTTCCAAAGGTCTGCAGTCAAGATTGAGATTAGTGGTAATTTAGTGGTAATTTTGACTCCGGATCAATGGAACAAAGCCAATGATAACCGTTAGACATTACTGTCCCAATGCATAGCCGCCGCTGTATCGCTAGTGTGTGGCATAACCCAGGTCGAATTATTTTTTGTTTTTTCTAGTTTCCAGAATGGGACCCGTGTCTTGAGCTTGTCTACTAGAAATTGACAAGATTCGAAGGCAGCCACACGATGTTTGGCAAAAGTTGCTACCATTACAATTTTATCCCCAGGTTTCAGATCACCAAAACGATGTATTATCAGGAGATCACAGAGTGGCCAGCGATCTCTTGCCTCTGATTCCATTGCAGCTAATTGTCCCTCTGACATACCAGGGTAGTGTTCAAGTGTCATTGAAACAAGGGGTGCGCTGTTAGTCTGCCCATGCCCACGTACGAATCCAAGAAAAGTAGCTACGCCGCCGACATCAGTGCGGCCAGTGGTGAGGCGAGCAAGCTCTTTTCCAAAATCGAAATCATCTTCCTGTACACGAATCATATCAATTCCTCTTCCCTGACGGAGAAAGACGGAGAAAGCAAGGAGACCAGAGGTAGATATCTACCCACCGGTTATTGGCGGAAAAAAAGCTACCTCATCTGTAGGATTGATGGGATGATCAAAGGAGACATGCTCCCGATTAATGGCTGCTTGTATCATTGATAAGTCAGCCAAAGCAGCTGCGTGGCCCGGTGTGCGGGTACACAGGTATCGAATCAGCCTGGTAACATCTGTCACCCCCGGGGGGATCACTACCTCTTCTTCAGCTTGGCCAATTCTTGCTTTCACCCACGCGAAGTAAAGAATTTTCATCTTTATCTTGTCCTTGATAATAAGCCCAGGCGGTCTACGAGGAAAGCTGCTACAGCGGCTGGATCATCCAAGTCAAGCACCGGTACGTCTAGCGTCTGTGTCGCTGCAGCATCTTTTTGAATCATGGCGACCGCTAAAAGGGCTTGACATGGGAGAACACGGGGCTTGCCTACCGCTGCTCTCCAGACTTCAATCTTCGGATAATTCTTCGTGGTAAGGCTTAGGCCTTCAACAATCACCAGATCCACCGGCTGGAGGCGGGAGAGCAAAGCTGGCAGAGAAGGAACTGAACGAGTTCGCCACTCAGCCACAGTCACAGCTCTTTTGGGTCCTACTAGCATCACCTCATGGGCGCCAGACTCACGATGACGGCGAGAATCCTTACCAGGTGGATCAGAATCAATGTCGTGATGAGTATGTTTAAAAGTGGAAACTGTGAGACCATAGGCATTGAGGAGTGGTATCAGAGAACATATTAAAGTTGTTTTTCCACTACCACTGTAACCTGCTATTATTAAAACATTTCTTACTTTTGGAAGTATATCTTCTGAAAAAATCATATTTTCATAATCTTTATTTTGACGAGCATTTTCCCGGATACTTCCAATATTGTAGGATTGCGGTACGCTCTGCATACATGTGAATCCTGCTTTCAGGTAGTCATAACCCGTCAGTATAGTGAGAAGTGCTGCTATCCACAAGATGGCCTCGCCAACGGTTCTGACATAGAAACAGACAGGCACTGCATCAACAAGTAGAAGCCATGTTAACGCAAAGAGTTGCAGAGCGGTCTTCCATTTAGCGATTTTGCTCACTGGAATGCTGACCTGGACTTCAGCAAGAAACTCGCGCAGACCAGAAACTAAAATTTCCCGACACAGTATAGTTACTGCTGGTATGTAAGATATTTCCGAGATTCTATTAAATCCGATAAGCATCATTAACACAGCTACTACTAATAGCTTATCAGCAATGGGGTCCAGAAACCTTCCTAGTCTTGTAACTTGGTTACGACTGCGCGCTAAGTGTCCGTCAAAGAAATCTGTGATAGATGCTCCTAAAAAGAGGATAATTACAAGCCATTGTGCGGATTCCGTGTTTGCATAGAATGCAAATAGTATAAGTGGAATAACCACTATCCGTAAATATGTCAGAATGTTAGGCAGTGTAGTCACAACGTTACGCGTGTTACATGACTATTTTATTTGTTACTATATCTAACCGGTCCCTCTCCTCAGGGAGAAGAACTCTTGCCCTCTTTTAGAGAAAGTGCTTTGCAATTTGTTATATTTTATTTGTATAGCGCGAATGGCAATGGCTTGTGCGCACTCAAAGGATCTGGTGTGGGAGGGGTAGGGAGAATTAGGAAGGTGACCTGGTGTTTGACAAGGACACCGTGTCCATGCTGTGCTGGTAGCGGCCTGGTGCCGCTTTGCGGCTGACTTGTGTTGTGCCTGCCGTGATGCATGGTTATAACGATGCAACGAATCGAGAAGTTAGCTTTGCGTTCACCATGTGCAGGCACGGTGGGCAGATCTGAGGGAATGGTGAGTCTTATGCAAGATAGGCTGCTCCGTCAATGGCGGGGAGGGATGTTTTTGTGCGTCTGATGTGCTTCTGATGTGCTGCGGATAGACGATTGGACTAATAGTTATTCAACTTTTATCGAGTAATAACGTGTTTTTAAGCTCTTAAAACAAGATTCTTGCAGCGCTCTATTTCGACGCCGACACTGCCGATATCGTGAGAGATTTCTATTTTTTCAATTTTTACACGTACATGCTGTACACGTGTATCCTGCAGACAAACAGTCGCAATATGCTCAGCGAGTGTCTCTACTAAGTTCACATGCCCACTGGCGACAATATTCCGTACCCGCTGGAGGATCATTTCATAACAGACAACGGTCTCAATGCTGTCATTAACGGGACCATTTTGCTCACACACAGCTAGATCCAGGTTAATCCTGATTCTCTGTGGTGCTGTCCGTTCATGGGCATGGATGCCGATTCTGGCGCTCAACAGAAGATCGTGTACGAACACACGACGTATGCTCTTGAAAAAATTGGCTGTGCTGGTGTATGTGATCTCGTTCATTTTAAAGTGTACTCGCCTTTGCCTGCTTACAGGAGGGACAGAGTCATTCTTCAAAAGCGGCATTAGGGGAAGGCTGCGCCCACCCCAGATGTTGCCCGCCATCCAAGGCAACCATCTGACCTGTCATGGCCGAAGCTCCGATGATGAATCGCACAGCGTCGGCAATTTCTTCCGGCGTGCTACCACGACGTAAGGGCATGCTTAGGCACTGGCGTGTGAATTGTTCTGCCGTCTGACGAGGACTTGGCAAAGTAGGACCAGGACCGATGGCGTTGACACGGATACGGGGGGCAAGCGCTAGTGCTAGAGTCTGAGTCAAAGACCACAGGGCAACTTTGCTCACAGTATAGCTCGTGAAATGAGGTGTCAGACACCAGACTCTTTGGTCAATGATGTTAATAACTGCACCAGAGAGTTCTGGCGGTAATTGGCGTGCAAAGTCTTGCATGAGCACAAAAGGTGCCCTGAGGTTCACTGCAATGTGAGAATTCCAACTATTGAGAGTTGTTGTATAGACATTATCTTCTTCAAAAAGTGAAGCATTGTTGATGAGACAACCGAGTGGGCCTAATATCTCTACCGCCCGCGGCACAAGTGTCATAACGTGCGCCTCGTGTGAGAGGTCAGCAGCAAGTGTGCAAGCCGTACCGCCGACAGCACGGATGGCCCGCGCTACTTCCCAGGCTGCTACAGATGAACGATTATAGTGAATTGCAACAGCCCAACCACGGCGCCCCATATCAAGAGCAATAGTACGCCCAATGCGTTGGCCGGCACCCGTAATGAGCACCGCTTGTGGTAGCGCTAGCGCGCGGCCTTTTTTTGTTTCTGTCATGAGAAAAAGCTCCCTGGTCGCATCTCTCCGTCAACTGGAGCAGAAGTGCAGTGCGGCGCGGCATTGTGCATTGTTACTTGGCACGACCGCTGTGAGGTGGCTGTCTCTGCTTTATTGGTCTCCGTGAGACCAAGAGGTGGTGATGCCACGCTGCTTGAAAAGCAGAATCGCTTCCGTGGGAAGGTAGTAGTATCAACTTATGCAGACTATAAACCACACCCACGCTTAGAGCGGCCGCAAACACTATATCGCTGAGAAAATGACTCCCCTGGGCAATTCTGACAAATCCAACGAGAAACCCGTACAACAATGTTACGGCCACAGCCATACGACGCCAGGGTTGCCGAATCAATAAGGCAAAAGCGACAGTCCAGAAGGCCAGCGCAGCATGCCCAGAAACAAAGGAACAATTATGCGTGCACTGGTCAGACATCACGAGCGCTGGTGTAAAAGCTTTTTCTCCTCCAAAATTCATAATAGCAGAGGGACGCGCCCGTCCCCAATGTTCCTTCAACAAACTGTTGACCAGAAGACCAGGGCCAATTACCAAGGAAACAAGTAAATAAACGGCCGTGCGAGGCACAATGCCCAGGAATGGTTCACGAAACACTCTTGCTGTTATTCCTAGCATAATGACAACAAATGCACCACCTAATGTAAGTGGCGGGACGGCTGACCGGACAAATTCAAACCACCTATAATGACGCAGAAAAAAACGACCATCGACAAAAAACCATCCGCTTACAACCAGGTCGATACTGGGAAAAACCACAAACAATGCGAGCACTGGGAAGAGCCAACGACAAGGGGACTCTGCCAACCAGCACACCAATTTTCTCAGAGAAGCCAACCAGAAAATTTCATCCATATCCTTGGAAAGCCTCACACCGGAAAATACGAACCTCTCGCGTCAATCTGGCGGACAAAGGAACTCGTAGCACGGCTATCAGTTCTGTCTGAAGAAAAGCGTATTTGATATTATGCTCATTACTATGCTCCGTGATTAATAAAAAATTACTCCCTACAGATTCACGCATATCGTCGATAAGTGCGAAGTGATTAGTAGCAGTAACAGACGGGTGCCATATCACTGAATCAAAAGCAATGGGACGAGTATAGTATACTAAAGGTGCCAAGACTTTACGGGTGTCGAACAATAGGGCAGTTCCAGGATGCTTAGCACGTATATCCATGAGCATCTGACCAATAAGGGCCCAGCCACGTCCCCGTCTGAATGGGTCATATTGTTCTGCTCCGTTAAACGTGCCTTGTATCAGGGCGATGTTGTACAACGTCGCTGCCGCGGCGAGATGCATGGCAAATACTACTCTTAATAACCATATACGATTCTGATATGCGGACCAGGCTACCACCAGCACTGTTGCAGACACAAAGGCTGGTGCTGCCCAATTAGCATGAGCTCGGGAAAGGAAGGCCTCAATGATCATTAAAAAGAGAATAGGTAGTGTAAAAACGATTAAAAAAAAAGCGTTTCTATCAATTTTTATTACCAAAGAAAAGCATGTTGCGAATCTGATCAACATGATCATCGGGATGGGGCCAAACACAGCGAACTGAGCGCCAAGGAAGGCCAGTCCTTTGTCTGGATGAAAGAAAGAACTGACCAAGAAGTGTACATTATCCTTGGTGTGTTGTAGGGTTGCAAAGTCGTGTGTGGCATTCCATAAAAGATTAGGCACAAGACAGGTAAGCGCCAGAATCACCGACATCCATGGTCCTGCAGTTTTCAAAAGCGGCCGGCGCATCGGGGAAAGAACTGGATAGAGTAGCAGCGAGAGCACAAAGAACAGCATGCTGTACTTGGACAAAAACCCCAGGCCAATCAGGCCGCCGAGCACCACCCACCAGGCAAAATGTTCTCCCATAAGAGCACGGACCAGTACAGAGAGGGCGAGGGCCCAAAACATTAGTAAAAAAGGATCGACACTGATTACAATGGCCGAGAAAGACACTCCCGGGAGAGTCAGAAATATAGCTGCTGACCAGAACCCTATCATAGGATCGTATAGACGTCTCCCAACATCATAGAGAGCAAACGTTCCAATCATGTAGGCCAATGGTGCTCCGAATCGGATACAGGCCTCACCATCACCACATAAGCCTGTGGTTAAAGCAATGATCCATGCGATGACGGGTGGCTTGGAAAAATAGCCCCATGCTGGTGCCTGTGCCCACATCCAGTACTGGGCTTCGTCGAAGAACAGATCGCGAGGCTGGGTAATCAGAGTGACAAGACGCCATGCTGTCACTGCTAACACTAATAACCCTAATGGCAACACACCATAGACTGAGACTGAATGAATGGAATCCCCATCTGATGTACGACCTGCCACGCTCCCCCCTTAAGGCGTCCACGTACACACTGTGTACACAAAAGCCTGGTGTGCCTCTAAACAACAGCATTCTGCCCGCCGCACCCCAAAGAATTCCCATGTCTGAGCAGAACAGTGTCATTCCGTATGCTGACAAAAAAACTGGGATAGACATAGACATTAAACTGGGATAAAAATTAAAGGAGAGCACAGATGCCCCCCCATCATAAGAAAGAATAGTTTAAATTGTATATCTGCAATGAATTCGACCGCAGAAAATGCGGTGCCGGGGGGTCGTTGCTCCCATCATCGCCACTAACTAGCGTGAGGAAAAACTGCAGGTCTAACCTAATAGCGCGGAAGACACAGTCGCCCACTATGTCGGTAGAGGAGGTGTAGGTGTGGTGTGTCTTCACAAAGGAGCAAACAAGCAACACACTGCCTTTCCCGCCTTTCCCAAAAGAGAGGTCGGATGCCCTTCCTACCGTGCCCCAGTCATGTAAGACGCGGCAGAATATCACGTTTTGCCCGTTCGACATCAGATGGAAAGTCAATCTCGATCCAAGGCAGACCCGTGATATCTTCAATGCTAAAGCTAAAGATATCAGGCTGGGCCAGAAATGCTTCTCGCATAGCCTCTTCATAGGGGGCATCTAGCCGTCCAGCAGTGACGAATCTTTCTAAAATATCTGCCAATCTCGCCGCACTCTCTGGAACTAAACGGAGAAAACCAGGCCACTCACCAATAGTTTCATAATAGACATCAGTAACTACCAATTTTTGAAACTCTACGAGTTTGCCATTCCGTAGATATAGCCGCACAGGCTCCTCAGTATCGTCGACATTGCGGTCAAGCAAGAGGCAGTTCCGAGAGGGCATCAGACGCCGCAAAAGATCACTATGATAAAGTACGTCAGCATCCATACATAAGATGCCAGCGCCACTACGGAGTACATCCCGCACTGTCCATAGCGATAGCAAACTGCCACGACGAAAAAGAGGATTATAGCGCATGGAAACGTAGTCTAAAACGTTGAGACGTACTAACTCCTGGCCTAACTCTTCCGAACGATAACCTGTGACTAGCACAAGCTCAGATACACCTAAAAGTCTCAATATTTCTATATGACGCTGTAAGAGAGAGCGCCCCCCAAAACGCAACAGAGCCTTGTGTGGGTGAGAGTTATTGTGACCATAAAGCCGGCTACCAACACCGGCTGCCATCATCACAGCCCGAACCTCTGTGAACGCCATCGCTGCTCCTTTGCTGCTTGTGACGTGTGTATAAAGCGTAAAATTCACCGGGATTTACTTTTTTTTCAAGGAAACATCTCTGTCAAGGAATGTTCTCATAGGAGAGTGGAGAAAAAGATTGCAGTAATGGCTGATCTGTGTCTCTCGTGAGGGATTGACAAGGATTCACGCTGCAGAAAGTAATTTTTCCAATTTCTGAGTTGCTGCTGCTGTATCAATCTGTTCAACGGCTGCTAGTTCACAGGCTAACCGCTCGAGTGCTTGTTCGTAGATCTGTCGTTCACTGTATGACTGCTCAGGCTGGTTAGCGCTGCGATATAAATCGCGAACTACTTCTGCGATAGATATCGGATCACCTGAATTAATTTTTGATTCATATTCTTGTGCTCTGCGACTCCACATGGTTCTTTTTATACGGGCTCTACCTTTTAAAATAGAAAGAGCTGTCTCCATTAATTTTTTGTTTGCCAGCCGGCGCAGACCAGAATTACTGACCTTGCCGACTGGAATGCGTAGAGTCATACGATCACGTTCAAAACGAATGACGAAAAGTTCGATGGCCACTCCACCAATGGCCTCTGTTTCGATGGAAATCACCCGCCCAACCCCATGGGTTGGGTAGACGACAAAATCACCTGTGACAAACGGCATTTCCTTCGACATGATTCCTTCTCGTGGCCAGAGATCGCTCTGATGGTAGCTCTCACCCCCTTACCATGGGACTCATCCCGCGGACGGCCACAGCTAGACCAGCACATACTCATGGCAAGTCTGCGACGCGAATACACCCTAGAGCCAATTTTCTGACACATGATAAGTTCGTTCCTCGCGCAAAGATTAAGGTCCGCCGATTGACGGCGGACCAGCCCCTTATATCACAACGGTGACGCTAGAAACACTGGGAAAGTATATAGTATTTCTTAGTTACTTGCTTGTGCCAGGCTTAGAACTGAGAAGACTCGCCTTCCCGGGCTTGCCATTCCACATTTCAGCGTCTGGCAAGGGATCACACTTCCTGGTGATATTAGGCCACTTCTGCGAGTACTCGCGATTAATGCTAAGCCATTCTTTAGCAAGTGCCTCAGAGTCAGGAAAAATCGCCTCTGCTGGACATTCAGGCTCACAGACACCACAGTCGATACATTCTTCAGGATTAATGACAAGAAAATTTTCTCCTTCATAAAAACAGTCTACAGGACAAACTTCTACGCAATCTGTGAATTTACATTTCACGCAATTTTCAGTAACGACGTATGTCATCTCAATTCCTCCTAATTTCAATATTGTTAGATTGAAGATTGTGACAAATGACCACAGCTACCACATCATTTGGTGTGACATCAGAATAAGAGTTTTGTGATCCTGCAGCGCAGAGAGTGAAAGAGTGAACCAGAGTCAGGAATGATAGAGGACGCAATTTGATGAGAACTGCTCTCGCAATTTGATGAGAACTGCTCTCGCAATTTGATGAGAACTGCTCTCTCTGTGTCTATGTGGCAACAGCGTGGTATGACTGCTCTGTTAAGTCACATATGCCAATGCCGGCGCCTATTGCGGGCACTACAAGATACCTTGGCAGCCGATGTCGACATTCGCCATTTCTCATCAAAGAATGGTGTGATATGCCAGTATACTATA
>JANQJD010000012.1 GCA_028281845.1 Rhodospirillales bacterium | reverse complement strand
TCCAATAGATAGTGTCTCTGAAATCGTTGAGACAGTACCAAGTTCTTGGATTGATACTCAGAGTGGTGCCATTCTGATTCTTGCTCCAACCAACTAAAGTAACCTGCGGGAAGGCTATTCGGTTGTTCCCAAACGGTCTCCTTGTTCTCAGCCAGCATGATGTGTGGGAAGTGCAAGCACTTGTCCATCTCGTCTGCGTCTCTATTGTTGAAGGCGTTCGTGAATCTATTGAGTAGGTCCAGAGTATCGGAATCGCTTTCATCTACTAACGTCATCTTGAGCCTTCGAGTTGTTCCAAAGCGATAGTATATGGGGATTGATAGGGCTTGGCCGATAGCAGCCTCGTCTGTCACGAGCCTAAGCTATGGATTAGCCCGGCTCCGTTGAATCGATAGGTCATCCGTCAGAAGCTTGCTGTGAAGAGAAACAGCGGTGTCGTAAGCGCCGGTAATGCCCTTGAGGTGCTCATCGAAGAAACCAAGTTGAATGTCGTTAACTAACTGCGTCATGCGGTCCATTTCGATTTGCCCGGTTTCGATTTCTGCGGTTTTGAGAATCGGGAAAGCATGGATACTATCGATGAGATCGACGTGTTTCGCATTCTGTACAAGCAGCTCATGGAATTCGTTGCTGGCTGGAAAATAGGCGTAGTCATTACTCGCAGGGCTTGTGTTGCTATAAAGCATTAGAAACGGCACTGGTACCGGAGATTTCCAGTTTTCGCCAAACTGAGTCCCGTCGAGGTTCGTTCCCGCGCGACAACGCAAATCCGTTTTGCAGAACTCACCTGCGGCAGAGCCGCCATAGGAAAAACCAGTGACCCCTACAAGTGAAAGGTCGAGTTGCTGTCCAAACGGAACAAGATCGCGAAGTACGTCAAGCAAACTTCCCAGATCTTTCGTCCAGGTGTGTGTTGATGCATTGCGCACCGCGGATCGCACCTGAAAAAAGTCGTAGAGGTGATCTTCAGTTAGTGTCGGCTGCAGAAGAGAGAGGTCAGGTGACCTGATCGCTGTCGCAACGAGTACCCTCTGTTCGGGTTCTTCCATGTTCACGAACTGATCCAAATAGGAATAGAGCGACGTCATTAACTCGGAATGTGCGCGACCGCGGATTTCGCCTATTCGATCTCCGATTCCACCATCGTTCACTTCTTCGTTGCTGAATCCCACGTCATTGGCGAATCGAAGTTCGAATGGGACAGGACCATGCGATAGCCTTGGTTTTAGACTCTCGTACGTGTGGCTCACCGACGCGACGACATAGCCGTGGCTTGCTAGGTGTTCCATTAAGAGGACATTGGAATCTGCCGGTAGGTAGAGGCCGTGATTGAAGAGAATTACAGGAAAAGGCCCATCGCTCGAAACTTCAGCATCGATGACAGAAGACGTGGGGACGTTTCTCAGATAGCCAAAAACTAGGGATAACTCGTCGATTGGTCCGTACCGGTAGGCTTCGTGAAAAAGCGTCTGGTACTTGCCGTTACTGGAGGTCCTAGCCGGATACCAAATCTGTACGGCCAATTCTCGGTTCCGGGTTGGGTCGTATCGTTCGACACGGCTTTCGTCGACAAACCATGTGTACCTTGTGCCTACATCGTAGGGGCCTGTCGGTTTCGGCAAGACTACCATTGGAAACTGGGTCGCTAGGAAGACCGTGATCAAAAGGAGTGGTGTGGCGGTTGCAGCGCCCGCCATTCGCCCACCATGTCCATAACGAGTGCGTCCCATAACCGCTATGACAATGAGGGCCAGGACTGCTGGTGCGAGTTGCCAACGCCATTGGCAAGCGGGAACAACCAAAGCCAGTGCGGCGAGAGTTACGAAAATCCCATGCTTCGCGAAACCGGCGAACGCGTTAACAAGAGCGAGGGCCAACGCTCCCAAGGCAACGGCTTCGATTCCCGACACTTCCCCATCTTCCCTAACCTGCGTAGGAAGATACGCTAGCGGTCGAGAATGAACGCCGACTGAATGTCCGGTTGAGCCCACAACCCAAAACAGACAGTGGCGGTTAGTTGGCGTATGTATGGCGTTGCGGTAAAGCTCGCAAACGTGAGAGTTTGCAACCGAACCAATAGCACCGGAAGGAAAATGCGAGTAGACGCTGACTTAATATTCAAAGAGCGGGAGCGACGAGCATGGAGCCAAGAGCAGCTTGCTGACGTAGCCGGAATTGGGTTCAGGACAGTTCAACGGATCGAAGCTTCTGGCAAGGCTTCTCTTGAATCGGTCGCAGCTCTTGCATCTGTACTCGATTTATCTATTGATGATCTACGCGTTGACGACCAAGAATCACGCTCTTTTTGGACTGGAAAGTCGGCTTTGCGGCTCAAGACAGCGATCGTCGGCACATTGTTGCTAACAGGGATGTTGTTGGCACTCAACCGAGCCGCGTTTGCCGATCAGTACATAGTGCTCAGTGTAGATGCTGTGGTGAATGGACTAGATCGAACCGAAGCTCAAATCCTAAATCGCGCCGGGGCAAATTCAGAGGTCATGATTTGGAAAGATTATCGTTTGCTCATAGTGCCGACAGTACTGGAGAGTGGAGATGTCCGGTTGACACTCCAGGTCCAAAAATTAAAAGGTGATGAGTACGTACAGGTTGCAGCGCCGAGAGTTATCACACAAGACGGCAAGCAAGCTACTGTGAAGTCGGGTTGGCGAGATGGAGATTCAATTGTCATCAATATCACACCTACCATTCAGAATGCGGCCGACAGGAGCTAGATCCGACTGGCTGCTCCTGGCCGCTCAGAACCCGGCGTTTCGCCACCCACAACAGTCGTTACTTGAGGGGTTTATGAAGCCGCTCGTTATAGCGCAACCATGCTATTTCGCCGCTTTGATCACGCAGAAATCGTGGTTGAACGGTATCCGCAAAGAAGCCGCGATCTACAAAACCTACATCCTTTTTGTAGAAGGAAAACTCTACCGGCGGAAAACCAGTGAAGTCCCAACCTTCTATGCCATTGTTCGAGCTGATGTTCGCGGTTAGGTGACTTGTTGCTCCTCGCTCAATATCGATCCGAAACATATCACCAACATACGATCCCACGTATTGATCAAGCTCATCAGGATCCAAGTTGAGTGCGTTGAGTTCATCCAGCGGCGTGAGCCTTAGTACCTTCTCATGCAACCAGCTTGCGACCGGCCGCGCGAGCATCAAACCAGTATCTGCATTCGTTAGTACGACGAGAGCAAAGTTGTGTTCGGGCACGATCTCCAACATTGCGACTTGGCCTTGACTCGAACCAAGGTGCGACACGACGGTCACGCCACCTACCTCGTTAATTATCCACCCCAGTCCGATAGCGAGTGGATAGTCATCGACCAAAAACTGTGGCGACTGCATCATAGCTATGGTCGCAGGTTGCAGAATCTTGGTCGATGAGCCAGACATGCCAAGGTGGAATTGCGCGTATGTAATCAAATCATTGGCCGAAGAAACTACCGCTCCAGCGGATGAAAGACACCTGTGCGCCCACCATTGGGCGGGTTGAACCTCACTCTTAGACTTGTGGGTATGCCCGATGGCAAAGCGGTGGGGGAGTATTTCTTCAGCGAGTAAATACGATTCATGGAGATCCAGAGGCTCAAACACCAACCGTTCTAATGCCGACTCAAAGTGTTGTTCGGTTAGAACTTCAATGAGCCTTCCTGCGACAGAGAAACCGGTATTGTTGTAGTGATAAACACTTCCCGGTCGGGTAAGAAGGGGTGCGTCGCGCATGGCATCTGTGGCTAGCCGAAGGGCATCGTCACCCCGTCCACCCACGGGTTTTGAGAGAAGGTAGTCGCCCTCCCAGCCGGCTGTGTGGTTCAACAAGTGTCGGAGCGTAACTTCTTTCGCCCAATCTTCGTTAGACAGCGTGAACGATGGAATGTACTGCTGGATTGGCGTGTTGAGATCAACCAAGCCCTCCTCGACTAATCGCATCAAAGCTGTGGTGGTATAGGTTTTCGTAATGGAACCGATCTGAAACAGCGTAGACGGGGTAATCGGGAGAGGGTTAGCGATGCTGGTAACGCCAAACCCTTCCACCGCTTCGTAATCCCCATACACGATGCCCACCGCAACACCTGGAATTTGCAGAGTTTCCATCAGTCGGGTGATCTGAGGCCCAAGATCACGTTTGAGGTTGATCTGACCGTCTTCTACTCTTTCGTCCGCCACGGCTAAGCTCCAACTGAGAAGTAGTATCGCAACTAAGGCCTTCATTCGGATTCTGTTTAATCGTTCGCGGACTGTTTGTCAGCACCAAGAACTTCATTTATTAGCAGCGCTTGGAAAAGCTCCGGTTCGGCGAAATTGGGGGCATGCGCAGAGTTTTCAAACCAAAAAAGTTTCTTCATGGGTGCTTGCAGAACGTCAAAGTACGCCTCGACCAGCACCTGTGGCGTTTGATGGTCATTACGACCTACAAAGAAAAATACGGGCACATCAAGTTTCGGGGCCTGGCGCAAAAAATCAATCTGAGTCATTTCTGGCCACAGATGTTCGGTTATCTCGAAACCCCGAGATTCCATGTTGATAGCGTCTAATAGTGTGTACTCAGGTGAAGTTAAATAGGCAACCAGAGCTTCGCGATCCACATCGTCGCTGATTGCACCTCCGTACCAATTAAGCCATTTCCTATGGATAAACAGTTCAGAAAAGTCTGCGTCGTATGGAGGGCGTATATGCTTAAGTTCGTTTAGTGCTTCTTCATTGTTTTCTTCGAGCGCTCTGCTCATGACGAAATCATAGGCATGTTGCTCGCCCGCTTTGATGCTAATGGTCTGACCCATTCCAATATAGGCATGAAACAGCTCTGGGTGATCTCGAACAGTCAATACGCCGAGAATAGAGCCCCAAGAGTGGCCGATTAAATAGATCTTTTTCTGATCAAACCTTTCCCGTAGTAGATTTACCAGTGATAGTGTGTCTTCTAAATAGAGCTCTATTGTGAGACCACTGACATCAGGTTCCGATACGCGAGATTTGCCAGCTGCGCGCTGATCCCAATGCACCACGGTGTAGTACTTCTCCAATTCCAAACCAAACAGGCGCGCAACCGGCATCTCCGTCATGCCAGGTCCTCCATGGAGAAACAACAGCACAGGGTTATTGCGATCTTGTCCGCGAATGTAGAGCCACTGCTTTGAATCGTTTAAAGCAACTTCTTCCAGCGTTTCTATGCCGTTTGGCGTATCGATTCGTGTGGCGGCACTGGTCTGAGCCTGACACCACGCTCGATACGCAAGTGCTCCCAGTGACCCAACAACCCCAATCATTAGAACCGCTAACACGAACCATAGGATGTTTTTCACAGCGCTCCTCCTTGTCAGTTTGCGGTCCGTTTTTCAACCGGGGCCAACGATTGAAGAAAGAACTTAACGAATTGCCTGATTCGAGCTTGCGCGCCCGGACGTTCCAAGCCGAATAATTGGGTCTGTCCTTCGGCGCCTGCGATTAACATACGTGCGAGTTCTGCCGCGGAAAGCGGCGTAGAGCTCAGGTCAAGGTGACCTTCCCGGTCACCCTGTTTTAGTAGTTTTGCTACGCGCTTTACGTACTCGTCAGAATAGTGAGCAATGATGTCCTCGCAGAGGTCGACAGTCGCTCTTAGCAAATCCAGGTAGTGGCCGCTATCTTCTAGGAGTCGCGTCATATGTCCCACTCGGGAATCCACCACAGCAAACAACTTCTCCTCGAAATTAAGGGTGTTGTTGTTTAGGTGTGCATCTGTCTCCGCCTGCGATTGAGAATGGCGTTCGTTCGACCATGCTCTAAACACATCTTCTTTGCTGGAGAAATGTTTATAGAGCGATGCGCGCGAGACCTGCGCTTTTCGAGAAATATCTACCATGCTGGTCGACTGGTAGCCGTAAAAAGCGAAGACCTGATCCGCTCCCTTAAGTATTTTTTGCCGTTGCTTTTCAGATCTACTCATTGCCGATCCAGCTATCGTTTGCCGAATAATAGACACTATTTGAAAAAACGTCTACATTGTACTATTTGTCTAGGTATCGGATTATGAGAACAGGCTTGGCGCTATTATTCGCAATCTCGATAGTTGCCGTTTCACTTGTTCAGTGGCTATGGGCATCTCAAACGCCCATCGAACCACCGCAGCGTTCTCACACGATAGAAGACCTAGTGGGATCTTGGAGCGATCTCAAGCTGGTGCCAGGGTTGATTCTTCATGTAGAAGGAGCGGATCAAGTACTAGTTAGCGTAGCCTCAGGCCAGACCAGTCTTGAGGATTCCGGGCAGAGGCTCGCTGTTGGGGATGCATTCACACAGCGAGTATTGGGAAGTTGTTTACTGCCGTTACAGTGCTCCGCCTGCACGAGGAGGGGTTGTTAGACATCGACGAGCAAATCGCATCCTATCTCGGAGACACGACTTTGCATGGGCTCGTTGTCGTGCAAGGCCGTGACTATTGGAAACAAATTACCGTTCGACATCTGTTGTCGCACAGAAGTGGCATAGGTGATACAGATAACGACCTTTGGTTCGGCTTGAGCATTGCGTTGCAACCGCAGAAAGTCTGGACAGTGGAAGAACTGCTGAACAACGCAAGGCGAGTCGGAGCTGTCAATAAGCCGGGGAAGGCAGTGTCATACGCATCTGCAGGGTACTATCTCCTTGGAATTCTGATTGAAAGGGTCACAAACGAGCCCTATCACCAAGTCGTTCGAAGAGAAGTGTTCGACCGTTTATTGATGAATAGTACGTTCGAGACCAACACGGAATGGCAACATCAGGTCCCATCGTTGCAGCACTATGCCAATACGACGAACCTCTCAATGCACGACCCTAGTTTTGAATTCGCAGATGGTGGGTTTGTCACCACTGTCGGGGACCTGGTGCGCTTTGGACGTGCTTTGTTAAACCGAGAACTATTCGCAAGCGAGATGACACACGAAGAGTTCATAAACCCACAACTACTGCCTGATGGCACCCCATCGCGTTATGCATTGGGACCTTCTTCTGAAAATACAGAGGCAGGAAACAAGATCATCTATCATGGCGGTGCTTGGGGGGTCTTATTTGCAATCGACACAACGAACGAAGCCGTATTAATCACATCCTTGGCTCAAACTCGTGTAAATCTCCGAACGTTCTACTCGAACATCAAATCAATATTGCAAGAACAAAACGGGATCTTCTGATATGGCTAGATCCATCGGTGAGAGTCGGTTATTGGCTGAACTCAGTCACTCCAAGTTTATTTTGAAATGGCTACTTTCGACCCAGAGCAGCGGGAAAGTGGCTACGATAGAATCGTTCTCACAATCGCAGAAGTGTGTGGAATGTCAGAGGTTCACAGCGTCAGGGGCGAGGTATGCGGCTACGCTGGTACTGGTGTTGGGGGTTGCTGGTATGTTCTTTGTGGACACCACTTTCAAAAAGTAGCTTGATCGGACGGTCTCGGATGAAGACTTTCAGCTTAAAGCATCTAGGAACTGTTGGAGGTCGTATGTCCCATCTCGCTCTTCAATGAGACTCTGCTGCTGCGAGCATTTGGATTCGCGCCTTCCGAAAGCAATCGAATCACTTGCGCGTGGTCCTCGTTGAGAATCGCAGTTTCGAGGGTGCTAGCGCTGGCGTGCAGCTGAATCAGACCAAGTGATGAACAAAGCAACCAACCTAACCAACGGCATGTTCGGATTCGTATGGTCATCGTCCTCTCATTCAATTCTGTTCGTTCATAGTAGCTGAGTCTTGAGAAACAAGTTCTGCGCTATGTAGGTTGTGTTAGATTGTCGGCGGGGAGGAAACCAATGCGTAAGACTCATTTCATCGCTGCGATGGCGTTAACGGTTCTGATGGTCAGCTGCGATCGTGAGCCAGAGGATCCCTATGATCGGTTTGTTTATCAGTTCGAGAAAAAGGTGGATGTGCTGCTAGATCACATACGAAACGCTGATGAGGTTATGGAGGGGGAGGGTTTCACACCGGCAGATGGACTTCAGGCAAGAATTGAAGTCAAATACTACCGCTACAAGCACATCGGACCGGCTGCTTTAGAGGTGGTCGAACACTTCACTCAGCCAAATATGGCATTTTATCTCGAGATATCGCACGCGGAGCGAGTAGATGGAGACTGGCTAACCCGATTGAAGGAATCATACGAACAGGCGAGCAAAAAACTTGCCATCGAAACCGAACGATTCCGCAAGGACATGCCCCGGTTCCCTCCAATTCCAGAACAGTCTTCAAAAGCGGGGCAATCTGTCGCTTCAGCGTTTCGCCCCGGGGGCATTTTCGGCAGTAGTTCATGGGCAAGAGCTGGCTTCTACAGGTATGACGATGACGATGTGCTGTGGTTTTACGTCGAAGACGGAAGTATTCAATTAGAGAAGCTGTTTTCTCTGGATATAGACGCTTGGGTAGATTCAATAAGTCGGGCACAACCCAACGAGCAATCTGTACCTCGCGACCCATAACAAGAGAGCATCCACGGCCCCATTTTATTAAGGGTGGGAAGGAACGCTATTGGCCGAACTCGGCGATACGATCCTCAAAGCTAAGCGGCTGCTTTAGAGCTGAGTTAAACTGACTTCGAGAACAAATCGAAAGCCGACGCTCAAAAAGTTACTTAGAACGACAAAGTTCGACCCAGCGGACAACGTCGTGTTACTCGTGTAGCTTACATCGCC
>JANQJD010000011.1 GCA_028281845.1 Rhodospirillales bacterium | reverse complement strand
GGTGGCGGGTCTGCATGTGGTAGCGTTCGTGTGTATCATGCTAGCACGAGCGATACCGCTGCTACCAATAGTCCTTTCAAGTTCATGACACCCTCTAGGTAACTAGGTATGCTCCACGTCTGAGCCAGAAGAAAAGGCGATTGTTGCTTGAGACTAGATTCCCCTGCATTCATGCATGGGGGGCCGGGTCAACTCGAAAAAGGGCATCCTTGTAATTCAGTAGCCGTCCACCGATATTATTTCAATTGGTACGGGGGATTTGATGCGGCAAATACTGTTACTTATTCCGTTGATCTGCTTGGGGTGTGCAAGCGGCTATGATGGCGAACGCGAGGCCGTCAGCCAGCAGCTACGCGCCGCTTGGCAGGCCACGGGTCAGCTTTCCGAAGATCCGTACGAACGCATCGGACTTGTTTACGTGACGGAGGAGTACCAGCAAGCCGCAAGCCGACGAGACAGCATACTTGCTAAGCCACCCTCCATTCGGTGGTACAACGACTCGTTAGCACACTACGACTCCCTAGCATACGCCTACATGCTCGGCTCGCGGGTGAGTGCGCTTTACTATAGCGGGGATACGACAGAAGCCGTTTTTGCCTACCTAGAGGCGTTGCCTTGGCTACATGCACACTCTACTGTCATTCAAATAGACGAGGCTCGCCGGTTTGCGGAGATGGCGGGGGATGCTGTTCGGGAAATGAGGTCTCCCAACATGGCGCGTTTGACCTATGAAGCCTTTGAGCACGCCGAAGAGATAGCCCTCCGTGAGGGTGACACCAATCTTGCAATGCTGGTTGATAGCAGCCGAGGTGACCGGGATCTCCTTGCCCTCCAACTAACGCGCCCCTAACCCCGAATCAACAATGGCACTTGGGCTCCGGAAAGGTAAAGTTGAAATAGTATCGTATGACGAGTCTTGGAAAGAGGCCTTTGGGCGCGAAGCCATGATAATTTCTCATGCACTTGGTGGCCTCGTCGACGGGCGCGTTGTGATTGAGCATTTTGGGAGTACGGCTGTTCCCTCCTGCGAGGCGAAGCCGATTATGGATATTGCTGTCGTTTTACCCGTTGAGCCCGCTGCTGTGTTTACACCCCACGTTGTCAAGGCTCTAAAAGGCATAGGCTACGGCAATGAATGGATTCATGTTCTCCCTGATCGCATTTGCTTTACGAAAGGGAAGCCTGTTACGCATCATCTCTACCTCATTCAAGAGCATTCTTGGACACTAAGGGCTTGGATACTGTTCAGGGACGTGCTATGTAACAATTCGGAATTGCGCCAGGCATATAGTACGCTGAAACAACGCTTGGCAGAGCGTCATCCCCGTAACCGTCGGGCGTATACGGACGGAAAAACTAGTTTCATCAAACAGGTTCTCGCTAGCCATTCAACTGACTTTGCCTAATGGAATCACCCGATACGCAGAAACTGCCACATCCTAAGATCACGATTTTTTTAGAGTATGAATATCTCACGGCCGAACAGGCCGCCCAGCTTTTCCAAGCCGTAGACGGGCTCTACAAGGCCGTTGTTGATGCATTGGTCTACGATGGGTTCGAATACACCTCCGGCCACCAAGTCATCTACCACCCAGTTCCACTCGTTGTAAAAAAGGCGGATACGTCCCAATCGTTGGAGCTGGTGTTTGAACTAGCAGCGGAGACCGTGTCTGTTCTGGTTAAAGATGGCAATATCAACGTGGCACTTCCCGAATGGGCCGCAGTGGTTTGGGTCACGGGTAAGTTGTTACGGTGGTCACTGGAGTCGTACGACAAGGCTCTAGAAGCCATCAAGCGTCATAAAGACCTTAAAAAAATGAAGCTTGAACTTGAGAAACTGGAGAAGGAGTCAGCGGCAAGAGCCAGGATCCAAGCTCATCAGTACCATTTCAAGAACGTAACGCTTTCCAACAACTTCACGAAGGTAATGGTAAACGATGTGCCCCTCATCCCAGTAGCTCGTGAGAGTGAATGACCGTTCACAGTCACCTCAGTGCATTCTCGGCAACCGTGCACGGTTGCTTATCCCATACTGGTTAACATAACACAATGGGGACAAGAAAATTTCGCCCCGATAAAGACGTAAGCAATGCCGCCCAGCTATTCGTTTGGCGTGGTGTAAATACTTATTTCGACTACCAACCTTCAGCGGACGCTTTTGAGGTTCCAGACGTTTATGCACATTACAACCGCCTTCAATGCCCTTTTTGCAATCATCACTACGATCTTGTGAAAAGCGGTGTCCGTAGGCGATGTCGTATCGCCGTGAAGCAGGAAGATTCCCCTGCATTCATGCATGGGGAGTCGGGTCAAGCCACAGCATGCTCGGGATGCCTTCGACGCGTATAGCGAGCATCTGTACCAGGAGTGGGTGAGGCGGAATCCGCAGCCGTTGGGGCAGGGATGGGGAGTTGGGTCAATTGGTTTAGCAACGCTTTTCTATTCGTTCTGGGTTTTTGATAGTTCTTGCAGCAACTCAAGAATCTGAGCACCTGCTGTTCCAGGGTTACATCCTGATTTTGGCTCGATAGTGTGTGTATCGGTCCTGTACTCTACAAGCGATACACCTCTGGTATTCACTTCTGGATCATCATGAATTGATTCATACTCCTCTCTGTATTTCTTAAGAACGTCTCTTTGCTCAACGCTCTTTTCACTGATCCAGCTAAGTTCCTTAAGAACTCTTCTGTGATCGATCCTGGCAATATTGATCTTTATGTCGCATTCGCAGCGAATAATTACGAGTTCTTCGGCAAGTCCACTTGAAACGAATTCATAAAGATACTGCCTGTGAGAACGCCTGTTAAAAACCCCCTCGATTATCGTGTTAATTCCCCTTTTCAGGCGCTCACTAATGATTACTTTAAAGATGCTTGTTGCAATGGGGGAAAGCTCTCGGAATGCTTTCTCCTGTTCGGCTTTTTCGCTGCGACCGTGTACTCTTCCTACGGGCATCCAGCCCAATTCTTTCCTGATGTCAGACATGGAAACAAGTCTGACATCAAGACAACGACCTAGGAAGCTAGAGGTGACAGTCTTGCCACAACCTGGAAAAGCGCTAACGACGACGAGGATGGAGTCTTTCATCAAATTGATTCTTGAATTCCGTTTAGCCAATCTAGTGTTTCTCTAGAAACCTCCGTGATAACGCGCACAATCGCACTCACACAAAGTTTCTTAAAACAATGCATTATACAAAGCGACGCATTTTATCATGAAGATTCTCCTGCCTTTAGGCATGGGGAGTCGGGTCAATCCATGTTTGTCGAGGTGTCAAACCTGTGCGGCTGGCAGATCGACAACATCAAGGTTTGGTACAACTATTTTGGAGCCGACAGCGCTTGGATAGACGTGCGTTTCGCTGAGATCGACAACCTGAAGCCGTGGGAAAAGCGCACGTTCGGCCTCATCGTACCTAGCGCCTCCGGCATCACCTACGCCGCACTCCATCGGGTGGAGGTGAACCAGCGGACGTTTAGGTAGGAGGCTTCCTTTAGGCGTGGGGAGTCGGGTCAAATGTGTGGGACATCAGACTCCAACCATCGAGCTACTTGTCGGCTTGTGTGAATTGCTAGGGACCCGATGATGTCATCTTTGGGACAAGTCGATGATCGTTGGCTAATTCTAAGGCAAGATTGGTGAGGTCTGGAAAGAGATTAGACCTCCTAATACCCAGGACCCACAACTCTTCTCTGATAGTTTCTTTTGCTTTATCTGGTATGAGCACCCCGGTCAAGTACTGACTCACTCCTTTTCGTTCCTCCAACGCTTGATCAGTACCATGGATTGTGAAGGCTCCCATTTGAAGAGTCATGCGCAGACTTGTGTCTTGTCCATAAACAGCTAGAACTTCATCGACGATCTTGCCCTGATCAAAAGCCGCCTTCAGCAATGGCCGAGCCTCAGGGCCAGTTAGTACAAAAGTGCATTCATTTGCATGGCATGATGCATTGTTAAGCGCGCTGGGCGAGATAATCCAAATTAGACCTGGGCCAGGATTAGCATCATCCGCTACCGCGAAGTATGTTGCTACCAATAAAGACTCGGTCCAGTCGAGTAGTCGTGTTGGCAAGCCATGGTGTTGCATGAGCGAGATCCAGCCTGCCCAATCATGGAGATCTGGACACCGCTCGAACCGGGATGGGGCAGATAATCGAAATCGTGCCATCAGATTATGTTCACCATATATGTCGTAGGATCGATGCACTGAGGGTACTAATCGCCAGTCTGCTGATGCATGTCCCCTAAACCAATACCGCGTACGACCAAATCCCTCACAGATGCTTCGAATGTGCTCAATTAGCTCGGCAATACTCAGTGCCTCTCGCATAGTAACTACGTGTGGAAGGTGCCACAAACGACAATACCGTTTACAAGATGCGAAAGAGATACCTAGGTTCGCAAATTACAAGAACGTCTAGAACGTGTAAGTCCACTCGCGGCGTAAGCTGAAGGCGGCTGTGTTCTGGGAAGGAGGAAGATTCCCCCGCATTCATACGTGGGGAGTCGGGTCAAAGCGCTCCTAACACCATCTGGCGGGGGTTCTTCACAAAGCGCGTATGTTCCTAACAGAATAAATCACTACTCTATCGCTTTCACCCATCCACGTCCTCGCCGTGTCGCCTCCCCAAGACAGGCACATACTTTCTTTCACCCA
>JANQJD010000013.1 GCA_028281845.1 Rhodospirillales bacterium | reverse complement strand
GCCTTCCATGCCATTCATTTGCAGTGGTAAGCCAACGACAAGCCCCCCAACGTCCTGTGTATGAATGATTTGCACGATGGCACGGATGTCTTCTTCTATGTTACGCCGCCTCATCACAGCAAATGGTGTTGCCACTTTCAGCGATACGTCAGAGAGTGCGATTCCGAGAGTCTTACGGCCTAAATCTAAGCCAAGCAAGCGTTGGCCTTGTTTTAGTAGGAGATCAAGCCGTGATGGGTTGCAGATTATCATATGGGGTAGTAAGTACGTGCAGTTTCGATTCTCTTGCCATCCACTTCTCTGCTAGGGAGCGCTCTGCAGAACGGCTTGTCAAAAGGGACTTCCTGTGTGTCGTGTCTATTTTCAAAGGAGAACGAATCATTCATGTCTTTAAATAAATCTACTGTCCGTGCGATTGCTTTTCTGGCTCGTCTTGATCTTTCAGAGGAAGCCATTGAGCCTCTTATAGAGGAACTCTCAGCCATCCTGCAGTGGACAGAAAAATTGCAATCAGTTGACACAACTAATGTTGAACCTATGCCATGTATAAATTTTGTACAATCGTATTGGCGTGAAGACGCTATTAATGATGGTGGTTACGCTGAAACAGTGCTTACAAACGCGCCAGAATCAGCTAAAGGATTTTTTCTAGTACCAAAGGTTGTGAATTAGATGACAGCACTGGTCGATCTTTCCCTTGCTGATGCAAGAACTGGCTTGAATCGTGGCGATTTTACGTCTGTTGAATTGACAGAGGCTCATCTACGAGCGATAGAGCGAAGGCGTTTTCTCAACGCCTTTATTACTGAAACACCGGAGATAGCCATAGCTCAGGCAAAAGCTTCTGATAGGCGTCGTCGTGCTGGTCAGGTAGGAACGATGGAAGGCCTGCCGATTGCTATCAAGGACATCTTCTGTACAGAAGGTTTACTGACAACGGCAGCCTCACACATTCTAGACGGCTTCCGTCCGCCTTACGAGGCAACTGTTTCTGCACGACTCAGGGCGGCTGGTGCCGTGACCCTTGGCAAGACTAACATGGATGAATTTGCCATGGGCTCGTCTAATATGACAAGCTATTATGGCAACGTCCTCAACCCATGGCAGCGTCACGGTGCGCCGGAGATAAAGCTAGTCCCAGGTGGTTCCTCCGGTGGCTCGGCGGCTGCTGTGGCAGCACGATTATGTTTAGCGGCCGTTGGTACTGACACAGGTGGTTCTATTCGTCAACCATCGTCTTTTTGTGGTATTGTTGGACTAAAACCAACTTATGGTCGTTGTTCTCGTTGGGGTCTCATAGCCTTTGCAAGTTCTCTGGACCAGGCGGGACCAATGACTCGTACAATACGAGATTCTGCTCTGATGCTAGGGGCTATGAGTGGTTATGATTCAAAGGATTCTACATCAGCACAGGTTCCTGTTCCGGATTTCGAGGGGGCTCTCACTGGCGAGATACACGGTTTGAAAGTCGGTGTTCCCTGTGAGTATCGCCCCGATGGCCTTGCACCTGAAGTAATTGCGTTATGGGACAAGGGCATCAGTTGGCTCAAGGCTGCTGGGGCTGAGCCAATGGAGATTAGCTTGCCGCATACACAGTATGCCCTTGCTACTTATTATATCATTGCCCCAGCGGAAGCCTCTTCGAATCTTGCCCGTTACGACGGAGTCCGATATGGATTGCGAAAGGCAGGAAATAGTTCTCTTAACGAGATGTATATGCAAACACGTGCTGCTGGATTTGGCCAAGAGGTGCAGCGCCGTGTTCTCATAGGCACCTATGTGCTATCGGCAGGCTATTACGATGCCTATTACCTTAAGGCACAGAAAGTGCGCACACTCATCATCCGTGATTTTCAGCAGGCCTTTAAAACTGTAGACGTCATCTTAACGCCCACAACACCTACGCCAGCTTTCGCTATGGGAGAGCAAATGGACGATCCTATTACTATGTATTTGAATGATATCTTCACCGTACCCATATCGCTTGCTGGTTTACCGGGTTTGAGTGTGCCTGCGGGACTCTCTCCTGAAGGCCTGCCATTGGGGTTGCAAATTATTGGAAGACCGTTTGAAGAACAAACTGTGCTAAAGGTGGGGGGGGTACTGGAAACGGCTGCCTGTTTCACTCAACGTCCGTCGCTCGCTGTGGCCAATTAAGGTTATGGTTCTACGGCTATGAGTCATTGGATTGAAGGACAAACGGGATTATGGGAAATAGTAATAGGATTAGAAATCCACGCACAGATTATATCTATGGCAAAACTTTTCTCTGGCGCCGCGACATTTTTTGGCGGTGCGCCGAATACACAGGTTGCATTGTTTGATGCGGCATTCCCAGGGATGCTGCCAGTCGTTAATGCTAAGTGTATCGAGCAGGCGGTGCGGACGGGTCTGGGACTCAACGCCCACATAAACAAGTATTCTGTGTTTGCACGTAAGAATTATTTTTACGCGGATCTGCCAGCTGGTTATCAGATTAGCCAGCACGAATTGCCGATTGTAGGCCCTGGGCTTGTAGCCATTGATCTTTCTGACGGGACGAGTCGTACAATTCGCATTGAGCGCTTGCATCTCGAGCAGGATGCCGGCAAGTCCTTGCACGACAGACATCCCACTCGGTCTTTCATTGATCTCAACAGAGCAGGGGTCGCACTGATGGAAATCGTCTCGCAACCAGACATGCACAGTTCAGAGGAAGCGGCTGCTTATGTGCGTAAGCTCAGATCAATCTTGCGCTATCTTGGCAGCTGTGACGGCAATATGCAGGAAGGTTCGCTACGTTGTGACGTCAATGTTTCTGTGCGACGGCCAGACGAGGACTTTCGCACACGCTGCGAAATCAAAAATATCAACTCTGTGCGCTTTGTGGTCCAGGCTATTGAGTATGAAGCTCACCGCCATGTCAGAGTTTATGAGTCTGGTGGTAGCATTGAACAGGAGACACGTTTTTTTGATTCTAGCTCTGGGAAAACATTACCTATGCGATCAAAAGAAATGGTACATGATTATCGATACTTTCAAGATCCAGATTTAGTACCTCTAATGCTGGATGAAACATTCATTGAGGACATTCGTACTAATCTCCCTGAACTGCCAGATCAAAAAAAGTCTCGCTTCATGAATATCTATGGTTTGCCTGCGTATGCAGCCGGGATTTTGGTAGAGGATCGAGAAACTGCAGAATATTATGAAACCGTCGCTAAAGGCAGAGACCCCAAAATCGTAGCGAATTGGGTAATGACAAGTTTGTTCGGCGCTCTTCATAGAAGCGGACGGGAAATCAGCGACAGTCCCATTTCAGCCGACCATCTAGGGCAGCTTATCGACTTGATAGGAGATGGCACCATTTCTAGTCACATTGCTAAGAGTGTATTCGAGAGTATGCTGGAAACTGGTCAAGAGCCATCAGCAATTGTCACCGCGAAAGGTCTCAAACAGGTGACGGATTCAAAAGTCATAGAACGGGCTATTGACGAGGTTATGAGACAACATGCCGATAAAGTAGCTTTGTATCGGGGTGGACAGGTGAGGATTCTTGGCTGGTTTATCGGACAGGTTATGAAGGCCACAGACGGAAAGGCAAATCCAGAAAAACTCAGCACATTAATAAAGAAAAAATTAGCAGGATCTACACTTTCAAGTGTGTAATGAATGCGTACACTGTGTGATCAGAATTGTTGTAGAGAGAAAGCGTAAAGAATTTAATGAGAATTACACGCAAAACTCGTATAGCGGTGGCTATGTCTGGCGGTGTGGACAGTGCCGTCACTGCAGCACTCCTTGAGGAAGAAGGTCTTCAGGTCATTGGTATCACACTACAGCTTGGTGGAGCGGCCAATCCTGGCATAGACAGGTATTCCTGTTGTGCCACTGGCCAGGATGTCGCTGATGCGCGTCGGGTAGCGGCCAAGATAGGAATCCCTCATTACGTGTTTGATTACAAACACCAGTTTTTCAAAAATGTCGTGGTCCCTTTCGCGAAATCCTATGGCCAAGGGGAAACACCTGTACCTTGCATTTTCTGTAACAAAACAGTGAAGTTTCGTGATCTGCTCGCCGTCGCCCGTCTGTTAGACGCCGAGTTCCTTGCCACGGGACACTATGCTCGTTTAGAGGATGGCCCCGATGGTCCAGAACTGTGGCGTAGTCGGGACTCACGACGAGATCAGAGCTATTTTCTTTTCGCGACACCCCGTGCTCAACTGAGTTTTTTACACTTTCCACTTGGAACTCTTGCAAGTAAAGCCGAAACTCGTGCCCATGCCCGTCGTTTTGGACTACCAGTTGCTGATAAGAAGGATAGTCAGGACATATGTTTTGCAGGTAATACTAGTTACAGTAGTGTGATAAAAAATTTTTTCCCAGAATTAGTGCAACCCGGAGATATTGTGCACGTCGATGGCCGCTTTCTCGGAAGGCACGCTGGAATCGTACATTATACAGTCAGCCAACGGCATGGTCTTGGCATTGGTGGAGAACAAGAACCCTTATATGTGGTGCGTCTCGAGTCCAGTACGCGACGAGTCATCGTCGGACCCCGTGCTGTCCTCTTCCAGGACAGGCTGACTGTGGGGGAGATTAATTGGCTTGGTCCGGGAACCCGCCCTCCGGCAGCCGGCATAAGTGTTGAAGTCCAGCTACGATCCATGCATCAACCGCTCCTGGCAAAAGTGTATGGGTACAACAATAGTTTAGCAAATGTTGAACTATCCACGCCCTTTGCCGGGGCAGCACCCGGCCAGGCATGCGTCTTCTATCAAGGAGATAGGCTTCTGGGCGGAGGGTGGATCCGTCAATCGGCACAGAGATTACAGCATTGAATTTGGGAGGGAGCTCGCACCATGGCGGCTAATGGCGGCTAGGCCATGAGCGGATTGGACCTGTGTGCTGCCCCTCTGCCTATTCTTACACTTACAGCCCCAACATGGCAGACCATATGCCTGGCATACCATACCATATTTATGTTATGTATTTTATAATACTCTTTTTTCGTGTAAATCTTTGATCTGCTCGTCATCAAATCCTAGCACGTCCTTCAAAATCATATCAGTGTGCTCTCCCAGTTGAGGCCCCAGGCTCTGAATACGGCCCGGTGTTTCTGAGAGACGAGGGATGATATTCGGGATAATGACAGATTCGCCATTCATATCAGGAACTTCTATAGGAACAAGATTCTGACGTGCCGCGAACTGGCGATCGCCAAAAATATCAGCAATTGTGTTTAATGGACCACACGGTGCTCCTGCTGCTAAACAGAGGGCAAGAACATCATCGCGATTCAGCGAGCCTGCCCATGCTGCAACGAGCTGGTTCACCTCATGTCTACTTTCTAGACGCTGGGCTTGCAGACCATACAAGTGGCTAGAGGCCAGTTCCGAACGTCCCATGGCGCGACACAAACGCTCAAATAGTTTGTCAGTCGTACAAGCAAACGCCACCCATTTGTCATCCTTCGTGCGAAAATGACCAAGTGGCACAGCAGTCTTGATGTGTGGTCCGTGCCGCTCACGGACGGCGCCATACATCGCATAAGCAGGGGCCAATTCATCGGTAAGACGGAAGACAGATTCATACAAGGCAACATCAATGTACTGTCCTTTACCGCTTTTTTCCCTCTCGTACAGGGCAAGAAGCACACCAACTGCGCCGTACAACCCTGATAGATAATCGCCAAGTGTTGTTGAGCCCGGTGTCACAGGTGTGTCCTTAGGCATACCGGCCAGATAAGCAAGGCCGCCAACAGCATGAGCGATTCGGGCAAAGCCGGGACGATCCCGATACGGACCATCCTGGCCATAACCGGACACACGTAGCATAATCAACCGAGGATTATCCTGCGCTAGAACGTCGTATCCAATGCCCCATTTTTCTAATGTACCAGGCCGAAAATTCTCCGTTACTACATCTGCCCGCGAACAAAGCTGCCGAAAGATTGCGGCACCATTCTTTTCCCTTAAGTTGAGGGTTATTGACTTTTTGTTACGGGCCTCCGACAACCACGCTAAGGTGTCCCCACGCGGGGAAGGCGTACCGAAATTACGGCAAGGATCGCCTCCAATTGGGTGTTCTACCTTGAGTACTTCCGCCCCAAACTCACCTAAAAGAGCGGCGCAATACGGTGAAGCGATGAACGTTGCAACATCTACAACCAGGAGACCATTTAGTGGTGTCTGCATCTCACTCATAGCTTACTTCCCTTGACGTGCTTATATGACTCTGCTTTTGCGCAGCTCATTGAGCTCCGCAGGGGAGACCTCCAGGAGGGTGCTTAATACCTCGTTAGTATGCTCCCCAAGATGGGGACCAAGCGTAGAGATACGACCCGGTGTACGGGATAACCGTGGGAACACCCCAGGCACGACAACAGGTCCCACATCTGGCACATCAACCGTAATCATGTCATTCCGAGCACGGAAATGCGGATCAGCAAAGATATCAGCAATGCTATTGATTTGGCCAATTGGCACATCAGCAGCAATGCATTTGTGCATCACCTCTTCACGAGTCAGGGACATAGTCCATTGTGATACGGTGGCGTCAACTTCTTTGCGTGCGGCCAAACGATTGGCCTTCACGCCGTAAAGACCAGAGGAGGCTAATTCCGGTCGATTCATGGCATCCTCAGCCAAGCGGGCGAACATCTTGTCTGTCGTACAAGCAATAGCAACCCACCTGCTGTCCTTTGTGCGGAAATGCCCATGCGGGCAGGCAATGACTGTGCCAGCTCCTTCACGCTCGCGGATACGACCGAACATACCATAAACAGCTGCGATTTCATCAAGTTGACGGAACACAGCCTCATAAATCCCAATGTCAATGACCTGACCGAGTCCTGTCTTCCGGCGATGCCGCAAGGCAAGCATGATTCCAATAGCACCATACAGACCAGACATATAGTCACCAAGCGGAGTAGAGCCTGGAACGACAGGCGTCTGGCCTGGGAAGCCGGCAAGATAGGACAAGCCCCCAACGGCATGAGCAATATGGGCAAAGCCAGGCCTGTCTCGATAGGGGCCTGTTTGACCGTAGCCCGTCACACGCAGCATCACTAGGCCAGGATGATCCTGCCGCAGCACGTTGTCCCCAAGACCCCACTTTTCCAGAGTACCGGGTTTGAAGTTCTCCACGAGCACATCGCACTGAGCCACAAGTCTACGAAACAGCGTTGCCCCTGCCGGTACACGTAGATCAATTGTGACAGACTTCTTATTGCGAGCTTCTGTGAGCCACATTAGAGTAGAGTCATTGCGTTTAGTCGTTGTGCCGAATCGCCGCAGCGGGTCACCAGCAATGGGGTGTTCGACCTTGTAAACCTCCGCCCCGAATTCGCCGAGGATAGAAGCACTGTAAGGCCCGGCGATAAAGGTGCCGACATCGACGACTCGAATGCCATCAAGCGGCATGGACTGCTCAGATTCTTGCTCAGACATAACGGTTATGAATCCCCTTAATACTTTTTTAATCCCCTTAATACTTTTTTAGCATCAGCTAAGCATGTGCCTGCAGTGCAAATTGGGAACATCACATTCAAAGACGAACAAAGAAGAATCGGACGATAGCAGTGAATGCGGTTCTCAATCAAGTTAGATCACTTTTTCTTCTGTCAAGGATATACATTTGAAAATATGCCAGATTATCTTTTTAAGATAAAAAATTGATAAATACAATTCTATCTTTGATATAAAAATCCTCACAATGAGAGTTTTTTTGCATATTGCGCTGTCATCTGCCAGTCTGCAAAATTACTCGTTTGCAATTTTTAGGGAGAACTGGGGAACTGTCATGAACAGTGTGCTCAAAGGATTACGCATAGTGGAGAGTCCTGCATTTGTTGCAGCCCCACTAGGAGGAATGACGCTGGCTCAGCTCGGGGCGGATGTGATTCGTGTCGATCCGATCGGTGGCGGTGTCGATTCACGTCGCTGGCCAGTCACAAAGGAAGGGAAAAGTCTTTATTGGGTTGGTTTGAATAAGGGAAAAAGGTCACTCGCAATTGATACGACTAAGCCAGAAGGACGGGAGATTGCAAGTGCACTTGTTACACAATCTGGAGAAGATCGTGGTATTTTCGTCACCAACTTTCCACAAAGCAGCTGGTTCCGGTACGACAAACTCAAGGCAAGACGAGAAGATCTCATTATGATCAACCTTGTCGGTAGTTCAGATGGTACTTCTGCAGTAGATTATACTGTTAATTGTGCTGTTGGTTTTCCATTCGTAACAGGCCATGTACCTGGGAAATCTGGAGGTAATCGTGTTAATCATGTCCTACCTGCATGGGACGCAATTTGTGGAATAAACGTTGCTTTAGCTGTATTATCAGCAGAACGATACCGTAATAAGACAGGGCAGGGGCAACTTGTCAGAATGGCCCTTTCAGATATTGCCTTCGCTATGGTTGGTAACCTGGGCTATATTGCTGAAGTACAAGTTAATAATGAGGACAGACGTTCCTATGGCAACTACCTGTATGGAGCATACGGATCTGACTTTGAGACAAAAGATGGCCGATTCCTCTACATTGTAGTAGTAACATCTCGTATGTGGGAAGAACTTGCCAAGGTCACTGGTCTGGCAGACCGTTTCAGAGCCCTGGAACAGGCGTTAGGCGTGAGTCTTCTTGAAGAGGGGGAAAGATTCCGGGCTTCAGAGGCCATTTCTGCCATGATTCGGCCATGGGTGGCAGAAAAAACGCTCGAAGAGATACGTTTGGCCTTTGGTGGGAGTGGAATCTGCTGGGGACCATATCAGACATTTCGTCAAATGCTTACTGAGGACCACCGCTGCTCAACCCGTAACCCTTTATTCGCTGAGTTGGAACAGCCAGGCATCGGTCGCTTCTTAGTCCCAGGCTCTCCGCTTGACTTTGGTGCTTGTCCACGTGAAACTCCCAAGAGAGCTCCTCTTTTAGGTGAACATACTGATGAAATTCTCTCTCAGGACTTAGGTCTCACTGAGACAGAAATAAGCAAATTGCGCGATCAAAAGGTTGTTGCCGGTCCTGTTGGGCTGTAAAGGAGTCATTCATGCAACAGGCAGTCCATTATTCTGACTGGATTGGATCACAGGAGAATCGCCAAGACGATATTACAGGATCCTCTGTCCAGGCTGTTCTCAATGTTCTTGATGATGTGGCCACTATGCTTGGGAATGGTGACAGACTACCCCCTCTGTGGCACTGGTTCTTCTTCCTACCACGGGCGCCAATGGCTCAAATGGGTTCAGACGGTCATCCCAAACGTGGGGGATTCATGCCGCCGGTGACACTACCGCGACGTATGTTCGCTGGTGCACGCATGATTTTCCATAGTAGTCTGATCATTGGCCAGCCAGCGACTCGCGATGGGGAAGTTATCGCTGTTCAAGAAAAGCGGGGAGGAACCGGCACGCTTGTGTTCGTCACCGTCCGCTATCGTATTATGCAGAGCGGTAGGCTGTGTGTGGAGGAAGAGCAGGACATTGTCTATAGGGAGCCTGGCGGGCCTGTCACAGCGCCGACTCCCATCGCCGGGGTGCCACACGCTATAGATGGTGCTTGGGTACAGACGATTACCCCCACCCCCGTGCTGTTATTTCGTTTTTCTGCCATTACCTTCAACAGTCATCGCATTCATTACGATCGGCCTTATGCTATGCAGGAGGAGAATTATCCTGGACTGGTGGTCCATGGACCACTGGTGGCAACGTTGCTAATGGATCTTGTTCGTCGCAATACCGATCGCACGGTTGTAAAATATTCTTTCCGTGGAAAGAATCCACTATTTGACACGTATAAATTTCATCTTGTTGGTCAGCTCTCTGGTGATTCTGTCACCTTAGAAGCGCAGGGTCCTGACGGAACGCTTTGTATGACGGCAACGGCAGAATTGAAGGACTAATAGTTCATAACCGACCGCCAGTGAGCACTCTGGCAGTTCAATGGTCAATGGCTGGGTCTGGGGGGGCCTACGACAAGCAGTGAGTCTGTAAAAACTCAGAGGACTGAGATGAACGATTCTAAGACTAATCCTGGCAATTTTTTTGAGAACTTTAAGTTCGATCAGGAACTTATCCATCCCACTCCACGTACCATAACGGCTGGCGATGTCGCGATCTATCAAGCACTTTTTGGTCCTCGCTTTGCCGTGCACTCAGACAGGGAGTTTGCTAGAGCCATTGGCTTACCGGACTCACCCATTGACGATCTGTTGGCTTTTCACGTTGTTTTTGGAAAAACGGTCCCGGAAATTTCGTTGAACGCTATTGCCAACCTCGGTTATGCTGATGGGCACTTTGGTACGCCTGTGTATGTGGGTGACACCATCACTGCGGTCTCGCGTGTCATAGGCCTCAAGGAAAATTCTGACCATAAAAGTGGTGTTGTTTATGTTCGTTCAACCGGATTAAATCAGCATGACGAAATGGTCGTTGATTACGTGCGTTGGGTAATGATACGCAAGAAAAGCGAGGAACCCTCCTGTACCACTCCTCTCCTCCCCAACCTACCAAAGTCTGTGCCGGCTTCTGCACTAATATTTCCTTATCAGTTGCGGATGTCAGGCTATGATCTCTCTCTTGCTGGCAATCATTACCTGTGGGATGATTATGCCATAGGTGAGAAGATTGACCATGTGGATGGGATGACGGTTGAGGAGGCGGAACATCAGATGGCAACCCGCCTTTATCAGAACACTGCTAAGGTACATTTTAATTTACACGAACAGTTACAGGGGCGCTTTAAGAGAAGGCTCATTTACGGTGGCCACATTATCTCGCTTGCACGAGCGTTATCGTTCAACGGACTCAGTAATGCCTTCCGGATAGTGGCCATTAACGGTGGTACTCATGCTAACCCGACATTTGCTGGGGACACGATTTATTGCTGGTCAGAAGTTCTTGATAAACTGGTAATACCAAGACGTGATGACATTGGAGCGTTGAGGATAAGAACTGTAGCAGTGAAGAACAAACCATGTGGCGACTTTCCTGACAAAGGAGAGGATGGGAAATATCACTCTCAAGTTGTTCTTGATTTTGATTATACGATCTTAATGCCTCGCATGGCTAAAAGGTTGTAATTTGTGGACATGCCCGGCGGCTTCTGATGAGGCTTTCTGATGAAAAAAGGGGGGGAGAGAATGAGGATGGAATAGAATGCTTGAATTTTTTCTTAAAACTCCTGACGATTTTGAATTTTTTGGTTGAGAAAGGCCTTGGGTTGAGGATCAGCAGGAGTGGCTGTGTAGTGACAGTGTAGAGTGCAAGAGGTGGGGGTGTTATGGCGTCGTTAACTAGGAGTGTTGCATGGAAGGCACTCAGTGAGCACTATCGCGCCATTCGAAATATACATATGCGTGATCTATTCACGCAGGATTCTCAAAGGTTTGAGGCATTTTCGCTGAAGCTGGGCGACATTCTGGTTGATTATTCTAAGAACAGAATAACAAAAGACACGCTCAAATTACTGTTACAATTATCAGTAGAATGTCACGTAGAAGAGAAGCGTGCCCGTATGTTCAGAGGCGAGAAGATCAATGACATTGAAGGTCGCGCTGTGCTGCATGTTGCTTTGCGCAATCGCTCTAACAGACCTATTCTTGTCGATGGCGAAGACGTCATGCCCAAGGTGAATGCCGTACTCGCCAAGATGCGGCGTTTCTGTGAGGCTGTACAAAATGGTAGCTGGGTTGGTGCCACGGGCCGTCGCATCACTGATATTGTGAACATTGGAATTGGTGGGTCAGATTTGGGGCCTATGATGGTCACTGAAGCACTCAGACCCTATCATCAAGCTACGCTCCGCCCCTCTTTTGTGTCAAACGTAGATGGCACTCATGTCTCTGAGACGTGTCGTCGCTTAAACCCAGAATCGACATTGTTCATTGTGGCTTCAAAAACATTCACAACACAAGAAACCCTCACTAATGCTAAAAGCGCCCGTGCTTGGCTTGTGGAGCAGCTTGGTGAATCAGCGGTGGCACAGCACTTTGTTGCCATTTCAACTAATGTTACAGCCGTTACAGAATTCGGTATCGATCCTGATAACATGTTTGAGTTCTGGGATTGGGTGGGAGGACGTTACTCACTATGGTCAGCAATAGGTTTATCTATTGCCGTCACTATAGGGTTTGAACGCTTTGAAGAGCTGCTATCTGGGGCACATGCTATGGATGAACATTTCCGCACGGCCCCTTTAGAATCCAACATCCCTGTGCTGCTCGGGCTTATTGGTTTGTGGTATGTCAACTTTTTTGAGACCGGGGCCTATGCTGTTTTACCCTATGATCAATACCTGCATCGTCTTCCTGCCTATCTGGAACAAGCTGATATGGAGAGTAATGGGAAGCGCATTACCCATGATGGCGAGCTGGTTGCATACAAAACAGGGCCAGTCCTCTTTGGAGAGCCGGGTACGAACGGTCAGCATTCTTTTTATCAACTTCTTCACCAAGGGACGTGGCTCGTGCCCTGCGATTTCATTGCTCCCGCTTGTAGCCACAACCCAATTGGCACCCACCACGCTATTCTTCTTTCGAATATGTTCGCGCAGAGCGAGGCGATGATGTGGGGAAAAACGGAAAAAGAAGCACGTGCAGAGCTAGAGGCACAAGGCATGAAGGGCCATGCGCTGGAAAAGTTGCTACCACACAAAGTATTCCCTGGTAACCGTCCGACGAACACTATCCTCGTAAAAAAACTAGATCCTTATACATTAGGTTCTTTACTGGCCTTATATGAACATAAGATCTTCGTGCAAGGAGTGATATGGAACGTAAATTCTTATGATCAGTGGGGTGTAGAACTCGGAAAGCAGCTTGCTAGTAGAATATTAAAGCAGATTCATTGTTCTGAGGTTGCTGATCATCATGATTCGTCTACCACAGGTCTTATTCAGTATTATAAGCAGTGGCGCCGATGACAGTACATTTCATAGGTGTTGGACCAGGGGCGGCGGATTTAATTACCGTACGGGGTTTCAACCTGTTACAAAAGTGCTCTATGGTTTTGTATGCTGGTTCCCTTGTCCCTGCAGATGTTCTGTCGACAAAAAAAGAGGGCGCTCATTGTATCAATACCGCTCATCTTACTCTTGACGAGATTATAACCATCATGGCGGCCACTCATGCGGATGGGGAAGACGTTGCCCGGCTGCATTCAGGGGATCCCTCCCTGTATGGAGCAATAGCAGAACAGATGCGCAGGCTGACAGCTCTCGCAATTCCCTACACTGTGACACCAGGTGTGCCTGCATTTGCCGCTGCCGCAGCTGCTCTCGCAACCGCATTAACAGTGCCTGGCATTAGCCAGACTGTTATACTCACACGCACTGCCGTGCGGACGGATCCTATGCCTCCTGGGGAGGGGCTTGCTCTTTTGGGCCAGAGTCAGGCGACCCTCGTGATTCACCTCTCCATTAATAACCTAGCAACTGTGGTACGCGATCTGACGCCGCTCTATGGTATCGATTGTCCTGTTGCTGTGGTCTATCGAGCCTCTTGGCCCGACCAGCATATTCTGTATGGTACACTTGCTGACATACACGATCAAGTCAAGGCAGCCGGATTACTCCAGACTGCTTTGATCATTGTTGGGCGCACACTTGGAGCCTGTAATTTCCGTGAGAGTCGCCTGTATGCGTCTGACTACAGCCACAGTCAGCGTACGTCTCATGACATAAGACCTTAATATCGCCATCACTACAGCACATCGTATCGCAAATATTTTTCCTGTATGTCAGGGAAAAACCAATATGGCATCGCAGAATCTTTACAAAATACCAGCAACTATCGTGACAGGCTTCTTAGGGTCTGGTAAGACGACATTAATTCGTCATCTGCTGGAGAGCAATTTTGGTCGTCGAATCGCAGTGATTATCAACGAGTTCGGTGATGTTGGCATTGATCGGGCTCTCCTAGAAGGATGCGACGTGGCAGCCTGTGATGACATCATTGAATTGACCAACGGTTGTCTCTGTTGCACCGTTGCAGAGGAATTTATTCCTACTATAGAAAAAATCGTGTATCATACAGATACAGATAAACGACCTGATCACATCATTATAGAAACTTCTGGTTTGGCTTTACCAAAACCACTCGTGCAAGCATTTCAGTGGCCAAATATTCGTGCGCGGGTCATGGTCGATGGGGTGGTAGTGGTTGTGGACGCAATTGCACTATTAGATAGCATATTGTCTCATAGTCCATTCCAAAAGAGTGGATTGATGGATAGCAGCGCCCACAAAAGCCCTATTGCAGAAACATTTACTGATCAACTTTTGTGTGCTGATATAGTGTTGTTAAACAAAGTTGATCTTCTTAATAAAAAGAATCTTCCAATATTAGAAAATCAACTGAAATCTCTCCTGCGGAATGGTGTCAGGCTGCTGAAAGTTCATCACGGTCGTGCAAACTCCGCCCTTCTGTTAGGCCTCGGAGGCGTAGCAGAAGAGAATCTTGCCTACGAAAAAAACTATCCTCATGATGATAATCACACTCATGACGATTTTGAGAGTTTTACCCTTACTCTGCCAGCTGTCTCTGATGTGGACGTCCTTGAAAAGAGTTTATTGAATGTTTTAACAACTCATAATATTATTCGCATCAAGGGGTTTCTTGATGTGCCAGGGAAGGCCATGCGATTGGTGGTGCATGGAGTTGGCACAAGGGTTCAGCGTTACTTTGACAAACCATGGAGAGCTGCAGAGTCTCGATGCAGCCGGCTAGTAGTCATTGGCCTCAAGGGGTTGGATCGGTGCGCTATCGCTACGACCCTTGGCGGAAATATATACTATAAATAGATATTTTTTAACTAAAAATAGATATTTTTTAACTATTATGTCAATAGTATTAACGCGCAGAGGCGAGGAATGCGAGCTGCGAAGGCGGGGGTGCTTTTCTGGCAAAGGATTTTAGGTTACAAGAAATGGCATGCGTACCTTGTTTCATTTCTGGCTCTCGCCCCCTTGTCGTAAAGTTAGACTTGCGCTGGCTGAGAAGAGACTTGACTTTGAACTTGTTCTTGAACGCCCGTGGGAAAGACGGTCAGATTTCATGTTACTCAATCCGGCTGGAGACGTTCCTGTTTTAATAGAAAATGATGGCACGGTAGTGGTAGATTCCACAGTTATTTGCGAGTACTTGGAGGAGGTTTATCCCGACCCTTCTCTCCTGGGAGGAGTCTGGCCAGTTGCCCGTGGGGAAGTGCGTCGTTTAGTAGCATGGTTTGATTACAAGTTTAACAGAGAAGTGACTGCCAATTTAGTAGGGGAGAAAATTAGCAAACGCTTCATTGGTGTTGGAGCGCCGGATTCCCGTGCGATCCGGGCTGGTCAAGCCAATATTCATACCCATCTGCAATATATCGCCTGGTTAACAGAAAGGCGCCGTTGGTTGGCTGGAGACTCTTTGTCATTCGCCGACCTGGCAGCGGCAGCCCATTTGTCAGTGGTAGATTACGTCGGTGATGTGCCGTGGGAGGAGCATCAGGAGGCTAAAAACTGGTATGCACGTATCAAGTCTCGTCCTAGCTTCCGTGCCTTACTCAATGAACAGGTGCCAGGGACACTGCCACCTCATCATTACAGTGATCTCGACTTTTGAGTTTCCAGAGTTGTCTTTCTCATTTCCAGAGTCGTCTTTCTCGATGGTGAAAATTCTTGGCGGGCCTGAACGACCGGCCTCAAGGCGGCTCGTACGGTTACGGAGAAAAGCATGATTCTTCTCGTCCGTTTGCTTGGATGGTTTTTGATGATAGCCGCTATTCTGGTTGCCTCTCTGGAGATGCTCATGACCCTCGGTACGGGAACCTATGTTGGTCTTGCAACAAGAGATATGTGGACTTTGCTTGCCGGTGTGCCCCCCGCTTTTGAAGAAAGTCTTGCTCAATGGCAAGAGACAACAAGTGTTCCCTCAAAAATTGGTATTCTGTTGACCCAGGTCGGGGCGATAGCCATGGAGATACCCGCATGGACTATGGTGGGGTTGGTGGGAGGAATCCTCGTCTTAATGAGCCGTGTGCACCGTCTTCACCAGCCAGATCACTATCGTCGTTTGTTTCGATAATAGTCTAGTACAATTATTAGCCTAAGACGAGGCAATAACATGACGGAGAAAATTCTTGTCCAGCATGACGGCCCGATTGTCACAGTGCTCCTCAACAAACCCGAAAGACACAACGCCCTCGACAGATCTATGTGGGAAGAGTTAGGAGATACTTGCGAGAAACTAAGCAAAAATTCTACTTTTCGCTGTATAATCCTGCGCGGTGCTGGAAAGAGGGCCTTTACTGCTGGCGCTGATGTGACGCTGTTTGAAGCCGAACGTGGGAATCCTGAACAGGCAAAAAGTTATGACAACATAATGCACAGAGCTCTTGCCGGTGTGCGCGATAACGCGCATCCCGTGATTGCTGCGATCGAAGGCCTATGTCTGGGCGGAGGATTTGCCCTAGCTGCTATGGCAGACATGCGTCTCTGTGGGAAGGGAAGCAGATTTGGTATACCCGTGAGCAAACTGGGGCTTCCCATGCCAAAGCCAGAGATTAATGCCATCATGCGTCTCGTGGGCCATGCTCGTATGTTGGAGATTCTGCTAGAGGCCCGCATATTTGATTCCGCTGAAGCTTTAGTCATGGGTTTCATAAACAGGGTTGTGGCTGATCATAGGGTAGAGTCCGAGGCCATCGCTACGGCTCAACGTATTGCCGTTGGTGCCCCGCTTGTTCATCGCTGGCATCGCCACTACATTCGTCAGCTGCTGGAAACAGACGGGTCACACTCTATGACAGACAGTGCTGCGCGAGGATCAGATTATCAGTTCTTTGACACAGAGGATTACAGAGAAGGGTTAAGAGCTTTTCAGCATAAGCGTCCGTCTGTGTTTCGAGGGCGCTGATGGTGCTGCCCAGTGTCTCAGTATGCTCGCTCACAAGGCCTAGTAAAAACATTCACCTCGTGATGATTCTAGGTGTGGTGTGAGGTGCGGCCATCCCATACGGAGCTAGCTAGCTAACAGCGGCAGAATCGTTGATGGCATGAGCCAGTCCATTCTGACGCTGTCGACGTCCGTCCGGAAGACATCTGCCGCGATTTTGGCCTAGCTCTAAAAATTGCTGAACAGAACAAGAGCAGGTACCGCCTCTGGCTGATCCAGTCGTGTGCGTGGAGGGAAATCACAATGCATTCCCGCCACCGCCGGGGGGGCTCGGGCTATTAGTTATCCGTGCAACGAAGGACCCCAGGACTTTCCTGTAGAGGATAGATACTTAGCGAGCCAGTTTTAGTTTTCAGTATTTTTTTCCAGTTTTCAGTAATTTTTTTATGACCGGTAATATGACTGGTAAAATGGAAAGAGATTGTTAAAAAAGTGTTTGCGACTGATACTTTATCGGAAGGTGGAGGGAATCATGCCTCACCAGGATAGACCGCTTTCTCCACATATACAAATCTACCGACCACAACTAACTTCTCTGATGTCAATTTTGCACCGCATTACAGGCGTAGCCCTGGTAGGTGGGACTTTTGTGTTAACTTACTGGCTAGGAGCTGCGGCTTATGGACCGGTGGCGTATGCTCAAGCGCAGGTACTGCTGAGCTCATTGGTGGGAAGCTTGATGATCTTTCTTTGGTCCGTCTCTTTGTTTTATCACCTGTGCAATGGCATTCGTCACTTGATATGGGACCTTGGATATGGGTTTGAACGCGAACAAGTTTATGCATCTGGATTCATTGTTTGGGTTGTCACGGCTGTACTAAGCATGCTGGCTTGGGGCATTGGCCTTTCAGTCTAAGGAAAATAAGTGATGAATATGCGTTCGGAATTAGGTCATGTCCGCGGCCTTGGCGCTGCGAAAAAAGGAGTCGGGCACTGGTGGACACAGCGCCTGACGGCAGTGATTCTCGTTCCGCTATCCTTGTGGTTTGTGGTGGTTGTTATTGGTCTGAAGAATGCGGATTACGAGACTCTACATGCATTTTTCAGAATACCGGGGAATCTTGTTCTAATGCTTGTGACCGTTGGCACAGCATACTACCATGCTCAGCTGGGGCTTCGGGTCATCATCGAAGATTATGTTCACCACGAGCTAGGCAGACTCGCTGGACTCGTTCTTGTCAAGTTTGTGGTCATTTTGCTAGCGACGTTCGCGGTGGTAGCAGGATTAAAAGTTGCATACGGAGGGTAGCGAGCGATGGCGGCGTATGACATCATTGATCACGCGTATGACGTTGTGGTCGTCGGTGCCGGAGGAGGGGGGTTGCGCGCTACCCTGGGTATGAGTGCAACAGGCCTGAAGACTGCCTGCATCACAAAAGTTTTTCCAACTCGCAGCCATACTGTCGCGGCGCAAGGGGGAATTGGTGCTGCACTGGGCAATATGTCCGAAGATAACTGGATTTGGCACATGTTCGATACTGTGAAAGGCTCTGACTGGCTTGGCGATCAGGATGCTATCGAGTACATGTGTCGTGAAGCCATCCCTGCAGTTTACGAACTGGAGCACTTCGGCGTGCCGTTTTCGCGAACAACGGATGGTCTTATCTACCAGCGCCCTTTTGGGGGGCACATGCGTAATTTTGGTGAAGCTCCAGTACAACGGGCTTGCGCAGCGGCAGATCGCACAGGGCATGCAATTTTGCACACGCTATACCAACAGTCACTCAAACACTCAGCGCGCTTCTTTATTGAATATTTTGCTATTGACCTTCTTCTCGACGATAGTGGAGCCTGTCGCGGTGTATTAGCGTGGAACCTGGCGGATGGGAGCTTACACAGATTCCGCGCTCATATGACCGTGCTCGCCACTGGTGGCTATGGCAGAGCGTATTTCTCGTGCACGTCGGCCCATACTTGCACAGGAGATGGCAATGGCATGGTGCTACGTGCTGGGCTGCCTGTACAGGATCATGAGTTTGTGCAATTCCATCCTACCGGCATCTATGGCTCTGGGTGTCTTATTACTGAAGGAGCGCGTGGCGAGGGTGGCTATCTCACAAATGCGGCAGGAGAGCGTTTCATGGAGCGTTATGCTCCGACGGCAAAAGATCTCGCGTCGCGTGATGTTGTCTCCAGAGCTATGACAGTGGAAATACGTGAGGGTCGCGGCGTTGGAGAACAGAAGGATCACATTTACCTGCACCTTGAGCATCTGGGGGCTGATGTGTTGCATCAGCGCTTACCAGGTATCACAGAAACAGTTCGTATCTTTGCCGGAGTAGATGCGACTCGCACCCCCTGCCCAGTCTTACCGACAGTACATTACAATATGGGTGGTATTCCTACAAACTATCATGGTGAGGTCCTACGGCCTGTTTCTGACGATCCGGATTCTGTTTGCCATGGCCTGATGGCGATTGGGGAGTGTGCTTGCGTGTCTGTGCATGGTGCTAACAGACTAGGAACAAACTCTCTCCTCGACATTGTCGTTTTTGGTCGGGCCGCGTCCCTACGCGCTAGCAAGTGGCTAAAAAAGCCAGGCACTGCACACGAGCCACTGGCCTCATCTGTGACCGACCGTGCGGTGGCTCACTTTGACAGAGTCCGCTACGCCAACGGGAGTACATCAACGGCGCTCCTGCGTCTTCAGATGCAGCGCACCATGCAGAATGACGCTGCTGTGTTCAGGACGGCACAGAGTCTACAGGCGGGCTGTGAAAAAATGACAGAGATTGCTACGAGTACAGCTGATATGGGGCTTAAGGACCGTTCCATGATTTGGAATTCAGACCTGGTCGAGGCATTCGAACTAGAAAATTTGATGGCTTGTGCCCTCACTACTATTAAAAGCGCTGTCGCACGCCATGAAAGCCGCGGTGCTCATGCGCGTGAGGACTATCCGGAACGCGATGACACGAACTGGATGAAGCATACCCTTGCTTGGATCGACGATCAGTGGCGTGTGACACTGGGATACCGGCCCGTTCACATTGAGCCACTGACAGTAGAATCCATTATGCCCAAGGTCCGCGTGTACTGATCAGAGACTGATCTGAGCCGAGAGTTTATGTTCCAGCTCGGAAGGAGTGATCGATGGTTGATTTTTTATTCTCTCATGTTTCACGCGTGAGAAGTGGCAAATACTACTGTATTCCAGTGAGCACAGAGACTGCAAAGAAGTTCCAGATTTATCGCCATGACCCTGATTCGAAGGGCACGCCGCGTCTTGATACCTATGAGGTCGATACTCAATCATGCGGACCGATGGTACTGGATGCCCTGTTGAAGATAAAGAATGAGATAGACTCGACTCTTACTTTTCGTCGTTCCTGTCGTGAAGGGATTTGCGGCAGTTGCGCAATGAATATTGATGGAACTAATACCTTGGCCTGCTTAAAACCAATTAAAGAAGTCAAAGGAGACGTGAAGATCTATCCATTACCACACTTAAGAGTAATAAAAGATCTTGTACCAGATCTCTCATGGCAGTATTCTCAAATCGAATTAATAGAGCCATGGTTGCAAGAAGATACATCTCCTCCTCCTTTAGCAGAAAGATTGCAGAGCCCTGAGGAGCGCGCTCGGCTAGATGGATTATGGGAATGTATCCTCTGTTTCTGCTGTCAGACAAGCTGTCCGAGTTACTGGTGGAATGGAGATCGTTATTTGGGGCCAGCTGTCCTGCTGCAGGCATACCGATGGTTGTCAGATTCCAGAGATGAAAGTATTGGAAAGCGTCTTGATATATTAGAAGATCCATTTAGATTGTATAGATGTCATACAATAATGAATTGTACCATTGCATGTCCAAAAGGGCTGAACCCTGGCAAGGCCGTGGGGCGAATCAAGCAGATGATGCTCAAACGCTCTGAATAGCTGGGAGTATATTTAAATTTCTTAGCACAGGTTATCAGAGAAGGACCAGGGAAGGCCGGGCTGGCAGACCCTATTTGTTAGATGCCTGACGTGGTTCAGACTGTCCGATCTGGTGAAATCAGCAGACCACTGTCCCATCGAGATATTTTGTTGTTACTCATGGCTCTTTGTGACTAGACGGGTCTGTACACTAGTTCTGTACACTAGTTGAGCTAGTTGAGACAGACGGGTCAGGGGAGGCGGCCTTAGTGACGACTATTCTGTCGAAGAATGATGATAAGGGACTATATAGGGTCCGCCTAGAGATGAGATACTACATTAGATACTACCAGGTTACACAGAGAGTTCAATGCGCGCTCTGAGAGACGGCGCATGCAGGACAGCTAAAGCGCGGAGATAGCCATGCCGAAGATGACGTTCATCGATCACGACGGAACTCACCACGAGGTAGATGCGTCTGAAGGGTTATCGGTCCTTGAAATTGCCCGTCGGTACAATATTCCCATAGAGGGAGCTTGTGAGGGTTCTCTCGCCTGTGCCACATGTCACGTCATTGTTGATTCTGCCTGGTCTGACAGGCTCAAGCCTGCGAGTGAAGATGAAGAGGATATGCTGGATTTAGCTTTCAGCTTAACCAATACATCTCGTTTAGGTTGTCAGATCATTATGAACAAGGATTTAGATGGCTTAGTAGTCAGACTTCCTCCGACACCTGCAACACATAATATGCACGGAAAGTGATATTTACTGAAAAATACTGGTGCTCTCTGCAAGAGATGCTTTTTATTGTAGAATAGCAGAAGGCCCGAGTGAGAGAATTGAGATAATGAGGAGCCTTGCAGAGCGGCGGAATCTCTGCGAGAATCCCAGATTGCCTTGTGTGGCCGGTGGCCGGCCTATTGTCGGGGGTGTAGCTCAGTCGGTTAGAGCGCCGGCCTGTCACGCCGGAGGTCGCGGGTTCGAGCCCCGTCACTCCCGCCATTGTAATGGTAATGTAACGATGTCTTTCCGTGTGGCTCTGTTCAGAGAGAATCGCGTCTCACCGCTTGGACTACGAGTCGTGCTCACACCGCTGTGCCTTTCCGGAAAAGATCTCTTGATCTTATCAAGATATCGGACGTGTAGTATTTTTTTTTATCTAAAATAATAGAATATCTTTTTATATATGCGTGTTTTATTATAGTTATAGGAGGTCAAAAAAGTCTTTTGCGAGGGATTCTTTACAAGAAAAGACAAAAGAGATTTAGGGAATGCATGGATTCTACTGTGCAACGCGCAGAGAGCTCGACGTTAAGAGAGTGCTCACCATGTGGTCTCGTCAGAAAACGGATTCTTCCCCGACTTCGTTTGAAATCAAAAGCCGCTTGCGGCATACTCACAAATATGCAGGTCTACTCATTGAGAGAAAGGCTGCAATTTTCGTCCACTTGTTGGGAGAAAAATGCTGTGTTTGCGGTTCATTTCTGTGAAGATGCTGACCGCTGCTGAAGGAGGTACCACAGTTATAAAACGAAACACCGTCTATCTTCTTCCCAATCTCTAGCACCAGGATATTCTCGATGCCAAGGGCCACCGTCAAATGGTTCAACCCCGCCAAGGGATTCGGTTTTGTTACTCCGTCAGACGGAGGTCCGGATGCCTTTTTACACATATCGGCAGTTGAGCAAGCCGGCCTCACCGCTTTGCCTGAGGGTACGGTCATAGATTGCTATGTCGCGAAAGGCAAAAAAGGACCGCAAGTTGAGATGATTAAGGAAGTAGTCAAAATGGGTGCAAGTAATTCAACAAATGGAGAGGTTGTAGAAGGAACAGTAAAATTCTATAATGGAGAGAAAGGTTTTGGTTTTGTTTCACCGGACGATGGCGGCAAGGATGTATTTGTCGGCAATCGCGTGATTGAAAGGGCTGGCTTGTCAATGCTTGAGGCTGGACAGCGGGTCCGTCTAACAATTCGTGTTGGTCAGAAGGGACCGATGGCCGATTCTGTGTCCTTATTGTAACTGAACTGGAACTGGTCTGTCTGTGGACAAGATCACCTCATGTCGTAGCCTGTTTATTCTACGATAAAGAACGTGTGGTGTGGGTGTGCCTGTTGTATAGTATAGTATTGCTGGAACAACAGAACAGGTGGTGGGCGAGAATGTGGCTGTTGCTACAATGGAGGCAGGCGCTTCTTGGGAGCGGACAGCCTTTGTTGCTTGATGTCGCATGACGCGTCTTGTGTCTCCCTTCTGCGAAGAAGATATGTCCCTAGGCCGTATGTGGTTGTGATGTGTGTGTACGTCATGACCTTTATGACCTTTCATTTTGAAGAGCAAAGGCGCTGCCGCCCTCTGGGGAGCTATTTTGTTTCTAACAGGCATGGACAGCGAGTGGCAGCAGTAAGAGAACTGCTACTCGCTTGTCCTTATTAATTACAGCCTAAAGACGAAGCAGGCAGATCACGCCACCCTAAAGTAAAGTGCCGGTCATAGGACGTGTTGAAACAGGTGTCTTTGGTCTTTTGGCACCCTATATTTAGCTCTGCATTGAACGTACTCAGAATGGTTATGCCAGTGGCGCATGTTTGAGTTTTTCTTTTATAGTAAATGCTCTCATATTATATATTATATAGAGCTATTTAGTCATTCGTACAGGCTCATCGGCGATTCTCTTCTGCCTCATATCTCCGCAACAGCAATGGATATGTGACATGCGGTTAGAGTATGGGGGGTAAAGCCTGGACAGCCCTTCTCTTTGGGAAAAGAGATTCGGGAAACTCTCACGGCCTGTTTCAGCTGTTCCTGAACTTTCGTGGCTATGCCCCGTTGACTCCTCTCTGTCGTTTCTGTGACTTCCGTTTCAGCGGTGTGCTACTGTCTGGCTGGTGGAGAATCGCCACTTGCGGAGGATTGCTCCTTGCAAGGAATCGACTGCCATCACTGCGGTGATGGCACTGACGTACCGAGTCAATGTCCCCGCTGCGTCCGCTGCGTGAGCTCCTGTCGTTTTGCTTTCTGTTGTCCCGGTGTTGAAGGTATTGCGCGAAGAAGGTTGTAAACCGTTTCCCCGCTGCCCGTCTCGCCTTCATGACCAGTGACCATCTGAAGTGTGCAACGACGATTCTGTCTCTGTAAATCGCTACTCGGCTACAGGTCATAATGCTCATAGACACACAGAGCACGCAGATTGCCGATTCGATCACGCAGATTAATGACCAATGCCCAAGGGGCCGCCCCCCTTTTGACTCTCGCGTAGGGATTGGCTGGTGGGGATCAGCATGCTGCGATTTCGCGAGTAGCCGGAAAGGGGTGCCTGGACAAGTCGAGTACAGATCTATGACCCGCTGAACCCTGTTAGAGAAACCTTCCTCTCTGCTCCTTGATGCTGCCGAAACATCACGCTGTACTGTTACACAGGTACCAGCACCACTTGCTTTTCTACATAGTCGTTACAGGCATCGTCTGTTATTTTCATCTATTTAATGCCCGTGTTCAGATTAGATTTTAAATAGATCAATGAAGATTGCACAAAAAATAAAAGCACAGTAGATATCAACCAATGTAAATTTCTCTCGAACCTGTTCGCAACTCTCTTGTTAAGACTCTTTTTTGAGAGAACAAGAGAAATATAGGCAAGGGGAGAGTGACACACCGTGCCCTCCACCCCACCCACATTCTGCCGCGTGCATATCTTCTATATCATAATCATAGACATAGACTCTGAATCTGAAAGCGTCTATTCTCCCATATAGATTCCAAGACCACGGGCAGTGTGCACGATGGGACCTTGTGGGTCCACAGGACGAGGGCCCTCAACCACTGACGCTAGTGGAACGTCGATGACCCCGCGATCGTGCCAGGCTACCATACGATCAAATTTGCTCTGAGCGACAAGATCTACAGCATGTATACCAAAAGCTGAAGCGATGACACGATCACGCGCAGCTGGTATCCCGCCACGTTGCACGTGTCCCAGTACGGTAATACGGGTTTCGATATTAAGAGCTTTGTTGATCGCTGCACTTAAATAGGCTCCGATTCCCCCAAAACGAACCTCTCCTCCTGATTGTTTTGTTGTAAGAGATTGACCATCTTCTGTAGAAGATCCTTCCGCGACTACGATAAGACTATGATTGCGTCCTTCCTCATGAACATGGCGAATTTTCGTCACGACACCATCTATAGTGTAGCATATTTCTGGGATCAAGATTATGTCTGCACCACCGGCAATGCCAGCATTCAAAGCCAAATGACCAGCTCCGCGGCCCATAGCTTCTAGGATCATCACGCGATGATGACTAGCTGCAGTGGGTGCTAAACGATCAAGCGCTTCAACAGCTGTATTGACGGCAGTAGTGAATCCAACGGCGTATTCCGTATAACGGACATCATTATCGATTGTCTTTGGCACACCAATCATCTTCATATTACCCTGCTGGCAAATGCGACGAATGATTGCCTGGCTGCCATCACCGCCAATCACAATTAACACTGCTAAACCCAATTCATGATACCCATCGGCTATTTCCTTGATTCTATTTCTTTTACTGCCGTCTGGCATTGGGAAATTAAAGGGGTCTCCTTTGTTGACAGTGCCCAAGAATGTTCCTCCTGCTCGCAGGATATCACCACTCATGGCATTAAGTCCGAGTTTCATATATTCTAGCGGCCTGTTCATAAGGCCAGCTGTACCATCTTTGATGCCGTAAACTTCCCAACCATAAGTTCGCACTGCACGGCACGTGACCGCCCGAATCACAGCGTTCAAACCGGCACAGTCGCCACCACTTGTCAAAACACCAATTCTTTTAATCTTTGCCATTGGTATGGCTCCCTCCCTTACATCAGGCCGTCTCTGGCATACCCCTTAAAAGGAAATTCTGCTACTGTTAAAGCTGCTATGCAGATGAGTCTCAACAATGCATGAAATAAGAAGTCAAAAAGAGGGCCACAAACGGCTGGCTGAGCTGCAACTTGAGCATCGCGCCCTCAATGAGGTTATCGTTTGGCTGACAGAGCATAGACCCGTGAATCAGCTCCAGATTCAACGGCTTAAGAAACGTCAGTTAACGTTAAAGGATAAAATAGCTTTTCTCGAACGCTTGCTGATTCCAGACATCATAGCCTAGTGTTTTTATGTCCTCATTTCCTCATGCGTGCGAGAAACCCGATCAGGGTGGTGATTCCGTGTCCGACCAGACGGCGCGCACGCGCATCCTGAAATCTAGGAGATCTCTGTGCAATAAACGGGGCGCAACAAAAAAAAGTGGGTGCCAAATCTAATATACTTGCCATCCGCCATCCGCCAGGACCTCTTTGAAGAGAGGGCCCCCCAAGGAGATTTAAGCCCGTTCTTATGAAGCTCATACCGTACTGATCTCTGCTCTCTCTGTCAGAATGTCAGATCAGAAGAACAGCACTCGTTCGCACTTGACACAACGCTGGAAAGCTCCTACTTCCAAAAAAGTAGAAACAGATTTGCTCGTAGAGAAACACTCTCTGATGAGACAGCCTTTTCTCGATGACATTACTTGTTCTCACAGTTCCTGATTCACGACTGAGACAGGTCGCTGCCCCTGTGAGAGGGGTAGATAAGGGGGTCGTGCATCTAATGAAGGAAATGCTAGAAACGATGTATGCAGCGCCTGGTATTGGCTTGTCAGCACCCCAGGTAGGCATTCTGAAACGTGTAATTGTCGTTGACATCGCTGGATCTACAGGAGACTCGGCACACAATCCTTTATGCATGGCTAACCCCGCAATCCTCTGGGCTTCAGGGGAATATTCCAGCTGCAACGAAGGCTGTCTTTCTCTACCTGGTCAGTATGCTAGAGTTAACAGACCAAGCAGCATTTTGGTGCGTTACCTTGACCAGCAGAATAAAACGCGGGACTGCACGGCAGATGGTTTACTGGCAACAGTCATTCAACACGAGATGGATCATCTTGACGGTGTACTTTTTGTGGATCATCTCTCAAAACTCAGGCGGGATATCATCACGCGCAGGTTACAGAAAGCGCGGAGATCGCGTCAGCCGGCCTCTACCTAACAGAAATCCTGGACTCTCTCAGAAATCCTGGACTGTCTGTCCGAATCGACCCGACTCCGCGCTCACGCTGTAGTGCACGGACTTGCCTCTCCTCAGCCACAGCCGGCCTCCAACGCAGGCACACCCGTAGCCCGCAGAAGCACTGCACTGCGCTGGCGACACCACAGCACATACCCTCTGAGCCTCCCTCGCAGAAGGATAAAAGGCTTTTTGCTGCTAACGATTCCCCAACAACAGCAACACTTCAACAGCTACGAGCTGTCCTCTAGAGAAGATGCTCAACCCACTCATATAACTGTTTCCGCGGCAAAGCGCCTACTTTCGTCGAAACGACCTGACCGTTTCTGAAAAGAATGAAAGTCGGAATGCCACGCACCCCATACCGTGACGGAGTGATCTGATTTTCATCGACGTTGATCTTAGCGATGGTCAGCCTACCAGCCATGTCCGCGGCAATGGACTCCAGAATAGGTGCAACTTGCCGACAGGGGCCACACCACTCTGCCCAGAAATCCACGAGCACAGGCCCAGGCGCCTTGAGAACGTCGGATTCAAAAGAACTATCTGTAACCGTCCTCATAACGCTTGCAACTCCGCTTATGGCCAACAACAGACTCCCCATCTCGGTTTTCCTGCGTGGCCAACCTCTGAATCCCCAGTCTAGGGAGGATACTTTAGACCGTCAAGCTACCCGATGATCTCTCAGCGAAAAACACACATGTGTCATACATCATCTCACATACATCATATATTGTGTCATACATCATATGATATAAATATCATGTCATGTCAGGTAAAAGGCCCCGCTGCACCCTCTTCCCCTCCTAAGGCAGCTAGTACAGTGTTAACAATGTGCGGTGCTGTCAGACCTGCAGTTTTGAGTTGGACCAGAGGCGTATCATGTTCCAGAAATACATCAGGCAGCGTCAGTGTCCGTACACGCAGGCCACGGTCACATTGCCCTGTCTGTGCGAGATGATGGAGAACGTGTGTTCCGAATCCACCAACTGCTCCTTCTTCTACTGTCACTAGCACAGCATGGGCAGTCGCTAAGCGATGAATCAGATCTGTGTCGAGTGGCTTAGCGAAACGGGCATCGGCCACAGTGGTCGATAGACCGAGTCCCGTGAGTTCATCAGCCGCAACGAGGCAGTCTGCAAGCCGTGTCCCCAGACTCAGTAGAGCCACCGTAGCGCCTTCGCACATTACCCGGCCCTTACCGATAGCGAGAAGAAGTGCATCTTTAAATGGTGTTAATCTTCCAGTACTCTCTCCACGAGGATAACGTAAAGCACATGGACGATCATCAATGGCCGCAGCGGTAGCAACCATATGTACAAGCTCTCCTTCATCGGCTGGTGCCATGACTACGAAACCAGGTAAACAGCACAGAGCAACAAGATCGAAGAGACCATGGTGAGTGGGGCCGTCCGCACCAACAAGACCCGCCCGGTCAATGACAAAGCGGACTGGTAGCCGTTGCAGGGCAACGTCATGTACAACCTGGTCGTAAGCCCGTTGTAGAAAGGTGGAATAGATGGCCGCAAATGGTTTAAATCCCTCACAGGCAAGACCGGCTGCAAAGGTCACAGCATGCTGTTCAGCAATGCCGACATCAAAACAACGAGTCGGGAAACGTCTCGCAAAACGATCCAGCCCTGTACCAGACGGCATAGCTGCCGTAATAGCGACAACTCGCTCATCCCGCTCAGCTTCACCGATCAGTGCTTGTGCAAAGACTGATGTATAATCGGGCGCCCTCACGTGTGGTTTTGCTTGAGTTCCTGTGACAACATTGAATTTTGAAACGCCATGGTATTTGTCAAGAGCCTGCTCTGCAGGCTTGTAACCACGGCCTTTCTGAGTGACTACATGTACCAATACAGATTTAGTCTCGTGACCATCACGAATATTTTGCAGAACGGGTACTAGTGTTTCCAGGTGGTGTCCATCGATTGGGCCTACATAATAAAATCCCAACTCTTCAAAAAGCGTGCCGCCACTGATCAAACCGCGGGCATAGGCGTCGGCGCGTCTCGCCACTCTTTCCAGTGGGCCAGGGAGGTGGGCAACGACTCCCTTCGCCAAATGGCGGATGGAACGAAATGAACGAGAACTGACCACTCTTGACAGGTAGTTACTCATGGCCCCAACAGGTGGGGCAATAGACATGTCGTTGTCATTTAAGATGACGATCAGTCGATATGAGCCAGAGCCTGCGTTGTTCATCGCTTCATAGGCTTGCCCAGCACTCATTGCGCCGTCACCAATAACACAGATAACGTTATTGCAACGACCGTCGAGTGAACGTGCAACAGCCATGCCCAGCCCCGCAGAAATAGAAGTCGAGCTGTGACCGGCTCCGAATGGATCATAGAGACTCTCATCACGCTTGGTAAAGCCTGATAATCCACCCCCCTGGCGCAATGTGCGTATGCGATCGCGACGGCCTGTCAGTATCTTGTGCGGATACGCTTGATGTCCGACATCCCAGATGAGTCGATCCTCAGGCGTGTTGAAAACATAATGTAGTCCTACTGTCAGTTCCACAACACCTAAGCCGGCCCCCAAATGACCGCCTGTGTGGGAGACGGCTTCAATAAGTTCAAGGCGTACCTCATCAGCAAGCTGGCGGAGCTGCTCAATGCTAAAGGTACGGATATCAGCTGGCGTGCGGACAGTATCCAACAAGGGCGTTCTGAAAAGCTCCGTCACCTCAACCCCTTCCCTTTTTGAATCCCTTGTCACTAATACCGTCGTTCAACAACGAATCGAGCCACCTGACGCAGAAGATCTGCCTCACTGTCAAAGACATCCAGATGAGCAATAGCTTGACTCACTAGCATGGTTGCCTGGGCATGCGCCCGTTCTATCCCAAGGAGGGAAACAAATGTAGCCTTGCCATGGGAATCGTCCTTGCGGACTGCCTTACCCATCTCATTGATGTTTCCCTCTCTGTCCAGAAGATCGTCACGAATCTGAAAAGCGAGACCTAGGTCATGAGCATAAGCCAACAGATGGCTGCGTAAAGGACGTGGTGCCTTGCCGAGAATAGCACCAGCTTCGCATGAACAGCTAATAAGACGGCCTGTCTTCAATTTTTGCAAGCGAGTAATAGAAGCTATGTCCATCGACATCTTTTCTGTTGCTGCTAGGAGATCGATCATCTGTCCGCCTACTGTCCCGTTCGCACCGACTGCACGGGCTATTTCAAGTACTAATTCAGCCCGCACAGCTGGATTTGAATGGGTGTCAGGATGCGCGAGGATTTCAAAACTTTTGGTGAGGAGAGCATCACCAGCTAGAATAGCCGTGGCTTCATCAAACATGCGATGGCATGTCGGAAGACCACGACGCAAGTTGTCATTATCCATTGCTGGAAGATCATCATGAATAAGTGTGTATGTATGAAGAATCTCTATTGAGGATGCTACTCGTAGAGCAGATTCTTCTGATACATTGAAGAGATTGGCTGTTGTCACAACGAGAAAAGGCCGTAAGCGTTTGCCACCTGCCAAGACAGCATAGCGCATGGCATCAAACAAGCGTCTCTCAGGCACTTCTCCCGCTGGCAAAAGCTGATCGAGCTTTCTATCTATCATTGCTGCAACTTCTGTCATTGATTGAGCAAGATCAGTCACAGATCAATCCCCCATCTCTCTTCATTAAAGGGAATCAAGCGGAGCGAAGAATAAAGCGAATAATATGTTCCCCTGCCATTCCCAATCATAATCATGGGGGCAAAGATACATCGCCGAGCCTCCTTTGAGGCGGATGGGCTTGACGGAAATTTTCAGAAGAGCGTATCATAAAGCACAACCAAACTACTTTACTCTTGCGTTGAAGAGCACAGTCTTGATCGTACCATTCGATCCAGCGGTTACACATTTTGCTTTAATTGGACCTCACAGTGAGGTTGCAAGTCCGCCTTCCAGGCGGCAGTCCCTATACGCCTTCCCAAGTGACGTACAATGTCCTGCCGTATGAGCCTCTTCGAAAGAAGATCGAAAAGAAGATCGAGACAACTCATTTCAGGCTCTGCCCCCTTGACAGAAGGCGTCAGACAACACGGCACGCAGCATACCGTAGGCAAAAGAAATCACGAAACGCGGCTCAAGAAATCCTTGATCAGCAAATCCTTGATCAGCAATTCTTGATCCGCATATCGTGATGGGCACGAAGCTCCGATGAGAAAAAAATCAGTTCATCCAATCCAGTACAGTACCGCAAACCATTCCTGTGTTGTCAGGACGGTATGTGCCAAGAATCCCCTGAAATGGCATTGACACGGTCAAAAAACTGCCGATGCTGCTCTTTTATTTCCTGAGGGAGCCTATTCCCGAACTGGGCAAAATGTGTTTCTAGCCCGTTACACTCGACCAGGGCTTCTCCTTTATCACAAGAGGTCAAGTTGTCAAACGTCTGCCGCGTGAAATCAAGACCTTCAAAATTGATGTCTTCATACCGTGGCATATAACCAAAAGGCCCTTCTATTGCACTTGCGGCACCGTGTACACGATCGACAATCCACTTGAGTACACGCATATTCTCACCGTAGCCCGGCCATATAAATTTACCATTCTCATCCTTGCGGAACCAATTGACCCGAAAGATTTGCGGCGCCTTACTCCCGAGTTTCATACCCATATTAAGCCAATGCCTCCAGTAATCCGCCATGTTATAGCCGCAGAACGGGAGCATGGCCATGGGATCACGGCGGATAGCAGCTTGCCCAATGGCAGCAGCAGTGGCTTCCGACCCCATAGTTGCGCCCATATACACACCATGTACCCAATCGTACGCCTGATAAACAAGCGGGAATGTTTTCGACAGACGACCACCAAAAATGAAGGCAGAAATTGGGACACCCGCAGGATCTTCCCAAGCGGGATCAATACTCGGACACTGGGCTGCCGGTGCGGTAAAACGTGAATTAGGATGTGCCCCAGGCGCTCCGCTATTTGGGGACCAATCTTTGCCTTTCCAGTCAATGCCATGGGCTGGTGGTAGATCGTCCAGCCCTTCCCACCATACGTCGCGATCATCGGTGAGAACAACATTGGTAAAAATACTATTAGCACGTACGGTCAGGAGGGCATTCGGGTTTGAAAGCATAGATGTCCCTGGCGCAACACCGAAGAAACCAGACTCAGGGTTAATGGCTCGTAATTCCCCATTAGGCCCCGGCTTGATCCAAGCAATATCATCCCCTACTGTCCACGCTCTCCATCCTTTTAAGACGGTCGGTGGGATAATCATCGCAAGATTTGTTTTCCCGCAAGCGCTGGGGAAAGCAGCAGCAACGTAGGTCTTCTCGCCCTTCGGGCTTTCGAGTCCCAGGATCAGCATGTGCTCAGCGAGCCAACCCTCATCACGGGCCATGATAGAAGCAATGCGCAGAGCCAGACACTTTTTGCCAAGCAAGGCGTTGCCACCATATCCAGACCCTATTGACCAGATAGAACGATCATCTGTAAAGTGAACGATATACTTTTCCGGAATGTTAGGATTGCACGGCCAGCTTATATCCTTCTGACCAGCTGACAGGGGCGCCCCAACAGAATGGATGCAAGGTACAAAAAAGTCTTTTTCCCCAAGAATGTCCAACACAGCACTACCCATACGAGTCATAATACGCATATTTACAACTACATATGGACTATCCGTAATCTGAACACCGATCTGAGCAATCGGTGAGCCAAGTGGCCCCATACTGAAGGGAATGACGTACAGAGTACGCCCCTGCATACAGCCATCAAACCCTTTATGCAGAGTCGCACGCATTTGAACGGGGTCAGCCCAATTATTGTTAGGGCCTGCTTCTTCCGCTGTCGGTGCGCATATAAATGTGCGATCTTCTACACGGGCCACATCTGATGGATGTGATCGAGCGAGAAAACAGCCAGGGCGTTTTTCGGGATTCAATCTTGTGAAAGTCTGTCCATCAACCATCTGTTGACACAAGATGTCATATTCAGTCTGGCTCCCGTCGCACCAGTGGACACTCGCTGGCTTACAGAGAGATGTCATTTCTTGAACCCAAGATAACAATCTCGTGTTCTTTGTTTTTGCACCCATGCCCAACATTCATCCCCCCCAATGGAAAATTACCGGAACATTACCCACATACTTCTTAAGGCTAGCATATTCAAGCAGCTGCTGCCAGTCGATTGGCATGAGAACCTTTTCAAGCATTCACATGATGTTAGGTTGTCTCAAGAGGCTTAATTCTTTGCCGTCCGCCTATTTTTGGCCAAAAACTCTCCCCATGTCTCTTGGAATTTATGTAAAGAAGTCAGTTACACATTGTTTACTCTGTGCGTGTCTCGTTCATACTGAGTAAACTATATCCCATAGGAGGATTTTTTTAAAAATTATTATCTTTTAGACATCAATTTTTATACTTCTATTTTTTATACTTCCATTGAGCAACCTTTACAGGTTGACAGCCTATCTTACTATAGCGTGGATGTGGCTGGCACACGGCTGGCTTACGTGCGCCGAATGGGCTGGCGTTTGATCTGATTCCTTCCAACATTATAAATTCTTATGAAGGTATTGCTTTACATGGATTATACTAATAAAGATGGTATTGTTTCTACAGAATGGCTTGCGGAAAACATAGATACACAAAATACTAAAGTCGTAGATGCGAGCTGGTGGCCTACGGGAACACAGCGTGATGGTCGCGCAGAGTATCTCGATTCCCACATTCCTGGGGCCGTGTTCTTTGACATTGATGACATTGCTGATCCCACAGCCCCATTCCCCCACACATTGCCATCAGCTGAGTTATTTGCTGATAGAGTCGGGCGCTTGGGGCTTGGCAATGAACATCACATCGTTGTCTATGACAACGTCGGAGGAGCTAGTGCGGCCGCACGAGCGTGGTGGATGTTTCATGTGTTTGGTCATACCAACGTGGCAGTATTAGCAGGCGGCTTTCCTAAGTGGTTACGTGAACAGCGCACTGTTGAGGACGGAGTTCCCCTCTCTTCGCCGACTCTCTTCAGGCCGCGCCAGAACTTCTCGCTCTTACGCTCTCTGGAACAGGTACGAGAAGACCTCGACACGCATTTTGAACAGATTGTTGATGGACGTAGGGCGGAACGTTACCATGCACCACAGCAGGCACTAGCACCAGGCTCTCGAGCTGGTCATATCCCCAGCAGCGTAAATCTGCCGGTTATCGAGTTGATCGATTCTCGCGAACTGACTCTCCTTCCCGCTGATTCCTTGAAAAAGTGTTTTGAGAATCACGGTATTGATCTTGAGAGACCAATCATCGCTACATGTGGAGAAGGTGTGACATGTTGCTTGATCACGCTTGGACTCTACCTCTTGGGGAAGACTGACGTGGCGAACTATGACGGTTCATGGGCTGAGTGGACAAAACATGAGGAACTCCCAGTAGAATTGGACTGAATTTAGATATTTCTTATTGGTTTTTTTCCGCTATTCCATGACAACTCAAGTGAGCACAGCCCCTGGCCTGAGGGGATATCCTCGTAGGAATGAGACGGCTGTCATAGCTCTCTTACCAGCTCTCTGTATATACTTGAGAGCAAGGGCACCGCCTCCACCGCAGGCCACGGTCAATTGATCATCTAGGACTGTCCCAGGCGCCCATCCTCTACAGGTGGAGATATTTTTTATTTCTTGCGCCATTAGAATCTTAAGGCGCGTGCCATCGTGGTGACAGAAAGCACCAGGCCAAGGTGACAGACCCCTGATCAGGGCAGAGAGGGTTACTGCTGGCAAAGTCCAATCAATCTGTCCTTCACTCGAGTGAATCTTCTGCGCATAAGTCACGCCTTGTGATGATTGCGGCCGTGGGACAAGTGTCCCCTTCACAAGGCCCTCAATCGCCTGTAACAGCAATCGGGCACCCATATGAGCCAGGGTATCATAAAGTATACCAGCAGTTGTAATTTCTGTGACAGGGACATGAGCTGTTAGCAGAATAGGGCCTGTGTCCAAACCGTTATCCATCTTCATGATAGTGACACCACTGACCGTATCACCGCCCATCACGGCCCGATGAATGGGAGCGGCACCACGCCAGCGAGGCAGCAGAGAAGCATGTACATTGATACATCCGAATCTCGGAGCGGCAAGCACAGCCTCTGGCAACAGAAGGCCATAGGAAACTACCACGCCAACATCAGCCTGAATTCTGCTCCATTCCTCCCATATAATGGGATCCTGCAGAGTCCGCGGCGTGCGAACGAGTAGACCAGCTGCCTCGGCTACCTCATGCACGGGCGTCCGCTTTTCTTTCATTTTCATGCCACGCCCTGTCAGACATGGTCGTCTTGTATAGGTGCAGACTACACTGTGTCGCCCCATCAGCGCTCTTAAGGACGGGACAGCGAAGTGAGAGGTGCCCAGAAAACCTACCCGCAAAGAAGGAAAGCGCTTTTTCATAGTTTCATAGTAATGACATTTTGCTCTTACACATTGCAGGCGGCATTCATACAGCCCTTTCCGTTGGGCGACTCATCTCTTGTGCATTGCAATATTCAGTGATGAACCGCTCTAAAAGCCTCACACCGAAGGCAGTGGCGCCTTTAGGCACGGTGGCCGTGTCTTGCTTTGACCACGTTACACCCGCAATATCAAGATGTGCCCATGGTACGCCGCAGACAAAGCGTTGGAGGAATTGGGCAGCAGTAATGGCACCAGCTTCACGATCTCCAGTGTTTTTCATATCGGCCGCATCGGACTCTATCTGCCTGTCGTAAGAATCGCCCAGTGGCAATCGCCATAGCCGTTCCCCTACGGCTTCACCAGCTGAAAGCAACTTCTCTGCGAGAAGATCATCATTAGAAAACAACCCAGCGTAATTGGCTCCGAGGGCAGTCACAATGGCCCCCGTCAATGTAGCAATATCAACGATTAGCACAGGATGATGATGCTCTTGAACATACCACAAAGAGTCAGCAAGCACAAGCCGCCCCTCGGCATCGGTATTCAGCACCTCAATAGTCTGGCCAGAAGCTGATGTGACAATGTCGCCAGGCCGCTGAGCGGTACCAGAGGGCATGTTCTCCACCATCCCGACAACACCTACAACGTTAATTGGTATTTTACACGCAGCTATTGATTGCATCACACCAACAACCACACCGGCGCCAGCCATGTCCTGCTTCATCTCTCCCATACCGGCGCTAGGTTTAATAGAGATACCGCCGCTGTCAAAAGTGACACCCTTACCAACTAAGGCTAATGGTCTAGCCTCGTGATCCTTCGCCCCAAGCCAACGCAATACGATAAGAAGACTCTCACGCGCAGAACCTTGTCCAACTGCTAGTAAAGCATTCATCCCCAGTTGCCGAACCTTGTGTTCATCGAGCACGTCAACGACAAGACCAAGCTTGTTCAACTTCCACACCTCAGTAGCAAAACTTTCCGGATATATCACGTTAGCAGGCTCACTCGACAGGGTACGAGCTAGGAACACAGCATCAACGATTTTGTCCAACCCCTCAAAAGCCTTGCACGCTGCTGTAAAATCTGTCGTCCTCACCTGAAATTCTTGTAAAAAGATTTTTTCTTTATTCTCTTTTCTAGTTTTATATTTATCAAAGCGATAAGTGCGTAGCCGAGCACCACAGGCTATATGAGCGGCCATCATCGGCAGAGACAGTGGAACATCCGCGATGGTATCTACCATCACAGCAGCCATCGTATCATTGGCTGCCAGAAGATGACTCATGGCTAGACCGCCAAATCTTTCCAAGGCTAGTGCATCAAGTTCTGCAGCTTTTCCGAGCCCTATTAGCACAATACGTGTAAGCGATAAGCCACTTGGGGCTAGGAGAATCAAGGATTGCTCCTTCTGACCATCAAAATGGCTGGCGGCTATTGCCCTTGTCATAGAACCACTAGTGAGTGTATCAATTGCAGATGCCGTAGGCGTAAGAACACGTCCTTCTAACACCCCGACGACAACGGCACCTTCTTTCGGCAAAGTTGACTCAGCGAAGGTGATCTGCATCAATGGTCCCTTTCAATCACTCATAATGGAGTATGAGCTAAGCTAACATGATGTGCTTTACCAGGAAACCGTACACAGGAATCAGCGTGCATGCTCTTGGAAATCGCACACTACCGCGGACAAAAAAGCTTGACAGTGAGGGAAGAGCCTTTCAATCCTCAGACACCGTTATCCTTGTGCCAGAAAGGGCGCGTAGCTCAGCGGCAGAGCACTCGTTTCACATGCGAGGGGCTGCAGGTTCGACCCCTGTCGCGCCCACCAGCGTAACCGATGGTGAAGCAACGCAGGGACGAACCGTGTGGACATGATTTAGGGGACCGTAACCTTTCCCGTATCCAGGGGCTGTAGCGATGGCAGTCAGCACGTAGTCATGTGCCCGTCTGATGGCAGGTTCTAATCCCATCCCCTGGGCTAGACCGCAGGCAACAGACGCTGCGAGTGTACAGCCAGTTCCATGCGTGCTGGCCGAGTCGATTCGGGGGTGACTCAAAAAAGTTGTCTGACCGGATCTAGTGACTAGCACGTCTAATATCTTTTTTCCTGGATTGTGGCCACCCTTTAGCAAAACAGCTCCAACTGGAAGCTCCTCCAGGAGTCGGCGGGCCGCAACGGCTAAATCACCTGGTGTTTTGATCTCTTCTATCTCTTCGCCTAAGAGGACTCCTGCCTCCGATATGTTGGGGGTGATCAGAGTAGCCCGAGCCATCAGGTGGATACGCAAGGCCTGAATTGCATTCTCCTCTAGCATGGCTGTTCCATCCTTTGCCACCATTACGGGATCTATGATGAGAGGAATATTTTTTGCATAAATCTCTAAAACGTCTCCAATGTTTTCAATGACCTCAGCCGTGGCGAGCATACCTGTTTTAATCACATCGGCGCCTATATCCTCGAGACAGACGGTCATTTGCTGAGCGACGAACGACGGCGGTATCGGATGGATGGCCAACACGCCCTGTGTGCTCTGGGCTGTTAATGTAGTGATAGCCGTCATAGCATACCCCCCAAGCGCCGTCACTGCCTTGATATCAGCTTGAATGCCAGCTCCACCGCCAGAGTCAGAGCCGGCACAAACTAGGACGCGTCCACGCACTGGTGTGGGAGTCATGTGATTGTTACCTGAGTGTCCCTTTGGCTATGCTCCTTTTGGAGTTTATCTATCTGTCGATCGGCTCGTGCCGTTGAACTTTTTATTGCTGTTACCACATCTGATACAACTTTTGAAAGAATAGTTGCATCCTCACCTTCGGCCATTATCCGGATAAGCGGCTCAGTGCCAGACTTGCGGATAAGCAGGCGCCCGTGGCCGTTCAGACGTTCTTCCCCTTCACGCACGGCCGCCATTACTAAATCAGCGTCCAGGACAGTCTCAGTCATTCCTGCCAGGCGAATGTTACGCAAGATCTGTGGTAGAGGTTCAAATTGTCGGGAGATGTTACTTACAGTATAATCAGATGTTATCACTTTTTCTAATAATTGTAATGTTGCTATAAGTCCATCACCTGTAGTAGTATAATCACTTAATATTATATGTCCAGATTGTTCTCCACCTATATTACAACCACTACGTAACATTTCCTCCACAACATAACGATCGCCGACAGGAGTACGAATGAGCTTCAAACCTGCAGCGCGCAAATATCTTTCAAGTCCTAAATTGGACATGATAGTGGCAACCACAGCACCGCCCTGCAGACGTTGAGTACGTTGCCATTCATACGCAGTTAATGCGAGTAATTGATCACCATCTATCAATCTTCCATTTTCATCACATAATACCACACGATCAGCATCGCCGTCAAGAGCGACCCCGAGATGTGCTTTATTTTTCAATACTCTAGCACAGATATGACTAGGATGTTGTGAACCACATCTATAATTGATATTAAATCCATCTGGATCTGCACTAGTTTCAATGACCTCAGCTCCTAATTCCCAAAACACTCTGGGAGCGATTCGATAGGCAGCACCATTTGCACAGTCCACAACAATACGAAGACCATCAAGACGTAATCCACGTGGAAAAGTGTTTTTCACAAATTCTATATAACGACCTGTTGCATCATCTAATCGTCTAGCACGGCCAAGTTTATTTACCTCAACGCGCATCCCTTCCAGGCCTTGATTCATGCGGGATTCAATTCCGGCTTCCGTATCATCAGACACTTTAAACCCATCTGGACCAAAGAGCTTAATGCCATTATCTTCATAAGGGTTATGTGAGGCTGAAATCATGACCCCTAGGTCAGCGCGTAGACTATGTGTCAGCATCGCGACACCTGGTGTCGGCAACGGACCTAGTAGAATGACATCCATGCCAACTGCAATGAAACCAGCTGTCAGAGCGGGTTCCAAAAGATAACCTGATAAACGAGTGTCTTTTCCAATAACAACTTTATGGCGATATTCTCCACGCATCAATTGACAGCCGGCGGCCATCCCAATTTTCAAAGCCGTTTCAGCCGTCATGGGCTCTTGGTTCGCCTTGCCACGCACGCCATCAGTGCCAAAAAACCTCCTCATGTGCTCCCTCATTGAATCGGTGACCTCAGTTATTTATTGGCGTTTTATTATGCGGAGAGTAAAATAAATTACTTAAACACGCGAAAGTACTTATATACCAGGCTGTGCGTTCTGTCTGAAGAGACGACACCGATGTACTAGTTGCCCACCTTGATCCGGGTGGAGTACTATGCTCTCAAATTGGACTCTTGGGAAATCAACGGGAGGAAGGCCATGTTGCTACGGAAATACGATGCAGGTGTGAAAGAATATAGCAAAATGTACTGGCAGCCGGATTACCAGGTAAAGGATTCAGATTTACTCGCCTGCTTCAAAATCGTTGCCCAATCAGGGGTTCCACGGGAAGAAGCCGCGGCAGCGGTCGCAGCGGAGTCTTCTACAGCCACATGGACTACTGTGTGGACAGACCTCCTGACGGATCTTGAGTATTATAAAGGCCGTGCATATAGGATCGAGGATGTTCCAGGCAGCAACGAGTCGTTTTATGCTTTTATTGCCTACCCAATAGACCTGTTTGAGTTTGGGTCTGTGGTAAACGTTTTTACGTCTTTGGTTGGCAACGTGTTCGGATTCAAAGCTGTACGTACCCTACGCCTAGAGGACGTCCGGTTCCCGCTGCACTTTGTGATGACATGCGATGGCCCCCCTCATGGAATACGAGTTGAGCGGGACAAACTGGACAAGTACGGCCGCCCACTTCTCGGTTGTACAATTAAACCAAAACTGGGTCTGTCGGCTAAAAACTATGGCCGTGCCGTGTATGAATGTCTGCGCGGTGGACTAGATTTCACAAAGGATGATGAGAATGTCAACTCTCAACCATTTCTGCGCTGGCGTGATCGGTTTTCTTTTGTAGCTGAAGCTATTCATAAGGCCGGAGCAGAGACTGGAGAACGCAAGGGCCATTACCTTAACGTCACAGCCGCTTCCTGGGAAGAAATGTTGGAACGTGCTGAGTTTGCAAAGACTCTCGGCATGCCAATTATTATGAACGATTACATTACAACAGGTTTTACTGCTCACGCTAGTCTGTCCCGGTGGTGCAGGAGAAACGGGATGCTTTTACACGTCCATCGTGCGATGCACGCCGTCATTGACCGCCATCCCAACCACGGGATCAACTTTCGTGTATTGGCAAAAGCCTTAAGGCTATTGGGGGGGGACCATTTACACACTGGTACCGTCGTGGGCAAGTTGGAAGGTGACAGAGAAGCGACTCTTGGCTGGATTTCCCTCTTGAGGGAGCGCTTTGTTAAGGCTGATCGTGCGCGCGGAATTTTCTTTGATCAGGATTGGGGTGCCATGCCAAGTGTATTGCCCGTTGCCTCCGGTGGCATCCACGTGTGGCATATGCCAGCATTGGTATCAATTTTCGGTGACGACGCCTGCTTTCAATTTGGCGGCGGCACTCTGGGGCACCCGTGGGGAAATGCAGCAGGTGCATGCGCAAATCGTGTTGCACTAGAGGCCTGCGTGAAGGCTCGTAATGAAGGACGGGCCCTGGAAGTGGAAGGGAAGGACATCCTGACGAAGGCCGCACAATCCTCTCCAGAATTGAAAGTTGCCATGGAGACATGGAAGGAGATTCAGTTTGAATTTGACGTCGTAGATAAGCTTGATGTCGCGGACCGTTCTTAATTTAATTTCCCCGGACTTTGTGCCTGACCTGACATAGACAGTGCTCGAGTGAAGGAGAAAGCCTATGACTATGACGAATGACATTCGTGATTACGCATCGCAACTCTCTGATAAGAACAGCCGGAAGGCTGGCACCTTTTCCTACTTGCCTCCAATGACAGAGGACGAGATCCTCCGTCAGGTGGAATACATCGTTAACAAGGGATGGACGCCCGCTATAGAACATACAGAACCGGAGCATGCTCATCTAAGTTATTGGTATATGTGGAAGCTGCCTATGTTTGGTGAATCCAGTGTTCATCATATTCTTTCTGAGGTCGAAGCCTGCCATCAAGCTCACCCACGCAATCATGTGCGTCTGATAGGCTATGACCATCTGGCCCAGTCACAAGGCACGAGCATGGTCCTTTATCGCGGTACATCACAGTAGGATGCTCCCGCCATGCACCTTTCTCGATTCTTCCTCGAGGAGGGTGGGGTATGTTGGAGGGGGGGGGCACAGCCCACTGTTCTTCTGTGTCTCCTCTCGGAGGAGAGACGGTGCGGTGAGGCGGTGGGCTAGCAAGTGGCAGTGCAGAGAGAATGCTCCGTGCCTGTGCAGAGTCTGTTGCTATCTGTGCTTGTAGTGACTCTCTGTCATCAAAACGGCGTTCCGGACGTAAGAACTCTACCAGAGCCACACGCAGATTCTGGCAATAGATGTCCTCGGCGAAGTCAAGGAGATGAACTTCTAAGAGAGGCACGCGCTCATCAAAACTGGGACGGGAGCCGTAATTCGCAACACCGTTTTGCCAAAGAATTCCCTCCCTCTTGTTTTGGACACTGGCACGCACCGCATAGACTCCCGTGCGTGGTTTCTGGCATTTGTGGAGATGCAAATTGGCGGTTGGATACCCAAGTCCTCTTCCCCATTTTTTACCATACCCAACACGACCCTCTATTTCAAAATAGCGGCCAAGTAGGCGGGCAGCATCGCGTGGACGTCCCTCTACTAAGCATCTTCGTACTTGGGTTGAAGAATAAATGACACCGTCTGGGCTTCGTACAGGTGGAACTGCTGTCACCGCAAACCCACGATTCCTTCCCAAAGCCTCTAGCACTGGCACGGTACCACTGCGGCCCCGCCCGAACAAGTAATCGTACCCCACTACCACATGATGTGCACCGATTCCTTCCAGAAGAACATGATCTACAAATTCTGCTGCAGTGTAGCGGGCAAAGTGCAGATCGAAATGCTGGGCAATTAAAAAATCTACTCCTAGTGTGGCAAGGGTGCGAGCCTTTGTGCGAAACGGTGTCAGACGAAAAAAATCCTTATCCCCCGCAAAAAAAGTCCGGGGATGAGGTTCGAAGGTCATGATACAGACTGGCCTCGCAGCAGCCAGGCCAATTTCTCGTGCTCTTGCTATAACCGCCTGATGCCCTCGATGCACGCCATCGAAATTGCCAAGCACCACTACACTCCCGCGTACCTCTGTAGGCAATTTGGTGTAATGGCGGAACAAGCGCATGGCCACGGAGGGAAAATCCTCAGGTGCGAGTTGGCATGAGGAGCACAGCCTCACCATCTACTACTAATTGTTTTTTAACAAAACAACATGTTGTCAAAGTGGCAAATTTTCTTTTTTCATCCAGGGCTCTGACTTCTACTCGCACGACAACGGTATCGTGAATATGTACTGGAAAGAGAAATTTTAATGTTTGACGCACGTATATACAACCAGGTCCTGGCATGCGCGTAGCCATACAAGCAGAGATGTATGCCCCACATAGAGCACCGTGAGCAATACGAGTCTTGAAGCGGGTCTTTTTAGCGTATTCCTCGTTCAGATGCACGGGGCTGTTATCCCCTGAAACACCAGCGAACTGAACGATATCAGTCTCTGTGATGGTCCGTGCGAAAACACCCCGCAGGCCAACATTTAGGTCCTCGAAGTAAAGGCCATTCAGTTCATCAATCATGTTTCTGCCTCTGCCTTGCCTCTTACCCTGTTAGGCAGGGTAGACTGTACAGCGATGTCTCGCAAAAAACAACCACGCGGTTGTCTCCTCTGTTCAGGGAGGCAAACATGAGTCCATTAGCCCATCTGACACCACTTCTCGCATTTTTCAACCGCTCAAAAGAGCGTTCTCTTTGTGGTGTGAAGGAAATGCCAGGTAATGCCCAATCAGAATGACATCAGCGAGATAGCAATAGCATAGAGCGCATCTCTCTTCTCATGGAGAGAGCATCTCTCTAATGAAAGAGAGCATCTCTCTAATGAAAAAGACCATGTCTGAAAAATAATTCTACCTCTTTTACGAGAAAATAAATAATCAAATTGCCTTATAAGAGGCCTGTCATCCCCTTATCAATTCTCTGAGTTTGCTGAAGACTGCTTTCGCTTACAAAATATCTTTGTGGTATTTGATAATTATCATTAAGTGTTTATTATTTATTTTATAACAATTGACAATATTTATTATAATAGCACATCTATCATAATTGATATTTATATAAAAATTATAATATTTTTAATTGTATTTCAGGATCCTATCTGCAGCGAGCGGCTCATTTTCTCTCAATCAGTTACGTTATTGCTCAGATTGCGCTGGCCATGTGGCCCTAGCAGTCAGAGCCATGCCCAAACAGCAAGGACCACTCCTCTTGATCATGGGATATTTCCTTGGGAAAAACGCACGGCTCTTTGGGAAAAGCGCACGCCAAAGAGTCCGCGGCGATCACCTGTTGACGATGAGCGCGGAGCTTTGCCATATATCCATGGCCATCCCCAATGACTCCATCTAGTGACGGAGCACGAGACGTGGTGAAGTCGAACTACTTGTTCACGAGCGAGTCCGTTTCTGAAGGGCATCCAGATAAAGTGTGCGACTGTATATCAGATGCCATTCTTGATACATTCATGACGGCTGATCCATATTCTAGGGTTGCAGTAGAAAGTCTTGCAACTACTAATTGTGTTATTTTAGCAGGGGAAGTGCGAGGTCCGGTTGCAACTGACGTAATGATAGAAACTGCACGAAAAGCTGTTCGCGGTATAGGATATGAACAGGACGGTTTCCACTGGAAGACGATGGATGTCCTCGTACGCGTGCACCAGCAATCCATTGATATTGCCAGAGGTGTTGATGCGGCAGCCTATAAAGATGAAGGTGCTGGTGACCAGGGGATCATGTTCGGCTATGCTTGTAACGAGACACCGGAGTTAATGCCAGCGCCAATTCAGTTTGCCCATGCCATTCTGCGGTCACTCGCCGAGGCGCGGCACAGAGGTGAAGCGTCAGTTTTAGGACCTGATGCGAAAAGTCAAGTGACTCTGCAATACATGAATGGCCAGCCGGTACGAGCACGCTCCGTCGTAGTCTCAACACAACATGGTCCAGACCTTTCACAAGCGAAGGTACGTGAGCTTGTCCGCCCCCATGTCCTGAAAATTCTGCCGGCTGGCTGGATGTGTGAAGAGGCTCACTTCTATGTCAATCCCACAGGCCGTTTTGTCATTGGTGGGCCGGATGGTGACTGTGGTCTGACCGGCCGTAAAATTATCGTAGATACATATGGAGGTGCTGCCCCACACGGAGGAGGTGCTTTTTCAGGAAAAGATCCAAGTAAAGTAGATCGATCTGCAGCTTATGCTACTCGTTATCTTGCTAAGAATGTTGTTGCTGCTGGTCTTGCTCGACGTTGTTTGATACAGTTATCCTATGCCATTGGTATGACGCGGCCGTTATCTGTTTATGTCGACACCCAGGGCACAGGTCATGTAGACGAAGAACGCTTGTCTGCTGTTCTCCAGGAATTAATGGATTTGAGTCCGCGTGGTATCCGTGAACATCTTGGACTTAACAAACCGATCTATGCTCGCACTGCTGCTTACGGCCATTTTGGTCGTGTACCGGAACACGATGGTGGCTTTTCATGGGAACGGACTGATCTCGTCGAATCATTAAGGACTGTCTTTGGTTGATAATTCTACATGAGGGATTACTATTTTCACGTGTACATACGGGAGACGTCGAGGCAGGCGCCTTAGCAAAAAACGCCTGGCACTGCTCGACACTTTTCTTCCCCAGATTGCTATCCCACGTTTAGAGGAGGCCATCAACCCATGGGTATTGTTTCCAGTCAGACCAAGAGCGCTGTGGCTTGAGATAGGCTTTGGCAGTGGCGAGCACTTAGCTGCTCAGGCTAGTCGTAATCCAGACGTGGGGTTCATAGGTTGCGATGTTTTTCTCAATGGCATTGCGAGCACTCTTGCACACCTCCATACTCGCAACCTTTCAAACGTACGTCTGTTTCCAGAGGATGTTCGTCTACTGCTGAAAATACTGCCTGATGACTGTTTAGAGCGTGTTTTTCTACTCTTTCCTGACCCGTGGCCGAAAAAGCGGCATATACGCCGCCGCTTTATCACTACCGCTAGCCTCGATGCTCTCGCACGGCTTCTTCATGACAATTGTGAGTTACGGATTGCCAGCGATGATATCGTTTGTCTGCGCTGGATTTTAGAACGCATACCTGTACATCCAGCCTTTCATTGGTTAGCGCGTGTTCCAGATGACTGGCGGCACCCTCCAGCAGATTGGATTGCAACACGCTACGAGGCTAAAGCCCTGCGCGCGGGGAGGTGCTCGTTCTATTTGCGTTTTGAGCGTAAGCCGCGACTCTTTTCAAAGAGCTTTGAAGAGAGAGCAGATAATGTTATTATTCAAATATGATGGATGACACGCTTGCCGTTCACGCTTTTTGTTTCAGGCCTGATCCTCTTAGGCTGCAAGTGTGAGGCAGGAGGGGGAATGCTCTTGGATTTGGTGATGGAACGAAAGATTGCGGCGTTAGTTCTGCCAACTCTAGAAGGCATGGGTTACGAGCTTGTGCGTGTCTTGATCCAAGGGAAGGGGAGCCGTATCTTGCAGGTGATGGCTGAGCGTCAGGATCGTGCAGCTATGAGTGTTGATGACTGTGCTCGTCTCTCCAGGGCAGTATCGGCTGTTCTGGACGTCGCTGATCTGATTCGATGGCCCTATGTGCTTGAAGTGAGTTCGCCAGGTCTGGAGAGACCACTCACTAGACTTGGGGATTTTTCACGCTTTGCCGGGTTTGAGACACGACTGGAGACATGGCGGTCTATTGCTGGACGTCGTCGATTCCGTGGCCGATTGCTGGGAATGAGCGCAGACGGGGCTGTACGTCTTGCGCTACATGAAGGGAGAGAGGTGGACATTCCCCATACTGAAGTGGCAAAGGCAAAACTGGTCTTCACAGAGGAACAGGCGGCTGCACAGCGCAAAGAGCGACACAGCAGAAGGAAAGAGAGAGGAATCGCCAAACAAACAAGAGTCAGGAACGGGAATCTAAAAGAGCAGGGCACACGTGATAGATAGGGCTGCAGCACTTCCTCGCCCGGAACTTCTGCAAGTGGCAGACTCCGTGGCACGTGACAAGGGTATAGACCGCGAGGAAGTACTCGAGGCTATGGAGCAGGCTGTCCAGAAGGCTGGTCGTTCAAAGTATGGGCATGAGCACGACATTCGTGCTCACATAGACCGTCGCACGGGAGAGATTCGACTGGCTCGCTTCACAGAAGTAGTGGAAACCGTCGAAAACGAAATCACGCAGGTGAGTCTCGTGCAGGCTCGATGTATCAAGCCTAATGTTGGCATAGGTGAATTTCTTATTGATTCTCTACCACCAATAGATTTTGGACGGATTGCTGCCCAGATCGCGAAACAGGTTATTGTCCAAAAGGTAAGAGATGCCGAGAGACAGCGCCAGTATGAGGAGTACAAACATCGCGTCGCAGAAATCGTGCATGGTCTTGTCAAACGAACGGAGTTTGGCAATGTCATTGTGGATCTGGGGCGGGCAGAAGCTATGTTGCGACGCGATGAGCTGATTCCACGGGAGCATTTTAAGAACGGCGATCGCGTACGTGCCTATATCTACGATGTCCGTCAGGAAGTGCGAGGACCACAAATTTTTCTTTCGCGGACTCATCCACAATTTATGGCGAGGCTCTTTGCCCAGGAAGTGCCAGAGATTTATGACAGTATCATTGAAATACGCGCCGTGGCCCGTGACCCAGGATCACGGGCAAAAATTGCTGTCATGTCCAATGATTCCTCCATCGATCCAGTCGGGGCCTGCGTTGGCATGCGTGGCAGTAGGGTGCAGGCTGTTGTTCAAGAACTGCAAGGCGAGAAGATCGATATCATTCAGTGGTCCACAGATCCGGCTACTTGCGTTGTGAATGCCCTGGCCCCGGCTGAGGTCGCTAAGGTTGTACTGGACGAAGAGGCAAAAAGGATTGAGGTCGTCGTACCAGACGACCAGCTTTCTCTTGCGATTGGTAGAAGGGGGCAAAACGTTCGTCTTGCCTCGCAGTTAACTGGCTGGGAGATTGACATTCTCACAGAAGCTGAGGAGTCAGAACGCCGTCAGGAAGATCTCAAGAGTCGAACTAAGCTGTTTATTGAGGCGCTTTATGTTGATGATGTGATCGCTCATTTGCTCGTTGCCGAGGGGTTCAGTACAGTAGAAGAAATAGCCTATATCCCATTAGGAGAGCTTGCGAATATTGAGGCATTTGACGAAGGTGTTGCTGCTGAACTACAACAACGTGCAATTGTTTTTTTAGAAGAACAGAATAGAAAGTATGATAGACAGCGTAGAGAGCTAGGAGTAAACGATTCCGTAGCTGTTCTCAAGGGACTAACACAACCTATGTTAATAATATTGGGAAGAAAGGGTATTAAAACTTTAGATGATGTGGCGGACCTTGCGACAGATGAGCTGATGGATATTCTGGGCTCTGAGAATATTACGGTAGAAGATGCAGCAGAGATCATCATGGCGGCACGGGCACACTGGTTCGATGCGAAGACGAACACTGTGGAGAGGAGCTGACCGGATGAACAGAGGGAAAATTGGGATGATGTTAGTATTAGTAGAATAGTCATTTAGTAGAATAGTCATAACATAAAGCCACATGATGGAGCGTGTTGTACAGGGGTCTTTTCAGCCAGGACGGCGGCACATTGCGACACGGAGATGTTTGGTGAGCAGAGTCAACCAACAGCAAGCCGCGATGATTCGCTTTGTGATTGGGCCAGAGGCGCAAGTAGTTCCCGATGTTAAGGCAAAGCTGCCGGGACGGGGTTTGTGGTTAAGTGCGCGTCGCGAGGTGTTAGAAGCGGCAATGGCGAGGAGAGTCTTCGCCAAAGCGGCGCGTCAGCCTGTCGCCGTTTCTGTAGATTTAGCGGAGCATGTTGATGATTTGCTTGTGCGCCATGTCCTTGATTTTGTCGGTTTGGGAAGGCGCGCGGGAGTTGTGATTTTCGGATATGAAAGAGTTGTCGCAGCCGTGAAAGCTGGGCAAATTTCTTTTTTGATAGAAGCATATGATGGTTTTCCTGGTAGAGGACTCAGACATCTAGGGGATATTTTACCAGTTGTGAGACTATTTAATTTTCGTGCATTAGGAGCGGCACTTGGTCGTTCAGAGGTTGTGCGCGTGGCAGTGAAAACAGGTCATATGGCAGAAATCTTGTTGTTAGAGGCGAGTCGTCTTGCGTGCTATCGCGGGCTTAGTGGATATGTCTAATCAGATCAGAGAGCATTTTTCGGCATCTTGCGGCATCGTGAAATGCGGTCAATGTTTGAATTTTTGATATGCGTGTTTTTTTGATATGCGCCAAAGAAAAGCTGGAGCTCCATGAACGAGAAAAACCATAAATTGTCCTTGTCGCCTAAGAGAAGACTTGAGCTCAGGAAAACGGTAGATGCCGGTCAGGTACGCCAAAGCTTTTCTCACGGCCGTTCCAAGGTTGTCGCTGTTGAGGTTCGCAAAAAGCGAAGTATTCAAGGTCATTTCTCTACAGGTGGCGATGTTCATGCCACTGAAGATGTACTTTTTACAATTTCTAGTGGAAATGGAGATCTAACAGCACAGGAAAAAGCGAGCCGTATGCGCGCTTTAAAAGAAGCTGCCCAGCAAAAGGCAGAAGCAGAGGCACGTCGGCGGGCAGAGGAGGAAGCGAGACTCAAGGAAGAAGAAGAAAATCGCCGCCGGGCGGCTGAAGAGGAAGAGAAAAAACGCAAGGCCGATCAACAGGCGATGGAACAGAACGTGCCTGGGAACATGGCCGTTGCTCCTCCAAGAGAGAAGAGCAGATCAGAGGGGGGGCGAAAACAGGGTGAGGAGAAGCGCACGGGAGGAGAGAAAAGTAGCACAGAATTGAGTCGCTCTCGTGTCATGTTGGAAGAAGACGAAGAAGAAGGGGAGCGGAAGAAAGGACAACGGTCTCCTCAGACAAAGCAACCTGCCGCTAAACGCGAAGCACGGCGTCGTTCTGCTAAGCTTACTGTGACATCGGCTCTGGACGATGAGGATCGTTCTCAACGAGGGAGATCCATTGCCGCTCTGCGACGCGCCCAGGAAAAAGAACGCCGCAAACACATTCTGCAACAAAAGTCTAATGAGAAGGTAGTCCGCGATGTCGTGATTCCTGAAGCCATCACTGTACAAGAATTGGCTAACCGTATGGCAGAACGTGGGGCCAACGTTATCAAGGTTTTGATGCGTGTAGGTGTGATGGCAACTATAAATCAATCTATTGATGCAGATACAGCTGAACTAGTTGTAAGTGAGTTTGGCCACCTCTCAAAGCGAGTCGCTGATGCGGACATTGAGGAGGGCGTACTAGGGCCTGAAGACATGGCAGATCAGCTTATGCCGCGGGCACCCGTAGTCACGGTTATGGGTCATGTGGATCATGGCAAGACTTCTCTACTGGATGCCTTACGGCAGACAGACGTTGTTTCAGGGGAAGCAGGTGGCATTACTCAACACATTGGAGCCTACCAAGTGGCTTTACCGACTGGGCAACACATTACGTTCATTGATACGCCAGGACATGAAGCTTTCACCGCCATGCGAGCCCGCGGTGCAAAAGTAACAGATATTGTTGTTCTAGTCGTCGCTGCAGATGATGGCGTGATGCCGCAGACCATTGAGGCAATACGTCACGCCCGTGCTGCTGGAGTCCCCGTCGTCGTCGCCATTAACAAGCTTGATCGACCGGAAGCCAATCCGGAACGTGTGCGCACCGACCTCCTGCAGCATGGTGTTGTGCTGGAAAGCCACGGCGGTGATGTCTTGTCCGTCGAGGTTTCAGCAAAGAATCGGTTGAATCTCGACAGACTAGAGGAGGCTGTGCTATTGCAAGCAGAAATACTGGATCTCAAAGCCAATCCGGAGCGTTCCGCGATAGGAACGATCATCGAAGCGCGTGTGGAAAAGGGGCGTGGCTCTGTGGCAACAGTTCTAGTCCAGCGTGGAACGCTCAAGACCGGTGACGTGTTTGTCGGGGGCAAAGAGTGGGGACGCGTTCGTGCCATGCTGGATGATAGAGGACGGCGTGTGGAGCAGGCAGGTCCTGCAGTCCCCGTTGAAGTACTAGGCTTTCAGGCCGCACCAGATGCTGGTGACGATTTTATTGTGGTTGAAGATGAGATGAGAGCACGTGAGATTGCCAGTTATCGCCAGCGCAAACAACGTGAAACGCAACATGTTCAGAGCGGCCGCAGCACTCTGCAAGAAATGTTTACCCGTATCCGTACTGGAGATTCTAAAGAACTTTCTGTTGTTATCAAATGTGATGTACAAGGAACAGTTGAAGCTCTCCTCAGTACATTAGGGAAACTCTGTACAAGCAGTGCAAAAGTACGTGTTTTACATTCCTCAGTTGGTGGGATTAACGAATCTGATGTGACTCTTGCTAAGGCATCGCAGGCCTTGATTGTTGGCTTCAACGTCCGTGCTAATCCGCAGGCTAGAGAAATGGCCCGTCGGGATGATGTTGAGATTCGGTATTATTCTGTCATCTATAACGTAGCCGATGACATACGAGCAGTACTCTCTGGTATGTTAGAACCAACTTACCGGGAGAAGTTCTTAGGGTACGCCGAGATCCGGCAAGTCTTTACCATCAGCCGCATTGGCAAGGTGGCTGGTTGCATGGTCACAGAAGGGTTGATTCGGCGGGGTGCGAGAGTGCGCCTTTTAAGAGATAATGTGGTTGTTCACGAAGGGAATCTGTTACAGCTTAAAAGATTTAAGGAGGACACACGCGAAGTACGCGCCGGTTTTGATTGTGGTGTGTGTTTTGAAAATTTTCACGACATACGGGATCATGACATTGTTGAATGCTATGAAATGGAGAAAGTTGTTTCTGCTCTGTGAAGTCTGATGATCACGAGGTATTTTATAGAGATATATTCATGACTCGAAAATTATTTTTTAGGTTACGAGAACAAAGACAATTAAGAGTAGGTGAATCTATACGTCATGCACTTGCTCAACTGATAGAACGCACTGATTTTCGTGCTCCTGAATTGTTTCAAAGCAGACTCACTGTTACAGAAGTACGGATGAGTCCTGATCTGCGAAATGCGCTCGTGTTTGCGGTGCCACTTTTTGGTCGTGATTCAACGGCCATGCTCGCCGGCCTGAGGCGAGTCCGTCCCTTTCTTCGTCACGCCATCGCACGTATGGTGCCGTTGCAATTTGTGCCAGAGCTTACATTCAGGGCTGATACACGCTTTGAAGAAGCGAGTCATATTGAGGCGATTCTGCGCAGACCGGATGTGCTACGGGATCTACAGGCTGGCAGCACGGGGCCTCCTCCTGGACCTCACGCAGAAGAGGGGACGCAGAGAGTCGCTACGTCGCTACGTCACCACAATGAGTGAGTGGCGGAGGGGGTGGGATTCGAACCCACGATACGTTTCTCACATATACACGCTCTCCAGGCGTGCGCCTTCGGCCGCTCGGCCACCCCTCCATCGTGCCAGGCTACAGGCTACTCTAGAGCACCAGCATACTCTCTTTGGTGGTCACTGCAATAGGGCTCTCGAGAAGAGATCTGTCAGAAGATATCTGTCAAGAGACGCAAAAAGCTGTGCACTGCACTGTCCCTACAGGAAATTTCTAGCCCTGGCGAGTCCGAACGCATCGTTAACGTCTAACCAGTGGCCTGTGATATAGGCAATCCGTGGCGGTGACCCTCTGGCCACTAGGCGGTTAAAAAGATCTGGCAACGATGCGGTAGCAAGCGTGCCATCTGTGCGCATGGCGGTAAGCTCTGTTCGCACCATAGCCGCCCCTTGTGCCGATAATCGAGCCAACCCAATCCACTCGCCGCAAATTTTATTTCTTGTCAAAGCAGTTGATATACTGCATAATTCGACGACTTTGTCGTCTAAGTAGTGGCGACTGTGTGGTAATGTGCAATGAACAAGGTCAGAGGAACGCTTGACATCGCTCTCTGGTGCCGTGCTATCTACTGCGAGTACTATATTTCCAGGTGTTTGTAAGAGTTCAGATAAGATATAGTCGCGAAAGAGAATGTCACCATAAGAGAGAATGCACTCACCAGATAGTTTGTGTTCCGCACATGCTAAAGAAGCGGCTTCACCTGTCGTGGCATAAGCATCGTTTATAAGTTTTTCTATTTCTGGAAGGGAGATGGCTTCAGGACAGTAGCCAGCGACGACAGTCACACCCCTTACCCCAGCGCCTGTCAGAGATCGTACGAGTCGCCTCAACAAAGGCTCACCACGTACGTCCAGCATGCACTTTGGTCGATCTGCGGTCAGCGTTGAAAGCTGGCTGCCGCGGGAAGCGGCTAGCACTACAGCTTTCACGGTGCGTCGTTGACCGGGTAAATAGCGTTTTGCCGCCGCCGTTAATTCTGCTTCGCCGGCTATGTCAAAAACGTCGGAAATGCTTGCAATGTGTTCCTCCACTCCGACTAATCCCTGCTCACGATAAATGCGGCCACTCACGTCACGCATAGCGGCAAGTGCGGCACGTAGATTGTGATTAGCCCAGATGCACATTGAAATCCCCGTCTGACGGTAATGGTCCGTCGGTGTGAGATAGTACATCGTGGGAGCGATGAGCAAGGGGGCGCGCTTTTTCCATGCGGCGGCGAAATGTAAAATCTCCTCAGCAGTGGATTTCTTCGAGTGTATCAGAATGCCATCTGCTCCTGCCGCATGGTAAGCCTCTGCCCTTTTCAGGGCTTCATCCAGACCATAACCAGCAATTAATGCTTCGACACGGGCGATGATGGAAAAATCAGGATTCGTCTGACTATCTTTACCTGCTTTGATCTTGCCACAAAATTCTTCTATTGCGGCCAAGCTCTGAGAACCATTGAGAAAGGAATTTATCTTAGGAAACAATTTATCCTCGATACACACAGCAGCAATCTGCCTTTGGCAGAGTTTCTTAACAAAGCGGCGAAAATTGTTAAAGTCACCGTAGCCCGTATCACCATCCACAAGAATGGGAATCGATGTGGCGTCTGCCATAAACTCCAGCACATCGAGAACCTGAGTCCACGAAGCCTCATTGCGATCACGTACTCCTAGGGCCGCTGAAATGGAGAGGCCTGAAGCCCATATACCTTCGAACCCTGCGTCCTCAACTACACGGGCCGACAGCCCATTATGGGCCTCCATCAGAAACGTCAGGGTTGGAGCAGTGAGTTGCGCACGAAAGTGGGCTGCCTTTGACCGTTCCCATCTAGAGCCCTCACTCATGAGGTGTGACGTCATAGATTTGACCTTTCTTGCCAACACACCGATTTGACACCTCTTTTGACTTTTCTTTCCAACACAACCATTCGTCCCGCCTCCAGACACAAAGGCAAAAACGCTCCCCGCCCTCATGACTATACATGCGGTGGATAAGACGTCCCGTTTCGCCTGGTATAGAGCCGCACAGGGACAGCTGGCAGGTCAAATGTTCGCCGCAAGTCATTAATCAGATAGCGCAAATAGGAATTTGGTAAATCCTCCGGCCGGCTGCTGAACAGTACGAATGTAGGCGGTCGTGTGCCAGTCTGTGTCAAATAGCGCAGCTGGAGACGGCGGCCGTGTCGCCCGAGGGGCGGAGGGTGGCGGTTTACGATTGTAGATAACCAGCGGTTAAGATTCGCTGTTCGTATACGTCTGTTCCAAAGGACAGAGGTATTGAAGACCGCCTGCAACAGCTGCTCTACCCCCGCTCCAGTCTGCGCTGACAGAGGAGTCGCACGCAAACCCCATGCCTGTGGCAGCGTGTGTGCGAGCCGCGTTTGTAGTCTCTCCTCTACAGCGACAGAGTCGCGTACTGTATCCCACTTGTTAACAGCGATGACCAGAGCACGCCCTTCTCTAATAACCGTACGGGCAATGGCGAGATCCTGCCGTTCCAACATTGCGCTTGGGTCTAGCAACAAAACAATAATTTGTGCAAGATCTATTGCCTTCAATGCACTACTTATCGCTTCTTTTTCTAAAGAATCCTTTATTTTTACGGGTTTTCTCATTCCTGGAGTATCTAAAATTCGAATAAAATGACCATGTAAATTACATTTTACAGATATCACATCCCTTGTAATTCCCTCTTCAGGACCTGTTATCACTCTTTCATCATTTAAAAAATGATTAACTAATGTAGATTTCCCAACATTTGGACGCCCCACAACAGCTATAGTAAAAATAGAATTATTATAATAACCAACAACTTCATCAGAAACCGTTCTGTCGCTATCGTAAAAAGGCAATAGAGCTTCTACGAGGTTCGCTAGACCCTCCCCGTGTTCAGCCGATAGAAAAATCGGTTCCCCTAGCCCTAAAGCATAGGCTTCCCCAAAAACCAATCGGGTTGCAGTGTGCTCGCACTTATTAGCGACTAGCACTAAAGGTGTACGCCATTGCCGTAGAACACGAGCAAAGTGGTGATCCCCTGATGTCACCCCAAGACGGGCATCAATCAGCATCAGAGCGACATCCGCCTGGGCAACGGCCTTTCGCGTCTGAGCATATAAACGTCCTTCTAACGTCTCTGGTGCTGCTTCTTCTAACCCTGCAGTATCTATGGCTGTGAAAGTTAAACCGCCCACCGTGGCCTGGCCTTCTCGTCTATCTCGAGTCACACCAGGCCGCTTATGGACAATCGCTGCGCGCCTGCCGACAAGACGGTTGAAAAGAGTCGACTTGCCGACATTGGGCCGGCCGACGATGGCAACAACAAAACTCATGGCTCTTTCTGGCTTTCCAAGCGCTTACTTGCCTTACACTTATTTACTGATAGGCAATCAGCTCACCACCATTCGTGAAAAAATAAGTTGTCCGATCCGCCACAACAGGAGGGAGGCGAATCTCAGCCTGCAACTCACTCTCACCAAGCAGAGAACCAGTGTAAGGCGATACGATAACAATTTTCCCGTGTAAACTGACGACGACCAGTCTATCCCCTACTAGGACAGGGCAAGTCCAGTCGATTCGCTCATCCATATTCTCTGGATTTTTCCAGCGTGGTAGTTCTTTTATCCAAACAAGGCGGCCACTCTGGGCCTCTACGGCGACAAGATCACCATCTGTCGTTAGGACAAACAAAAAATCATTTACCACTATAGGAGGATAATCACTACCTATCGCTATTTCCCATAAGCATTCTCCAGAATGAAGGTGGATGGCTACCATCAAACCGTTGTGGGTCACAGCATACACATACCCATCATCAATTATAGGATGTGATACAAAATAAGATAAACTATTAAAAAAAACCTCGCCATGTCTCCTGGCGAGAGGAGCACTCCACATCTGTTTGCCATTCTCAGCACGTAGAGCCACAAGCTCTCCCGAAGAAAGAGCCACCACCACTATACTACCATCTACTGCTGGTGGCGCCCCTCCAAGCATTGTTGTGACTTCTGCTACACCACGACGGTACCATAGTTCCTCCCCACTCTCTATTGCCAAAGCCCTGATTTCATTTTCCCTGTTGACAATAAACACTCGCGATCCCCTGATAGTGGGAGCCGTCCGGATTGGAATCCCACCGCCGGCGCGCTTACGCCACAGGATAGCGCCTGTGTCAGAACGCAGTGCTACCACGCTACCCCAGCCAGTCGTAATGAAAATCCTTCCTTTTCCATCCGCAGCAATGCCACCGGCGAGTAGAGTGTCCAGTCCTTCCGACTTTGGCAGCAGGTTTGTTTTCCATAAGGTGTGACCAGACTGAGAGTCTATACCGTAGACGACCGCTTGAGAATTGATCAGATAAATCCGTTTTTCTGCTATTGCAAGAAAAACTTCTATATTATCACTTTTATTAATTTTATCTACTCTTTTACATTTCCATATTTGATTGACAATATCATTAACCTCTAAATGAGGTGCCATATGCGTATAGCGTCCTCCTGATTGCATCCACTCTCTATTGCGCTGCGCAGGCGGTAAAGTAATATGTGAAGGTAGACTTGTTTCCAGCTTCAAAGTACGTTCATGTGCAAGCACAGAAATCCGCTTGCCTTGCATGGACTGCCCCTTCTGACTTCCTCGCCAGAAATCGCAAGCCGTCAGATTCAGCCCAACAGCCAGAAGAGCAATGATCACAAGGAAGCGGCGCAAATAGCCCCCTATTACGTGCCTTTGTCCTGTCCCATAGAAAAGAGCGGCAGGGTTTGCCGTAGAATATTGGCACGACTGCGGATACCGGCAGGTGCCTGCATGTCATCAGCCAGGCGAGCCAGGATAACGTGAGCGGTGATAGTATCTTCCCGTTGTATGGCTAGGATTGCGGTAATTTCAAGCGCGACAAAACGCCACGGACTCTTTTCTGCTATCAGAGGGGATAGAATATAATATATTTCGTTGTCAGGTATAATACCTATACCATTTAAAGATGTAAAAAGAGCAGCGGCCTCACGATAAGGTCTGGGGACGCCAGGATTGGCTGCGGCCCGTCTCCACATGGCTAGAGATTTAGCAAAATCACCATTCTTTTCCTGTTTGGCAAAGACAGCCGCTAGCCGAAATGTCGCTAAAACCTTGTACCCGCCGTCAGCCTCGGCAGCCAGGGCTGCCAACATAGCAGCACCTTCAGCTGTATGACCAGACTCCATGAGAAAACTAGATTCATCATAGCGAAGAGCATAGGCTGCAATTTTTCTAGCCTGCCATTGTTTCCAGACCTCAGATCCGCCTATCAGGAGGAGAAGAAAAACGGTCATTGTCAAGATAAGGCCACTATATTTTCGCCAAAGCTGCTGCAGGTGTTCCGCACGCAAGTCCTTGTTAACTTCCCAAATGAAAGCAGCCTCATGCGAACGGTCAGGTATTCTGTTGTGGGGCTCCATATACCGAACTCTTCTTTATTCTCAAACATATTAAATTGTATGACGGTAAAATTGAAAGAATATTTCTATTTAAAAAAATAATTTTTTATTTACATAACACTTTATAAAAACTTTATAACTTCAATAAATGAATCGAGAAAGAACTGATATCATGTCTTCCAAGAAGAAAATCATCTGTTCAGTGTAGAGCAAACATGGGCGGATGACAGGAATATGAGGATCGCTATGACAATCCATGACAGGCTGAAGGATTCAGACAGAGAGAAAGAACAGGTGGCGTCGTCGGGCAGTGGGTGGGCTGAGAATGTCGATGTTTTGTCGTGCCATACAGCCTATCAGGGATTTTTCCGTGTTGACTCCTACTGTCTACGGTATCGTCTGCATACGGGTGGTTGGAGTCAGAAGATCGAGCGTGAATTGTTTGAGAGAGGGCATGCGGTAGCGGTGCTGCTCTACGATCCGGACAGAGATGCTTTGGTCTTCATCAAACAGTTCCGTATCGGTGCCCTAGCCGTGTGTTGGGATCCATGGCTCCTCGAAGTGGTCGCCGGTATTATAGAGAATGGCGAGACCGCGGAACAAGTAGCCCGCCGCGAAGTCCGTGAAGAGGCGGGCTGTGATGTTACAACCTTAGAAAGAGTTGGCTGCTACTTAGTGAGTCCGGGAGCCTCTACAGAAACGGTAGAGCTTTTTTGTGGGAAAGTCGATTCTTTTCATGTTTTTGGTATTCATGGTTGTGTTGATGAAGGGGAAGATATTATCGTCTCAGTAATTTCATCAGAGACAGCCCTTAGAATGCTTGCACAAGGTGCTTTCAACAACGGGGCCATCCTGATGGCCATGCTATGGTTTGCACTACATCGTGACAGGCTACGTCAGGAGTGGCTGAGTGGCTGAGTAAGCGTGTATGACGCATAGCCTTCGCAGAGAAAACGTGGCGCCTCTTCCCCTTTATGCTTTATGATTCATCACTCTCGAGAGCAGAGGGTAATTTGAATGTAACCGCTTCAGTCGCCACTCTTACCTCATTGATTCTAACATGGAAACGATCGCTCGCTTCGGACAGCAAGGCGTCTATGAGGACTTCAGGAGTCGAGGCACTCGCCGTAATACCGAGTGTGCGTACATTAGCGATCATATTCCAATCGACCTCCTCGGCACTTTGAATCAACATCGCCCGTTCACAATGTTCACTACGAGCGACTTCAACGAGACGACGAGCGTTGGACGAATTCGGTGCGCCTATGACTAAGAGTGCATCGCACTGGCGGACAATTGTCTTCACCGCTTTCTGGCGGTTCGTTGTGGCATAGCAGATATCCTCCTTGCGTGGTCCGCAGATGGTCGGGAATCGCCTTTGCAACACAGCGATAATAGCGGCAGCATCGTCTACAGACAGAGTAGTTTGGGTGACAAAAGCAAGACGTGTTTGGTCAAGATTATCCAACGCTTCTGCTTGTCTTTCATTTTCCACCAGTGTGATCCAGCCTGCAGGCACTTGGCCCATCGTACCAACAACTTCTGGATGGCCCGCATGACCGATCAGAATGATGTGGCGGCCATTCTGAAAATGACGTTCTGCTTCGTTATGAACTTTGCTGACCAGAGGACATGTCGCATCAAGGTAGGACAAGCGGCGCTGCTCTGCTTCTTGAGTCACGACTTTAGGAACGCCATGTGCGGAGAAAATGATTGGCACACGATCTGGCACCTGATCTAATTCTTCGACAAAGACCGCACCTTTAGTTTCCAGCATCTGCACGACATGACGATTATGGACGATTTCGTGACGAACATAGACCGGCGCTCCAAAGCGACGCAGGGACTCTTCGACTGTCTGAATGGCCCTATCAACACCAGCGCAGAAACCACGCGGCGCTGCCAAAAGGATTGTTAACGGCTTTTTTTGCATGCTGTTTAGCTTCCACTTTCGTTGCAGCAATCGTACCAGCAGTGAGGACTGCCATAAAGCGCTACGGTGATACAGTCGGTGATAGAGTGTCTATGGATCCATCTGTATAGTCCTGAAATGCTCACCTCACATGTCGCTCGAGCGTGTTCAGGCCTCCTGTGGGCCACGCGCACACGACGAAAATAATTGAGTGACCTACTGACCGCCAGCTGACTGATGCTGGATACACTGCTAAAATACACTGCACTGCTAAAGTAGTCGCCGTCATACACGGACCGCCTAACAGGATTTCTTCCTTATGCATCTACTGCTTGCTACACCAGGAACTGTCACGGAGGGAGCTCAGGCAGTTGATCTCTGTCAGACCCCAGGGGAGGTCGTCTTCCTATCAGCCGCTGACACAGAACTCGCCTGCCTAGCGGCGGCGCATCATCATGTCAACGCTTTTACACTACGTTTGGCCAATCTCCTACGACTCTGTCATCCATTTTCAGTGGATCTCTATAACGAGCGCATCATTATACACAGTAATCTAGTTATTGTGCGCATTCTGGGAGGCCGTAGCTATTGGTCCTACGGGGTAGAACAGATTGCTGCGCTCTGTCGGCGTCACACCATTTCCGTCGCGTTTTTACCCGGTGACGATCGACCGGATTCTGACCTGACATCTTTCTCCACGGTGCCCTCACCAGTTGCGGAAAGGCTATGGCGCTATTTGATACATGGTGGGGGAACCAATGCCCAGCAGTTCCTACGCTATGCTGCGACATTGATCGGACGTCAGATGGAATGGCGGGAACCAGTCCCATTGCCGCCAGCTGGCCTCTATGAGGATCCCAGATCACCTCATGCAGTCTCAACTCTTTGGAAGAAAGCAGGGGAAAATTGTTGCCGTGACTTAATAAAACCAGTAGCAGTAATAATATTTTATCGTGCACTTATACAATGTGGTGATACAAAAGCAATTCACTCTTTGGCAGATGCGCTCATGGAAGAGGGGTTGTATCCGTTGTTGCTTTTTGTAACTAGCTTGAAAGACTCGCTAGCAGCGACTGTCGTGCGAGAAATTCTCGCGCAGGCCTCTCCTGACATTATCCTGAACGCTACAGGTTTTGCTGTTAACGTGCACGCTAAAAAAGAGAAAAATAATCTAAAAAATCAATCAAAAGATTGTAAATCTCCATTTTTTATCACAGATTGTCCCGTCCTACAGATTGTGCTCTCCTCTTCCAGTGAAGAATCTTGGCAAGTCGGTCAGCATGGTCTGTCAGTACGGGACATTGCCATGAATGTGGCCTTGCCAGAAATAGACGGACGTCTTCTCACACGTGCAATTGCTTTTAAAGGTTCTGTTACAAGAGATTCTAAAACTGAATGTGATCTTGTGCTTTTTCAACCTATAAAAGATAGAATTATTTTTACTGCTCGTCTTGCAAAAGCTTGGGTACGTCTTCGTCGTACGCCGGCGGCAGAAAGGCGTGTAATGATAGTGCTTGCGAACTATCCTAACCGCGATGGGCGTATTGGTAACGGGGTAGGACTCGATACCCCAGAGGCGACTGTCAATGTGCTGAAAGCTTTAGACGCCGTAGGCTATCGAGTGGCAGATTCACCCTCAGATGGAGGATCTTTACTAGATATGTTATTATCTTGTTCTCCTAATAATTCAAACAATGTTCCTGATTGTATCACAGAAAGTTTAGATCTGAGTACATATCAAGAGTTCCTGGCCCGCCAACCGGCCATCGTGCGGCAACAGGTTTGGAATCGTTGGGGGGGGCCGGAAAAAGATCCATTTGTGCGTTGTGATCGGCACTTCAGCTTGCCGGTAGTGCGATTGGGTCATGTCGCAGTCGCTGTTCAACCTGCGAGAGGCTATAACATCGACCCAGCGACCAGCTATCACGACCCCGCGCTTGTTCCACCACATCATTATTTGGCATTTTACGCTTGGGTACGAGAGGTCTTCTCCGCTCATGCGGTCATACATATGGGCAAACACGGCAATTTAGAGTGGCTACCAGGCAAGTCATTAGCTTTGTCTGCAGCATGCTTTCCGGAGGTAGCACTGGGCCCTTTACCACATCTTTATCCTTTCATCGTCAATGATCCCGGCGAGGGTACGCAAGCGAAGCGCCGCTCCTCTGCCGTCATCGTCGATCACCTTATCCCGCCTCTCACACGCGCAGAGATTTATGGCCCACTACGTGACCTGGAACAGCGTGTGGACGAATATTACGAAGCCGCTACGGTGGACCCTCGCCGTTGCGAGGTGTTAAAGGAAGATATTCTGTCTACGATACATGTACTAGGCATTGACCGTGACCTTGGCATTACTCAAACTGACAATGATAAAACAACTTTAAAAAAAATTGATGCATATATGTGCACGTTAAAAGAATTACAAATCCGTGATGGCCTTCATATCTTTGGGCAGGCTCCAGAAGGGAATCAGCGTCTTGACTTACTAGTTGCACTGGCACGCGTGCCACGCGGCTCCGCTCCACACGAAGTCTCCCTCTTAAGAGCTCTTGCGGACGATATGGCTCTTGGTTTTGATCCGCTTGATAGCGAATCTTATGCCAACCCGTGGAATGGACCGTATCCATTTCTTCTTAGAAAAGAATCTCCTTGGCGGACTGTTGGCGACACAGTTGAGCGTTTAGAGTGGCTGGCAAAAGCTGTGATAGGTGAGACTGTTGTTCTCCGCTCCACAAACGCTCTCTGGGCCAATACGGCACCAGTCATAGAGTGGATTCGTCGCACGCTAGCACCCACCGTAGACAGTTGTGGTACCGCAGAGATGATCGGCCTATTGCGTGGTTTGGAAGGACGATTTGTTTTGCCAGGGCCCTCCGGAGCTCCCACACGAGGCAAGCCTGATGTTTTACCGACAGGCCGGAATTTTTATTCCGTTGATACACGTGTTGTGCCGACACCAGCCGCGTGGACATTGGGGTGGCGATCAGCCACTTTGCTCATGGAACGGCATTTACAAGAGCATGGAGAGTGGCCACGGGCAGTAGCTTTGACGGCATGGGGAACCTCTAACATGCGCACAGGTGGCGATGACATTGCGCAAGGGTTAGCTCTGATGGGCGTGAGACCAAAATGGGAGCCAATATCACGGCGCGTGACAGGATTTGAGATTATCCCCGCGTCAGTGCTGGACAGGCCGCGGGTAGACGTTACGCTACGGGTCTCTGGCTTTTTCCGTGATGCCTTTCCGGCCTTGATTGAGTTGTTCGATTCAGCGGCACAGGCGGTTGCTGCACTGGATGAGCCGGCAGAAGTCAATGCCTTAGCAGCACATATCCGCGCAGATGTTCGTCGTTTCACGGATGGTGGTCTCGCCACTCATACCGCTTGGCGTATGGCTAGCCATCGTGTCTTTGGATCCCAGCCTGGTGCTTATGGTGCAGGCCTGCAGGCTCTTATAGACGAAAAAGGTTGGGAAACAGATGAGGATCTAGCCCATGCCTATGTGATCTGGGGTGGCTATGCCTATGGTGCTGAGGCGAACGGCATCATGGCACACGAGCTCTTCATTGACCGTTTGAAGGCCGTGGAGGCTATCGTACAGAATCAAGATAACCGCGAGCACGATCTCCTCGATTCTGATGACTATTACCAGTTTGAAGGGGGCTTAACAGCAGCTGTGCGCGTTTTGTCAGGTGGTCAACAGCCAAAAATCTATCATGCTGACCACAGTCGACCAGAACTGCCTAGGGTCTATACGCTGAATGAGGAAATTGCCCGTATTGTGCGGGGGCGTGCAGCGAATCCTAAATGGATTCAAGGTGTGATGCGGCATGGGTATAAAGGAGCATTCGAGATAGCTGCAACAGTAGATTATTTGTTTGCATTTGCAGCAACTACACATTGTGTTTCTGACCATCATTTTGACCTCTTGTTTGACGCTTATCTTGGGGACGAAAGAGTACGCCTCTTTATGGCTGAGGCGAACCCCCATGCCTTGCGTGAGATGAGTCACAGATTTGAGGAAGCGCTCACGCGCGGTTTGTGGCGATCACGCAGAAACGATGTTTACGCTACGCTAATGGCTAGTCGCAGTCACGAAAAGAATGGCGCAAGTCCCGTTGCAGACTCCTCTTTGAAAGAGGAAGAAAGATTCCGATGAATTCCGATTCTTATTTAACTATTTCAATTTCGGAGAAGAAAAAAATAATTTCTCGCCAAGCGTTCTCTGGTGAATCGGAGCCGTGAACAGAATTGGCCTCGAGACTCTCGGCAAAAGTGGCCCGAATTGTTCCGTGAGCAGCATTCATTGGATTCGTTGATCCCATCACTTCACGATATCTGGCAATAGCACTCTCACCTTCTAGCACCTGAACAACCACAGGCCCAGCGGTCATAGACTTTACAAGATCATTGAAAAAAGATCGTTCCTGGTGCACGTGATAAAAAAGTTCTGCCATTTCAGGAGAGAGACGGATGCGCTTTTGGGCGACAATGCGCAGACCAGCCTCCTCTATCATGGTATTAATCCTACCAGTCAAGTTACGGCGAGTTGCATCAGGCTTGATGATAGAAAGCGTACGCTCCATACCCATCGTGTTGCTCTCTTTCTGCTGCTACATTTCGTGTGGTGCTACTGCAGGCATGCAACCTTTTAGATCATTTTCCTGCGCTCATATCTGTTCCGCTTCAGACATAGATCTGACATAGAACGGAATGCTTTAAAAAGCAACTCTCACACATAATTCTTGTTAAGAGAACTTTTAAAGAGAAAAAAACACCGTTAAAATGCACATCAAAGGCACATTTTGACAGAGTCCCATTTCTGAGAGGAAAATCAAATCACCCTCCAGTAACACTCATTCTGCGAGTGAGACCATACTTGTTAGCGACGTGATTGTGGGCAAAACTATGGCCTCGCGATTTTTGCCGCAAGGCTTCGGCAATAGCTGTGACTAACAGAGTGTTTTCCTTGCTCAGAAGCATAGGGACACGTAAATCTACAGAGTGCTCTTGCCCAAGGCACGGGAAAAGTATTCCAGCACAGGTGAGTCGTATCCGATCGCAGGACTCACAGAAAGCAGAGCTCATGGGTGCAATGAACCCAATTCTTTGGCCTGTCTCAACACAGTTGACATAGCGAGCAGGTCCGCTACTACGGTAATCGCTCTCTGTGAGGGTAAAACGCTGGGCTAGTTTTGTTTGCACTCGAGAGATGGGCATGTAATATCTGCCAGAACTCCCAAGTGGCATCACCTCTATAAAGCAGATGTCATAGCCGTGATCACCGCTCCAAAGCACTAACTCTATCAGCTCATCCTCGTTGAGTCCGGCTAAGACCACGGTATTAATGCGGATTCTGAGGCCAGCCCTGGCAGCAGCCGTAATGCCGTCCAGCACGCGCGCCAATCGCCCATGGCGAGTAATTGCTAAAAAAAGATCTGGACGCAGGCTGTCGACAGACACGTTTACGCGCCGTACGCCTATTTCTAATAATTCCACAGCATGCTGAGAGAGACGGATTCCATTTGTCGTCATTGTCAGTTCTTCTAGCCCACCTTCTCCGAGATGACGGGACAGCAACCTTACGAGTTTCATAAATCCGTTGCGGACAAAAGGTTCCCCACCCGTGAGACGAATTTTACACACGCCAAGTTGAATTAAAACTCCACATATCCTGTCTAGTTCTTCTAAAGAGCACAATTCTCTTCTTGACGTGAAAGTAACACTTTCCGTCATACAATAAAAGCAACGTAGATCACACCTGTCTGTCACTGAAAGTCTCAGGGACGTCACTTGGCGCCCGAATCGATCAAACATGACGAGAATTCCTTTGAGGATTACTATATGTGAGTAGTACTATAATGATATGTCATTGAAAAAATGTACAAGGTGTAATTTTTATAGATTATGTTCCCAAATTATAACGAAAAGATTAAGAGGGATTTCCCGTATTATGGCATTTGGAATCGTAAGAGATTCTTGCCCTCTAGAGAGAGAAAAAATAGTAGCGATTATTATCGCTGGCGGTCTCTCGCGCCGCATGGGCGGCGGGCACAAGGCCTTGCGCCTCTTAGCGGGCCGTCCAATGATTAGTCATGTGTGGACAATCATTGCTCCACAGGTCGCACAGCTAGCGCTCAACGTGAATGGTCCGTCAGAAGGATTCACGGCTCTTTTCCCTGGCACACCAATACTTGAAGATACCCATGTCAATCAAGGACCTCTTGGAGGAGTCCTCGTAGGACTGCGCTGGGCAGCGCAGAGGGGAGCGACACGTCTCCTGACCGTTCCTGGAGATACTCCATTCCTACCACATGATCTTGTGAATCGTTTAATAGAAGAAATGTTTAAAAATCAAACTCCTGTAGTATGTGCCCGCTCTGCTGGGCATCTACACCCTCTTGTCTGCATCTGGGATGTCGCGCTGATTTCATGTCTTATGACATTTCTGGAAAAGGACAACCTAAGAATAAAAGATTTTTTGTTAAAAAATCTAGTAAAAATTGTTGATTTTAGTGCCACACCACTAGACCATTTCATGAATATGAATACGCTAGCGGACATGCAAGCGGCAGAGAGAATAGCACAGAGCCTACAGCAATCTTGTTAGAGGGCAGACATGCAGGTTGACTTGTTTGATTTTCACCTACCGCGAGAGCTCATCGCTGATCGCCCTGTTACGCCGCGTCATGCGGCCCGCCTCTTGGAGGTTACCGCGGATGGTCGCCGCTTTGACCACATCGTTTGGGACTTACCCAGCGTACTACACAAAGGTGACGTGTTAGTAGTGAATGATACCAGGGTTATTCCAGCCCGTTTATACGGTCACACAAATGAAGTCATTGTCGAAATCATGTTGCACCGGCAAGAGGGACTCAATCAATGGCGAGCATTCGCGAGACCAGCTCGAAAACTTTTTGTAGGCCAGCATATCCACTTTAATCCTTCGGAACAGATCCACTTTAATCCTTCGGAGGTGTTGACTGCCGTCGTGACAGGCCGCCTCACAGGGGGAGAGGTCTTTTTACAGTTCAATTGCGGAGGAAAAGAGCTGCTCTCCACCCTGGCTCGTTATGGCCATATCCCGCTGCCGCCCTACATACGGCGACTAGCAGATGTCCGTGACAGCAAAGATTACCAGACTCCCTTTGCTCAAGTTGATGGCGCCGTCGCCGCCCCCACTGCCGGTCTACATTTTACACAGGAATTGCTAGAAGCTTTGGAAGCTCGCGGTATAGAACGCGTAGCAATAACATTACACGTTGGAGCTGGTACTTTTTTACCTGTAAAAGTCGCCAATAGCCGCGACCATGTAATGCATGCTGAGGCTGGCCGTGTGACAACGGCAGCAGCCGCGACTATCAACAAGCGACAGGGGAGGGTCGTGGCTGTCGGCACGACAAGCCTGAGACTGCTCGAAAGCGCTGCCACGCCAGATGGGCGTGTAGAGCCTTTCGCAGCGGACACCGCTCTTTTTATCACGCCCGGCTATACATTCCGGGTTGTTGACTTGCTGCTGACAAACTTCCACTTACCACGCTCAACCCTGTTCATGTTAACAGCAGCCTTTGCCGGTCTGAACCGCATGCGACTCACCTATGCCCATGCCATTGCTGCTCGCTACAGATTTTACTCTTACGGTGATGCCTGTCTGCTGCATCGCTCTCCGAGCGCAATAACATAAAAACTCCCTCTTGACATTACAGAGTTCAGAGTCCATACGAACAAAAGCGGCCTTGATGCGAGCCTTTAAAGTAAAGGGTGTGCATTATAATTGCAGAATTGCAGATGGAGGACCTATAAGTGCAGGAACAGAAGCCCCTTGTCGGGGACAATCCTATCTTCGATCGGATTCGTCAGGAGATCAATGAGTATTCAGTGGTACTGTACATGAAGGGGACGCCGATGTTCCCACGATGTGGGTTTTCGGCTTCGGCAGTGGACATTCTCTCCAGATTGGATGTGAAGTTTAAAGGTGTGAATGTTTTGGAAGATCGTTCTCTGAGTGATTGTCTGAAACAGTTCTCGGACTGGCCAACATTTCCCCAGCTTTATGTCAAAGGGGAGTTGGTTGGAGGGTGTGATATCATGCGAGAGATGTACTATTCAGGGGAATTAAAGCGTTTCATGGAACAGCGGGGTGTTCTTCCGTGCTGATTTGCCGCCTTTCGGGTTACTAAACCGTCTGGCGACAGTGGTCTATAGTTTTCCCTAAAAGTTTATTCTTTCTCTAGCCCTTGCAAAGGCCTGCCGAGCGAGGCAGGCTAGGCACCAACCACGTCAATTGTGAAATCCTCAGTGACTGCATTGGCCAGAAAATCTCTGCACATTTGCTCCGCAACGCGGCGTGCTTTGGCCGTATTACTCTCACAAAAATCAATCTCAAAGTATTTTCCCTGCCGGACATCATTAATAGTGGTGTATCCCAAGTGATGAAGGGCGGTAGAAACAGCCTTTCCCTGCGGATCTAGAACGTTGCTCTTTAACATGATATGAATTCTAACCTTCACTGCTAGACCTCTTTTCTGAACTCTGTCTTTAGCTGAACTGTGCCATCCCCTATGGCATAGTGTGCCCTTTGCAGGAGATAGCGGCAGCATATCCGCCAGGCTCCGCAATCCACAACATTATAGCAGTGACTCTGTGTCGTGACAATAGCGCCGCGATAGAGAGCCTGCTGGGACACGGGTTCGCTGCCTTAGTTTTCCCTCTGAAGAATGCTTTAGAGCAGAATAGCCCGTTTTGTGTACAGGGTCTCCCTCCTAACTCCTGCTAAAATCCTGGACAGAGGGCTTGCTCTCTCCGAGAGGGGCGTTATATTATGCTCTTGGCAGGATAGAGAGAGGCAAAGGTGAAATGAGCAAATGGGCAGAAATCTCCGCTCCGGAGAAAATTAAAACACGCAACACATCGCATGTCTTCCTGCCATAACACTGGGGTTGTCAGAGATCACAAGAGGGAGTATGTGACCGCTGCAGGAAAATGCTGGATGATTATGCAATTTCTGCGATTACAGCCAAACACTCTTGGCATGACGCGCTCATGTCGTACAATCATGTCGTACAATGAGGAGAAACGTTATCATGATGTGCTGCGGCAGTAGATAAAATATAAAACAAGACTTGTGCCGCTATACTTGTGCCTGTGATTCATGGGAGTGGTCTTGGAGTACCAGGGTGCATAGGCCAGTATGTTTTACGTCCGTTCTAATAGAAGAAATGTGTCATAGTGTCATAAGAAGAGTCATAAGAAGAATTGACTCACTAGAGGAGCTGGCTGTGGCCCGCTTGGCGAAACTGGTAAACGCAACGGACTTAAAATCCGTTGGCTCATCGGCCTTGCTGGTTCAAATCCAGCAGCGGGCACCATCACCTTTCTGCTCCGGGGTGTCTGTTGTGTCTATTCTGTGCGTGTTGGTTATGGTTATGGCCGTTTCATGTAGTCTCTGACCAAAATCTCCGCAATCTGAATGGCGTTCAGAGCGGCTCCTTTGCGCAGATTATCTGCCACGCACCAAAAGGAGAGACCATGGTCAACCGTATGATCCCGACGCAATCGGGAAACATAGACGCAATCCGTTCCTGTTACTTCTACAGGTGTCATGTAGTCTTTTGCAACAGTGACCGCAGTCGCTGTGTCAGTATCAATAACGACAACCCCAGGCGCTCTTTCTAAAACAACACGAGCATCATTAACGCTAAGAGACCGTTCAGTCTCGATGTTCACGTATTCAGCATGGCCCACATAAGTCGGCACCCGGCAGCAGTTGGCGTGTACGGCAATGCTAGAGTCTAGAATCTTGCGTGTCTCCATAGCCATCTTCCACTCTTCACGGGTAGTTCCATCCTCCATAAAAGAATCTATGTGTGGAATAATGTTGAAGGCAATCTGCTTCGCAAATTTTCTTCGCTCCTGCGAAGGGGATTCTTTCATGAGGAGCCGAACGCTTTGCTGAGATAGTTCATCCATAGCGTCCTTGCCAGCGCCAGAAGTGGATTGGTATGTACTGACAACTACACGTCTGATTCGGAAAGCATCATGCAATGTTCGCAACACCACCACCATCTGAATGGTTGAGCAATTGGGATTAGCAATAATGTTCCGTTTTCTATAGTCGGCAATGGCCTGGGGATTAACCTCAGGAACTACCAGAGGCACGTCATGTTCCATACGAAAATATGACGTGTTATCGATCACAACACATCCAGAGGATACGGCTTGAGGAGTGTACCGAGCAGAAGCCTCGGCTCCTGGTGAAGACAGAACAATGTCCACTCCTGTGAAATCAAATGTCGCCAGATCCCGTACCTTCAGAACTTTCTTCCTGCCGCACACAACCTCTTTCCCAACAGAGCGTTCTGAAGCTAGCGCGATCACCTCTTCTGTGGGAAAATCTCTCTCTGCGAGAAGGCGCAGCATCTCACGGCCGACGTTGCCAGTTGCACCCATAACAGCAACCCTGTATCCAACCATTGCGGTCCTCTTTCTTTTAGAATTAAGAGGTCTTTATCGTTATACGCCTGTTACGCCTGTTCTAACGGCCAGCGACGGTCATACCCTCTATGCGCACCGTTGGGCTGTCAATCCCGTCACGAAACTCTATGTCATTAGCAATGCTAAGAGTCTTGAACATTTTTTTAAGATTACCCGCTACCGTGACTTCGTGTACAGGATAACTAATCTTTCCTTCTTCAATCCAGAAACCAGCTGCACCACAGCTATAATCTCCCGTTACCCCATTAACGCCTATACCAAACAGTTCTGTCACATAAAGACCCTGCTGAATATCGGAGATGAGGGCAGCGGGCTCCAAGGAGCCAGGGCACAGATAGGCGTTTGTCGGCGCTGGAACAGGAGGCCCTGCCGTGTTACGGCTGGCATGACCAGTGCTTCTTAGACCAAGTTGTCGCGCGGAGCGTAGATCAAGTAGCCAACTCTGTAACACCCCATCCGCAACTAAAACGCAGCGCTTTGTGGGAAGACCCTCGTCATCGCAGGGTTTCGAGCGCAAACCACGCTGGCGTAACGGGTCATCGACGATTGTCACTCCAGCGGCAAACACTGGTTGGTGCAGACTGTCTTTGAGGAAAGTCGTACCACATGTCACGCTCACGCCATTGATGGCCGAGAGAAAATGTGACACTAAGCTGCAGGCCTCTCGCGGCTCATAGACAACCGGCACAACCTGTGTCTCCACCTTACGCGCACCCAGGCGTTTTAGAGCGCGGGCCGCGGCAGTCCGTCCCACGTCTTCTGCCGAACGTAGCCCAGTGCTGTGAACGGCATAGGTATAGTCATAATCGCGCTCCATGCCTTTTTCCTCATCCCCGGCCAAAAGAGCAACAGACAACGAAGCATGAGAGCCCGCATAGTGAATAGCCAATTTATTGGAACCTACTAGAGTCATTGCGCGACGACTCCAAGCAGCAGTCGCCCCTTGGGAATTAGTAATTCCATGGACAGCACGTCCAGATTCTTCTGCCGTGCGGGCCATCGTAATTAAACCCTCTGCTGAGGGCTCAACGGTATCCAAAATGTCAAGGTCTGGGAGCGGCTCACGTACCAACAACGGAGGCTCAGCCAGACCACAAAAGGGATCCTCAGGCACTGTACGCGCCATGGCAACAGCCCGTTCTGCTAAATCATCCAAGGAAGGCGATGTAGAATCTGAAGAGGCCACAATGGCCTGGCGGTTACCGATAAGGACGCGCAGGCCAATATCACTGCCTTCAGCTCTTTCCAAGCGTTCAAGCGTCCCAAGACGCCATGACACTGTGAGTGAAACAGCATTGACCAGAAGGACATCGGCTTCATCGGCCCCCATTTTTTTTGCCCTGGTAAGCAAATCATTTAAGAGGTTAATGTTATCTGTTAAGAGGTTAATGTTATCTGTCATGGACATCACCTGTTTGGCGTTAATGCAACTGCCGTAAAAAAAATGGAGGCTTATTTCGTCTTAAAATTAGATGCAATACTTCAATAATCTTTTAAAAGAATAAAAAATTGCTACGCTGCAGAGCGCGCTGTGGTGTCTGTCTACTTTCTTACATGTTGCACACGATTACACGATTGATGACAAGACTGTAGCCCTCCTCCGCTCCTCCGCTCATACTCCAAACGCGATGATTCATCACCCGGAGAGCGGGGTCTCTCACAGAGATGTGGCCCCTGTTCTCTTAGACTTGACAAGCAGAAGAAAATTTTCCTTTCCCAAGGAAGTCCCCGGGTATAGAGAATCTCAATCTCTGATTGGTCGCTCTCACATTGAGAGCGCATTGAGAGCGAGAGATTGTGGGCGGGCATGAGTGTCGATTCTCCCTTCTTTCTTCTTTTGCGTCTCGTGTCGTGCAGGGACACTCTCTCAGTCAATCAGGACTCTGAAGAAACTGCCAACTGATGAACGAACTATTATTCATGCGGGAAATCCCGTCATGTTGTGGCCCAATCTGGTCAGATCCGTACCGTATGTCTGAATTGAGAGGTCAAGATCCGTGCCGTCCAATGGACGTGTAATGATTCCTGTCATGGAAAAAGAAACATCTGCAGTCGCAATTGCTAAATCGATAGCAAACGGACGGTTAGTCAGCAGATCCGCTATTGCCCCAACCTTACCCTGACCGCGTATCGGCATCTTTCCCAGCCGTCCCTCAAAGGACAGAACATTCTGCTCATATAGGCCACTAGTAGCAGCAGCAAGATAATTAAGGTGTAGAATATGAACAGCGGGCCCTTCATGCTGCGTTGCATGCATGCTGCTATCTCGCACTATAACCGTCGCCTGCCTGATTGTGACAGCTGTCACGGTAAGGGCAGGAAGTGTTGTGAGCCGGCCTCTGCCACTAGGCCCGCCTGACTCTCGCACAGTGGGTGCGTCGAACATCAAGTTGTTCTGTCTATCACGCGTGATTTCAACTATCATGTTAGGCTCTATCAAAGTCAAACGGCGGATCTTAATACAGCCACTCAGCAATGGCAGCAAAGCGATCTGAATCGCACATTCTTTGGCCGTCATCATATTATGCCTTGAGCCCCAGGGTGCGTTTGCGAACGCCACGTCATGCATGATAAGTGTGGGCCTGAATGAGAGACGCACATCCAGTGCACCCTTAATAAAAAATCTACGTCCAGTAGATTCTAAAACTTCTTGTGCTATTAATGCTTTATAATGACTTTTCCAATCTATTTTTTCAAGAATTTCTACAAAAAAGAGACCCAAAGCCAGTCCAAGACTGAACAAGACGATGAAAACAGTTCTGATCCACATGACTGAATATCCCAGCAATGGGTCTTTGACCAATGGCAGAGACACGGGAAAGCTGTCTTTTTTTTCTAAAATAGATCACAGTGGCGTATCGACAGAATCATCTCATGAGCGAGAACATCCAGCATCCAGACGCTTTCGTAACGCGCGATTTTTCTGAGTGGCCGAGATACGACCCATCCCATCTGCTGGACATGACAGACAAAGCAAAGGCCTTCCCGAGGCGAAGGCTAGGCGTTCTGTATTGTGGCAGCCATTTTGATCCATGGCTACATCAACGTGCGCAAAGCGCGTAATATGCACATTGTTCGCAATGATCTGCGAGACTGCAGGTACATAAAAGTAAGACAGTTTTCAGTAAAACCTGGGGTAATAGATCCGAATTTCGGTCTGCCTTGCAGGCACCTCTAAGGCTGGCACGGATGGTATCACCATGTATCACGACACACAATAATAAGATTAAAATATTTGTTTTATTTTCTTAAAAAATCAGTAATTTGTTATACAAAGGGTAAATATGACTCTATCTAATAAAATAGATAAAAATCTCTCATTTCGCAGAATCGGCGCTATGATTTTGCGTTACTTTTATCTTCTACGTGCCTCATGGATTCGCTTTGCAGAAGCAGCCTACTGGCCTACGATTCACATGATTCTGTGGGGGTTTACCAGCCAATTTCTCCAGAGTCATTCGAGTTGGTTGGTGCAAGGAACTGGCGTGTTAATGGGTGGCGTACTTTTATGGGATGTCCTTTTCCGTGGCAATTTAGGGGTGTCGCTGTCCTTTATGGAAGAGATGTGGTCGCGCAATCTTGGCAACCTTTTTGTAACGCCCTTGCGCCCATATGAGCTGATCACGGCGCTGGTGGCGATGAGTCTGTTACGGACTGTCCTCGGCCTTATCCCAGCAGTTTTCCTGGCAATTGTCTTTTACGAATTTAACATCTTTGATCTAGGTCTTTCATTGATCTTATTCTTCGTGAACTTGTTGATAAGTGGCTGGAGTGCGGGGCTGGCCGTCTCAGCGCTAGTTCTCCGCTTCGGATTGGGGGCAGAAAGTTTGGCATGGGTACTAGTTTTTGCTCTTGCTCCACTGGCTGCGATATATTATCCCGTCTCAACATTACCGGAATGGCTGCAAATGATCGCGACAGCCCTCCCAATGGCCCATGTTTTCGAGGGGATGCGCCAAGTACTTTTTGAAGGCACCCTGAACATCAAACATATAATTTACGCTTTGTCTCTCAATGCTGGCTATTTTATGGCCGCCACAATTCTCGCTCTCAGCATGTTTCACAGTGCACGCAAGCATGGGCTCTTTCTGAATATAGGAGAATAAGCACTTGTTTAAGTTATGTGCATCAAAAGAGAAACATGGGTTCCTGTACCTGGACGAAGACGACAAGGACTTCTAAGGACTTCTCACGTCACGTGCATGCATGCGCAATGCAATGTGTGTGCCCACTCACTCCTCACTCACCTCACCTCATGACCTGACCTGCGTCAGATCACGCACAGCCCCTCGCGCTGCGCTTGTCGTCAGCAGAGCATAGGTTTGCAGGGCTACAGAAACAGGCCTGTCGCGACGCGCTGGCATCCAAGCAGCCGCCGCCTGCGGCACCTGTCTGGCCCTGCGTCTCTTTTCTAACTCATCTGTATTGACTGCTAAGTGGATTTTCCGGGCCGGAATGTCAATGTGGATAGAATCCCCTGGCTCTAGCAGGGCTATCGCACCACCTTCTGCCGCCTCTGGTGACACATGCCCAACAGACAGGCCAGACGTGCCCCCAGAAAATCGGCCATCCGTAACAAGAGCACACGTTTTGTCCAGTCCCCTTGCTTTCAGGTAGCTTGTCGGGTAGAGCATCTCTTGCATGCCCGGCCCCCCCTTAGGGCCCTCATAGCGTATGACGATCACATCCCCGTCTCGCACCCCACCACTGAGGATGCGGTCCACCGCTTCATCCTGGCTCTCACAGATCACTGCTGGTCCAGAAAAAACAAGGATCGTCGTATCTACTCCTGCTGTCTTCACAATGCACCCATCAGGGGCAAGATTACCATACAGTACGGCTAGCCCACCATCTGCACTGTAGGCATGCGCAATATCACGAATGCAGCCTCCGACTCTGTCCAGATCAAGAGTGAGATAGCGCTGTGTCTGACTGCAAGAAAGAATCGTGCGCGTACCACCTGGAGCCGCACGATAGAAGGCCTGCACGGCAGGATCCATAGTTTGTCGTACATCCCATGCGACAATCGCATCGCCTAGCATGGGCGCATAAACGGTCAGAGCGTTCCTGTGGAGAAGACCACCGCGGTCCAGTTCGCCCAAGATAGCCATGACACCGCCAGCCCTGTGAAGATGTTCCATATAGTAATCTTGTGTGGCTGGGGCAATCTTAACCAAGTGCGGCACTCTTTGCGACAGGCGATCAATGTCTGCCAGGGTGAACGCGACTCCTCCTTCGTGAGCGGCTGCCAGCAAGTGCAGGACGGTATTGGTTGAGCCACCCATGGCAATGTCAAGAGTCATCGCGTTTTCAAAGGCTTGGAAAGAAGCAATTGACCTAGGCAGCACTGATGAGTCGTCATCCTCATAATATTTTCGGGTTATCTCGACCACCGTGCGAGCGGTGCGACGGAATAAGGACTCACGGTCCGTGTGAGTCGCGAGCAGGCTCCCATTGCCAGGTAACGCTAGCCCCAATGCTTCTAGGAGGCAGTTCATTGAGTTAGCAGTGAACAAACCAGAACAGGATCCGCATGTCGGACAGGCTGAGTGTTCAAACGCTTCGACAGTTGCATCGGTACTCCCGTCATCCCCTGCAGCTGTTATGACATCGACAAGGCTAACCGTCTTAACCGTCTGTTTTTCGCCTCCCATGATCATCTTGCCTGCTTCCATAGGGCCACTTGCAACGAATACCGTTGGGATATTCAGACGCAACGCCGCCATTAACATCCCTGGAACAATCTTGTCACAGCTCGCAAGACAGAGCATCGCATCAGCACAGTGAGCATTGACCATGTACTCAACAGAATCAGCGATAAGCTCACGGGAGGGCAAACTATAGAGCATGCCGGCATGCCCCATTGCAATGCCGTCATCAATAGCGATAGTGTTGAATTCACGTGCCACAGCTCCAGCACGTGCGAGCTCCTCAGCCACTACTCCCCCTACATCTTTCAGAGAAACATGGCCAGGTACAAATTGGGTAAACGCATTCACAACGGCAATGATGGGTTTGCCGAAATCTGCGTCTGTCAAACCAGTGGCCCGCCACAAGCTACGGGCAGCAGCCATAGCCCGACCACGAGTAGAGGCATGTGAGCGATAGGATGGAACCACAGGATTTATCACCTTTATTTTTACATTTTTTTTACTATTAAAGTGTAATTAATCTATATTTTTACCAAAATTTTCTTGGATTATCTATAGTAATAGGTGTTCCTGTGACAGAGGCGTAGAGAAGCACGTCATTGATAAACTCAGCTTCCTTATCAGCGGCTTCCTTGTTCCGGCCGCATGCCACAACCCGCTCCACGGCCTTGACATTGAAACCGTCAGACTTTATTGCTGCTTTCAGGTCCTTCAGAGAATCCTTCAGGAGATCCATCTCCTCGAGCAATCGCTCTAAGCGTTTAATATAAGCACTTAATTTCATCGCCGTGTCTGGTGGGAGGCTTGCGTGTGTGAGGTCTTCCATCGCTCCTCTCTCCCCTTTTGTGGAAAATTCCAGATCTGATTTAATCTTTCGTAGCACACAAAGCGACTCTGTCTGGTGTCATCCGCAAAGGATATCGGCGCGAGAAAGGCAGCCCAATCCATCTTGCTCGAAGCTTGGAAACTTTCCTCTCAAAGAATCATTATTTGTATAGTCTTTCCAAATGCAATCCATAAATCCGTTGGACCATGTAACGTCGCACTTTCAGAGTCGGAGTCAGCAAGCCGTTTGCCACAGAAAATGGTTCATTAATGATAGCGAAGTTTCTGACTCTTTCTTGAGGAGAGAGAAACTTGTTAGCACGTTCTATAACAGTGCTCATCGTATCGCGAAAGGCATGATTTCTTGATACATCATCAAAACTACTATGATTTCGATTCCAAGAATCGAGAAAATCCCTATCAGGTACGATCAATGCCACGAGATGCGGTCGGTGATCTCCATACACAATGGCTTGATCTATTTCTGGTTCTATTGTCAAAATACTTTCTACTTTTTGTGGTGATATATTGTCACCTCCAGAGCTGACGATGATGTCTTTTTTGCGGTCTGTAATGCGAAGACGACCAGCATCGTCGAATTCACCAACATCACCGGTATGCAGCCAACCCTCAGCATCAATTGTCGTGCTGGTTGCTTCAGGTTGCTTCCAGTAGCCTTGCATGACAAGCGAACCTCGCACCAAAATTTCCCCATCCTCAGCTATACGAACAACTACGTTACGAAGAGGGGAGCCAACAGTGTCCAGGCGTATGTCATCCGGCCTATTACAACTGATAACTGGAGCCGCCTCTGTCTGGCCATAGCCCTGTAGAAGACGTACTCCCAAAGCTGTAAAGAACAGTCCTACATCAGGATTAAGCGGTGCTCCCCCTGATATCAGGGCTTTCAGACGCCCGCCGAAAAAGGCGGCCACTCGGTGTCGGACAAGAAGATCTAAAAGTCTATCAGCAATGTATTGTACAGGGGAGAGTCCTTCGTGCGAGAGACCACTCGCCTTCTCATAGCGCTGGTATCCTAAAGCTAAGGCACGCCGGAAGAGTCTCACACGTAGGCCACCCTGCCGCTTAACAAAACGCAAAATACGTGATCTCATAATTTCATACAATCTAGGGACTGCCATAATAATAGTGGGACGTACTTCTAATAGATTAGAAGCTAGATGTTCAATGCCTTCTGCATAATAAATCTGAGCGCCTATAGAGACAGGAAAAAACTGACCAGCAGTGTGTTCATAGGCATGGGACAGTGGTAGGAAGGACAGGAATACCTCATTTTTCAATTTTAAGTGGTTAAGTATATCAAACGCGCCCATACAATTAAATAAAATAGCGCGATGAGAGAGCATCACCCCCTTAGGCGCACCATCAGTACCAGAGGTGTAAATGATGCAGGCAGTATCATCACTTTTAATAGTAGTAATAGAATCTGAATAACCATATCCTTCTGTGACAACCTCTGACCATGAGACACTTTCTACGTCGTGCGCAGGAAAACAATCTGTTTCTATGAAGATCACTCGCGGTGGGTCACGTGCCTCCGCGACCGCAGGGAGCAGGTTGGCTGCCAAGTTGCGAGTAGAGACAATGGCGACAACAGGAGCAGCATCGTTGAGAATGTGCCGATGATCTGCCACTGTATTAGTGGTATAAGCTGGGACTGTAATGCCACCAGCAGCCATGATAGCCACGTCGGAGAGAAGCCATTCAGGGCGGTTTTCTGACACGAGCATAACTCTGTCCTCTTTACGTACCCCCAGCCGGTGCAGCCCCCTCGCAAGAGCGATGGCTTCCCTGGCTGCCTGCCGGCCGGTGATAGAACGAAAAAGGCCGTCGCGCTTGGCCCACAGTAACGGACGCTGACCTACCCGCTCGGCCTGCTCAAAGAACATTGTAACTAAATTGGGCCATTTGTCGTAATGGTCGAGAGAGGGAACAGAAGAGATCACGGGGGAGCTCCCTTATCGTAAGTATGACAAGAAGTGCGGATCATCATGACTATATAGTACTGGAAGAGAACATACAAACTCTCTTCTCAAATAGAGAGGTCTTAGTAAGACAGTTATGCAACTCAGTTGACAGGCAACCTATCCTTCTTCCCACGTTCTTTCGAAGAAAGCAGACCGATACGGTATGAGAAAAAATAGTCTGTCTGCCTATAAGATGATCAACAAGATGATCAACGCACAGAACATAAGTTCATCAAAGAATCTTACTTCCTGTCCATCAGGTCTTGCTAAGTCATAAGCCTGTATGTCAAAAATTATGACCTGCCGGTTTAGCTCAGTGGGTAGAGCATCTGATTTGTAATCAGGCGGTCGCGGGTTCGAGTCCTGCAGCCGGCACCGGTGACAGCGCAATGCGAGCAGTTGCGCTGTATAAAAGACACAAAAAAGCAAGATATTTTCCTTGACTATTCTTAGATCTGTTCTGAATACCGGAATTTTTCGTTAGAACCCCACCCACCGACCCCATCTATGCAATCTAGAAATCCGCAGTGGCTGACACAGGCAGCCATGCATGAGCTTCAAAAAAGCAAGAAGAGGGGAGACATTGGATTCAATTCAGAGAGCAGGAAATCATGCCTGACTGGCGCACCTGGGAGGACTCGAACCCCCAACCTTCTGATCCGTAGTCAGATGCTCTATCCAATTGAGCTACAGGCGCATCATCACCTGCGCCTCGAATCCTCCGCTTAGAGAATGGCAAAGGCAAGGCTCATCCATGATAGCAGCGGGAAGAACAACGCGGCAAGGCCTTTTTGTTACTTTTCTTCCAGTGCGTGAACCACAATCAGGATTAAGAGTGTCATTTTTTTGAAAATTAAACCTATAATATTTAAGGTGGTAAATTACTATGGATGCATCATTAAATAGATTTCTATTAGAAATAGATCAGATATCTATATTAAATGATAATTATGTGTATCTTTTGCACGATCATATTACTAATGCAACTTGCGCTATAGATCCGTCAGTAGCGGAACCTGTTTTACAAAGAGCTGCGGCCCGCGGCTGGACACTGACCCACGTGTTCAATACCCATCACCATTGGGATCACACGGGTGGGAACAAGGGGATTAAACATGCCACAGGTGCCGTTGTTATTGGTGCGTCTGCTGATGCGGGGCGGTTGCCAGCTTTGGACATAGGGCTGAAGGACGGCGATACCATAGAATTCGGCTCTCATAAAGCGACTGTGCTAGCCGTCCCTGGTCATACCAGTGGTCATATTGCCTTCTGGTTCCCTTCTGATTCTGCGTTATTTCCTGGAGATACGTTGTTCTCTGTTGGCTGTGGTCGTCTCTTCGAGGGCACGCCAGCGCAGATGTGGCACAGCCTGCAGCGTCTGCGCTGTTTGCCAGACTCAACACGCGTCTACTGTGCCCATGAATACACTCTTGCAAATGTCAATTTTGCTTGCTCCCTTGAAAAGGAGAATCGTGCCTTGCAAAGACGTTTGCAAGATGTAAAAAAATTGCGGGCCACCAAGCAATCCACGCTCCCCACGCTCCTAGGCGAAGAAAAGGCGATCAACCCATTTCTGAGGGCGGATTCGCCCATTCTGCAGAGTGCAGTGGGATTAGTAAACAGCGACCCAGTCCAAGTCTTTGCCATGATTCGTCGCCGTAAGGATCTTTTTTGATTGAAGCGCATGGCAATAGCCGTCGATAAATATAAGAGTGTGAGGAAACCCAAATAGGAAAAAAAGTGCCGGTAGACTTGGACTTGCATCGGGGAAAAGATTAGTCTCCTGAAACCTAACAAGGAGGGCGGTCTTGATGTCCTACGAGACTCTTCTGACAGAAAAACGAGGCCGAGTGGGTCTCATCACGCTCAACAGGCCAAAAGCGTTGAATGCGCTTAACGGAGTCCTGATTCGTGAGCTCGCTGAGGCGATAGAGACTTTCGAAAGTGACCATGATGTTGGTGCGCTGGTCCTCACGGGAGGGACACGAGCATTTGCAGCAGGTGCCGATATCAAGGAAATGGCCCAGAAACGTTACATAGATTGCTACCTTGAAGATTTCATCACAAAGGGATGGGAGCGCACAGCACAATGCCGCAAGCCGATTCTCGCCGCTGTAGCGGGGTATGCTCTTGGTGGGGGTTGTGAGATCGCTATGATGTGCGATTTCATCATTGCAGCCGATAATGCTCTTTTTGGCCAGCCAGAAATCACTGTCGGGACTCTCCCTGGCGCTGGTGGCACGCAAAGACTAGCCCGGGCGGTTGGTAAGGCGCTGGCTATGGACCTCTGTTTGACTGGTCGTCAGATCACTGCAGAAGAAGCTATGCGTGCAGGCCTCGTTAGCCGTGTCGTCCCTGTCTCATCTTTGTTAGAAGAATCGGTAGAAGCGGCTGAGAAGATTGCGGAACGTTCATTACCAATTGCTATGATGATAAAAGAATGTATTAATCGCTCATTTGAAGTGAATCTATCAGAAGGGATCCACTTTGAGCGTCGTTTATTCCATGCTTCCTTTGCAACTCTTGACCAAAAAGAGGGCATGGACGCATTCACTAGAAAACGTAGCCCCTACTGGACACACAGTTAGTGAAAAGGAGTGAAAAGGGGGGATCTCGCTTTTGTGATTGTGAAATGCTCTGCAGGTGCAGTCGACAGTCCTGAGAGGTATAGTCCCCCTCGTAGGGGGGAAACTGGCTGCAGAGGTCCTCGAATGACATATAGAGTCAAGGAAATCGTTTATACCCTCCAAGGGGAGGGTGCCCGTGCTGGTCGCGCCGCTGTCTTCTGTCGCTTTGCTGGATGTAATCTTTGGAGCGGACGTGAACAGGATAGGGCAACTGCAGTATGTAAATTTTGCGATACAGATTTTGTTGGAGTCGATGGCGTTGGTGGCTGCTGTTATCCAAGCGCTGATATTCTAGCAATGGCTATTGCCATGCGCTGGCCATGGGATCAAAAAAGTGGTATGCCCTACGTCGTCTGTACAGGTGGGGAGCCTCTCTTGCAGCTAGATGTGGCACTAGTCATGGCGTTGCATGCTCGCGGTCTCAGCGTGGCGGTAGAAACAAATGGCACCCACCCGGCGCCCGTCGGTCTCGACTGGATCTGTGTGAGTCCCAAGGCTGGCACGCGCCTTGTTTTGACCGCTGGGGATGAACTAAAACTCATCTTTCCCCAGGAGGATATAGACCCAGACTGGTTCACGGGACTCAAGTTCCGCCATTTTTTTTTGCAGCCCAGAGACGGGCCGGATCAGAAAAACAATGCCAAAGCCGCGGTGCGCTATTGTCTCCAGCACCCACAATGGCGTTTGTCTCTGCAGACTCATAAGTTTCTGGGAGTACCATAGCTGTGGCCATGGGTGCTCACACCATTACTCGTCACCTCGAAATCGACGCGGGTCACCGTGTCATGACACATGGATCAAAGTGTCGCCATTTACACGGTCACAGATACACGATTGAAGCAACCTGTACGACGACGATTGGCGATCACCTACACCAAGACGGTGAACAGACTGATATGGTACTAGACTTTGGTTTTCTGCAGGAGGAAATGCTGCATGCTATCCATGCGCCCTGTGATCACAGCTTCATCGTGGCCTTAGCCGATACAGAATTACTCTCCATGTTAGCACCGACAGACCGATTGGCCGCGTCTCTTTGGCGACAGACGTTGATCGCGGCCATACAGGCGGGGGGGTTCTGTGCAACAAGTACTGGCAGACTTGGAACTCGTCTATACATTGTCCCATTCCAACCAACAGCTGAGAGACTAGCTCGCCACTGGTTTGAGAGACTGGCGCCCGCCGTGAGTCGGCGGAGTGCCGGCCTCTCGACGCTTTTTTCTGTTGCTGTATGGGAAACTCCCAAAAGTCAAGCAAGCTACATGGTGCGCGAATAGCGTTTAGCGTAAGCGACTCAATCGTCTCAAGTGCTATGTCCTCTCATGTGTTCCTTCACCTTCAGTGCTGCTCAGTTCTATCATTGTCTTAACGACATTCTCAGCACCATTTGCAATCTGGGAGATTGTTGATTCTAGCATATAACACGGGCTCGTGACCACCTTCGCCTCGTAATCTGTACACACCTCACCATGGTTGGTCTTTCTGTGATGCGCACCCATCTTCTCGACAAGAACGCTGAATCTCTGATCCTGCCCTATGGTTACATCCACAGTTCCTAGCACCTTGGCTATGAGCGTGGGTGAGATGCACAGAGCCCCAATGGGTTTTCTTGCTAAAATTGTATGTTTTATGACACGCTCAACCTCAACATTAATCTTGCAGGTCTCACCGTCAAAAGCTACCGTGGATAGATTCTTTGCTGCACCGAATCCACCCGGAAAAATAAGGCCGTCGTAATCCGCCACAGCGTACGCCCGTAAGTCCTTGATATGACCACGGGCTATGCGCGCTGATTCAACTAAGACATTACGTCTTTCAGACATCTCCTGGCCGGTCAGATGGTTAATAACATGAAATTGCGGCATATCTGGCGCAAAACACTGATAAGTGCATTCTAATCGATCGATAGCTAATAGTACAAGCGTTGCTTCATGAATTTCTGAACCGTCAAAAACACCACAACCAGATAAGACAACTGCAAACCTAAATTTATGACTCATTCATTTTCTCCTATGGGTCCTATCGCATCCTGCATCGTTCCGACTCTTCAGAGATTTTCAAGCATTGTGTGCCCTGATTCCGTCATGATAAATGGGGACGTCAAAAGGGAATAGACAAACAAAGCAGTTCTCGGGCAATCTGCCCGTGTTCTTTCAGCTGCTGGGCTTGAAAGGCACACACCCATAAAGGACTTTTCAGAAGCCGTGTGCACAGGCCGATCGGCCGATCTAGGGCAAAAGCGCCGATGATTCAGCAAACGTCATCTGCAAAAAGATAGTCTGGACATTCTGACTGCCATGACTCTCCATTTGCCTTTTCTACCGATAAATGACAAAGCATTACCGATACCTGACCTGTCTGTTGTCGTTCCTGTCTACAACGAAGCGGACAACATCTTACCCTTAATCAAGGAGATTGACCACACCTTGAAAGGACAGGTTACCTTTGAATTGATTTACGTGGATGATGGTTCGCGAGATACTACACATATTCATCTGGCTCACGCGCAGAGTCGTCACCCTTACCTGACTGTGCTCCGGCACAAAACGAGTTGCGGTCAGAGTCAGGCAATTCTCACGGGAGTACGCGCCGCCCGGGCGCAGTGGGTTGCCGTTCTAGATGGGGATGGTCAGAATGACCCTGCGGATCTTTTAGCCCTGTTCGTCCCATTGCAGACCATGGACCCAGACATAGCAGCGCGGCACATGATTGTTGGTTGGCGAGCAACGCGACATGATAGATGGAGCAAGCGCATCACTTCGCGTCTGGCAAACTTTTTACGATCCACCTTGCTAAAGGACGGGACCCCTGACACTGGGTGTGGTCTTAAGCTCTTCCCACGGGCTGTTTTTCTCGAGTTCCCGTATTTTGACCACATGCACCGCTATCTGCCCGCTCTCATGATCAGGGCTGGCGGCAATGTGGTTTCCATCAAAGTCCGTCATCGGCCCCGTCTCAGGGGGGATTCCCACTATGGAATTTTGAATCGTCTTTGGGTGGGAGTGTTCGATATGATAGGCATGATGTGGTTACAGCGGCGCAACTGCCGGCCAGAGCTCCTTCCTGTCCCAGAGAACCCCTCAGGAATCTGCCAGGGATGAGAGTTGCACGTTTGAATTTCCTCTTGCGGTACCTTATGCTAATAGCATTTTTAGCTGGATTCTTTTCTTTTTTCTATGAGTTAACTCCCGTCTTGGCTAAGATAACTGCCAGAGAGACAGGCCTTTCGGGAGAAACACTATTCGTTGTCGGAGGGGCTTTCTGTACTGCCTTTGGAATCCCACGCCAGACAATCTGTTTTCTAGGAGGCTATGCTTTCGGCCCTGCTAAGGGTAGCTTACTTGCGCTGGTGGCCTCTGTTGGAGGGTGCATTAGTAGCTTTGCTTACGCCCGCCTGTTAGGAGGAAGGTCAGTGGTCTTAGCTCTCTTCGCTGAGAGGCTCCCAGAGGCTTTGCTGCAGAGTCATCCATTCTCTATGGCTTTACTCATTAGGCTGTTGCCCATTGGGCATAACCTGTTAACCAACATAGCAGCTGGTATCTCCGGGGTCCGGATGACGGCTTTCGTAGCCGGTTCAACTGTAGGATATGTGCCACAAACTGTTATCTTCGCCTTGCTTGGCAGCGGTTTTCAAATCGACACTGTGTCTCACCTCAGCCTCAGTGTCGTGTTATTCGCCTTCTCTTCTCTCATCGGGGTTTGGATTCTACGTCACCATGGCAAGTCACTTTTTCATTGGTGATATAGTCGTTCCGCCTACTCTACTCTATCCTGAAAGATGAAAGAGTTGAGGAACAGGGAGTAGCTGGCAAATGGCTGTATGTATTTTTTCTTAACCAGCCTACTGATCACACGGTATGTGCAATACAATCAGCTGCGACAAAAAATGACCATGTCTGTTCTAGAATAATCCGTTCTAGAAAAAAGCAGCGGCCTGGCTAACACGTTCAGTCTCATCCAGTTTGCTTGATGTTCTCTTTCTCTATTGCCCTAGTGAGGGAGAATACGTGAAATTGTAGAGGATTCTCTGATTCAAAATTTAAGAGACTCCCCGCTCAGCAGGAATAATGGCAAGGGCCAGGCTCTGTAAAACAGGGAAAGGGTCCCTGTTTTCTGGTATTAAACTGGTATTAAATTTGTACCCAACAGACACGCCGAGGACGGCCCATGTTTTTTGGAAACGCTACTCTTGTAGCCTGAGCCTGTAGGGAGAATCGAGCGGCACAAGCAGAGCAGAAATAACGCCTCTTTTATAGAGAGGTCCGCTCCTGTGACTGCTGTGTTGCCAGGATGAGGAGAGAACGCCGACGATGAAGGACTATGAAGACATTCTTTATAAAGAAGCGAAAAACGTCGCGCACATTACCATCAACAGGCCGGAGAAATATAATGCGTTCCGCGGTCAAACCACGGAAGAATTGATTCAGGCTTTTGTGAAAGCTGGCCGTGATCATAGTATTGGTGTAATCGTTCTGACAGGCGCTGGGGATAAGGCGTTCTGCAGCGGTGGTGATCAGTCTGCTCATGAGGGGCACTACGATGGTCGTGGGACCATTGGTATCCCACTTGAAGAGCTACATAGCGTCATCCGTGATGTTCCCAAGCCAGTGATTGCCCGTGTTCAGGGCTACGCTATTGGTGGCGGTAATATTCTGGCCCTCTTGTGTGATCTGACTATTGCTTCCGAGCGAGCGGTGTTTGGTCAAGTGGGACCCCGAGTCGGCTCTGTTGACCCAGGGTGGGGAACTGCATTCTTGACTCGGGTTGTAGGGGAGAAGAAAGCTCGTGAACTATGGTATCTTTGCCGGCGTTATACGGCCATGGAGGCCCTCTCCATGGGATTATGCAATACGGTTGTGCCACACGATCGACTCGATTCTGAGGTGAATTGCTGGTGTACTGAAATTCTCGACAAAAGCCCCACCGCTCTTGCCATCGCTAAACGCTCATTCAACGCTGAATCTGAGCATATTCGCGGTATTGGTGCGCTTGGTTTACAAGCGGTAGCCTTGTATTACAAGACAGCAGAATCCAGAGAAGGGGTGCAGGCCTTCCTAGAAAAGCGGCCGCCCGTCTTCCGCCAGCATAGCGGTGGGGCACTGTAGTGAAGATTCATTAGCATTACAGTTTTAGGTTTTCCTTCAGCTTAAAAAAGAGGATGGCACTCGTCAGGACAAGAGTAACGATGTTGGGAATAATGATCGGCCACCGACCGAGAGTAATCCCATAGAGCAACCAACAGAAAACGCCAGTTGTGAAGATTGCGAGCATAGCAAGGGACAGGTCCTGTGCTGAACGCGATCGCCACGTTTTGATGACCTGGGGTAAGAATGCCACAGTTGTCAGCGATCCTGCGAGGTAACCAATAAGATCGACAAGTACAAACTCATGCATTGGGAGATCACTCCATCGTTTTGCGAAGTGAAGGTACGCTGTCATGCCCCGCTACAATGTGGAGTAATGTGGAGTCGCGTCGTAATGTCCCCTATCGTACGGGCCAAAAAAGCCTCAGGGCAGGGGGGGGGAAGCGACACCGCAAGAAAAGCGCGCGTGTATTCTCGCCATCGCGTGTATTCTCGCCATAAAGAGCTCATGGATTCTTGGATGTCCCCTTTGTTGACCAGTTTTCTGAGACCCGTTCTAAAAGAGCAAGGCAAAGAGCAAGGCTAAGCACTCATTTTTTCAGATCTCCTCGCTCTCTGGGAGGGCCTTGCAGAGGTTTGGGAGCATTTTTCAACCTGATTTTTTATTCTAGGGCATCAGGATGTTGTCGTCCATGATGCGCCGCATAGCGGACCTCTCCCAGACTAGAGACATGTCGCGTAGTCCCCGAGCACTGCACTATACTCACAATTTGCCGCTCATCCCAATCCCCGGTGATTCTGAACAGGACTAGTAAGCGCCGGCGTCCTCTTGAGACCTGTACATTGTACATGCAAGTAGGAGTCAGAAGTCGTGACAAAGGGCCTTGTACTTTTTTTCATCGTTTTTTCCGTTCTGCTAGTGACTATCGGCACAGAAGTACGCATGCATGGTGAGTCCATCCTGCCTTCTGTGTCGGACGGAATCAAACGGACATCAGAAGACGCAGAGGGCAAGATTGGTGGTCCATTCACCTTAGTCGATCATAAAGGTCAGTTAGTCACTCAGTCGGATTTCTCCGGCCGCTACATGCTCGTTTACTTCGGTTATACTTTCTGTCCGGATATCTGTCCTGCTGCCCTGCAGGCTATGATGAAGGCCTACGATCAACTGTCGCCAGAATGGCAGGCCAAAATAGCCCCTCTATTCATCACTGTTGATCCGGAACGAGATACGGTAGAGCAAATACGAGGCTATGTGACTGCTTTTCACAATGCCTTGATTGGGCTGACAGGTACGTTGGAACAGATCACGGCCGCTGCGAAGGCGTACAAGGTCTTCTTTGCCAAGGTGCGGCCAGAAGATGATCGGTCCTACTATCTCGTTGACCACAGTTCAATCATCTATTTAATGGATCCACAAGGGCGCTATCATGCCCACTTCGGGCATGGGATCTCTGCTGAATCGTTACTCACCAGACTCCAGAGTCTGCCGTGGCAAATGGATTGATCATTACGGCGCCACGTTCTGGCGACGGAAAAACATTCCTCACTCTGGGGATTTTGCGATATTTTGCCCGTAGTGGCCTCCTGGTGAGGGCTGCCAAGATTGGACCTGACTATATTGATCCGGCTTTCCATGCAGCCGCCAGTGGTCACTCATGCCTTTCCCTGGATACTTGGGCGATGCGTCCAGAAACGATCATTGGTCTCGTGAGCTGTTTAACAGAAGGGACGGGATTAGTTGTTGTTGAAGGGGTCATGGGATTATTTGACGGCGTTAGAGACACAGTTGAAACGTTCAATGATGGATCAACAGCATCTATTGCAAGAATTACTGGATGGCCTTTGGTGATGGTGATAGACGTACGCGGCCAGACAGTCTCAGCAGCTGCTACAGTCCAAGGTTTCTCTCGTTTCCATTCTCATTTATACCTGGCTGGTGTGATTTTGAATCGCGCCAGTAGCCAGCACCATGTAGAAGTCGTGCGCGCAGCGTTAGCACGTTGCGTTCCAGAGACGGTCGTGCTTGGATCTGTTCCAGATGAGACACGATTGGAGCTTCCCACACGGCATCTGGGCCTTGTGCAAGCTCGCGAACTGCCCGATCTTAATCCCTTCCTCGAATCGGCAGCGGATATTGTCAGCCGCTCTGTAGATGTCGATGCGGTGTCTAATCTCGCAAGGCCAGCACGTCTGCTGCCATGTACCGCAGCTGGCGGCCAGATCACGCCCTTGCCCCCCCTGGGGCAGCGCATTGCTGTTGCGCTAGATGATGCCTTTACCTTTGTTTACCCTGCGATTCTGCAGGGTTGGTCCCAGAAGGGAGCAGAAGTAGTGCCATTCTCCCCTCTAAATAACGAGTCCCCACCCGTTGATTGTGATGCCATTTACCTGCCGGGAGGATATCCTGAGCTGCATATTCAGTTACTGAGTAGTAATATTCATTTTATGAATGGTATAAAAAAAGCAGCTAGTTGTAGCCGTATCATCCTCGGCGAGTGTGGCGGTTATATGGTGTTGGGCCATGCTCTGATTGATGCCGACGGGCACCAGCATAGGATGGCAGGGGTGCTGCCCATCGTCACTAGCTTCGCGCAACGGCAACTGCATCTTGGCTACCGTGTCGTCTCTCTTTTGAGAGAAAGCCCTCTGGGTGACACGGGTGCTGTCTTCCGCGGTCATGAGTTTCATTATGCTACCCTCCTCAGTGAGGGACCAGGTGAAGTGCTCTTTGCTGTTGCTGATGCGACTGGTCAATCTCTGGGAACAGCTGGCTTACGGCACGGCAATGTCATGGGCTCTTTTATCCACTTGATTGACTCGGCAGAAAGAAGATATCCGTATCCGTAATCCTTGGTAGGCAAGGGGAGAGGAAAGGCGATGTCGTATCTGCTGTCAAGAGAGAGAAGACCGCAAAATGCGCCTCGTACGGCCTGTCTCTCTTGGGGGGATTTTCAATTTTAACACGCAGGGTTCAGAGCAATGACTACTGTAGTCACGGTACTCGCGGTTACTGTACGCACTGGCACAGGTAAGGGCAATGCTCGCGCTGTCCGTAAAACAGGGTTCATTCCAGCAACCTTATATGGTGACAAAAAGCCTCCTGTTTCTATTTTAATTGATCCAAAAATCATCAATGCTGAAATGAACAAGCCGGGCTTTTTCACTCGCATGTTTGATCTTGCACTGGAAGGTACGAAGGTACGTGCTATATGCCGTGATCTGCAGCGCCACCCTGTATCTGATACCATTCTCCATGCAGATTTCCAGCGTATTGGAACGGACTCTCTCCTTCATGTTGCAGTGCCGATTCACGTCATTAATGAATCTGCCTCACCTGGCGTAAAACGCGGCGGAATGGTGAACCTGGTCGAACATACGGTTGAGATTGTTGCCCGTCCCGCTGCCATTCCCGTTTCCCTTGAGATTGACGTTACAGGCATGAAAATTGGCGATTCTCTTCATCTGAGCCAGATTAAGCTCCCTGAAGGAGTGAGTCTGCTCCATCCAGACACTGACCTGACTATCGCCACGATAGTCTCTCCAAGCCGCAGAGAAAAAGTGGGTGAGACAGAATCGTGAGGAACGGGCGATGTTTCTAATAGTTGGGTTGGGTAATCCAGGATTGTATTACACAGGTCATCGTCACAACATCGGATTCATGGCAGTCGATGCAATAGTTCATCGTCACGTGTTTAGGCCATTCAAAAACGCTCACTTTCAGGCACAAATAGCCGATGGCGTTGTCGCTGGGACTATAGTACGTGCAGTGAAACCACTGACCTATATGAACAACGTTGGTCAGGCAGTGAGTGCAGTTGTTCGTTCTCTTAACATCCCTCTCCGGGAAGTGGTGGTATTTCATGACGAACTAGACTTGCCGCCAGGCAAGGTGCGGATCAAGAGGGGAGGAAGAGACGCTGGGCACAAGGGTTTGAGAAGTCTTGATACACACTTGGCGCGTGATTATCAAAGGGTCCGCATAGGTATTGGACATCCAGGAAAGAAAAATCTTGTAATAAAACATGTCATGGAAAATTTCAGTATTAAAGATTTTTTATGGCTTAATCCTACGCTAGATAAAATTGCAGAATATTTACCACTTATTATAATAGGAGATTCTTCTGGTTTCACTGCCCGTTTGAATAACATATCATCAGCCAAAAATCCTGCAATAGAGAAAGCATAGAGAAGAGAAGATTCTATGAGCACCTTGCCTGCTAGTGTGAGGGAATGGAGCTCAGGGAAGCTGGTGGTGGTGAGTGATTGCCCAAAGGACTAGAGCTCCCCTTAACAGCTAGCTGTACAGCTGTGTCATGGCTGCAAGTGAGTAGGACAGAAGAGAATCCACCCCTTTTGCATTTTTCTCTTTTTAAAAAAAATTACCCACCACCCCATAGGGATGCGAAAGAACCGATTCATCCGTTCCTTTTCATGGGAGTCTGGGAGACTATGGAGAATCTTGCAGCGCTCTCGTTGTGCCTGAGTGCCTGACAGTTCGCCAGCCTATATCGCGCCGATAGAATCCTTCTGGCCAGTCTATTTTTTGGACTATTGCATAAGCGCGTGCTTGTGCCTCAGCGACAGTGGGACCTGTTGCGGTGATTCCCAACACTCTGCCGCCGTCAGAGAAAAAACGACCTGTCGCGTCCTGACGAGTACCCCCATGGAAGACCTTCACATCTGGCAAATCCATGACTCTTTCAAGGCCACGGATTTCACTCCCTCTGGAGAAAGGACCAGGATAGCCTCTTGCTGCCATCACTACCGTTAGGGCAGCGTGCTCATACCAATCTATGGCGACAGAGGAGAGCCTCCCGTCACAGACAGACAGCAGAATCTGCAGCAAATCTGATTGTAAGCGCATTATCAACGCCTGACACTCTGGATCTCCAAATCGCACGTTAAATTCGAGTACCCTAGGGCCATCGTCTGTCAGAATCACGCCGGCAAATAACACCCCTCGAAACGGGCGTCCCACATCTGCCATACCACGGACGGTGGGTAGGATGATGCGTGTCATGATGTCCCGCTCTAGTACGGGCGTCAGTACTGTGGGTGGAGAGTAAGCTCCCATGCCACCAGTATTTGGACCTCTGTCACCCTCCCTTAACGCCTTGTGGTCCTGTACTCCCGTTAGAGGCAACGCCTCTATGCCATCCACAAGAGCAAAAAAACTAATTTCCTCACCCTCTAAAAGAGCCTCCACAACGACTGCATCACCCGCTGAACCAAATGCCCGTTGCACCATCACGGTATCAATGGCCAGTTCTGCCTCTGCAAGAGTCCGACATAGGCGGACTCCTTTACCGGCAGCCAGTCCATCTGCTTTCACCACAATGGGCCTATCCCAGGCGCGTATGAAGGCCTTGGCCGTCGCTGGTGTGCGGAAGCGGCCATATTCTGCAGTAGGAATCCCGTAGCGGACGAGCAGATCTTTCATGAATCCTTTGGAGCCTTCTAAAAATGCCGCCTGCGCCGACGGGCCAAAGCAGCGAATACCTGCCGCTGCCATTTGATCAGCAAGCCCGTTAATTAACGGTGACTCTGGTCCAACCACTACCAGATCAATAGCTGCATCCTGTGCAAAGGCGACAAGCTTTTTGTGCTCAGTGACGGCTATGGGAACGCAAAGAGCTTCAACGGCAATTCCGGCATTCCCAGGTGCGCAAAACAACCTTTGGCATAGGGGTGATTGGCGAATCGCCCAACACAGAGCATGTTCGCGTCCTCCAGAGCCGACAACGAGGACACGCATGATGAATCTCCTACACTCAACTCAAATCGCGTGTACGGCAAGGCTAATCATGAAGGCCAGTGATCCCTCCGGACATTCCTATTCTAGGATAGTATCTATTCTAGGATAGTATAATTTTGCTTGCAAAAAGCGTGAATGGCTCGTCGCAGCAGGACTTTTCCGTGTTTTGAAGCGCACACGATTGCAAACACGACATCCGTTCTCTTCAGAGAGAGAGACTGTTATCCGGAAACATGTTGCTGCGCGCCTCCTTTTCATTTTCATTTCAAGCCTTGTTCCAGTGAGCGAATGCCAAAGAATGTGTTGTAAAAACAGATACAAATTCTTTTCAAAGATCTCAAATAAAAAGCTGTCAAATATTTTCCAATGTCAATCGAGACTATGCCGTGGCCTGGAGTAGAACTCAGAGGATGAACTTTCCTGCTGCGTGGCATGGTCTGTTTGACTTCTTGACTTCATGAGCAGCAATTGGCGTTGGGGCACAATGATCGCCAAGAGGCATGAAGCACTGCTTACATTGAAGCACTGCTTACATTAGAGTAAACATCTGCAGGATATCTTAAATGATGACCTATGGTAAAAAGCGGAGTGCTTTCTTGTTGTGAAAGAGCAGCGCAGCTGCTCTACATGATGACATCGGTGGTGAATGTGATTCAGCGATTCAGCTCAGAGCAAAAAGAAGAGCCAATGAAAGGACAGGCCTACCCTTTTTCCTGATTGCTTGTACCCTTTTGAGAATTGCACCCTTGCGCCTCGAGATTTGTGCTGAATCCCTGGTCCGCACTCTACTCTTTTTTCTGGGATAGGCGCGCGGCGCAGTGGCGGTGTATTTGGGAAGTCTGCGCGAGCCGTTTGCGATCTGTGCCCGTGCTTTTGAGCGAATCATGATCAACATCCCTTACGATGCATCGTTGTACCAATACTGAACTACTGAATAGAAATCTATTTCTACTAATAAAATATATTTTTTAGAATTTTATCCTCCTTCCTTAAAGGAAGGAAATTCGATGATCTGTGGTGCCATGACAAGGCTCGTCACGGCCATGCCTGCAGCCTGCTGGACGGCAACCTTTCACAACGGTATGGTATGGTATCAGTGCGCGGTGCGTAGAAGAGACATGTTCGGCACAAAAAAGCACTGTGCCAACAAATCTAATACGCGAGATTACGCGAGATTCAGAACATGTGAGGACGCCAAGGGTCGTCGAATAAATGAAAAAAAAGTCTTCTGTGCTTGTCACTGTTCCCCATCTGCGCGATGGAGCAGTTTCTCTTACAGAAACTGGGGCCGTATCATCTGACCCTCAAAAAACAATTGCCTTTCAAGGAATCGCGGGGGCCTATTCGCATCTTGCATGTCTTACTGCTTATCCAGAGCTTACTCCACTAGCATGCGATACGTTTGAAGAAACTTTTGCGGCTGTCACAGAAGGTCATGCTTGTTTTGGTATGATTCCTGTTGAGAATTCCGTAGCTGGGCGAGTCGCAGATATCCATCATCTACTTCCGCACAGCGTGCTACACATTGTAGCTGAGCATTTCCAACGTATTAACCATCATCTTCTGGCTCTGCCGGAAGCAACGCTCGGGTCCATTCGCACTGTGCACAGTCACGTCCATGCACTGGGACAATGCCGTAATGTTCTCCGTGCTCTTGGTCTGCGAGCAGTCATTGCTGCAGACACAGCTGGGGCCGCCGCAGAGGTCGCCCACAGTGGTGATAGAACACGTGCAGCGATAGCCTCTGCTCTAGCTGGAGAAATCTACGGCTTGACTTCGCTGAAGGCCAACATCGAAGATGCTGACCATAATACTACTCGATTCATTGTAATGGCTAGAACGCCTATTAATCCTAACCCAGCCCGTGGACCGGTAGTCACATCTTTCCTTTTCACTGTGCGTAACGTCCCAGCGGCGTTGTACAAAGCGCTTGGAGGTTTTGCTACTAATGGTGTTAATATGACAAAACTTGAGAGTTATTTAGTAGAAGGTGCATTCGTTGCTGCGCAATTTTATGCTGAGGTGGAAGCACACCCCGATAGTTCAGGTTTACGATTGGCCTTAGAAGAATTAGGCTTTTTCTCTCGGTCCTTACATCTTCTCGGCGTCTATCCAGCCCATCCCACGCGTTTCCAGTCTCGTCTCAGGGCTGGCGTCTGAGGTTGAAAAAAAGTGACAGGATTTTACTCTATTCGAAATATGTTTTTTCTTCTACAGAAGTAATAAATATTTTTATTGATTTTTTTGACAAATTACACCGATTACAGGACATCTAAAAGTCCATCTGTTCTTTCTAGATGCAGGTCACTTTTGTGTGTCAACGGCGTGTATCAACACAACATACAGGTCAGTTCCACCAATTATCTCATAATGGTTGTGAGGAGTATTATGGCGCTGCCCCTTATGCCTAAGGCTACAGCGGTATGGCTAGTGGAAAATACTGCGCTAACCTTTGAACAGGTTGCTGAGTTTTGCGGCATGCATGCACTGGAGGTGCAAGCGATTGCCGACGGGGAAGTGGCGACCGGAATCATCGGCCTCGATCCAGTCACTAATGGACAAGTCACACGGGCCGAAATTGAGCGTTGTGAACGGAGTCCAGAATCACGGCTCTGTCTTCTCCGTACAGAGTTGCCGCTTTCTCCACAAAGACCTAAGGGGGGAAGAGCACGCTATATGCCCGTTTCCAAAAGGCAGGACAGACCTGACGCCATTGCCTGGTTGCTCAGGCATCATGTAGAGCTTTCCGATACCCAAATATGCCAGCTCATCGGGACGACAAAGACAACGATTACCAGCGTGCGAGGCCGTACCCACTGGAATACCGCTAACATCAAGCCACGCAATCCAGTGACGTTAGGGCTGTGTTCAGAAAACGAGCTTGAAAAAGCGGTGATTCTTGCGAAAGAGCGACTCAGCAAAGTGAGTGACAGAGAAAATTAAACAACTGATCTGTGATCAGTTTTTTACATGTGAAAAGTCTGCAAGAGAGAGGCAGAGGGCGTTCGATGCCCTCCTCCACACCGCCACATCCATATTAGTTACATCCATTAGTAGTTCCGCATGTATCACATTGCAAGCATGTTCCATTACGAATCAGAGTAAAATTACCGCACTCACTGCATGAGGCTCCTTCATACCCTCGCATCCGCGCTTCCCGAACCAAGATTGCCCGAATCGGCTGCCACTGCGGGAGCGGAGGCGTGCTTTTTTTCTCCGCCGTCCCACCACCTGCAGATTGCCCACCACCTGCAGATTGACTGACATTCCGTAAGACAGGCGGCATCGTTGTACTCCCATCGCACTGATACGGGGATGCGGCCAGGACATGGCCTTTCTGATCATCCTCTGGATTCTTTTGAACCGGAGGGGGGGAATTGGTCAGAACGTAACGATTACTCGAGCGCACATACCCATGGCTGGTAATCCGTTCAATCAGATGGCTGATATCTCCGTTGGCAAGTGCGCCATCCGCACTACCACTACCAGTAAATATCTGTGGTAACAAGTCCTGAGGTTCAACATGGGCCAGATCATTGCGACCGAGATATGAAATAGCAAGTTCACGAAAAATGTAATCTAAGATAGACGTCGCCCTCTTGATGGCATCATTGCCAGTGACCGCCCCAGATGGATCGAAGCGGGTGAATGTGAACGCTTCAACATACTCCTCCAAAGGAACGCCATACTGGAGACCGATAGAGATTGCGATTGCAAAGTTGTTCATAAGACTGCGGAAGGCGGCCCCTTCCTTGTGCATGTCGATGAAAATCTCTCCGAGCTGTCCGTCTTCGTATTCACCAGTCCGCAGGTACACCTTATGGCCCCCAATTGAAGCCTTCTGCGTATATCCCTTCCGCCGATGTGGTAGCCTCTGCCTATTCGGGTGGACCATCACGTGTTCGACGATTCGCTCAGCGACCACAGCCGCCCGTGCTGCAGCTGGCAGCACTATAACAGTTCCATCAATGTTTGTATCCCTCTCAGCTAGCAAACGAGCCTGCAGTGGCTGCGAAAGTTTGGAGCCATCTCGATATAAGGCAATAGCTTTAAGCCCTAGGCGCCATGCGAGCCAATAGGCCTCCTGACAATCTTCTATTGTCGCCGTTGTAGGCATATTAATTGTCTTAGAAATAGCACCTGAAACAAAAGGTTGCACAGCCGCCATCATGCGGATGTGCGATTCCGTAGATAAGAATCGGGTCCCCCAACGTCCACAGAGACTTGCACAATCAAATACAGAGAGATGCTCTGGTTTAAGCGTCGGAGCCCCCTCGACTGTCATAGCACCACAGCAGTACGTATTCGCCGCCTCCACCTGTTCTGGCGTAAAACCGAGCGCCGCCAGCATATCGAACTCAGGATCTGCAAGCTGTTCTGGTGACAGATTAAGGGTATGATGGCAAAAATCGAATCCTAGGCTCCATTTGTTGAAAATAAAACGGATGTCAAACGCTGCAGCGGCCGCACGCTCTATGACCTCGAGACTGCTGTCATCAAAACCCCTCGCCTGCAAAGTTTGATGATTTATGGCAGGTGCCTCCCGTAAGGTTCCTGCACCAACGGTGTAGCGGACGATTGCCGCAATCTGACTTTCATCGTAGCCCAGTGTACGCAAGGCGCCTTGCACCATTCGATTGATAATTTTGAAATATCCACCACCACTCAGCTTCTTGAACTTGACAAGCGAGAAGTCTGGTTCAATACCAGTGGTATCACAATCCATGACTAAGCCGATCGTGCCTGTAGGGGCTACCACTGACACTTGGGCATTCCTGTAGCCATGGGCTTCTCCCAGGGAGAGGGCTTCGTCCCATGCTGCGCGAGCGGCTTCTGCCAAGACCCGATCCGGGCAGTCATCAAACGGGACTGGCAATATCCTCAGATCTTCATAGCCCTCTGTGAGTCCGTAGGCTGCACGACGATGATTACGGACCACCCGAAGCATGGGAGCGCGGTTGTCAAAGAATCCTGGAAAGGGTCCCAAACTAGCGGCCATCTCAGCGGAGGTGCGATATGCGACACCAGTCATCAGAGCGGTAATCCCGGCTATCATGGCCCGTCCTGCGTGGCTGTCATAAGGGAGACCTGAAGCCATGAGCAGGCCGCCAGCATTGGCGTGTCCGAGCCCAAGAGTTCGATAGCGATAAGACAACTCGGCGATTCGTCGCGACGGAAACTGAGCCATCAACACTGCGATCTCGAGAGTGAGAATCCAGAGCCGTACAGCATGGCGAAAGGCAGCAATATCAAAATGACCATCTGCCTTGTGGAAGGCATACAGATTCAAGGAGGCTAGATTGCAGGCGGTATCATCCAGAAACATGTATTCAGAGCACGGATTGGAAGCAGAGATACGCCCAGACGCTGGACACGTGTGCCACGCGTTAATTGTCGTATCAAACTGTAACCCTGGATCAGCACACTGCCATGCCGCCTCCCCAATATGGGCCCACAACTGGGTGGCAGAAACCTTTTTTTGCGCTACGCCATCAACCCGACGTCGTAACAACCAATCTTGATCAGCGCGCACAGCATCCAGAAAAGCATCTGACACCCGTACAGTATTATTGGAATTTTGCCCCGATACGGTCATATAAGCTTCCGAATCCCAGTCAGTATCAAGGACAGGAAAGGTGAGAGTCGTAAAACCCTGGCGAGCCAGCTGGATTGCACGTTGCAAATAGCTCTCCGGAATCATGACTTGGCGCGCTGCGACAAGCGCCTCCTGCAGAGCTTTATTGGCTTCAGGATCACATTTATCGGGCGTACAAGCCCGCATAATAGCGTTGAGATGTGTATTGCAGATACTGGAACCAGTAACCATGGCAGCAATTTTACGCTCCTCCATGATTTTCCAGTCGATGAATGCCTCTATGTCTGGGTGATCAATATCCACAATGACCATCTTGGCAGCCCGACGAGTCGTCCCACCAGATTTGATGGCACCTGCAGCACGATCACCGATTTTCAGAAAACTCATGAGACCAGAGGAGCGACCGCCACCAGACAGTGGCTCGCCCGCACTGCGTAGTGGTGAGAAATTTGTGCCTGTGCCAGAGCCATACTTAAACAGGCGCGCCTCACGCACCCACAGGTCCATAATCCCCCCCTCGTTAACCAGATCATCATCGATGCTCTGGATGAAGCAGGCATGTGGCTGTGGATGTTCGTAGCTACTTTTAGCACGGACCGCTTCACCAGTGTGATGGTCGACGTAATAGTGACCCTGGCTTGGCCCGTCAATACCATAAGCCCAGTGCAAACCCGTATTAAACCATTGCGGAGAGTTGGGCGCTGCCATCTGGCGGCATAGCATAAAGCACATCTCGTCGCAATACGCCCGTGCGTCCGCTTCACTGTCAAAATAGCCGCCTTTCCAGCCCCAGTAAGTCCATGTGCCGGCCATACGGTTGAACACTTGCCGAGCATCATGCTCAGCACCGTATCTCCTCTCTGGAGGAAGATCGGCCATTGCCACCATATCGGACTCATGGCGCCACAGCCACTGTGGCACATTTTCTTCCGGTACAGGTTTTAAACAGGCGGGTACGCCAGCCTTTCGGAAATACTTCTGTGCCAGAATGTCACAAGCCACCTGGGACCAATCGGCCGGGGCCTCTAATCGGCCAAAATGAAACACCAGCGAGCCATCTGGATTACGAATCTCGCTCGACATTGTCTTGAAGGTCAGACCATCATAGGGTGACTGGCCCTCAATAGTATAAACTCTCGTGACTCGCATAGTGTCCTATCAGGGCCAACGTGTGTGACGTCGTACCAATCGTGGTCCTCGCAGGAGGGTTATTGTGACAGGGGTGTTGCCTAAAGTCGACTCTGCCACCCGGGATATATCTAGGGATATATCTAATGGGAGGACAGTAGGCACCCTGGCTAAAGGGACGCCGCCGCCCTTGCCGCACACTTGCGTGTTCTTACCCACAACAGGCAATGACATCTCGTAGTCCCCGTTCGTCAACGCCTTTTCCACTCGACAGCGGAGATCTTGGTTCCGCATAGACATAAGATATATGGCGATCTCTCCCCTCTTTCTTTGTGGAGGAGCGATCGGAAAATCTGCAGCAGGCAGCAACGCAGCCCCTCCCTTTTTTAAAGTTACGCCACGGCCAGTCTCTCTCTTTTCGCAGGCCACCTTCTCATCACGGCGTACAAAGCTGTTTCTGATCCTGTTGCCTTGGCCAAGAGCGCAGACTGGTTACCCCTGTGCCATCCGGTATATAACCATGCATCTTGCCCATGTTCTGCTGGGACTTCAATCTGTGAGTCGTTTTCCCATTATCGCTCTTGAGCTTATAGCCCTTCGTGTGCGCAGCTTAACAGGCTGGCGTCGCAGCGTTGTCGCTATTGCCCTAGGCTGCGGGCTAGCAGCTGTTATGCCACCAGTAGGAATCTGGCCGTTACTGCTGGTTATTTTTTCCGGCCTCGTCTGGCTTCTCGATAACACAACAAGAAGCAACAGGCACGCTTTTATGATTGGGTGGTGGTTTGGCACGGGATTTTTTTCTTTTGGGTCATACTGGGTCACCTGTGCTTTCCTTGTGAATCCAGCGCGATTCGCCTGGATGATTCCCTTTGCCCTGGCAACTCTCACAGTGAGTCTCGCTCTCTTCACAGGCCTGGCTACCTGGTTGACTGTACAAATCTCGCGGCCGGGGCCACAGCGGGGCATTGCTTTAGCGGGGGCCTGGACAACAAGTGAAATGGTTCGCGGAACCCTTTTTGGTGGTTTCCCCTGGAATCCAGTAGCTCATGCCTGGACAAATGTCGAGAGCGTTCTGCAAGCTGCCGCTTATTTGGGAGTCTATGGGACAGGATTATTAACAGTTTTAATAATGTCATTGCCGGCTACCTTGATAGGTCAGAAGGCAATACTAGTAGGTCAACGTGTAGGGATAAACCTTGCTGTGACTGGAACATTCTTGCTTTTATGGGGTGCTGGTTCAGTGCGCCTGAGTTTTGCTGGTCCTATAGAATATCATCCCATAGTAGATAACGTTAGATTGCGAATCGTCCAGCCAAATATCCATCAATCGCTTCGCTGGATTCCTGAACTGCGCGTCAGACATTTCTTTGAGAAAATTTCTATGAGTCTAGAGCCTGGATTCGAGAAAGTCACACATGTCATTTGGCCTGAAACAGCGACAGCTTTTTCTCTAGACTGGCATGCTGAAGCACGAGAGCTGGTCTCTCAGGCCGTCCCGTATGGAGGGGCTGTGCTAACAGGTGTGATACGCACAACCCCTCCGGGGGGTAGAGTAGTCCATTTTTGGAACAGCTTGATGGCGATTAGCCATAAGGGAACCATCCTCGCACTCTACGACAAAGCACATCTTGTGCCTTTCGGAGAATATATGCCCGCCTGGAAGCTCTTCTCATTACAGAAAATGGCAATTGATTCTGCAAATTTTTGCTCTGGCCCTGGCGTGCAGACGATCAGTCTCGTTGGTCTCCCACCTTTGAGCCCTCTTATCTGTTATGAAGTCATCTTTCCAGGAGCAGTGGTGGAGCGCACTGGGCATCCGCAATGGATTCTTAACGTAACAAACGATGCGTGGTTTGGACAGAGCGCTGGGCCGTATCAGCACTTTGCCAGTGCACGATGGCGTGCAGTAGAAGAAGGAATCCCACTTGTTCGTGTTGCTGTTACTGGTATTTCTGCTGTCGTTGATCCTTATGGTCGTGTTGTGGAAACCATTGGTCTTGGCATCGCAGGAATACGGGACGTTTCACTGCCAGTAGCGCTAACTCCGGCCCCACTTTTTGCAAGATTGGGCAATGCTATCGCGATTTTGCTAACTCTTTTTTGCCTGGGAACGGCGCTTGCATTTAAGACATCAAAGGCAACGTAGCGAGGGTATGCCTCCTTACCAGCCATAGCCGGAGAAGATTTTTACCACCAGCATGCGATATCCAGTTGACGAGTCATGCGATGATATGACAAGTGTTGCTGTACGCAAGATGAGCTTGCTAATTGTTACAGGTGTCTCCTAACCAAGGATCGGCTATGAGTTCAGCACGCGCCACGAAAGAAACCAGCTCCCCCCGTGTCTCCACACGCGGCCGCACGGCGACTGGGAGTCCGAATCCCATCGATGTGCACGTCGGAAGCCGCGTGCGTCTTCGCCGCACGCTGCTTGGCATGAGTCAGGAGAAGCTCGGTGATGCCATAGGACTGACCTTTCAGCAGGTCCAAAAGTATGAAAGGGGTGCTAATCGCATCGGAGCTAGTCGACTGTGGGATTTAAGCCGTGTTCTGGACGTTCCTGTCTCCTTTTTCTTTGATGACATGATAGAAGGTACAGCCGCTCAGAGCCCGCGCATGTTAGCAGGAACAATTGAAGAACCTTCCTCTTTTGAAGCTGACCCAATGTCTAAGCGGGAGACACTCGAATTGGTCAGGGCCTACTACAGAATTACGGATCCCCAAGTCCGTAAGCGGGTGTTCGAGCTCGCTAAAGCTCTGGCAAGTGCTTCTGAAGCGGCCAGGTCTTTACCCGCTGGGGTAGAATCTGCCCCGTTGCAGATGGATGAAACCGGTGAAAGTGCCCAGCCAACAGGGTAAGTGGGCAGGGGGTGTTTGCTGGCTGTGATGGTCTAGTCTTTCTGTACTGTAGAGCCGCAAAGGGGTTCTCCGCTTGTCCCCAAGAGAGGAGTCTGGTTTTCAGAGGAGCAGAGGAGGGGATTTTTTTTCGCGATGCGATATTTCTCGCAAGTGTAAGTGTTTTTCGCGGCCATGTGAGGTGTTGGCAACACTGCGATATGAGGGAATCGCTAGGAGGAGGGAGGATCAGGAGTATCCCAGAGACGGTATGATTTGGCAGACTTGTGAGCGTTTTTATAACGGAGTTAGCCTGGTGGCTCATGGGGGCGAGTTTTCAGTTAATTTAGATAACCAAAGATTGTGTACTCCTGCGGGAAGACCCTTGATTGTTCCTAGCCGCTCTCTCGCGGAGGCCATTGCCGCTGAGTGGCGAATGCAAGGAAGTAGAATTCGCCCAACAACTATGCCGCTCACTCAACTCACCAACACGGCGATTGACAGAATGTCAACTCTCAAACAAGAAGGGGTGGGGACGCTACTGGCACTCGCAGCAACAGATCTTGTGTGCTACAGGGCAATAGGGCCTCCGGCGTTGGTAGAGCTTCAGCAAGCCAAGTGGCAGCCGTTGTTAGATGGGATGCGACAGCGTTATGGAGTCCATTTACGTATTACAGCGGGTGTGATGCCAATTCAACAATCAAAAAGAGCGTTTTCCACGTTGCACGCGATCCTATCTGGAATGGAAAATCTTCATTTAGCTGCATTATACAGAACTTCTACTCTTTGTAATTCATTAGTTATAGCATTTTCTCTTTTAGATGGCTTAATTAACACGGATATGGCTTTTTATGCTACGGAGCTTGATCAGTTATTTCAAGGAGTGAAGTGGGGGATAGATTCTACAACTTTAAAAAGCAATAATATTTTGTATTATGAGCTACAGAATCTAGTACACTTCACTTTACTCCTCGCGCCCGAACAGCCAGAAAGAAAGCAGCCTTGAGAGCACTCCTGGGGACTCTGTGGCTAGCGAGCGGGACCGTGCGGGACAGTGTTGTGTTGTGGGATTACGGGTATGAATATGCGGTTCATTATAGCCTTTGTAGCCCTTCTCATAGGGTACGTAAGCGCTATAGGCGCAGAAACACTCGAGAGTGCGCTTGCAGCGACATACTTATCTAATCCACAGCTTCTTGCTAAGCGGGCCCACAGCCGGGCTGTACATGAAAGCGTGCCACAGGCACTCGCTCACTGGCGTCCTAATCTGACACTCAGTCTGCAAGGGACTCACGGACATTACGAGGATAGCAGTGCCTCCACGTCCTCTCATGCCCGCACGGCGCGATTGGGCGGTCTGGGTATCACTCAAGCACTATACCGCGGAGGCCGTACCGTCGCTGCTACCACAGAAGCAGAGGCCAGAGTCCAGGCAGAGTGGGCGCAGCTCCTTGATGTTGAACAAACAGTGTTAAGAAATGCCGCACAAGCCTACTTGGATGTGGTGCGGGATCAGGCCGTCCTTGATCTCAGCATTAACAGCGAACAGGTTTTGCGACATCAACTTGTCGCCGCCCGCGATCGTTTTCGTGTTGGGGAAATCACTCAGACAGACGTGGCGCAAGCAGAGGCCCGTCTTGCTCGCACCACTGCAGTCCGTTTAGCTGCAGAAGGGACTCTGCAGTCAAGCCGCGCCACATATGAACAGGTCGTTGGCACCATGCCAGGCCAGCTAGCATTTCCCCATACACCGCCCAACCTACCAACATCCCTTTCAGAAGCAATAGAATCTGCCTCGTCTGTCAATCCAGTTGTCAATGCAACAGAATATGCAGCTCAGGCTGCCCAGCATAGCATTGCCCAGATTCGCGGAGAACTGCGTCCAACAGTGAGTCTCGAAGGTCGCTTGAGTCGCAACTGGAATCAGACAGATCGCGATTCTCGGACAGAATCAGCAGAGGTGATGTTAACAATCAAGGTCCCTTTATACCAGCAAGGAGCAGTGTATGCTCGCCTGCGAGAGGCTAAGCATACTGCTAGCCAGAGACGCTTGGAAGGCGATCAAGCGCGGCGTGTCGCCATCGAAACTGTGACTCAAGCATGGGAGGGACTGCAGAGCGCCCGCACCCAGATTGATTCCTTCCAGGCTCAGATTCTCGCGGCTAAAGTGGCGCTGAACGGAGCTAAACGTGAAGCTCAAGTGGGATCACGTACAGTGCTTGATGTTCTCAATGCTGAGCAGGAACTACTAGACGCACGTGTGGCGCTAGTGCGTGCGAAAAGGGATCAATTGTATACTGCATATAAACTACTATCCGCGATGGGGAAAATGACAGCGAGCACTCTGAGCCTACCTGTGGATCTCTACGATCCTAATGTCCACTATCGTATAGTCCGTGCCAAATGGCTAGGGACAAGTGCCGCTGCCGAGTGGGACGCCGACGTATCAGGAGCAGGGGATAAAACGGAGTAGAGAGGCCCAGCATAGGTGACCGTGACCGTCGCTGTCAGTCCAGAGAGAGGATCCATATATCCATATAATATAGATGGCTATGTTTCACCCATTACGGGTTTCATCGTCTTGATAAGCTCTAACAATACGACTGACTAATTCGTGTCGGACGACATCCCTGTCTGTGAAGCAGACAAAGGCGACGCCATCCACGCCTCCGAGAATGCGCACTGCTTCATGTAAACCGGATGGCATGCCGATGAGAAGGTCGACTTGGCTCAAGTCCCCTGTTACGACCATGCGTGCATTTTCGCCTAGACGTGTAAGAAACATCTTCATCTGCATTGGGGTGGTATTCTGTGCCTCATCTAAGATCACAAAAGCGTTAGAGAGTGTCCGTCCTCGCATAAAGGCTAGAGGCGCTACCTCTATTGTCCCGATGCCCAGGCGTTTGATCACTTGCTCGCCGGGTAACATGTCGTAGAGAGCATCATAGAGGGGACGGAAATAAGGGTCAATTTTCTCGCGTAAGTCACCTGGTAGGAAGCCGAGTCTCTCTCCAGCTTCTACTGTTGGACGAGATAATATGAGTTTATCTACTTTTCCAATTAGCATCATTGAGACAGCCATAGCGACAGCCAAATAGGTTTTGCCAGTGCCTGCTGGTCCCAGTCCGAAGACGAGTTCATTATCTTTCATAGCTTGCAGGTATTCAACTTGCGCAGGTGCACGTGGAACGACATGGCGTTTGCTCGTGCGGATGACGAGGGTCTCATCCAGTAAAGCCATGCCATGACGCGACATACGTACGGCCGCATCTACATCGCTTATCTCGACCGGCTGTCCACGGCGGAGGCGATCATATAACGCATCCAGAACAGAACCTGCGACCTCGACCAGTCCTATTTGTCCGGAAACGGTGACTGCATTACCGCGGACATCAATCCGTACATCAAGCTGTCGTTCGATTCGGCTCAGATGAATATTCTGAGGCCCGAACATTACTTGGAGTAGCAGATTATCATCAAATTCACGCATGAGAGACATAGCGGAGCGTGTGAGCTGCTGCATTACACCTGCAGTCTCCTCTGCCCACACTGCTCATCGTAAACTGTATAAGCAGGATTGGCTGAATCTACAAACGTTCCGTCTAGACTGTTAGATCGGATTCTGTCGATACGTAAGTTCACAATTTTTCCTAGGAGATTCTCCTGTGCTTTCACGGTTACTACCTGCATGTAAGGACTGCGGCCAATAAGCTGGCCGGCCAGCGTCCCCTTGCGATCGAGTAGAACAGGAACATCACGGCCGAGGAATGTGGTGTTAAACCTTTTTTGTTGGGCGGATAGTATTCTTTGTAACCGTACCAGCCTGTCTGATTTGACGCGCTCAGGCACCTGATCAGGGGCCTGCGCGGCCGGTGTCCCTGGTCGTGGGCTGAACTTGAAGGAATAAGCTTGTGCATAACCAATGTTGTGCACGAGATCGAGCGTAGCCCTGAAATCTGCTTCTGTCTCACCGGGAAAGCCGACGATGAAATCACTGGACAAGGCGAGCGTCGGACATGCCTGGCGTAGCCGTTCTACAAGACGGCAGTAATCAGCGGCCGTGTGGCCGCGATTCATAGCTGTGAGTATGCGATCTGATCCTGACTGCACGGGCAGGTGTAGATATGGCATGAGTCCTGGCAAATCCCGAAACGCTTTCATCAATGATTCGTCAACGTGACAGGGATGAGAGGTAAGGAAGCGTAAGCGATACAGGTTCTCAATTTCTGCTGCCAGCACTTCTAGCAAGTGCCCAAGACCCCAGTACCCCGTGCCGTCGGGACTTATGCCACGGTAGGTGTTGATATTGTGTCCTAAAAGGATAATCTCTTTTGCACCTGTTGCCACCAAACGTCGCGCATCGGCAAGGACGGCAGCGGCGGGGCGCGAGGATTCAGTGCCACGAGTATAAGGCACCACACAGAAGGTACAGAACTTATCACATCCCTCCTGCACTGGCAAAAAGACAGCGACGCCGTTGGCCGTAGGGGGGGGTATATGATTAAACTTGTCTCCCGATGGGAAATCTAAATCAGAGAAATGTCTTTTGGGACTCATTACTATTTCAGGGAGGCGATAATAATTTTGTGTCCCCAGGACAATATCCACATAAGGGGCACGTTCTAGTATTTCAATGCCTTGTGCTTGCGCAGCACACCCAATAACAACTAATATCGTTTCCTTCCCAGTGGCCTTGCGAGTTTCCTTGAAAGAACGAAGACGTCCCAGTTCTGAGAACATCTTCTCAGCGGCCTTTTCGCGGATATAACAGGTCGTGAGAATAATCATGTCGGCATCGTCTGGCTTGTCAGACTCTATAAACCCAAAAGGAGCGAGAATGTCTATTATTCTGGTAGAATCATAGACGTTCATTTGACAACCATAAGTTTTAACATACAATTTCCTTGTCAAAGTTTTACATCCTCGATTCTCATTCTCTTGAGAGAAGAAGTTTGTGAATATGCTCATACTCTCTAAAAGAGAGGCTGCCTAACATTTAGTGGTCACTACCTTCGTCTTTAAAATGTCGTGTAAGGGCCTCCCGGCTCCCACTCCTTCTTCCTCCAGTGGGCACGCCATACAGTTCCAGCCGATGGCCCACCAACCTGTACCCGTAGTGAAGGGCAATCAGACGCTGGAGTTCTTCTATTTCTCTGCTGTGAAATTCAATGACTTTTCCCGATTCGATGTCAATCAGGTGGTCATGGTGTTCGGAGGCCACTTCTTCATAGCGCGCACGCCCACTGCCAAACTCGTGTCTTTTCAGAATGTTCTCAGCCTCAAGGAGACGTACTGTTCGGTAGACCGTAGCAATGCTGATACGTGGATCAATCTCAGAAGCACGGCGATGTACTTCTTCTACGTCAGGGTGATCTATGGCCTCTGACAGCACCCGTGCAATCACTCGTCGCTGGTCAGTCATTTTTATTCTTTTGTCGATACAGCATTTTTCAATCCGGGAAATCATCACCGCTGTCCTGGTTTATATGATGCCCACCGTTCAGACACGTGAGGTGACACACGACAGACCCGGTATTATATGCACAGAGAGAGTACGATGAATACGGGAAAGTGCCGCCTCGCTTATAACCAGGACAGGCACCCATATTGGATCAGGCACTTGACAGGAGGGAGCTTTCTACATTTCTATTATCCCCTCGGGGGGCCGTAGCTCAGTAGGGAGAGCGTCTCGTTCGCAATGAGAAGGTCAGGGGTTCGATTCCCCTTGGCTCCACCATTTCTTTTCCTCATAGATGTTCCTCTCGAACACAGGCATGTAGTAAGCGCTCCAGGGTGTCGTGGATACCCCCTGCTGAATGTTAATACGGAGAAGGATTCAAAAGAGTTACGCTGAGCTGTTGCGCCTCTATCGCTCTATCAGAACGGCGCTTAAGGTCCAGGACGTAGAGTGACCATTAACAATCTCCCATTCTTATGAACGTCAATAGAACAATAGAACAATCTATGCCTGCTCGCTGGGGTGGAATTTTGGTGTCGTCACTTTTGTCCGGACCGGATACACGGTGACGGTGTCACGCGCATTCAGCAAAAAATACCCAGCTCTGCCGCCTTCTTACCCTGCTGGGGCGCCAACCTACAGGCCATCAGAAGCACGGACTCTCCTCTCTGAAATGTCTGATTCTGACTAGATTCTGACTAGAGTGAGGATCTACTCTTGCCACGTTCGCAGTACCTGCAAGCCCATGCCGAGGCTCTGCACAATAAGATTGTATAAAAAAATATATTACAATTTATTTTTTATTAAGAATCACAGCCTTCCCCATTTCCATCTGTTTTCTGCTTCCGTCTCATCGAATCGGTGGGACTGCGGCAAAAAGACTCCACAAGTTTGCACGAAATATTTTGAATGCATTCATCAAAATGCGTGTGTGCAGACTATGATCTCACCATCTTCTGCAAACATCATTATACATCCTATGAATCGTATGTCACCTTTATTCCAGTTACCTGTATTCTAACCAGTTACCTGTATTCTAATTGGTCTTTCCCACGGAAAACCCAATCCCACGGAAAACCCAATTCCATATGCTCTTCTCAAACAGATGAGGGCCGTTCTGTAATAAACGATCTTAGTAAAGAAGAAATTATAAACAAAAAAAGAATAAAGAGTAAATTCATGTTCACAGACCCCGCTATGCTGGTTTCTTTGGTAGAGCGCTTTGCAGGAAAGCGTGTCCTGTGTGTTGGTGATGCGATGATTGATCGTTACGTGTGTGGTACTGTTACACGCGTATCACCTGAGGCGCCTATTCCTGTTTTGCATATTGACCGTGAAAGTAGCATGTTAGGCGGTGCCGGCAATGTCGTGCGTAACTTGGTTGCACTTGGGGTACGCCCTATCTTACTTTCAGCCCGTGGTTCTGATGCTGCAGGCGAAGAGCTGTCTGTATTGCTTGCTCATCATGAAAGGGTAGAAAGCTATTTGATTGTGGATCCCAGACGCCAAACCCCTGTCAAAACACGCTTCCTGGCTCAGGCACAACAGCTCTTACGCGCTGATCATGAGACGGTTATTCCCCTTTCATCCGTCAGTCGTGAAATTCTTTTAAAAAAAGCAATTACAATATTATCACATGTAAAAGTTGTTATTTTGTCTGACTATGGTAAAGGTGTGCTCGCAGATGGGATAGCAGCAGAGTTAATTGCAGCCGCGAAGGATAAGCTTGTTCTCGTTGATCCGAAAGGGGCTGAGTACAGCGTCTATCGCGGGGCAACACTTCTCACACCAAACAAGCGTGAACTCGCCGATGCCACGCGCGTGCCAACGAGCAGCGATGCCGACGTTGTGAGGGCTGCCAGGTCTCTGATAAAGACTTACGAGATTGCCGCTGTTCTCACTACCCGCAGTCAGGATGGGATGACTCTGGTTCAGGGTGATGGGACTTTTTATCATCTGCCAGCAGAAGCGCGGGAAGTTTTTGATGTTTCTGGAGCTGGTGACACCGTTGTCGCTACACTGGCGGCCGCTCTTGCATCTGGTGCGAATTTTCTAGAAGCAACTCACCTTTCTAACAGTGCTGCCGGTATCGTTGTCAGCAAGGTGGGAACAGCGGTCGCTTCTGCTGTAGACGTTGTCACAGCGATCCGCTGTCAGAATACAGCCACAGGAAGCGAAGAAAAGGTGCTCTCTTTTGAAGAAGCGCTGGAATCCGTGTCCCTTTGGCGACGGCACGGTCTGAAAGTAGGTTTTACCAATGGCTGTTTTGACTTACTCCATCCAGGACACGTGTATTTATTACAAAAAGCACGTTATGCCTGTGACAGGCTGGTTGTTGGTCTCAATAATGATACTTCAGTTCGGCGTCTGAAGGGGCCTGGGCGCCCAATTCAATCTGAAGTAGCTCGTGCAGTGGTGCTTGCCGCACTCAGGGACGTTGATATCGTTGTACCGTTCTGCGATGACACACCTCTTGTCTTGATCGCGGCTCTACGTCCTGACGTCCTTGTCAAGGGCGCTGACTACACGGTAGGAACTGTCGTAGGGGCCTCTCTTGTCCAGGAATATGGCGGTACGATTCTGCTGGCAGATGATAAAAGTGTAAAATTTAGAACAACAGAGACCATTGCGAGAATGGCACACTCTAGAAAAGTTTCCTAAAAAAGCGGCTGAGCTCTGGCGCTCTGGCAGAGTTTTTCTACTCCTTTTTTTACCACTCCTCGCGGACACGGTTTGAGTCTCTCAGAAAGAAGGCTGTAAATAGGCTTGTGCGTCCCCGACGATTTTCTCATGATGACGGTACGGATATATAATTGATTATAATATCATTGCTTTAAGATTTCGCAGAAATGTTTTCTGATAAAAATATTTCTAAATTTTTATATTTTATTTAAATATACGTTAGGATATTTGTTATGAATCCCTCTTCTTTTATTAATGAAAATAGGGGGGCCCTTGTGCTTTTTTCAGGCGGACAGGATTCGACTACCTGCTTGGCTTGGGCTCTATCCCGTTTTTCACGGGTCGAGACGATTGGCTTTTTCTACGGCCAGCGCTATGCAGTTGAACTGACGTGTCGACACATTCTGCGGGATCGCCTGCTGACGGTCGTGCCTACCTGGAGCACGCGGCTGGGCCCGGACCATATGGTAGATCTCTCCCTTCCAGAGCATATTCGTAATGCTGTTTTGGCCGATCAAACAAATAGCCTGCCCACGGCCTTCGTACCTGGTCGGAACTTATTGTTCTTCACATACGCAGCAGCCATCGCTTGGTCTCGTGCCCTGCGCCATCTCGTAGGTGGCATGTGTGAAACAGACTCTTCTGGCTATCCGGACTGTCGCGATGACACTTTGAAAGCCCTACAAGTCACACTGAATCTCGGTCTAGCAAGACAATTTGTGCTGCATACGCCACTCATGTGGCGAGATAAAGCTGCCACTTGGCAGCTGGCTGAATCTCTGGGAGGGGCAGTACTGGTGGATTTGATCCGTACTCACACACACACCTGTTACAGTGGGGACCGTAGCAGTCTGCATGATTGGGGGTATGGCTGTGGAACATGTCCTGCTTGTTGTCTGCGTGCCACTGGTTGGAAGCACTATATACACATCAGAAAAAGGAGGAGAACAGGACACACTTTGAATGAATAAGAATAATCATGACATGACATGCATGAGAAGGCCACACAGACAAGAGAGCGGCCGAACAATCATAAGATCATATAAGCGCTCTCTGCTCTTTCCTCTTGTGAGCCCTCTCTGTCGTATATCCTTTTTCCTTATTCTATTACCATTCTTCAGACAAGGAGAACAATAGTATCACACATAACACCCATAACACCACCCCGTAAGAGGGTCGCACAAATGGCAAGGCCAGGGACGACAATGTATGGACACCTGGGGTGGCTGATCGGATTTGAACCGACGACCCTTGGTACCACAAACCAATGCTCTCACCAACTGAGCTACAGCCACCATAAAACAATAGTCTTTCCATACAAAAGGATCCCGGGTTTCGTCAATAGGTTAGTGTCCAGACCATGAAAGTGGTTCACTTACGAGAACTGTACTGAAGAACTTTTTAAAAAGGATTGTTTATGGCTTTTTCAATCACTAGAATCCCGATCTCTTTATCGGCCCTGCCTGACTCTCTGGGAGAGTCTGTCTCTTTTTGCTTATGCTTGTTGTGATAGCCCTAGGCGCTCGTATTTTCAATATAGCATCGAGTCAGCCTAGCTAGGTGCTACTCTGGGTCTGCCATGTTTGAATACCTACCACTCATCGAGCGGATTGCCCATGTGCTGGGGCCGGATGGCTTAGTAACAGCCACTTCCTGTATGGAGTCCTATATGCACGAAGAACGTGGTCTGTATCATGGGCGCGCCATTGCAGTTGCTAGACCGGCTTCTACATCTGAGGCGGCTGCTGTAGTTCAGTTATGCGCTGCAGCGGGCGTCCCCTTAGTCCCGCAAGGTGGGAACACTAGCCTCGTAGGTGGGAGTGTCCCGTGGGAGCATGGAGCTGAAATCGTCCTCTCCACCCAGCGACTGAACCATGTACGCGCTATTGATCCCCTTAACTATACCATCACAGTCGAGGCAGGCTGTCTACTCACGGATGTACAGAGGGCTGCGGCTGCCGTAAATTGTTTTTTTCCATTGTCTCTTGGTGCAGCAGGGAGCTGTCACATTGGTGGAAATATTGCAACTAACGCTGGTGGTTTGAACGTACTGCGTTACGGGACAGCCCGTGATCTGACACTTGGACTGGAAGTTGTATTGCCTGATGGCCAAGTGTGGGATGGATTGCGTGCATTGGCAAAAGACAATTCAGGCTATGCCTTGAAACATCTTTTCATAGGAGCGGAAGGGACACTAGGGATTATTACTGCAGCTGTTTTAAAACTATTTCCACAGCCTAAATATGTATATACTGCTATGTGTGCTTTTCCAAGAATTGAAGATGCCCTGACGTTGTTGTCTCATGCACGAGCGGCCAGTGGTGACTCAGTAACAGCTTTCGAGCTGATTCCTCGTCTTGGCTTGGTCTTCGTCCTCCGCCACTTACACGGTATTACAGATCCGTTCACAACCCCTTGGCCTTGGTATGTCCTGATAGAGTTGTCAACCGCGAACCCCACTGCTGGCCTCAAGACAGTGTTTGAAAGCATACTAGAACGGGCGCTCATTGCCGGTGTTATTGGCGATGCTGTGATTGCCGATAATATGGAGCGTACTGCAGCTTTGTGGAGAATCCGAGAAGGCTTACTAGAAGCACAGAAGCGCGAAGGCGGCAGCATTAAACATGATGTCTCAGTCCCTATAAGTAGGATTCCAGAATTCTTAACTCGTGCTACGGCAGCAGTGACAGCCGCGCTCCCGGGAGTACGCGTGTGTGCCTTCGGGCATGTCGGCGATGGAAACATCCATTTCAATCTGAGTCAACCACCTGCTATGGATCGTGAAACGTTTCTAGGCAAATGGTTGCCCATAAACAGAATTGTTCACGATATTGTTATTACAATGGGTGGTAGTATTTCCGCTGAGCATGGAATCGGACGTTTGAAGCGGGAAGAAATGGCGCGTTGTAAGGGTTCGGCGGAGTTAGATGTCATGCGTAAAATAAAAAAAACAATAGATCCAAATTCTATTATGAACCCTGGTAAAGTTATATGAGTTATATGGTATACGTGGGTATACGTGAATTTTTATTTCTATATTTAGAATCTCTATTTATTATTTTATTTATATAAAATCCCTTTTTCACGTTTTTCTATACGTAATACAGACAGCCATATAGATACTATTACCCAAATTACCACAATCCATAGTGAAGCAAGAAAGTCACGATCGTTCAATAAATGTTCTGCAGTATGATAGAATGGCAAGCGCAGGAGGACAAGTGCGTGGGTAACGGGGTTTGTTTCCATCACCAATCGGAGCCAGGGTGGGACATGCTGAATCGGAAAAAGGGCGCCGGAAAGTAACCACAGCGGCATGAGAAGAACCATCATAATGGCATGGAAACCCGCTGTAGATTTCATGCTCCAGGCACACAGAAACCCTAGTGCTGTAAACCCCAATGCAGTGATGAGTAAAAGAAGTAATTCAAGCGCGGCGGTTCCAACTGGCGATAAGAAAAGCCCGAGGAAAGGCGCTAGCACCAGGAAAAGCATGGCCTGTGTCAAGGCAATGAGCGCACCACCCAGTATCTTGCCAAAGACGATGACGAGCCGCGATATAGGTGCTACGAGAACGCTCTGCAAAAAACCCTGGTCACGGTCTTCAATCACAGTGATAGATGAGAAAATACTGGAAAACAACAGCAGCATCAGTAGGACGCCTGGGTAGAAGAACTCTATGTAGCTGATCCCCTCCATCCCTGGCGGTCGGAATGATCCTGTAAATCCAGTCCCTAGAAAGAGCCAAAAGAGAATGGGTTGGCCAATACTGCCAATGACACGCTGAGGCTGGCGAACAAAACGAGTGAACTCTCGTTGTGCGAGGGCGATCGTAGCGCGCACTGTTATCATTGTTCCGTCGTCTCCCTCTCTAAGGGAGGGCCTCTCTCATCTGCTTCTCCTAGAGACCTAGAATCTGAGTGTGAACACGGAGGACTCTCAGCCGGATGGCCGCCGGTGAGGTGAATGAATACGTCCTCTAGTGCCGCCTGCTTAATCGCAACAGAGTGTATCTGAGAGCGATAATGGGACAAGATTGTCTCCAGCAGTGATAAACTTTCTGTCGTCCCCACGTTTTCGAGACGCAACTCCTCACCGAAAAGCAGTGGGTTCAAATTCATGTCCTGCTTTAGGGCCCGTGCCAGAGACGCCGTGTCACTTGGAACGACCACTACCATTTCCCGTCCCATGCTGCTGCGCAGATGGGATGGCGTGTCACAAGCAAGGAGTTGCCCATCTTTCATGATGACAACGCGGTGAGCCTCCTCAGCCTCAGAAAAAATATGGGTGGTCATCAGCACTGTCATTGCTCTTTCTCGTTGAATAGATTTTAACATATGAAGAAAATTTCTCCTGCTCGCCGGGTCAAGACCGTTGGTTGGTTCATCAAGTAACAAAACTGTAGGACGTGTGAGGAGACACTTCGCCAATTCAAGCTGACGTGCAAGTCCGCCTGACAGGGTATTCACCCTTTGATGAAGACGATTTTTCAAGTCAGTCCATTCTAGAGCTTCTGCCAGACTGACAGCCTTTCCTGACCGACCATAGAGAGCAGCGTAGAGAGCCATATTCTCACCTACACTGAGATACTTGTCCACGGCCGGACTCTGAAAAACAACACCTGTTATTCTCCGTACCATCCGGGGGACCCGAAAAAGATCATACCCTCCAATAGTCACTGAACCAGCGCTGGGTAGTAACATGCCGCACAGAATATGGAAGAGGGTAGATTTTCCGCTACCATTTGGACCAGAAATTACGCAGAATTCCCCCTCTGCGACGTGCAGGTTGAAGTGAAGCAAAGCTGGGCGCGCCTTCTGCCGGCCTCTGCCCGCATAGACATGTGTCAAACGACGAATCCTAATCATGACTGGGAGTCTAGTCACCGCAAAAACAGAAAGTAAAGATTTCCTCGTTGCCTACACAGAACAATAGAGCGCCCGACACAAGGATTCCCCATTCCTTATTCCTTCTCGTGGAAAAAATTATCAAATATGGGCGCTTGTCCAACCAAACACCGCTAAAAGCATTTGCCTTATTCCTTTCCTATCCTAGCCTAGCACTGACGGCTTGAATCGCCGTTGCATTCTAATTTTCTTGGCCACGTCTTCAGCCGGATTCAATGGGGGGTGGTCCCAATAAGGGAACACCTGTTCTGCCGCGTGTGGTAGTGGACGAGCATACCCAAGAGAAAAAAGTTCGGCATGCAAACGGGCATGCTTAATTTTGACCCAGCCAGGGGGGGAAAAAATGAAGACAGGCCCTCGTTGAGCACAGGCTTCTGTGCACATAGAGACAGAATCTCCCGTCACCACTACACTATCAGCTAAAGCCAGTAAGCCGGTGTATGGATTTTCCTGAGAACAGCCCCAGTGGTAGGTAAAAAGTGGAATGCCGGAGTCTGTGAGTTCTGAAAGCAACGCGGACTTTGCAGGTGGGGGTGTACGACGACTAGTTGTTAAAAGAATACTACCACCATTAGAACTAGCGATGGCCGTTATCTGTGTTGCTAGGGTACGTGCCATATCTGCCGTGAGTGGTCGACAGCGACCACTCGCACCGCCAACAAGACAAGAGATTCGCGGCCGTGGGAGTGAGTTAAAGCGGTGTCGCCAGCGATTTGCTGCACTTATCAATTTCATTGGTGTGAGTCGATGAGGTGCTCCGGTAATATGCAGTACATTATCTGGTACCTTTAGTAATCTATCATGATTTGGAATCGCGACCAAGTCGAAATCTGCGAGGCCCCGCCAACCAGGGAACATAATTTGCACGAGAGAAGGGATAGCGAGAGAGGTCTTGCGAGCCTGGAATCGTATCCTGCGAGCGGCTAATGCTGCCCTTTTCCCTGCAGCAATGATGATATGCGGCCATGGGGAGTGCAGCATACTATTTTTGATAGTGCTTAGAATGTGGATTCCAATACCTGGGGTCAGGCCAGCCAGTCTTACAAGAAAGGGATAGCGGCACAATGGAATAATTTTAGATTGTACAGAAAGAATATCGGCAACTCCCAATGCCTGATTCGCCGTTCCAGCGCGCGTGTCAGCGAGTACCCAGGCTATGAGATCTTGAGAAGAATTCCCGAACAACTGCATTGTTGACTACTCTCGTGACTCTAGAATTACTCTAGGAAAAGAAATTATCCCAAATTCCATAGGCCCAACCATACTAGGAAAGGCGTAACCGCCAAACAAAAATATCACCCGATTGCAGACGAAAGGTTGTTGTTTTAGAAACATATTCCTCAGTCAACATCAGTCAACATCCTGACAAGTTTCCCAATAGGAGACTGACAATCGTCTCTCTAAAATCAATGTGACTCTTGTCACAGGGGATTGAGTCATGATTACTTCATTAAAAATGTATCAAAAACATCTTTATTTAAAAAAATTAATTAAAATATTGATAACAGCTACATTCTTAATAATTCTCAATACTATTAGTACGCCAGTCTATGGTACGTTTCATGGGAATTGGTGCGGTCTTGGCAATCGTTTAGGACTTGGTGGAACGGCTTTACCTCCGCTGGATTCTTTAGATGCGGTCTGCATGCACCATGACATCTGCATCACTTTACATGGGAGTGGCAACTGTACGTGCGACGAGATCTTTCTGCAGGAACTCCGCCGTATTTTACTTTCTCAAGAGTCACACCAGGCAATAAAGGCGCGTGCCATCTATGATATGATGAGCTGGGTTCCCTGTTTTGGACCTAGTACTATAAGTAAACCAATGTCATTTTTTGAATTATTATCAAGAGATATGATCTTTGGTAACCATTTGCCAATAGAAATAATACCACGTATATTATATATAATCGCTTATTCATATTAATAAAAGTTGTGCTACCTTCAGGGCGCTTTATACTATAATGAGTAGAGTTTCTTTTTCTGATATTCCAGCAAAAAGCTGGATTTACTGCTGGTTCCCAGCGGCTGCACGACCGTATTTGCAGTTGATGCGGCTCGATCGCCCTATTGGGACGTGGCTTCTTTTGCTGCCATGCTTGTGGAATCTCGTCTTAGCCAGTGATTCACACGGTGTGACACCCGCAACGACGGGGAGTCTCGTAACATGGTTTAGCATTGGCGCTTTAGTGATGCGTGGTGCTGGCTGTACCTACAATGATATCGTTGACCGCCATTTTGATTCTCAAGTCACCCGCACAGCGACACGCCCCCTTCCTAGCGGAGCAATCTCACCGCGCAACGCTATTTTTTTCCTGATTTTACAACTTCTTACTGGATTTTGCATATTAGTACAGCTGAACAATTTTGCCATCTGTTTAGGGACGTCCTCATTAGGACTAATGTTCAGCTATCCATTCATGAAACGAATCACTTTCTGGCCGCAGCTTTGGCTTGGTTTTACCTTTAATTGGGGGGGCTTGATGGGATGGAGCGCCGTCACCGGGAATATAGACATTCCAGCAGTCATTCTCTATGCCTCTGGCCTGTTCTGGACACTAGGCTATGATACTATCTACGCTCATCAGGATAGAGAAGACGATATGTTAATTGGCGTCAAATCCTCAGCCCTTGTACTGGGCGAATGGACGCAATCAGCTGTGGCTTTCTTCTATGCATGTGCTTGGGTTCTTGCAGCTATTGCTGGTCTTCTGGCCGGCGGTGGCGGTGTCTTTTTGCTTGGGATTTTCTTGGCGGGAATCAATCTGACTTGGCAGGTCACAACTCTTAACGTCCATGACAGGACCAACTGCTTAGCCAAGTTTCGCTCTAATCTTTGGTATGGATCGATTTTATTAGTAGCATTTATTGCAGACAATATATGATGTGAAAATTTTCCCGTTGATGGCCTTCTGAACACACGCCCCAGAAAGGGGAGCGTTACCACCTGCTTTTTCGGTGGGCATTCGCAAAGCGCTGCCAGACTGCCCCCCACGCAGAGGCAGGGGGCACGTCTCTGAAGGTAGAAGGTAGTCTTTGTGATTATTTTTTATTAAAAACTGCTTAAACCACACATACCGCTTCCACATCCTCCTAAACCACATGATGGAGGTGGGACTGGATCGACTGACCGGCCGGCCCCGTTTACATTCGGAGCCATAACAGCCTTATCAATATGGGTGTCACCACAGGTGGGACAAGCAATAGCACCTGCCAAAGCTCTGTTCTCATAGTCACTGCTATTCTCGAACCATTCGTCAAAATGATGCTCTCGTACGCAGCGTAGGCTGTAATGGATCATTGGGGTGTGCCTCCTCGTCATGAAAGACGCCAAAGATATCCCTCATTATTATTATTCTACATTCTAGCGGGTGCCTTGCCAAGGGGAAGGCGATAATTTCTTTTTGACGGTCCTTTCGAGAGACTCTTTTTTGTTTACGCCTTGCTGAAACCTCCCTTGGGTTGCAGGGACAGAAAAGCCATCCTATATAGGTCCGGCAATTGTGCGGCACTCCTGTTTTGAGCCTGCTGATGAGATCAGGCGAGATCGTGGAATACCGCTGCTGACAATAAAGAGGATTGACATGAGCAAGGTCATCGGCATCGATCTTGGCACTACAAACTCCTGCGTTGCCCTTATGGAAGGAAAGGATGCGCGCGTTATTGAAAATAGTGAAGGTGCGCGCACGACACCGTCTATGGCAGCATTTACCGATGATGGTGAGCGTCTGGTCGGTCAAGCTGCCAAGCGTCAGGCTGTCACTAATCCTGAGAAGACCCTGTTTGCTATCAAACGGCTGATTGGTCGCCGGGCTGATGACCCAGTTACGCAAAGAGATAAGGAGCTTGTCCCCTATCGAATAGTACGGGCTGAAAACGGAGATGCGTGGGTTGAAGTACAAGGGAAACAATATAGCCCAAGTCAGATTAGCGCCTTTGTTCTTACGAAGATGAAGGAAACAGCAGAAACTTATCTAGGTGAACCTGTGACACAGGCTGTTATCACGGTGCCGGCTTACTTTAACGATTCCCAGCGGCAAGCCACTAAAGACGCCGGCAGGATTGCAGGCCTTGACGTACTACGTATTATCAACGAGCCAACCGCTGCAGCCCTTGCCTATGGGATGGACAAAAATAAGAAGTCTGGCACGATAGTAGTTTATGACCTGGGGGGGGGCACTTTTGACGTTTCTATTCTGGAAATAGGGGATGGCGTATTCGAGGTCAAATCGACCAACGGTGATACGTTTCTTGGCGGGGAGGATTTTGATGCGCGCGTGATCCAATATCTTGCTGAGGAGTTCAGGAAAGAAAGCGGTATTGATCTCAGGAAGGATCGTCTTGCGCTTCAGCGACTGAAGGAGGGAGCAGAAAAGGCCAAAATCGAGTTATCCGCAACGGTGCAAACTGAGGTCAATCTGCCATTTATTACAGCAGACTCCAGTGGGCCGAAACATCTGAATATCAAGCTGACTCGCGCTAAATTAGAAGTATTAGTTGAAGATCTTATAGGACGTACTATTGATCCATGTCGTAATGCTCTAAAAGATGCCGGTATAAAGGCCAATACCATTAGCGAGGTGATTCTTGTCGGGGGCATGACTCGTATGCCCAAGGTTCAGCAGGTAGTGAAAGATTTTTTTGGGCGAGAACCCCATAAGGGAGTCAACCCTGATGAGGTCGTAGCAATAGGCGCCGCCATACAGGGGGGTGTCCTCAAAGGTGAGGTGAAGGATGTGCTCTTGCTGGATGTCACACCGCTCTCTCTTGGAATAGAAACTTTAGGTGGCGTTTTTACGCGTTTGATTGATAGAAATACAACTATACCAACAAGAAAAAGTCAAGTATTTTCCACCGCAGAGGATGGACAGACAGCGGTGACCATTCGAGTCTTTCAAGGCGAACGTGAAATGGCCACTGATAATAAGTTACTGGGACAATTTGATCTGGTCGGTATCCCTCCTGCCCCGCGTGGCATGCCTCAGATTGAGGTGACTTTTGACCTTGACGCGAACGGTATTGTGCATGTCGCTGCGAAGGACAAGGCTACTGGTAAGGAACAAGCTATTCGTATTCAGGCGTCAGGTGGTTTATCAGAGAGTGAAATAGAACGCATGGTCTCAGAAGCTGAGCAGCATGCTGCTGCCGATAAGACTCGGCGCGAATCTGTTGAGACACGCAACCATGCAGACGCCATTCTGCATTCAACAGAAAAGAATCTCAGGGAATATGGTGACAAGGTACCGGCTGCAGAGCGACAAAAAATAGAAACTGATCTCGCTAACCTCAAGGAGGCAATGGCTGCAGACGAGACTAGCAAAATTAAGACCTGTACAGAGGCTCTGACTCTGTCAAGCATGCGGCTAGGTGAGGTCATGTATCAGCAGCATAGCAGTGCAGACACTACTCATGACAATAGAGAAAAGTCAGAATCAGAAGAAAAAGTTGTTGATGCTGATTTTGAAGAAGTGAAGGATAATAAAAAGTGAATCTTAATATCTTTTATTTCTTTTATATTTCCAGGCATATACTGCCATGAGCAAACGTGATTTTTATGAAATACTGGGTGTTTCTAAAGGAGTGAGTGATTCTGACCTGAAGAATGCTTACCGCAAGTTGGCCATGCGTTGGCACCCAGATCGCAACCCAGGAGATAAATCTGCTGAAACAAAGTTTAAAGAAGTCAATGAAGCCTATGAAATCCTAAAGGACGAACAAAAAAGAGCAGCGTATGACAGATATGGTCATGCGGCATTCGATCCGGCCTCCTCTGGAGGGGCCTCCTCTGGAGGGGGGCGTGGCAGTGGGTTTGATTTTCATTTTAGTGGCGGTTTCGGCTTTGCCGATATTTTTGACGAAATGTTTGGGGAAGTCCTTGGTGGGGGGGAACGGCGTAATACAGGCGGGAGCGGTACCCGAAGAGGGGCGGACTTGCGCTTTAATCTTGAGATCACGCTGGAAGAAGCCTTTGCCGGGAAATCAACAGAAATTCGTGTTCCCACTGCTGTTGTATGTGAAAGCTGTAAAGGAACAGGCTCTGCTGGCGGTTCTGGGCCTGCTCCTTGTAACACTTGTCACGGGGTCGGTAAGATTCGGGCGCAGCAAGGTTTCTTCACTATCGAGCGGACATGTCCTACCTGTCAGGGCCAAGGACGTGTTGTTAAGGATCCATGCCGGAACTGCGGGGGGAATGGGCGTACACACAAGGACAAAACACTCCAAGTGAATATTCCAGCTGGTGTAGAGGATGGCATGCGCATTCGGCTGGGCGGTGAGGGGGAAGCGGGCTTGCGTGGTGCACCTGCGGGCGATCTGTATCTTTTCCTGTCAGTCGCCACACACCGACTTTTTCAACGGGATGGTGCTAATATTCATTGCCTAGTACCTATTGCCATGGTCACTGCTGCGCTTGGTGGTACAGTAGAAGTGCCTGCCATTGACGGGACAAGGTCCAAGCTGACCATTCCAGCTGGTACACAAACTGGCCAGCAGTTCCGTATGAAAGGCAAGGGCATGAGTGTATTGCGTTCGCCAGCACGTGGCGATCTTTTTATACGAGTACAAGTAGAAACGCCTCTCAATTTGACTCGGCATCAAGAGGAATTGCTACGTGAATTCGAAAAAACCTGTGATACACACACGCAATCACCAGAGTCCTCTAGTTTCTTTAAAAAGGTAAAAGAGTTGTGGGAAGGTCTTAAAGATTGAAATTTCATATAAAAAGACCAATTCATGATACTGCCTAATACTGCCTAAAGGAATCATCTCTCTACTGACTATACATGTGATATTTCCCGTATAGAAAGAGAAATATATAATTAATTCTTCTTTTAAAGAATATATCCGCTTGCATTTTCTAAAATGCTCCCTCTAAAAAGCCAGCTAGAACTGCTTCCACTGCAGCGACCGGCAGATCCGCCAAGTGAGAACAGCGCAATGTAATCACATGATGCCCGCGTGGTGCACAGAGGCTCGGATCCGATGATGGCCCATACAATACCACACATGGACATCCACTTGCCGCTAGCAGATGCATTGGGCCTGTATCATTGCCAACAGCGGCGACCGCATTTCGTCCCAATCCTACCAAATCGGCAAGAGTCGTCTGCTCGAACAAATTGACTGATCGTGGACAATCTGCTGTTATCTTCGATATCTGGGGGCCGTCATGACGGCGGCCCACAAAGACTGGTGTGCAGCCACCCTGTGTGATTCGCACCGCAAGCGCAGCATAATGCTCAGCCGGCCAACGCTTATGAAGCCGGTGTGATGCTCCACCAGTGACGAAGAGCACAAAACGTTCTTGGATAAGATTATGAAAACGTGTGTTATCAACTCGTACCCATGACAGATCTGGTGCTGGCGTTACAGGGATACCAGCGATTGCAAGCTGTTCTGCCTGACGGTCGATGCTATGCAGAGAATTGCGGTTAGGGTTGGCGTGCGGATAAGCACAGCCACGAGAAACGCCGGACCATACCGGCTGACCCATTAACCAAAAATAACATGATGAACGATCAGACGTTTGAAGATCATAGACTCTACTAAACCGTCCCCCTCGCAACATTGCACGCAAAGAAAACAGTGAGTGCATTTGCCATACCCTTGGTCTTTCATCTACCCATACGGCATCAAAGTAGGGACTACTACGCATAAAGTGTGCATAAGACTTCCTTGTGAGCAGGACGATGAGAGCCGTTGCATGATACAGACGAATTGCAGAAAAAGATCCCATCGCTTGCACAAGATCTCCTAGTGCCCCGAATTTGATAACCAGGACACGTCGCTGCCGCTCCTCCAGTCTTTCCATGCTCAGATGACTGCTACCGTCCTGATTGAGCCACATGGGGAGTTTTGCGACAGACATGCTATCCATCCTACCTGTCGTCAGGTTTTGTTTTCCTAGAAAGAGGAGACAGGGCAGCAGTCGTGTAGTCTCTGTGCTGTGTATATCGCGTTTTGTGGAGACACGTGTGTGATTTTCTCGGGATGTCGCAAACAAAGGGCAAAAGAATATTGCATCGCGAGAAAATCACATGGCCTCATCTTGCTGCACCTGCTCCTTCTTGTACTGATCGTGGCCACAACAGATAAATCACTGCAGTTCCTCCCAAGCAAGCGCTGCCACATAGGGTAAAAGCAAGTGGGAAGTTACCAAGATCACCCAAAACACCACCAAGAATAGGACCAAAAATTCCCCCTACTCCATAAGCTATGAAGACCAACGGGTAATTATGTCCCACGCTATTAGGGCCGAAAGTACTCGCCGTAATGCTAGGGAACAAAGCAAAGTTGCCACCAAAGTTGAACCCTATCACAGTCGCCCCACAATAGAGCAGCATTTCATGACCTGCCATGGCAGTAAAAAGGAGTAACATTACCCCTTGGCTGAAGGTCATCACCATCAGTGCTCGCAATGGACCGATACGGTCGCCAATTGTACCCCAGGCAATGCGGCCAATTCCGTTGGCAATGCTGAAAAATACTGCCATAGCGGTCCCAGCAACAGCGCTTGCTTCACTACGCGACAGACCGCTCGCCTCTAGTGCCTCCATGGGATAAAGTTTCATCAGCCCAATAGACATTAAGCCGGCCCCACCACTCACAATAAAAATCAAGAATAGCAACACAAACTGTCTCGTTCGCAGCATCTCACGATTTGTATACTCCCGCTGTGCAGTCACGCTTGCCGCGGCAAGAGAGGGTGTCCATCCTGGGGGGCACCATCCTTCTGGTGGCAGAATCATCCATGTGCTGCCGCTTAAAACGAGAATCATGAAAGCCAAGCCATAGAAGATGAAAGTGAGATCAAGACCATAGGTCTCTATGAGAAGACCCCATTCCCCGGCTAGCTTGACCCATCCCATTGCACCGAATCCAAACCCAGCAACAGAAATCCCGGCAATCATGCCACGGCGATCGGGAAACCAACGCATCCCAATGGCAATTGGCACCATATACCCAGTGCCAATACCGATCCCGCCTATAACGCCTATACATAAAACGACAACAGGAAAACTGGTGCCGCCCAAGAGACCAGCCAGGACATAACCGCTACCCAACACCAACCCACTACCAACAGCTAATCGTCGATGGCCCAACCGCACCATGTAACGGCCTGCCCATATCATGACTACGGCTACGGTACCTAAGCTGGCAGAAAAAATGATCTGCGTGTCAAGCTTGCTCCAACCCGCTTCCTTCAGAACTGGTGTGAAAACAGGCCAAGCATAAAGGGCTCCCAATGCAAATTGAATCACAACTGCTCCGAGTACAACCAGACGACGGTCTATGGTTTTCGTCCCCAGTGTCATGATACGATTCCCCTTCAGCCCTCTTTGGCGGCCAAAGCCGCATAGCAAAAACCGCTTGCTGCCAGCGCGACAGAGAACTTGTACATACCCTCAGGCAGGGGTTGAAATCAATCTGGAAAATGGATACCCTTCAAAAGAAGTCGCTCGGGACGGCTGCGAAGATAGTTTCCCTAGCAATGTCCCTCTTCACGTAGTAGCGCTTCCTGCCGCAGGTTAGAGCAGTCTGGATGACTCCTTCTTCTAAAAGGTGATGATAGTGAGGGCCATGTTGCATAGAGGAGAAGGAAAATAAACGACAACAATAAACGACAACATTAAGAGTAAGAGAGCGCCTCAGATAAACCATGTCATTAGGATGATGTTTCAAAGGTGAACGTTCCTCTGCAGAGAGTCTGAGTCTGTCTGTCAGAAAAGCTGTCTGTTGAAAAATCCTCTTGCCTTCTGAGGCGGAAAGAGACGCTAAGAACGCGTGAAGAGTCAATCGACTGCTCGCTCCGCTCATATGTCGCCGTGTTAGGCAATGACCCTATATAAATATATATAAGGTAAGCCCTAGAGATATAGGGTAAGGAAACGATCCGCTTCTATAGCGGCCATGCACCCCGTTCCTGCAGCTGTTACAGCTTGACGATAAACAGGATCCTGAACATCTCCAGCGGCAAAGACACCAGGAATGTTAGTTGCTGTGGAGTCGTGGGCAGTTATAATGTAACCCTCTGCATCAAGAGAGAGCTGTCCTTTGAACAAATCAGTGTTTGGAATGTGTCCGATGGCAACAAAGAGTCCATCAGTTTTAATAATAGATATTCTATTCGTCTTTACATTTTTTACTTTTAGACCTTTTACAGACGGCGGTCTTTCTTCGCCCAATATTTCTTCGACAACTGTATCCCAGACCACATGGATTTTTTCATTAGCGAACAGACGGTCTTGCATCATCCGCTCAGCTCGAAACGAATTACGACGGTGGATGAGAGTCACCCGTGTCGCATGATTCGTCAGAGAAAGCGCCTCTTCCACAGCCGCATTACCACCACCGACAACACAAACCTCCTTCCCAACGAAGAAGAATCCATCACAGGTAGCACAAGCTGAGACACCGAATCCTTTATAACGTTCCTCACTTTCAATTCCTAACCATCTTGCGGATGCTCCTGTGCAAACAATGAGAGTTTCTCCTGTGTAAATAGCACCAGAATCGCCAGTCACTGTGAATGGTCTTTCCTGTAAATCTACTTTCACAATAGAATCTTCCATCACTACCACACCTGCATGCTTTCCCTGTGCCATCATCTTTTCCATGAGCCAAGGGCCTTGGACAGCTTGCTCAAAGCCTGGGTAGTTCTCAACCTCGAGGCTGATGGTTAACTGACCACCAGGTTGTAGTCCTTCGACTAAAATTGTGTGATGATTGGCACGAGCAGAATAAATTGCTGCTGTACAACCGGCAGGACCAGAACCCACAACGAGCACCTTTGCGTGATAGTTTGCCATAATCTCCTCTTATGAAACGAATCTGTTGAAACGAATCTGTTTACGCCATAGGGATATTCCCCTCTGATTCTTCCTGCGTTTCCACTCTTTTCTTTTTTCTTTCACGCTTTCTCAAAAGAACCGCCAGTCCGTGCCCCCCCCTCTTCTAGGGGATATAGGGGGACACGCCTGGCAATTTTTATACGGTGCGTCTGTGGTCTGTGGAGAGTACTAGAGCACACTCTGGCCACGACAAAGCGGCCACGGTCAGGGGAAGCCGCACCGCAGTACCGTACATACACATACGTCAGTAACGACTAGAACTACAGCTTCTCAGCGTGCTGCGCTAAATAAGCAGAGACCCCAGCAGGAGTTGCCTCCATGCCTGGATGACCCTTCTGCCAACCAGCTGGACAGACCTCGCCGTGCTCTTCATGAAATTGTAGGGCATCAGCTACTCGTAAGAATTCATCTACGTTACGGCCTAACGGTAAGTCATTGACAACCTGGTGCCGCACAATCCCGGACCGATCGATCAGGAACGTGCCGCGCAGCGCTATGGATTCCTCCACCAGAACGCCAAAAGACCGGGAGATAGTTTTTTTCAGATCTGCTACCAAAGGGAACTGTATGTTTCCAACACCTCCTCTATTAACTGGAGTATTTTTCCAGGCCAGATGCGTGAATTGAGAATCAATACTGACACCAACTACCTTTATGGTTCTTTCCTGAAAGGCCTGTAAACGGTGTGCGTGCGCCAATATTTCAGACGGACATACAAATGTAAAATCCAATGGGTAGAAAAAAATTGCCCCGTAAGACCCTCTCAAATGCTCCTGGAGATTAAAATTTTCGATAATCTCATTATTGGGCATCACAGCAGGGGCAGTGAAATCTGGGACCTCACGGCCGACCAGAACGGTCCTGTCAACGCTCATAGTTCAACTCTCCTCGTATTTCAGGCAGCAACGTGTTCCCGTTTCTCTAATTGCTGGCTGTAGCGAGACACGAAGTCTATAGGCGCCATGATCAGGGGTGGAAATCCAGAATCCCTACTGATCTCAGCAACAATAGAACGCGTAAATGGAAACAGAAGCCGCGGTACCTCTATCATGACCATCGGCTGCACGTGCTCTTGCGGGACATTTACGCTCGCCACGGCCGCATACATCAACTCTAGGATAAAAGCAACCTTGTCTTCAATCATGCTTTTAATCTGATAACTCAGAGTGACTTCAAACGTATTGTGTTCAAGCTCGCGAGTCTCAATGTCTACATGAATTGATACAGTGGGGGCATGTTGTATCTCTTGGAATATCGTGGGCACGTTCGGTGCTTCGAACGATAAATCCTTAACGTATTGTCCATGGATAACGAGCGGCGTGTTTGCCATTTTCGCGTCTTCTGAGGTGTAATCAGTCATGAGCCTCTCCTGGAGGATGGGGCCGCGCCCAGTCAGGGGGCGATATGGTATGCAGTTTGCTGGGCAAAAAGTCTTGCCGGATCTATAAGAATCCCCCACATCTAGCACGGTATACTGTTGTATCGACAGTCAAAAAAGTAATTAATAAGATAAATTCTTTCAATTAATGTCAGAATCTTTACACTCATATTATGAGGATTTTAAAAATGCGTACGTATATTATCTTCTTTGATATCGGCGCAACGCTCATCACAGGGCCTGCTCTCACTCCTGCACGGCAGATTGCAAAGACTCTCGGATGGAGCAATAGAATGCGACGCCAGCTTGAGGGGCAACTACTAACCTCTGTGATAGAAACGCCTGCGGCCTTAAGAGCATTGTTGGTCAGTGCATACGCTGTTTCAGCCACAAGAGCCAAAGACTTAGCTGCAAAAATCTGGCTTTCTCAAAGCAAAATGATAAAACCTGTTCCAGGTGCAGTAAATATTTTGTTAAAATTACGAGAAAAAGGCGTAAAATATGGTTTTATCTCTAATATATGGTTCCCATATGCCTCTACATTTACTCGTATCTATGGTAATCTCGCAAAGACAGATCTGACATTTTTCTCGTTCCGTCTCGGCTTAAGAAAACCAGATCTGGGCTTGTTCCAGAAAGCAATAGACTCTACTGGTATCAGCCCACAGGCATGCCTCATGCTAGGAGATTCATATCAGAATGATATGCAACCCGCAATGACCCTAGGTATGAAGACAGTATGGTTTCTGTGTCGTCCCGAGAAAGAACGGGTAGGATTGACAAAAATAAGGCAGAACGTCCTGCCAGCTCCTGAAAAAATAGTCTCATCTCTTGTTGGGCTTGATCTCTCTCAAGTAGTGAATTTCTGAGAGGAATCGATGAAATTAGTACGATGGCAAATCTTCTCTACTGAAGAAACACTGGCAAGAATGCGTGGCGTACGTCTTAAAGGGTACAGTTCTCCATTAATCTACGCTAGGTCGAAATTAAGTCTAGAACGGGCAGTCCCAACGGATTCTCTTGTCCCGGCGCAGCGCTACGTATTGAAATCTCATATTAACAGAATGTCTACACTGGCCAGCTTATTTTCCCAGAAAGGACTGAACCTCTTTGCCCTAGAGGGTTTGTTACTTTTCTGGACTGAAAAAGAGGGAAGGATAGTAGGCCCCATTCCAATAACTCCACCAATAATAGAAGAATCATATGAAAACAATAATCTTGTAGTGTGGCTTATCAACGATGGAATGCATAGAATAGCAGTAGCTCTTAAAAAAAGATTTTCTATTAATATTATTCTTGTGAAAGATGTACCCATAGAATGGCCCTATTACGCGTTTCCCCTCCCGGGCGGTTGGGCAGATGTAGAAGCTCTCGAGAGCCTGCCACCTGGCTATCGCAAGAAAAATTACCGTAAACCTGATGACTACAAGGCATTATTCCGAGACTTTAATGCTGTCTTCCCAGGTATACAAAAAGAGCGAGAATCTTCCTGATCTGAAAAAATTCCGGACCAGATGGCCTAAACTTACGGGAGTGACCTCTGCGCTGCAAATGGAAAAATATAAAATCATAAGTATCATTATAGAGATATATCATTAAAGAAAGATTTAATGAGAAAGTACACATCGGTATGCAGTATATCATAGGTGGAATTTTTCGTGGCAGACGGCTTATTGCCCTGCCGTCCCATCAGGCGGCTATTAGGCCAACTCTTTGTCATATACGAGAGTCCATTTTCGATGTTCTCATGCACCGTTTTCAGAATACGGATTGGCTCTTGTCCGGAGCACGAGTCGCCGATGTCTTTGCGGGCACAGGCGCCATGGGATTTGAAGCCTTATCGCGTGGGGCCGCTCATGTTACATTCATTGATCATGCCCCGTTGGCGCGGCGTGTGATTTATGCAAATAGCCATGCCCTTGGCGTTGAAGCGCGCAGTACAATCCTCGTCCGGGATGTTTTGCAGCTGCCTGCAGCTGTGCAAGCCTGTACTCTCGTCTTTCTCGATTCACCCTATCAGAAGAGCAACAATGTTATTCCAGCTGCTCTCGGTAAATTACGAGCAACAGGTTGGCTAGCACAGGGAGCACTCTGTGTGGTCGAGCACTTAGCAAGCCGAACATTCAAACAGCCCATAGGGTTTCATTTGACAGATTTACGTACCTATGGTAGCGTGTGCATTTCGTTCCTTCTGAAGGATTCTTCCTGAAGGCTTCAAAAAATTAGGTACGCACCCGTTCTATACAAGCACCACAAGCGGCCATTTTCTCCACAAGACGCTCGTATCCGCGGTCAAGGTGATAGATTCTATCGACTATAGTCTCCCCTTTTGCTGACAGGCCTGCTAGCACGAGACAGACAGAAGCGCGCAAATCAGTGGCCATTACCGGCGCACCAGAGAGTTTAGGGACGCCGCGCACAATAGCAGAGGAGGTGCGGTGGATGTTGATCTGTGCCCCCATGCGTATAAGTTCTTGCACGTGCATAAGTCTGTTTTCAAAAATAGTTTCGGTAATCATGGCGGCCCCCCGAGCAGTTGTCATTAACGCCATGACTTGTGCCTGCATGTCAGTGGGAAATCCTGGATAGGGTTCTGTCATTACATCGACACCCATGATATCGCCATTAACGGCACTAATTTTAACACCTCTTTCAGTAGAAAAGATCTGGACACCGCATTTTTTCAAGAATGTGAAAATAGTTCTCATAATAGAAGAACATGTAAATAACAATTCTATTTCTCCGCGAGTTATCGCAGCAGCAATTGCGTAAGTCCCCGCTTCTATTCTATCAGATCTTATTTTATAAGATGTTCCACATAAATTATTCACACCATAAACATTTATTATATTTGTGCCAATACCACTAATATTAGCACCCATAACCGTCAGACAGTGAGCCAGATCACAGACTTCAGGCTCACGTGCGGCGTTTATCAAGACTGTCTCCCCTTCTGCGAGGACAGCGGCCATCAGCAGATTCTCCGTTGCACCGACAGAGATTTGCGGGAGAACAATTTTCGTCCCTTTGAGGCGCCCCCGCACACGGGCCTCGATGTAGCCTCCGTTCAACTTGATACGAGCACCCATCTGCTCTAAGCCTTTAAGGTGTAAGTCCACTGGCCGTGTCCCTATGGCACAACCACCTGGTAGGGAAACACGTGCCTGTCCAAATCGTGTAACGAGTGGTCCTAGGACAAGGATTGATGCACGCATTAAACGCACAATTTCATATGGTGCTGTTGTGTTGTGAACGCTTTTACTACATAGTTCAAGAATATCACCATCATAAATACACTCAGATGACTTCCTTTTTGTAGAAAGTTCTACACCGTGTTGAATCAGCAGATTAGCCATCGTGGTGACATCCACGAGGCGTGGTACATTCGAAAGTGTGAGCGTTTCATCTGTTAAGAGACTTGCCGCCATTAATGGTAATGTAGAATTTTTAGAGCCCGCTATCGGGATAATTCCATGCAATGGGGCACCTCCTAAAATATAAATCTTATCCATGCGTTGCAGCGTCCTATACTATTAGGTTTCTTAATTTTTACACTTTGAAAATGCATTTCTCATCTACACGAATTAGTTAATACAGATACAATCAATAATAAACATTTCCCCGCTGGCCTGCCGAGGAATGCTAAGAATTACGGGCCACTCTCAAGAAATTTTTTTTTTCAGCCTGCAAGGCAGCTGAGTAGGATGTAGAGAGAATCCTACATGAGGAATACGATCTCTATCTTCCTATCCTTCCTATCCCTCTATCTTCCTATCCTCACAGGCTAACGGGGACGGAATGCCTCTCCAAGGCCGCTTGGCATTGAGTCAACAATGTTACTACATTGATCCCTAGATTGAAGCTCTCCGAGTCCTCAAGATTGTTGGCCCCTGCAATGATAAACCAAAAAATAGTATTAACAAGTGAATCCTCATTCTTTATCAGATCGTTTCAGTATACCCAGACGGTGTTTGCTGACGTCTAACGCAAAGGGCTGAAAGGTCTGAAGGCACAGAAGTAAGTGTCAAGCAGGTCAGGTCGTCAGGTCTACGGAGAGAGCAAGCTATTGTGCGCCCCAGTGCCACAGGACTATCAGGGGAGTACAGACCAAGATAGCTATGCGTATAGGACCAACCGTGTTCCCTGTGCCGAGCTCCTTGAGAAAACGGTAGGCAGGATGGGCCAAAAGCGTGTGATTCACCATGATGATTTTAAAAAGAGTGATCAGTAAGATCAAAACAACTTTTAATAATTTTAATTAAATCTTTAATTGTCTTAATTAAATATTACAAATATCAAATTTATCATTTTGATAACTAGATGGGACATATGCACGCGTCTCAGGCCCACGACTCCCAACCCGAAATAAAGTGAGCGCCCACAGTGCGCTCTATAGCCTGGATGATGATATGGTGTATTCGGGCAGAGGAGAGGACAATCTTTTCAACTACTTGCTGCCAGAAAGGGTGAAAGCAGATGAACATTCCAGTCGTCCGAACCATTACTGCCCTTAGGGCAAAGATGGCTGCTTGGCGCCGGGAAAGTCGAACCGTCGCTTTAGTCCCGACTATGGGGGCCTTACACGCTGGTCACCTTTTTTTAGTGCAGGAAGGGCTGCAACGGGCAGATCGTGTAGTTGTCTCAGTTTTTGTTAACCCAACTCAGTTTGGCCCTCAGGAAGACTTTGCCCACTATCCCCGTGTGGAAACTCTGGATCGTGAGCAGTTGGCTACCATTGGAGCATCCTTGCTCTTTGCGCCCCCAGTCACAGAAATGTATCCGGCAGGCTTTTCAACGACAATAACCGTGACCGGCCTCTCAGAGGGGCTGTGTGGTACGTTCCGTCCAGCCTATTTTGCCGGCGTTGCCACGGTGGTCACAAAACTTCTACTCCAAAGCTTGCCTGACATGGCTCTGTTCGGGGAAAAAGATTACCAGCAGCTGCAAGTCATTCGACGGTTAGTCCAAGATCTTGACATCCCCGTCTCTATCATTAGTGTACCAACTGTACGGGAGTTTGATGGATTAGCCCTTTCCTCACGGAACGCCTATCTCTCTCCTGAGGAACGCCGGCGGGCCATGACTCTGTACCAGGCACTACGGGAAGTATCCATAGCCGTTGCCGCTGGTGTCCAGGCGGATATGGCCACAGATATGGCTCGAACTCAAGTTTTAGGTGCAGGATTTCATCATATAGATTATTTAGAAGTGCGAGATGCTGATACTTTAACTCTTTTAAAGGGTTATGTGAGGCAACCTGCGCGAGTTCTAGCAGCGGCGTGGCTAGGGAGGACCCGCTTAATCGACAACGTCCCCGTTCCACCGCAAAGGGATGCCTCCAGTATGGATTCCAAGACAAACTCCGTCTAATTGCCTGTGGGGCTTTTTCTTTTTGCACTGTCTTCTTGCACTGTCTTCAGTGAGTTTTCATGATTCGACGGTTTATCAAACCCTTTTAGTATATAACGACGACTGCAATATGGACAGACAACCTCGCGTATTTCTTTTTTTATTGTGAGAAAAACACGTGGATGCCCTAGGGTACTGCTGCCTCCGTCGCACATAACTCTTAATGAGTTGACTTCTACAACATCTACCATCCGTATGCTCCCCACGCCACGCATGATATATATAAGATACCTTCCTGCCTACCGATACCTTACTACCTAACCTAACTACCTAACCTAACTACCTAACCTAACTACCTAACCTAACTACCTATTAGGCCCATTTGGGGGAAAGCGCCAGAAGCCGGGTGTACAGCGCCCAGTGCCGCGAGAGGGCAGCTGCGCCATCAGATCCTTCCCCTGCCAAGAAGGATACAATGGGGACCGCTTAAGTCTCCTGTATTACTCATTATCCTTCTATCATTAAGGACAGTCCCACTCAGCTTTCAACTATGATCTCTGCAGATTTTTTGAATACTCTCCCTGTATCTTCTATCCACTCGAAATAAATATTTCCGCTCTCTATTGCAGTCAGAAAGAAAACAAGAAATGGATTCGCCGATATAGACGGATGCCATTCTGATCGAAAAACTTCTTTATCATTGTATGTACATTTAAAATATTTTATATACTTTTTGGGTATCACATTACCCTCTTTATCTTTACGTGTTCCATTTTCCATAGGGTGATTTATAGTAGTTTTTACTTCAACAATTTCTCCTTTATAAGCAACTCTCTGTACACGGACTCGTCCTTGCACTTCTGACATTTTACTTGCCTTGTCTTGTAGAATGAGGTTGTGTTATTGGTACTATTGGGACTTAGCACCCTCCAACAGCAACGGTCACTTCCCTACGGGCAACGTAAGCGGCCCCGTCGCTCATAAGAGCCAGCACCCGTACGTGTTGTTTCCGTGCAAGCCGAAAACGTGAAGTGAGTCGCGCTTTGCCAGAGAATGGTGTCAAATAGTAACTTGCGACATGCGGTGTTGCATTCCCTTCTGTGAAAACATGAATCGCAGTAACATAATCCTGCTCTGTCATTGGGCTTTCAACTGTGACTGTAAACTGGACGCTTGCACCGTTTTCAGCAACTTCTGGGATATCTAGTGTAATTTTACCCGTCTTTGCTAGAATCCCGTTAAGCTTCTCATGAACAAGAGCATCAACATCCGCCTCAGTAGAATGAGCAAATTTTTGTTTTAAAAACCAAAAAAAAGTAGCGATAGCACAAGAAAAAAAAGTGATAAAAAAATCACGCCTACAGAATTTTACATTACATTCTCGTACCAGCATTCTGCTTCCTCTCGTGTGAAATGGAATCACCTATGACGTAGTTAATCAGTCACTGCTCGTGAGTCCTCACTATGGTGTATGGTGTAGATGTGCTAGCGCTCATAAGTAGCGGATGAAGGTTTTTTTCTCATTCCTGTTAACGCATTCACAACATTTGATACAAAGAGCAACGGACCATTGCCCATTGCTCTTCCGGAGCCCGTCATTCTATCTCATCCTATCTCATCGCCATGCTGCCTCGTGGCAAAAATACAGCTGTGTGCCTTAGGCACTGGTAGAACGGAAGGCAGAGGGAGAAAAATGAGGTTTATCAAAAACGTTCTTGCAGCCATTGGCCTCGTCACGACCATCCTTGTGGTCGGAGGATACATTAAAGCACAGTTGATTATCACAGAATTTGATAGGCAAATGCTTCCCACTTACAGAGCCTTTGCTGAGAAGCTGCTACAGACAAAAGACCCTGGCAATGCCATGGTGCTAGCCGTGCCTGTTAAAACAGGGCTCTCTATCAATGAGGTGAAAGAATCACTGAAAAGTTTAGCAAATACCGAGAATATATTGTTCGTAGGAGAGAATCATTTCTCTCAACATGTAGAATCTGTCACAGGACAGCCGTACAGGTACGTGACACTTATGTCTTTCTGTAACGCGCGTATAGGAAGAATGATGATTGATTATAACAATGCTTACGCGGCTTTTATGCCTTGTCGCATTGCTATCGTGCAAGGGCAGAATGGTGAACTTCAGCTGTATACCATGCGGCTTGACATACTGCTGCATGGGGGAAAATCTCTGTCGAGAGAGTTACATAATGATGTTTCTCGTTTTTGGCAATCACTACAAGAAATAATGTACGGATCTGCTAGTGGTGATTTCTAAATCTCGTTCTTGTTTTTTCTAAAGATCGTTTATCGTTTCTCGTATATGCCTGAGGCCTATACTTTTCTGCAAGTCTGCAAGACTACCTGACTCGCTCGCGTGTGGCCTCTGTGAGGGAGAGTCTGATTTTTTGATACCGTGACGTGACTCCTTTGCTTATTTCTTTTCACATACTGAGCCCAAAGAAACGGAATTGAGGTACAGATAGATCCGGTCGCTTAGCTCTTTCCACAGGTCGTGTGTCAAGCAGCGTCTCCTGTCGTGATGGCAGCCATTCGGGGACCCCGGCATGCATCGAGTAGCTTGAATGGGCTCATCCACAGCCATAATAATTTCTGAGACTCGTATTTGCTCTATGGGACGCGCTAACACGTAACCACCACCTGGTCCACGCACACTGCGCACCAGCCCGCTCCGGCGGAGCTTACTGAATAACTGTTCAAGGTAGGAGAGCGAGATTCCTTGCCGCTCCGCGATGTCAGCCAGTGTTGTCGGGTGACCATGAGTATCATGAGTATAATGACCAAGGTCGACCATGGCCATGACAGCATAACGCCCTTTGGTACTCAGTCGCACTTTTTCCTCCCTTATTTTCAAGAATTGTTTGCATGCTGAGAAGATAGAAGACCATTCTCTCATGATTCATCAACACCGGATGAGGCATTTTATGTATGCTCTCTATTACTACTAGAAATAATTCTATGGAAACCGCCTTGATGGGGGGCCAGCGTGCGAATCTGCAGCCATAGGAGACGCCGCTCTTCCTCTGTTTTTTCAAGACGTTGTTCCAGCTCTGTCACACGCTCCAAGAGCTGTGACATCTGCAGTCGTAATCCTGTGATAGTCCTCGCAATGGGATCCGCAAGCCCTTCTGGGGTACCATAGGCACAGAAGACCTCCCTTTTCTCATCATTCTCATCATTGGGCAAGACAACACGTGCCGGTATCCCGACCATTGTTGTACCTTTTGCGACGTCTGTAATGACGACAGCGTTAGCGCCGATGCGAGCGCCCGCTCCTACCGTCAAGGGTCCTAGGACCTGGGCGCCGGCACCAACAACAACACCGTCCTGTATTGTAGGATGTCGTTTCCCCTGATGCAGGTGTGTCCCGCCCAGAGTGACCCCCTGATAGAGGGTCACGTCGTTGCCAACAGTCGCTGTTTCGCCAATCACGACTCCGGTTGCATGATCAATGAATAAACGTCGGCCAATCTCTGCACAGGGGTGAATTTCCACACCTGTTAGTATCTTAGAAAGATGAGAAACAAGACGAGCGAGTAATCTGAAGTGCCATTGCCATAACGTATGTGACAAGCGGTATAATAGCAGAGCATGAAATCCAGGATAGCAAAGGAAAACTTCTGTACGAGAACGTGCCGCAGGATCGCGTGCTATGATAGAATCTATGTCTTCTTTAAGGCGCTTGAAAGCCATGGCTGCTATTATTTTCTCTTCAGAGCATAGCACAACCCCTCCCCGGAGGATGACTGGGGACGATCTTTGTGGATATATTGTGTCTGAACATATCCAGTCAAGAATGTTCGCGCTGAAGGGATGCAGTCAGCTCTGACCGTTACTTTTTTATAGTAAAACGGATACGTAAGAAAAAACAAATGTATCAAACAATCAAAGGTATCTCTTGTACGGGCTCAGGCCTATGCAAGCCGCTTTTTATCAGCAGAACGGCGGTTCAGAAAGAACTGACGGAGAAGGGTTGCCGCGCGACGTTCCTGTAAGCCGCCGTAAACGTCCGGCCTATGATAGCAAGTCGAACGATAAAACAAACGTGGCCCGTGTTCAACAGCGCCTCCTTTTGGATTATAGGCGCCGAAATACAAACGGCGAATACGGGCAAAAGCAATGGCCGCCGCACACATGGGACATGGTTCCAGTGTGACATAAAGGTCGCAATCAGGTAATCGCATTGCTGCACGGTCAGCGGTAACGATGCGGATAGCCAACAGTTCCGCATGGGCAGTAGGATCAGACCATTCTTCCATGCGATTACTGGCACTGGCCAGTATTTTTCCTGACTGGGCTGCGACTAGCACAGCTCCAACTGGAATCTCGCTGCGGGCCAGAGCTGATTCTGCCTCAGCGAAGGCCACTTCCATAGGAGATTGCACGGTAATGGGCAGAGGCGCAATGACCATTTGCTATCTCTGTGTCGACACCATCTGCTTTCCCTAAAAAAGGCACCATTATTGATATGGATATTTATATGAATGATATTGAGGGCTTGTTTTTTTTTAAATCAGAGGAATTTCCACTCTCTAGTGGAGAGAAAATATGGCAGACACCTCTGTTCAACAACGAACCATCAAGAGAATTTCCGTGTGCTACGCTTTTTCCTGTTATCCTTTTTCCTTTTATAATTAAGGTGTGAAAAAGTTCTTCTGAGGGGATCTTACCGCTTGCCAAGAGAAGAGAAAAAAGCCGTGCAACATAACAATGATCTCTTGTGCTTTTTTCTCTCGCGCACTCTCTAATACGTTGTCAGCGACCGCGACCGCATAAATGTGGTCATCAATAAAGAAATTCTCCAACGCTGGTGAGCGCGCTGGGAATCGAACCCAGGGCCTGCTGATTAAAAGTCAGCTGCTCTACCGCTAAGCTACGCGCCCCTTGTGGGAACAAATCATATCAATACGGTAACGGTCAATAGACTTCAGACTTTCCGTGCCGTGTCAGCATTTTAAAATGGGACAGCTGAATGAAGGAAAGCAAAGACGCACTGCGTGGAGTAGCAATTTAAATTATTAAAAGTATTTTCCATTATTATTTTCATAGGGTAATATATATCTTTGGTTGTAAAGAGCATCTGCATTGAAAATGTGACGATCCCCTGTTCACAAGCCTCCTTCCGCCTTCAATACAGCCCTCTCTGGTTTTTTTTATGAGAAATGTAAGTGTAAGTACCCCATGTCGTTTTGGATTGGGCCACAGCAAGTGAAAAAAAGGACTGCAATGCAATGGAATCATTGACTGGCTCACTGCATCACTCACTAAAGCTCACGATCACTACATAAACACTACAACACGACCTAAAGCTCACTACGTGTTTGAATAAGAGTCCAGTTAGGATCAGTAGATCTAGTATCACGTGTAAATGTCCAAACATCTACTACTTTAAATATATTATTTTGAGAGTCATTTACCACATGATCATTATGTTTTCTCTCAACGTGAGTCTGCTCGGAAACAAAGCGAAGCGTTATAAAGGCTGTCCACTCTTGCATTCTGGCTGATACAATTTCGACGGTTGGGGTTCCAAACAATTTGGTATCAGTGGATTTTATGTTGGATTTTCCTACTGGCGTACGCGATTCTATCGCACGGCTAAAGTCGTCAAAAACAGAATCAGAGAGTAGCGGACGTAAAACTAACCGCTCTCCCTCGGCGAAAGCGGTAATGATGGTTTGGAAGGCTATCTGAGCCCCGTGCAGAAATGATTCAGTGCTAAAGCGTGGGTCAGCAATCTGTATCTGGACCAGAGTCCCTTCTAGAGACGTGGCAGACGGGGGTAATGCCTTACGGGTGACCAGCGGCGTAACGGTGTGAGTCAGATCAGTAGATTCAGGTTCACGCCGTTCGCTATTCCCATTGTTCTTCCTGAAAGGACTCGAACGCGGTGGTTGCTTATAGCCTGTCCGACGACCCAGGACACTACGCAGACGCGCTATAAGAAAAGCCGCGATGATGGCATAAAAAATTAAATCAATGAAGTGAAGGCCTTCGCCCATATTTTTTCGTCGCTTCAAGAATGCCCAGACGAGACCCTGCCTCTTCAGAACTCAGAACACGTCAGGGGGTTGCTGTTGTGACTAGCGGAACTATATATCACCGTTCTCTAGTCCTGTCTCTAGTCTTGAAATATTAGATCTTCGCTTGATAAAAATTATCTGATTGTAAATTATTTAGTAATTATAGTAATTATTAAAAAAATACAAAATAGTGTATTATATGATGTTCATTTTATTTTAGGAATAATTATTTAGTAAAATAATGAATATATTTTATTTCATTATGAAATGTTCCTCTTACTAAGAACGTTCGGAATTATGGCGGCTTCAGAAAAGCCTTGACAGATTAGGGGGGATTTGTTCTGATCAAATAATCTTATCGATGGTGGTCTCCGTGTGGGGGCTGCCGCGTGCTCTTTGACAGGGTGTATGAAGTAGAAGGGGATGCGTGGACGGCGGTTTGAGTGGACTGTCCGGTCCGTGCATCTTGGAGAAAGGTCTTGCGATAAGGCTTGTAGCCTTGT
>JANQJD010000010.1 GCA_028281845.1 Rhodospirillales bacterium | reverse complement strand
AGGCTGTAGATTCCCCGCCACGGCAGCTCCTGCTAATAGACGTGCCGCCCGCACAATTTCCTGCCTAGCGCCGTAGCTGAGCGCAACTGTCAAGGTGAGTCTTGTGTTGGCAGCTGTGCGCGTCTCAGCATACTCGATCAGGGTTGCAATGTCGAGAGCGAGCCGCTCACGATCACCGATGATTCGCAAGCGAACACCCGCCTTGTGCAATTCTGTCACCTTATGACGCAGGTAAAGGCGTAACAATCCCATGAGATCCTGAATCTCTGTAGCAGGCCGTCGCCAGTTCTCCGAGGAAAACCCAAAGAGAGTCAGGTAACGAATCCCGAGGTCTGAGGCCGCCTGCACTGTTCTGCGAACAGCTTCTGCTCCGTGTTCGTGCCCAACGGCCCGTGGAAGCCCGCGCGCCATGGCCCATCGTCCATTGCCATCCATAATAATGGCCACATGGAACGGTGATGCAGGAACATGAGCAGAGAGCAGAGAGGAGCGCACGGACCGTACCTAGGTACCTAGATGGATTGTACATATTTATACCTGTATAATCTCCTTCTCTTTTGCGATGAGTAGTGTATCAATCTGCTGGATATGCTCATCCGTTACGATCTGAATTTCATGACCATATTGTCGCTGCATGTCTTGGCTGACATTTCCATCTCTCTCCATCTTTTTAAGGGATTCCATACCGTCACGACGGACATGACGTACAGCAATACGGGCATGTTCGGCATAACGATTTGCAATTTTAGCTAATTCATATCTACGCTCTTCGCTTAAAAAAGGTATTGGAACCCTTATATTTTGTCCATCAGTTGCAGGGTTAAGGCCAAGGCCGGAATCACGAATAGCCTTCTCCACAGCTTTGAGAATACTTCGATCCCATACTTGAACTGTGAGTAGACGTGACTCTGGAACAGAGATCGTTGCCAGATGAACCAAGGGCGTCATTGTCCCATAAGATTCTACCATCACGGTATCAAGAAGATTGGGTGAAGCGCGCCCTGTGCGCAACCCAGCAAACTCCTTCTTCAGCACTTCAATGGCCATACCCATCCTGTGACAGACGTCTTGCTTTACTTTCTGGTATTCTATGGGCACCCTACCCCTCCTCACTAATGATGGTAAAGAGACCGCGCCCCGCGAGAACATCAGCAAGGGCCCCTCTATTATGTAATGAGAAGATTAAAACAGGCAGGCGATTTTCCCTGGCAAGCGCAACAGCTGTCGCATCCATCACCTGAAGATTGCGGGTCAGTACATCAGTATAAGTTAGACTTTCATAGCGCTGGGCCGTCCTATCCCTATTGGGATCAGCGGAATAGACCCCGTCCACCTGTGTGGCTTTTAACAAAACATCGCACGCCATTTCAATCGCACGCAAAGTCGCCGCTGTGTCCGTTGTAAAGAACGGACTGCCAATCCCCGCTGCAAAAATCACTATCCGCCCCTTACTCAAGTGATGCAGAGCACCATACCTTGTGAAAGACTCACAGATAGTCGGCATGGGAATAGCCGACATGACTCGGACGGGGCAGTCAACCTGTTGCAACGCGTTACCAACGGCCAGCGCGTTCATCACTGTTGCGAGCATTCCCATGTAATCGGCACCGGTACGTTCCATGCCGGCGGCTACCCCATCAACACCACGGAAGATATTCCCACCGCCGACAATGAGGCTGATCGTGATGCCATCCTCATGAACAGTTTTAATTTCAGCCGCTAAACGCCCCACTGTTTCCGTGTCAAGCCCAAATGGACGGTGGCCCATTAACCCTTCTCCAGACAATTTCAGCAGAACACGCTGAAACCTTCTGACAGTAGGGAAGAGTCTAGAGGCCATTATTCCTGCTCCAAAATCAGTGAAGCGGTCAGTGTAGGTAGGTAGATGAGTTCAAGAAACTTACTTGGAGCCCTGCAGGCCCTCTGGTACTACAGGAGAGAAGTGCTTTTTCTCACGATCACCGAGGCTGAAACGGCTAAACCCTGCTATATGAATCTGTGCTCCAAGAGACGCGGAGGCTGTCTCCAGCACCTTCGCTATTCTGCTTTCACCATCTATGACGTAAACTTGCTCTAGTAAGACGACATCCTGGTAATACTTGTATAATCGACCTTCTACTATTTTAGCGATAATATTTTCTGGTTTACCGGATGCACGCGCTTGTGCTGTTAGGATATCGCGCTCGCGCGCGAGCGCTGTTGTATCTATGGAAGCAATGTCAAGAAACTGAGGGGATGTCGCCGCTATATGCATGGCAACGTATCGTCCTACGTCCCCTAAACCGTTTTTGTCCCCTGTAGAAGATTCCAAAGCGACAATGGCACCAATCTTGCCAAGCGCCGGTGCGGCGCTATTATGAACGTAGCTTGCCACTACGCCGTCACCTACAGACAAAACACACGTGCGGCACAGTCTGATATTTTCTCCAGTTGTGGCGACCATGTAGGTTAATTCCTCAGAGACTGTCCGTCCAGTTCCCGGGTAGACGAGATTCTGCACCTCAGAGAGATTCCCCGTAGTGGTCAGGGTAAGCTCCGATAAGGTACGAACAAACTGCTGAAAAGCCTCATGCCGAGCAAGGAAATCTGTTTCTGCACTAACCTCAACCATCGCTGCACGATGATCTGTACTCGCCACGCCGACTAGGCCTTCAGCCGTCGCTCTGCCCGCTTTCTGAGCTGCGGCGGCAATACCTGCCTTACGGAGCCAGTCGACTGCGGATTCCATATCGCCGGCTGTTTCAGCGAGCGCTTTCTTACAATCCATCATGCCAGCGTTTGTTTTACGGCGTAGCTCTCTCACCAGGGCAGCAGGAATCTCGGCCATGTTCATCCTCTTTTTTTATAAAAATCTTAAACGATAATAAGCTTTTACTACATATAATATAACAGGAGTTACATGATAAATACTCTATTATTTAAAATACCCAGCGAAAGTCTATCAGACTCTACTCTTCCTGTATTGCCTCTACACCCTTTTTTTCAATGGTCGGCAACTGTTCTGCAATTAAAGGTTCAGCCATCGCACCGATGTCAACACCTGCTGCTGTCATCTCTGCCTGTATGCCATCTAGCACTGCATCACTGACTAATTCACAATAGAGTTTGATCGCCCGGATTGAATCATCGTTTCCGGGTACAGGATAGGTCACACCCTCTGGATCCGCATTAGAGTCTATAATAGCCACAACGGGGAGACCGAGCTTGTTGGCTTCCTTGACGGCCAATCCTTCTTTCAGCGTATCAATAATGAAGAGAATATCAGGCTGACCGCCCATCTCCCTGATTCCGCCCAATGCCCGTTCCAACTTATCGCGTTCGCGCGTCAAGTCGAGGATTTCTTTTTTGGTGAAACCAACCATACCAGCAGCCAGTTGAGCATCCATTTCTCTTAAGCGACGAATCGATTGCGAAATAGTTTTCCAGTTTGTCAGCATCCCACCAAGCCAGCGATGATTAACGTAATACTGCCCACAACGCTTGGCGGACCTCGCAACAGGCTCCTGTGCTTGACGTTTAGTGCCAACAAACAACACACGTCCACCTCCAGCTGTGATCGAGCGTATTATTTGCATAGCCCGATACAGCATTGCAACGGTTTGACGTAGGTCAATAATGTGGACATTATCACGCACGCCATAAAGATAAGATGCCATCTTCGGATTCCAGCGACGCGTGTTATGGCCGAAATGACAGCCAGCTTCAACAAGCTGGCGCAAGGTAAACGTGGGCAAGGCCATTATTTTTTTCCTGTGAATTTTTTCCAATTAGCCTCAGCGGCGCATCGGTCTTTTCAGACCGTCGTGGCCGCAAAAAAACCGCCACCAGAACAGCTGCTTTCCGCAACTCTTCCCGCGTGCAGACTCGATTGTGCGTTACATAAACTGTGGCTCTCTCTCTGGCAAGAGCCACAGCCAAAGGCCACAAAAACTCCTCGCAGAGGGAGACGCCATATTTACGTCAGAAACCGCAAATGTCTGAAAGCTCTGTCAAGGTCAGCGATCAGTTCTTCTGCTGATTCAAGACCCGCATGGATGCGCAGACAAGGCCCGGCAGCTTGCCAACGAGTAGCGGTACGAACAATCCCCTTTGATGTTGGAAGAATGAGGCTTTCATAGCCTCCCCAACTCTGCCCGAGCGCAAAAAGTTCTAGTGAGTTTAAAAAAGCATTCACAGAATCTACGCTACAAGGACGTAGAACAACGCCAAATAATCCACAGGCTCCAGTGAAGTCACGATACCAGAGTGCATGACCAGGACTATCCTGTAGGGCTGGGTGCAGAACTCGTTCGACCTCCGACCTATGCTTAAGCCAGTTGGCAAGCAGAATACCGTTTTCCTGATGTTGGCGTAGACGCACGCTGAGGGTGCGCAGTCCACGTAAACCCAGCCAAGATTCCTCTGAACCTGCGCAGAATCCCCAGTGAGTGACGTGATTCTTGACGGTTAGAAAGTGTTCTTCTGTTGTAGTAATCATGCCAAGCATGATGTCAGAATGGCCGCTGATGTATTTTGTGGCTGCGTGAATAGAAACGTCTACCCCTTTTGTGAAGGGCTTAAAAAACAGGGGTGTGGCCCATGTGTTGTCCATGATCAGCACTGTGCCATGGTGATGGTGTACTGTTGTAGCAATGGCAGGAACATCTTGAATTTCGAAGGTTAGTGAACCGGGACTCTCTACCATCACGACCCGTGTCGTTGGGCGAAACAAAGATTCAATAGCCCTACCAATCTCAGGATCGTAATAAGTTGTCTCAACGCCATATCCTCTAAGAACTGTATCACAGAAGCGTCGTGTGGGAGGGTATACAGTATCTGGAATGAGAACATGATCCCCTACCTTGACAAAGGCACTGATGGCACTGGTAATGGCGCTGAGACCTGAAGAAGTCGCAATACTACGGAATCCTCCTTCCAGTCTGGCCATGGCTTCCTCCAGAGCAAAGATAGTGGGCGTACCGTAACGACCATAGGTCATGCGATCAAAATTGTGGTGTTCAGACTCTTCCAGAGCCTGGACAGTTTTGTATAAGACTGTGGAACATCGATAGACAGGGGGGTTAAGAATGCCGTGGTGGTCTTCTGGATGACGTCCGGCGTGGACGAGGAGGGTATCGGATTTCATAAAATCCCGCTTTCGTATCTGTCGTCGCTTTCCATGATTCGTCCCTCTCCGGGGAAGGGGAGCGTGTGATGTGATGTATTCTGGGAAAGATGAAAGAGGAAAGCTCCATCGGGTAAGTGAGGGGAGTCGGTCGAAGAGATTTCTTTGTGAGTGATGAGGGATGCTGATATATGATCTTTTCCCCTACTACGCTAGCACCTACGATGTCAACATGGTATTTCTCAACTACCATGGCTTGCCTCAGTGGAGGTGGCAGGATTGACTTCTGACCAGAATATAGGGAGACGCACGCCTAGAAAAAATTCCATGATTGAGGGCTGAGATCCATGAGATCTCTAAGGAAAAGGCCCCATGATGGGTTTGACCGTGTCATGTGGCCGTGTGAATGGCTGGACCATTTTCCAGCTTCTACTACTTCCTTGAGAAAGTGCTGTAAGGCGATCACAAAATCCCGTATAAAGGGAAAATACGATAAAATAATGAAAATTGTAACTAGATTTGCTCCTTCTCCTACAGGTTTTCTCCATATTGGAGGAGCACGTACAGCATTATTTAATTGGTTGTATGCTCGGCATTATAGCGGAGTCTTTCATCTTCGCATAGAGGATACGGATAAGATCCGCTCAGAAGCGGCATCAATCAATGCTATTTTAAATGGTTTAAATTGGCTGAATATTTTATGGGATGGAGATCCTATTTTTCAATCCACACGAATAAATAGACATATAGAAATTATAAAATCTCTCTTAAAAAAAGGAGCTGCCTATTATTGTTATGCTACAATAGAAGAATTAAAGGAAATGCGCGCAAAAGGAAAAAATACTGGTCAGTTTATAGGGTATGATGGTCGTTGGCGTGATCGTGATCAACGCGAAGCCCCACCGGGGGTCCTGCCAACAATACGTCTCCGTGTACAGCGGGAAGGGGAAACCATTCTCAATGATCTTGTTCAGGGACGCGTTACGGTAATGAATAAACAGCTCGATGACATGATCCTGTTACGAGCTGATGCAACGCCGACTTATATGTTATCTGTGGTAGTGGATGACCATGATATGGGCGTCACACATGTCATCCGCGGGGATGATCATTTGATGAACGCTTTGCGTCAGGCGCAAATTTACCAGGCTATGGGGTGGGAGATGCCGCAATTTGCCCATATCCCGTTGATTCATGGTCCTGATGGAACAAAGCTCTCAAAGCGTCATGGCGCTCTCGGTGTTGAGACATACCGTGAGATAGGATTTCTCCCAGAAGCAATCTGTAACTATCTTACACGTCTTGGTTGGAGCCACGGTGATATAGAGATTTTCAGCACGAATCAGGCTGTTACCTGGTTTGATATTAGAGACGTTGGCCGCAGTGCAGCACGATTTGATCTTGCAAAATTAACAGCTATTAATGCTCATTATCTCCGTAGGATGGCTGATTCGCAGCTTGTGAAACTTCTGCTGCCACACATTAAAACTCTGATAGGGGTACCTGTGGACACAGTTGGTCAATGTAGACTCGAGGCGGCTATGCCGAGTCTCAAGCTACGAGCGCGGACTATATCAGAACTTGCGAAGGCAGCGCTTTTTTATGTACAGCCACGGCCACTTTCTCTTAATAAGAAGGCCTGTCAGTACCTTGACTCTTTTGGCAGGGCCACTCTGATGGTTCTGGCTGAACGCCTTGCGGCCTCGTGTAGGGTGTGGGAAGCACAAGCGTTAGAAGACGACATCCGTCAGCTTGCCCTTGAACAGAATCTTACACTGGGCGCACTTGCAAGACCTTTACGCGCCGCCCTGACAGGTGCAGTCGTTTCGCCTCCCATCTTTGAAGTGATGCAGATTCTAGGGCGGGAGGAGAGTCTGGCACGACTGGACGACGTCCTGGCATGCCAGTGTGAAGTATTATCATACCAGTGTGAAGAATTATAATAATTATCGGGGAATGGCGCCTATGCATGAGAAAGCCGATACCGTTGCCGTTACCACCGGGGAAACGTCTGACTGTGAGAGCAAGCAGGATCATCTCACACTGATAGATCATCATAATGGTCAGTCTTATGATCTGCCTATCATATATGGTTCAGTGGGACCAAATGTCATCGATGTCCGCCGACTTTATACTGACACGGGGTATTTTACTTTCGATCCTGGTTTTACGGCTACAGCCAGCTGTAATTCTAAAATAACATTTATAGATGGTGAAAATGGTATTCTCTTGTACAGAGGATATCCTATACAGGATCTTGCGGAGTACTCAGATTTTATGGAAGTTTCTTACCTTTTACTTAAGGGAGAATTACCGACTGCTGCAGAAAAGGCTAGGTTTGAACACGATATTACCTATCATTCGATGCTCAATGAACAAATCGCCTATTTCTACCGCGGTTTCCGCCGTGACGCCCATCCAATGGCTGTAATGTGCGGCGTGGTGGGCGCGTTATCGGCCTTCTACCACGATAGTCTTGATATTAATGATTCACATCAGCGGATGATCGCATCTTACCGGCTCGTCGCAAAAATGCCCACCATTGCGGCATGGACGTACAAGTACGCTGTGGGACAGCCATTCATCTATCCGCGAAATGAAATGTACTATGCGCAGAACTTTCTGCACATGATGTTTGCTACTCCATGCGAGCCTTATCACGTCAGCTCTGTACTCGCGAGGGCACTGGACCGCATTCTGATGCTTCATGCAGATCATGAGCAGAATGCATCTACATCAACTGTGCGTCTCGCTGGTTCGTCAGGAGCTAATCCATTTGCCTGTATTGCCGCTGGTATTGCCTCATTGTGGGGGCCCGCTCATGGCGGGGCCAATGAAGCGGTAGTGAGCATGCTGACGGCCATAGGTGACAAGTGCAATGTCCCTGAATACGTTCGCCGCGCAAAAGATAAAAGCGATCCGTTTCGGCTGATGGGATTTGGTCACAGAGTTTACAAAAACTATGACCCCCGAGCAAAAATTATGCAGCGAACGGCCCATGAGGTGCTTGATGCGTTGGACAAGAAGGACGAACCATTGTTAGCAGTTGCCCTGGAATTAGAAAGGATTGCTCTTGAGGACGAATATTTTGTCAAAAGGCGACTCTATCCGAACGTAGATTTTTACTCTGGAATCATTTTCAATGCCATGAGGATTCCAACAACAATGTTCACAGCGATATTCGCCCTTGCTCGTACAGTTGGTTGGATCAGCCAGTGGAACGAGATGATTGAAGATCCTGGGCAGAAGATCGGCAGACCGCGCCAACTTTACAGCGGTCAAGGACCGCGGTCATTCAAACGTTTGAACCAAAGATGAATACGTTGTAGGAAATTTTCATGTATTTTGAAAATGTTAAAAGTAAATCTTTATACTTTAAAAAAGTATTTATATTTAAAATGGCTGTCTAAATATTATTGAAAATGATATTTCAGAGACTGAGCGAGCCTGGATGAACATGCATGATGGATGAGATAGATCCCGGCCAATACGCAGACAGCTTACCTGCCTGTTTCATCTTGGGCCTGTGGGCATGAATGACAACAGAATCAAAGGCCCGCGCTCTGTGACTGTTCTGGGATCCACTGGTTCCATAGGCCGCAATACCATTGATCTGATAGCCCGCACTCCGGGTCGTTTTAGAGTCGAAGCTCTGGCAGGCAACGCTAATGTTGATCTCCTGGCAGGACAGGCGCTGGCCTTGCGGCCAGCATTTGTCGCTGTGGCAGATAGGCGTGCCTATAGACCATTACGGGATCGTTTGCAGGGCAGCGGAATTGAGATCGGTGCAGGCCCGGAAGCCGTGATCGAAGCGGCCAGGAGACCAGCTGAGTGGGTTGGCGCTTCAATTGTTGGAGCAGCGGGATTACAGTCTACACTAGCAGCTATCCGTCGTGGCGCCGTGGTAGCGCTTGCCAACAAGGAGACACTTGTGTGTGCTGGTGACATTGTTATGTCAGAAGTGGCAAAAAGCGGCGCAACACTATTGCCTGTTGATTCAGAACATAGTGCCATTTTTCAAGTCTTTGACTTTAGACAAAAAAATAGAGTAGAAAAAATTATTCTCACAGCTTCAGGAGGACCTTTCCGTTATTATGATCGGAAAGCTATGGGGAAAATCACACCGGCGGAAGCCATAGCGCATCCCAACTGGGACATGGGAGCAAAGATTTCTGTTGATTCCGCAACTATGATGAATAAAGGTCTGGAGATCATCGAAGCGCATCATCTGTTCCATCTCCCTGAAAAACAGATTGAAGTCCTAATTCATCCTCAGTCTGTGATTCATTCCATGGTGGCTTATGTGGATGGATCAGTGCTCGCTCAGTTGGGCTCCCCGGACATGCGAATTCCCTTGGCCTTTGCTCTGGGTTGGCCGGCACGGATGCCTGCCCCAGCCCCGCGGTTAGACCTAGCAGCGGTCGCAGCTTTAACCTTCGAAATACCTGATACCGAACGCTTCCCAGCCCTACAGCTGGCACGGGAAGTTCTGCGAGCCGGTGGTGCTGCACCCACAATTTTTAACGCAGCAAATGAGGTAGCCGTACAAAAATTTCTTGCCGGGAGAATTGGTTTTCTTGATATCACTGATATCGTTGCTTACACCCTTGATGCATTGGCCCCGGCCCCACCTGCCAGCCTTGATGAGGTCATCGCTGTGGATGGGCAGGCGCGGCAGGTGGCAAGAGATTTTACACGTGCCGCTCCACCAGCCATTTGATCTCATCTCAAATAGAGTGCGGTGCGGTCCTGTGGTCGGTGTCCACATAACAGAGGAGCGGCCCGGCTATGGATCTGTTGATGGCTTATCTTCTTTCCTTTCTAACTTATATTCTTCCATTTTTAATTATCCTGACTGTAATCGTGTTCGTACATGAGCTCGGCCATTATCTGGCGGCTCGTTATAATGACGTGCGTGTAGATGTTTTTTCGATTGGCTTTGGATATGAGCTCTTCGGATACACTGATCGCCATGGAACACGCTGGAAATTAGGTGTTATCCCCCTAGGCGGTTATGTAAAGATGTTTGGCGAGATAGATATTGTTGATATTGGTGCCAAAGGAGGACGTCTTCTGCCACCGGAGGACAGATCTGTATCATTTCGTCATAAAAGATTGAGTCAACGTGCTTTTATAATTGCCGCTGGGCCGGCAATGAATTTCCTTTTTGCTATTCTGGTCTTTACCCTCGTTTTTATGACACTGGGACAACCGATAACACCACCAGTGGTAGGTGAAATCAAACCAGGCAGTGCTGCAGAAATGGCCGGTATTCGGCCCGGTGATCGTTTCATCGCCATAGACAGTAAGCCAGTTGAGCAGTTTTCTGACATCCAGCAGTACGTACAGCTTTCCAATGGAACACCACTCGAAGTCCAGCTTCAGAGAGAAGCAACAGAGTTAATCCTTGTCATCACGCCAAGTATTACAGAGAGAATGGATCACTTGGGTAATATACGACGTGTACCCGTCCTGGGAGTCACTATGAGTTCCAGCGAGCCAACTAGGATGCGGCGTCATACGCCACTATCTGCCTTGAAGCAGGCAATGCATGAGACATATGAAGTGACACGTACTGCCCTAGTTGCGTTTGGACAAATGCTTATTGGAGCTCGCGATACTGATGAGCTTAGCGGTATTTTGCGTATTGCCCATTTTTCTGGTTTAGCAGTGAAGGGCGGAGTTTCTATTGTCGTCACTTTCATTGCAATTCTGTCAATCAATTTGGGACTCGTGAATTTATTCCCAATCCCTCTTCTAGATGGTGGTCATTTACTCTTCTACACTATAGAAGGTATCAGGAAACGTCCATTAACCGAAAGGACGCAGGAATATGGATTACGGATCGGTCTGATGTTAGTGTTCGGTCTTGTGATCTTTGCGACTTGGAACGATCTCGTTCAGTTAGGGGTATGGGATTTTCTCACCGGCTTAATCTCTTAGACTGCTCCTTTCAGAGAAGGGAGGGTAGGGGTAAAGGCTGCCAAAAAAATTCGCTGCAATTCATTCAATGGGTGAACAGCGGGGTGCTGTGTGGCGGGTTCTCTTGCGTTTTCTGGCACGTGTTGGTCTCATGATGGCCTGCTGGTTTTGGGGGGGGATGGTTGCTGTTCCTCTCAATGCTCGAGGTGCGGCAATCTTCGACCAGATTCTTGTTGAAGGAAACAGACGAATTGAAACGGAGACGGTTCGGTCGTATTTGCTTATACAAGAAGGCAGTGCAGTGAGCACTGAGGATCTCGATCTCTCGCTGAAAAATTTATTTGCCACTGGCTTATTCGCTGATGTGAGTTTTTTCTCTTATGAGAAGAGTTTAGTGGTCAATGTAGTGGAAAATCCCATGATTAACCGTATTGCCTTTGAAGGTAATCTAAGAATCAGGGATGGCGTGCTACGCCGGACCATTCGGCTCAGACCACGAACCGTATATACCAGGACGAAAGTACAGAGAGATGTTCAAAATCTGCTTGGCATTTATCGTAGACGTGGTCTTTTTGCAGCCACTATTGAACCCAAAATTATACCCAAAGAACAGAATAGGGTTGATTTGGTCTTCGAGATCAAAGAAGGCCATGTCACCTATGTCAAGCATATCAATTTTATAGGAAATTTTCAATTTCGAGATTCTTTACTAAAAAAGATCCTTTTAACAAAGGAAAATCGTTGGTATTATATTTCTTGTCCTTCTTGTTTTTATAACTCTGATAGATTGTTGTATGATTCCGAATTAATAAGAAGATTTTATTACAGAAGAGGATACGTCGATTTTCGAATTATTTCTGTTGCGGCGGAATTATCTCTTGATCGCAGAGGATTCTTTCTTACTTTTACGATAGAGGAAGGAGATCGATATAAATACGGAAATGTAAAATTTGATACAGATATCATATCGTTAAAAAATTATGAAATATTAAAATTTCTTCAGAAAAATTCATTCTACAACATTGAAGAAGTAGAAGATAGTGTACACCAATTGACAAATACACTTAGCGCTATGGGGTACGAGCTTGTCCTTGCACAGCCGTTGCAGAAAAGAAATAGAGAGAAACGTGTTGTTGATATCACATACGTAATTCATGAGGGGCCGCGCGTCTTTATAGAGCGTATTGACATCACGGGGAATAGCCGTACTCTAGACAAGGTCATTAGGCGTGAGCTCCGTCTCGTGGAGGGCGATACCTTGCATGCAGCGAGGTTGCGCAGGTCAGCGCAACGAATCGAGAACATGGATTTTTTCGAAAAGGTTGACATTCACCACATCCTCTCTGAAACTGCCTCAGACCGCGCTTTCATCAAGGTTAACGTTGAAGAAAAATCGACTGGGGAACTGTCTTTTGGCGTTGGGTGGTCTACAACTACCGGCGCGATGATGGAAATGGGTGTACGTGAACGTAATCTGCTCGGTCGCGGTCAGGATTTGTATGCTGCAATTACCTTGGGGCAAAAGCGTGCACAGATAGATTTGAGCTTCACAGAGCCGTATTTTTTGGATTATGAATTAGTGGCGGGTGTTGATGTTTTCGCTCTTCAGAAGGACTTGCAGAGGGAAAGTTCTTTTAGTTCTAGTACTATAGGGGGTACTGTCCGTTTTGGATTCAATTATAATGAGTTATGGCAGCATCATTTTAATTACACTCTCAAGCGAGACGATATTGCGCATGTGAAAGCTGCAGCTTCGTCAGCAATAAAACGGCAGGTGGGGTCGGCTGTCCAGTCCTCTGTGGGTCAGAGCGTTACTTATGATACACGTGACAGTCGTATTCATCCTACAGAAGGACATGTAGTTCGTCTCAGTAATGACATTGCTGGCTTAGGTGGCACGGATCAGTTCTTACGGACTAATCTTAGTGTTGCTCAGTATTTTTCTCTTGCTAGTCGATTTGTGCTGAAGTGTAGCGCAGAGGCCGGTCACATTGTAGGTCTGGGCAAGGATATTCGTATCGGCCAGCGATATTTCCTGGGTGGTGATAATCTGCGTGGGTTTAGAGCGGCTGGTATTGGACCACGCGACAGGGTGACGAAAGATGCTTTAGGCGGTAACTGGTTGGCGGTCGGTACTGTGGAAATGACTTTTCCACTTGGACTGCCAGAGGCCTTGGGTGTCAAGGGTAAGGTTTTTTCTGATTTCGGAACCTTGGGTTCGTTTAAGGGACTGCGGTCAGATCGGATTCATGAATCGACAAAGATGCGCGTTTCCGCAGGGGCAGGGGTGACGTGGAAATCGCCCGTTGGCCCACTCAGTCTCGATTTGAGTCTTCCCCTTAAGAGAGAGGCCTTCGATCAAACAGAAGTTTTCCGTTTCAATTTCGGAACGAGGTTCTAGGGTGTGTTTTTCTTTTGGGAAAAATATTGGAAAAATTGCAATTTTATTGTTTTTTAGCATATTTAAAATAGTAATAGGTGCACCAGAAGAGCAGGGAGTTGTCATAGGAGTGATCGATATTCCTCGGCTCATTCGCGAATCCGATGCTGGCAAGATGGTGTTGGAACAGAGACAGAGGTACTTGACGCAACTCCAAGGCGCGACCCGCAAGGAAGAGAAAACATTGAACGAGGCAGACAGGGAGTTAGTACGCCAACGTGCCCTCCTTTCTCCTGAGGCGCTTGCTGAAAAGCAGGGAGCGTTTCGTCGAAGTCTCGCTGAATTTCAGCGTAAAGTTGAATATAGACGTCGCAATCTCGATTATTCTGTTGGTGCGTCGTTAAACAAGATTGAGAAAAAGATTGTCGAGTTAGTCCAGGGTGTCGCAAGGGAACGTAATATAAATTTGGTGCTGTCACAGACACAAGTCTACATGTTTGAACCGCGCTTTGATATAACAGATGCGGTGATGGAGGGGCTCAATGCAACCCTGCCAAAGGTGGTGATGCAGGATCCTTTGAAAATTTCGGGGAAACCTGCAGAGTAGTGACGGACCCATGGCAGATCCTCGTTTCTTTACCGTAGCTGGTCCGTTTCCCTTAAGTACGCTTGCCCGCATCAGCGATGGTGAATTGGGGCCAGGGGCCGATCCGGCGCAACTCGTGTACGATGTGGCCCCTTTAGAAGCAGCAGGCCCCAATGAAATAAGTTTTCTTGATAACCGTAAGTATCTTACAACATTTTTTGCAAGCAGAGCAGGGGCATGTGTTGTGCCACCTGAACTCGCAAGGCGTGCTCCACCCGAAATGGCTCTGCTGTTGACGAAAGAACCATATAGGGGATACGCCTTGATTGCACAGGCTTTCCATCCTAATCCGACACCATCTGGTGTGGTTGATCCCAGAGCGGTGATTGACCCCTCAGCCCGCTTAGGGGCAGGCACAGAGGTGGTGGCTGGCGCTTTTATTGGGCCGCGCGTTGAAATTGGCAAACGATGTCTTATTGACGCTAACGCTGTCATAGGACTCGGCGTAGTCCTTGGTGATGATTGTATTGTGGGTGCCCATGTCTCACTGTCTCACTGTCGTATTGGCAATCGTGTTGTGATTTATCCCGGAGCACGTCTTGGGCAAGACGGATTTGGCTTCGCGATAAGTCGTAAAGGCTTCACAAGTGTCCCACAACTTGGTCGAGTCATTGTTGGCGATGATGTTGAAATCGGCGCCAATACCACTATTGACCGCGGCGCGGGACCAGATACGGTTATTGGCAACGGGTGCAGAATTGATAATTTGGTCCAGATTGGGCACAACGTACAGCTAGGGCAAGGTTGCGTGGTTGTCGCTCAAGTTGGCATTTCCGGCAGTACAAGGGTTGGAGATTCTGTCATGATAGGTGGACAAGCCGGTCTGACAGGGCATCTATGCATCGGCTCCAGGGCGCGGATCGGTGCACAGGCGGGTGTGATTCGTGATGTTGCCGCTAACACGACAGTTATGGGTACTCCGGCCTTAAAATCACGGGATTATTGGCGACATATAGTGGTTCTTAAACAGATGGTCAGGCGTAGCAAGGTCAAAGAATCAGAAGCATGACGAGGCTGGCGGCGGATGGACACGACGGCACAGGGCAAGATAATCGACATTAATAGAGTCATGCAGATGATTCCGCATCGCTATCCCTTTCTGATGGTAGATCGGGTAGTCAACGTGGTGCCGAATGTCAGCGCTGTTGGTATCAAGAATGTGTCAATCAATGAGCCATACTTCCAAGGGCATTTCCCAGTTTATCCCATTATGCCAGGCGTTCTGATAATAGAAACCATGGCTCAGACCGCGGCCGTATTAGTCGTGGAAACCCTTGGTGAAGAACAGGCGAGGGATAAGCTTGTCTATTTCATGAGTGTGGAATCTGCCCGTTTCCGCAAGCCAGTCATCCCAGGCGATCGTTTGTTTCTGAACGTCTTTAAGGAACGTAGTCGTGGCAATGTATGGAAGTTCCGGGCTGAGGCAAAAGTGGAGGAGATTCTCGTTGCTGATGCAACATATGTTGCAATGATCACGGAGCGCTGATGGCCAAGATTCATTCTTCCGCCATCGTTGATTCCAGAGCGCAGATTGAATCCGGAGTCCGTATTGGCCCTTTTTGTGTTGTTGGGTCTGAAGTCGAAATCAGCGCGGGTGTTGAGCTAGTCTCACATGTTGTCGTGACCGGGCGCACCGTACTCGGCGAGGGGACACGTGTCTTTCCATTTGTTTCTCTTGGACATCAGCCGCAAGATCTTAAGTATCGTGGGGAACCTTCAACTCTTATTATCGGTAGAAATAACGTCATCCGTGAACATGTGACCATGAATCCCGGTACAAAAGGTGGGGGCATGGTCACTCGGGTTGGTGACAATTGTTTGTTCATGGTTGGTGTACACATTGCCCACGATTGCATCGTGCATGATGACGTCATCATGGCGAACAATGCGACTCTCGCAGGCCATGTACAGGTAGGTGCGTGGGCTGTGCTAGGGGGACTATCAGCCATTCATCAGTTTGTCCGTATCGGACGCCATGCTATGGTAGGTGGTATGTCAGGCGTGAAAAGTGATGTCATTCCCTACGGTTTTGTACTTGGGAACAGAGCCCGCCTGTTTGGTCTCAACATCGTTGGGCTCAAGCGTCGGGAATTCTCGCGTGAAGATATCCATGCCTTGCGTACGGCCTACAGACTTCTGTTTGCACAGGAGGGTACCATGCAGGCAAGACTAGTTGATGTTGCAAGTTTATTTCGTCATAACAAAACCGTGATGGAGATAGTTGAATTTATACGTGCTGAGTCTAGTAGAGCTATATGCCAGCCTAGGACGGGCAATGGTCCTTGATTTGATGTCCCCCTCTGCCAAAAAAATACTTGGATTAGTAGCTGGATCAGGTTATTTACCCTCTATAGTGATAAAATCCTGTCGTGTGACAGGGAGATTGCTCTTTGTGTTAGCCCTACAAGGGCACACTGATCCGGCGTTAGTACGTGAAGTGCCGCATGCCTGGATTCGTTTGGGTGCCATGAGATCTGGCTTGGGGCTGCTGCGCCGAGCCGGAGTACGTGAAGTTGTGCTTACGGGCGCCATTCGCCGTCCCAGTCTCCGGGAATTGCAGCATGACAGGTCCACGATGGACTTTCTGGCAAATATCCAAGCTTTGGGAGATGGTGGCGCACTCAAAGTCGTGATTAATGTATTGGAAGCGGAGGGGTTCCGTGTGGTTGGGGTTGAAGATGTTGTGAAAGATCTTGTCGCCCCCATTGGTCTTTATGGTGAATGTACCCCGGATGAACAGGCATGGGCTGATATACGACACGGCGTCAAGATTGCCCGCGCAATAGGCACTCTTGATATAGGCCAATGCGCTGTCGTACAACAGGGGAGAGTGTTAGCAGTAGAGGCTGCAGAAGGCACAGATGCCATGCTCGGACGCTGTAGGACATTATTAGCCCACCAAGAGCCCGGAGGCGTGCTTGTAAAGATCTGTAAGCCCGGTCAGGAACGTCGTGTAGATCTTCCAACAATAGGCACAACGACAATCGACAACGTGGCGGCGGCTGGCTTGCGCGGAATTGCCATTGAGGCTGGGGGGGCACTCATCGTGAACAGACACGTAGTAATAAAAAAAGCCAATAATCTGTGTATATTTTTAATAGGCATTAATCCAGGAGCTTTAGAAAATTCACTTCTCTGACAACATGTTCCTGTTAACTGGCGTGGCGCATTATTCCCGGGATTCTTCCCTCTTTGTGCCGAAGTCAATACGAACGCGTCAAGGCACGTTGCGTTCATGACAGACAAGACACGCCAGAATAAGCACACTCCAGAATCAGCTGGGCGGCACGTATGCTTGGTGAAGATCTAGAAGAGCCCATATATCCGAGCTGCCGTATAACTTCACGGAACGCGACGCGTTGTATGGCCCTGGCTGTTACGTCATCAAGTAATTGTTCGACCGCCGTTGCCAGCAGTGCCGGTCGGCACTGTTCCTGTAACAATTCAGGGACCACTGGGCGATCCAGTAGCAAATTGACCAGACTAACATACTGAACATAGCTTAAACGACGAAAAAGCCATGCTGAAAGGGGTGTGACTTTATATGTGACGATCATCGGCAGGTTCGCTAGCGCCAACTCTAGAACAACAGTGCCAGCGGCTGTCAAGGCAACGTCAGCCGCAGCAAAAGCATCGTATTTATCTCGCATGGTGTGGACGATATGTACCGGAACCGGCCAGTGCAACACCGCTGCCGTAACATATTCAACTGTTGATGAAACAGTTGGAACAACTACTTGTATATTTGGCCTTTTACACGACAATTGCTGGACAGTTGCAGAGAGCACAGGTAATAAATGCTTGACTTCGCTGTAACGGCTGCCGGGTAATACACACAAAAGTGGCGCCGTTGCCGCAACAGAATAACGAGTCCGGAAAGCAGAACCATTCCCATCCCTCATCGCACTCTCGATGATGGGGTGTCCAACCCAAACGGCCGGTACGCCAGCTCGCGTGAAATACCCTGGTTCGTGGGAGAAAAGAGTCATCAGATAGTCGACACAGCCAGCTAAATCTAGCGCCCTCTTCTCATGCCATACCCAGACCATGGGGGCAACATAATGAATTTGCGTAACGGGAAGCCGAAGAGCACGTAGCGCTTTGTGGATACGACCAGTAAAGCCCCACGAATCAATGGTCACTAACACGGCCGGACGACATCGCACAATGTCATCTATTGTCTCCCGTACTCTCTGTAGTAATTTGGGTATTCTTGGCAGCACTTCCCATAGGCCTATGATGGCAATGTCCGCCATATTAAACAGACTAGACAACCCCTCACGCGCCATCTGATCACCACCAACTCCCGCAAAACGGATCAGCCCCTTACTGCGAGTTCGCAGAGCAACCATCAATTGCGCTCCCAGCGCGTCCCCTGATGGTTCTCCCGCTACTATATAAATTTTAACAGCCTTCATTAGAGTATATCAATATTGTCTATCAACCTGGCCTCCCCGACAGGATTTGAACCTGCGACCTACAGATTAGGAATCTGCCGCTCTATCCTGCTGAGCTACGGGGAGCTAGGAAGACTCAGTGTGCATAGGATTCTCCCAATCAAAGGAGGGACTCTAGCGGCCGACCACAGTCCATACCGCTATTTCACCAACAAGTTCATTACAGCGGCACCGGCCCGTAAGACCTCATGGGGAGACCCGTGAAAAAGATACCACAAAGACACAACACCACTGTGACTCTGTGGCCAGAGTTTCCCACATCGCCACCCACACCACTCAATCACTCAATCAACTCAAGCATTCTCTTCACGAGTGAGGTGAGGTGAAGAAGAGGCAGCCCCCCCTCGTTAGTTATTGAGGGCCCCGTGATTGACCCAGCGACGCAAAATATCAATTTCACAGGATGTCAACTTTTTCCCCTTATGCGGCATTAGCAACCTTGGGTTCGTACGACCTTCAACTAGGACATTCAGATTGCTGAGCATCGCATTGCCTGGTATCACGACGGGACCATACTTCGTGCCCTTCATCAAACCCTCATAGGTGCGCAGATCGAGTCCACTTTTCGCATACCCCTCGCTACCTGGTTGATGACATTCAACGCAGCGCAATTTCAAGATGGGCATTACATCGTCGGAGAAACGTACGGGTTCAGCCAGTACGGTTTTTGGCAGCAACATAGCACAGGCCAAGAAAGACACAAGAAAACCGGACAGAAGAGTCATTTATGACCTCTCTATTTACGTAACAGCAATCGCAGACACTCAACGCGCACCATACGATGATCTTACGCCAGGCCATGTCTGTTTCACAATATGCCAGCCTGCCTCACAGGACAATTGCACAAAAGGAATACGTCTCTGCAGAGAGAATCTCATGTACTCAGACGTTAAGATCGCTAGAGAGGGCAATCGCCACAGAGCACGAATATGACACGCAAATATGACACGCACTTAAGAGATTGGCATCAATCAGCTAATGGCGGAAATGGCGCATGCCTGTCATGATCATGGCCATGTCACGAGCGTTGGCTGCCTGAATGATTTCGTTATCCCTTATCGAACCGCCCGGTTGGATCACGGCTGTCGCCCCCGCCTCATGGGCGGCGATAAGACCATCAGGAAAAGGAAAAAAGGCATCTGAAGCGACCACTGAACCTCCTGTCAGCATACTTTTGCCTGTAGTGCGAGCTACTTCCGCCGCCTTCCAGACAGCAACGCGGACAGAATCGACGCGACTCGTCTGACCTGCTCCCACACTAACCATTGCCCGATGACGAACAAACACGATGGCATTGGATTTAACGTGCTTACATACTGCCCAGGCAAAAAGCATATCTTCGAGTTCCTGTTCACTTGGAGAACGTTTACTAACCACCTTTAAATTCGTAGGGCAGATACGACCGGAATCACGTGTCTGCAACAAGAATCCACCGGCGACAGAGCGCATGATTATGCCAGCCCAATATGGATCGGGCATTGCGCCGGTCAGGAGTAAGCGTAAGTTCTGCTTCTTGGCAAAGAGCGCACGCGCCTCAGCAGTCGCATTTGGTGCAAGAACAACTTCAAAAAAAGTTCTTGTAATAGCAATTGCAACAGCAGCATCAAGTGGCCTGTTGACGGCAACAATACCACCAAAAGAAGAAACTGGATCACATGATAACGCCCTCATATAAGCGTTTTCGAGATCAGTCCCAAGTGCACACCCGCAAGGGTTTGCATGTTTTAAGATAATGGCGGCAGGTTGCTCAAACACGGCTGCCAGTTCAAGAGCGGCGTCCGCATCGCATAAATTATTATAAGATAACGTTTTCCCTTGAACTTGAGTGGTCGCCGCAAGACTGAGGGCCGCAGAGTCAGAGACATAAAAAGCTGCTTGCTGATGAGGATTCTCCCCGTAGCGTAAAGTCTGCCGTAATCTAGCCGCTACAGTGAATCGTGACGGAAAGATATCACCATTCTTCTGAGCAAACCAAGCCGCAATAGCAGCATCATAAGCAGCGGTCCGAGCATAGGCAGCTGCTGCTAATCGCAAACGTAATGAGGCCGGTGTAGCACCACCATAACGATTCATTGCTTCTATCACTGCGGAATAATCTGCCGGGTCCACTACGACAGTCACACTAACGTAGTTCTTAGCCGCCGCCCGAATCAAAGCCGTGCCTCCAATGTCAATCGATTCAACACACGTTGAACAATCGGCATTGTGCGTAAAAGTCTCAGTGAATGGATACAAATTGACCACTAGAAGATCAATAGGAGCAATACCGTGTGTCTCCACGGCAACTCTATGCTCAGCGTTACCACGCTCCCAGAGCAGTCCCCCATGAATACGCGGGTGTAGTGTTTTTACACGTCCCCCGAGTATTTCTGGAAAAGACGTGTATTCTGCCACTTCTGTGACGGGCAACCCACCGGCGCGCAAAAAAGCCGCACTGCCGCCTGTGGAAAGGATGTGTACACCATGCTCCACAAGAAAGCGGACAAAAGGAACGATGTCAGTCTTATCAGAGACAGAAACAAGCGCGCGACGAACATGCGCTAAAGAAGGGTCAAACGTTTCAGACATAAAGAACCCGTGTATACATCGCAGCTCTCCCAGGAGCACAGCTCCCATAGTAATTGTGCCACGGGCCCTGAGAGGATGCACGTCCTTTTTTTGCGAAAATCCGTTCGTTCTGTCATCCTGGCCGCCGTTCCCTCCCACGCTTGGTGGGCCCCCACAAAATGCTCTCTGATCTCTAACGTAATGGCAAAACACTGCTACCAGCCAGACTGTTTTCTCATGGCAGGACCATTATGGCGCGTCGTTGCTGTCCTCCTGTCCTCCACCTCCAACAGCCAGTTTCTTCACCTTTTCATCAAGCCTTTGTAGTAATCTCTCATAGCCCAACTGATTTAATACTGTAAGATACTGTGCACGTTGATTAGCAAGTTCACTTATTGTACCTCTGTAGAACACATCAACGATTTTCCAGATTCCGTTGACGGCTTTTAAACGATAGGAGAGTTCAACGCCACTGCTATCTTTTTTGATCAGTCTTGTTCTTACGATAACACTGGGATAAGGCTGTGGAAGTTCTTCAACCACTATTGTCTCGAACCGTTCCCCCCTGTAGTCGTCAAAGCGACTTGCATAGGTGGCTATCGAGAGACGGCCGAAGGCTTCAATCATGTTGACTTTCTGTGTCTCGGTGAATGCTTTCCAATGACTACCAGCAGCAATACGCGCCATGCCTGGGAAATCATAGACTTGTCTGAGAATTTCTTGCAGTTTCTTATAACGCCCCTGCCAGCCTAGTAAGTGGGCATTTTTCATGACGTTGATGAGTGCTGTATGCAGATACTCAACAACCATAGTCGGCGTCGCGGTTTGCGTAGGATAGAGTGTTGTCTCTGCTAGAGACAGAGAACTAGAGTGTGAACTGGGCAGTGTATTGATATTGCTGACTGCACAGCTGGCAGAGAAATTACTGAACATGGGGAAACAGAAGTAAGTAAGAATAGAGAAGAAGAAAGACACCCTTGAAATGTATGCCATACTCAATGGAGCTCCTACGCTACGTCATGGACAGAAAACGCGACTCCGCTTTCACCACCTAGACGGATGGCGTGTGGCACACTGTCGAGCGACAAGTTCTCTTGTAAGAGAGAATCATTGAGAGAATTATTAAGAATTATGACTGTGCGATGGTCTCGTGACATGAATCATCACGCTGCTCCTTCGCCTCTGAACCAGGTGACCGCGTCCCTTATGCCTTCCATTGCTGGCCTGGCCGTGTAACCTAGCACACGATACGCCTTGGCGCTTGAGAAAAACATTTTCTTCTTTGCCATAAGAACGCCATTCACAGTGATAAAAGGTTCGAGGCCTAACAGGTTCGCGATTCTCTCTGTAAGAGCAGCGAATGGCAAAACCATACTGTGGGGCAAACGTATGCGTGGGGGTCGGCGACCAACGCAATGTGCAATCGCTGAGAGAATATCCTGCAGACTCATATTCTCTCCTCCGAGGACATAACGTTCACCAATACGGCCATGATGCCAAGCAAGCCAGTGACCCGCAGCAACATCATCGACATGGACAAGATTCAGACCCGTTTCAACATAAGCTGGCATACGACCGGCAATGGCCGCACGGATGAGCCGACCAGTAGGCGTCGGCTTGATATCCCGTGGACCGACAGGTGTGGATGGGTTAACAATGACCGCTGGCACTCCCTCTGCAGCAACAAGCCGTCTGACCTCTGCCTCTGCAAGGAATTTAGAGCGCTTATATGGACCGATCATCTCTGTGAGGGAAACGGGAGTCTCTTCGTCTGCTGGGACACCACCAGCATTGAGCCCTAGCGTAGCAACGCTGGACGTATAGACAATACGTCTGACATCTGCTTGAGCCGCTGCTCTGAGCAGGTCCCGAGTACCTGTAATATTCACCTGTTCCATAGCCCTGGGATCCGGTACCCAGAGACGGTAATCCGCTGCCACATGAAATACAGCCGTTACGCTCCGAACGGCTCGTTGCAGGGAATGGGGCACTGTGAGATCGCCTTCGACGATTTCGACTGGTAAGCCTGATAGATTGCGGCAATTGGAAGCAGGCCGCACCAATGTCCGCACAGACTCCCCCATGGCTAGTAGGTAGCGTACCACGGCTGCCCCGACGAATCCAGTGCCTCCTGTCACAAGGACAGTCATTATTGAGTATTACTCAATGTAAAAGTCAGTTATTTAAATCATTTTTATAATACATTTTAAAAATCCTTAAAAATCAATGTTATTAAACTTTAAAACTTAAAATTTTCATCTTAAAATATTAGCATTTTTTATAAATTAAAAAAAATAAATATTGTCAACTCACTAAACAACCTCCCAGAGCCCCGCCCCTCCTTCGGAGGGAAGGACTTTATAGTCCTTGTAGTTCTTTAATTTCATCTCTCTTCTAAGCTAGAGTCTGCCTTCTTAGGGAAAATTCGTATTGCCGTACTGCCGTACTGAAGGAGCACACTTTTTTTATGCATGCGGCCTCTTACAGAGGCATCTTTGTCAGAGAATCAAGAGCACCCTGGAGAATGTAAGCCGCGGCTAATTTGTCAATAATTTTCCGACGACGCTGACGGCTAAGATTCGCTTCCGTACGAAGCATGCGTTCTACAGCAGCTGAAGAGAGTCTTTCATCCCAGAATGAAACTGCGATATCCACTTTCCGTAACATATTGTGGACAAAACCCCGGGTGGATGCAGCCTGTGAGCCTTCCATGCCATTCATTTGCAGTGGTAAGCCAACGACAAGCCCCCCAACGTCCTGTGTATGAATGATTTGCACGATGGCACGGATGTCTTCTTCTAT
>JANQJD010000003.1 GCA_028281845.1 Rhodospirillales bacterium | reverse complement strand
TCGGACGTTGTCGTTTTCGAAGACGGATCGGCATCATCACTTGGCGACGAAGTACTTCATTTGGCACTACAATCTCGAGTGTACCATCAACACCTTTTGTTCACTACCCAGAAAAAATGGGCTTAGTGCCATTTTAAGGAGAAGTGCTTCGTAAAGGCCTCATTAGAGTTGAAGCTCTCAATGGTAAAACTCGAAACTCTGGTGCATAATCGTCCATGGGATTGTGATAAGTACGGCTATCTTCTGTGGGAGAGTTAGGGCATTCATGAGCGCGTCAATGTATAATCTAACCTCGTTTTTGCCGTGCATTTGCAAGAGTCAAGTGCTGATCACGACAGCGTAGTCGACACTGCGATTGCCCTATTCAAAAGAGACTGAGGGAAAAGTGGAGAGATCAGAGCAACTGGCTGTTGTGTTTAGCAACTCCCGAAACAGAGAGATACGGCTCGTTTGAAGCAGTACCCCTTTGCGTTGCTCGAAGGGGCGACTGGCTACAAAGACAAGGCTTACAATGAATATAAGGTAGAGGGTTGGATGCTAACGTGTGAAGGCATTAAGCTATTACCCTTTTGCAAGAAGCAGTTGTTGCAGGGTGTAGCGTCGTACCTGGCCTATGTGGAAAATTTCACTTGCAAGCAGGTCAATGTTGTGGTCAGTGTGTGAGAACACCTGTTTTCGAAGTCGATTCATTCTGTGACAGCTCGTAGCTTTGAGTTGAAAGTGCTCTGTTCCTGTTGACTATAGCTTCGGTGAGTCTTGCTAAGTCCAAACTTGGATAATTTATCTAGAGAGGATCTGCCCACATTATTAGGCAGACGGTTAATGATAGATATAGAAATATGAAAAAGGCTTTCTCTCGATACCAAACTCTATTCGATGAAAGGCTTCCCTGGATAAAGTATTGCTTTGACCTCGGTTTATGGGTAGCGGTTGTACCGGTTGCTTTTTGGGTTCGGTTAGAAGAAGGGTGGGAAGCTTATGCTCCCATGATGGTGACTTGGATGCTCATAGGTCTCCCTGTCAAGGCAACTGTGATACTGTGGCTAAAGTTGCATCGTCGCTCATGGCATAGGCTAGGTGTACGGGATCTGTTCGCTCTTTTACTGGGCGTTGGTGGTACCACAGGTGTTCTAATGCTTGTCGCATGGGCACCAGTCCCTAGTTTTACGATTCCCCGTAGTATACCTCTTATTGAGGGTATGTTAGCAATGCTTTTGCTAAGCGGGTTGCGATTAGGGGTTCGTTTATGGTATGAACGCTTGTGGCAACATGCTGCAACCCAAGTAGGCGTATTACGGCGAGTACTCATTGTTGGTGCCGGGGAAGCGGGTACCATGATTGCGCGCGAAATATTACGCCACCCTCAAGCAGCACGTACGCCTATTGGATTTCTTGATGACAATCCAGTCAAACAGCGTAAGCGATTTGTGGGATTACCTGTGTTGGGTGGAATTGAAGACCTGCCACACCTAGTCAAAAGTGAGAACATAGATGAGATAATGATCGCTATGCCATCGCAATCGGGTCGTATAATACGACGTGTGGTAGAGTTTGCACGGATGGCGCGTGTTGAACATCGCATTATTCCTGGCATCTATGAGGTGTTAAGCGGAAAAGTGTCCATATCCCAGATCCGTGAGGTTGATCTTGAGGATTTGTTGCGACGCGAACCTGTCCGTTTAGATATCACTCATATTTCTGAATACTTACAGGGAAAGGTGGTACTAGTCACAGGGGCCGGAGGGTCGATTGGTAGTGAGATTGTGCGACAAGTAGCACGCTTCAAACCGAAGCATCTTGTTCTATTAGGGCGGGGTGAGAACAGTATTTATCAATCATTACGGAATCTTAGAGAAAGCAATAGTACTGTTGAGGCCAGTTCTGTTATCGCCGATGTAAGAGACCAGCGTAAGCTTGATTATGTGTTTCGCACATATCAGCCAGATGCTGTTTTTCATGCTGCGGCACATAAGCATGTCCCATTGATGGAGATGAATCCAGATGAAGCCGTACTAAACAATATTGTTGGGACGCGGAATGTGGCTGAGCTGGCATTGAGGTATGGTGTGCAACGCCTAGTTAACATTTCTACAGATAAAGCAGTTAACCCATCTTCGATAATGGGAGCCTCCAAACGGATGGCTGAATATGTTGTTGAGTGGGTTTCTCAGCGAGCTAGCCCAGGACACGATTTTGTTTCCGTACGTTTTGGCAATGTTCTGGGAAGCCGTGGAAGCGTCATTCCGATTTTTAAAGAGCAAATCAAAAAAGGAGGCCCTGTTACTATAACCGACGCGGAGATGAAACGATACTTTATGACTATCCCTGAAGCCGCTCAACTGGTATTGCAAGCTGGAGCCTTAGGCGGTAATGGGAATGTTTACGTATTAGACATGGGAGAGCCAGTTCGCATTGTTGATTTAGCCTATGATTTGATTCGCTTGTCAGGTCTAGAACCTGAGATTGATATTCCTATAGAATTTTCAGGAGTTCGTCCTGGGGAAAAGTTATTTGAGGAGCTTCTCACTGCAGAAGAGGGGACTGAGGCCTCTCGTCATCAGCAGATTTACGTAGCTCGCAAACAGCAATTGGATGTAGCGGAACTACAATTAGCTCTACGTGAATTGATTCAAGCAGCTGAACAACAGGAAGCGGAGAGCATACGAGAGATTTTTGCATCTGTTATTCCCGTCAATACGATTCAGGGCGAACTTGTGGCTTGAGCTAGGTAGTAATTATTAGGTGCCTTTAATTTTGAAATAGTTGGTAAAATATATGTCAATAACTGCTAGTGAAATAAGTGTAAAACAGCAAGGATGTGAGTCGTTAGGAGGCATAATATCAGCGAAGACAGCTCGCATTGGAGTAGTAGGGCTGGGTTATGTTGGACTCCCTCTTGCTGTGGAGTATGCTGCTAGAGGGTTTGAGACACTCGGCATTGATTTGGATAAAGAGAAAGTACTTCGTTTGAATGCCGGACATAACTATATCCAAGATGTACCTGAAACGCAGTTACAAGAGGTTCTCAAGCGCCGTACGTTTAGGGCAGAAGATGACTTTTCATCCATAGCAGAAAGTGATGTCATTTACATCTGTGTACCCACCCCTGTTACGCCCCATAAAGATCCTGATACATCCTATATTCACTCTGCAACTACAAGTATCGCAGAGCATTTGCGACCAGGCCAGCTGATAATCCTAAAAAGCACAACCTATCCGGAGACCACGGAAGGGCTAGTGCAGCCTATACTAGAAAAAGCAGCAGATAAACACAATATGTTGCTTGGGCGCGATTACTTTTTAGCATTTAGCCCAGAGCGGATAGATCCTGGGAATAAAAACTTCAATACAGCAAATACACCTGTTGTTGTCGGTGGTGTAACAGAAGCGTGTACTGAATTAGCCTGTTTAGCAATGCAGCAGGTTGTAGAGCAAGTATATCCTGTTTCTAGCCCTAAAGTGGCAGAGATGGAGAAACTCGTCGAAAATATTTTTCGATCTGTTAACATCGCTTTTGTCAACGAGCTAGCTCGGTTATGTGATCGGATGGGGGGTGTTTCTATATGGGAAGTCATTCAAGCCGCTTCTACGAAGCCATTTGGTTTCATGCCTTTTCAACCTGGGCCAGGCCTCGGAGGGCATTGCATACCCATCGATCCATACTATCTCTCGTGGCTAGCACGACGATACGACTTCGAGACCAACTTCATCACACTGTCGGCGCGTACCAACGAGGAAATGCCATATTATGTCGTTGATGCAGTGCTTCGTGCCATTGCGGAGCAGCCCATTTCCTTAGGGCAGGCCAAGGTGCTGATTCTCGGTGTAGCTTTCAAACGAGACGTTGACGATACACGGCACTCACCAGCGTACACAGTGATAGAGCTACTGCGCAATAAGGGAGTGAAGCATATCTGTTACAGCGATCCGTTTGTAGAACAGATTAGAGTCGGTAAGGATCAGGGAACGGAGATGAAGCACATTGCACTGACTGATAAGGTAATTAGTGATCAGCATGTCGTGGTTTTAATGACGGATCACAAGGCCTTTCCGTATAGCCGGATTGCAGAAGAAGCCAACACAATTATTGACACGCGAAACGCTTTCAAACACGTTAAGCACAATCGAGATAAGGTTCGTCTGTTGGGAAGCGGCAGTTTTTGATAATCGCTTTTCCAAAGCTCATCCTGCATGGGGGCTTCCTTCCAAGGAGGTCCCCATTTTTAGTTTATAGCTACAGAACATTGAAGTGTCCCCGATACTTGTACCACATGTCATGTTAGTACAGGCGCAGGTTCATTAACCGTGATCGTTTTGCTGTGATG
>JANQJD010000007.1 GCA_028281845.1 Rhodospirillales bacterium | reverse complement strand
GTAATGATTTGCTCAGGGGTGTAGTTTTTCTTTTTCATGGTGCTGCATGGTTTAGGCACAGCACTAACATACGATGTGGAGCAGGTTATTGGGGGCAGTTCACACTCCCTCCGTCTTTCTAGTCAGTAGCGCTTGATTATGAGCTACGGGCTTGAGGCTTTTTGCAACCAGCGCTCTCTTACTCCGATAACCATATCTCGACGCTATCGACGTGTAACGATTTCTTGGAAACCAGGAGGCGGTGCAGGTACCAAAGGATCGACTCGTTGACTGACCCTAATCAGTTCATTGCTACCTCCCACGCGACGCAATAACCCCGATACAATGCCAAGGGCTAATGGACGTGAAACAAGCGAGAGCACGGTTGCCACGCAAAGCATAATATCAACTTCAAACGAATTTTGGTCAACGTAGACCAAACCCAAGCGACTTTTCCACGGACGCACCAACTGATTGTAAGCTAAATTTGGATTTTCAGCTCCTGCTAGAATTTCTCCAAGATCACTGAAAACAACTGACGAAAAATCTGTTATCCCAGGCCTTACAGATAAGAGCCGTATTTCTTGTTGGGAATAAAGAGCTACCTCCGATGCTATGTTTGGCCTTGGCCCAACCACACTCATCTCTCCTCGCAAGACATTTACCAGTTGCAACAACTCATCTACTTTATACCTACGAATTACCTGCCCAACCCTGGTTATCCGGACATCATCACTAGAGGTAGAGTCAACACCTGATTTGTCTGCCCCTATCACCATCGTCCGCACTTTATACATGGTGAAGGGCTTGCCTTGTTTTCCAATACGTGGCGCTTTGTAGATGGGCGAGTGCTTATCGTGCAACCAGACTAAAAATAAGGCGGCTCCAATTATAGGGGAAAATATAAGCATTACAACGAATGCAACGAGACTATCAAATGCTCTCTTGATAATTCGCTGTATCAGTTTTTTCGAGCTGTTTGATCCCATAAAATGGAGAATAGGTTACTGTGCGTTCTCGTTCCGCTTTAGCGTGCGCACTGCTTGGTCAACCTCGTAAAAATCGATTCTCGTATAAACAGAGGCGTTATGAGCGATATCTAATGCTTCTCTGATCTGTGCAATTTTCTTAGATCCAAGCACAATAGACGAAATGCGCTGCTCCCTAAGCACGAAAGCTAAGGCCACCTGGGCGATAGAAATGTCATATTCTGTACCAACGCGCTTCAGAGCTTCCATTACTGGCTCCAAGGCATGGAGATATGACTTCTGGAAATATGGCAAGCGATGACGGCGGTCAGTCTGAGGATAAATACTGCGAGCAGAATACTTCCCTGTTAGCAGCCCTTGAGCCAATACCCCATATACCATAGTCGAGAGACCAGCCTCATGGTATTGCGAAATTTTGTGGGCATTCTGGTCCAAATCGAGAAGACTATATGAGAACTGAGCTAGAGTGCCTAACTCCAGGCACTCTAGATTGTCCTCAGGTGTCAAGGGGTAATTAGAAAAACCATAATCCCCAATTTTGCCTTCCTCTTTGAAACGTCCTAATGCGTCAAGGCAAGATTCAATATCGGTGGTCTCGGTAAGGCGATGCACTAAAAAAACAGGAAGCTGCTCCAAACGCAAGCGCTTGAGACTAGCCTCCAAATCAGCGCGCAGGGAGGCTTCACTATTATCGACATACACGGTGGCACGTACCTGCCCGTTGTGCTGCCATTTGATCCCCCCTTTACTACAGATGGTGGCATTATGCCGCCGATCCCCTAACACAACAGCCAGGCGTTCTTCCGATAAGCCTAGTCCGTAAGAGCCAGCCGTGTCAAACCAACGCACGCCTTGCTCCCAAGCATAGTTAATGGCATCCGCAACCTTACGCCAATCAAATTCTCCCCAGTCGACTCCTCCTAACTGCTCACAACCAAAAACAACTCGCTCTACACTTCCCATTGGCATATCTAGACTTAGACCCAAGCGTATTTGGCAGACATCCCAAATCGGTTGAATTATCAAGCTTTCAGGTTTAGCCTTCGATAAACCATGCGAGCCTATGCATTAGCCGCACGAGCCTTCGATTCGGGTGCGCTTTTACTTTTTCGGATCGCTAATGACTACAATCATAATCCAAGCATATTTCCCAATGAGTTGATTACTCAGCATGACTTGATCAACTGCATTCAAGAAGGCACGCACGGGCTTAAAAAGGAATGTTTTCCGAAGAGGAACAGCAGCTAAGGCTGCGAGATGAAAAAAGCGGACCTCAACCTTATTGAAATATGTCCTCATCTTATCCAGGCTTTCAACACCTAGAATATGATCCACCTCCCATTCCGTACGCAGATGAGGCGTTCGCTTCCGATAGGCATGAATGAGTGGATTATGCCGAAGGGCTTCGACACAAATCATCTCGCCTTTGGGTTTAAGCACACGCGCCAGCTCGGCTAACGCAATGTCTAATTCGACATGGTGCAACGCCCCATACTCAACTCCATAATCAAACGTATTGTCGTCGAAGGTCATATTTTCGCCGTCCATTACCTCAAACCGACAATGACTGCCTAAACCTTCTTGCTGCGCATTCAGGTTAGCGTTCTCTACCCCTTCCGGAGAAATGTCAATCCCTATCACATCAGCTCCACACTGAGCTGCAAAAACGCCATTTTCTCCGCTTCCACAGGCCCAGTCCAAAACCTTTGTCCCAGGCTTACAACGCTCTCTCATCCATGCATGCTGATACTCCTCGCTCGCATTCGTGATCGAGTAGAATTTCATGTTTGAGAAATGATATTTGAACGCCGCCTCATCGCGAATCAGGGTGCTCAGATTATCTGCGGCATCTGACTTCCCCGTGTCAGCATGGCGTTCAGATCCCTGTAAAATCTGGCGACGGGTACGGGAGTGTTCGATCTCCTTAATTTTGCGCTCTTCTAGCCCTTCGAGCCAATCTAAATTGTTGTCAGCCATAACTTTTTTTCGTTAACGGTAGTCCTAGTGATGAATGGCACTGTGATAAATCTCGCTTATAAAACTGTATGTGGCTCGAACCGTCCGACCAACCAGCTAATTCTGAACAAGGAGCAAGAATCTGTGGATTCTTGCTGAGGATAATATGCTAAGATAGCTTCATCCAAAAACTTTAGGTTACCTCTTTTCATGAGGATGTATCTCGTACAGCTAGAGCCGTCTTCAAGAGCGTCTCCATATTGCCGCCTAACACGCGCATATCAAATTTACTTTCTACGTAGTGACGAGCCCGTGCCCCCATCTCTTTTCTTTGCTGCGGTGCCATCGCCATAAGGCTTTGAAAAGCCTTTGCCATCTCTTTGGGTGTCTCGGGCGGCACACTAAACCCTGCATTGGCTTCCACAACAGGGTCATTGGGCGCATTGCCAGAAAAGACAACAGGACGGCTAGAAGCAAAATAGTCAAATATTTTATTGAGGTTTAGACCAAAACGATACGCCTCAGAATCGGTTACACAGGCGACCAAGACATCGGCTTCTATTTGCGTCCGGGGCACGTCTGCTTTCGGCACCGGATCACGAAACTCAATGTTTGTCAAATTGTGTTTCCGCGCTTCTTCTTTGCACTCTGGTCGTTTGACACCATTACCTACAATTATGAACTTATACCCTGTTGCTCCAGCCTCTTTCAATATGGCTGCTGCTCGGATCAACGAAATAACATCATGGGCTACACCAAATCCGCCGATATACATAATGACCAACTCCTCGTTAGCCCCTCCCTCATAGGATTGAAATCCAGCAAAACGTTTAAGATTTACACCATTGGGCATCCAGGTCACCTTTTCCGGATCGCCCCCACTTTCAGCCACATGATCTACAACCAAAGGCATGGTTGCGGATATTTGATGGGCTTTTTTGTACATCTGCTTTTCTAAAGCCCGGAAGGCATAATACGCAGGGCTCGTTTGCGACAACCCGCCATCATACACTAAAGCAATCGGCCAGACATCTCGGATCTCGAAAACAAAAGCGGCTTTCTTCCTGCTCGCAATGCGTGCCGCTGCCCAGCCTGTACCAAGTGGAACAGAAGGACCAATCACAACATCTGGTGTATCAGGAAGTGTAGCTGCCACTTGAAGAGATCGCCTTGCATTGGTGAGCATATTGACGCCACGCCGCCAACCATTCCCAGTGTATGGAAACGTCCGCAACCAAATAACCCGAATGCCATCAATCTCCTCAATGCGCCATTGTTCGTCGGGTTTTAAAAACTCTTTGTGTGTCCAGTGGCAGTAGCTATTCGTAAAAAAGGTTACCTCATGTCCACGCCTGATCAATTCCAAAGCAAAATCATAGGTCCGCGCTGATTTTCCTCGCGGTTGATCATGGGCAGACAAATACCAAATATTCATTAGTCCAAACTCCGAAAACAGAAAAGCTGAGATTAGAAAGTCAACTTACGTGTACAACTTTGGAATGGAATTAATAACTTTTATAGCTTCCTCATAGTCGATTCTGACGACATCGGTATACCATTTAATGGTTGCATAGCGTGGTCGATTCTCTCGATTGACGTGCGCCAGGGCCTCTTCGCGCGTAATCATACCTTCACGAATCTGATTGCTCCGGAATGTATCGTGCTCGCTAAACCCCGCGACATTATAGTAGATATAATTGTAGAAGGCTGCTGTCCCATCGCCGATACGCCATGTAGTATCTGTGTCGATCGCTTTCTCCCAGTCGTACTCGTCAAGGAGAATCTCATTGATCTCATCCTCATCCCACTGCACGTAGTCATACAGATGAAAATAATCTTGGTGCGGTCGGATTGACCGCGCAAAAAATGATCCTAGCGTATCCCAGACAGAACTGTTGAGATAACTTGGGTTGCTCAAAATAGCCTGTGTAATGCCTTTAAACAGCAAGGCTTTCCGCTTCACAGAGAGTGAGTAAATACGCTCCTTCTTCGGATCTGGCCCTACGCCAATGAATCCAACCTTAAAATCAGTGTTTTCAAGTGGATTAACACCCCATATGTTGAGATCGATACCTGTTTGTTTCTTTACTTGATCGATGTAGTAATAGAAATACTTATCCCCCGCCATAAACAGCGGGATCATCCCCAGATGCGGCTTCTTCAGCCAAGCTGTGATGTTCTTATGGATATTATCACGTTTCCAATGAATGTCTGCCGCAACAATGATATTCTCTACACCGAGTTTTCCGCACACACGTGCAATGTTGCGACGGCCCAAATCTGTTACCATACCCCAATCATAGGTAAAGGCAATGGGATTCAAGCCTAAAACCTTCTTAATGACATGGAGCGAGTAGGTGCTATCGCGTCCCCCACTAAACGGGACAATACAATCGGGTTTACCATCAGTGCGCCGATAGGGCTTGATTAATTCAAGCAACTCATCCAGTGGCTTTGGCTGATTTTTGATTCGATAGTCTCGACAATAATTACAGACTCCATCTTCATCATAGTCAATGAATGGAAAGGTCTCGGGCAAAATGCATTTTGTACATCTCCGTAGAGCCGCGACTCGATCTGCATTAAACTCCAAAAGGGCTTCTTGTCGAGCCGCTTCAGGTGCTTTTGCAATAAGCGCTACATCCAGAACAAGCTCGGGAGAGGCTTTCCCATTAGTCACTGATGTAATATCAACTTTGAAGGGTTTCTCTTCCTTCATACCCCTGACTGCCCCTCCCTGCGCCTCGGCAAGCTGAAACTCTTCGAGAATGAACCCATCAAATGTGAGTGCTATTCCGTGCCCTGAAGGAATCTGTTGTATAGCAAAGTTGCCTTTCTGGTCAAGTCCCATCTGCTCTGCCAACAAATGAACGGGATACTTCTCTGAAGCAAAACAGAGAAGATTCTTTCCATTCGAGATGGTGTATAGCGATCCATTGTTAGTCGCCAACACCAAAGCTCCTAAATCCTCGAAGAGCAGTGAGATGGAAAAGGTACCTTCTACTTCTAAAGCCACTTTTTGGATAGCTGCAGCAATAGAACCCTCGTTTTCTATATAATGTCGAATGAGAGCAAGCAATACTTCTGTATCAATATCATAGTCCCGAGAGAGGGTCGGATATTTCTCCCATAGGGCAGCATCATTCACCACGATACCATTGTGAATCCCGATAATACCGTCTTTACTGACTGGCTGATTGTTATCATCATGAAGTTGGCTCCCGTTGGTAACTAAGCGAGAGTGCCCAATCACTGAAAACGTGTTCGCCCTTGCTGAGGCTTGCCCATTGGTATACGTGATTAAAGCCTGTTCAAAGTAGGCTTTAACGGCTTTGGTCTGCAGTAAATAATTGAGCGGTACAGCTCCCTTAAAAACTTTATACGTGTTTGTTCTCTCATCCCGGAATGCCAACCCAGACGAATCCTTGCCACGAGACTCGGAACACTTTGCAAGAACTTTGATGGCCTTACGAATAAAGGCTGGGGGATAAGTGGTTGTGTCACGAGCTACTATCCCAAAGATTCCACACATTTGCTTATGGCGCTACAATAATGATGATTCTGTTACCGTTAGAATTCAGTCTTTAATAAAGCTGGCGCGCAAGATCTCTCATACGCACTTACGCCTCTTGATCAGGCTTTAACTACTCAAGCATCTTTCAGGCACGGAGGCTTAATCTTTACAACAGCCAATGAACAGACCCTGGACTGCCCCCAATAACCTGCTCCACATCGTATGTTAGTGCTGTGCCTAATGACCTGCCCCCCCAGTCTTAGACCACCTCTAACGTTAGGATTTCGTCCCTTGACCTCCTCCCCGTGATTCACCCAGCCCGAACTAGAGATTCGGACGTCTTTTCATAGTATTGGGCCATGTACGCATCCGGCGTCAGATCGCCCAGTGAACGGTGTGAGCGGTAGCTGTTTACTCCGCGCGCCATGCTCCAATCTTGGCTTTCGCGTCCGCCAGCGACAGAAACCAATGCACGTTCAGGCACTCATCTCGCAAGCTGCCGTTGAATGATTCAATATACGCATTATTGGTTGGTTTGCCCGGTCTGGAGAAGTCAAGCGTTACCGCGTGATCGTACGCCCACCGATCCAACGCCTTGCTGATAAACTCGCTGCCGTTATCTACTTGTATCCGCTCCGGCGTGCAGCCCGTGCGTGCTCGGATTTGCTCCATCACACCAACCACATCGCTACCTCGGATCGACACCCCTACATGAATCGCCAAACACTGACGACTGTAATTATCCACTACAGTTAACGCCCTAAAGCGGCGACCGTCGAAGAGTGCATCAGCAAGTCCATCGACCAGCTCTGATGCGGGCGTGTCAGCACCACCCGCTCCAGACGATGCGCTGCCGCTCGGCTACGGCGCGGCCTCTTGCTGCGTAAATGCAAGCCGGCTTGCTTGTAGAGCCGATAGACGCGTTTGTGGTTCACTTCCCACTCTTCTCTTCTTAATAGCGTATAGATGCGCCAATAGCCGTAGCGCACTCGTGCGAGAGCGATCTCCTGAATGCGGGCCAGAAGTGCTACATTGCTTGGGTTCGAGCGTGGGTGATAGCGGTAGGTGGAACGGGCCAGACAAACAACGCGACAGGCGCGACGCGTCGAGACCTTATAGTCTTCGACCAAGTGCTGGGCCAACTCGCGTCGCCTAGCTGGCCTTATAGCTTTTTTTTCAACACCTCCTGCAACATATGCTTGTCGAGCGAGAGGTCGGCCACCAGCTTTTTGAGCTGCTGATTCTCGGCTTCGAGTTGACGCAGGCGACGTAGTTCAGAGGTACCTAAACCGCCGTACTTTTTCTTCCAGCCTTGCTAATGCCCATCTGTACGACAGACCTCGGCAACCACCGCAAATCTATTCCGAACACCGCAAGTTGGCCGAGCTTGCCTTGCTAATGCCCATCTGTACGACAGACCTCGGCAACCTTGACACCGGTCTCGACTTGGCGCAGAGCGTAGATGATCTGGGCTTCGGTGAACTTGGATTTTTTCATGACAATCGGCTTTGGTTGAAGGTAACACGATTGTCCGAGCCTCTAGTTTAGAATGGGACCGTTTTTCGGGGGGAGGTCACCCTTTATTTGCTTCTAACCCCCCGAAACACAATATCTTTAAAGGTATTTATAAATAGGGAAACATCGGTTCGGAACGGCGCTTCTAGATATCTTTCCAAATAAATTCGCTCGATTTCCACAATGCGATCAAATCCATCATCGCCGAAGATGGGAGAAATAAAACCAGGCTTTACTTTAATATAGAGGTCGACAAAACTTTTAGGGTAGAGACTGAGGAAGTGCGGACTTGTTGGCCGTATGCCTACCAGCTTGATGTCGCCGCACAACCAATCAAAAAGCTGCGGAACCTCATCTAGCCAATAGCGCCGAATGAATGGTCCGTACTCTGTCAGGCGAAAGTCGTTCTTAAACTTCCCACTTTCTGCCAAACCGTTCTGCTCAAAGATTTGCTTTTGCAGGAATTCACTGAACGGATACATCGACCGCAGCTTGTGTGTCTTTAGGACCTGCCCATCAAGTCCGATTTTGTTGAGCCCAATAATGGGGTAGTACGATGGTTTTCTGTTTGTAATTGGTGTACCAACCCGTTGGGCAATGATGTGGCGCAGGCCCTCCTCCTCGACCTCTGATATAACGTGCAGTCCACAGAAAGAGAGACGCCCCCACACTTCGGCTTTGGACAAATGGCGATTGGTCCCCTGGGTGACAAGAAAGTACAAGCGATTGAGAAATGGAACTTTCGGCCATATGCGAGACCACAAAAAGCTCATCAGGAAAACAGGCCAAAACGCCCCACTGCCATATCTCTGACGTATTGCAGCTCGTTTGCTTTCAAGCGGCTGATAGCTCCCTATAAAGTATCCACCCATCGCAAGGTGCTCCGTATGCTTGATGAGAAACGCATTGATCCGCCGCACATCATTGATGCGAACGTCAGAGATAAGCAATTCGACGGGCTCTGTACCAGTTGAAGCTGCCTTGCGATCAGAAATTACGCGCACGGACATTTTATCATGAAAGCCGGAAATTGTCTGCCGCATCTGCTTAACGACAGCATTATGCACACCATGAGCCACCTCTTTAAAGGTTTGATGGGTCCCGTTCCGAAAATGGGCACTAGCAGACGCGTCTACCGTAAGGTCAGCTTGCCCCCCTACTTCGCGTGAGGCCAGTACTTTATGATCGTATTCTTTGTCTAACGGACGCTCGCGCCGAGGCACAGCCACCACAAAATCAACAAGCATTGCGCAGGCAAAAACACTCAAAATGAGACTCGCTTGAGCCTGAAATATATCCACGACCAGAATAGCAACTCCGAGAACTCCCCCCATCACTAACGCACTTTTCACATGCGATGCAATCAGATAGGAATAATACCGATAGGGATATTTGTGTATGTATTTATCGGTTAGCTTAGTAGCCACCAACCACGCAGACCAGAAGAGCACAAGCACAGGCACGTAATTATTGCCTCCACTGGCATTGATGGCTAGCACAGCAATAATAGTCAAGCCTACGACGCCGATGATGGCCCGCACCATCGACGTCGCGATAGCGGGTATATAGCGTTTAAATACCTTCGAAACGCTATAGGGTGTCGAGGCTACATCCGTAGAAGAAAAGGTTGTTTCTGTTGTCGTTTGCATGTGGCAATGAAATGTCTCGCCAAAAGATATAGAACCAATTAGGTTCTATGGCTTTGGATCGTGGACGGCCTCTCTATCAGCATATTCTCGGAAAGAAATAAGCCTCTCCTCAAAATTACGAACCATGATGGGGTGTGCTATACATGGTTTATATGTAAAATCCAGTTATCACTAATTCGAAGACAAATTTATAGTCTTGGGTGAAGCTCCCCGCCCTTCCGGACAGGACATCTTGGTGCCTAAAACAGCCGTAACTGCCTCGGATTACGGGCCTCCGTATCGGGATAGTCAATGTACCG
>JANQJD010000006.1 GCA_028281845.1 Rhodospirillales bacterium | reverse complement strand
GACGATGTGATCCGATCCTTAAGCGGATTGCACCGCAAAGGTCACTATGTCTCGATTCATTCACAACTACTTACGTAGCGTTCGAAAACGGGCTGGTTTCTCTCAGGAAGATATTGCCTTTCTTCTCGGGTGCCACTCAGGGGCGAAGGTTTCTCGGTACGAGAATCTCACCAGGGAACCTAACCTACATACTGCGCTAGCTTGCCAAGCGGTGTATCGGGTACCGGTCCACGAGCTCTTTCCCGGGATTTATACCTTGGTCGAAAAACAAGTTAAGCGGCGTGCGTTCGTCTTGAAGTCTCAGCTCGACACTGAAGGAAACGAAGTCCTTCTCCGGCAGAAGTGTGCATTCCTTGAAAGTCTCGAATTGGGTATTGAGCCCGAAGAAGTACGCCATGTTGTATGGGAAAACCCAAAACAGCTCCCGTTGTTTTAGCTGTAGCGCCGGTCTCACGCGGTATTGGATTTGCACTCTTCGAAGGTCCCACAAAGATTATCGATTGGGGTGTTAAGGAAGCGCGCGTCAACAAAGACGTTGTATGTCAGCGTCAGATCGAATCGCTCATTTCGTTCTATCAACCCGATCTCCTTGTCATGGAGCAGTTTGACGAGGGAACTAATCGAGAGCGTGTCGCAAAGCTCAACGAAAGCCTTGCGATTCTCGCGACACTGAAAGGCGTCGACGTTACTCGATTACCCAAGGACGAAGTGCACGCGGTATTCGGTCAGTTCGGCTCGACCAAAAAGTTTGGTATTGCCAAAACCATAGGCCAGTGGCTACCGGAGCTGCAGCATCGAATGCCGCGCTATCGAAAGCCATGGATGAACGAAGATCACTCTATGGCGATCTTCGAGGCTGCAGCGCTAGCTCTTTCGTACTACTACATCAACTCATAAAGGAGGACTCATCATGTCCAATACTTCGAAAGAAGTGCACGACCAATCGCTCGAAGAAGAGCAGATCCTTGCTCAGGCTAAATCAATTATTAACGCTCGGTTTGTCCGAGGCATTCGGATTGACGGTGCCAAGGATGCGAAGGATCTGATTGTCGTTAAACTTGCAAACCAAGCGCAGGAACAGTTCGGCTGTCTATTCTTGGACACTCGGCACAACCTAATCGGATTCGAGGTGCTGTTTAGAGGGACTATCGATCGATCGAATGTGTATCCGCGTGTGGTCGCCAGGAGATCACTGGATCTACATGCGGCGGCGGTGATTTTGTGTCACAACCACCCATCAGGAGACCCTCAACCAAGCCAAGCGGATATCTCGCTCACCAAACAGCTCTCAGAGACACTCAAGCTTTTCGATGTCTATGTGCTGGACCATGTCGTGGTGGGTGGTACGCAGATGTATAGTTTCGCCGAACACGGGCTGTTGTAACAAAACGCCTCCTTTATGGGAGGCGTTTTTAGCTGTCAGTGGAACATCCACCGTTCTCCCGTGTGAACGGAACACAGGGTACTGTGAGTATATGCAAAACAACCTTGCGTACTTTGCCCAAACGAATACGCGCGGCATTCGAAATCGGTTTGGAATCCTGTATGCCGATCGCATGAGTCACGTGTATGTGATCGGGAAAACAGGTGCCGGCAAGACAACACTCCTAGATGCCATTGCTCGCCAGGACATAGAGAACGGGTACGGCCTTACGCTCATTGATCCACATGGGGACTTTGTTGAACGTGTCCATCGGTGGGTGCCCGAGCATCGGAAAGGTGATGTGGTCTATTTTGACGTGGCAGATCCCGAACAACCCTACGGCTACAATCCGCTCAAATTTGTATCGATCGATAGGAGACCACTAGCGGCTGCGGGATTGCTAGAGGTATTGAAGAAGACCTGGAAAGACTCGTGGGGTCAACGGCTTGAGCATATCCTCCGTAACGCCATATTGGCTTTGTTAGATCTACCGAATTCCACGCTCCTCGACATTCTCCGTCTCCTTGATGACAAGCAATTCAGAGAAGAAGTGTCCGGCCAGATCACCAACGACCGAGTACGAGATTTCTGGCAGCACGAATTCGAACGATACTCATACCGCCTGCGAGCAGATGCTGTTGTCCCAATACAGAACAAAGTCGGCGCATTCCTTGCCGATCCAGTTTTGCGTCGTGTCTTGGTAGATCCAGAAGAACCACTGGCACTCCGAAAGATTATGGATAGTGGAAAGATATTGCTCGTTAACCTTGCAAAAGGCCGATTTGGAGAAGACTCCACTCAGCTACTCGGCGGACTCCTCGTTACAACTATTGGGTTAGCGGCATTTAGTCGTGCCGATACCGTTGAAGGTGAGCGTCGCGATCATTTTCTGTTTGTTGATGAATTTCAGAACTTCACCACGCTTGCAATGGCCAACATGATTTCTGAGTTGCGCAAGTATCGCGTCGGTTTGGTGCTAGCGAATCAGTATCTCTCGCAGATTGAGCCTGATGTCCGATACGCCGTGATTGGGAACGCCGGAACACTCATTTCGTTTCGTGTGAGCGGTAAGGACGGGCCATATGTTGCGAGAGAATTTGCGCCGACGTTTGGATCAGAAGATCTCGTCAATCTGCCAAACTATGAAATCTACCTTCGGTTACTCATTGACGGCGCACCTTCAAAGGCGTTCAGTGCTGAAACGTTGCGTCCAGAGCAAGCCCTGATGTGGAGTTCTTTCAGAGCACGTAGCTAGCGAGCCAATCCAAGCTCATCCTAAATTTTGCCGCATGCCACCTTTCGGACTTGAGAAAGGTAGCTTGCGCGCCCCTGTCTAGGACTTACAAATACGCTATATATGGTCAAATAAGTTGATATATAGTCGCAGAGGGAAATTGTTGGGAGGAGTAGGGCATGCGAGTGGAAATAGAGCGCGAAGAACAACCGCAAGGCGGTGAGGCGTTTATCGTTGGAAAGGTTCCTGGTTGGGTGATTGTTATTGGCTGTATCGTATCGATTGTCATTCCAATACTTGGTTTCTTCATCATCCCCTTTGTGATCTATGACTATTTTCGATTCCAGAAGTCACAAAAAAGCTATCACACGGTGAGTATCGCGATCGATTTCTCGGAAGAGGAAAAACACATCATTAAGAGCAATCGGCTCGAGGATCGGATCATCTTCGAACGTCCACTCGATGCGCTTCGACAGAAGAGTAGCTCAGATAGAACGTATTACGAAAGTAGGCCACAAGGATTCTGGTTGTCCATTCGAAGTGTGCTAGATGGAACTCCTGACGTGTATCACGCTGAGACACCGGCTGACGCACGTGCATACGAACAAGAGCTTGAATCTAAGTTACCAATGCTCAAGGAGTTTCTTGAAGCAAACGTCGTTCGAGAACATGAGCATGGAAAAAGAACACTAGAGTTCTAGATGGATAAGAACATCGGCGAGCTCTTTTTCGTTCTCGCCTTTCTCGTGCTCCTTAGTGTTTTTGTAATCTACTGGTATCTCTTCATTCCAGTGGGACTTGCGTATGCGGGGTACCGCATCTACTTGAACTCTCCGGGTCGAAAAGAAAAGCATGCAAAAGACGCGTGCAATCAACTCTATGAACGAGCGCTCGAGCTCATCGGTGATGAGAAACCGTTTCATGACCAAGTCATCGAGTTCGGTGGGCCAATCGTTCGTAGTTTGCCTGAGAGCCTGCCCGAAGCGCTCTATGACGAGATGGTCCAAGTCGTTATCGATCTCTTCGAACTGGAAAACTTGGTGATAACCAGGGTTGCTAAACCACCCGCAATTTGTAATTCCCTGGAAGGAGCGCGCTACCGAGATCATCTAAGCGACCTGATTGCTAAGCACAACGATATCGAAGCCAATCGACAGCTCGCTCAACGAGTCATCAAACGCAGTTTCCATGATTTCTTGATGCAGCTGCCCACATTTGATGGCGAAGAGGGGGACATTGTCGCTGAAGTACCGTTGTCTCAGACTTGCGATCTTCGACCGGCAATTGCTGACCTCTACATTTCGTTCTACTTGGAAGATGTGCGCAACACGAGTTGTTTTCGACACTTACGAGAGGTGCTCAATCGAAACATGTGCGAAGCTTCTGGCCTTGAGCCAACGGCAACCAATGCGCGAACTGAAGCAATATCCGTCACAGAGTACGAAGGGGAAGACCCTGCCTATGCATATTTGAAGCACACCCCTTTGCTCCGGATTTGTGAAGCACAGATTCCGTACCGTGTACCGCAGAAGCTCCGATTTGAACATCAGTGGATCATTGCCCCGACGGGATCAGGCAAGACCAATTTACTGTCCACCCAGTTGGATCGTGACTTCGATCTAGTTGCAAAAGATCAAGCCTCCGTCATTGTGATGGAAAGTAAGCGAGATCTGATCAAAGGGATCGAAGGTCTGGATCGCTTTGGACCAGGTGGGGACCTTGAAGGAAAGTTGGTGCTCATTGATGTCGAGGACAATCAATATCCAGCAGCCCTCAATCTTTTCGATCTCTTAGCACGTGACGCCACTGAGGAGCTGTCATTTCGAGATGAAGAAATCCTCAAAAACTCAACGCAGTCGATGCTTGAGTACGTTTTTCGCTCGTTGCTCGATGCCAAATTGACCAGCATGCAAAGTACGCTCTTGCGGTTTTCCATTGAACTTATGCTCCAAGTTCCCGGTGCTACGCTCGAAGATCTAACAGTGCTGTTGGAACAACCTGGCGGTGAAGCGTCGTATCGAAGCCATCTCTCGAGGATGAGTGGTGATGGTCGGCGTTTCTTCGAAAGTAAGTTCAACGATCCTGCGTACAAGAGAACGAAGGGAGAAGTGCTCAATCGAATATACGCGGTAAAAAGCATTGGCACATTATCCAGGATGTTTGCCGCGCCGAATACGAAGCTCAACATGTACGAGGAAATGGGGAGCGCGAAAGTTATCCTCATCAACACATGTAAAGCGCTCATGCAGCAAGAAGGTGCGGAGTTGTTTGGTCGTTTTATGATCGCCCTAACTCTCTTGGCAGCGGAGAAGCGACAGCTACAACCTCGGAGTGAACGCCTCCCAACATTTTTCTATATCGACGAATGCCAAGATTACATCCGTAGTGACGAAATGTTGCCGGTAATACTGGCGCAAGCTCGAGCTTTGAATCTTGGTATGGTGCTCGCTCATCAGAACCTCTCTCAAATTAGCAGCGATGTGCAGGGGGCGTTGATTAGTAACACCTCGATAAAGTACGCGTCCCACGTTACCGAAGGAGTTAGTAGTCTTGCGCAGGCAATGCGTACTGATTCACGGTTCATTGTGGAGCAGCCGAAATATGGTTTCGCTGCCTACTTTCGCGATGTGACGAACCAGGCTATTTCCATCAAGGTACCCGAAACGGACTTTGAGAAGCACCCGCGTATGTCGGAAGAGGACCACAGATCGATGATCGAGAATATGCGTGAAGCGTACTGTTACCGAATCGACTGGAAAGGTGAAGCACCCTCACCGGAATCCGGTCTCGATGAACCATCAAGCGAAGACGATGGTGGAATTGATGGAGATTGGGAACGCTAGCGAAAAATTTTGGCCTGCCCGTAGCTATCCAAGGCTACTCGCTATTCAACACTGCTGACTATACGGCTCGTTTACGCGATCGCAGTAGGGCTGTATGTATTCGTCATGAATCAGCGAATACATACGACAGATGCGAACGGTCGACGTGTACGCGGTGTGCGAAGCTCATCCGGGCGCTACAAGATGCTCACAGGGCGTGACGTCGAAATCCTCAAGCTACTATCCCAATTGCCATACCTCAATTCAGATTGGATATGGGCGTTATTACCTCCAGAAGTGCGTGGTAAATCCAAGCCTCGATTTCGGGATGCGCTGACCAATCTGTTTCATGAAACGAATACGCAAGATCGCGGTGCGTATCTCAACTGGCCAGAGCAACAACGACGTAACCACCTCTTCAGAGCGACGCCCAGTTATTACACGCTCAGTGACGCGGGGAGAAGGGCGCTCGTCCGTATGGGATTCCCAACGCAATCTGACTTGGTAGTGTCCAAGTCGCTAGGTCCCTTCTCCCATGGGGTGATGATTTGTGAAGCGCTTTCGTCGATCCGGCTTGGGCTTCAACGACATCCGAACCTCGATTTTGTGAGTATGGTTGAAGTGCTCAATCGTGCCCAGTCTGAGGAACCGAAGCTTTCGGTAGATGTTTGTTGGCAGTTTTCGAAAGGCGGTCAGGTGCATCGATATTCGGTAGAGCTCGAACCCGATTTCCTATTTGGTATTGAGCATCTAGTGGATGGCAAGAAAACCTATCGTTTCTACGCGGTCGAGTGTGAACACACCAACACGATTCGCGCGAAGACACTGTCGCGTCACAGCTACTTTAGGAAGGTGTTGGCTTATGCAACAGCTGAGTCCACTAAGGCGTACAGGAAACAGTGGGGTATTCCGAATCTTTCAGTCCTCACGCTCTCACCCTATCCAGAGCGGATCGCGCAGATGATATCGGTTGTACAAGACGTTACGGCTCAGACGGGTTCTCTATTTGCCGCTTTCAAAGAAATGCCAGTCTTTGGTGAACGGCTGGCCAACGTAGGACCTAATTCTGCTTGTGTTGATGAGGCATGGGTGAGTGCTCAAGGACAGAAGCACTTTCTGTGTCACTTGTAGCTACAGGGCGGAGGGTGGGTGTCTTTGCAAGTAAAGACTGTTGCGGGCACCACTTTTCTTGATGGGTTGCTAACGCATTGATTTACAAAGTGAAATCGACCAGTTGTATTTAATCTGAGGGGTATGCTTGTACCGCATGCGTATCCCCCTGCGTATCCGCATTTGAAAGTTGTCGTTCGCGGTCACTTAACCGTCCTCAGTCGAATGTGAATCCGGTCGTACGCTGAAGTGAGCGCACAAGCGCTCTTGTTTACGACGAGGAAATCTACATGAAACTACTGACGAAAGAACTGGAGAAACTGCTTCGCGAAAACCACAAACGGCAATTGGAAGATCCCGAACGTTCCATCGATTTTGAACCGGTGGTCAAGATCTTTGGTGGAAGTGCCACGTGGCTACTCACTGAACTGGATGAGGACAGCATGTGCTTTGGTCTTTGTGACCTCGGTTTGGGATTCCCCGAATTGGGTTCGGTATCACTCGATGAGCTGGAGTCATATCAAGGCTTCCCACAAATCGAGCGTGATCGCTACTTCAAGGCTAAGAAGAGCCTATCGCAGTATGCGGAGGAGGCGCGACGTCACCAACGAATTCTTGCGTAGGTGGTTAGAAACCCCGTGTTTGAACATGGGGTTTTTCTTCTTGCGGAAGAACTGTGCGTGGACTCTTGTACACTGGTAGCCACGGCAAAAGGAGCATCTCATATGGGTCGAATTGATGAGATTGAGGAGGGAATTTGAGAGCTTGAAGATGAGATCCTGGCTTGGACTGATTCGATCCATTCGTTGTCCATGGCGCTACGGACCTCAATGAAGAAGCAAACATTCAACGACGCATTGAATTTCTCAAGGAAATCGGGGAACGGGTGACCAGCAAGCAAGGATTCTAGAACAGAGTCAGCTTCCTGGGCAGTTCATGGATGGGACGTCTTCCTGGAGCCCTCCCCAATCCCATACTCCATTCTTCTTCACTACCCGAACGAGAGTTGGTTGGAATGGCATGCCGTAGCGATTGACAGCTTGGAAGATTGGTGTACCGCCGTCTTTGTGACTGATCCACTCTGCATCATCAGAAAAACGATAGCGATCCGCTGTGACGAGAGCCGCCCCTTTCCACGTGACTCCATTTTCTTTCTCAGCGGGCGAGACTTCTACTGATTGGATCTCAATGTGTGGTTCGGACAACTCGAACCGAAATGGCTCAAGAGAAATCAAATCCCGGTAGCTGCCAGTCCCCTTGCGTCGTTTTGCGATCGCAAAATACCTTCCGTTACACTCTGCAATTGTACTTTCTATGCGAGAACGAAATTCACTCGCTTCAGTGCTTTCAAAACCGCCTGTACGTGCAAGAAAGCCCCAGAGCGTGATGAGAGTCGTCAAAGCGCCAAGTACCAAGGCAACAACGGACATCCACCTGCGCGAAGGTGTTTGTACGAATGCAGCGAGGCCCACAATTAGCGCGAGGACACCGGCGAAAGGAACAACGATACTAAGTGCGCCAATGATGAGGGCGATGACGGGCAGGAAACTTCTTTTTGTCGCTGGCTCGCGAAATCCTTCAGACACCACAGCCTCTGAAAAAATTAAACTATAGTTTTATATACTATAGTTTATTACCGAATGACAGCTTTGTGTTCACGCTTGGCCTGTGGCCAAGAAGAAAGCACAACAACCCTCGCAGGCGCGGACCGCGCAGCCGTTTGGAATTGTACTGAAGCGTTTTCGGAATGAACGCGGAATGTCACAGGAACAGGTAGCTGCAGATGCCGGTTTGAGTTTGGTGTATGTCAATATGTTGGAAAGAGGGAAGCGACATCCGTCTCTTGATACGGTCTTTGCGATTGCTGATGCTCTGAGCGTGGATGTAAGTCATTTTGTGGAAGCCGTGGCTCAGGAACTGCATAGGTAGAAAAAGAAAGCGGGCCGAGGCCCGCTTCCAGACGCTTACTTAGGAAGCGCCGTGACGTGTTTCCGTTTGTCGGCCCGCTCTTTGAGCCACTCCAGTACTTCATGCTCGAACCACCCGACACGATTTGGGCCAAGCTGAATTCTCTCAGGAAACAACCCGGCTTTTTCAAGTCGAGCAATATGTTGCGGTGAGTACAAGACTAACTCGCGAACCTGTTTTTTGGACAACACTCTCATCGAAGTCTCCCAATCAGCGGGAGCTTCGAAGTCCCTAGGTTTGAAGTAACCCCGGGACATCAAGGTTAACAAATGTTGATAGGCAAGTCATTTGCCAGAACTGTTGAGAGCCTTTCGCACTTTTTTGTTTACCCGAATGGTATTGATAATCTCCAATTTGAGCTTCGTGCCGTCAAGGAAAGCGCGAGTTTGCTCATGTGCTGGAGCAAGATGCAAACCAGTGACGGTTAAAGTGTCTTCGTGGTCAGCAGTGAGAATCTTGATCCAAGATTAACGTCCGAGCTCAGGCCTTCCGCGATCTTCAGCTCTCGATATGTAACTATTCCAATCGGAGTTCAGCAAACGCTAACGCGTCTGCGATAGGTATAAACAGATTGAGTCCAATCTGAGAACCTGAAGTTTGGAAACCTGCCGTTGCGATTCCAACTACGGAGCCATTTTGGTCTAACAAAGGCCCTCCACTGTTGCCGGGGCTTATGGCAGCATCACTCTGGATCCAGTTGTATCCGTCCACTTGACGCAACCCGCTTACGATTCCAGAGGTAACCGTTCCGGTGAGTTGTTCACCCAAAGGCGAACCTACCGCGAGAACTTGGGCACCAGACCCTGGAACGCTACTGTTGATATGGAGGGCTGGAAGTCTCAGTGCGTCGACGGTGATTACCGCAATGTCTCTCTCTTTTGAGACTTTAGAGACTGTTCCTTCTAAAACAATGCCACCTTCAGTGACCAAGCTAACAATCTGCGCGTCTCCTACGACATGGCTGTTAGTCAACACGAAACTTCCGTCGCCGATTGCAAAACCTGACCCGTGACTGCTTGCGGTTCGAACCACCACAGTAGACTTCTTTGCGGCGGTTATGGCGGCTTCCAAGGTTTGGTAGTTACGATACTTGTTGTCGATTTTTAGTGCACCAACACTCGTTGGCGTAGTGATAAGCCCCTCCGACCGCTCGACTAAGCCTAAGAACTTTGGGCTTGCTAGAAGATTGTTTACCGCAATTCCAAATGATTGCGCGAGAAGCTCATATGAGGTGTCGTCACCTGCTTTGGTGATCTCTGCTGAACCCTTTGTTTCAATTGTGCCAATCAACGATCTTCTAGCAGGGGAGTAGATCTGCCACTCGACATCCATGCGCATCGAACCCTTCGTATCCCAATTGCCGAAACCAGACATTGGTGCACATAGTATCGTTTCCAAATCCGTCAACCGTGCGGCGACCAAGACTTCGGCGCCACTAACGTCGTAACCCTGGAAGAGGTCTTCCGTTGAACCAACAACAGGCCAGCCATTTACCTCCAGTTCTTCTCTGAACACGTCAACAAGATCTTCGCTATCTAAGAATACCTTGTTGCCGGACCGCCACTTAACCTCTTCGTTTCCCGCGCAAAACCCACCGACTTTGAGGCTACCAACTACAGTTCCGCGTCGTATGGTGGCTGCGACTTTGGTTATAGCGATCGGCTTGACTTTGGTGGGGTCAGTAATTTCTATCGCATCCATAACCGTTGCTTGTTGCACTGTGGTGGAGCAACCGGACACAACGATTAGCGATCCAATCAAGAACCATCTCATCATTTCTCCTCCCTCCGTTGCGTAGAAATATCTGTTTAGTCAATCCGGGTTACTAGGAACGATCCATCTTGACTCTTTTCCAACTGAGACAAAATCATCCTGTGACTGCATCGATCACAAGATCTACTTTTTTAGTTCCGTGCGGGTCCACCACCTCCACAAAATCTTGGGATCTCCATCTCAATGATCTCGACATCCTCGGTATCGATATCTTGGAGGAGGTCACTTCGCTCTTCCTCTATGTATCTAAGTGTAGCGACGTAGGCTATCAGCTCTCTTTGAGCTGACGTTCGGTCGGGGAAAGGACCACGTGTACCTTCTCTGGTTAGGAAGTACCACAGGTTGGATTGCTCAAACACTCTAGGGGAGCGTCTTTTTGCGCTGAAGTCACTAGAATCTAGCTTTCTTCGAGCCATTGAATCCATCCAAATAGCCAAAATCCAACAGCTGAAAGTCTACACAGTTGAACAGATTTCAATGCGATTGGTCTCACAACTTACCCGTCTAAGGAACAATAAACTGTCTCGTATATGAGACAATATACTTATTTTGTAACTGCTCAGGTTAGTTTTCCACCAATGCAGAAGTCCTAAAAACACGACCGAAGTGTGCAGAATCTTTGCAGCGAAAAGTCTAGCTCTTAATATAGCTACAACAATCCGCTATGTGTCTGTATGACGACAGCGCTTTCTGCAGGCCAGAGTTGGGCTGATGAGGGCATTGTTAATAGCAGTGTTAGAAACCTAGACTGATACCTACATACCTCGTCGACAATTTGAGACGTTTTTTGGTGAAGAGGCCCCACAAGGGCGTTTGGTTGCAGACTTACGGACTTCTCCTGGTCTAGAGATCCGAAGATCGAATGACTCTGTTGAGGGTCAGAGCTGGATTTAGAATATAACTAATAGGCTCCATCGAAGTCCCTTAAGAGCGTCTAGGCTGGATTCGTCATAAACATCAACTAAGCTGAATGAGGTAGTTGATTCCTGCCGCATAGCCCTTCGCCCGGCCAATTGGCCGGTTTTTTTTTGCGGCGAAGGCTGTACCGAAAGGTGCCTACGGGAATTACTGAGCGACTAGTTGGCAGAAGGATGTTTGTATATGGTGCTGCCCACAATCTCCCTACTAATTGATGAGGCAGTCTCCACTGCCTACCAACCTCATGGTAGCGCATTTGGCCGCTTCCGATGCCCATTCCGGAGGATTGTTCGGAAGCGGACTTTTTTCGCTACGCTAGCTTCTTTGCTGAAGTCCGCCAGTACGCCATCGCGCTGAAATTTCGCCGATTCCGATCGTTGGTTGGAATCCGCGACGGTGATGCTCTACCTGCACTTTGAATAAACTGACTTTCAAAACTGTGACCCAGTTCGCCTGCGGTGCGTGCGTGACTCGATAGAATTCGTCTCATGATTCAAACCTATCATTTTGAAGCCAGCGGCCTAGTCTTAAATCGGGCACTCGGGTCCGTGGGCCTCATCGATCTTCTCGAGGCCGCAACAGACTGTATTGAAGTGTCGCATCCAAACTTGCCGGTGCTTTGGGATTTTCGGCACGGAGAAATTAACGTCCCCCTGGAATTCCTGACTGCCCAAATCAAGGCATGGGTGAGGGTAAACCGCGTATTCGCATCTACTGCGAAGCGTGCATTTCTCACTAAGGACGACCGCCAACATGACCTCGTAGAGCAGGTGCTCGGACGTGTATCTGCGCCCTGGCCTTGGGCCGTATTCTTAGACCCGGTGGATGCAATGCACTGGCTGACAACCGATCTAGGAGGAAGGGTACCACGTATCGCTTAGTCCTGTTTCGGTACTGTGGATTGCTATTCTTCGGTTAATGCAAGAAAAACACTGAAAGCTCGAGCTAGGTTTATTTGGCAATTGGGAAATAAAAGCGAGTGTCATACGCCGAGTTACGCCCGACGCATATTCATCAGTACGCTGTGAGGTTAAGGCAGATATTACGAATTAGTCATGCACAAAACCGGTACGGGTTGGTAGAACCCCTGTAGTCGTTTGTCTGCCTCAGTTTGTGTTGACGAAATCGTTTGTCGCTAGGTGTCTACACCGCATCATTCTAACTGCCGAGCAAATACTTGAACGATGCGTTTCCCATTGGGACCGATTAGGTCGGTCACTCTCAATCTTATCAAAACCGCGATCGCAGAACCGTCTGGTAGCGGGAATTGCTCGATGCTATTAATGTACTGCCAGTGGTTGAGCGCAAAGTCCCAGCGATCTTGGAATCCAGGATCGTAAAGACTGAGGAAATCCACAAAATTGCCTCCCTTTTGTACCGTTGGTGGATTACTTGATACATTAAACACATCGAGTACCACTCCGTCTTCATCTAGTAGAATCGCAGCGTCAAATCCCGATTGCCGCATGGATACATCAACTAAGGCATCCATGTAGACACTATTTAGAGAGAACTCGTCTGAAATGAGATAGTTTGCCCTGGTTCTGAGGGCGTTTTGTGTTTTCCCAACGTGTTCCAGTGCATCAGTCGTGTTGTCTGTCAGGAGTTTCATTCGGACGAGAGCGACTTGCTTGTTGTTAATTGCCTCATAGGGTTCAAACGCAACGACGAATCGACGCTCAACGATCCCCATGGCAGAAACAGTTGGGAGGGTTAGAGCGGCCCAATGCGCACTACCGTCAAACGTCTGCTCCAAGCACTGAAGTATTTCTTCGGGAACTGGTCTATAGAGATCGGAGAGGTGTCGTCCTATAGCATCGCTGGGCGGTACGATAGCGACGAACGACTGGGCATGTACTGTATTGAGAACGTAGCCTTCTTCGTTGATTAGTGCAGTTATATCTGCATCAGGTTTGACGAGACTCTTAGGTATCGAGGAAGCAGGCTCTCTGCTCACCTTCGCTGCTCCCTTTAGTATGACAACTGGTCACGATGATGACTCAGCAATTGAGACAAGTCTGTAAGCCATTCTTTTTGCAGTCTTTCGGTTCTTATCTGATCCGGAGAGTTCCGCATATAGAAATTCAACGAGCTTGTTTTTTGTTGATTCACCCAGGCTGATTTTTTGTTCCGACTCCGCAGCTTCAATAGTACTGATGCACATCCCAAGCAGACCCAGGTCTAAGCTTTGTATGTATGACACATCTGAATTCAGATCAAAATTCTTGAGTGTGTCGAGTTCGGGAACGATTTGGTTGGGAGAGACCTGCAGGATTGCGCAAATGTCGAGCAAGAGATCGATGGTAAGCGGAGTGTGTCCGGAGAATAGGTGACCAACTGCCCCCTGAGTTTCCCAGCCGAGCAGTTTGGCTAAGTCCCGTTGAATCAGGCCGAGTTCGGACTTCCTTGTTTCCCATACGGCTTTCAATCGATGTGCGCGCTCCAGTCGCTTCTGTTGGGCGGTGTCGGAGCGTGGTGTCGGCATTACAGTTCCCTAATTCGGCACGAAATTGATAGGCCCACCCCTAGGCAAAGTGTATGCATTTGTTCACAACAAGTGACGTTGAGTTTGTTTTGCCTCCAGATCTTCTAGGTGTTTTGCCACTGCGGCTGCGACCTGGATTCGAGCCGCAAGGTCATGAAGAACAAAGACAATTCTATCTTTATCTATCTCAGCTTCGCTCTCGTATCTATAAAAAGTTTCCAGATTGCGTAACTGTATGCTGGTGCGGGAAAGCTCCCTGTGCAACGAATCGAGAAGTTTAGGCATGTCCATGTAGGTCGGCCTATGAAATTATCCCCTCGGAGTGACGATATTGTCACAAATTGCAGACAAGTTCATCCAATTGTGTCTAGTCAAGTGCCCACATAACTGCGTCGTCTAAAGTCGGAAAGACTGCCCATGGCCACGGGGCACTTGCTCGCCCCATACTCTCGGTAAATGCTGTTCGATATTCTGGTTTCGCCAAAACAAACGCACGTTTTTTGTCGGATGCTTTAAACCACTCTGACTTCAGAAATGGAGATGTCAGTTCCAGCATTGCTTCGTTGTTTGTTTCACGCTCGCTTTCAATGAAATCCCACACCACTGGAAGGTTTGGGTGAAGAGCTGAAATGACCATTGCGGTTGATATGTCGAGGATTGTGATAGCCCCGAAACAAGAATGTACCAACACCTTGTCATCGGCTATCAGTTCGGATCTAACCATCAATGTGCCTATTTCTGGTCTCGGATTAAACCGGTCAATCTTAGGACAAAACAGGCTAAAACGTTGACTACTTTCCGATAGAAATTGTTTCAGGAATGTTAGGCAGGGATTCTGCGGATGCACTCAGGTTAAAAACAAGCTGCTGCCGCGGCAGGATATTACTATTTAGTAATGCGGAGTGACTTATGGTTTTATGGTTAGCTCGGCTCTCGAGTCTGACAGGTAGTGTCTAGTCGTAGGGGAACAATTCAGGGTAAGTCCAATCAGTTGGTAGTCCCACTTGCTTGAGAGCGCTAGCTCGTGTGCTGTGAAACGAGATGATTTCAGAATAGCCTTTTTGTTTTGCTCGCCGATTCAGCTTTGTCGCTGTGCTCTTAGGATTCTCGTCGGAAGCCAGCCATACGACGATAGGAGAGCCCTTGGCTATGCGAAGCGCTTTCAAGTTATCGAGCGTTTGATCAATCTCATCTTTGGTTAATGAGAATCGGCGTTCCAGTACTACCAGGTCGACGTGCTGTGTGTTGTAGTTGGTTATGTCAGAGAACATACGTTGTCGCATGAGCGCGTACAGCCCGTAGCAGTAGGGTTTTCGAACGACAAACACATTTAGTTTTGCCTCTCGATCAACACCGAGCATAAATAGGCAGTCCGTGAAGCGCTGGCTAGCAAGATGCTCGATATGCTCGAGATGTTTAATCGCTGTCTCTCGCAGTTGATGCGCCAAGCGCAAAGCTAGTTCTTCCCCTTTACGAGTCAACGCAATTCTCTTTGTGCGTCGATCGGTTGTATCGGCAATAAATTCCACCAGCTCCATGCCTTTACCACCGCCGTAGCCTTGATCACCCAACGACAGTAGGTAACGTGATACAGCACGGCGATCCAGCTCTAGTTTCAGGCGAATGTCCGTAGTTGTTGCGTAGCTTCCCAGGGCTTGAGCGTTAGCAACTTCAAAAAACACGGCCAGTTGATTGAGTGGCATTCCCCCTCCGAACTGGTCTACCTGGAGAGTCGCTTGTGCTGCCAAAGTGTCTAGGGAAACGCGGTATTCTCTCAGTTTAGATAGCTTGCTTACTTCGGATTTAGAAATACTCACTGATTCGGTTCTCCGCATTTTTCTTAGTGATGTAAACGAACAGGTTTGTCGCTGTGGCAGGCTCACTGACTGCGTCATGCCCGCAATGCGAATGCGGGTATCCTAACTTCCTGACCATCAAATCCGTGTCAACGGACCTTAGCTTTTTCTTTGATAGAGCGATAGACCCGACGCTTGTGAACTAATCGCGTCGATTTCGCAGGATCGCTGCCACTAGACCTTCGAAAGCCCCATGTAGTGGGTATCTTGCGATGGTATGCAGGTAGTTTCAGTGCGCTCGCTCCAACTGTAAAAGTCTGGTAAACACAAAGAGCGCGTCGTAGCTAAGGCAACGAACTTCCCTTTTTCGCCCTCTCGAAGTCCATCCATGGCGGTATTGACGGCTTTCTCAAGCCACTGAATAAAGGCTTTCTTTTGTCGCGGATCTGAGCTCTTTATACCGATATCCAATGATCAGGAGGCTTTTTACTACTTTCTGGGATTTGTAAAACTGTGATTTGTCGTTAGCATCAAATTAAGGAGCACCAAAATGAGGCAAGGATGACTCACCCTAATTCTTCCGACACGACGACCATTGTTGACGAAAACACCAAAGTGATGACCACGAGGTTTGTTCGTTTTGACGACGAAACACTCCTACGATTTGCGCAAGAAATCATTAACCACCCGCAATACAACTCAGTTGAAGCTAGAGTCTTAGATTTGAGACAGGTTGACAAACCCGACGTTTCCTTTGAAGCCACGAGGACTGCGTTTGGCATCGTTGGGAAACACTCAAAGGAGAAAGTTGCTGTGGTTATATTGTCGCGTGAGGAGCATGTGGAAGGCTTTGAGCGGCTCTATGAAGTCCACGCAGACTCCGCGCCGTACACGATGATGATTACGTCAAATGAATCAGATGTGATGCGTACTATCGATTGCGGAGTGTCTCCCGAAGCTCTATTAGCGCGCGTTGAACGCCATATTAACGAAGCGCATGGGACGATCTCGACCAGGACCGCGCTGCCCTCGGTCTTTCGCGACGTCGAAAGCCACGTGGATGAGGTAGATCATGAGTTAGGCAAGATCTTTAAGGAAATTCGACGTTCCTTCTCAGAAGGAAGCACATTTGCAGCTACGGCGGGTTGCCATGAGTTGCTCCGCCGAATCGTTGGTGTTGAAGAAGACTCCATTCAAACGGGAATAGCAAAATTGGTCGACAGCGGTGATCTGTTGGGCTATTTGACGCCTATGGTGCGCTTATACGCACCAGCACTCAGGCGTGATTCGATAGGGGACGATAAGCACGCTACGACACTTTTACGATTGTGCACCGTCCTATTGATTTACAAGGTGGTCTTGCCCAAATGGGTTGAAACCTATCTCTACGACTTGCCAATTGACTCGATGGATGACTCCGATTGATTCAAAACAAGTCGTTGCAGGGCGGGTTCGGATGTATGCTTGTGTCCACAGCTTATCGCATGTGACTAGATAACTGGCGCAGAGTGCGGAGGAACGCATCCAAGCGTGAGATTTACCGTATTGGTGGTGTTGGCGGCGGCAGTCGCTCATTGATGAGTTGCGTCAAGCTGTCGAGCGTTGACTCTAAACTTTGAGCTGTGCTGATTAAGGTTCGCAATGGACTTTGATCGGAATCTGTCGCGAGGACCTCTGCTGAAACATCAGGATGGGTCGTGGTCAGTTGTGCAAGCTCGAGGAGGCGTGCTTCGCTTCGGTTCAGGGCGGTCGCAAGCAAGTTGATCTGATCAAGATCTCGCGTCATGGTCCGGCTCTGCGGGGCAGGTTGTTGATGGTGCAATGTTTCTAATGTCTTGTTGGTCTTAGACAGCGTGGCTGTTCTTAACATGTGCGGCGACTAACAGTGCGAAATCTCTGGTAGGGTAGGGGCCTCGATCTCCTTCTCTTGTTGCGACCCACCAGTGCTCGTTCTGAGCGTAGATGCGACTGGTACGAAATGCCTCTCCCTTGTGCCGATGCTTGTCGCCCTTGCGCTGCATTTCACCCACCTCCAACACCATTATGTCTTAAATCTAAGACGGATAGAAGACTGCCAGGAGGGCTGCCCCCGACCAACTGCAAATACCCGTTCAAGATACATTGAACGCGGCGGTGAAGCTGAGTGCGCGAACGAACTAAGATTATCTCTCACCAAGCCCTCTTTTCGGAGGAAAGGCCGGTGCAAGAACAGCGCATTGATTGAACGCCAGTTTGTGTAACGTGTTGTTTGCTACTGAGAGCGTGTCTCGAATACAGGACATGATCGCAGTATACTGTCTGATTGCTGCGCAGACTAAGTGGAACGACTATTGATGAATACCAGCAAGATGAGGCTTGAGTACCTGTATGAAGATATCTCACTCGGCGCGCTGCGTTTTAGAGCGATTCAAAAGGGCGTCGCTGTCCAAGGCCGGATCTGCTTCGACGTTTTGGAAAATCGGTTTGATGCCGGTCACTCAGGCTATCGGACTGCATTTCTCTCTAACCGTGATGTTGTTTCTCAATTCGTGAAAGCTAAATGGGAGGGTGCGATCCACGACAATAGTGATATTGTCATCGACGAAGAAGATTTCGAGAGCCCATCGTAGCCGGTAAACCCGTCACCATACAGGACCATCTATCGACCCTACTCACAGCCTTCCCTCATTACTCCTCTGCCTCCCCCTTCTCTATTGGCAGGTCGTAGAGGTATGTTTCGACCCACTGGGGAAGCACGAGTTTGTAGATAAGTAGAACTGTGCAGAGCCGGATCAGCGTTGTTGCGTATTGCTCCTCGCCAATTGCATCTCGACGTAATGCAGAAGCGTGTAGTCGAAGAATTGGGGTGAAATAGCCGAATAGTTCCCCGCTCTCTACGAGCTTGTTGACGCCGTCATAGATAGAATCGTCTTCGATTTCGGCGATGCGGCGAAGCAACTCATGGCACCCTGCTGTTGCTGCGAACGTGCTCCCATCTGAATAGGATCGTCTAATTTCTTTGAAGACCTTTCCTATTTCCGGATCGACTTCGTCAACGAAGCGTTCAACATCTTTGAAAACAGATGGAATTACAGTGTGGGTACCCATCGCTTTTCGCATGCGAGCAACGGTGCGCTCTGCTCGAGACACGACTTCTTCTCGCTCTTCCACACTGTCAAAACGGCGTAGTTGGATATCTTGCTCAGACGACGTGATCAACAGCTCAAAGGGGGCTGTGTCCGCGTGTACTTCGTAAAGCCGCTTGAATCCCTCTACGAATTCCTGACTGACTAAGGTCACTACCATGACTTTCGCCTTCGAGTGTTTTCCCACGAGAGCAAATGCCTCTCTGGCCGTTTCGAAAGAAACATCTGGCTTTTCAACTCCCCTGAGATCCAACACACGCGTATCCACATTGTTGTAGTCGGGGTGAGTTACGATTTCGCGGGCGAACTCTAGAAGTGTGGGGTCGTCAAAGGTTGAAAAAACTGACGTCATAAGTTTTGCGTCTAAATCGACACTGGTGGTGACTGCGGAGGCCATCCCTGCATCCTCAAGATGAATCCAGGCATTATGCTTAGTGCCGAGTACCAGATTAAGTTAGGCGACTACTTAGTCGACTAAGGGATCGTGGCAATCCTGGCTTCACTCGCGTGTGCTTTTTATGTTCGCAGAAACAGTAGCAGGATAGCGCCATTAGCTCTCAAAGGGAGACGTCGAAAAAGCCGAGAATATGTTCCGATTCTGCGCGAAAGGAAAACCCTCGTCGTCAACATCTTTCAGGAGATAACCAGTTCAGAGCGTCTAGCCGCTTATGAAACACTCTGAACTCAAGACCGGCATCTTCACCAAAAATCTCCAGCATGCGGCCAAGGCCAAATCTAAAGTCGTCCGGCACCACCAGGGCGATTCTTGGAGTTATTCGACCGAGCAACGTGGAGGCAAATACCGCAACAGCCTGAAGGTCCTCTGCAGATGGCGACTGTTTTGAGTCAGTGGCATCAACCACTAGTAGCTGATGGCCTTTACCAGTTTGCCGGTTTAAAAGGGGCTCGAATTGAAACTGAATGTCTTGAATCGAGTATGTACCAGAGGTGTGTACTTCTAAAATTGCTCCGGTTCGTTTGAATTCAAATTCCATGCTGGCTCCATTGTCACTAAGTGATCGGAGATGGCTAACAAGTTTGGATAACAGTCGGCTCACAAGATACCAACTCGCAACTGGAGTGACACTTCTTATCCGAAGATTGGGATAAGCTACATCATGGGACAGAGATAACTATTTCGGAGGGCGGTAGCGTTATCTGGGCCATGCGCCTTGATTCTAGGTCGAAGATGTCAACGTCGCTGGGTAACGGTTAGCGCACCAACCATGAGAACCGTAACGGCCGCCACCGTCAATCCAGCTTTCAGCTGCGGACTCTCTGATTTGACCGCATGTGCAACCCGCACAAAGTGCTCGCAATTCCAGTTTGCCAAACTCCATTTTGTGCCAATCAACTGGCGCGCCCGGTACATAACTTCCGCTGGCTCAAGATCGCTCCAATACCCGAGTACTCGAATGTGTGTAGCGTCGCCAAAACTGGTAAGTGGCTCCTCCGACACACCGCCAGTGCGCTGGGAATTCGAGATTACCGTGGGTACACCGTTATGGGTAATGTAGTCGCTAAGCAGACCAACGTGAAAAACCGGAGTCCACGGGATACGTATGGCTAGAACAGTTCCTGGTCGCAAATCTAATACGCTCATAGTAAAATCTATAATATGCGTTTAATGAAAATAGAGTAATTTGTGAAAACCGACAAGTCAACCGTCCTACCAGCCACCAGCTACTCGGCCATTCTGGGTCGTGTACTGCGATCCATGCGGGACGAGCGCGGGGTGGACCAGGCAACGCTCGCGGCGGCACTCGGCATTACGCAGGGTGCTATGTCTCGATTGGAACATGGCACGTCTGTGATTTCTGCCGATCAGTTACACGTGGCTGCCGCGGCTCTAGGTTTTAGTCCCGCCGAATTGGTTCGTCGAGCAGACGATGCGGAGAAGACCCTGAAAACACGCGGCGTCCAGGTAGTGACCAAACGCGGAGCCAATGACGGTTTGGCAATGATTACTGGGGCAGCCCTCGCAGCGCTCCTAACGGCGGTGATACTAAAAAAATAGTTCGAAGGTAATCACCATTGGTCCGATAAAGGGTGAAGAGAACGATAAGCCGGAGCGGATGCCGATCGGTGACAGGATCCTTAAGTGGTCCTTTTACGTATTCCGATCCAGCGAGGGTTGGAAATACCTAGTGAACTAGCCGAAGCCGATCCAGAAGCTGTAGCCGACCTCTCAAGCGCGGTCCCTTGAGGCTGATGCGCCAACTGTCAATCCGTTTGCTTTTCGCTCACTGCGGTTGGGGCAAACTGTTCCCCGGTCTGCATGGTGCGTTGGCGACTAGTGGTGACAGCTTTGACTTGCTGCCTACCCATCTCGCCGTCCCGGTAGTGGCCGTAGCCAGACGCGTACTATTTTAAGTTAACGTTAGAGCTGCCCCTGGGTTTTTGCTACTACTTTTCCGCTAGGGAACGTTAACCGTCATAACGATTGGGCAATGGTCGGAGGCCTTGGGCGCGTTCAATCCGACACCTCGAAACCTCGGGCCCGTGTAGCGACCAGCCCTTCGAGGCATTCCGTTACGAACGATTTCCGGGTCAGAAGGAGATCGGGCTGCTAATGATTGGGAGAGCAAAATGTAATCAAGCTGGGAGTAGGTGTTGCCACGATTCCAGTAGTGCGTCCATCGCTCAGATTCTGGAAGTCGAGCAACGACTTCTTCAACCTGATTCCAGTTGACTAAACTACCTAGTGAAGAGCCGTCAGTCATGTAGTCGTTGAAGTCACCAAGCACAATCCAGTATCCATTGCCGGTATTTGATCTTCCAAAGCGTCGCTCAATGATCGAACGCGTTGCTCGGACTTGGAGCATTCGTCGGTCGCGTGTATTGGCTCTACCACCCATCATGGATTTGTAGTGTTGGACGTAGAGCGTTAGTTCAGTACCACGTACATCGACATCTACTTCAAGGCAATCTCTCGAGAACGTGTAACTACTTCTTGGAGTTCTCTTGACATGCTGATGAGTCCGGATTCGTGTGATTGGGTATCTAGACATGACGGCAACATCGATGAGTCTAGGGTCATTCCCGTCAATGAGAGCCACGTAAGGATAGACACGTGTTCCCCGGTCGATGTGTTTGCTCCTAAACCGTTTGAGCGTACCTAGCCCTTCAACTTCTTGTAGCGCAATGACGTCTGCGTTAGTAGCTTCGATGGCGTTACCCGTGATTCGCTTTGCATCTCGATCATTGATATCGAAGCGAGTGTCGTCCGCAAGCCACCCATCTGAAACAGCGTCATCGGGGTCGACATTGTCTCGGAACCGGTATCGCGCAAAAAGATTCTCGCAGTTAAACGTAGCTACTCGGACGTTTGGCATACCTTCCTCCTGTACTTAATACTGTTGCTGTGCTTCGTTGTGTCTCACCATTCTCTAGAAAACTATTTCTAAGCTGTTTCTTTCTTACTTGTATGAGCACGAGGAGCATTAGACGGATGAGGTTGGTCCAGTTTCTGATAACTGTGAAGTACTGATTCACTGCCGGTTCACCTCTTTCGCAACATCGGACGAAGTCGTAGGTCCAGCAGCTCGGATCTCTGCTGGCATCGTTGAGTTAACAATTGCAAACGGTACGCATGACCGCACTCCTGTATCTCCACGGTCACGGCGATTAGCGAGGGATTCGTCTCAGCAAGGCTGATACTAGTGCAATGTATCTAGCTATCGGCTGAGGATCGTTAAGTTAAACCGCGTGTCGTCGAGAGAAGGATTTGTTACGTCTAGGAAGTATTCTCCGGCCGGAATGTCTCTCAGTACGACGATCAAGCTGTCATCGTCGAGCGCTTGCTGTTGGCCAAGGTCCGCAACAGGATTTTCATCGTGATCTAGCAGGGTAAGGACAAACGCCTGCTCGGACGGTCCAGGGTATACCTCCAAGACAACGTAAGGTGCTTCAAGAACATGTACGGAAGTGTTCGCTCCGTTGCGGAATGACTCAAGCACAACGCGGTTTGCAAGCGATGCCTTCTGGGATAGCTCGTTGTTGAAAGTTGTATACGCGAGTGAAACACTCAGTACAACGATTGCTGCCGTTGCCAATTGAGAAGGCCGTTGGTTGAGCCACGATCGGGACGGCAATTCTGTCTCAATGTACTCCGCGTTGGCTCGAACACCTTCTGCCAATAGTTCTGCTGCCCGAACTTCTTCCAAAAGTGTAGGGTCCTCTAACAGTCGAGTTTCGAAATACGCCAGTGTGTCGCCATCTAGCCGACCACTCAAGTAGGCGTGAATCTCGCTTTCGTCAAACGGTTCATGGGTCATCGGGTGTTCCTCAGAGCTCATACCAGACTCAAGTCACCTGCAATTGCTTTAAAGCGCTGACGGGCGCGGTGCACCACGCGATCAAAGTGCCTGGCCGATAGACCCAGCTCTTCGCAAATCTCGTGCTTGTCGGCTTCTTCCACATAAAGCCGATACAACAATCGCCGATCTCTATCAGTTGGCATTTCATCGATCAGTTTGCGAACGTTTTGTTGGAGCTCAGCGGTTGCAATCACGTCAAACTGTTCCGTTGTTGAATGGGAAGCACGGGCGATTGCATCTTCGTTTGTATCTGTTTTACGTCGCGATAGCTTGCGTTGCTCGTTGATCCACAGATTAGCTGCGGTTTGTTGAATAAAGGCAGCGAGTTTTGCGGTTTCAGCCAGAGAGTCTTCTCTTAGCCGATGCAGAACGATCATCAGTGCTTCATGACAGATGTCTTCTGCGGTTGCTCGGTTTCCGCATCGCCGGAATAAGAAGTACAGCACAGGCTCGCGATATTTCTCCACGAACGCCTGTTCTGCCTCGGGCTTACCCATTGCAATTCCTTTTGCAATCTCTTCGGGGGTCTCGAAATGCTGACTTGAGATTTGCGGCGCTCACCTGACAAGCTAATGTACTTATTGTGTCACGCCAGAGCTTTAACGCAAAACTGGTGTGACCGGCTGTATTGTCTCGCTTTGTTTGTAAAATGTAATGGAGACCGTGTCCTCTAAACTTGCGCTGTTGAGTACGTAAGGAGCCCAGTAGAACGGGTGGTTGAACCCGCGCTGGGAACGGAGTTTTTGTTGAGCCTGTTGAAGCGCAAGCCGAGGTGATCGGTGGGAATGGAGTTGCTGATAGAAGACAGCCATAAATCTTGCAGAAGCACGGTCGGATACTGGCCACAACGTGCCGAGTACCCGTTTTGCACCTTGGCCAAGTAGCGCCCTAGAAACGCTCAAATTGCCTTCCCCTGGAATCGATTGACCTACAGCTGTATCGCACCCACTAACCACAACTAATTCGTTGTTGAATGGATAAGCGGAAATCTCTGTGGTAGTGACAAAGGAGCCGGTCGCACGGTCACTTTCGGTTGCTGGGGGAGCGAGAATGATGCCGTTGTTATCCGGAGAATGTGATTGAAAATACCCATGCGAGGCGATGTGGAGAATTCGCGCGGTTCTCGTTTTTTCGGCAAACAAGTGCCGGCGGTTGGCATCGTGACCTGTGTACACTGTGACGTCAGCGCCTGTAAAAAGCTCCTGAAGGGCTATTGCTTCACGGGCAGACCAAGGCAGACGCTCCAACGTATTCGCCCAAGATCGTAGGTGATCGCCATACGAGTCTGAAGAGAGAACGCCCTTGAACTGAGGATCTGCAAGCACAGCCAGATCAATAGCAAAGGGTGGTGGAATCGTCCTCTCGGCCATTGCGATAGTCATGGAAGGAACGTTCGTCAGGGTAAACCGGTCGTTGAGTAACTCTCTCTCGTTGATGGGAATAGCGCTTAGTGGAAGATCATGTAGCTGTCGATGAGGTACGAGGATTAGGTGTTTGCCGTTCCATGATTTTATAGAACTAGGTAACAGCTCGGCCAGTTGGTGGAGCAGCGGTTGCGGTTTGCCGTTGGGGTCTGAGAGTTCCTGGCGCAGTTGGCGAGTGATCTCAGGTAAGGAGAACGACAGTGAATAGCTGTGCGATTGAACCCTATCTTGAGTTACATCCAAAACGTAGATCGTACGCTCATTGCTAATCTGGAAGTAGAGTAGGCGTGAGTCTGGCCCGAGGATGTGTTGCACATCGCTCAGAGTCGGCAACCTCTGATCGGGTGCGACTTCCCCCGACCATGCTCCAATAACGGCCTCCTCGAGAAGATAGCGTGATACCTGTGGTACCTGGTTGCTTTCCAATTCAGAAGCCCAGCTAATGGCAGCAGCTTCCATTTGTTCTAGCCGTGTTTGTTCAACCAAGTCTGGGGGCGGCTGAACGGTAGCGTACTGTTGTCGCAGATTGAGCGCGCGTGAGCGCTCTAACAAGTCAAACATCTGATCCGCTGTTGTCGATTTCCGTGCGAACAGCATCGCTAAGACGACGTCGAATGTCTCATGGGTCGCTGCTGTCCATGCTGGGCCAACGCGGAAAGGATCAAGATGCGCATGGACCGACTCTACCTTTCGGATGACATCCAATCCTAGAGCGATGGCAGCATCAGTCTGATCGGAAGAAGCCAAAAACTTCACCCCACGCGCTGCCGTCGTGATGGCTAGAATAGGGTCGGGGGAGGCGTTCACCATTTCCATCGACTTTAAGTGTGATGCTTCGGCTAACTCCGCCAACTGAAGTTGTTGAGCGACCAATGACTGGTGGCTATGAGCAGCCATTTCTAAGTCTGATAAACGACCCCGTATCCAACCCTCGTCTTCGGCGAGTAAGGAAAGAGCGCTGTTCAATCGTGCTAGTGCACCTTGCCAGTCGTGCTTAGCCGCCAGTGTCTCTGCCAGTCCGATTAGCGATTGAATCGTGAGTCTGTGATCTTTAGCTCTCTGCGCAGTCGTCAAACAGCTTTCATAGTGATTAAACGCCACTCCGAGTGCTTCTCGCTGCCTGGCAAGCGCGCCGAGTTCGCAGTCGATAGCGCCGACCCGATATGCCTCTCCACCAGAAGCAACTTTTTTGGCAGCGGTAAGATACGCGGCAGATTTCAATTCATCGCCTAGTCTTCGATACACCTTGGCTAGGTTAATTTGCGCCAACATAGATGCCCGCTTATCTCGCGCCTTATTGGCTTTCTCAACAGCACTTCGAAATTCGCGGCTGGCGACATGAACTTGACCAAGTTGGACATGAATGGTCCCCATGTTGTTGAGAATCAGGGCCTCCATCGCTGGCAGCCTTGCAAGCTTCGCGTGATTCATCGCTAGTTGGTGTTCTTCGAGCGATTTCCTCAACCACTTCTGCTTGGTGATAGCTTCGGTTGCGATGTAACTTCGCCTGATGGACGCATATCCGAGATTGTTATAGCCGTAAGCTAGAAGTTGATTGTCGCTCGTTATGCTGGCTGCTTCTAAGCCCTGACGGATGACGGCTTCACCTCGATCCAGTTGGTCTTCTTCGAGATAGCCTTGTCCAAGAATGAATTGAAGTGAAACGCGATTGGCCGGGAAGCTGGCCGCATCGATTGATTCGAGCTCTTGTTCGAGTGCCTTCACCAGAGAAGGGCGAAGTGCTGGATTAAATATCCCCGCACGAGCTCGCACCTGAAGCCATGCATGAGATGGTACTTGCCCCCGATCACCCTCGCCTAGGCTCTCGGCGACTGTAAGTACGTCAACCCAGCGGTACAGCCGAGAAAGTCCCAAGGCAGTGTAGAACTCTGGATATCCAGACCACGTAAATCTTGTTTTGTCGGCAAAACCTGACGAACGTTGGTAGTGCGTGACTGCGCTTTCGAAGTCCTTCTCATACCAATTTCGACCTGCTTCGCTGAGATGGTAGGTAGCATCGTGGATACTTGGTGTGACTTTTAAGATTTCGACTCTTGGAGTTTGAGCGCGATGTGGAGTACCGTGAATGCATAGGTCGACATTGCGCGCACTCCCCGCGTCTATACGACCAAACACCGGTCCGTGTCGGCTTTGTGGTACCTGGTAACGAATTGTCGTGTTCTGGTCAGTGACCGAAAGAGTAGAATTGCCGCCTGGCAACCAGGCGGCAATGAAGTAGGACACATCTTCTGAGGTGGTGAGGGTCTGTGCGAAACCCTCGCCAGGGCAAATTGCCGCTAGTTCCGAGTTACTGGCGAACAAAAAAGAAAGGGCAACTAAAGCCTCCTGCACCCCCAGCATCCGAAGTCTCCATCAGACCATCCCAGATAGCTTTTCATATTATCTTCATCCGTCATCTCGATGAACATGGTAAAGCTCAGTCGAGAACCGGGGTCAGCACCTTGCAAACCTGTTGTGATTGGGGTCGAAATCAATCTTCCAGATCGATAAAACAAGAAGGCAGCCTGCACGCCTGCAGCACCAGCCCAGCTTCCTTGTTTCACAACCACACGGTAGCCTTTCACAGTCTGGCCGGTAGTCGGGTGTTGGCTGGTGAAATCCGCTTTCACGAACTGCACAACAACGGTTGTGTCCTGTGGGTAGTAACCCTCCTTACTTACGTCGCTTGAGTTAGGGTGTGTGCGTGGTGATACCTGCCACTTTCCCTCAAATACTCCGTACTTTCCCATCATGTCTGCTCTCCTTCGTCGTTGGTAACAAGTTCAATAATGTCCGTGATTCGTATGTCTTGGGGTTGTTTTTCGAGTACTGCCGATGTCCACCGACCATTCAATGCTGGACTATCCATCGCCTTCAGAATCCCCACTATGGTGTCGGCGACCAGCAAGCTTCCGAGCGGACCGAGCCTCCGGCCCTTACTTCCACGCGTGTAGGCTTCCGTCAGTATGTAGAACCACAAAGGAGGGTGGTCAATAACCTCCTGGATTTGCTTTTCTGACAAGCCGTTAAAGATGTAGTTTGAGGCGTATTCTTCGTAAGTGAGTGGGACGATGTCCTCACACCGCGTACGGTTTAGGTGTTCGATCACTGCAATGGCCGAGGCTAGGCCCGCTTCGACCCCCCGCCACAAATTGCGTTGTGCTAAGAGTTGAGACTGTTCTGACGGGCGTTGTCCATCCGCCAGCTTGAAACTAACTGCGGGACTGATTGGGCGGGCCGTGTTCACTGCCCCCGAGTTGGTGAAGAAAAATTTGTTCCAGTCTTTTATAGCGACGTGTTCGGGGAGCCCGCTATGCCGAACACCCTGTTCGTTCTGAAATGCGTAGTGCCCAGTCATCTGGATCATCGTCATGATCGGGAGATTCCTAGGCGGAAGTGTGTGCTCGTTCACCGAATATGACTGGCGAATCATTGAGTGACCGAAGCGGAAAGCCGCCACGGAAAACTCGACCGGCATATCTACATTGTCTGGACCCTGAGCGGGATAAATGGACTGATAGTTCGGCTTGAGTACTTTCTCCACAACCTCTCTTTCGCATATGGCAGGGAGGAAGTCGTAAAGCACGACAGATTGGTAGATGTTGGTAACCTCGCGCCTCGCGCTTTCGAACCGTCGTTCGGGATCGCGATCGTTGAGAAGTCCTAGAACCGCGTTGTGTAGCTTCAAAAACAGCACGTGCAACTGTGCGATTACCAAGTTTTCATCGTTGCGCAAGTCGGGGATCGCGGCTAACACCGTCCTGCCCTCCGGCGCTTTGCGCGGTAGATCACTCAAGCTCGTGCTGTTCAAAGTGTCTGTCGCGACCGTAGTACCCAACAGCATCTCTCCCGTCGGTCCTACTTTGATTCTCTCGTCCGAGTATCCGTTGCCGTATACAGAGTCGAGATCCAAAGCGGGATTTCGCAGTTGCTTGATTCCTGCTAGTGGGATGTTGTGCCGGCTTGGTTCATTGCTCGTCGTTTCCATTTCCGTCATGTCATGGTCGATAAACTGCCCTAAGTAGACATAACCCGATCCTAGGCTTGTATGACCGGCGACCGAAGTGTTCTGCATGGCTTCAGCAAGAGCATCGGTACTTTCTTCGGAAAGCGGGCAGGCGGGTAGATCGAAAAGTCTGAAGAATTCGGAAACGTCGTTCATTTCGTTCTTTTTCTAATCTGTTGCGAAGGACTTACTGCAACAAGTATGGGAAATACCTCACTTAGACGAGCGATTCTCTATCTTCGCGCGGGTGAAGAAGAATTCAACATATGTCCATGGGACAAAAAGCATAGATATGGCAGTAGTGAATCAAGGCGTATCTGGGAGGCGTCCTTGTGAATCAGGTGAAGCACGATCACGTGGTGGATGTGGGAACTGATGCCGATCGAAGCGGGCACCGTCCAAGGCTGTCTGTCCTTCCAGACCTGATTCGATCAATTGGGCAAAGAGTAGATGATGCTGTAGTTGTCCGCGAATTGACTCGAAAACTCTATCAGTGCGATTCACTTGACGGAAAGAGATACACGCGTCCGCCGGCAAGCCCAACCGAGGACGTTTCTGGATCTTGGATCAGTGTGAGGGAGACCCTACGAAGGTTCGATGCTGCAAACGAGCAGATCGAGCTGCTAGACACTGCTGAACGGGCGTTAACCGCCGTGCAGCAGTTTTCTCCAGGAGGTGAGTTCCCCGCAGAGCACGAGGTGGCTACCGCTAGCCAGTTGGGACAAAAGCGTGAACGCGCACTCAGCATTATTTATGAGTACCTGCAACCCGCTCCAGATCTGAACGCCATCGAGCTGGTGCGTAGGAGGTCTGAGGATTGGAGAAACTACGCGACGGCTTTGCGAAATAGTATGGGACCTTCTCCCTTTGTTGAAACGCTCGCTCGTCTCTCGAGTCGCAGTGGTGTTGAGACAACTGCAATACTTGGTGCGTTGCTGGTCGCGTTTGGGTGGATCTATGCATACTTTTTTTACTCGTTTGCGGGAATTGAACCGCTTACGTACTGGCGCATCGAAGACCTGCTTTGGTTTGGTGCACAGCTGAGTCCGCTGACGATTCTGATCGTGTTGATTGTGAACGGCTTGATCCGGCTTGCCACACGACCTCTTCGCAAGGCGCCACTCAAGCGCTATGGCTTCAGACATGCACTTATCTTGTTCGGGACCAATCATTCGTTCTGGGTAGGTTGTGCCCTCGCGATGGTTGGCGTGGCAGGATTCGGAGCTTGGTACGGTCATCAGGCAAAAAACCTGGCGGAAGACGGTAGCGACGAAGTGGCTATTTTGAGCAACGGACGCGAGCTTACCGGGTTAACGCTAGCGGGTCTGTCTTCGACTACAGCTGTGTTTTTAGGTCCCTCGGGTTCACTCGTCGTTGATCGGGCTAGCGTTCTTTGCCATAGCGCTCAAGACAATTGCCAGAAGTACTTAGATGAGGCGGAACACCTTTCCCGACTTGTGCCGCTTGTCGCCTCGGAGGATGACTTTCTGAGTTTCGATCGTTTCGCAAAAACCCATCTTAATTGCAAACAGCCCATCGCTCAGAAATTTGAATCCGTGTTTTTTGAAGTCAATGAACCTCTCCAAGATTGCCGGGGTGATGTTGAGGGCTGCTTAACCAATATCAACGTGAATCTTGCTCCTCAGTCAGTGGATCCAGCCAAAACGACGATTTGGGTGATTGGTTTTGCCGATGCAAGCGGGGCTGCTTCCAGCAATCTGAATTTAGGTGAACGGCGCGCTGGGGCGGTAGCTGAACTTCTGAAGAAAAAGGGGTGGGAGGATGTTCGTCCAGTTTCACTAGGAGAGTCGCGATTTGTGGATCGTGCGTGGCCGCACGTCAATGGTAGTGCAGCAGACCGACGGGTCGACATTATCGGGTGTCACAAGTCCGCATGAACCTCTTCATGAACTTCTAGATGAACTGCACCAAGTAGAGCCACGTTCCGGAGGAAAGTGAAATGGCAAGAGTTAGTGTTTTATTAGAAGTAGTAGGTGAGGTGGATAGTGCGTTTGAAATGCATACGTCCGCCATGGATTCAGAGTCGGAATCGCAACGGCAGGCAGATCAGTTAGTGCAGAACCTGTCGGGCTACGGTTTGGACTATGATGATGATATGACCCCGATCCCGCTGTTCACCGAACCGGGGGCTAGACCGATGGGTCTATCCACGTTCGCAGAAACAACGGAATCAGCAGATCAGTCTTCGCTGTCTACTCTGGTTGAGTGTTCACTGGATGCCGAGCGCGTGGAAGATCTCGAACGTGTGGGTAACTACCGTGTTTGGCCAAACTCGCAGCTGACGTTGTTTCAGGACACGTATTACGAGACCATCGATGAAGCTCGCGCTGATGGTGGCACTGACTGCCGGCCCTTCCGGGATGCCGCCACTCTAACTGAGATACGCCATCTTCTAGGGGTCGACTCTGCTTGGCAGAACGGTCACCGGGGTCAGAACATCGTCGTTGGTATTATCGACGAAGGCGTTAACGGGGAGGAGTATCCAGTTGTTGGCGGATTCGCGCGCCCAAACGCGGGCCGGCGCCCTGGAACAGCGCCGATTACAAGTCATGGTTCAATGTGTGCCGCGGATGTACTGATCGCAGCACCCTGGGCGCGTATTTATGACTATCCGTTTCTGGGTGTGCCCCGGTCCGGCGGGGCCATTCAGATGTTTCAGGCAGTGCTGGACCAACGTCGTTTGGACGGCACTCCGCACCTAACCAGTAATAGCTACGGTTTCGTCGGCGTACCAGACCGGCAGCGTTTTCCCAATCACGAAGTACATGACATTGACCACCCTGTTCATCGAAAAGTCCGGGAGGTGGTGACAAGTGGCGCTTCGTGCTTCTTTGCTGCTGGAAACTGCGGTGAAGACTGTCCCAGTGGAGCGTGCCATTTCAGTGGCATTGGTCCAGGGAACTCAATTCATGCAAGTAATAGTCTCAATGAAGTTGTCACGGTAGCAGCCGTTAACAAGTTCCATGAGCGAATCGGCTATTCGTCGCAGGGTCCCGGTCGGTTTGAGCTGGAAAAACCAGATGTCGCGGCTTATTCCCACATTTTTGCCAATTTCGGACCAGGCAGACCTGCTGCTGGAGATGAGACAAGTTTTGATAATGGTACGTCGGCGGCGACACCGGTAGTTGCTGGAGTTGCAGCGTTGATTTTGTCAGCTTACCCAGACCTTTCGCCAACAGAAATCAAACAAGTTCTGATTGCAAGTGCAGTCAAAGTCAACAGCAGTACAGGTTGGAACGCTGAATATGGTCATGGCATCGTCAATGTGGCGGCGGCGCTCGCGATGCTCTAATGAGCTGTATCGCAGTGTATAATCGGAAGGATTGTAATCTAGTGTCTGATCATGCGTTGGTTGATAACCGTTTCGAGTTCTCTAGACGATTCCCAGCTGCAGGACTTGCTAGCGGAGTTATCCTGCGAAACAAGTGAGGATGCTGGCCCGATACCATTGGAGCAGGATGTGGTAATTGAAGTGGAGGGGCCGCCAGATTTACCAGAGATGACTCAACGCGATGCCCGGGTAATTGCGGTCCATCCTTCTTCTGATATGGACTTGTACGACTAGCCAAGGCTAGATTTTGAAGACGTTGACAATTCAGCGTAAACGCTTGCGCGCTCACTATCTGAGATGTTGCATGCAAATAACGTCCGTATTCTTCTTTACTACTGCGTTAAGTCTGACCAAGTCAGCAGCTCGTTAGCCTCTTCGACTAACGATCACTATCGGTTCAATCTGAAAACAGTTTTTTACATGCGTAAAAGAAAACGACTAGTATCGGGAATGAAATCGCTGCTGCGAAAATCTGTATCTCTTCGTCCCGCGTCACTAAAGGACCCAGAGGATCAAAAAGCAAATGAACGATCAGTCCAATCAGTGCCCAAGTCGAAGATGCTAGAACTAGATACACCAACCTTGAGGTTGGAGCGAACAAGCCTCGACTCCACCTGGTGCCAAGAATCTGTGCAATCGATGCCAGAGCTCCGACGGCTCCCAAGATGCCCGTTATTTGATTGATAACGTTCCAATCTAGTCTGATTCCAGTTCTCCCTCACCTCTATCACATGAGTTTGGCGAACTTATTGTGCCTACCTTGCTACGAAATTGTGGATCATAAACATAACGAACCTGAGTATCCTGTAACACACCTCCGGGAATGAAAGATCGATAAGCTTTTCCGCATCTAACAGATATGGTTTGCTTGGGAACATAGGTGTTTGCGAGAGAAATCGAGCATGGAAGATATTGAGACAGCTAACCCGGATAACAGCCATCCCACCATCGTTGAACTGGAAGATGTTGAATGGGTCCAAGGGTCAAGCCCAACCAGCCTGATTTTGAACGTAGGTCTGAGGTTTGGTGCCCCTCGCCGAGATCTCAAAGGGGTTACAGTCGAAACTGGTGTGCTATCTGCTCGCCTAGTAATTGAAGCAACCAACTGTGAGATTCAAAGCAAATACTCAAATATCCCATCATGGTCCGACATAGACTTAGATGCGATCCGATCCAATCAAAGCAGCCAAACTCGCAACTCGGAGAAAGGCGCCAGCTTTGGGCTGAGCACAATTGGGGTCAAAGGGTCACAAAGCGATCAAACCGCTAGCGGTTCTGAGGTTTCTGGTACCTACAGAACGAAAGTTGTCGAAATTGAATCTCAGGCGGGAAACACATGGTCGATTACTAACATGGTTGGCACTTTCTTAACGGGATTGATTCTTGGTCATGATGCTCCGCTCTGTATTGCAGAGATACAAGACGACTTTGACGTCACGTTTGTTCTAACTACCTTCCCCGGGGAGTTGGATGTTCGTCGCCTGGATGGGGAATCGATTAGCAATCAGAAGCGAAAATTAATTAGTGCCATAGAATCGAAGAATCTTGGCAAGGATCGTGAGACTGGTGCTATAACACTTTCAAAGGCAACAATACGAGCTAGTCGTGGCCGGTAGCGCTTCAACTCGAGATCAGATGGGTTCTGTCTTACACGCTGGAGAAGATACCGTATTCGAAGAGCTTGTCAGGCTGAGCGGTTTGAAACCGGGTGACTTTAGGCACCTTGACCTTTCAGGCATCGACTTTGGATACATGGATCTCACCGATTTCGATTTTACAGGCTCGAACCTTGACGGCGCCGACCTATCGAATACTAAAAACGTTCATCTTGCTGTTTTTGACAATTGCTCGGCCCGCCGAACAAAATTTCCTGACAAGTTCGGTTCAGTTTCCAGAGTTGTAAAGAAGAGGCGCCGAAAGAAGTTGCAAGATCCCGGATATCGGACTTTCGTGAGTGAATTTGACGAAGTTGTTAGAGCGGATGATTTGATTGATAACGAAGAACTCGACTTTCTTATCAAAATTCACGACATACACACGCAAGCGCTCGCTCATCGAATTGAACACGATTTTGAATGGTTGGAAGAATCTCTCGAAACTAAACACCCGTCCACAGATGCAATAGTTTCGATCCTCATCGACTGTTCTGGTTCTCTCAGTGGATCGGCATTAACAGGCATTGGAACGTGTGTTGATCTGCTTTGCACCACTTTAGAAAAGTGCGAGATATCGTGCGAGATATTAGGTTTTACGACTCGGGCTTGGAGGGGCGGCCAATCTAGAGAAAGGTGGATTGAATCGAAGTCAAACAATCCCGGTCGGCTAAACGACCTAAGGCACATCATATTCAAATCAGCAGAAGAAGAATGGGAACTAGCGCGTACCAATATTGGTTTGCTCCTCCGAGAGGAGTTTCAAAAAGAGAATATAGATGGCGAGGCAATCCTCTGGGCATATCACCGATTGATTGAAAGGCCAGAATCGGAAAAGTACTTAATCATAATCTCGGATGGGCTTCCGGTTGATAACTCGACGCTGCTTGTTAATTCATCAGACTACCTCGAGAAACACCTTAAGTATGTGGTGAGTAACATTAACTGGGAAAGAGAAGTCTTACTTGGTGCGATAGGTTTGAACTACGATCCTTCACAGTTTTATCAGTACTCAATTCCCTTTGTAACCTTTGATTCTCTTGCATCCGATCTAGTCGATTTAGTCTCATTTCTTTTTGGATCGAAGCCTTGATTTATTCGGTACCTATTCAGGTACCCCTCATCCCAACTCAACTTGCCTCAGCACATACTTCTCGATATCGTTGAGTTTACTTGAGTTTCACCCAAATCTCTTGAAATTCAATGAGTTACGATCACGACTTTTACGAGGCGAGGTGGGAATTTACCGTGCTCTAACCTCCCACGTAATCAACAAGTTGCCAAGACCCTCGCAGAACGACGCACTAGCTTGTGGGGAATATGCGGGGGATAGATGTCCGTTTCCGACCCATCGCTGTCGTTCGCCTGCTGCTCAAAACCTCAGCAAAAGTCTGAGCGTCGGTTCCGCAGCTGCTCTGTGGACAGGCGCTAATTTGGCTTGCTTGGGCTATTCTCTTTCGCTCGTCCGCATCTGCGGTATTTTTCGTATAAGGCCGTATCAAGGAGGGACGCGATGAAGGACTTTTTCATTACTTATGCCGAACCAGATGAAGAGAGTGCGGTCTGGATCGCGTGGCAGCTGGAAAAAGATGATCGCTACCAAACCATAATACAAGCCTGGGACTTCCTGCCGGGAACAGACTTCGTCTTAGAGATGGATCGTGCGGCCAAACAATCTGCGCGCACGATTGCCGTCCTTTCTGAGTCTTATCTCAAGTCTCTTTATACGCAACGAGAGTGGGCAGAAGCGTTTCGCAAGTCGGTTGAAAGTGGCGAAAATGCCTTGATAGTTGTCCGCATAGGCAAATGTGAACTCACCGGCCTGCTGGCCAACGTGTCTTATATTGACTTGGTTGGTTTAGATAAAGATCAAGCGCGCGAGAAACTACTGTCCGATCTTGAAGTGCTTGAAACCGGCAGAAAAAAACCATCAGCTGAGCCGCAATTCGGGATGGATACTGCTCTGGAGCTGCACGAGGCACATAAATATTGGTTGGTACCTCTGCATCGAAATCCCTACTTTACAGGGCGAGAAACCCTGATCGCTGGTCTGCGATCCCGACTCTCGGCAAATTCGACAACAGCGCTTCATCAAGCCGTACAGGGACTCGGCGGAGTAGGAAAAACCCAGCTCGCCTTGGAATATTGCTACCTCTATAAAGAGGAATACGACTATGTGATGTGGGTCCTGGCGGAGGATGAACTTTCGCTTGCCGCAGAGTATTCAGCGCTGTCACGTCGTTTGAGCCTGAGCTCCGAGGATTCGCAGAGTGACCATGTACAGCTTCTAAAGGACTGGCTGGAAACACACTCTAGGTGGTTGCTGGTGTTGGACAATGCTCAGGGACCAGACCAGCTACGGAATTTCCTGCCTAGTGGGAACAACGGGCACATCATCATCACTTCGCGCAATCCTTCATGGGGATCAATAGCGCAGAACATAGAGGTCGGCCCCATGACACCAGAGGAATCTGTCAAATTCTTACTAGACCGTAGCGACCAGCAAGACGAGGCGGCGGCAAGCGAACTTGCCGCTGATCTTGGATACCTCCCCTTGGCACTCGACCAGGCGGGCGCCTACATCTATGACTGCGGCGGGTCAATCGAACAATACATCCGATTGTTTAACGAAGAACGGAATAAACACCGTCTACTCTCAGAACCTGCAGATTATCGTGCGACCGTCGCGACAACATGGGAGGTTTCACTGCTTAGGCTTCAAGAACAGTGCCCCGACGCGGTCGTACTAATACGGTTGCTGTCCTTTCTAGCGCCAGAACCGATTCCTACGAAGGTAATTAGAGTTAGCGCTGTACGGCCAGCGGATGGTGAGTCCGAAGACGACCTCGTTTATCAAATCGAGACAGTCGGCGCCAGCATATACATCGATGTTGGCAAACCAGTAATCGCTTTGCCCTCTATGCTATCTGACGAGATCGAGCTCAATGCGACTCTCACGGCACTGAAGCGACATTCGATGGTTTACGTAGCCGATGACAACGTGCGCATGCACCGACTTGTTCAGGCAGTCGTTCGGGAAAGAGTAAGGATCAGTCAAGCAATGGAGTATGTTAAAGCCGCAACGAGAATTGTTTTGAATTTCTCGATCAGGGTGCATGGTCAAGACGCGGAAGAGCTTGAGACACTTCAAAGACACGCGTTAGCAGTTATCAAACACAATCGCGAATTTGATGTTTCCGGAGGCGAGACGATTGAACTCCTCATTAAGCTGGCTGAGGCTCACGAAAAAAGGGGAGACTTCGACAGAGCGCTGCATTACTACGAATGGGCGCTTCGAGATGGGAAGGAAGCGGACGAAGATGCACTGGTGATTGCGCGAATCATGAACGAAGCCGCTCGGATGCGACTGAGAACCGGCGATCATGCAGGCGCGGAGGAGCTGTTAACGGGGGCCAAATCTCTAATTCCTGATAGGGAAAACAAAGACGCAAATGACGCTGCTTCAATGCTCAACCTTGCCGCTCTCTACGCGGCGAAAAACCAGATTGACGATGCCGACCGGTGTTTTCATGAAGCGCTGCTCATTACCGAGTCTCTCCCTGACGACACCGTGCTGCTAAGTGCGGTACTGAACAACTGGGCAGGATTTTATAGAGATACGAAGCGTTTTGATCAGGCACACGAGATGTATGATCGCCTGATCGAGGTTGCTGAAAAAGCTGCCAGTGACGACGAAGGAACATCCAGCGATGTTCAAAAGAATCTGGCAGACGCGTTGGCTGGTTTGGCTTCTCTACACGCAGCACAAGAAAACTACGTTCTAGCGGAACCGCTACTTACGAAGGCTCTTTCGAGCGTTAAAAAGTCTTTTGCGGAAAACAGCCCGGTCGTAGGTGATCTAATGAGTTCTCTCGGATCTGTCTGCTTCTACCTAAATCGATTGGAAGAAGCTGAATCTTACATCGAACGTGCTCTGCCGATTGCAGAAGCTAACCACTCGGGTAGGGGGTCGCCCGTCCCAGAATTGATGGCGGGTTTGGCCGCAGTCTACGATGCCCAAGGAAAAAGCGCCGCGAGCTTGAAGATGCAACAGCGGGCATTGCAATACAAAGAGAGCGTGGGTGTCGATAAAAGTGAACTGTGGTTACCGCTCAACAACTTAGGCATGGCATTACACAAAACAGGTGACAACCAAGCCGCGGAAGAGCCAATGCGCCAATCTCTAGCTATTCGCGAACTTCTGTTTGGCGATGATCATCCGACAACCGCGCACATGCGTAGCAATCTCGCAAGGGTACTGCGAGAACTTGGTGAGCCAAAAGAAGCAATGGAATGCGTGGAACATGCCTTGCGCTCCTGGTCGATGTCGGATGATCCGATGACGGAAAAGGCAGGAAGAGCACATTGGACGTTAGGCTTGCTTCTGATGGATCAGAACCGGGATGCTGAAGCCCTTGCGGAGGTTCAGACCGCGCTCGAAATCTATCGAAACAGTGGTCTCGACGAAGATCACGAATTCGTTAAGGCTGCAACATCGACGCGCCGCGAGCTGGAGAGCAATTCTCGATGAATGATGTTCTGGAGAGCCCAATAGCGAACTCTATGAGCCAGTTGGCCAAAACACTTCCAGTCTCGACAGCTAGGGATTGCGGCCATCGCGTAACACGAACACGGTGGAGGCGGCGCTGAATTCTTCAGCTATATCAGTGCATTCTTCCGACTCCCGGGGAATCAGAAAAAGACAGGAGGAGCACGAGCGCCCCAGCGGGAACGATGCGGTATTCGTGTAGGTGATTGGTGACTCCTGGCCCGATAGCGGACGGCTCAAACAACTCCATTGCTTACATTCGTAATGCCGGGATATTGCGGGTACCAGTGCTACATCGTTGTGCATTATTAGGCATTTAGCTGCAACTTCCGCGGCGCCGGTGCTTGAAGTATTTTTCCGCGATTGCGGGCAGCATCAAGGTCTACTCGCTTGCACGACTCGCTGCGTTCCACCTTGACGCCGCCCAAAATCGCGAGCGGATCTCTTTCTCGATCCCAGACTACTGGTATCGCTTGAATGTGCTTAAGTGCTTCGTCACAGCAGGCTCGCTTTCAGATCCGCTTGTGTGAGTACCCGGCCTTGGAAAGACATCCCTGTCAACTTGTCCCTATTTGCTTACTGCTATGCGTGCGCCAATTGTCTCAGGATGTCGATGTCTTATTGACATCTGAACGAACTAATTTGATCCGGGACCATAGCCCATAGGTGAAGTTAGCGGGGCTCGCAAGTGTGAGAACGTGTGATGATTTAGTAAACCGTGGTTTGTTTAGGTCAGACACTTCACCACCGCTGGGCTGGCGAACAAGTCCCCAACCCAATTTTGCTCTGAACCAGTGCAGGAAAATCGCGATCTGGTATAGGTTGAAATCCGCTTGCCGTTAGCTGAGAGAAAGTCTGGAGTTGTGACAGTAGATACCAAGAGACCATACCTTGGTATGGGTTGCCCGTAGGATGATGGAAGTTAAAAAATGAAATCACTGAAGGTGTTTCTCAGTTTTCTAGTATGCTCGATTTACTTGATTGGTTGCGCGTCTAGCAGTGTTCTCACAGCCAAAAAAACGGGCAGCCAGGCTATCGGTCACTACGCTATCCCGAAGGCGCTTATCAAGGTTAATGTCGAACTTAAGTACCCGGAAGCAGCGCTGGGAAGTGCCGCAGCTTTAACGCCTGGGAGCGTTTCAATGTCCGTTCCGTCAGTTGAAACCGAGTTGATTCCGGCCGGATATATTCCTATTTACTATGACCCAAGCCCCTTGTCTTCAGACGGAATAACAGTTGATGTTGACGAACATGGCTACCTTACAAGTGTTGCAATAGATGTTGATGACAAGACCCCTGCGTTTGTTGCCGCACTGGTAGATATCGCAAAGCTCGGCGTTACACTAGACAAGTACCCGGCCACAGTCTTAGCAATAACGAACGGTATCGTTAAACAAGAGTTTCACTTCTATGTTGATCCTTATAGTGGTGCTACTCAAACTCTCGATCCGATACCTGGAGTTACGGGAGATGAGATTGATGTGAGTGTAGCCTCCCATACCGCTTCTTCCGGGGGCACATCTCCAAATCCTTCAATATCAAGCTGCGCTGGCAAGATTTGCTATCCAGCACTTGTGGCTAAGACTCTTTCTTTGTCCGGCCCGGTGGGTACAAAAGAACAACGCGTCGTGGTCGTACCCGACCCGAGGCAGCTATTTGAAGTTGACTTTAAGAGAGCCGCTGCGGTTCAGAAAACTGTCACGGCCGAATTTTCAGATGGCATCCTGAGTAAAGTTGTACTTAACAAACCAAGTGAAGCGCTCTCTATTACGAGCATCCCAATAGACATTTTAACTGAGATAATCTCTATTCCATCAGAGTTAGTCCAATTGAAAATAGACACGAGCGGAAAAGAAAAAGACCTAGTGAACGCCCAGAAAGAACTGCTGAAAGCACAAGAGTCGCTGCTAGAAGCAGTAGAGACAGCCAAGGAAGCAGCAGCTACTCGCGAGGATGGGCAGGGAGACTTCGGAAGCTAGTGCGATGAACAGAATTGAACATGCCAACAATATCAGGGAATTGATTATAGAACGGACCCAAGGGCGTTGGACTACTGGAAGCAGATTCATTGGGGTTGCAGACCGAGTATTCTGGGTGCCGAAACGATCCGATATTCGTGGTATTCTGAAAAAGGTTCCCGTTCGTCACCATGGAAACAAAGGAGAGGTTTTTGATTGTGATGAATATGCTTGCACGCTAAAGTCTCGCCTCGCCTTCCTGGCGTTGAGCCCGGAGGGACAGCAAAAAACAAGCCAAAAACCAATTGCCGGAGGCGTGTTCTGGGGTAGGGCAAATTGGTCCGATGACGCAGAACACGCTGGGAACTGGTTTGTCACCAGGGAAGATGACCTTGTCTGGATTGAGCCACAATTCAACAATAAGCCAGCTCAAGACAACGGGAAAGATCCAGTCATGGGCACTGGCGACATAGTTTCACACCTTCGACTTGTGCTGTTTTAGATTGACGATCAGACCGCCTCACTAATAATGCGCGATGCAAATATGCGGTGGCTGTAACCGATCAATCGTGCTTTAGCCGAGATCTAGATGTTGATAGTTTTGATTAGGGCTGCACCGTATGCGGCCCTTTTTTGCAGTTGAGCAGAAATGTCAGGTTGTCGAAGAAAGTGAACACCAAACTTATGTAAGTTTCGTGACTTGAAAACGGTAGTTTCGGCCACAACTGAATTGTACATCTATAGAAAGTTTAGCGGTTTTGTGACAAAGAAACCTCGCGCCACAATGGAGCGCGTTGCACTGGAAACCAACGGAAATAGGAGGTGCTCAGTGTTTGACAGGGTGGTGAGGTGGCTTCCTAGTGGTGGTCTTGTCGTCGGTGTTGTCTATTTCTGCAGTATGGTGATATGGCCGTGGATTGAAGCTGGTGGGGACTGGCATCAGGTTCAGCGAGTATGGAATCGTTGGCAAGGGTTCAACGTTGGTATGTTGGCCCTGATTTCCAGCCTAATATTCTTTTCGGTGTCCAGATCGGATGAGAAACATAAGCGAGCAAGGGCTTTCAATGCTTATAAAGCGCTGATGCCGTCGATCTTTAGCGACCTTTGTGATTATTTCAAGGAGTGTGGCGATTATCTGCAAAAGACATGGGATCAGTCATTAGATAGCGACGCGCGCATCCCGTCGTTACCTGATTATGAAGATGTTTTTCAAAAGTGTATTGAAAACGGGGATTCAGATGTGGGTGCGGCACTTGCTGAAATTCTTGCTGACCTTCAAGTTCATCACGCTCGTTTCAGTTCGTTCGGGAAGCAAAAAAGGAATACCTTGAAGCCTAATATGATTTCCTACGCATTTTCTCTAGGGAAATTACAGGTGCAAATCAACACTTTGTTTCCATATTTCCGCAACCAAAAAGACCTGACAGCCACCCCACTAAAATACACAGACTTTCAATCTGCATACCGTACTCTGGGCATTAAATCTGAGGAATTCACTTTGAACAATGAGTACGATCTCGAATCGTTCACCGCTCGATGGGTCGATCGACAAAGCAGATAGCTTAAGGGGAATAGGCTCACTAGCGGTGATTCAAGGGCAAACAAGCATGATCTTTGACGCAGAACGTCTGCTTCAGCGGTAAAACAGAACTGTCAAGGATCGACTCGTCTTTTTCATGTTTTAGAAGAACGGAAAAGAAATCCCGCTCTCGGCAGCGCAAAAGCTCTTAGCGGATTACAACCTGCCTGTGTTTGTTGCGAGCTACTCGTCCTCCACATGCTCAGGGGTAAGTCGATGTTTGTGTTTCTATTGCACCTCAGAGGAAAAACGCATGCACATCGAACTCAGTACCGCTGTTGAGGATAAGCTGGCCCTGCAAGCCGCTCTGTTAGAGATTGATATTGAGGAATTGGTCCGAGCGATCCTGATGGATCACTTGGGACCCAGAGAATCTTAACTTCAGCCAGACGAAACGCCACGAGCGCCCGAATCGAGCGAAGATGGCAGCGGCAGCGTGATCTATCCCGATCGCTTTCGCTAAAGCTGACTTCGCGATGGTGTGGCTGTTTCTCACTTGAGGATGGACGTCCCTTTCAAGTCTTAGTTGTAGCGAAGGGTTGTACAGCCCTAATCGTCCTTCCGTTTAGGGTTTTGAGGGTTATTGAAGGTGGCAAGTCTCCTATGGTGTCGCTTACAAACTCCAAAAATTGAATCGCTACCAGCTAAAATGTGGTCGAATATGAGACATAATCTTTAGAACGCTATGCCCGTACGCCAGGCAAAGTTCCGTTGTAAGATTTTGGCGATCCAACTCGTTACAAATCTGTTGTCAGAATTTCATGTTTGACTCTCAAGATTGCAATCGACTTGGGAGTATGCATCCGGCATTGGGTTTTCTAACGACATACATCTTTCTCTCTTAAGTGCACTAGATAGAATGTCTGAAATATTGGACAATATTTTTGTCCATCAAAGAAGGATCATAGGGAGCGACAGGTGCTGATTTTAACCCGAAGAGTCGGCGAGGTAATCAACATTGGTAGCGACATCACCATAACTGTACTGTCCAGCAGACGCGCTCAGATTAGACTTGGTATCTCAGCTCCTCGTGAAGTGCCTGTCCATAGAGAGGAGATTTACACAAAGATCAAGCGTACTCCACGAGAGGGGGACTGACGAGTACGTGGAGTAGGGGCACCACCACTACGACCACCACAGTAGTAGGGTTGGCGCGCTGCTCATGGAGACTTCAGAGCAGGCGCAATACCTCATACCCGTGGCTGTTTCCCTTGCCTTTGGCGAAGTCTTCGCAAGCGCCTGATGCTCATACTCGTACCGGTACTACTCGCGAGCGTTGACGATGCGAAACAACTTATCGATGCTGGAGCGTCTTCCACGGATCGATCTCTAGTAAAGATGCTTAAGTCAAGCTGATGTAAATCAACAAGGTCTGAAGTTGTGAAGTACCGTTTGTTGCTAGCTCGTGAGAAAGATATCGAGATATAGAT
>JANQJD010000004.1 GCA_028281845.1 Rhodospirillales bacterium | reverse complement strand
ATCGGGCATCGAGAGCACTTGGCGTGCTACAGCTTTATAGCTGCTGTCGGCAAGGTTGTAAAGCACCGGATCTTCGGACGCTAGGGCCAGTTGCTTGGCTCGGTCGAACGCTTGATATGAAAGACGGGCCATGTTGGGCGAAAGCGTTTCGCCGAGGGCTTCTGCGATAGTCTCGGCAAAGCGGCGTATCTCTTCTGCACGTCCCTCTAGTGGGACAGCAGCAAGCCAAGGCACGGCTTCCATGAAGGTAAAGACGGCAGCCGTCGTGTCCACACGGTAGAACAGGTGTGATGCCTTGAGTAGCTTGACAAACGCATAAGTAGCCGAGTCGGCCCTAGCCAGCGAGTCGCTCCACCAACGGATAGATGGCGGCTGGGCTAACAGGCTGTCACGCCGTGCGGCTGCCCGTTGGAACTCAGGCGTTGCGCGCATTAACTAGAGCCGTTTCAGAGGATCGTCTGTGTCCTTCTGTACGGACAAGTACGATGCCCGCATGTCGCTGACAATACGTTCTTGCTCGCCTTCGTAGCCGCGCTGGCATCCCATCAGTAGCCCAATTGCTAGAAACAGGAAAAAATAGCGCGATGCAGAATACTGCATTTGGTTGATGCCTTTAGGTATTTCTAATCAATATGGGGTCTATTTGCACAATTTCTCAATTGACCCGACTCCTCATAGCTAAAGCTAAAGAAACTACTACACGTCCTCAATCGCCACTTCTGTCACTTTAACGGCGAGTATATGTTCGATCCCTAAAAACTGCGCGGTGGCGCACAAAGGAGTATCTGCTACGAGTGTCTGCTCCTAGCAGTGTTATACGAAAGCCATATCAACCCTACTTGACCAGTAGCATCTGCCTAGTCTTCACTTGCCCACGATAATGAAGCGCGTATAGGTACAGACCTGAAGCATGTTGGCGTCCATCAAAACGAAAATGATACAGCTTACCAGGCAGGGGTTGTCCGTCAAACAGGCGAGCTACTACTTTGCCTGATACGTCGTATACCAAGAGTATCGTTTGACCAGGTTCTGGGACAGAGAAGGTTAATATCGTCTCCGGATTAAAGGGGTTAGGGTAGTTCTGCAACAATAACAGTTCGGTTCCTGCATTCGGAGGTATAGGAAAGGGCATCGCGTTGGATAGGGTACGCGGAGCTGCGGTCCATCGCGAAAATGCCTCAATGCTTGTGTGTGTTATCGTGTTGGCAACCGTATCAAGGACACCTCCTTCTTCAATCCAGCTTATTCCGCCGTCTTCTGAGCGAAAGAGTTGAAGGCTTGACTCCTCTACACTATCTACCTCTGCATCTCGGTAGGTAAACACAAGATGAGCATCAAGACTCGAATTTGTGGCTGGAGATATGTCAAAGTAGCGACTAACACTGCCATCGCCACTAGTCTGTACGGCATGCCCTCTAGTCACACTGATTGTGTCCAATACCACGCTACTGGTTATGATAGCACCAAGGCCCGCTATGTTTACACTATCTGGTGCTCCCAAAACTCGAGTAGCTTTTATTGTGCCAGAAGTACCCGTTACTCTACCGCTATCAGTTTCCTCCAGTGTGCCCGTATTTCCGAGATCTACTGTGTACCCATTGAGGTTAAGGATGCCTCTCGTAAGTCGTAGAACACCATCGACCATTAGATCACTCTGAAGTCGAACTTGACCTTCGATCATGTCTACATGAAGATCACTGAAGGTGCCTGTTCCAGTATGTGAGAGCCCGTGTTGCCCACTTCCCGTGAACTCAACGATGCTGCTATCCGATGCAAATGTGCCTTGACTAGACCAGCTTCCTGACACCTTTACCCTTGTATTGGTCAAGGCAATCGTTGCACCTTCTCCAGCGACAACCGAGACTTGCCCCAAAGCTAAGACTGGCAGGTTCGCACATAGGAGCACAAAGCCAATGACGTGCAGAATGGTAGTGAAATCCAAAACACTAGTTCTCATGGCTGATTTGACTAAAGTCGCTGGCTAGTTAGGACATTCAGGCCTTAAGAGTCTTCAAGCTAAGATCTTGCGGTGTGCCCACTAGTTGTGGGCGTAAAGGGGACAGCGTCGGGGACACGAGTGTGACATATCTGAAGCAAGGCCATCAGCCCCCTATGAGCTGTCGAACAAGCTACTGCTTCACTTGGATAGCCAACTGGCGAACAAGCTCCTCTAGGGCATGCAACCGCTCTTCCTGCGCCTCAATGAGTCCTTGCTGTTCTTTCATTGCTTCAATGAGCACAGGTACTAGCCGGGCATAATCCAGGCTACGCGCATCTTCTCCGTTGGCCTCATACGTTACAATTTCCGGAAAAATAGCACCCACTTCTTCCGCTATTAGTCCAATATCCGCTTTGCCATCCGCAATCCAGTTGTACGAGACGCCTCTAAGCTGCTGAACTCTGACTAAAGCAGAGCTAATGGGAGCAACATTGGTTTTCCACCGCCTCGAACTGTAGGTCGTCCATGCATCCGCTATGGGATCCGAGCCCGAGTTTTGTTTGATTGTCAAGATATTAGACACTTGATTGGGGGTACCAATTCCAACATCTCCCCCCAAGGGATTAAGTACTAGCGTATAGCCTGAAGAAGCTAACACGCTATTTGCAGCATCCCACTTGCCTATCTGATACCAAAAATAATTGGCTCCCTCTGAGCTCCCTAGTAGTATCTGCCCAGCCCATTGATGTGTGCCTCCCATATGAATAGCTGATGAGGAAGTAATATTCGCTGTTGTTAGGTTATTTTGGGAGTTAGTTGCTCCTATATGAAACAACCCTTCAGGGTCTTGTGTCAAGATTCCAACCCTGCCATCGCCAACCACTCGTACCCGTTCTGCTAGGCTGCCTCCACTATCTTGCGTCCACAAACCAATGGAGGTCTGGGTAAGACCATTTTTTGCCGACTTAATATCTACCTGTGCATTCGCTCCATTGGCCTCTAGTCGTAAGTGTCCACTCGCTGCGGTTCCTAGTCGTATGGTCCCATTGACAACGTTGAGTTTCGCTTCGGGATTGGGCGTACCAATACCAACATTGCCACCCGTGTCCGTGAGCAGAATGTCCCCTTTTGTTCCATGTGAGCTACTTCTTAGATAGAGGTCGTCTCCAGGACCAGTTCCCCCAATAAAAATTTGACCGCCTGCACGCCCGCCAAGCAATCCATACTGGGAATGGTCATCATCACTGCGTCCGTCGAGTTCGCCATGATCGGTGATGCCATCCGAAGCGGCTTTGGCTTGGACACTGCCGTCAGGAAACCGAAACCCACCACTGGTGGACTCAATCGTCCCGGCAACGGACAACCTGTTACCTGGCGCAGCAATGCCTATGCCCACATTCCCTGAAGCATGCACCGTAAACAGAGGTGCACTCGTACTAATACCATTGTATACATCAAGCAATCGACGAGATGAGAACGAGCTGGTGCTTGCAGCATCAATTTCATCGGGGTCGGTAGTATCGGTAACACGCAGGGCATGTAACCGAATAACGGCCTCGCTATCTACCTGATCGTGCTGCGCCAAGGCCGACAACTGAAAAGCCGCTCCTATGTTATCTCCCATCCTTCGGGATCCCAGTTCGGCACCTCCTAAAAACCCGTCATCGTTCCGGCTTTTCAAAAAAAGAAATTCCTTCCCAGTACTTCCGTAGACCTTGAGGAAAGGATTACGGGCAAGCCCATTTTGAATACGCAAGATGCCACCACGTACATCGAGCTTCTGCACAGGCGTATTGGTGCCAATCCCTACATTTCCGCCGTCATCGGCTAACAGCACATTACCCTTCGTATTGTCAGAGGTCGTTCGCAAGACTAAATCGTCGCCCGAACCATCACCACCGAATAGAACTTGCCCCCCTGTTCTTCCTGCGAGATGCGTATACTGCGGATGATCATCATCTTCCAACCCCACCAAATTACCATGATCGGTGCTTCCACTAGGAGTAGAAGCTGCCGTAGTTTGCACTGTCCCATCTGGAAATTTGAAACCACCTTCCGTCGATTCTATTCTGCCTTTTACAGAGAGTTTTTCCGATGGGTTGTCGAGCCCAATACCAACAGCTCCCGTCGCATGAATTGTCAATAGACGTGTGTTTAAATTTCTAAAGCCAAACAAAGGACGATTAACGAAGGTGTCCCGGGAGGCATCTGCAATGTCAACTACATCACTAGTGTTGGTGATGCGCTGCGCATCGAACAAGAACACCGGGTTCACATTGCTTGCGTCTCGACGGGCACTGCCTTCAATAGTCACAGCACTGGCTTCATCAGTTCCCGCTCGTCGACCTCGGATGCGCAGTCCTCCATCCGTACCACCCGTGTTAATGCTCGAAAGCGAACCAAACTCCAAACCCGTCCCTCCATAGAGCTTTATCGAAGGGTTTTCATCGATGCTATTCTGAATGCGGAGGGTTCCACCATGAAGGTGCAGCAGAGCAGAGGGTTCCGTTATTCCGATCCCAATACGTCCATTCTCGAGGACCTTGAACAGAGAAGTGTTATCACTCGTTTTCAGAACCTCAAAGGCGGGTGTTTGGGCTTGGGTAGAAGAAATGAGAATTAAACTCACTACCAGTGAGAGTACACACGACAGTTTACGCATAAGTCTGACCGTAGGTGAAAGAGCAGAAAAGTAGACACGGTATTATATCAATATTCAGTTCGTTTATCTAGGGGAAAATACTCCTATTTATTCTGTAAGCAGGTCGAGTGCCACAAAATGAGTAAAGCATGCACCTGAAGCGATTGATTGGCCCGACTCCCCATGCCTACAGCCCGCCTGTAATACTGCGCGGCGGCGCATTATTGGCAAGGGTACCCACCAGCCTCAGCCGAGCAGGTGTCTCTTTGTTTATACGTCTGGTTGTGTTACCCTGGAGTCAACCAACCACACCGAACGATGGGGAGAACACTTCTGCTGCTGCTAGCTCTCGCTTTGATGGGGTGTGAGAAGGGCTATGATGGAGTAAGCGATGAGGTGTACTCTCAGATAAGAGAGGCGTCCGACCAAGCTAGAAAGCTATTTAAGGACCACCCTGGCACGTTCAGGCAGCTATATGTCAGTACGAGAGAATATCAAAGATCTGCTGCGATTGTTGATAGCCTTCTCCAACTTCCTCCGTCTATCAGATGGAGGAGTGATTCACTTGCCCAAAAAGACTCTCTCACTTATGTCTATCTGCTCTCGTTGAAGATCTCATCACTTTATTATGATGAGGATACAACATCAGCAGTGTTTGCCTATCTCGATGCGGTACCGTGGTTTCAGGTATGGAGCGAGAAAAACCAAACCGAGGAAGCGCGTCTTCTGGCAGAGACAACAGGAGATGCCCTAAGCGTAACTCACTCTCCCAATATGGCGCGCCTGTCCTATCAAACATTCGAACGCGCCAAGCAACTGGCCCTAGCGTCCGAAGATCCGGTGCTTTACAACCTTGCCGACAGCAGCTATAAAGCTGTAGCACGCCAAGTGCTCTCGATGCCCGAT
>JANQJD010000002.1 GCA_028281845.1 Rhodospirillales bacterium | reverse complement strand
CTAATATCACTTCAGACGGCAAAGGCCTTGTTGTTTCGTCATAACCGCAGCACCGCTGCGTAAGCGAGCATGGCAAACGGACTCATATACTTTTAATTTAACTTTATACGATACGGAATAATTTTTATCTGAGCAGCATCACGCCTTATCCGGTGCCAGGGCAGCCAAAAACGTTAAGGAAAATCCTATTCTAGTCTAGTCTTTTGACTCTAAAAAGTAAAAATCTTCCCATCAGAAGACTGTACAATTTACAATAAATAATTATTAAAACATTTTATACTCGTTTCATAATAATTTTAAATTGTTACAAAGTAATTTATACGCTTTTTTCAAAAGAGTAGATGTGCGATCTCTTTCCCGAAAGGGGTATAATCTCCTCTGGAGGCAACTTTAGTAGCGGGCGAGCACGCTCATGGCGATTCGCTCCACACCCACACTCCCCACACTCCAAAAGATCGCAATAAACGCGAGACTACATCGGAGATCTGCTCTGATCGTTCGTTACAACAAATCACGCTCAGACAGAGAGAGCCCAGGCGGCGGTGTGGTTACGCCTGGGAGACAGGTTTGCGAGGGGAAATAGGCCTGGCAGGACTCGAACCTACAACTCAGCCGTTATGAGCGGCTTGCTCTGACCAATTGAGCTACAGGCCCACAATAAAACCCCCGCAAAACCCCCGCCATTCTATGCCAAACTTTCTCTCAGTCCAAGGCCACTCACTCTGGTCAGTCCCCCCACACGCGCAAGGCAAATGGACTCAAAGGGTTGGGGAACAACCTGATGTCTGAGCTGCATATTCTCGCAGCGTTCTCTTTGTTTTCACATCATATGCAATGCAGACCCGCCTGGACGGACGGACTCGCGTCCCCCGCACCGGCCTGTGTATCGTTTGAATTGCCTCCGCCATTCCATTATCCCGAATTTTCCCTGACTCTTGAACGACACACATACCATCGTAGCTCAGGCGTCAAGCGCAGCCGCTCTCAACGCCTTTGCTTCATCATCATCTTGTCCCACTCCTCAAGGATTTCATAAGCTAACTCTGCGATTCCTCGTGGGGTCTCATAATCTTCATTCCCGGCTAGCGCGGTAGCGGCTGCCTGTAGTGCCGCAGCTACTAGTCTCGAATCGTTGAAAGCAGACATCAAACTGACTCCATGTTTCTCAAGCAAACTGGCGGCAAACGGCAGTAGCATAATACATGCCACACATTCCAGTTGTTGCCAGGGGGCCAGGGAGGCAGGCACTCAATACCGATAACTATCGGGCTTAAATGGCCCTTCTGGGGAGACCCCAAGATAAGCAGCCTGATGGGCTGTCAACGACGTCAGCCTGGCGCCCAGTTTCTCGAGATGGAGGCGGGCGACCATTTCGTCTAGATGCTTTGGTAAGACATGGACAGCCTTGCTATACTTACCAGGGTTCGTCCACAGTTCGATCTGAGCTAGAATCTGGTTAGTAAAAGAAGTGCTCATCACAAAGCTAGGATGGCCTGTAGCACACCCCAGATTCACGAGCCTGCCTTCTGCTAGTAAAAGGATATGTTTGCCATCTGGAAACTCAATCTCATCTACCTGTGGTTTTATTCTTTTCCATTTATAATGACGAAGGGCAGCAACTTGAATCTCAGAATCAAAATGGCCAATATTACAGACAATGGCTCTGTCTTTCATGGCACGTATGTGTTCGAGGGTAACGACATCGACGTTGCCAGTCGCCGTGACAAAAATATCACCGCGGTGAGCAACCTCCTTCATTGTTGTCACCTCAAAACCCTCTGTGGCGGCTTGCAGGGCACAAATTGGATCAATCTCTGTCACGAGGACCCTGCAACCGGCCGCGCGCAAAGAATCCGCTGAGCCTTTCCCCACATCACCAAAGCCACAGACAACGGCCACCTTGCCAGCCATCATCACGTCAGTCGCGCGGCGGATACTATCTACTAAACTTTCCCGACAACCATATCTGTTGTCAAACTTTGATTTTGTCACACTGTCGTTCACGTTAATCACAGGCACCTGGAGTGTCCCGTGACGTGTCATCTTTTGCAACCTGTGCACGCCTGTGGTCGTTTCCTCTGAAATTCCGCGAATTCTCCCCAGGAGATTAGAGTATTTTTCATGTAGCACTCGTGTCAAGTCCCCGCCATCGTCCAACACCATGTTGGGCTGCCAATCCTGTGGCCCCAAAAGGGTCTGTTCTATGCACCACCAATATTCTTGTTCCGTTTCACCTTTCCAAGCAAATACCGGAATCCCCGCAGCGGCCATAGCAGCGGCAGCATGGTTCTGGGTTGAGAAGATGTTACAGGAACTCCAACGGATGCTCGCCCCCAGAATCACAAGAGTTTCCATCAGGACAGCTGTCTGTATAGTCATGTGTAGACAGCCGACAATGCAGGCACCCGTCAGTGGCTTCTGATTACCATATAGCCTGCGCACAGCCATAAGCCCTGGCATCTCTGTTTCGGCAATTGCTATTTCCTTACGTCCCCACTCAGCCAAGGTCATATCGGCAACCTTATAATCGGTGAAATTCATAGCTGTCTCCAGCGTTTACTGCACGCACAAGAGTCACATCAAGATCGAAACAGCCTATAGCAAGCTTGAGCTCTCTTCTGCAACGATCGACTCCACTGGAGAGCGGACGTTCTCATCAATCCTGCTCATCAATCCTGGCAATCCTGGATCCTGGATACTCTCTTAAGATCTCTTATACGGCCTTGGAATGCTTGTGTATACCAGGCTTCAGATATTGATCAAAAACTGCACACACTGCACGCACCAGTGGTCTACACTCTTGTGTGACAGAAATGATTCGTCCCGCGCGCACGATGATGCCATCGGCTTCCAACTCCGCAAGAGCATCAAGTTCAGGCAGAAATCTGGTAGAATCAAAACCGAACCGCGCTGCCATCACGTCAAGATTCACGGCCATCTCACACATCAGGCGTTCAATAATGGCCCAGCGTAGGGAATCCTCCCTAGTCAAGACTAGGCCGCGGCAAGTAGCGAACATGCCAGCACGGATGAACCGCTTGTAAGCGGTCACGCCACTTTCATTGATAACGTATCCTTGAGGGAGGATACCGATCGCCGAAGCCCCAAATCCTACTAAAGCAAGAGATTCATCAGAAGTATACCCTTGAAAATTTCTTTTCAGTCTCTTCGCGCGTGAAGCACATGCTAAGTCATCATGGGGAGCGGCATAATGGTCAAGGCCCACGGCAATATAGCCGTAGGATTTGAGGCGCGCATGCGCCGTCTCATATTGATTCCAGCGTTCCGCTGTGCTCGGTAACAGAGTGGAGTCTATTAAAAGCTGGTGCTTCTTCATCCATGGCACGTGGGCGTAGCCAAAAAGTGCCAAGCGCTGTGGTGCAAGAGTCACGGCTGTATCGATCGTCTCAACAACGCTCGCGGCTGTCTGATACGGTAGGCCATAGATCAGATCTATGTTAATGGCGGTGATGCCAGAAGATCTTAAAAGATGAATTAAATTTTTAATTAAGGGATAAGACTGTATTCTGTTAATGACTTTCTGAACTTTTGTGTTAAAATCCTGTACACCCACAGATACACGATTTACACCTGATTCTGCCATAGCAGCCACATTGGCCTCGTTGGCGGTACGTGGGTCAACCTCGACGGCGATTTCGGCATCAGAGGCAATGGTAAAACGGGAACGCAGGTGAGCCATGGTACGCAAAAAATCTGCCGGTGATAGAATGGTCGGGCTACCACCGCCAAAATGAACATGTTGCACGATTGGCCTTTCTGAGAGATGTTCAACTGCAAGATCAATCTCTGAAAGTAAAGAATCCACGTAGTCAGATATCAATCTATAATCTTTAAATATTCTGGTATTACAACCACAAAACCAGCACATTTGCATGCAGTAGGGGATGTGGACATAGAGCGATAACCGCACGTCCGCGGGGAGGGTCGAGAGCCATGCGGCATATGTTCTTCCCTCGACAGCCTTAGAAAAGTGTGGAGCGGTTGGATAGGAGGTATAACGGGGTAAATGTATGTCGTACTTATCGAGAAGTTTTTTGAACATGATTTTACCCCACTATTTGACCCCACTAAAAAAGCCAGAGACACACCACCAGGTAAAATCCCAAGGCAGTTTCCCTCAAATCTCAGCCGTCGAGCAGAGGGGCTAGCTGTTGGCAGGAGGCTCTGCTTGCTGAGCTGACTGTTGCCAGTTGCCACTTCCCACTACCCACTATCCGTGCCGGACCTGTATCACCTCACCATGACTCGAACACTCAGGACTGGCAAGTTCGACAAAAGCATGAACAACACTTTCTGGCGATGGGAGGTGGTTTGGGTCCTCACCGGGAAAAGCCTGTGCGCGCATACGGGTTCGCACAACGCCTGGATCCAGCAGATTGACACGAATGTGGGTTTGACTGACCTCTTCTGCGTAAACTCTTACCATCATCTCAAGGGCCGCTTTCGATGTCGCATAAGCGCCCCAGTAGGGAAAGATACCAGCCGCCACCCCAGATGTCACGAAAACAGCCCGTCCCGCATCCGATTGGCGTAGGAGCGGATCAAAGCTGCGAATCAGATGAAAGTTAGCCGTCACGTTGACCGACAGCACCTGCGTCCAATCCCGTGGCGCTGTATGTTGCATGGGACATAAAGGCCCCAATATCGCTGCGTTGCCTACAAGCACATCTAAACGGCCAAAACGTTGGTAAACAGCCAGCGCCATCTGGTCAATCCGGGCATGATCAGCTAGATCCTGTGGAACAAGGACGGCCCTATTGTCAGGGAAGCTCACGCGAATCTCATCGTCCAACTCTTCCAACGCGCTTTTTGTCCGAGCCACAAGGATCACAGTTGCCCCCTCTGCAGCAAAACGGCGGGTCACAGCGCGGCCAATACCACGCGAGGCGCCTGTGATAAGGGCGACTCGTCCTTTAAGGGGGCTCGGCTGGGTACTCTTTATACTACTATTAATGCTCATTTGTACAAAATTTGTCCTTCATTGGATAGTAACGCCAACGCTGTTGGCGTCTTTATGCCCTGCTGGTCCGTCAGAGGACCGGGATAGGCGCCGGTGAAACAGGCATCGCAGAATTGAGGTTGTTCCTGACGGCGGCTTCTTTCGCCCATCGCCCGATAGAGACCGTCGAGAGTGATAAAAGCAAGAGAATCTACGCCGAGCACTGCTGTCATTTCCTCAAGAGTGTGGCGGGCAGCCAAGAGATTCTCCCGCCTCGGGGTATCAATACCAAAGAAGCATGGATATACTGTGGGCGGTGAAGAGATGCGCATATGAACTTCGACAGCACCTGCCTGTCGCACCATATCCACAATCTTCATTGAAGTGGTCCCTCGAACAATAGAATCGTCAACGAGTAAAACTCTCTTCCCGCGTAGAACAGGTTTGTTAGGATTATGTTTGCGCTTTACACCTAAATGACGTGTCCTGTCAGTTGGCTGGATAAAAGTACGGCCAACATAGTGGTTACGAATAATACCGTATTCAAAAGGGACACCGGACTCACTCGAATACCCCATAGCAGCCGGCATACCAGAGTCTGGCACTGGCACCACAACATCAGCCGGGACGTGACTCTCTCGAGCTAATTCGATGCCAACCCGTTTGCGGACGGCATAAACACTCAAACCTTCGACGACAGAATCGGGACGGGAAAAATAAACGTATTCGAAGATGCAGAACTGTCTCCGTCGACAGGCAAAAGGTTTGAGAGAACGCACACCGCCGCAATCTACGACTACCAGTTCTCCTGGATCAATATCGCGGACAAATGCCGCTCCAATGATATCAAGCGCACAAGTCTCAGAGGTGAGGATATACGCCTTATCAAGGCGACCCAGAACAAGAGGTCGGATTCCCAAAGGGTCGCGTACCCCAATGAGGGCGTTCCGGATTAAAGCAACTAAGGAGTAAGCCCCCTCCACCTGCCGCAAGGCATCAATCATTCTGTCCTCAACGGTGGCACATCGGCTAATGGCAATTAAATGAACAATCACCTCAGTATCCGTCGTAGATTGAAAAAGACAACCACGCCGGACCAAGGCTCTGCGCAAGGTTGTCGCATTGGTCAGATTTCCATTATGGCCGATAGCGAGCCCACCAAATTCAAAATCAGCAAATAAAGGTTGTATATTTCGTAAAATTGTTTCTCCAGAAGTTGCATAACGAACATGACCGATCGCCATGTGTCCAGGCAGACGTTCGATGACGTCCTCGTTAAAATTCTCCGAGACATGCCCAAGCCCTCTGTGAGAATAAAAGTGTCTGCCATCACAACTCACAATACCTGCCGCCTCTTGACCACGATGCTGCAGAGCATGCAGGCCGAATCCGGTGTGCGCTGCTGAATCGGAATCACAAAAAATGCCAAACACTCCACATGATTCGTGTAGGTGATCGTCATCGAGCGGGTTGGTTATCATCAAAGACATCGCCGTTTCTGTTGAGCCACCAGGGATTCTGGGCGAGACGACTCATCCGGCAACGCATGAGAGGCCGGCGTCAGCACAAAAATCTCTTTCTGGCAAACTGGCCCCACCATCACCCACCGGACATACGGTATGACAAGGCCTACAATGACATCAAGGGGCCTTGTCATATAGCCTTTCCTAGTCATTGCCCAACAATTTGCCGAAAAGAGTCCACCACTCTCTGCAAATGGCCTATCTCATAAACCCTTGTCAAAAGAGCTCGAGAGTGTTGTTCTCTGGAAGGAAAGCGCTGCGGGATCATGGCCTGGGTAAATCCAAGCTTGGCCGCTTCTTTTAACCGTGTCTCTCCCTGGGCAACAGATCGTACTTCACCCGATAAACCGACCTCGCCGAAGACGACCATATCTGCCGCAACAGGCACGTCTGTTGCGGCGGACACAAGAGCAGCAGCAACGGCCAAATCAGCGGCTGGTTCTGTAATACGTAAGCCACCTGCCACATTCAGATAAATATCCCGTGTCCCTAAGGCAAGACCACAGCGGACGTCAAGCACTGCCAGCACCATGGCTAACCTGTTTCCATCCCAGCCAACGACGGCCCTGCGCGGCGGACTAAGGCCTGCTGGCCCAATCAAGGCCTGTATTTCCACCAGCATAGGCCTAGTCCCCTCGATTCCAGCAAAGACACAGCTTCCAGACATGCTGCCACGCCTTTCTGCTAAGAAAAGCGCAGACGGATTAGTAACCTCTACTAATCCCTTATCAGTCATTTCGAACACACCTATTTCGTTTGTTGGGCCAAATCTGTTCTTCACAGCCCGCAGAATGCGAAACGGATAGTGACGCTCGCCCTCAAAATACAGGACCGTATCCACCATGTGTTCCAGCACTCGAGGACCCGCGATCATCCCTTCCTTTGTCACATGACTGACCAAAAAAGACACGAATCCGCGCTGTTTAGCCAAACGAATCAGTTCGTGCCCCGCGGCTCGCACCTGAGCGACAGTTCCGGGCGCAGACTCAAGGGTATCGACGAACATAGTCTGGATAGAATCGATCACCAGCACAACGGGGACAATGGGTTTTGCCCAGTCTAATGTCACAAGGATATCGCGGACATTTGTAGCAGCCGCTAACTCGACACCGGTCTTGGCCAATCCTAGACGAATAGCCCGCAGCCGCACTTGATCCACGGCCTCCTCGCCAGAGATATAAATCGTGCGCACAGACTCTTCTGCCCGCCCCGACAGCGCAGCACAGACCTGGAGTAGCAGCGTGGACTTACCAATACCGGGATCACCACCAACCAAAAGGACGGAACCAGCCACCAGGCCTTTGCCACACACTCTGTCCAGTTCGCCAATACCCGTCAGCAGACGCTGTGGTCTTTCCCCTGTGCTCTCGAGTCCAAAGAGCGTCAGGGAGCGCCCACCACTTTTTTGGCTTACGCCCCTTGGCTTAACGACGAGTCTCGTCTCTTCGACAAGACTATTCCAACTGCCACAAAGACTACAACGGCCAGTCCACTGGATATGTGAGGCACCGCAGGACTGACACACAAACTCTTGTCTCATAGGTTAGAGAATGGACCACGACTGCGTTCACTCAGCGCAGGTAGTTTGCCAAGAACGTCGCCGTGTGCAACCACGATTCCGCGGCGCAGTCCTGTTTGAAATCAGCACGTTCGTCACAATTGAAACCGTGACCTGCCTCGTAAAAGTGATAGTGTACTTCCGGGTGAGCGTCTGTAATTGCCTTCTGATCTGCTCCAGAAATGATAGTGTCGTGACGGCCACAGTGCATCATCACTGGACAGACGGGACGCTCTTCAATAAATTGGACAATCTGTCCACCGTAGTAACAGACAGCAACCCGGAAGGGCAATCGACAAGCCGAGAGCCACGCCAGAGATCCACCCCAACAGAATCCAACTATGCCTACTTTTTTATTCGTAGAAGATACAAACGTGCGTGTGGCCTCGATGTCGAGAAGTGGCTTGTCCCACCCTAAAGCCAAACGTAAGGCGCGGCCGTGGGCTAGGTCCTCCTCACCGTAGCCGAGGGCAACAGCAGGTTCCAGCCTGTCGAAGAGAGCGGGAGCAATTGCTACGTACCCCTGTTCTTCCGCAAAACGATTCGCTGTAGCGCGAATGTGGCTGTTGACACCGAAAACCTCCTGGACCACTACCAAGCCTCCCCGCGGCGTTCCTGTTGGCCACGCCACGTAGGCTTCAAAAAGATGTTCGTCACGTGCCGCCAATCTAATCATCTCTCCCATTATTTTTCTCCCGTACAGACAGTCTGTCCCCCAAATGCATATTCCCCCCCAAATGCATATTCCCCCCCAAATGCATATTCCCCCACTGGAAAGCCTTTTGGATAGGCTGTCCTCTGGATCCATCTGATCCTCTGCATCCATATCCCTATGAGAAGGGTCATTCTGCCTGCATTTCTTCAGGAAAGAACTTCCCAAAAGAATCACGCAAGGCTTTGTCTACTGTTGCAAACGACACGGGCCGCCCCAGAGCGGCTAGGGAGGTTATGCCATAGGTCGCAAGGCCACAGGGCACGATTCCACTGAAGTGTTCGAGATCAGGGTCCACGTTGAGAGCAATGCCGTGGAAGCTAATCCAGCGTCGCAGCCGTATCCCAATTGCAGCAATTTTCTCCTCGCGTCCCTCCCGCGCTACCCATATACCGACCCGACCAGACCGCCGTATGCCAGAGACTCCGAGCTGGACTAAAGCCCCTATGACCCAGTTTTCCAGTGCCTTGAGAAAGCAATGCAGGTCAGCGCCGCGAGCGCCCACATTGAGCATCACGTAAGCTACCCGTTGGCCAGGACCATGATAAGTGTACCGCCCGCCACGGCCGCTGCGGTAAACAGGAAAACGATCCGCCTGCAGCAACTCCTCAGCAACGGCACTTGTCCCGGCAGTATACGCCGATGGATGTTCCACTAGCCATACGAGCTCAGCTGCTTTTCCAGCAGCAATAGCATTGACCCGCGTTTCCATAGCTGCCACCGCCTCAGGGTATGGAACAGGCCCAGGAGAGGTATACCATTCCACCATGACTCTATCTGTCCCTCTCTGTCTCTGTCCTCCTGTATCTTTCCTCATCTGTCCTGCAGATTCACTCTGTCTCCAAGACTCTAATTGCAACTTGCCAGAATCATATTGATTTGATATTTGGGCACTCGCGCCATGGGCCGAAAAAGCCCTGGCGGGATCGCATCTGCGGTCGTGGCGGAACTGGTAGACGCGCAGCGTTGAGGGCGCTGTGGAGGCGACTCCGTGGAAGTTCGAGTCTTCTCGACCGTACCAGATTGAACATAGTGGCTTTGCGTGGACTGCGCCTGTGCGTTGCACAGGTGCAGTTCTGCATCGTCTCGTCACCCGATGTAGACACGCCGGACGACAGCAGGGGCGACTGGTGTCTGCTAGGGTGGACACAGAGGTGTCGTGGCTGAAACGATGGACGAGCGCGTTATACCGCCTTCCACTCTCCTTTCTAGTGAGGAGGCTCTGGGCCTGCATAACAGGGATGAGCTGGTGCGTGCCGTGGCAGAATCCCTTGCGCAAAATCAGCTGGAAGACGTCCGTACCTTGGTCAGCCATCTGCATTATTCTGATGGAGCCCGTTTGTTTGAACGTCTCAGCGCTGACCAGCGCCGTGCGCTGATTGACGTCATGCGACTCGATTTTGATGCTGAAATTCTATGCGCTCTAGATGGAACAGTGCGCGAGGAAGTCATCGCTTCGCTAGGCTTTACTGACCTAGCTGCTGCCCTGCGTGAACTCGATTCTGACGATGCAGTGCATCTGATGAGTCATCTGAGTGAGGACGAGCAAGCGCGCGTATTGGCCGCCTTACCCATTGAGGACAGGACTATTGTCACACAAGGTTTGTCCTACCCGGAATACTCAGCTGGTCGTCTGATGCAGCGTGAACTAGTAGCGGTGCCTGCCTACTGGACTGTCGGCCAGACTATAGATTACCTACGTGCAAACCAGAATCTGCCAGAGGAATTCTATGACTTTTATGTTGTCGACCCGCGGCATCGGCCCGCAGGCAGGGTTGCTTTAAGTCGTTTGCTGCGAACATGTCAGCCAGTGCGGCTGCAGGAAATCCTTGATCCAGCTGTGCAGTCAATCGCCGTCACGATGGATCAAGAGGAGGTCGCTGTCTTATTCCGTGAGCATGATCTTGTTTCTGCTCCCGTGGTAGACCGTTCCGGCAGACTTGTTGGCGTTGTCACTGTGGATGATGTGGTCGACGTTATAGACGAAGAAGCCGCTGACGATATGCTCCGGCTGGGAGGCGTTGCTGAGCCCGATCTCTATCAAGCTGTTATAGACACGACACGTTCTCGTTTCAACTGGCTATTAGTCAATCTTGGGACTGCAGTTCTGACTTCAAGTGTTATTGGCCTTTTTGATGCTGCTATTGAGCAGCTCGTCACACTCGCAGTGCTCATGCCGATCGTCGCTTCTATGGGCGGAAACGCCGGTACGCAAACATTGACAATTGCCATACGTGCACTTGCAAAACGAGAATTAAGCACTGCTAACGCAAAAAGGGTTCTCGGCAAGGAGATTTTGGTGGCTAGCTTGAACGGAGTGCTCTTCGCTGTCATCCTAGGTGTCGTGACCTGGGTCCGGTTTGGGATATTAGAAATCAGTCTGGTCATTGCCGCAGCGCTTGCCATCAATCTGACATGTGCTGGTTTTGCGGGATTTCTCGTGCCACTGGGTTTCGAACGCATGAAAATCGATCCGGCAGTGGCTTCACCGGCTTTTGTGACGACGGTGACAGACGTGGTCGGTTTCTTCGCTTTTCTTGGTCTCGCAACATGGCTCTTGCTATAAAGGGCCCTGCCAACGCAGGGAAGGGTATTTATTGTTTTTTTTCCTGGCCATCTGCTGAATCCCCAGCGATGTTTGCTGAATCCCCAGCGAGGTTTTGTGGTGTTGGTGGGAAAGACAGAACGAGGAGGACACCAATGCCTACGATGATTCCTAGGAGAATCGCAAAAACCGCATAGTACCCAACAAACACTGTCATCAGGACCGTGATGAGAAGGCTCGTGCTCAGAGCCAACATAAAGCGATGTCGTGCCAGAATCCCAAGGCGATTGGCGATAAAGCGCTCTTTCCGTGTATCAAATGTCACAACTGCACGTGAAATATGAGACTCAGTAAGGAAATCGCTGCGAATTGCTCGCTCATTAGCAGGGGCCGGGAGGATGGATTCTGCCGGTTTTCCAGAGGAGTCTATGTGCTCGTGATTCCGCAAGGCCCCCATTGTCCTTTTCATGGCGATACCTTTTTGCGGGGTATCATCTATACAACATCTCTATGTTTTCTGCCAGTCTTGCTTGCGACCATTCAAGCCGCGATTTGTCCACGCCTTTGGGACGGCAGAGGATACCACTGAAAAAGTAATATGCCTTCCTTAAAGGAATACTTTTGAAAAGTAAAAAGTAATATGCCTTCCTTAAAGGAATACTTTGCATCTCGTTTCCTTGCGTGTAGCCCCATGCGGGATGGTCCTCCCTTGTCGTCTCCATTAGAAAACCACCAACGAACCTGGCCGTAAGCAGAAATGTCTTTCTGGACCTGGACCGCTAAAACGCCCGGCGACGGTGCAACAGGGACCACAGCGGTTGTAGGCCTGATGGTGATGGTAGAGTCGTAGAAGGGAATGGGGCCCCTGGTCAGCCGCTTGTAACGGCCATGCTGCCTGCGGTCGATCATTTATCGAGAGGAACCGTCGTGGAGATTTCGTCGTGACGTGCTCTTTCTTTGTGAAGAGCAACAGGTGAGATGTGAGTGGCTCCCTTCCCAAGCTCAGGCCCACTCTGTCGACGTCCCCGTCTCACCGACGTCCCCGTCTCACCACATTGCAGGCGAGGCGATGAGAGAGTCCTTGTTGCTTTCTCATGCAGAGGAACAGGAAGAACAGTACGGCAGTGTGCAAACATCAGTGCCTGTCTTGTCTATGGCACGGCTTTTTCAGGAGACGAATCTGTCTGTTCCCCTAATATCTTGGGAGAGATGACGGCAGCTTCAAGACTGTGATTCACCTTTTGGGCCCGCTCCGGCTTCCCGCGCTTTATCCTGTCCGTTGCCGCTGCTTTCGCACGACGGGTCCGGGAGGGGGGCACAGCTGTGTCAACAGATTCTTCTGCCCTCTCTTCAGGGGGTGGAGTCTGTCTGCGGCGCCGTGTTGTGGTAGCCCTACTTTCATTAGGTTCCGTTGTCTTCCTGGAGACGGCCCGACCCCTCTTAATTTTTGATGGACTTTTTTCCGTGCCAGCCGCAGTGTCACTGACAATTCCCTTCCCATGAAGGGGTCGACCTCTTTTTTTCTGGCGCACAGCCGTTTCAGAAGGGACGGCATCCGAATCGCCCTCTGTAGCAGCCGTACCAGGGTGCTCTGTAGAAGCATGATGCTCTACTGATTCCGCTGAGGAGTCCTGCGCAGCATTGCGACTGCTCACGACAGCTGCTATCTCTTCTGCAGCACAGTCCGTCACATTCACATTGGTGACCGCTCGTGTGCCCGCTCGTGTGACGGCCTTCCGGCCAGCATGATGCGAGGAGGAGTCCGAAACTTTTGCCGGATGCTCAAGGGCATTGACGCGAAAGAAAGAGGGCACGTGGTCCCCAAATCCTAGCACATCCTCAGAATGCTCCATCGTTAGAACACCCGTTCCGTCATATTGCGAGCCGTCAGTCCCACCATCCTGGCTTTCTTGTGCTGCTGTCAGTTCGTGCTGTCTATCTTTGCGCTGATCTGGTTTCTTCTTGACACCGACACCGGTTCTATTCGTTTTCGTCCGCCTTTTGCGGCGTTCGCTGACACCCTCCACTTCCTCTATATCTATGTCCTCTACCATGACACGTGGAATCTGATGTCCGATTAATTTCTCAATGGCAACCACATAATGGCTGTCCTCAGGCTCAGCAATAGTGAGAGCATGCCCACTCATACCAGCTCTTCCAGTACGGCCAATACGATGGATATAGTCTTCGGCATGAATAGGAACATCAAAATTAAAAACGTGTGACAACGCAGTGATATCGATTCCGCGGGCAGCGACGTCAGAGCATACGAGGAGAGAGATCTCTCCAGATCTAAACTGTTCCAGAGTGTCCGTGCGTAGCGATTGCAGCAGATCGCCATGCAGCATGCCAGCTGGGAACCCATGTTTGATGAGAGAGCGGTGTAGAACACAGATGTCGCGCTTACGGTTGCAAAAGATAAACGCACTCCTTACCTCTTGCTTACGGAGAAAGTAACGCAACACTTCATCTTTCGTATGGGAATCTATAACAACTAAACCTTCTAAAACACTATTAATTGGTTGTGCTAGCGGTGCAGCGTGAATTTCACGTGGTTCGTTCAGGAAAAGATCTGCCAGACGCTTCACTTCAGATGGCATGGTAGCTGAGAAAAACAGGGTTTGCCGTCTGCGCGGTAACAGAGTAACGATGCGCTCCACATCGGGAATGAATCCCATGTCAAGCATGCGATCCGCTTCGTCGATCACTAGGATGCGAACATCAGACAGTAGAACATGTCCACGTTGAAACAAATCCAAAAGGCGCCCTGGGGTCGCGATCAAGACATCCACACCGCGATCTAGCAGTCTGATCTGGGCCGTGACGGACTCACCACCGACGAGCAGTGCCATACTGAGGCTGTGATAACACCCATAACGGGCAAAACTTTTTGCCACCTGTGCAGAAAGTTCCCGTGTTGGCGTTAGAATCAGCGCCCGTGGCATGCGAGCCCGCGTTCTCCCTTGCGCGAGAATCTCGATTATGGGCAGGGTAAAAGAGGCTGTCTTCCCCGTACCAGTTTGTGCGATTCCCAACACATCCTTACCCATGCAGACGACTGGAATCGCCTGTGCTTGGATGGGTGTTGGGGTGGTATAACCAACCGCAGCGATGGCCTTGAGGGTTTCAGGGCCGAGGCCCAATGAGCAAAAACTCATCGGCTACACACGCACAAAACAAGAAAACACCAGAGACGGAAGACTCATGCAACACCCCACGCTACGCCACCATCTGCATCTGCAAGGCATGCAGATTATATAGCAGACCTATATGATATGATCTCATATAATCTCATCTCAGATGGCTTGCGACTCTGTCAATCCCCGCCAGCCCTCCCTTGCCACAGGCCTACCTAGCGGGCGAGGCTCGCCCAGGGTGCCAAACTCTTTTTGGCGCGTCAGTCATGAGGCCATAAGCATTCTACAGTTCCTACAGTTCATGGGCGGGATCGGCGTTAATGATCCTAATGATCCTTTTGAAGGAAAGGAGAAGACACTCAATGCAGATGATTGCCAATGATTCCTGCCTCCTGATAGTGGATGTCCAGGAACGCCTTATCCCTGTCGTACACTCACCGCGCTCCGTCACCGTCGGCTGTGCCACGCTCATACAGGCCGCCAACATTCTTGGCAGTCCAATCGTGGTCTCTGAACAGTATATCAGAGGGCTCGGCCCGACAGTTGGCAAGCTGCGTTCCCTCGCCCCACAGGGCTCATGCCTAGAAAAAACATCTTTTAATTGTGCTTCTGATGTGAGCATCATGAAGCGCCTAAGCAGTTTCGGACGCCGCCAAGTGGTCATGGCGGGTATTGAGACTCACGTGTGCGTGCTCCAAAGTGCCTTAGGTCTGAGGGAAAATGGCTTTGAAGTGTTTGTTGTGGCAGAATCCTGCTCATCGCGGCGGCCAGAATCCGAAAGAGCAGCGCTTGCTCGTATGGTGATGTGCGGTGTACATGTCGTGACCACAGAAATGGTTTTGTTCGAATGGCTTGGCAGTAAGAACCATCCAGCCTTCAAGGAGGTGCAGCAGCTTGTGAAATAATCGCCGTGTGACGCTGCAGTACTTGTCCAGTTTGTCAGCAGACACGAGGTTTCCATGGCACGTATTTTCTCTGGTGTACAGCCCACAGGTACCCTGCATTTGGGGAACTATCTCGGAGCCATCCGCAACTGGGTCAAGTTGCAGCAGGACTATCCATGCTTGTTTTGTATTGTGGACATGCATGCTGTGACCGTGTCACAGGCCCCGGCCGCACTCCGTCAGAATACGCGGTGTGTAGCGGCGAGTCTCCTGGCTGCTGGTGTTGAGAGTGAACGCAACATTCTGTTTAGCCAAAGCGCTGTCCCGGGGCACGCCCAACTCGCTTGGGTCTTGAATTGTATAGCACGTTTAGGTTGGCTGAGCCGTATGACTCAATTTAAGGAAAAATCAGGCCAGGATCGCGAAAACGCCTCAGTAGGGTTATATGCGTATCCCACGCTAATGGCAGCAGACATTCTGCTGTACAGAGCTACCCACGTTCCTGTGGGCGCAGATCAGAAGCAGCACTTGGAACTGACACGTGACATCGCACAGCGGTTCAATAAAATCTTTGGCACAAATTTCTTTCCAATCCCAGAACCAATCATCGTGCACCCAGCCACTCGTATTATGAGCCTGCGTGATGGCTCCAAGAAAATGAGTAAGTCCGATCCGTCGGACTATGCGCGCATCAACATGACAGACGACGCTGACACCATTGCCTTAAAAGTGCGTAAGGCCAAGACTGATTCGGCACCTCTACCGGATACGCTGACAGCCTTACAAAAGAGGCCAGAAGCAGCCAACCTGCTGGGACTCTATGCGACACTCGCCGATCTCTCACCAGAGAAAGCCCTGGCGCACAACGCCGGTCGCAGATTCTCTGACTTTAAGAACGATCTGACTGAGCTCACCGTATCAGTGCTCGCGCCGATGACCGCTGAGGTCAAAAGGCTACTCGCCGCTCCAGATCACATTGACTCCATTCTGCGACATGGGGCGCAACGTGCGGATACTCTTGCAGGCCCTATCCTGGCCGCTGTATACGACATCATCGGCTTTCTGCGTGTCTCATAGATGAGCCAAAAACCAGATTCTTCCATGAGACAGGAAGACCGGAGAGTGTCGCAGACACACGACTTTGCCATACAGTACAGCCTTCACTTCTTGCCCATGGAAGACCAAGCCCTGCCCAGGACAAGCCACTGATAGGTAAATGAGAGAAAGGCAGCGCTACTCATTATAGCAATGAATGTCACGATAAGCCCGAAGATGTCGACAAAGATGGCAATGCTCGTCAGGCCCTTTACCTGTAAGATAGCAACAACTACTATCAGCTGCTGTGCGATCAGGACTGAAGGCATACCGGATAAGGCCATACCAAGTATAATGCGCGCTGTCTGCCCACGACTTGCACTCCACACGTGTAATGGCAGACGGTTACCTGAGACTGCCAGGTCAGGAAAAGCAAGGGACACCCGAGCATAGAGGACCAGACTCGTGAGAGAAGCCAAAACAACAGCGCTGGCACCGATGATTCCGCCTCTGCTCTCTAACCCCACGGCACGCATCAGGCCTGTCAACAGGAGCATGATACAAGCAACGGCAAAACCAACCACCAAGAGGGCTAAGAGGTAATGGAACTCGCGGCGACCGAAGTGGACAGAACGTAAGCCGGCAGGCCACTCGCCAAGGATAATGATCCTGTGACAAAGCACAGAGACAGCGCTGCTCGCCACGAGATTTGTCACAATGAGGATCCATAAAGCCGATGGCACTTCGTCCTCTACTGTCAGGCCGCTACTGACCCCAGTAGCGGCCCGTCCAGCAATATAAACTACGCCTATCCACGGCCACGTGGCTGCCAGCAGCAGACGCAATCCTGTCAGAACAAATGCATAGCTTCTGGCAACCAGGGGGAGGAGCGGGAGCGGCCCCCTATTCTGTTCAGCCATGCCTGTCTCCTTACCCGAGGGGTGTACTTATTTTTCGGAGCATTTGTCACGTGTCGTTAAACTACTGCGTATATCTGTGTTTTTTTCATCCTCTGTGACGGCAGGAGAACGTTTCGTGTTTTTTGGAAAGACCGCAGACACACGTGGGGAACCTGGTTAGGTAGAACATTTTTTCTCAAGCTCATGAGCAGTCACACAGTATGATATAATGGAAGGATTTTCTAAGTCCTCTATGAGAGAGCCCGATATGAGAGAGCCTGATATCCAGCCGCCGTACAGCCGTACAAAGGGAGAGCACTCCTGGACTACTCACATTGCTACGTGTTAGCATCTCTAGACATGAGACTCTTGAACGCAGCGTACGCAGCGTACAAGCCTTCTGGTACATTAAAAGAAAAATTTGTGCTTTGCTATAGCTCCAGAGAGAAGGGGAAGAGTCGTGACCGTTGAACATCCTTTCGCTCAGTATATCCGCACTCTTGGGAAGGGTCCGCACCTATCCCGGGCTCTCACAGAAGAGGAAACGACCGCAGCAGTACGTATGGTGATGTCTGAGGAGATAGAGCCTGTTCAACTAGGGGCCTTCTTGTGTCTTCTACGCGTTAAGACAGAAACAGCTGCAGAGGTTGCAGGGTTTGTGCGCGGTATCCGTGCTTTCCTTCATACGACTTCTATCAGAGTGGATATCGATTGGCCAACCTATGCTGGCAAGGCACGGCAAGTCCCTTGGTACTTGTTAGCGGCTTTGTTGCTGGCGGAAAGCGGAGTGCGTATCGTCATGCATGGCACAGAAAGCCATACAGCAGGACGGGTATATGCCCGTGATGGGTTACGGACCCTTGGCATTGAACCGGCGTCCTCTCTGACGGAAGCGGCTGCTCATCTCAAAGCCTGTAATTTTGCGTTTTTGCCTCTGGACGCTTTTTCTCCTAAGCTGCAGGCGCTTCTTGCTCTGCGCTCCCTGCTCGGCGTTCGCTCGCCCATCCATACAATGGCCCGCCAGGTTAACCCTTTAGATGCGCCCTATCAGGTGCTGAGCGTCACACACCCCCCTTATAGGCCAGTTCACCAAGAGGCCGCTGTTCTTCTCAGACAGCCGCACATGGTTGTGTTTAAGGGAGAGGGGGGAGAAGCAGAAAGGCGTCCAACAAAGCCAGTGGAAATCTCTTCCGTACGCGACGGGCACAGTGCCACAACTCACTGGCCCGCTTTACTCCCTGAGTCCGTTCAGCCTGTCGAGACAGACATGGATCTCGCACGTCTCGGCCAACTGTGGCGGGGTGAGAGCACAGACCGCTACGCTACAACAACAGTTATCGGAACTGTAGCAATTGTGTTGTTATTGCTCGACCGTGTCAACGAACACCAGTCGGCCCATGCCTTGGCAACTACAATGTGGAACGAGCGGCGACGAGAGCGATTCCCTGCATAACTCCTGATATTCCACAGGATTTCATCAGGGCATCGTGCGATGCGTTTTCTGTACGTCTCCGCTGCACAGAAGTCTTCAGGAAAAACTGCTCTATCCATAGGCCTGTGCGCTGCTCTGGCCAAGCGTGGGTTTTCTGTACAGCCCTTTAAGAAAGGGCCAGATTATATCGATCCCATGTGGCTATCGGCCGCTGCTGGCCGTACTTGCTGGAATCTCGACTTCCACACGCAGAGTTCTGCGGCCATTTTGGCCACTGTATCTTTGCAGACTGTCAATGCTGATGTTGCCCTTATAGAGGGCAACAAGGGATTGCACGACGGAGTAGACTTAGAAGGTATCGACTCTTCAGCTGCCTTGGCTAGACTGGTCGACGCCACTGTTGTGTTGGTCATCAATGCCTCTGGCATCACTCGGGGTATTGCCCCGCTGTTGATGGGGTACCAGGTCTTCGATACAAAAGTGCAACTCGGCGGCATCATACTCAACAAGGTTTCAGGGTGCCGCCATGAAAGCAAGCTGAGAGCTGCTGTGGAGCGCTATGTTGGTATCCCCGTGCTTGGCGCAGTGCATGTTTCCCAGGATCTGAACATCGCTGAGCGGCATTTGGGGCTTATGCCTTCAAACGAGCATAGTGAAGCGAGAGCGGTCATCGACCGCATCAGCGACTCAGTAGAAAGACAGGTAGACCTTGAAAGGGTGCTCGCTGCGGCAACGCGCCATGAAAAAAAAATAGAAGAATATATGAATATAAAGATTCCTCCAATGAGATATTCTCCTAGAGTCCGCATTGCCATAGCCTGTGACGCCGCATTCGGATTTTACTATCCTGATGACCTAGCCGCCCTGGACTCCGCTGGAGCTGATGTCGTGCCATTCGATACCCTCAGGGATTCCTGTTTTCCGTCCCATGTCGACGGACTCTTTATCGGTGGCGGATTTCCAGAGCTGCACATGGCAGCACTGGAGGCTAACACAAATTTGCGCTTTGCGATCCGTAAAGCCTTAGAATCTGGTTTACCCACCTACGCTGAATGTGGCGGACTGATGTACTTGTCTCGGCGAATCACCTGGCAGGGAGACACTTGTGCCATGGTTGGTTTTATTGCCGCCGATACCGTCATGCATGATCGTCCCCATGGCCGCGGGTACATGCACATAGTCGAAAACGCAGCCATGCCCTGGCCCGGCCGTCATCCTGACGTAGTCCATGCAGCGCACGAATTTCATCACTCTAGCCTGGAGAATCTTGAGTCTGGTGTTCAGTTTGCCTATGATGTAGTGCGGGGTGAGGGGATTACTGGTCGGCAGGATGGAATTGTAACCCATAATACACTGGCCACCTATGCACATAGACGCTCCGTCGGTGCTCTCCCCTGGGGGGGGCGTTTTGTGGCCTTCATCGAGGCCTGTCGTGCCAGCCGTAGCAGGGCGCATCCCAAAAAGAGACAGGAGGGAGACGGAGACTCACTGCAAGGCAGTACGCAGCGCCTTTGTCCGGCTGGAGCCATGGAGAAAGCGTAGCAACTTTAGCAAATGTCTTCCGTGAGACTTGCAGTCTCAGGCGCAATCGTTGATAATGCCAAGTTGTTTCATTGGCATTCTCTGATGAGAATACTGCTCCCCGTGCTGCGCCTCTCTTGGGAAGATTAGTGCATGGCCATACCGCTTATCCAGCAGATCCGTGTTGGAAGCTATATTCTCAAAAAGCTCTTGAAAGGAGTCGAGCGCTACCCCATTGTGCTGATGCTGGAACCATTGTTCCGCTGCAACCTGTCTTGTACGGGATGTGGCAAAATTGCCTACCCCGACGAGATTCTGAATCTTCGCCTTTCAGTTGCAGAATGTCTGCAAGCCGTTGACGAGTGTGGCGCTCCTGTCGTATCTATTCCCGGCGGAGAGCCACTCCTGCACAGGGAAATTGGTCTGATTGTTTCCGGCTTGGTAGCACGGAAGAAATTCGTTTATCTCTGTACAAATGCTCTGCTACTGGAAAAACGGCTTGGTCTGTTCACGCCTTCGCCTTACCTGACATTTCAGATTCATCTGGATGGAGACCGCGCGCAGCACGACAGCGCCGTCGCTCAGCACGGAGTCTATGACCGCGCCATAGCCGCTATAAGGGTTGCTCGAGGCCGTGGTTTCCGCATTCATATTAACTGTACCCTGTATGACACTAGTGATGTTGAGCGCACGGCCCGATTCTTCACATTTATCTGCCGCGAGTTAGGGGTCGAGGGAATTACTCTTTCTCCTGGATTTGCCTACGGGAACGCACCGCTCCAGAATCAGTTCTTGTCTCGTCAGATGAGTCGAGAGTTTTTTCGCAAACTTTTCACTCTGAATCTAAAAAAGAAATGGCACTTCAGCCATTCGGCGTTATTTCTAGATTTTCTTGCTGGGAATCAGAGCTATCAATGCACGCCATGGGGCAATCCCACACGTAACGTCTTTGGCTGGCAGAGACCGTGTTATCTGCTCGGGCATGGCTATGCCGCGACTTTCCAGGAATTAATGGCAGAGACAGACTGGAGCGCCTATGGTACGGGTCTTCACCCGGCGTGTGACAATTGCATGATGCATTGCGGATTTGAACCGACAGCCGTGCTCGACACAATGTTGCACCCATGGAAAGCGCTGAAGGCAGCTCTTTTGGGTCCACGCACAAGGGGCGCGATGGCTCCAGAGGCTCCAGAGATGCCACGGGCCGCAGGGACAGCCCCCTCAGGGCCCTCAGGGGAGGAAGGCGCAATCAGCACCGGCAAGCTCGGCAACACGGCTTAGTACTGTAAAGGCAATGCGGCTGTCCCATAACAACCTCATGAGGTCCGGCCACTGAGCAGGCTGGCGCGCTAAGGCGCGCAGCCCTCGAAAGGGACGAATGTATCCGTTTGTGTCCACACTGGATAATACGGCTGGTGGCAGCGTTCTTTCCGCAGGGTCAGCTGTCACCCGCACGACAACAAATGGCAAGCCTACGATTCTTGCACACTGGGCCACAGCGCCACTTTCCATATCCACAGCTCCAGCACCCGTGTCAGCCGCCAGCCTTTTCCGGGCCTCGACGGTAGCGATGACCTGATCACTTGCAAAAAGGGGGATAACACATGGTTTTAAACTTATCAAGTGTTCATACAGACGCTCCCGCCAGGGCGTGTGAGGAAAAAATAGCCTGTGTCCCTTGGGGGCTGTCTGCACCACCACTGTGTTTGCCAGTACCACTGTACCGGGCCGCAGCGCGGGCGTGAGTCCCCCCGCAAGACCGAAGCTGACAAGCCCTGTGACTCCTTTCTGCACAAGGCTCTCCGCCGCACGGGCCGCCTGTATTGGTCCATGTCCTGCTGCGGCACACGATACGACGTGTCCTGCAAGGGGTTTCCGTGCCCAGCAGCGTGCCTCAGCGGTCAGGCCCGTGACGATTCCGATCATCGCAATCGCACTCTTAACCAGTTAATCAGTGAACCCGTGACATCTCTGCCCTAGTCCTCAGCCAGGAGGGACTCTCTCTGGCTTCTTCTTTCAAAAGAGTACAGCCAGTGCCTATGGTGAGGCAAGGGGGGGTGGCGTCCCGCAGCGCGGCAGAAAAATCAGAGGGTCAGAGTCTGCCAGGCTGCCAGGATCGCTCGGCATGAGCGTAAAGTACGTCTCCTGAGTTTGATTTTCAGCAGTTGGACAGGGGCGCAGCCAGCTGCATGCTGTAGCAGTGCTAGTGCTGCCTTCATTCAAGCAATTGCAATTCAAGCACGCTGTGGAGCGCGTCATGTCTCACCGCTTTTTGAGGCAGGAGGGGCAGGAGGGAACAGACATCTGCAATCCCAATCCTTGTGCCACCAGGTAAATCTCCGCAGATTCCTTACGGCTAGCCGGTGGTTTGATGTGCCGTACTGAAGTGAAGTGACGCTTCATGTCCGCTAGTATGACGGACTCAGTCCCGCTCTGAAAGATCTTAGCGACAAAGCTCCCACCGGGCGCAAGGACATCAAGTGCAAACACATAAGCGGCTTCAACAAGCGTCAGGCAGCGCAGCTGATCTGTCTGTTTGTGTCCCGTTGTGTTAGGGGACATGTCGGAGAGAATCACATCGGCTTTGCCATTGCCGAGGGCTTGTTTGAGGAGAAGAGCACTTTCACCTGCCATAAAGTCACACGTCAGACATGTTGCGCCTGGTACACTGGTCCAGGCGTTGCGGTCAACGGCGACCACGTGACCACACGCTTCTGAATTGTCAGCCAAAACAGATTCTACAGCGACCTGAGTCCACCCACCTGGTGCGGCGCCTAGGTCCACCACCTGCTGGCCAGGCTTCAGAATGCGCAGCTTCCTGTCAATCTCCAGCAGTTTGAAGGCAGAGCGAGACCGATAGCCGAGCCGACGGGCCTCTGCCACATAAGGGTCATGGAAACGCCTTTGCATCCATAGCCTTGAGGACAAGGACACACCACGCCTGCTATCACGTGACTGCTCCCTGGATAACGCGCTCCGCTCACGGCGCTTTTTCACAGAATGAACTTGCTCAGGTCGGCGTTCTCAGCCAAGCCCCCAACCCGTTCATGAACCATATCTGCTGCAACGCATATGCGCTCTCCAGGCCTGTCTGTGGCTGTAAAGCTAATCTCATCTAGAAGCCGTTCGAGAACGGTATGCAACCGACGAGCCCCTATATTCTCAACGTTACGGTTAATCTCCGCCGCTAAATCGGCAATGACAGCGATAGCTTCATTGGTGAAATCAAGCGTGACAGATTCTGTCGCCAAAAGCGCTCTGTACTGCTTGATCAGACTTGTTTCTGGCTCCGTGAGAATACGAATAAAATCATTACGAGTTAATGCTTGAAGTTCAACACGTATTGGAAGCCTTCCCTGCAGTTCAGGCAGAAGATCTGCCGGCTTTGACAAGTGAAAAGCACCAGAGGCAATGAACAAAATATGATCAGTCTTGACACTGCCGTACTTCGTAACCACTGTCGTGCCTTCAATCAAGGGCAACAGATCCCGCTGAACGCCTTCACGGGATACATCACCGCCGCCCAGGCGTTCCTCACCGCGGCCACAGATTTTATCGACCTCATCAATGAAGACGATCCCATTGTTTTCTACGGCGTCAATAGACTCTCTCACAACCTTGTCCTGATCCAACAGCTTATCGCTTTCCTCTGCAATCAGGAGTTCGTGTGCATCGCCCACGCTCACCCGCCGTGTTCTCGTTCGACCACTGAACATTTTGCCAAATAAATCATTAAGGTTCAGCATTCCCATCTGGACACCAGGAATACCAGGAACATCCATTGTAGGCATGTTCATCGCGCTGCTTTCTTGGAGTTCTATTTCAATTTCCCTCTCGTTGAGCTGATTCTCTCGCAGCATCTTGCGGAATTTCGCGCGTGTCTCCCTCTGAGCTGAGGTGCCAACTAATGCATCAAGCACTCTTTCCTCCGCAAGGCTTTCTGCTTTCTCTCGCACCTGGTGGCGTACCCTTTCCCTGGTGATTGTGATAGCGGTTTCCACAAGATCTCTGACGATACTTTCGACATCTCTACCTACATACCCAACTTCCGTGAACTTTGTTGCTTCAACCTTCAGAAAAGGCGCCTGCGCCAGACGGGCTAAACGGCGGGCAATCTCTGTTTTGCCAACACCTGTGGGACCAATCATGAGGATGTTTTTCGGTAACACTTCCTCACGCAGTGAGTCAGAGAGCTGTTGGCGTCGCCAGCGGTTGCGGAGGGCAACAGCAACGGCACGTTTGGCCTCCTTTTGACCAACAATAAATCGGTCCAGTTCAGAGACGATCTCACGGGGAGTCAAGGCTGTCATAAGCTTTCGATGACCACATTTTCATTTGTGTAAACGCAAATGCCTGCCGCGATCGCCATAGCCCGGCGGGCAATAGTTTCGGGATCGAGTGAATCGAAGGCGATCAAAGCCCGTGCCGCCGCAAGGGCATAGTTCCCACCAGAGCCAATGCCAACCAAGCCATCCTCTGGTTCTAGAACGTCCCCGCTGCCGGTCAGGAGTAAAGAAACTGTGCGGTCTGCCACGATCATCATGGCCTCGAGGCGTCTCAGGTAGCGGTCTGTCCTCCAATCCTTCGCCAATTCGACACACGCACGTGTCAGTTGGCCAGTATGCCGTTCCAGCTTGCCTTCTAGACGTTCGAACAGGGTAAAAGCATCCGCCGTAGAGCCAGCAAATCCGGCGATGATCGAACCGTCCCCTAGCCGACGAATCTTGCGAGCATGAGACTTCACGACTGTCTGCCCAAGAGAGACCTGTCCATCGCCAGCAATAACCACACGATTGACTCTGCGCACTGAAAGGATTGTCGTGCCACGCCAACGCCCCTCATCATCCCATCGCATGTCCTCTTCCCTAAAAAAAAGTCCTCTTCCCTAAAAAAAAAAACAAAAAGCACACCGCAATCCCCCTAAGCTTGACAGGCGGTCACAGTGAGCGCAAAAACTCCCTAAGCCCGTGCATTTAACAGGTGGATGAATCGCGCCCTAGGAGCTGAATCAATTCTAAGAGTTCCTGCCGTGCCTTGGTGTTAGGGATTCGCCAGAATGAACGGACAAGTTCCAAAGTCTCCGTTTGTTCCATATAGCAAGCCCCATCAAAAACTGTCTTCTGCAGTAGAACTTGTTCCCCCCTGTCGTTGCGCTGCCGTAAGACAACATCAGTATTGAGTCCCTGGAACAAGTATGTCATGTGTATGTTCAGGACGTGACAAATATCGTAAAGACGGCTAGCGCTAACCCTGTTCCTACCCTGTTCATATTTTTGAATCTGTTGAAAAGTCACACCAATGGCATTAGCCACCTGCTCCTGGCTCATACGCAAAATTTCGCGCCGCAACCTTAGCCGTCGGCCGACGTAAACGTCGACCGGATCGGGAGTGTTAGCATCTTTCTTCAAGAGAACCCCGTCTCCTGTCCCAACCCGACTGCCTGGTATCCCCGACCCCCAAACGTCTATGCCAGGGCAGTTGATAGACAGGCGCCCCGCAGCGGCACGCTTTGCATGCTGCAGCTGTGAAATATCCTGAACCACTGCGTAAAGAATAGCGCAGTCTATCGCATAGCGCCAGAAGTCCCCCTTTATGCCGTCCTCAAAATATTGTAGCACTCTGCACTAAAATGTAGAAGCAGGTTTTGAGCGAAGACTATACACAATACGCATTTTCTTTGGAACCTGTCGATTCAGGAGGGTGCATGCGTACGGCCCAGGTGCATAGGGTTACTCAGGAAACGGATATCAGTCTTGAGCTGAATCTGGACGGCACGGGCGTTTACGACATCCGTACGTCCATTGGCTTTCTTGATCACATGCTGGAACAACTCTCTCGCCACAGTCTCATTGACCTTTCACTCCGCGCTACAGGTGATACAAACGTTGACTTGCACCACACGACAGAGGACATCGGCCTTTCTCTCGGTGAGGCCGTTGCCCACGCTCTTGGGAATCGGGCGGGGATTCACCGTTACGGACTCGCCTATGTGCCTATGGATGAGGCGCTCACGCGGGTTGCCATTGACCTGTCCAACAGACCATATCTGGTGTGGCAGGTGACATGGGGACCACACTCCCTGGGAGCCATGGATACGGAGCTCTTCAAAGAATGGTTCCAGGCCTTTGCCAGCGCAGCGGGAGCGAGTGTGCATGTGGCCTGTCTGTATGGTGAGAACCACCATCATATTGTCGAAGGGTGCTATAAAGCACTGGCACGGGCCTTGCGTCAGGCGATCGCAATTGATTCCCGTCAGAGTCATTCTGTCCCATCTACCAAGGGCGTGCTGGGCGGGTCATTGTAACCATCTTATGTAGTGACCAGTAGTGACCAATTGTAATTGTTATGTTCCTCATCTTAAGAGAAAGAAGAATAGGATGGCACGCACTGTTACAATCATAGATTGTGGATTGGGAAATATACGTTCTGTTGTTAAAGCTTTCGAATATACTCTCAAGGAAAGAGGTTTCACAAGTGCCGTTCGAGTATCGGCCCGGCCAGAAGATGTGTACGCCTCTGACAGAATCGTGTTGCCGGGCGTTGGTGCCTTTGGCGATTGCCGGCGTGGACTCGTCGCCGTCCCAGGGCTGATAGAGGCCTTGACAGATACGGTCCTCACAAAGGGTCGTCCTTTTCTCGGCATCTGTGTCGGCATGCAGCTCATGGGTGCCGTCAGCTGTGAACACGGGGAACATGCTGGCCTCAACTGGATTCGTGGCCATGTCGTGCCAATCCGTAGTCCTGCGTCTGCCTTGAAGGTCCCGCATATGGGTTGGAATGACCTCACGATCACGGCAGCCCACCCCTTGCTCACGGGACTCCCGGACAGCCCCCATGTCTATTTTGTGCATAGTTACCACTTCATCCCAACGAACCCTGATCACCGTTTGGCTATAGTTCACTACGGTGAGCCAATCACTGCTATAGTTGGCCGTGATAACCTTGTCGGGACTCAATTTCATCCTGAAAAAAGCCAAGCCGTCGGTCTGACATTCATTGCTAATTTCCTATGCTGGTCTCCGTAACTGAGCGGCTCTCTGCCTTTTTCACGCGGCGTTTTTTGCATCCGTAGCCACGCGGTGAATAAACCCACTGGCTGCGGCCTACGGTCACACACCGACTCTCGCTATTCCCAACGATGACTACAGTGAGCATATCCACCTGCGCTGGGAGTAACTCCTCTAGACGGATTATGATCGTGTGCTCGCCTGTGCGACCGATGTTGCGAGCGAGGACGACAGGTGTCGCCGCCGGGCGGTGCGCCAGCAGAATGTCGCGTGCCTGTCCAAGCTGAGTCAAGCGACGTGGAGAGACTGGATTGTAGAGTGCTACGATAAAATCCGCTGCCGCTGCGGCGCGCAGACGGCGCCGAATGAGTGGCCACGGTGTTAAAAGATCTGACAGTGAGATGGCGCAGAAATCATGGCCTAACGGAGCGCCCACTCGCGCTGCTGCTGCCTGAACAGCTGACACACCAGGGACCACGTTCACTTCGATTCGCTTCCAGTCTTTCCGTCCCGTGCTGTCCAGCAGCTCGAACACCAGTGTTGCCAGAGCATAGATACCTGCGTCCCCTGAGCATATGAGCGACACGATCTCACCAGCGGCCGCGAGATCAAGCGCTTGGCAGACTCTGTCTCTCTCAGCACCCAATGGACTCTCATGGCGCACCTTTCCGTCAGCAGTCCTGCCAAGAAGATCCAGATACAGGCGGTAGCCAACCAGGTGATCAGACTCTGCAAGAGCTGCGGAGGCTGCAGGCGTTCTCCATTCGGAAGATCCGGGACCAATGCCAACAACATGGAGTCGACCACGGGCACGCCCGACTTGCATTGGGTCGATAGAGTCCGGAGCACGAGCGATGGCGCATGTGACTTGCTGGCCACAATGCTTTTTGACTACTAGCCTGCCATCGGGACCGGCAGCGGCCAAAGCCGCTGCTTCTGCTACACCGTGACAACCAACAGCCCGGAACACCACTTCTGAAGGGTGAGAAAGACGCGGCGTCAGAGCCTCTAACTCTGCTACAGGCAGGAATCTGGCTGGCACGGACAGAGTCTGAGCCAAGGCGAGTACAGCAGGTTCATCAGCCTTTAAGTCTACGGTAGATACTACCGCTACAGAATTTAGCGACAATTTATATTTTTCCAATAATAGCAATACGTGATTGAATAAAATTTCTGGAGGAACATTTCGCACACACCCAACGCCAATTGCTAGAGTCTGCGGATGTAGCACCAGAGTGTCGTCCCTGTTCATCACGGGCCTGTCTGTCACTAGTACCGTCAAGACAGAGGGTGTCGACACAAACGGCGCGCCCGTCTCTTCGATCCAGTCCGCCTGACCGGCTTCCACCCGCAATGTCACCGGTTGCCCATCGACTAAGGCTGCCATGACGGCCCTGGCAGCAACAGAGTGGCCTATACGCCAACCTGCTGGTGGTTCATCAAGCGCTAACCCCCATCGGACATCCCCAGCCGTAGTAATAGCTGGTGTAATATCGAACAGGCGGGCTAAGACGCGTGCTAAGTCATTAGCGCCATGATGGCCCCCAATCAGCGGAACAACGGCGCTGCCATCTGCGGCAACGGCTACGAGCGGTGGTTCATCTTGCTTATCAGTGAGAACTGGTCCGAGGGACCGGATCAGGATTCCACTAGCACAGACTCCAATGATAGCGTGACCCGCATGAAACAATAGACGCAGATGAGCGGTGGTCTCTGTGAAAACAGAATCGAGGTTGTGATTCGGTACACGCCCCTTCAACCCGTGCAAACGCGCCCCAGGTAGGGCATGAATGACGCGTAGCGCCGTTTTGACACCCGAGGGCCCCAAAACTACCACTACTGGTGTAGTATGTGTTGAATAATCTATTAATTTCATTACATCACCGCCACATTTTCTCTCGTCTATGGACCAGAATCATCGAGAAATAAGTATGGCTCTCTGCGCCGCCCACCATGGAGGCCAAAGACTGTACCCTTTCTCCCTGCTGGCCAGCTCGTTCGATATGCCACGCTCTCTTCAGTAGATTCAGACGGTCGAGCACACCGACAATCTTGGAAAAATGTCTGCCCACCTTGATAAGGGCAGCGCTTTCTACTTTTAAAAGAATATCAGAAATTTCTGCAGCGGGCCGCTGCGCTGGAATAATTGCCGCTCGATCGGCACGAAGAGCAAAAGGATGTTGCAGTACGGCGGAACAAGCCGCCACAGAATTCACACCTGGTACTATCTCTACGGGAAAACTATGTCCCAGCCGTTCTACGATATAAGAAAATGATCCAAAAAATAGAGGATCCCCCTCACACAGCACGGCAACGTCTCGTCCCGCAGCAAGATGTGTCGCAATAGCAGATGCGCCCCGATCATAAGCAGCCTGAGCGGAAATACGGTCGGCATCGAATCGCATCCGTATCGCAATCTCAATGCGAGATGGGTTGTGCTTCAGCACAGATTCTGCAATCTGACGCGCCAAACAGATTCCTTCGAGAGACGCAGGGTAGGCAACCACAGGCACGGTACGAAGAACACGCATAGCTTTTAATGTTATCAATTCTGCATCCCCTGGTCCAACTCCCACTCCCCGCAGTGTGCCAGAGACATGGGCAGACGATTGAACGAGAGAGCGATCCATGAGTCATTCACCTATCTTTATATGAGGAAACTCTTCCTATTTCATATGAGGACACTCTTCACTATCATAGATTTTTCGGCATAGAACGCGTTCAGTAGACACACCATGCACAACAGCGCTACCAGAAGAGCGAAACACAACTGCGAAATGTCATGTCGTGTACTCTCGCTTGGGACAGCCAAGAGTGAATCTCTTCTGAGTGACACTGTGACGACAGCCTGCGCTGTGGTCCTAACCTAGTCATGACATGAGCCATGCGATTATAGTCACAGGAACTCACTGTGGGAGTGATAGAGATCATGACGCACTACGCAACACCCGTTGAGGATATGCGATTCACTTTAGACCATGTCGCGGACTTTGCTGCCATTCAAGCTCTCCCTGGCTACGCGGAAGTGACCCAAGATCTTGTGAGTGCTATTCTTGAGCAGGCAGACCGCTTTGGAGTGAACGTACTCGCACCGTTAAACCAGAGTGGCGATCAGGAGGGCGCCGTGTTGGAATCCGGTACAGTCCGTATGCCGGAAGGCTTTGCCGACGCTTATCGCCATTTTGTAGAATGTGGTTGGAACAGTTTGCCCTTTCCAAGAGAATTTGGTGGACAGGCTTTACCATGGGTGCTGCACACTGCCGTGCAGGAAATATGGCATGCAGCGAATATGTCATTCGGGCTGTGCCCAATGCTGACTCAGAGCGCGGTAGAATTGCTGCTCGCTCATGCGTCAGAGTCTCAGAAATCCTTATTCCTGCCACGCCTTGTCTCTGGTGAGTGGACTGGTTCTATGAATCTCACGGAACCACAAGCGGGCTCTGATCTTTCCTTGATACAGACTCGTGCCCTGCCCCTGGCAGGGCACGATAACGTTTATAAATTGATAGGTTATAAAAGTTTTATAACTTACGGTGATCATGATATGACAGAAAATATCATACACCTTGTACTTGCACGCATGTCTGACGCGCCTGCTGGAGTTAAGGGGATTTCCCTCTTCATTGTTCCAAAATTTTTAGTTGCAGAAGATGGCGCACTGAATCGTCGCAACGATATCTGGTGTTCGTCACTGGAACACAAACTGGGAATCAGGGCCAGCCCGACTGCAGCGATGAGCCTGGGGGATGATGATGGTGCTATTGGTTATCTTGTTGGCAGGGCACATTGCGGTCTTGAATACATGTTCACGATGATGAATCACGCCCGACTCTCTGTGGGGCTTGAAGGGGTAGCGCTTTCAGAACGTGCCTATCAAAAGGCGAGAGATTATGCACGTGAGCGCGTACAGGGCTATGCGTTGCAGTTTGGCCGCCGCTCAGGGGCGGTCAGTATCATCCACCATCCTGATGTTCGCCGCATGCTGATGACCATGAAATCCCTCACAGAAGCGACTCGCGCCCTGGCGTACTACACCGCAGCGCGGGTGGACATCGCCCGCGCACATCCGGACGGGGATGTGCGCGGGGCAGCTGCGGCACGTGTTGCGTTGTTAACTCCCATTGTGAAGGCCTGGTCGACTGATGTTGGCATGGAAGTAGCCAATCTTGGTCTCCAAGTCCATGGTGGTGCGGGCTTTATCGAAACTACAGGGGCCGCGCAGTACTGGCGGGACGCCCGTATCGCTGCAATCTATGAAGGCACGAACGGTATTCAGGCCAATGATTTGGTCAGCCGTAAGGTGGTAAGAAATCGGGGCGCAGAAGTACAGAACATGATAGCAGAAATAAACGCGGTCATCTCTGCTCTGAGCGTCTCAGGGAGTGCTGTCCAGCCGTTGCAGACAGGCCTGCAGAAGGCTTGTGCCGCTCTGGGGAAAGCAACATCTTGGTTGGTAGACCGGGATAATCCTGTGACAGCACAAGCAGGTGCCGTCCCGTATCTGCATCTCTTTGGTCTAACGCTGGGGGGCTTTATGTTTGCTAAGGCTGCTCTCGCAGTAGCCCGGCTCCCTGTGGAGGCCGATCACCCTTTTCTGAAGGCAAAGTTGTTGACAGCGCGGTTCTATGCCGAGCAAATTTTGCCACAAACAGAGAGTCTCCTGACTGTGGTAACAACCGGGGAAGAATCTGTCATGGCCTTACCAGAAGAGGCTTTTTGAGAGCACACCGCGCATACAGACAGTCATAACAATGCAACGCTTGTGGCAGGTGCCCATCTCCCCGATATCCCAAAGGAAATACCCTCTCAGGCCCTTGACCCCTACCGTCATGTCTCGTTATAAACTGACGCTCGAGTATGACGGTAGATTCTTTGTTGGCTGGCAACGTCAAAATAATGGTCTCTCCGTCCAGGGGGTTGTCGAGGCAGCCGCATTGGCTTTTCGTCAAAGATCAGTGGTCGTAGAAGGAGCCGGTCGCACTGATTCTGGTGTCCATGCTTTGGGTCAGGTAGCCCACATCGATCTACCAGAGACTGATGCACCGGAGCGAGTCCGCGACGCTCTGAATGCCCACCTGAAACCATATCCGGTAATTATCCTTATGGTAGAAAAAGTTGATATGAATTTTCACGCTAGATTTTCTGCCACAGAAAGAGTCTATTCTTACAAGATAATTAATAGAAAAGCACCTTTAATTTTAGATAATGGCCGCGCATGGTGGGTGCCGGATCTGTTGGATGTGAAAGCCATGGCAATGGCCGCGCAATGTCTACTGGGCCGGCACGATTTCTCCACATTTCGTGCTAGCGGGTGCCAGGCGGAATCCCCTGTTCGTACGCTCAATAGCCTAACGGTCACCACAGATGGGGAAGTCGTCTCGATCATCGCCAGCGCCCGGTCTTTTCTGCACCGCCAAGTCCGCAATATGACGGGAACGTTACGGCTTGTCGGTAAAGGGCAATGGACAGAATCAGACTTAAGACGAGCACTCGCCGCCCGTGACCGCCGTGCTGGTGGTCCAACGGCTCCAGCCTGCGGGCTGTACCTAACGGCTGTCAACTACTAACATATAATCATATAATGAAATAAATAATATAATTTACTTATACTAAATATAATTTACTAAATATAATCTTCTTATATTAAAGAATATATATTTTGAGCGTCATGTCTTGACATGACAGCCTAAGCGGCCCGCTAGATCTTGGATGAACTGCCAGGCGACTCTGCCGGACCGGGTACCACGGGTGATAGACCACTCGTGAGCCTCAGTCATCAGCTGGTCTTGTGTCACGGGTAGGGAAAAAGCCCTGGCATAGCCGAGAACAATTTCCAGATAAGTCGCCTGATCGATCGCGTGAAAGCCAAGCCAAAGACCGAAACGATCGGACAGCGCGACCTTCTCATCGAGGCTTTCCCCTGGCACAATGGCACTGGCTTGTGCGTTCTCTATCATGTCACGCGGTATCAAGTGACGACGATTAGATGTTGCATAGAATAAAACTGTCTCAGGTTTTCCATGAATCCCTCCCTCAAGTGCTGTTTTTAATGGTTTATAACTCGAATCACCACTCTCGAATGAGAGGTCATCACAAAACAACAAGCAACGTTTTGGGGACATAGAAAGAAGAGATAACAATCTCGGAAGAGATTCTATATCCTCCTTAGATATTTCTATGAGCAGAAGTTCATTCTCAGAAGAAACTTTTGCATGTACAGCTTTTATCAAGGCACTTTTTCCAGTACCGCTTGCACCCCATAGTAGCGCATTGTTAGCGGGCAGACTCCGCGCAAAACGGCGTGTATTATCTAGTAGCACAGCCTGTTGACGGTCGATTCCGCGAAGGAGCGTCAGCTCCACTCTGTTGACGGCGGAGACAGGTTCCAATACCCCGGATGTAGCGTGCCAGAGGAAGGCATCTGCTGTGGAGAGATTCGCTGCCGCTGGTGAAGCCGGCTGTGGCGGTGCGAGACGCTCAAGCGCTCCCGCGAGCCTTTCTAGTGCCGGGATGATCGCAGCAGCTATCCTTAGCCCCGCTTTGGGAGAAGCACGTGATGCTGGCGTATGGGCAGGCATTTCCCTATCGCTGTGAATTGCGGTTGCAGTTCAGTCGCAGACGGTTATAGTCCAACAGGCAGTGCCTATGGAAGCCTTGAGGAGTGCCTGGATGATCTTCATTTCCACAGCCTACGCCCAGACATCCCAACAGGGTACAGCAGAGTTCCTCAACACGCTCTTAATGTTTGGTTTGATCTTCCTTGTCTTCTATTTTCTTGTCATCAGACCGCAGCAGAAAAAGTTAAAACGACATCGAGAGTTGTTGCATTCCATTAAGCGTGGAGATAAAATAGTAACTGGTGGAGGAATTATTGGAATAATAGTTAAGATCATTAATGATAATGAAGTTTTAGTTGAAATATCTGATAATGTACGTGTAAAAATAGTTCGTGATACCATAACAAACGTTATCAACAAGGCAGAGCCTGGCGGTAGCAAGAACAGGGTAGATGGGAAAGGCGAGACGGAAGATTCCGCTCCTCAAGATGGGAGAGGACACAATAGGGTGAGTGGGAGGGAGAGTGGGGAGGGGCACGTTCACAGCCTAAGAAAGCTGCTGGGGCAGGGGAATCTGATCCATAGAGCCTTTTCCTGAAACGGGTCAGGGAGGGATGATGCTCTACTTCTCGAAACGGAAGCGTGCTCTCACCGTTTTTGTCTGTGCACTCGGCATCCTGTTCGCTGTGCCGAACATTCTCAGCCGTCCACTTGTTGCCAGACTGCCAGTCTGGTTGCAGCCAGTTCCTTTGGGTCTTGACCTACAAGGAGGTTCTCATCTCCTGATCGATGTCGGTGTACATGATGTGGTGCACGAACAACTCATCAACATGGCAGAGAGCCTCAGAGCGAGCTTACGTCGGGCAAGCGTTCTCCAGCGGAATCTAACAGTGACCACAGAAGGCGTGACCGTCGTTATTCCGAATGCTGACCAGCACAAAAAAGCACGACGACTCGTCCACGAGTTAGATCCTTCTGTCAGGATGGAGCAAAGGAGTAATGACACTTTTCATTTAAGATATTCTGCGGAATACTTAAAAAAATTGTATGATAACATTGTGACACAAGCGATAAAAATTGTTCGCCAGCGTGTCGACGAATCGGGAACACGGGAGGCCGTCCTCTTACGCCAGGGGAGCAAGCGTCTCATTGTTGAACTGCCAGGGGTGGCTGATCCCGCCCGCATTAAGCACTTGATTGGCCGCACCGCTAAGCTGACTCTGCATCTCGTAGACGAGCGAGTGAACAGAGGGGACAGCGCCGATCGTCATGTTCCACCAGGCACACGTCTTCTCCCCAGTGCCGATTCCAGGGAAGGCATGCTCCCTCTCCGGAAGAGTGTAGTGGTGTCAGGGGAGGATCTCGTTGATGCCCAACCCTCTTTCCAAAACGGCCAGCCAGTTGTGACATTCCGCTTCAACCCCCTAGGGGGTCGCAAGTTTGGCAAGATGACGCAAGAGAATGTCAGCAAACGGCTGGCGATTGTCCTAGATGGGAAGATTATTAGTGCCCCAGTCATCCGAGAGCCTATTCTCAGCGGCAGCGGTGTCATCTCCGGCCGCTTCACCGTGCGAGAGGCACAGGATTTGGCTCTGCTTTTACGGGCTGGCGCATTGCCAGCGCCGCTGACCTACCTTGAAGAACGAACTGTTGGCCCTAGCTTGGGGGTGGATTCTATCCGCGCCGGTGCAATCGCCTGTGTTATCGGGCTGGGATTGGTAATAGTCTTCATGGGAGCAATTTATGGCCTGTTCGGCCTTTTTGCTGATCTTGCGTTACTGGTCAACCTTGTGCTGCTGATCGGTCTCCTCAGTGCCATAGGGGCGACACTCACACTCCCTGGCATTGCCGGTATTGTCCTGACTCTTGGCATGGCCGTTGACGCAAACGTTCTGATCTACGAACGCGTGCGAGAGGAAAGGCGGAATGGTCTTTCGATACCCAGTGCTCTCGAGGCTGGATTCAAGCGGGCCTTCACCACTATCATAGATTCGAATGTCACCACGCTCATCGCCGCTCTGCTCCTCTTCCATTTTGGATCTGGGCCGGTGCGCGGTTTTGCCGTCACACTGGGATTTGGTATCCTCACCTCTATGTTCTCAGCTCTGATGGTCACTCGCTATTTTTTGTTTTTATGGATTCTCAAAAACAGTCGATGATCTTCGACATAGAGAGCAACCATGAGTGGCCCGTGCCTACAGCCTCTTGTGCCTCTCGCTCTGAATTGAGGTCGTTAGGTAGGCGGCAGCATCCGGCCTAAAGGCCGTCCACCAAACACATGCACGTGGAGATGCGGCACTTCCTGTCCACCATTGGCCCCAATATTACACAGGTAACGGTAGCCCGCCTCTGCAATACCAGTGAGCTGCGCGACACGAGCCGTGGTGCGATGCAGTGCGGCAATTTCCGCGTCAGAAGCACGAGTCGTGAAGTCCTGCATATCAGGAGAAGCGCGCCTCGGGATGACCAACACATGAACGGGCGCTTGTGGCTTGATGTCGTGAAAGGCGAGTGTGTACTTATCTTCATAGACTTTCTGGCAGGTACTTTCTCCCCGTAGAATACGGGCGAAGACATTATTCTTGTCATAAGCCATAGCACTTTTCCTTTCGCTTGCTCCTATGATCCCGTTCCGCGTGTCCTTTTTGCGTCCAAACCAGAGGTGCCAAAACGCCGTTCCAATTCGCGCCAGACATCTGTCGGCTGAACACCAATCGCGGCCCACAACACTGTCAGATGGTAGAGCAGATCCGCACTTTCATGTACTACCTGCTCAGAGCTCTCTGTGAGAGTCGCAATGGCTGTTTCTAGAGCCTCCTCACCGAGTTTCTGGGCGATTCTGACGCGCCCTTTGGCAAAGAGGCTGGCGGTGTATGATCTGTCCGGGGCGGCGCCCTTGCGGTGTAGGACTACTTCGTATAGACGGTCTAGCATCGATGCCGCTTCGTTCATGGGCCACTCCTCTAGCACTCCTCTAGCACGCCAGCCTGGTCACCACTCAACTGACTGTGTGCGGACCGGACAGGAATACCAGCGGCCTCCATATGCGCTTTGGCCTCTGCAATAGAGAAAAGACCAAAGTGGAAAATAGACGCCGCCAGCACGGCAGTGGCATGGCCGTCCCGGATGCCCTCAACGAGGTGCTCAAGGGAGCCAGCACCACCAGAAGCAATGAGAGGAATGGACACCGCATCTGCCACAGCTTTTGTGAGGGCAAGATCGAAGCCCTGCTTTGTGCCGTCTCTGTCCATAGAGGTCAAAAGAATCTCACCTGCACCAGAGTCAGCCATGCGCTTGGCCCAGTCCACTGCATCCAACCCTGTTGGTTTGCGACCCCCATGTGTGAAGATTTCGAACTTTTTGGGAGCAATCTGCTTAGCGTCAATGGCGACCACGATACACTGGCTCCCGAACTTTCCTGCCGCTTCTTTGATAAATTCTGGCTGCTGCACTGCAGCAGTATTGACAGATACCTTATCCGCGCCTGCCAGCAGTAGCTGGCGGATGTCCTCTTGCGTGCGCACACCACCGCCGACAGTCAGCGGCATGAAACACTCTTCAGCCGTACGGGCCACGACGTCATAGAGTGTCTTCCGATTCTCGTTGCTCGCCGTAATATCTAAGAAGCACAACTCATCAGCCCCCTCCCGATCATACAGACGTGCCTGCTCTACGGGATCGCCGGCATCGAGCAAATTAACAAAATTCACACCTTTGACCACTCGTCCGTTCCTGACATCCAGGCACGGAATGATTCGCATCTTCAACATGGTGAACCTGCCACAACATGGTGAACCTGCTACGCGCAGAAACCTTTCTCTACGCCAACCTGTTGCAAAAAGGCAAGCAGTGTGTTGCGCAAAAGCATCGCAACCGTCATAGGACCAACTCCACCGGGTACAGGTGTAACAGCACCGGCCACCTCGACCACTTCCGCAAAGCAGACATCACCAGCTAAGACGCTCATACCGCTGCCCTCTTGGCAAGCAACACGGTTGATGCCCACATCGATCACAGTAGCACCAGGGCGGACCCAGTCCCCTCGAACCATCTCTGCCTGACCGGCGGCCGCAATAACTATATCCGCCCTGCGGCATTCTTGCAGCAGATCACGTGTTTTAGAATGAGCAATCGTGACTGTGCAGTTTTCCTGGACAAGCAGATGGGCCATGGGCTTGCCAACAATGTTGGAACGGCCGATGACTAGAGCACGCATGCCGTTCATGCTCGGATGCTGCCGCCGCAGCAGCCTGAGACACCCAAGAGGGGTGCACGGAGTGATTCCCCTGTCGCTGCCAGCACAGAGGTGTCCTGCATTACAAGGGTGAAGACCATCCACATCCTTCGAGGGATCGATGGTGTTGAGGATCTGCTGTGTGTCCATATGGGCCGGTAAGGGCAGCTGAACAACAATACCATTAATTGCAGTATTACAATTAAAACCTTCAATAATATCAATTAATTCTTTTTCTTCTACATTTTCTGATAACAAACTTACTAATGAGTGCATACCAATATCCTGAGCCTGCCTGTGCTTGTTACGAACATAAACCTGTGAGGCCGGATCATGGCCCACCAATACAATGGCTAATCCAGGAATGATGTGATGAGAATCGCACAACTCGCTCACATAATTGGCTAACTGTAGACGGATTTCCGCCGCATAAGTCCTGCCATCGATGATGGTCGCTCTTGTCATACTCCATCCATACCTTGATTGCTCCCTCTAGTAGAAAAACCACGCGCCTTTTATGAGAAGAGCTATGCCAGATGATGCCTTTCACGGCAGAGATTCCCTCCAACGCCTCGTAAGCCGCGCTCCATTGGCACCTGGGGCACCACTTTTCCAGACGGACCTCACAGCCTATAAACCTGGCAGAATCGCAACATGCTGGGCAGTTTGCTGTAATACCATCTTTAAGAACACAATGACCAGAATCAAAACTATAGTTGACAGATCCATACCACCCATGACAGGCACCACCCGACGGACCATACACAAGACAGGCTCTGTTATTTTATAGAGAAAATCCCCTACAAGATAAACGAAATGATTGTGTATATTGATCACGTTGAAAGCAATGAGCCAGTTGAGGACGACGGCCATAATCAGCGCCCACATGTACAGGTCGAGAATGATCATGGCAATGCCGATGAGTGGTGTCAGAATGATGTGCATGACGGACGAGATTTCCAAGTCTTGCGGATCTGACACTAATCTAGCTATAGGCCATGGACTGTGCAAGCAGGAGGATGATGTTGACAATTGCCTTTGAGTGGAGTGAGGCGTTCTCATGAGGGGCGCAAGGCGCAGGGCATGACCTTGAATGGGGCACTCGTCTGAGCTCACTGCTCTCTCTTGAGCAGACCTGTGGATATCCTGTGGATATCTAGCAGGTCAGGCGCTTGCTGCCACGCACTGCTCCTCACAATCTCACAATTGAGACAATCTCACAATTGCGATCGAATATCAAAAGGTTTAGTGGTGCCTAACGGCGCGCGTTCAGGGGGAAGAGTTTATGCCCACTCTGGATTTTCAGAAAGGACCTGTGTCATGACAGCGACCATGGACGAGAATCGCGTCACTATCTTTGATACCACCCTGCGAGATGGGGAGCAGTCTCCTGGTGCTTCCATGGATATGGCGGAAAAGCTTAAGATTGCCTTGTTATTAGAGGAAATGGGGGTAGATGTGATTGAAGCGGGGTTTCCCATCGCTTCGGCTGGTGATTTTGAAGCTGTCAATCAGATCGCAAGCACACTTAAAAATATATCTGTCTGTGCTCTCTCGCGCGCGGACCGTGGCGATATTGAGTGCTGCGCCGCAGCCATCGCTCCTGCGCCACGTCGGCGGATTCATACATTCATTTCTACAAGTGCTTTGCACATGAAATACAAGTTAAGGATGACACCAGAACAGGTCCACGAGAGAGTGGGGGAGAGTGTCCGCTACGCTCGGACATTTACCGATGATGTCGAATGGTCGGCAGAAGATGGCTCGCGCACAGAGTATGACTTCCTGTGCCGTTGTGTTGAAGCGGCGATCCGTGCTGGTGCCCGCACCATCAACATCCCTGATACTGTGGGTTACGCGATTCCTGATGAGTTTAGTTCTTGTATAAAAATGCTATTAAATAGAGTCCCCAATATCGACAGAGCCATCCTTTCTGTTCACTGTCACAACGATCTAGGGCTCGCAGTGGCGAATGCGCTAGCGGCCGTTCAGGCAGGCGCGCGGCAAGTGGAGTGCACCCTCAACGGTCTTGGCGAACGGGCCGGCAACGCTGCTTTGGAAGAAATTGTGATGGCACTGCGAACCCGTTACGACCACCTTCCGTTTACCACAGGGATCAAAACAGAATTGATTACTCGCGCCTCAAAGCTGGTATCAGCTATCACCGGCTTTGTAGTCCAGCCGAACAAAGCGATTGTCGGTGCTAACGCCTTTGCACACGAGGCGGGGATTCATCAGGACGGCCTCTTAAAGCATGCGGCCACCTACGAAATCATGCCTCCTGAGTCAGTTGGTCTGTCGCAAGCGAAGATTGTTCTTGGAAAGCATTCTGGCCGTCGTGCCTTTCGTGAAAAGGTACGCACGCTGCTGGGCTATGAGCTGAGCGAACAGGCGCTTGAGGAAGCTTTTCGCCGTTTCAAAGATCTCGCCGACAGGAAGAAGGAAATTTTCGAGGAAGATCTGACAGCGCTTGTCGGTGATGAGCTTGCACAAGGATTGCAAGGAGAAGATCGTATTCGCTTCGGCGCCCTAGAGGTCATGTGCGGGTCACGCCATCCAAGCGCCGATCTGGAATTAGTGATCGATGGAGTGATGCAGTGTGTCAGCGCGACTGGTAATGGACCGATTGATGCCATTTTCATCGCAATCAGAGCCCTTTTTCCTCATGCGGCTCGTCTTCAGCTCTACCAGGTCCACGCTGTCACCCAGGGCACAGATGCACAGGCAGAAGTGACCGTTCGGCTAGAGGAAAATGGGCGTTCTGTCAACGGCTATGGTGCAGATACGGACACACTGGTTGCTTCGGCACGGGCCTATGTCAATGCGTTGAACAGATTGTTAGTGAAGCGTGAGAAAACGGCACCGACAGCTCTGTCCGCCTGAACAGTTTCTCTAGCTATGTGTCCTCTGGGCGCACAGACAGAGCGTGATGGCGGCGTTTGATCGCCAAGATTTCTTGTATGATATGTGTTCAGGCGCGATGATGGAGTGGACTTTCAAGCGAGGGACTATGTGGTCGCGATTGACGGGTTGGTTGTCGGCTGACATGGCTATCGACCTTGGAACGGCGAACACGCTGGTCTACGTCAAGGGTCGTGGCATAGCGCTGAATGAACCATCAGTCGTCGCAATAGCTGACATCAAAGGCAAGAAACAGGTTCTAGCCGTTGGGGAAGAAGCCAAGCAGATGCTAGGACGGACGCCTGGAAACATTCAGGCTATTCGCCCACTGCGCGATGGTGTTATAGCGGATTTCGAGGTCGCAGAGGAAATGATCAAGCATTTCATGCGAAAAGTGCATAACAGAAGGAGTTTTGCGAGTCCTCTTGTCATTGTGTGTGTCCCCTCCGGATCCACTGCGGTGGAACGCCGTGCTATTCAGGAATCGGCCGAGGCCGCCGGGGCACGCCGTGTTTACCTGATAGAGGAGCCCATGGCCGCCGCCATTGGTGCAGGCTTGCCTGTCACTGAGCCTACAGGTTCCATGGTCGTAGATATTGGAGGAGGGACAACAGAAGTTGCTGTACTCTCATTAGGTGGCATCGTCTATTCTCGGTCCGTAAGAGTGGGCGGAGACAAAATGGATGAGGCCATTATTGCCTACATTCGCCGCCATCACAATCTTCTAGTGGGTGAAAGTTCTGCTGAACGCATCAAAAAGGAAATTGGCTCTGCTTGTCCTCCTGAAGAGGGCAATGGACGTCTCATGGAAATCAAAGGCAGGGACCTGATGAATGGTGTTCCGAAGGAACTCATCATTACTGAACAGCAGATTGCTGGAAGTTTGGCTGAGCCTGTCAGTGCCATCATAGAGGCCGTGAAAGTCGCCCTGGAACACACAGCACCAGAGTTAGCGGCCGACATCGTTGACAAGGGAATCGTTATGACCGGTGGTGGTGCGCTTTTATCCGATCTCGATTATGTGCTTCGCCATGCGACAGGCCTACCTGTGTCAATTGCCGATGACCCTCTCTCTTGTGTTGCCATAGGCACTGGTCGTGCTTTAGAAGAGACGGAAAGGCTGAAGAGTGTTCTGAGTAGTATGTATTAAATCAATTAAAGTTAAAGAGTTTCCTGCAGCAGGTTGGACGGCACTGAGGAGCGTGCGGCGCTGTGCGGAACAGTGGTACGAACGACTGAAAGCCGCTGCGATAGAATCGCGATCAGAAAATGAACAAGGAGAATATATGTGAAGCCGCCCGCAGGTCATGTCTCCCGGCTCATGGCTTTCCGGTTGTTGCTGCACCGATTCACGTTCCTGACTCTTATGATGATAGCGTTTGGGCTGATGTTGTTAGGCAAGGCGGAGACGTTGCTGGTTGACAGGCTGCGGGCTGGCATCGGTGATGCGTTCACACCATTGTTGGAGATTCTGTCACGCCCTGCTGCCAACGTCGCTATCCTTGTCGAAAACGTCCGCCATCTTGTGATGCTGCGGGCGGAAAATACCCGCCTGCATGAGGAAAATGTGCGCCTCCTACACTGGCAGGCAGTGGCTCGTCATCTCGAGGGTGAGAATCACGCTTTACGCAGTCTTCTCAAGGTCGTCCCAGGCCCCACTGCTTCCTTCATCTCTGCCCGTATCATTGCCGTGACTGATGGGCCATTCGTCCGCTCTGCCCTGCTCAATGCTGGCAGACGGGACGGGGTACGTAAGGGCCAAGCTGTGGTGACAGGGGCAGGACTGGCCGGGCGTGTGGACAGAGTCGGAAGCCTTTCAGCAAGCATCCTGCTGCTGACGGATATTCACTCGAGGATTCCAGTCGTTGTCACACCATCCCGCAATAGGGCCCTGCTCATTGCGAACAAAGGCACGCTACAGCTCATCTACATGATAGGTGATGGTCCCATCGCTCCTGGCAACCGTGTCGTCACAGCCGAAGACGCCTATGCGTTTCCCCCTGATATCCCTGTAGGGATAGTTACACATGTTAAAGATTCTTTAATAGAAGTAAAACCTTTTGTCAATACATCAACAATAGAATATGCTCTTCTAGTTGATTATGGTTTAAGTGGTATTCTTCCGGATATTACCCTTAAACGAGAAGATAGGTGAAGGCTCTATTGCGGAGACGCCTCGATCAGATTGTCTGCACACGGATTCCTCCGTTGCTGATCCTGGGGCTCGTACTGTTTTCTGTTGTCCCAATACCACACTACGTGGAGGCGACTCCCATGTGGACCGTCATCGGTGTGGGATATTGGTCTATTGTGCGTCCAGATCTGATCAGGCCTAGCTTCTCATTTTTCACTGGCGTGTTCGAGGACCTTCTGTGTGGTGCGCCGCTTGGACTGAACGCGCTTGTACTCTTATGTGTGCACACAGCAGCGGCGTCCCAGAAAAGGTTCTTTCTTTATAAGTCTTTCTTATTTTGGTGGTTCATCTTTGCATTCATTGCTCTTTTCGCTATTTTTTTCAAATGGTTCCTGTTCTCCCTGATCGCTGATACCGTAACTCGTCTCAGAGAGATTCTGTTGAGCTACTGTCTTACTGTTCTCATTTATCCTGCGTTCGGACGCCTGTTTGCTAGCCTGGAAGTCCTCCTTGCCAAGGACGAATGATGCACGGCGACCCAGACCGTACCAGAGTGCTAAGCCGGCGTATGATGATTCTTGGGCTGGGGCAGGTAGGTTTATTAGGGGCACTGATCGCTCGTCTGTACTCTCTACAGGTGCTTGAGAGCGATCGCTACAGGTTGCTCTCCGACGAGAATCGCTTCAGCACGCGCCTCCTGGCCCCACCACGTGGACGTATCCTCGACCGCTTTGGTGTTCCATTGGCTATTAACATCCCAAACTTTGTCATTCAGGTGATCTCAGAACGCGCAGAGAACATGGAAAAGACACTGGATACTCTGACACGCCTCCTCCCGCTGACTCATCAAGACTGCCAGCGCATCCGCAGAGAGATAGAGCGCAGACGCAGTTTTGTGCCGGTAATGGTGCGCGAGAATTTGAGCTGGGAGGAAATGGTGCGCATCCAAGTCAATTTCCCTGATCTTTCAGGGGTTGTTATAGAACAAGGATTTACAAGGTTCTATCCATTATACGAGTTGGGGGCCCACGTTCTTGGCTATGTAGCCGCCGTTGCAGAGGAAGATCAGACGGGCGACCGTTTGCTAGAACTACCAGGGTTTCGCGTGGGCAAGGCGGGGACTGAGCGGCTGCATGATCTCGCCCTCCGCGGTCGTGGTGGAACCTATACTGTTGAAGTGAACGCTGTCGGCCGAATCGTAAAGGAAGTGGACTGGCATGAAGGAGAGGCAGGAAGTGATGTGCATCTGACTCTCGATGTTCGCCTGCAGCAGTTTGCTGCCGAGCGTTTAGGCCTCGAGAGTGCGGCTGTAGTCGTCATGGATATTGTAACAGGAGAAGTGTTTGTGTTAGTTTCTACTCCAAGTTTTGATCCTAATCGCTTCAGTCGCGGTCTCAGTGCAACAGAGTGGAAGGATCTGATGGCCCATCCCCAAGCACCGCTGACGAATAAGGCTGTTGCTGGTCAATATGCGCCGGGTTCTACCTTTAAGATGATTGTCGCCTTAGCAGCTCTGGAAGCTGGCGTTGTGACTCCTGAGGTTCGTATTCATTGTTTCGGCTCTTTGTCGCTTGGGAATGCCCGTTTTCACTGCTGGAAAAGTGGCGGACACGGCACAATGGACCTGGTACTGGGTTTGCAGCATTCGTGTGACGTTTATTTCTACGAAGTGGCGCGCCGGGTGGGTATTGACCGCATCGCCAAGATGGCTCGACGCTTTGGGTTGGGCGCCAGACTTGGTTTTGATCTGCCTGGGGAACAGAATGGTCTAGTTCCGGAGAGGACATGGAAGATGCAGGTCATGAAAGAACCGTGGCAGCTGGGTGAAACGCTTGTGGCAGGGATCGGCCAGGGATTCACGCTTGCGACACCGCTGCAGTTGTGCACAATGGTCGCTCGGATTGCCAATGGCCGGGCTCAAGTACGACCCCGCCTCAGTCTTGCGCCGGTGACAAAAGGTGTCCGGCGGCCAGAAAAATTTGAGCCTCTCGGCGTTCAGCCCAAGAACATCGCTGTTGTCCGCCAGGGCATGTATGCAGTTTCAAATGTTCCAGGTGGCACAGCTTATAGAGCGCGGCTCAACCAGCCAGGGCTGGTCATGAGCGGGAAAACAGGAACTTCACAGGTAAGGCGAGTCACACAGAGAGAGCGGGCGAGTGGCGTGAGGAAGAACCAGAACCTGCCCTGGGAGCAACGCGACCATGCCCTGTTCGTTGCCTACGCCCCGGAGAATGCTCCGCGTTATGCCATGGTCGTCATTGTCGAACATGGCTGCTCTGGGTCAAAAGCGGCTGCACCTGTGGCCCGCGATATCATGCGCGAGGTGTTGAAGTTAGATCCAGCACGATTCAGCACGGCCATCGTTCGTTCGACAAATCATTAGCATGCACATATCGCCTCCAATCTCTCTGCATTCCAGCTGCATGTCTTGGCGCGAGAAGTTACGGCATGTCAACTGGTCTCTTGTGCTCTTCATCAATGGACTTGGCCTGGTCAGCGTCACGGCCCTGGTTTCAGCCGCGGACGGTAACATCGAACCATGGGCTGGTCGCCAAGCCATGCGTTTTATGGTCAGTGTAGTGATGATGCTCACAGTAGCGGTCGTTGATATTCGTTTTTGGATGCGCGGTGCGTACGTTTTATACGCGATATGTTTAGTGTTATTAGTAGTGGTAGATGCACATGGCACTGTTGGTATGGGTGCACAGCGCTGGATAGACCTCTGTTTCATTCAGATTCAACCGTCAGAGATCATGAAAGTAGCTCTGACATTGAGCTTGGCTCGCTATTTTCACGGACGTTCTCTAGAAGAGATCGCAAAACCGATATATTTAATACTACCTATAATAATAGTATTACTCCCCGTAGGACTGGTCCTCAAACAGCCAGACCTCGGAACGGCAATGATGTTACTGATGGTCAGCAGTACCCTGTTCTTCTTAGCAGGAGCCCGGTTGTGGCAATTCTCTGTGGTGCTAGTGACCAGCATCACACTGGTGCCAGTAACGTGGCCGTTTCTGCACGACTACCAGCGCAAGCGGATACTCACTTTTCTTCATCCGGAGACTGACCCCCTAGGGGCTGGCTACCACATCCTGCAATCAAAAATTGCGCTTGGCTCTGGGGGATTATTCGGTAAGGGATTCGGTAAGGGGACTCAAAGCCATCTGAATTTCTTGCCGGAAAAACAGACAGACTTCATTTTTACTATGTGGGCCGAGGAACAGGGGATGGTCGGTGGTCTCGCTCTCCTTTTCCTTTATACCATTGTCATCGCCTTGAGCTACACTCTCGCCCTCCGTAGTCGCAACCAGTTTGGGCGTCTGCTCGGGCTGGGGTTAACGACTACTTTTTTTCTGTACGTATTTAGCAACGCCGCCATGGTCATGGGGTTGATCCCAGTCGTTGGGATTCCGTTACCACTCCTCTCTTATGGAGGTACGGCTATGATGACCGTCATGTTTGGTTTCGGTTTACTCCTGTCCATTGATATTCATCGTGACGTACAAATGAGCCGTCATTGCCCCTATTTGCGAGATCTCTTTAAAACACTCTCCTGATTTTATAGACACAACTTACAATCACGATAATCTCGTAAAAATAAATCATGTCAGGAGGGGCATGTTCTGATCAGAACGCGACGATCTCTGGTGCGGCGGGACACTCTGCTCACAAGGCTCTTGATAGAATCTGAAAAGTCTGCTTCCCTTCCGGGATGGGCCTGGAGAAGACAAAAAGCGCAAGGCAGGGACAAAAAGCCAGAAAGGGCGCATAGCTCAGTTGGTAGAGCGGCTGACTCTTAATCAGCGGGTCCAAGGTTCGAGTCCTTGTGCGCCCACCAGGAAATCATTCTGAAGAGATCTGATCGTTTGGGGTCGGCGTGTGTTTTCTCCGCATGACGGTTTTGCAAAAACGTTCTTCCAGACAGCCCAGCTGTATGCGATGAGCTGGTGAGCTGGAAAGGGATGGCAAGAGCCCAGTCTGTGGAACCCGTCCTCTGAAGACACAGTCACAGTAGGCCTGTTGGTGGGAGGGTGGGTGGCGGAAACCAGGGAAAGGATGCTGCATGCTGCACCTTTCGTCTGCGGCGACTCCTCCTCTCTGGGGGTGGTGAGCGCCTGTTCAGGGGAAGGATGTTCTCTCTGCCTGCAGCAGGTTTTTCTCTCTAACAGTTTTTTTTATTGTCTGTTGGACAAAGAACATCGACCTTCTGAGAGAGACACGCTTACGGACGACTGAGATTCTGCCTCTTTAATCATGCCATCGACGCGAAAAGATGCGCTAGAATATCGCTTGGACATGCGCTCAACAGGCCAAAAGGCCGCCAGTTTTGGGCAGGCCTGTCTGTGTGGAGGACTGACGACTTCCGTGAGTCTCAGAGTCGCTCTCAGATGCCGGTGTGTCTCCTTCTTCAGTGGAAGGGTTCTCGTGGCACAACAGGCTAGCGATCAGTGAGGCTTCGTGTTATGAAAATAGCGGCCAATGGTTGTTCAGACGTCAATCTCTAGGCAGAAAAACGTATCCAAGAAAGGACGTTCTACAGAGGCCAGAAGGGGAAAGGGAGGGTAGGTGGGCAGGTGGGCAACGGAGAAGAACCGTGAAAATCCTGATTGCAGATGACCATGATTTGTTTCGCGAAGGATTGAGATTCGTTCTTCAACAGCTTGATGCCAGCATGCAAATCATCGAGGCCGCCAATTTCCCTGAAGCGCTTGAGAAGTCCCGGCAAGAATCTAACCTGCAAGTTGTGCTACTCGACCTTGCAATGCCTGGTATGACATGGCAAGAAGGCTTGCTTGCACTGCGTGAACACCTGCTAGGGGTGCCTATCGTGATCCTCTCAGCGTCCGAGGAGCAGCCTCTCGTCATGCAGGCCGTCAAGCTGGGAGCATCAGGTTTTATTCCGAAGTCGTCGAACAGTAAGCTCATGCTAGGGGCACTGCGTTTGGTTTTGTCAGGGGGCGTTTACCTTCCACCAGCTCTCCTTGAGAGCAGCATCACTCAGAAATCCAGTAGCGTTACAGGCGGCAACGGAGATATCAATATCAGTAGTTCCAAAAATGTTCTTTTAACATCTCGTCAGCGAGAAGTGTTGACTCTCGTCGGAGAAGGGAAATCTAACAAGGAAATTGCGCGTCTGCTTGACTTGTCCGAAGGTACCGTCAAACTGCACGTGACGGCTATATTGAAGGCGCTCAAGGTCAATAATCGCACACGGGCGGTGGTGGCAGCCTCGCAGCTTGGGCTCACGGCCCTTCCGGGCGCCAGACAGGGGCGAACGGCCTCAACGAAAATATAATCATAATAACAGACAAACAGACAGCCTCGCAGTCTTTTTTATCCGCAATCTCCGCCGCGAGTGGCGGGTAAAAAGGGGAGGGCTTGCAGCGGCAAGGCTCTGCGTCTGAGAGCAGTATCTCATCCTGGTGGCTGAGCGTATATAACAATTTTTAATTGTAATACTCTTCTGCGTGTCCCCCGTGTTGGGTATCTCGCAGAAGAGACTCGCGGCCGCGTTTAACGCGGGGAATATCATTATAGGCGATGATGTCTGCAGTGGCATAAGTTTCTGGCCAGCTTTCTGGTAGGTACGAACCCGTACCAATGACGTCTATTGGCACTTTCGCTTGAGCCATCATGCGACACTTTTGAAGCGAAAACCCTGATGAGGCGACCAAGCGTACTTTTTTGAATCCGGCCTTATCCAGCGATTCGCGTAAGTGCCACAACGCAGCAGCAGAGACGCCGGGACCGATGAGGTGAGAGAACTCATCCGGGCCCCAGACTCTGTCAAGGACAGTGGGGACATGCCGCTCCAACACCGTGCGAGAGCGGTCGTCATCTAGACCTTCGACAAAGCGATTCGGATGAGTGTCCATGCGGACTGAAAGCCGTCCCGCCGCGACAAGGTCAGGAAATAATCGCGCGACGGCAAGAGAATCCCTAATCTCACGCCCAAAATAATCAATCAACACCGTGAGATCCTCGTGAGGGAAAGTTTCGTGGAACATTTGAGCGGCCAGTACTGTCGAACCAGCATACCCAATAAAGGCATGAGGCATTGTGCCTTTTCCCACGGACTGGCCAAAATGGTGTGCTGTGGCATCGTTACTGCTGGAGAGAAAACCAACAGCACCCGCCCGTTGCCGGGCCGCAGTAGATCCGACAGCGGCGGCATAAGCCATCAGCTCCGCCATTTCTGTGCCAGCACAATGGCGGGCCTCCATAGCTAAAAAAGCCACATGCGGCAGCTCCGATGCCATCGTGAAAGCATTGTAGGCGGCAACGCAAGCACCCCCTAGCTTCTGTAGCAGAATAGTTTCTAGCTCGACAAGAGCCGCAAAAGACCCTGTCATATGGAACATCACTTCATTCTCCTGGACAAGATCACCTTCGGCGAAGTGCGATTCGACATCAACTGCGACACCACGATTGTGGCACACCGTTTCAAGCCACTGTATGGCTGGACGTCCCGCATACAGGACTTTTCTCCGCATAAAGACCGCATATGTCACACGGCAATCGCCGCATTTTTCTATTATTACACGAGTTTTAACAAAATATTTATCTGTATAAAGAGCAATATCTTCCGCGATTGGAATATTAATGGTTGTTTTATGAATACTCACACGTCCACCATCCTTGCCCCTTCGTGGAGCCGCCCGGAAATCACGAATCTGACCCACGGATCTGACTGTACGCCTCTACGCCTCTGGACGCCTCTGGGGAAGCTGTTGCTCCCTGGGGAAGCTGTTGCTCCCTTCTGGGTCTGTGTGCCGTCATCATAAACGGAAATCATCGCTATAAACGGAAATCATCGCTATAAACGGAAATCATCGCTCATAACACTGTTCCTGCTGCGAAAAGCCGGCAACGCAACTTTTGTCACTGGCTTGTCTCCAAGAGATTGTGATCGTTGCGTATTCATAACATGCTTAGCATGGGTTAATAGTTGAGATGGACAAACGATGGGGAAACGCGTTCGCAGAAAATTGAATCGTTACATCGTTATTCTTCTGCTGACAGATCTCATAGCAGGGTGCACTGGGATCCCATCGATCAACGATCCAGAGGCTGTCGCAGAATATCAACAGGCCAATGATCCTGCCGAGCCTATCAACAGATTTGTGTTTCAGATCAATCGTGGTGTAGATTCTCTGCTGCTCAAACCTGCTGCACGTGGTTATCGCATGGTGCCATTTTTCGCACGTGATATTATGCATAACTTTCTGACAAACCTGAGCGAACCTCTTGTTCTCCTTCACGATCTACTACAGGGTGAGTTCAGAAGGGCGGGAGAAACGGCAATCCGGTTTACGACCAACACGGCTCTTGGATTTTTCGGTGTCGGTGACGTCGCGTCTGCTGGTTTTGACATTCATCATCATGACGAGGACATGGGGCAGACCCTAGCAGTCTGGGACGTGAGGGAAGGACCCTATATTGTGCTGCCGCTCTTCGGGCCGTCTAACACACGCGATGCCATTGGCCGTCTGGTGGATTGCTTCCTTGATCCCATCAGTTTAGTTACGCCCATTCCGACGGCAGCCAGTCTTGGCCAGATTGGCATGAGCGGTATAGACTATCTCGAACGTCATCTGGATATGCTAGAGGATCTTGAGCGGACCTCTCTTGACTATTATATCTCTCTCCGCACGCTATACAGGCAGCACAGAGCTGCGGAAATCAGCAATGGTCGTCGGCAGATGGGCGAGGAGGAGCTACGCTATGATTCTGCTCTTTATCAAGAGAGCGATCTCTATTAGTAGATAGTAGAGTAGAGTAGTGAAATGAGCAGTGAACAGAGATCAATTTTTTGAGATTTTTTGATGACACCACTCGTCGTGATTCCCGCCCGCATGGCATCGACCAGACTGCCAGGCAAGCCTCTTGTCGATATCCACGGCCAGCCCATGATCGTGCATGTCTGGCGTCGCGCCCTAAAAGCCGCTGTTGGACCCGTTGTCGTCGCCTGTGCAGAAAAAGTCATTGCCACAGCAGTACAGGCGGTTGGTGGCACAGCAGTACTCACGCGCCCAGACCATCTGTCTGGATCAGACAGAGTCTTTGAGGCGCTGCAAATCATTGACTCTGCTGGGATTTATGATGTTGTGGTCAACGTACAGGGCGACCTCCCTACACTGGAAAGCAGGCTGTTAACGGCAGCGCTCTCAGCGTTGGATGAACACCCTGAAATAGAGATCATGACATTAGTTTCACCTCTCAAAGACTCATACGCAATCACGAATCCCAATGTCGTCAAAGCTGTCGTCGGTTTTCCCAAGACGGCGGATCCAGGCGCCATTGCGCGAGTCCTTTACCTCAGCAGGGCCACAGTACCCAGTGGCCCTGGGCCGCTCTTTCACCACGTTGGTCTTTACGCCTATCGGCGCGCAGCGCTCTCCCAATTCATTGCCTGGCCACAGAGTGTGTTGGAAAATCGCGAACGGTTGGAGCCATTACGGGCCCTCGAGCATGGCCTCTATATAGCAGCCGTTCTGATTGACTCAGCCCCTTTGGGGGTAGACTCACCGCGAGACTTAGCGCACGTCCGGCATGTGCTCGACTCGAGGCAGAGGCGAGACAACACTGAAGGTCCTTGAGTGAGAAGCCCGCACGGAAAACGCCCGCACACATTTCATTTCCCCTGGATGCCCTGGAGGGAGGTGAGTGGAGCGATACTCCTGTGGTCCACACTCACCGACGTCGACGTAGAGAGAGTGTGCATTGCATTATTATTCAGTAGAGAGAGTCCTGGTCTGCAACACTCTCCTCTGTCGTCTGTGCCAGCGGGGATTCTTGTTGAGAGGAAACCTGTCGCTTAGGCCCCCCGCGCGATACTGCAACCATTGCTGGCCGCACCAGACGATCGTACAGAATATACCCATCCTGCAGCACCTGTAAGACTGTCCCGTTTGGGACATCTTTGTTCTCAATCTCCTGCACCGCTTGATGGAGATTCGGATCGAACGGTTGGTCGATTGCCTCGAGCCTGTGGAGACCGTTACGCTCCATTAATGTCAGCAAGGAGGTTTCTGTCATCTCGACTCCCGTAGCGAGACCATTCAGCAGATCATCATGGCTGCGGGCGTGCGACGGGACATGCTGCAGAGCTCTGCCTAGATTGTCAGCAACAGTGATCAGATCCTTGACGAAGGTAGCAACGGCATACTTCGTATTCTGTTTTATGCGGCGATCAGCACGCACCTGGACGTTCTGAGCATCGGCCAGGGCGCGTAGGTAGTCGTTGCGTAGGGTAGCCATCTGGCTTTCCAGTTCTGCAACGCGATTTGCCATGACGGCCGGAGAATCCTGCTGAGAGGAAGGGGATTGGGATTCGTGACCTGTCACATTCTGATCTTCGAAGACAGAGGATTCAGGAGCGTTTGTCTTGTCATCGTTCCGATTCATGAGTTGTGGTCCTGCCGCTGTAGTCCTGCTTTGTCAACCAATTCGTCAACCAACATTATCCTATAAGACGACCGATCATCTTTGCCGTATAATCCACCATCGGGATGATGCGAGCATAGTTGATACGAGTCGGGCCAACAACACCGATGGCACCGATAATCTGTTCCACCCGATTCCGATAGGGGGCGATGATCATAGAGCAACCGGCCATCAAGAACAACTTGTTCTCGGCACCAATGAAAATTTGCACCCCATCAGCTCGATGGGCCTGATCCAAAAGGCGCAAAACACGTTCTCCATTCTCCAGTATTTCGAACAGTGTTCTGATGCGTTCTATGTCGTCAAGCGCCGTCACGTCCTCTAACAGGTGCGACTGGCCTCGCACAATCAAGACACCCCCACCAATACGGCTGTTCCAGATAGCCAGACCTGCCTCTACTACCCTGCTCGTCAGGGCGTCGAGTTGGCACCGTTTTCCCTCCACTTCTACCAAAATTTTTTCACGTGCTTTTTCAAGTGTTAAACCAGGAATACGAGCATTCAGGAAGTTCGTCGCCTCGATCAGCGCTGTGGTTGACACCGTGTCCGGTATGTCAATGATGCGATTTTCCACTAAACCCTTGTCATCCACGAGAATGACCAAAGCCCTTCCAGGGCCGAGATTAATAAATTCGATATGTTTCAGCGGGCTTTCCAGCTTCTGTGCCATCATCAGGCCAACGCAATGGGACAAGCCAGACAGAGCGGCCGTGGCCTCGCCGAGGACATCTTCAACACTACGGCCAGCCGTCTGGCACTGAGTATCGATGTAGCGGCGTTCCTCTTCCGCGAGATCGCTGACTTCCAAAAGCCCGTCTACAAAAAGTCGCAAGCCAGCCTCTGTCGGCAGCCGCCCAGCCGAACTGTGCGGGGCCCGCAACAAGCCGGCCTCCTCAAGATCGGCCATGACATTGCGAATGGTGGCCGGAGAGAGATCCATTCCAAATTGCCGCGCCAGGGTACGAGAGCCAATAGGGTCGCCCGTGCGCACGTAGGCATCGACAATACGACGGAAGATATCGCGTGACCGCTCGCTGAGCTGGGCAACCGTCGTGTTGCGCAAACCCGTCATCGCTTTGTCCCTGTTTCCTGACAGGCCGAAGCAGTCTAGTGCGCCTGTTTCCCTCCGTCAACGCAGGGTCTCTTGACAGCACACTTCGTTCTCCTATTTATTAGTTGCCTTTCTCAGCTAACATGCAGGTACAATCTATGTATATTTTATGTATATTTTCTTTTTATCCCATTACTTCTTTAGAGAGCATAGAATGAATAATGAATCGTGATGCAATATCAAAGAGAGGCCTCAAAGCCACGCACCTTATCACAACACTCTTCCAAGCAGGATGAAATGTCCATCAGTTATGGCATTCGTGCTTGTCGCAGGTCCGCTCCCAAAGCGCTGCAGAGGAAGCCGCTCGCAGGCCGTGTAGAATCTGCTTTAACAGACAGATCTATTTTAACAGACAGATCTATGCAAGAAATCAAGCCTTGCGTCTGCGGCGTTGGAATCATACCCTTCCGTTAATCCCTCCTGGGATTGAAAGGGCATTTTCCGCTATGAGGCGGCCACCGTGAAGACGAAGGAAACCATGTCCATTCTCGCCGCACGCCTTGCTGCGATCAAGCCATCTCCGACCATAGTCATAACCCAGAAGGCCAACGAGCTGAAAGCGGCCGGTCGTGACGTCATCGGTTTAGGGGCCGGCGAACCTGACTTTGACACGCCAGAACACATAAAAATGGCCGCAAAGGTAGCCATTGACGCTGGTGAGACAAAATACACAGCGGTTGCTGGGACCCTTGCCTTACGCAAAGCAATCTGCGCCAAGTTTAGGCGGGAAAACGATCTCGACTATACACCTGATCAAATTACTGTTGGTTGTGGTGGCAAACAAGTGATTTTCAACGCTATTCTTGCCACAGTCGACCCCGGTGATGAGGTCATTATTCCGGCACCATATTGGGTCAGTTATCCGGATATTGTCCATCTGGCCGGCGGTACGCCTGTCATAGTCTCTTGTTCAGAGAACAATGATTTCAAGTTGCAACCTCATGATCTTGAGTCTGTCTTAACATCACGCAGCAAATGGCTGTTTCTCAATTCTCCTTCTAACCCGACTGGCAGCACTTACACAGTCAGTGAACTCAGAGCCCTAGCGGATGTGCTTTTGCGATATCCGCATGTGTGGATTCTCACTGATGATATCTATGAGCATATTCTGTATGAGGCCACTTTTGCGACAATCGCTCAGGTAGAGCCGCGCTTGTATGGTCGCACATTGACTCTCAACGGACTGTCCAAAGCCTACGCCATGACTGGCTGGCGTGTAGGCTATGCTGGTGGTCCGGATTCTCTGATCAAGGCAATGAATATGATTCAGTCCCAGAGCACCACGCATACATCGTCGATCAGTCAGACGGCCTCTGTCGCAGCGCTCAATGGCCCGATGGAATTCCTGAGCGCATGGCGTGAGCGATTCCGTCAGCGGCGTGATCGAGTAGTCACTCTGTTAAATGAGGCGCAGGGCATCACATGCCGTACCCCAAGGGGTGCTTTCTACGTCTATCCGTCTTGTGCGGGCTGCATCGGGAAGAAGACTCCCAGCGGCTTTCAGATCATGAATGACGGTGATTTCGTCGGCGCCCTTCTGCAAACAGAAGGGGTTGCTGTAGTCCAAGGAGCTGTTTTTGGTCTGTCGCCCTACTTTCGCATCTCCTATGCAACATCACTCGCCATTCTGGAGGAAGCCAGCCAGCGCATCAGACGCTTTTGTACAACTCTTACATGCTAAACATGATAGCGACGGACAGACACACAGACATACACACAAAAGACACGAAAAGCGCATGAACGGTCAGAGCAGCGAAAAAGCCTACGATGCCACTTCAATCACAGTGCTGAGGGGGTTGGAGGCCGTGCGTAAGCGGCCCAGTATGTATATCGGGGATACAGACGATGGCTCAGGCCTCCATCACATGGTTTATGAAGTAGTTGATAATGCTATGGACGAAGCTATGGCCGGTTACTGCGATAGGATAGAAGTGGTTATAAACGGCGATGGCTCTGTAACAGTACGTGATAATGGTCGCGGTATCCCCGTTGATATTCACCAGGAGGAGGGTGTTTCAGCGGCACAGGTTATTATGACTCACCTCCACGCCGGTGGAAAATTTAGTCAGGACTCTTACAAGGTGTCTGGCGGGTTACATGGTGTCGGCGTGTCTGTTGTGAATGCTCTCTCGGAGTGGCTGGAGTTACGTATCTGGCGTGAAGGCTATGAGTATTGGATGCGATTCTGTGACGGGAATCCTGAGGCTCCCTTGTTGGCAATAGGCAAGGTCCAAAGCCACCAATGGCGGAACGGGACAGAAGTCGTTTTCAAGGCATCTCCTGTTATCTTTGCCTGCACAGACTATGACTGGAATACCCTAGAGCACCGGCTGCGGGAATTGGCATTCCTGAATTCTACCGTATCTCTCAAACTTGTCGATACACGTTATAATAAAGAAAAAATAACAGATTTGCATTATGCAGGCGGTCTTCTTTCTTTTGTTGAGTATCTGGATAGGGCAAAGACACCGTTGCACGCACCACCTCTGATTCTTTCCGGAGAGCGGGACGGTATCGTGGTTGAAACATCTTTACAGTGGACTGACAGCTATCATGAAACTAGCCTATGCTTTACGAATAACATCCCTCAAAGAGACGGCGGCACACATCTTGCTGGCTCCCGCGCGGCTCTGACGCGTACGATCAACCAGTACGCTGCTGATCGCGGTTTGCTGCGGAAAGAAAAAATACAATTTTTGGGAGATGATGTGCGGGAAGGGCTGACCAGCGTGCTTTCTGTGAAAATGCCCAGCCCTAAGTTTTCCTCTCAAACTAAGGACAAGCTTGTCTCCTCTGAGGTGCGGCCTGTAGTAGAAGGCGTGTTGAGCGACAGGTTGACCCATTGGTTAGAGGAACACCCAAACGAGGCACGCCTGATCATCACCAAGGTACTCGAAGCGGCCGTGGCGCGTGAAGCGGCCCGACGGGCGCGTGAACTGACCCGTCGGAAGGGAACGCTTGACATCTCGAACCTACCCGGCAAGCTGGCAGATTGCCAAGAGAGAAACCCAGAGCTCTCTGAACTCTTCATCGTTGAGGGAGATTCGGCTGGCGGCTCTGCTAAACAGGGGCGCGACAGGAAAAACCAGGCTGTGTTACCACTAAAAGGCAAGATCCTCAATGTAGAACGAGCGCGCTTCGACAAGATGCTGTCTTCAGCGGAAATAGGAACACTGATCACAGCGCTTGGCACTGGCATTGGTCGCAACGACTTTAATATCGACAAAATCCGCTACCACAAAATTATCATTATGACAGATGCTGACGTAGACGGCTCCCACATCAGGACATTGCTGCTAACGTTTTTCTTTCGTCAGATGCCACAGATCATCGAAAAGGGCTATCTTTACATAGCACAGCCGCCTCTGTACAGGGCCAAGCGCGGCAATGCGGAGGTGTACTTAAAAGATGAGCGGATGATGGAGTCTTATCTGCTCGATGCTGGAGTTTCTGAGACTGTTCTCTTCTTGCATGACGGGACACAGGTAGGAGAGAGCATGTTGCGCGCGCTGACTGAACGCAGTCGGGTCATGAGCCACTTGCTCCGATTTCTTGGTCGGCGTGCGCCGACACGGCTTCTGGAACAGCTTGCCGTCGCAGGGGCTATTTACAATAGCGATCCGGTAGATTCTACTCACGCTGAGACTCATGCCACCATTGTGAGCCAGCAACTCAACGCACTGGCGCCGCCTTTAGAAAAGGGCTGGGACTGTAGAGTCACTACAGACGGCGTGTTGAACCTGACACGTACGTTGCAAGGGGTCACAGAAAGCTATCCTATAGATACGCAGCTTTTCCGTACCGCAGAGGCACAGACTCTCCATGAAATGGCAGAGGAGCTGCAACGCACTTACGCCAGGCCGTGTCTTTTGCGCGGCAGAGACGGATGGGAATCTGAGATTCGTGGCCCGATTGCTCTGACAGATGCCGTTATAAGAGCCGGCCGCAAGGGGGTACAAATACAGCGCTATAAGGGGTTAGGCGAGATGAATCCCGAACAGTTGTGGGGAACGACACTGGATCCTAAGGTTCGCTCCCTGCTGCAGGTCACGGTTAATCATAGCGAAGAGGCTGAACAGGTCTTTTCCATTCTGATGGGAGATATCGTGGACCCGCGCCGTGAGTTCATCCAGACGAATGCAATGAATGTTGCTAATCTAGACGTCTAACTTATAACGTAAACCGAGACGGTGCCATATGTCTGTCAAAGCCATTACAAGTTGTTCCATGGCATCGTCGTCGTGTAGAGGGGTCGGAGTCAGGCGTAGCCGTTCTTCCCCTATTGGCACGGTGGGATAGTTTATCGGCTGGACATAGATCCTGTGTCGTTCCAGCAGATCATCGCTCGCCTGCTTGCACCGCACAGAGTCACCGACCATGACAGGGACAATATGACTTGTAGAAGTTTCCATGATTGGAATTTGTGCTTCACGTAGAAGACGTTTACAAGTAGCAGCCCTCTCTTGGTGGCGCGCGCGCAACTCAGGGTGTAGTTGTAGATAGCGTACAGACGCAAGCGCGCCAGCAGCCACCGCTGGTGGCAATGCAGTAGTAAAGATAAAACCGTTCCCAAAACTACGCACGAAATCCACAGCCTGGGCAGACGCGGCAATGAACCCGCCGATAACACCGATAGCTTTGGCGAGGGTAGCTTGATAGAAGGTGATTCGATCGAGCTGTCCGTCTCTTTCAGCGACACCTGCGCCGCTCTCGCCATACATGCCAACAGCATGGACCTCGTCGAGGAATGTCATGGCGCCATGCCGCTCCGCGACTTCACACAGAGCCGCAATCGGGGCAATTGTCCCGTCCATGGAATAGATCGACTCGAAGAGAACCAGCTTGGGCTGATCTTTGGGATACCTGGCCATTAACCTGTCCAGATGATCTGGGTCATTATGATGGAATATTTCTCTCATAGAACGACTATTACGTGATCCTTCGATCATAGAGTTGTGATTGGCGTTATCAGAAAAGAGTACGAGCCCCGGAATTTTACATCCTAAAGTTGATAATGTTGTCATATTTGCTACATAGCCTGAGGTGAACAAAAGTGCTGCCTCCTTGCCGCACCACGCTGCCAGTTCCCGCTCTAGCAGCACGTGTTGGTAAGTGGTACCAGAGATATTGCGTGTCCCACCCGCTCCGGATCCACACGTTTTAAGAGCATCTACCATTGCAGCGATGACGACTGGATGTTGTCCCATGCCAAGGTAGTCATTAGAGCACCAGACAGTAACCTCTCCCCACTCCTCTGTTGTGTCATGTCTGTAGTGGCGAGCCTGCGGGAAGGCCCCTGCGATCCGTTCAATGTTAGCAAAAGTGCGGTAGTGGCCCGCCTTGCGAAGGTCTTCCAGACTTTGCGCGAAATAGACTTTGTAGTCCAATGTCCCACCCCCCTCCACCATTTCTGCGTGATAGAGCCATGCGCGGAAAAACGCTTGTGCGACATATCAATTTTCTTGAATCATAACATGTTTTTTTCTTTGAGTCATAACATGTTTGCTCGCTTTGAGAGAGTCAGCCCAGCAACCGGACTCGGCACCAGAACACCTGCGTTGCAGTAGTCTCTCTTTTGACAACACTATGCGTATGGACAATGGTTTCCCCTCTTGCGAGGATTCTGGTTGCCTAGTCTGGCAGTTCCCGGCCACGCCGTTTTTCCCATGAACTGACGTGAATCAGGGGCGTGCTCTCTACAGAAAGACTCATATATTAAGTAGCAACATATTTCTGATTGCAATTTTAATTTGTATGCACAGCTTTTCCTAGATCTCTCTCTGATAGATTCCGTAATTTGCTGTCTTTGGTTGAAATTAGGTCCGTACTTTTTCTATGCCGTCTGGCACGGGCATTAAAGTGAAAGCCTCCATTTCACCATCACCATCAGCTGCTGATGGCAGATGGAGATCGAAAAAGAACATACAGTCCGATTTCAGGCCATGGCCGTTTTCCATACAATAGCTAATGGCCCCGCTATTTTTGCAATAAAATTCTTGGGATATTTTCTTCTTCAGAGCATTCTTTCATCAGATGATGAGATATATCAGCTGGTATTCCTCCAGCTGTTACGTTGTCTAGTTTGCATGGCTCTACTGTTTTTGTTCTACTGCGTCGACCAATCCACAGTTTGCTCCCTGAAGGAGTACAGACAATGCCGTTCACGTGGACCACAAAAGACCTTCAATGATTAATGATTCCTGACGTAATGCTGAGTCCCCGCGAGACCTTGTAGTGTAGCCTGTCGGAAATGACGAATCGCGGCTCAGACAGACATTGGCAGAGCCAGGAATGTCTCTTTTAGAAGAAAAAAGAGTTGTTCTATGTGAGGGAAAAATTTTCTACTTTATTCCTGTCCAAGACGCAGGGCCTTGATGAAGACAGACTGGGGAATCCGAACTTTGCCGAACTGCTGCATTTTTTTCTTCCCTTCTCTCTGCTTGTTGAGCAACTTGCGCTTACGTGTGATATCGCCACCATAGCACTTGGCCGTCACGTCCTTACGCAGAGCTGGAATAGTCTGACGGGCGATGACCTGCCCCCCGATGGCTGCTTGAATGGGAATCTTAAACAGATGGCGTGGAATGAGTTCTTTAAGCCGTTCACAGATTTGCCGACCGCGATTCTCTGCCGTTCCGCGATGGGCAATGAAGGCAAGAGCGTCCACAGACGTGCCATTCACAAGAATAGTAATTTTGACTAAATCGCTAGCCGCATACTCAGCCATTTCGTAGTTGAAACTCGCATAGCCACGCGAGAGAGATTGCAGTCTGTCGTGAAAATCAAAAACGACCTCGTTCAGCGGCAGTTTGTAGACCATGAGAGCCCTGCCACTTTTATAGATCAGGTCACGCTGCTGACCACGTCTCTCTGTACAGAGAGAAAAAACAGCACCCAAATAAGAGTCTGGTAACAAAATAGTCGCCAGAACCCAGGGCTCCTCAATATAACTGATCGTGCTACGATCCGGCATGTCTATTGGATTATGTAGTTCTTGTAGTGTACCATTTTTTTTATGGACACGATAGGCGACGCTTGGTGCAGTAGTGATTATATCCACGTGGAATTCGCGCTCTAGTCTTTCCTGTATAATTTCCATGTGCAGGAGTCCAAGAAAACCACAGCGGAAACCAGATCCCAGGGCAGCGGAAGTTTCAGGGAGATAGCTGAAACTTGCATCATTCAGGGAAAGTTTTTCTAAACTTTCGCGTAGCAATGTGTAAAAAGAGGAATCTGTTGGAAATATACCACAAAATACTACTTTTGATGGTATTTTTGGACTAGGCAGTGCCGTAGTGATCGGAGAGTGCCCGTCAGTTAATGTGTCGCCGATACGGCAATCAGCAACTTTTTTAATACCGGCCGTGATATAGCCGATCTCTCCCGGCGTGAGGGATTCTCCCATAATCATCTTGGGGACAAAATAGCCAATGCGATCAACCTGGTAGGTCGCATTGGTCGCCAGCATGCGAATGCGCTGACCTTTTTTTAATACTCCGTCCTTGATTCGGATCAGAATGACAACCCCGAGGTAAGTATCGTACCAGGAATCTATCAACAGCGCTTTCAGCGGTGCCTCTCTCTCACCGAGAGGCGGGGGCAAAGAGCACACGATGGATTCCAGTACATTGTCAATGCCCAAACCCGTTTTGGCAGAAACTAAAAGCGCATGGCTACCCTTAATGCCAAGCACGTCCTCCATTTGCTGCAGGATACGCTTGGGTTCTGCTGCAGGCAGGTCTATTTTGTTCAGGACAGGAAGAATTTCGTGCCCGGCCTCAATGGCCAGATGGGCATTGGCCAGAGTCTGGGCCTCTACACCCTGTGAGGCGTCTACCACCAAGATAGATCCCTCACAGGCTGTAAGAGATCGGCTTACTTCATAGTAAAAATCTACATGACCTGGTGTATCTACAATGTTTAATTGGTAAATTGAGCCATCTCGAGCCGTGTATTGCAACCGTACAGTTTGTGCTTTAATAGTGATGCCACGCTCGCGCTCGATATCCATCGAATCGAGCATTTGTTGCTTCATCTCCCGTTCCCCCAGGCTGCAACACCGCTGAATGAGACGGTCGGCTAGAGTTGACTTGCCATGGTCAATGTGGGCGATGATTGTGAAGTTACGAATGTAAGACAGGTCACTCATGATTTATCTCTTCTAGAAGCATAGGCGATCACATTGCGTGGTGCAATCTCGTGGCTGTGATAGAGTACTTTACTTTTCTTGACAGTCGTTGCGCCATTACGCTATGGGTCTCTCCAGAACGGGAACGGCTGACATGCTCGGGCAATGTCCGGCCCGCCTTTTTTTTCTGCACACAATGTGAGTGTGGAACTGTCGTGGTGATTCCGAAGGAAGAGTGGGACGAGTGGTACCTTTACGTGGCCATGGCCATTGACAACCAGGAAGCAGTTCAGAACTATGACAAAGCGTTATACTGCTAAACACAAAATAGACCGCCGTTTACAGGTCAACCTGTGGGGCCGTCCGAAGAGTCCGATCACCCGTCGTGATTCTGGTCCTGGCCAGCACGGGGCCCGCCGTCGCAAGCCATCTGATTATGGTATTCAGCTGATCGCGAAACAGAAACTGAAGGGTTATTACAGCAATATCTCTGAAAAACAGTTCCGGCGTTACTATGCTGAAGCTGTGCGCCGACGTGGAGACACGTCGGCAAACCTGATAGACCTGTTAGAACGTCGTCTTGATGCGGTTATCTATCGTATGAAGTTTGTGCCAACAGTCTTTGCCGCTCGTCAAGCGGCGAGTCACGGACACATCCTTGTCAATGGCCGTCGTGTTACAATCCCGTCATATCGCGTACGCGATGGTGATGCGATTGAGGTTAAGGAGAAGTCAAAGCGGATTTCTTTATTTCTGGAATCAGCGCGGTCGGACGAGCGTGACATACCAGACTATCTGGACGTAGAGAACAAAACACTGAAAGGCCGTTTTGTACGTGGCCCAAAACTGGCAGACGTTCCTTATCCTATTCAGATGGAACCAAATTTGGTGATCGAGTTCTACTCCCGTTGAAGGGGCGTGGACTGCACCGTCACTGAACCATCAGCGCTGAGGCGCTATGGTGTTCCTCTGCGGGGGGGTGTATTGTGGCCCACGGGGGTTCAAGACGTTGGGACAGGATCAGCCGCTTGTCAGCATCATTATGGGGAGTCAGTCTGATTGGGGTGTCATGCGCTATGCTGCGGCGTTATTGGCAGAATTGCATATCCCTTATGAAGCGCGTATCGTTTCCGCCCATCGTACGCCCCAGAGGCTGTATCGTTATGCGATGGACGTTCAGCAGCGTGGTCTTCAGGTGGTCATTGCCGGTGCAGGGGGGGCCGCTCACTTGCCTGGGATGACAGCCGCTTTGACTTCTTTGCCAGTGCTTGGCGTCCCCATGGAAAGCATGGCTTTAAAGGGCGTGGACAGTTTGTTATCTATCGTGCAAATGCCAGCGGGTGTCCCGGTTGGGACACTAGCAATTGGTCGCGCCGGTGCTATTAATGCTGCCCTGTTAGCGGCCATGGTGATTGGTCTGAGTCATCCAGCGGTCGCTGGAGCGGTCGCGGCGTGGCGTCAGCGCAACGCGGATGGCGTGGCCGAACAGCCACTCGATAATAATTCAAATAATTCAGCTTGACAGATGGAGAAGGCAGCACTCCCTGTTCCTCCTGGTAGTATTATCGGTATCGTTGGGGGGGGACAACTTGGTCGTATGGCTGCCATGGCGGCGGCGCGTCTTGGATATCGTTGCCATATTTTTACTCCTGACACAGACAGCCCTGCTGCTCATGTTGCGATGACGAAGACTGTTGCGTCGTATGATGACATGCATGCTCTGCGTGCTTTTGCTGCCCAAATAGATGTAGCAACCTTCGAGTTTGAAAACATCCCTATTGAGAGTTTGCGACTCGTCGCAGAACAGATTCCAGTGCGTCCCTCTTGGAAGATACTCAAGGTGGCACAGGATCGTGTGCGGGAGAAAACATTTTTCAACACTATCGGGTTGAAGACAGCGCCATGGCGCCGAGTCTTTGACAAAGCGAGTCTCGCTCAGGCCGTGGCGGAAGTAGGGCGGCCAGCTATTCTCAAGACAGCTCGTTTTGGCTATGATGGGAAGGGACAGATTCTGATTGATGACAGCACACCGCTCGAGGACGCCTGGCATTGCATTGACTCAGAGGTAGGCGTGGTGGAAGCCTTTGTTGATTTCACGCGTGAGCTTTCCGTCATTGTGGCCCGTGGCGTTGATGGCGCGTGGACGGCTTTTGATCCAGCAGAGAATCACCATACCAACTCTGTGTTACAGATGTCACAAGTGCCCGCGCGGATCCACTCACGTATGGCGGTGTCTGCTGTGGAGGCGGGACGGCATGCCGCAGAGGTCTTGGACGTTGTCGGTATTCTGGCTGTTGAGATGTTTGTGACTCGCGAGGGAAATCTACTGATGAACGAGATGGCACCACGTCCGCACAATTCTGGGCACTGGACTCTGGACGCTTGTGTCACTGATCAGTTTGAGCAGTTCATCCGTGCCGTCTGCGGATTGCCGCTTGGATCTCCAGCACGTTATTGCGACGCAGAGATGCTGAACCTGCTAGGAGAAGAGGACGTGGCACGTTGGCAAAACATCCTGAATAATCCGTTCGCTCGTCTTCATCTTTATGGGAAAAATGACGCGCGCCCTGGCCGCAAGATGGGTCATGTGACTCATCTGAAACCCCGCACGGATATAGATCAGTGTTAGATTGATTGTTAGATACGTTGTATCTGAGTATTATGCCCACTGTAAGTTTGAGAGAGGGGTTAAATACGTGCGGGGATTTCTGGACACATTTCTTGAGACGTTCAGTGATCTTGAAACGTTCCTACATACTTATGGTTATTTCGCGATTCTCCTCCTGACTTTCTTGGAAGGAGAGACCATTGTTATTCTAGCAGGTATTGCGGCTGCTCAAGACTTAATGAGCCCAGTTCTCGTGGCGTTGTCCGGATTCGCCGGCAGTTTTCTGGGAGACCAACTGTATTATACAATTGGGCGGCGTTATGGACAACCTTTATTAGATGAAAGACCATATCTAAAACCTAAAATAGAATGGGCATTCAAGCTTGTGCGAAAATACCAAGATTTGTACATTCTGTCGTTCAGATTTATTTATGGGGTGCGCAACGTGAGCCCATTCGTCATCGCCATCAGTGGTGTCACTCGGTGGCGGTTTATGTTCCTCAATGCGCTCTCTGCTTTGATATGGGCCGTCATCTTCACAAGTGGTGGTTATTTCTTCGGCCACGCTATGGAACACTTATTAGACGGGTACTACGGCGTGATTATGCCTTTTGTCGGTCTTGCAAGTATGATCGGCATCTTAGCAATGGTGTACAGGCAACTGAAATGGCGACATACTGCTCATACTGCTGCTCCTGATGATTCGTCGAAGTGACGAGAACGATGAAGAGGAGTTGCTCTCATGAGCTCTCATGGCCTTGCAGGGCAACAGCTAACAAGGCCCTGGTGTCAACATGGTGTTCCAGATGATCCGCTAGGGACTCAAGAGTTGCCTCAGCCTGTGCTGCAAATGCGAGCGCTTTTCTTCTGCTGGGACGTAGCCTGCCTAGAAACGCCTCCCGGAAACCATCAGAGTTGAACAAACCATGTATATAACAGCCACGGACGAGGCCATCAGCAGAACAAGCCCCTTCAGTCTCCCGCCCTATCCTGAGCCATGGCCTCTGCTGCCTGTCCGGACCATCTGTGCGCCCTGCGTGTATCTCATACCCGTGCACCTGTTCTCCTGAGAGGAGATCACATGCTGTGACAGCCCTCAGCACCTTCTGCCGCGTGATCACTGTCTCAATATCGAGCAATCCTAACCCAGCGGCAACATCAGGTGAGCCTTCCATCCCATTGGGATCGCGCAGCATCCGCCCGAGCATCTGATACCCAGCACACAACCCCACCACTAGACCGCCCCGGCGGAGATGCGCAGCAATATCAACTTCCCAGCCTTCTGCTCGCAGGGTTGCCAGATCTGCAAGCGTTGCTTTCGACCCAGGCAGAATAATGACATCCGCATCACCAGGCAGCGGCGTACTGGGCGGGATGAAGGACAACAGGACGTCAGACTCAGCTTGCAGTGGGTCAAAGTCGTCAAAGTTAGAAATGTGTGGCAAGAGTGGTACTGCAATATGAACCTTCTCCCTATTTCTGACACCTGTACTCTCTGTGGCAAGTGTGTGAGACTGCTGGTGCAATCCCACGCCCATGCTATCTTCGGCGGGCAAGTAACGGGCCGCATGAAACCATGGTACTACCCCAAAGGAACGCCACCCAGTTCGTGCAGAGATCAGCGTTAGAGCTGGGTGAAACAAACGTCTTTCACCGCGGAATTTGTTAATCAGAAATCCCTTAATCCGTACTTTTTCCTCATCTCTGAGCAGAACATGGGTACCAACAAGGGCGGCAATGACTCCGCCGCGATCTATGTCACCGACAATAATAACCGGCACATTGGCGGCTTCTGCGAAGCCCATATTGGCAATGTCGCCATGTCGCAGATTCACTTCTGCGGCCGCGCCAGCTCCTTCTACCACTACTAAGTCGGCACATGTGGTAAGAGTCCGAAAACTTTCTAAGATAGAAGGCATCAAAGTTTTTTTCAACAACTGATAGTCACTGGTGGGGATATTACCCCACACATGACCGGTTAGGATCACTTGTGCATTCCCGGCACCATGCGGCTTCAGCAGGACTGGATTCATGTGCACTGATGGGGCGACCCGGCAAGCCTGCGCCTGCATGGCCTGAGCCCGACCGATCTCACCACCTTCAACTGTGACGGCAGCGTTATTAGACATATTCTGCGGCTTGAAGGGACGGACACGCAAACCACGACGCGTTAATAATCTACAAAGCCCAGCAACAAGCAGAGATTTTCCTACGTCAGAGCCAGTGCCCTGCAGCATAAGGGCCGCTGGAGCAATAGAAGAAGAATTACTCATCCCCGTCCTCATCGACGAGCAGGGAGCCATCGTCCTGCCAGATCATATGTTTTATAAAATCAGAATTCTATTCCAGGTTGGGCTACGATACCACTGCGAAAGTGGTGTCTAATAAGACACATCTCTGTCACTAAATCAGCTGCATCCAATAAATCTTTAGGAGCGTGACGACCAGTGATAACCACATGTTGATTCCTTGGCCGTGCCAGTATTGCTATGAGCACTCGCTCCAGCGGAAGATGCTTGTACCTCAGAGAAACGTTGAGTTCATCTAAGACAACCATGTGATACGTAGAATCGGCTAACATGCTCTCCGCCACTTCCCAGGCTCGTCGGGCCGTTGCCATATCACGATCACGACTCTGTGTTTCCCATGTAAACCCTTCACCCATTGTAAGAAATGTGACAAGTCCAGGAAAATCTGACAAGACCCGACGCTCAGCCGTATCCCTAGCACCCTTTATGAACTGGACTACCCCTGTTTTCAGGCCATGACCTATACAGCGGAGCACCATACCAAATGCTGCAGAAGATTTTCCCTTGCCACTTCCAGTGTGAACTACTAAGAGTCCCTTACGGCCGCTCTTGCCGCGCATAAGACGCTCACGAGCGCTTTTCTTTCTGGCCATGCGTTCAGCATGGTCACCCGCTGTGCCGTCGGTGTCGTCTGTGTCAGTTGTCATGCCAGTTCTCCTCTCCCCTCTGAGCCTTAATGATCGCTCAAGCTCTTTTTGTTTTTCTACAAAGAATGTTCTGGCGTGCCATCTCCTGGGCGAAAATATTATCTGGAGATTTGATTTTACTGTTGCGTGAGAGGTTTTTTTGTCTCATGTCCTCCGCTCGTACTCCTCTAGAGAAACATTATAGATTGGGATTGGGATCTAGAGAAACATTATAGATTGGGATACCGCTGTTATGATCCCCCCTGGGAGCGCTCGCAGCCAGGCCGAGATCACGGCAGTAGGAGCCTGGTTAGAAGAAGTCGACTCCTTCTGAGGACCCATGGGCAGCTGCTAACCTACGCGCAATGCGGCACGGGTGTGTCCATGCGACCGCTGTGCCATCTGACCTCGTTGCAGCACTGCAGCATTGGCAAGGATGGAGTCTCTTTGTTTGTGAAATACGCTGGCGAGAAGCTCTTTCTGTGCCTGACTTCTCCCGCCTGGCACAGAGCAGAACTGGTGCCCCGCGTGCAGCAGGTTGGACAAGACAAACGGTGTTTGCCCTATGAGGCTCTGCTGGACCACTGGACCAGTAGGAACAGGGTATTCTGATAGACAGGCGACAGGCGACAGGCAGACAGGCGAGACGCGCAGCAGGAGGACTTGAGGACTTTCTCCCTACCCTACTACCCTACTCGGCTCTGACGGCGGCAAAAACAGAGAAACAGCCCAGCAGGGACTTTGCCCCTAGAGACACAGCGACAGTTAGATTTGCGGTTCATGGCGGCGCTCGGTTTCGACTGGCAGCATGGACGGCTGGAGATGAGTCACGTCACCACCCGTTCTGCGGAGGCACCTGTGATGATGTGCGCATGACGGCCCGCTACGATAGAGCTGACTGCACATCTAGCCGACAGGTCATGCCATGCCCTGTACGAATTCAGTCTGCTACGCGCGTGGCGCTGGCAACCCTTTGGGAGAGCTTGCAGTACGAGCGCTGTTAATCGAAATGCAGGCGGACGGGAGTTTCTTCCCTATGCAACATTTTGGCCCATGTCATTTTTTTACTCTTAAAAGTTAATCCACTTCATTTAATCAACTTTCTATTACTAATATTCCGGCGCAGCCCTGGGTGAGACTATGACCCGCCTCCTCTGTGTGAGCCCACCTAAACCCTAGGTGCCATGATGGCGGCTCAATTATTCGACCTGTCGGGCAGATACGAAAAGCCTGGCTTGACAAAAGGCAATTTCACACCTCTCCTCACATGGCTGCGCTCTCATGTGCTGCACGCGCACGGCTCGGTTCATTCTTCTTGAAGTGCTGATGACCTTTTGAGAGACGCCACTAGATCGGCTCAAGGCACACATGAGGCGACGGGACATGGAGCAATGATCTTCTCCTCATTATGTATGAGATTATGAGGGCCGTGCCGTCATAGTGAAGTGAAGAAACATGCCCAGCTGCCACGTCCAATGCCTTCAGCACACCCTCTGCCGTGAGAAGTTCCGGCAGGAGTAGCCCCTGTGGGGCGCCTGGCCCATAAACGACATTGAATGGAATGCCGTAACGGCCAAAGCCTGCTAAATAGGCAGAGACTCTCCCATCATGCCTGGTCCAATCCGCCTGCATAGCCACTACATTATGCAGGCGCTTCACCACTTCTCTGTGCGAAAGAACAAGTGCCTTATTGATCTGGCATGTAATGCACCAGTCGGCTGTGACATCGACGAAAACCACTCGCCCGTCAGCTACATGATGGGCAAGGGCCGTTTCGTCAAATGGTAACCATGGTGTATGTCTTTCCTTCCGCAGGAAAGAAAAATGCATTATAAATGCTAAAAATAATGAAATTAATAATATTTTTGTTATTTTCTTCTTTTTAAGAAGAAATAAAAATAATATTGTTAGTAATATTAATATAATAATTTTTTGATCTGTTTGAATCCATAGTATAGAAGATAACCAAATTATTGTTATAAATAAAATAATTCCTGCAAATTTCCTCAGATGTATCATCCATGGACCAGGTCTTGGTAAGCGAGCGGCTAGAATCGGGAAAAGAGCCACTAGGACGTACGGCATTGCCATACCGAGACCCAGCATGGTGAAGATCATCAAGATCTCTGAAGGCCCCCGAGCCAAGGCAAATCCCACGGCTGTGCCCAGAAAAGGGGCCGAGCATGGGGTGGCCAACAGAGTGGAGAAAATCCCTGTAAGAAAATCGCCAATGTAGCCGTATGTACACACACCACCAATTCTGTCCGTCAGCCACGACGGCAGGACAATTTCGAACACCCCCCATAGATTCGCGGTGAAGAGGGCAAGCACGATGATGAGAACAGACAAGAACAGCGGCTGTTGAAATTGCATGCCCCATCCCACCGCTGCCCCTGCGGCCTGGAGCGTAATTGTCGCTAATGCGATTAGCAGAAAGGAGAACAGGACGCCAGCCGCCGAAGCTAAGAAGCGCCATCGCACGGCCCGTTTTTCAGTGCCGCCATGGCCGACCAGTGTGATGACTTTGATGGACAGCACTGGCAACACGCAGGGCATAAGGTTCAGGATGAACCCGCCTAGAAAGGCAAGGCCGAGTATGATCGCGACATCTGATTTTGTTGTCTCATCATGAACTTTAACTACTGAAGATAGCGGTATGGTGGCCTCTAAGGCACGGAGACCATCAACGACCGTGAGTGTGGCGAGCGTTCCGACTGCCACGGGACTCCTTGTTGATGCGCGCAGCACAATTTGCCGGCCATCTTGACTCTGTTGAGTAATCTGTGGTGTACCGGCGTGTATGGTATCGTCACCATGACCTTCGATAAACAGATCTGGTGTTCTGAAAGGAAATGTACTTGCGACTTTAACGTCAATAAAATTTTCTTTTTTTTCTTTTTTAAGTGTTGCTGCGATTAAGCGCAATCCGGCAGCTCGACCGTCACCAGGCACACGGGCGGCATGACGTTCGACAAGATGCATAAAGGGAGAGAGTTTTGCCGGCCCATCCAGAATCAGGAGGTTTACTTCAGCCCGTTGTGGCACGCAAAAATCAGCACATGTAAGAAATTCTACTATTAATCTTCCATTGAAAGGAACACCCGGTTTTTCTAGGGTCGCAGTGATGGGAAAGACGACTTCCTCTTCATAACCAGCAGTTTCAATTCCTCGGAAGCTGAAGCGACGTGGAGCTGGCCAGGCAATACTAATCCCAGAAAGATTCTGGGAGCCACTCCAGTCAATGGTGGGAGGATAACCAGCATCTCCCGGGGTGCGCCAATAGATTTTCCAATGCGGCTGCAGATGAAACTGCAGGCCGAGTCGAATCGACTGACCAGTGCCCACACCAGTCACAGTGGAAACGAGTCGCACGGCTCCCTGTGGACTGCGCACCCATGGAGAAGCGCTGGAATCAGCCGTACTGACATCGTATTGTAAGGACACTGGCGGAGCTTGTACCCCAGCCTGTCGTTCGGAAACCCCTTTCACCGTTCCCGCAGAGAGAGCGACCCCACTTGCCGACACAGTCAACAGCCAGGAGGTGGCTAAGAGGATCAGGATGAGATGCCACCTCCCAACACGGAGGAGATGGCTTGCGCCGCAGGATCTTATCCTATACGTTAGGCGTTCCCATTCGAGATTCACGGCTAGGGTCGTCTCAAGAGAAAAACACATGTCCTACTTTTCCCTGTTCTGACACGCCGTGGCGGAAATCTCTGCAGTGATTTGAAGAATGAGGAAGGACATATTCTAATGATGGCAAGTATGTTAATTAATTATCAATTATTAGATTCCCTCTCTCCTTTTGAGAGGGTTGGCAGATGATCAGAAAGCGACAACTGTGCTTGCGTTCTCGCGGGCTTCGGCATATTGCAGTCACATGAGAAAGTTGATTCAGCAGGGGGAGTACCTTGTAGGGCAGTGTCTCGTGGCCATGCCGCTCATGTCTGATCCCCGTTTTACTAAAACGGTTGTGTATATTTGCACACACACACCCGCTGGGGCAATGGGCCTCGTTTTGAACAGGGCCATTGAGGCGGTCACCTTCTCTGAACTCCTAGAGCAACTTGGCATTCAGGCGACACCGTTGTGCCGTAGCGTTCATGTGCATTCTGGGGGGCCTGTCGAAGCAGGTCGCGGTTTTGTTCTGCATTCTGGTGACTATGTGCACAATGCGACTATTATGGTGGATCAGCATGTCGGACTCACAGCGACCGTCGATGTGCTCAAAGCTATTGCTGAAGGACACGGCCCGCGTCGGAGTATACTTGCGCTAGGATATGCAGGTTGGGGAGAAGGACAACTAGACAACGAGTTGCGTCAGAACGTTTGGCTCACCGTTCCCGCTGACGAAGAACTTTTGTTTGGAGACGATCTGGAACACAAGTGGGATCAGGCGATGATGCGACTCGGCATTGACGTCCGTATGCTGTCCCTCGAATTCGGTCATGCTTGAGAGGGAGCCATCCCAAGGAAAATTTTCCATGAAGCACCGGGTGTTAGCTGTTGTGGGAGTGACTGTTTTCTCTTGGGTGCTGGGATTCAGCGCAGTTGCTCTTGTAAAAATTGAAGATCAATGGGCAAGTGCCTCTATAAATAACTCATCTAACAGTGCTGTGTTCATGACACTTACAGACATCTCTGGCCAGGGAGATATGCTCGTAGCCGTTTCCAGTCCAGTTGCGACAACGACAGAGTTGCACATTCATAAAACTGTCAATGGTGTCATGCAGATGCGGCCTGTTTCTGCTCTGCCAATTCCAGCCGGTGGGTCCATTACGCTGCAGCCAGGTGCTGAGCACGTGATGCTGATAGGCCTCAAGAGGCCTCTACGGGAGGGTGAGGCCATTCCTCTCCAGCTTGTTTTTACCCATTCTAATATAGTGGAAACGACTGTTCCAATCCGTGGGGTGGGAGACCTGCACGCTCACACGGGCCACGGCAATCCCGGCAGTGGCGGAACGGATCACTGAAGGCCAGGACTCCACTCTGTCCTGCCGCTTTTTTGCAATCGAGGATTTTCTGGAATGACGATAGTGTCGCAACACCCAGAGACTATTGTACTTCACGCTGGCTATCGGTCTGATACCGCAACCCAGGCTGTTGCTGTCCCGATCTATCAAACAACTTCTTATGCTTTCCATGATACACGCCATGCGGCAGATTTGTTCGCATTGCGTGAGCGCGGTAATATATATACGCGTATGATGAATCCGACTTGTGCTGTCCTTGAGCAAAGGATGGCAGCATTGGAAGGAGGCGCGGCGGCGCTTGCCCTCTCATCAGGCCAAGCGGCCACAACGTTGGCGATTCTCAATCTCTGCGAGTCTGGTGATAATTTCATCGCCTCGACAGACTTATACGGAGGTACATGGAATCTCTTCGCTAACACATTCTGTCAGATGGGTATCGAGGCAAGATTTGTTGACCCCGCTGACCCTGAGGCCTTCAGGCACAATGTTGATGACCGGACACGGTGCTTCTATGCCGAAACGTTGCCTAATCCCAAGTTGCAGGCTTTTCCTATTCGAGAAGTCTCCGCGATCGGCCAGGCACTTGGCATTCCACTGATTATGGATAACACCGCTGCACCCATTCTGTGTCGACCCATCACGCACGGTGCAGCAGTCGTAGTATACTCCACGACAAAATACATCGGCGGTCATGGGACCTCTATAGGAGGGATGATAGTTGACAGTGGCGGATTTCATTGGGAGCGCTATAAGGAACGGTTTCCACTGTTGAACAAACCGGATCCCAACTATCACGGCATTATATGGACGGAAGCGGTGAAACCCTTTGGGCCTATCGCCTATAGCCTGCGCATGCGGGCAACGCTCCTCAGGGATATTGGCACGGCCATGAGCCCTTTCAACGCTTTTGCCTTCATCCAGGGACTTGAAACACTCCCGCTCCGCATGCGTGCTCACTGCGCGAATGCGGAGCGTGTAGCGCGCTATCTGGACGAACATCCTCTGATCAGCCGAGTCATTTATCCTGGCCTGCAAACAGGAGAATATCGCCGTCGCGCTAACATTTATCTGCAGGGCGGTTATGGTGCCCTCGTCGGGTTTGAACTGAAGAATGGGCTGGAAGCCGGAAGACGCTTCATCGATGCCTTACAGCTGTTCTACCACGTTGCCAATATAGGCGATGCTCGTAGCTTGGCTATCCATCCTGCCACCACGACTCACTCACAACTCTCACCCGAGGATCAGCTTTCCTCTGGAGTCTCTGCAAGCTATGTACGTTTAGCTGTAGGGATCGAACATATAGATGATATTCTGAAAGACATAGAACAAGCCCTAGAGCAGTCTTAAATCAAATCTTAAAAGACCGATCTAATCTTAAAAGACCTCCATGGCACGGAAATGGTGGTGTCTCAAGAAAAATGATCAGCCTCAGCCACTTTCCGCGAATCCGGATGCGACGGACACGTCAGGCAGACTGGGTGAGACGACTCGTAGCTGAGGCACATCTGGCACCAGCAGATCTTCTCTGGCCCGCGTTCGTCTGTGAAGGCTGGAATACATGTCAACCTGTCGCTTCAATGCCAGGGGTGGCTCGCCAGAGTATCGATAGACTCCTGCAGACGGCTGGCCTTGCGAAGGCGCTTGGTATTCCTGCTGTGGCGCTCTTCCCTGTCATCGAACATTCTTTGAAAACCAGTGACTGCCGTGAATCCTGGAATCCAGAAAACCTGGTATGCCGGGCTGTCCGGGCTCTGAAGGACGCACACCCTGATCTTGGGGTCATCTGTGACGTGGCCTTAGATCCTTTTAATGCTCTAGGCCATGATGGGCTCGTGGTGAAAGGGACGGTCGTCAACGATGAGACGGTAAAGGCGTTGTGCCGCCAGGCTGTTGTCCAGGCACAGGCTGGTTGCGATATCATCGCCCCGTCTGACATGATGGACGGTCGTGTAGGGGCCATTCGCATAGCTCTCGACAATGCAGGGTTTTCTGATGTTCTGATTCTGTCCTATGCCGCTAAGTACGCCTCAGCCTTCTACGGGCCATTCCGGGATGCCGTTGGCTCTAGTCGCCTTTTGCAAGGAGATAAAAAGACATACCAAATGGATCCAGCAAATTGCAACGAAGCATTGCGTGAGGTTGCTCTTGATCTTGCAGAAGGAGCAGATATTGTGATGGTCAAACCTGGTATGCCGTATCTAGACATCGTACAACGAGTCAAAACAACCTTTGCCGTGCCGACCTTTGTCTATCAAGTTTCGGGGGAGTACGCTATGCTGAAAGCGGCAGCGGCACATGGCTGGGTCGATGAGGAGGCAGTGATGCTGGAAAGTCTGATCGGCTTTCGCCGAGTCGGGGCTGATGCTATTCTGACGTATGCCGCCATTGATATGGCCCGCCTGCTTCAGGAGTAGGGTGATGGCACACAGCAAAAAGGCTATCTGCCTTGTTGTTTGCGTCCTCTCTGTATGGCGAGTCAGTACCTGTGGAGGGGGAACCCCTCGAGATTTTGTGACGCAGGACCTTCTTACCCATCTGGCCAATGATCCCGCCTTCGACTGGAATCGCGTCTCTTCTTTGAGCTTCCCATTAGCGCTGCGTGTGCAGCGCGGCGAGTTAGAAGCAGACAGACGTCCACTCTCCACAATAGCATGGCTGCTCGCCGACGTCGATCCTGCAGATCTGTCGTGCAGCGATGCTATCAACGCTGCTCTTACCGCCGGTTTTCTTGCAGATGCCGGTGTGCCTACGGCTACTGACAATGTGCAAAGCGGTCTCGCCCATTGTAGAGGAGAGAGAGATGTTTCTTCCCCGTTCGGGACGGTGAACGCCTTGCTGTTCCGCTGCCGCTATGGAATACCAAGGGATGACCAGGCAGTGCGCGCGGCAGTGTCCCGTATTAGGGCCTTGCAACAGACAGATGGCCGTTTCACGTTTCCTGGCCTCACCTTCCTCGAAACCTATTATCTCAGTTCACACTCTTTAATAGCTCTATACGCATGTGGGATGTCGGATGTTGCACTTTCGCACGTTCAAGATTTTATCCTAAAGACTCTTTCTCTCTTTCGCAACAAAGGCTTTCTAGACGGTTTAGCGGAGAGCCTTCTGTTTCTGGCCTGGACAACGGAGATCCATACTCAATGGTTAGCAGATGTAGATTTTCTACTTTCAAAAGTTAAATCAGACGGAGGTATATGTTTCGTGGATAAACCTGGTTGTTTTAGTCACTGGCACACCACCGCCTTGATGACAGAACTCGAGTCACTCTATTTTTTTCTGCATAAGTATGGTTTTGTACCACCTGGACCATTTACACCGTTGAACCGTATGATGCCGCACGTTCGCGGAACACCAAGAAGATGGGAAAGACCAGTAACGCGTGGTCAGTCTGGCAATCATCTCGCACCGGAGTGACTAAAGAGTTAAGGTGTCTCTCTCCCAATGCCACTGCCACTACAGAATCCAGAAGGGGATCCATGAGGATACATTCATTATCAGGGAGTGACGAATGAGCTTTACCATGATTGCAGAATCAACGCCGCGTCTTAACAGGTCAGAACTTGCTATACCGGGATCGAACTCAAAATTCATCGAAAAGGCACCGGCGAGTGCAGCTGATGTGATCTTCTTCGATCTTGAGGACTCTGTTGCCGTTGATCAGAAAGATCAGGCACGCTCGAATGTTATTCAGGCCTTAAACGCCCTCGACTTTGGTAGAAAAACGGTCTCGATTCGTATTAACGGTCTTGACACCCCATTCATGTATCGGGATGTGGTAGACGTCGTAGAGCAAGCGGGTCATAAACTCGATCTGATTATGATTCCAAAGGTTGGGACTGCCGCTGATGTTTACGCTCTTGACATGCTTGTCACACAGATAGAAAATTTTAAAAGGAGTAAAAAAAGAATAGGTTTTGAACTATTAATAGAAACAGCGCTCGGCATGCAGAACATACATGCTATCGCCGGGGCATCGCAACGCAACGAAACCATGCTGCTAGGCACCGCCGATTTTGCCGCTTCCACAAAGGCTCAGACCACTCGTATCGGCGGGGCTAATCCCAATTATGGGATTCTCACTGATCCCGCCGAGGATGGCAGCCGTGTTTTTCACTGGGGCGACATGTGGCATTATGCCTTGGCTCGTATGGTGGTAGCAGCCCGTGCCAATGGATTACGGCCCGTTGATGGTCCATTTGGGGACTTTAGAGATGAAAAAGGCTATCTTTTCGCTACAAAACGCGCTGCCTCTCTTGGGTGCGAAGGGAAGATGGTCGTTCATCCAAGTCAGATTGACATTGCTAATACCCTCTTCAGCCCCTCGGATGCAGAGGTAGCGCAGGCTCGCCAAATTTTAAAGGCTATGGCTGCTGCTGAACAGGTTGGAGCGGGTGCTGTGTCCCTGGACGGCAAAATGATTGATATTGCCTCTATCCGCCAGGCGGAGGTCATTGTTCAGAAGGCTGACAGGATTGCTACGGGAAATTTGTAATTGGGGGTACTACCAAAAAAAATCCCATTCCCTGCATGGAGAGATTGCCATGGTCCTTTAAGAGCTTTGCATGATGATTATCCCATACACACATGGAGGAAAGATGAAAAGCCCAGCCGACTTTTATAAGCCTCTGGCAATTGGGGCGCCATTGCCTTTACGTGAATTGCCAGTTAAGGCGGAGCGTATGATTCACTTTTTTGCCCCTCATAACACTAAGATGGTTGCAAAAGTTCCTGAACTCACACTACAAGTAGATGTATTACTTGGAAACCTCGAGGATGCCATTCCAGCAGAAGCCAAGGAGAAAGCCCGCAGGGGATTCATTGAGGTGGCCAGAGTGGTAGACTTTGGTGAGACTGGTTTGTGGACACGTGTGAATTGTCTGAACAGCCCATGGGTGCTGGACGACATCACTGAAATCGTGAGTCATATTGGTAACAAACTTGATGTGATAATGCTTCCAAAAGTAGAAGGTCCGTGGGATATACATTATTTAGACCAAATTCTAGCACAACTAGAAGCTCGTAACAATATTAGTAAACCAATATTGATACATGCAATATTAGAAACAGCTCAAGGAGTCAAGAACGTCGAAGCTATTGCCACGGCCAGTCCGCGCATGCACGGCATGAGTCTGGGGCCAGCCGACCTCGCGGCGTCGCGCCGGATGAAAACCACACGTGTTGGAGGGGGGCATCCGTTCTATGGGGTGCTCGAGGATAAGAAGAACGGTCAGGACAGAATTCTTTTTCAGCAGGATCTATGGCACTACACGGTAGCCAAGATGGTTGACGCCTGTGTCTCAAGCGGACTCAAGCCGTTTTATGGACCGTTTGGCGATTTTTCTGACGAGGCTGCTTGCGAAGCACAATTCCGCAATGCCTTTCTCCTAGGTTGCGTTGGTGCTTGGACATTGTATCCAACGCAGATAGAAATCGCTAAGCGTGTCTTTAGCCCAGATGTGAAGGAGGTAAATTTTGCAAAACGGATCCTAGAGGCTATGCCGGATGGGACTGGCGCTGCGATGATTGACGGAAAAATGCAAGATGATGCCACATGGAAACAAGCAAAGGTCATTGTTGACCTCGCTCGTCTGGTGGCAAGCAGAGATCCGCTTCTCAAGGAAGGTTACGGGCTCTGAGGTTGTGGCGGGGCACTATCCGCTATCCGCGCAGACAGACGGTAGACGGTACCTTACCCTTAACTTAACATACTTAACATTACTGACCAATGAGATGAATGGTTTCCCTCTGGCAGAGGGCCAGTTTTTCTGTGCAACCGACTCTTTTGAACAACGCAGCGGCTCTCTCATAGAGCCGTCTCGCATGAGACGGCTCATCAGTAGTTTCCAGGCGCGCAAGTTCGAGAAGTGATTCCGCTTCTCCCATCAGATGACCAGTCGCAGCATATAAGTGCATAGCCCTTGTGAAGGCCTGCCGTGCTGCCGCAGAAGAACCGCAGACTTCTTTCAGAAGATTCCCCAATCCGACATGGGCGGCCGCTTCACCGAGACGATCGCCTGTGGTACGGAATAATTCAATAGTAGCGTCAAAGGCTTCGTGCGCCCGGTCAGTATGTCCTAATCGTTGGTCCAGTATGGCGAGCACTTGCAGCACGTTTGATTCGGCAACATGGTCGCCCGCCTCGCGGGCTAGCGCACGAGCATGTTCGAGCCATTCTAGCGCAAGATCATCGCGTCCATTGTCAAGAGCGACTAGCCCAAGATGGTGTTCAGCCAGAGATTCACCGACAATATCCCCAATTGTGCGAAATTGGTCCCGTGCTGACTCGAGAAAGCTGTGAGATTCCTCAGCACGCTGCTGGCAATGTGCTAGTTTACCCAAATGCAGCAAGACACGAGCCTGGCCCTGGTGATCGTTAGCCTCGGCAAACAAGCTGCGAGCCTCGACAAACAACGACCCAGCTGTTGTGAGGTGGTTTGATTGCCATGCGAGTTCTGCTGACCGCTCCACCACCTGCGCCTCGCCCTGTCTATCACCGACAGTACGATAAAGCGTACGTGCCAAGACAAGGCATTCTTCTGCCCCGTGCAGATCCCCGTTGTGCCAACGCCTATCAGCTTCTGCCATAGATTCGCCTGCTCCTGTCGTCTTTGGCATAACAGCTTCCTTTTACACTGCGTACAGTACACGACACTTTGCCCCTGTAGCCTGGGCCCCTGTAGCCTGGTAGCCTGCCTCCAGAGGTTGCCCAGTGGCACAGGTTCTGCTCTTTCCCCTCCTCCGGAGTCACACGCGTGATGCTCCGATGCTCCATGCAGGCACACGGCAATCATGGGCATCATGGGCCACCTACAAAGTAGCCAAGCGTTGTAAGGCCTGGTCCAGTTTCTGACGCGTGGCCACTATGCCAGCACGGCGCACACGACTGTCCTCAACGACCTGTGCCGGGGCCTTCGTAACAAAGGCCGTATTGTCGAGTTTCTGATCAATCTTACCAATCTCGGCGCTAAGCCGCTGGATTTCCTTGATCAGCCTATTCTTTTCCTGCGCTAGGTCAAGAGTGTTTGCCAGGGGAAGAAAAACAGTTGTTTCTCGGACAAAGACTGGAATGGCGCCCTTAGCGCCCTTACAGTCCGCCTTGTCACAAATATCAACACGCCCTGCCCGTGTGAGAGTGGCGATCTGTTCCAGATGAGATTCCAGTTGTTCTCGTGCCCGTACACTGCCTCCCGTCACAATCAGCGGCACATGGGCTGCCGGTGGCACGTTCATCGCTGAACGGATCGAACGGACCTGTGCGATGACTTCGACAACGAAATCCATCTCTGAAGCAGCCTCTGCATCAGAGATGTCACTAAAAGTAGGCCAAGGTGTGGCAACTAAAGGTGATACTTCCCCTTCGCCATTTCTTTTCTCCCACAGTTCTTCTGTGATGAAGGGCATGAATGGGTGTAGCAGAATCAGAACTTGCTCCAGTACCCACGCGGCTGTTGCACGCGTCTCCGCCTGCGAATCAGAGCCCTCTGGCAGCTCTGGCAGCAGAATCGGCTTAGCAAATTCCAGGTACCAGTCACAGAAGGTATTCCAGGTAAAGCTATAAATCGCCTGGGCGGCCTCGTTGAAGCGATACGTGGCGAGCGCTTCCGTCACCTTGCGACCTGTTTCGTTCACCTTACAGACTATCCAGCGGTTAAGAGTGCACTGCACGAATGCGGACTCGAAGCCTGGCATGGCATAGCACCTATGCAGAACGCAGAATCGAGCGGCGTTCCACAGCTTAGTTGCAAAGTTGCGATAGCCATGGACACGCTTTTCGCTCATCCGAATATCGCGACCGGGTACAGCAGAAGAGGCCAAGGTGAAACGTAAGGCGTCACAGCCGTATTTATCAATAAGGTAGAGCGGATCTATGATGTTTCCCTTGGATTTCGACATCTTCTGGCCCTTTTCATCACGGACCAAGGCATGGATGTAAACTGTCCTAAAGGGTACCTCACCCATAACGTGGATTCCCATCATCATCATACGTGCGACCCAAAAGAAGATGATGTCGAAACCAGTCACTAACACATCTGTCGGATAATAACGGGCAAGTTCTCGAGTCTGCTCTGGCCAACCGAGCGCTGAAAAGGGCCACATGGCTGATGAGAACCAGGTATCCAGTACATCGCTGTCCTGGGCCAACTGTACATGTTGGCCATAGTGAGCAGCCGCTGCAGTGACGGCCTCTTGTGCAGTTGATTCAACAAAGACATAACCGTCAGGACCATACCAGGCCGGAATCCGATGGCCCCAAAAAATCTGCCGAGAAAGGCACCACGGCTGGATGTGTTGCATCCAGTCGTAGTAGGTATGTTCCCAGTGCTTGGGGACGAAACACGTCCGTCCTTCCTCGACAGCCCGAATGGCTGACTCAGCCAATACGCGCACATCCATGAACCACTGGTCTGTGAGCCATGGTTCAAGCACCGCACCGGAACGGTCACCACAAGGTAGTGTCATTAGATGTTCTTCAACTCTTTCCAGTAAACCGAGTCCTGTGATATCGGCCACGACCCGCTCACGGGCGGCTGCACGGTTGAGTCCACGGTAGGCTGACGGTGTGTTCCCGTTCAGACAGGCGTCTCTATCGAGCACATTAATCATCGGTAAACCATGCCGGCGAGCCACTTCGAAGTCGTTAAAGTCATGTGCGGGTGTGATTTTCACAGCCCCGCTCCCCTTCTCCAGATTTGCACAGGAATCGGCAATAATGGGAATCAGTCTCCCGGCTAATGGCAACAAACAGCGTTGCCCAATCAGAGAGCGGTAACGCTCATCGTCGGGATGGACAGCTACGGCAGTATCCCCCAGAAGGGTTTCTGGTCTGGTTGTTGCAACCGTAATAAAATGGCCATGCCCTCCTGCGAGGGGATAACGAAAGTACCACTGTGTTCCTACAGTTGTTTTCTGCTGCACCTCGAGATCCGAAACAGCAGTGTGTAACTGTGGATCCCAGTTGACTAAGCGCTTGTCGCGATAGATCAGACCCTGTTTGTAGAGAACAACAAACATTTTAGAGACCGCGTTGGAAAGCCCTTCGTCCATAGTGAATCGTTCACGCGCCCAATCCGGCAAGCTCCCAAGACGGCGCAGCTGTGTCGTAATTGTTCGACCAGAGTGGACCTTCCATTCCCACATCCGTCTCATAAAGGCTTCACGACCCAAGTCCTGACTGCTCAGCCCCTGCTCGGCCAGCTGCCGTTCAACTACCATCTGGGCGGCAATTCCGGCATGGTCAGTACCGGGCTGCCATAGAACATCACGTCCTAGCATGCGATAATGGCGAGCCAGGACATCTTGCAGGGTGAAAGTCAGCGCATGTCCCATGTGCAGGTTACCAGTAATGTTAGGTGGCGGCATCATGATGGTGTAAGGCCATGCCTCACGGGTGGGATCAGCAGCAAAGGCCTTCATAGATTCCCAACGTCGGTAACGTCTATTTTCCACCTCCGCTGGCTGAAACGTTTTGTCCAACATCACTGACTCCCGAGCTGAGTCTACACGAGGGCCCCTACTCTCCGTCTCGCGCAGAATCCCCTTTTCCAACCCATAAGATTCCCTGCGCTTGCATAGGTGACGTCCAAGGTCAAGCTGTCTTGGGATGCCCAATAAAAGTGCAGGGGCATGGTATGGACATACTAAATATTTTATACTTTACTTCTTTAGATTGTTCTGACGAACTAAACTATCAATTTCCTTAGACACTATTCGCTCTACTATAGTCAAAAGGTGTTCATCCAGCCATGCTTTGAGTAAGGGCCGAAGCATTTCATGTACAAGAGACTCCAAAGTGATGTCCCGATGTCCCAGGGTCATATTGCGCCCTCGCACTACGCGGGATAACTCATTCAATACGGCTGCGGATAGCGCAGCTGTCGGAGGGGAAAGGAGACTTTCATGTGCCTCTGATTCTGGTTGTGAAGGTGAAGGCAGCGGGAGGGTGGCAACATGCTCCTCGACGGGTTCACGTGCTTCAAGCAGCATATCATTGGTTAATTCCAGAACATCATCTTCTTCGCTATTCGATTCGAAAAGCCGTTTCGGCTCTTGTGCCTTTTTCTGCAACACTTCCTTGTCTTCAGAGAGAAGACGACGGATAGAGGCAAGAATATCCTCCACGGAGGACTCTTGCGGAAATCTATCGTCAACCATGACCAGTCATCCCGTTACAGCACGCTTTTAGCTTGTGCCTGGTTGGTGGTCCCTGCCACCGTTCACCGGCTCCCCGAAGAGAAGGACGTGAGCTTCGTGAGCTTATAGGCAGCCGCCACCCATGGCCCCCCTCCATCGGAATGGCCACGTAAACTGAAGCACTCACTCTGATGACACGTCTCGGAAGGTACCGGGAATGCTCTGGACAGTCATACGCCCTACCGCAGCGAGAAGCTGAAAAGCGGCAACCTTTTCATCCCGTTTGAGCTCAGCAAGCTCTATGTGCGCCTCAAGACGTTCCTGCTCTGCATCAAGGACATCAAGAACGGTGCGAGACCCAACCTGGGCTTCCCTTTGCACTCCTTTTAAAGCAATCTCCACAGCGGCGATACGTATTGCACTCGCATGAATCTGGGAAATCGATGTTTGTAAGGCTTCCCATGCCTGCACAGCAGAAGCCACTGCCTGGCGACGCACAGCTTGCATCTCATAAACGTGCTCTCCAGCGGTATGTTTGGCAGCGCGCAAGCGCGCATCCACTAAACCCTGCTGGTACAATGGGACGCTCAAAGTCAGAAGAGCCTCGACGGCCCCTGAACGATTCGCGCCCGTGCGCCATGTCTGGCCTAAATGGGCTTTTATCGACAGCACAGGCCACCGTTCTCCCCGGATCAGCCTTATTCCAGCGTCTGCAGCCTTCGCACTATGGGCTGCTGCCTTGACAAGCGGGCTGTTTTTTCGCGCTAGAGAGATGGCCTCCTCGCGCGTGGCAGGGAGATTCAGAACGGGTGCCATCGGAAATGCCAACTGGTCTGGAGTCTTTCCTATCACCTTGGTATAGACGGCCTGAGAAGTCTTGACAGTCCCAACACCCTGCTGTCGCGTGGCTGTGGCACGTGCAAGTCGAGTTTCCGCCTGGGCAACATCTGTCCGTGTGATCTCGCCCACGGAGAATCGCTCACGGGCAGCATGCATCTGGCGTCGGAGAACGTCCTCACTCCCAAGACTCAGACTTAAAACGGCTTCGTCTCGCCACAAGTTCAGATAGGCTATGGTAGCCGCTAGCAAGACGGTTTGTTCTGTGTGAACGAGCTGTTGCCCTTCTGAGCGGATTTGCGATTCTACCTGCTTCACCTGCGCAACTGTACGGCCACCCCGATAAAGAGGCTGTGTCAGGCTGAGCTGCACGGCACGTGACGTGTAACGATTGGCCTGATCCTTCTCAAAGGAGCCATACGCCACATCACCCGTCATGTCTATACTCGGATGCCAGTTAGCCAAAACCCTGGCTAGGACCTCGTCACTACTGAGTCTATGCGCACGCCGTGCTTCTAACTGGGGATTGGTCCAATAGACGTGAACCAGCGCTTCCTCCAAGGTAAAGGCTATCGCTGCGGTAGATGTTATAGCTGCTGCAAGCCCCCCCCCGCCAATGGCCGCCAGTAGCACACAGAGCCGCGTCATTTCCCGTCCTGCGCTGTCATGAGTCGCCAGCCAGAATGGCTAGCTAGTAAATTGCAACACTAGTAAATTGCAACATGCGAAACGATCCGCCGCGCCCAAGCGGCAATGCCACCATGCAAGCAAGTTAATAAAATTGGTGTAGCCACCCCACAACATGGTAGCTGCGAATGCCATGGTGACAAATCGCTACCACCTTTCGATCTCTGGGAATCTCTTCTACGCGCGAGAGAATAAAGAGGCTATTCTGCAGAGCACAAATGCTGACCTCCCAAATCACAGGTCTGACTGGCAGACTCATCTTCAGAAAAATTTAAAAAAAATTAAAAGACAAACCCTGACGGTTTTTCAAACCCGGGAAGTCTCGCAGTGCTAGCCTCAAATTCTGTCCGGCCACTGAAAAAAGCTCCCGCCCGCTTGACAAGCGTTGCCTGCGCGAAGGGACCACTCTGAACCATCGCAACTAAACGACCACCATCAGCTAATTGATCACGGATGTCTCGAGGGATAGAACCCACAGCCCCCTCAAACACAATAACATCATAAGGCGCCTGTTCAGCGTATCCCCCGCCCAAAGGGACGGTGACAACAGTAACATTGTCAATGCCCTGTTCTGCTAGAACGGCCACAGCCGTCTCAGCCAGGCGAGAATCCGACTCGAGCGCTACCACAGCCGTCGCTATACGCGCCAAGACACCCGCCGAATAGCCTGTGGCACAGCCAATATCCAACACAACGTCAGTAGGCTGTATCTCTGCAAGCTGCAACAAACGTGCCAGCACCATAGGCTCCATGAGATACCTGTTTCTGCCAATAGGTAAATCTTCATCCCGATAGGCTGTGCCTTGCAAAAACTGTGGTGCGAAGACCTCACGCGGCACGGTTGCGAGAGCATTGAGGACAAAAGGATCAGTCACACGACTGATGCGAATCTGGCCAAAAACCATTCTGTGACGCGCACCGGAATAATCCATGCCCCTCTCCACCTCCCTCTCCCAGCAATCGCTACTATTATCCCAACGCCTGCACGATCGACTCAGTCATCTTCTTCGCATCTCCAAAAAGCATCATGGTGTTCTCCCCGAAAAACAAAGGATTCTCCACACCGGCATAGCCAGAAGCCAGAGACCTCTTGACAAAAAGCACAGTCTTGGCTCTGTCTACTTCCAAAATAGGCATCCCATAAATGGGACTCGCAGGATTAGTTTTAGCCGAAGGATTCGTGACATCGTTGGCACCGATCAGATAGGCAACATCAGCCGTACTGAACTCGTGGTTTACCTCCTCAAGTTCGAAGACCTCGTCGTACGGCACACTCGCTTCTGCTAAGAGGACATTCATGTGTCCCGGCATACGGCCAGCCACCGGATGAATGGCATACTTGACCTCGACTCCTGCCTGTTTGAGGCCATCAGCCATTTCCCGCAGTGCATGTTGAGCCTGCGCCACTGCCATACCGTAGCCCGGCACGATGATAACTTTTGCAGCATTTTTCATGATAAAGGCGGCATCCTCAGCAGAACCGGCCTTCACGGCTTTCCCGGCAGATTCCATAGAGTCGGCAGGACCACCATCAGCGCCCCCTCCTCCAAATCCACCCAGGACGACACTGAAGATTGATCGATTCATGCCCTTGCACATGATATAAGATAGAATCGCCCCTGATGAACCGACCAATGCACCAGTAATGATCAGAAGACTGTTACCCATGGTAAAGCCAATGCCAACAGCTGCCCACCCTGAATAAGAGTTCAGCATGGAGATGACTACCGGCATGTCTGCTCCCCCAATGGGGATGATAAGTAGAAAGCCAAGTGCAAAGGCCAGTGCAGTCAGTAGAAGAAACACAGGATAGGACTCTGTCGCTGCAAACCAAACAAACAGCAAGAGTAACGCTATCCCAATGGCCGCATTGAGCATGTGCTGCCTGGGAAATGTGAGCGGCTTGCCCGACACAATCCCCTGGAGCTTAGCAAAAGCAATGACAGAACCAGAAAATGTAATGGCACCAACGGCAGTACCAAGCGCCATTTCAATCAAACTGCCCGCTCTGATATGACCGACACTTCCTATGCCATAAGCTTCCGGAGCCAAAAATGCCCCGTAGGCCACCAACACGGCAGCCATGCCAACCAAACTGTGAAAGGCTGCGACGAGTTGTGGCAGGGCTGTCATCGGAATTTTACGGGCAATCACAGTACCAATCGCACCACCGCCGACAATCCCAAAGACGATCCAGGTGTAATCTTGGACGACCGGAGAGACGAATGTAGTGAAAACGGCAAGGGCCATGCCGACAATGCCATAGACATTTCCGGCACGCGCTGCTTCCGGACTCGATAATCCGCGCAACGCCATGATAAAGCAGACGGAGGCGATCAGATACGCCAGCGTCGTGACAGAAGCAGCAGTCATCTGCCCCCCCTTACTTCCCTTTCTTCTTGAACATCGCTAGCATGCGCTGGGTCACTGTGAAACCACCAAAAATGTTCACAGAGGCTAGAACAACCGCTATAAACCCAAGGCCTTTGGAACTTGTTAATCCCACGGGGCCAGTCGCCAGGATAGCTCCGACAATGATGACTGAAGACACTGCATTTGTCACAGCCATCAATGGTGAATGCAAGGCTGGAGTCACTCGCCAGACCACGTAGTACCCTACAAAAACGGCGAGTACGAAGACTGTGAACAGACTCAGAAACACTCCGTCTCCGTGGGGAGACGGAGAACCAGCAGCAGCTGCCTGCTGCAGCACAGCCCTGGCCTGTTCAGCAAAACTCTCAGCACTTCTAGACACTACACCAGCCTGTTCTACGAGCCGATGCACCCCCTCAAGAATCCCTTCCATCACTTTTATTCCTCACCGCTCCGTAGCATAGGATGGACAATTCTCCCGGCGTGGCAGACGCACGTACCCTTCACTAGCTCGTCGTCCCATGGGATTTGCAAAGAACGGCTAGTCTTATCAAGCATGGGATGAATGAAATTGTAAATATTTTTTGCAAAGAGTACAGAAGCATCATGTGCGACTGTAGAAGCAAAATTAGCAGGACCAACAATATTGACATCGTATCGCAATACGACTCTGCCGTATTCGCTCAGCACGCAATTCCCACCAGACTCCACGGCTAAATCCATGATCACGGATCCCGGTTTCATATCTCTAACCATTTCTTCCGTAATCAAGACCGGCGCGGCCTTCCCGGGAATAAGGGCAGTTGTAATAGCAATATCAGTTTTTTTCAACTGTTCATGGATTGCATGAACTTGTTTTTTCTTATAATATTCATCCATTTCCCTAGCATAACCGCTGGCTGTCTCTGCACTTTGCATCGCCGTCTCATCAACGACCACGAACTTGGCGCCAAGAGACTCAACCTGCTCCTTGACGGCTGAGCGCACGTCAAAGGCATGCACAATAGCGCCTAATCTTTTTGCCGTTGCAATAGCTTGCAAACCGGCAACCCCAGCACCAACAATCAGTACCCTGGCTGGCGGGATGGTGCCGGCCGCCGTCATCATCATCGGCATAGCACGCGTGAACAGAGCTGCCGCATCAATCACCGCCTTATAACCGGCCAGATTACTCTGCGAAGACAGAACATCCATGCTCTGGGCACGAGAGATTCGCGGCATCAGTTCCATGGCAAAAGCCGTGAGACCCGCCTCGGCGTAGGCCGATGTTTCCTGCGGGTAATTTAAAGCAGCAAGATTGGCAACAAGGACAGCTCCTTTTTTCAGCAGGGCAATTTCCCCCTTTCCTTCTTCTTCTGTGAGGGGACGCTGCACCTTAAGCACAATGTCAGCGTCTTTCAGTGCCATGGATGCATCAGAAGCAATGTGTGCCCCTGCTTCACTAAACATGGCGTCAACCATATGAGCCGCATTCCCAGCGCCGGCTTCGACTACCACGTCGAAGCCCAAAGCCACATATTTCTTCACGACGTCGGGCGACACCGCCACACGCCTTTCATGGGGACGGCACTCTTTCGGTATGGCAATCCGCATCAGGTTAGGCCCCCTTCCTTTCAACAGTTTGGCTAAGCCATTCTTGCTAGGAGTCCTCCTATCGCTCCAGAGGGAGAGATACAATACAGACTCCTCTCCTCCCACTCCATGTATACTCCATGATGAATGGGCAGATTTTTTTTTTCCGACATGATTCAGACCTGTTCCGACAGGAGAGACTAGACAAAAGGACCACTTTCCGGTATCGCGATACTATACTGTCCTCTCCATGAGGTCCTCGTGGACAAGGCCCAGGTAGCTCAGTCGGTAGAGCAACGGACTGAAAATCCGTGTGTCGCTGGTTCAATTCCGGCCCTGGGCACCAGACGATGAGAAGCGTTGCACAGCACTCGCAAAGGAGATAGAAAACAGGAGCGGGTGAGGGGAATCGAACCCCCATCGTAAGCTTGGGAAGCTTCTGCTCTGCCATTGAGCTACACCCGCCAGCTGGTGCAATAGCAGTTTCAGCGATTATATGCAAGGCGAGGAAAAAACCATCCCATCACTCTGGCCTGTTGCACACAGGGTCACCTTTCGCAGGCCGCAGAAGATGACTGATTCCGAGTATCCCTCCCCATATAATCCAAGCGATTTCCTGAACACGTTTCACCATAGCGATAGAGAGCGCAATTTGCGCTTGCGCCCCAAGGGCTGTAAAAGCAACAAAAAAAATACCTTCCTGTACACCAATGGATGCAGGAATGAAGAATGTCCCCGCCCGTACCATCTGGACCATTGACTCAACAATCCAGGCATCCAGCAAATCAATGGAGAGTCCTATAAAGGAGGCCGCATAGTATGTTTCCAGTGCGCACAAAATCCACGCCCCCATGGCAAGGATCACCGCACTAATAAAACGAGCGCGCCATTGTGTGTAGAAGACCATCAGACGATGGTCTATGTCTTCAACATAATGAAACATCTCTTTGATCCGGTCGCCGATGACGGTCCGTGACAGCCATCCGATAAGCCGTGAGGCAACTTGCCAGCGCTGTACAACAAATAAACCCATAATGGCCACTATAAACGTCCCAAGTCCTATCCCAGCTGGCGCCGTTAATGATACTGGTAAGATGGGGCGAAGGAGAATTAACACAAACCCGACTGCCAAAAAGAAAACAAGGGCGATCAGGTTGATAGTTCGTGCGAGAATTAACGAGGCTATGCTTTCCCTATAAGGCAGTCCATAACGTCTCTTCATGAGCACAGCCTTGAGGGGTTCACCGCCCATGCCACCCGCCGGTAGCACCATGTTCCAGGCTTCTCCTACCATCCGCACCTTCCAGGACCGGTATAGCCAGAGCCATGTCACCGGGAGGGGAGTAAGAGCTAGATGCCAAGTAAGAGAATCAACGATAAAAACTACTAGATAGATAAAAAAAACAACAGCAATGCCTACTGCACCAATCGCAAGGACATTGTCAAACACGGCCCAAGGATTGGCAAGCTCCAAGACGTATACGAAAATCCCTATGCTCAGCGGAAGAACGAGAATATTCAAAAGAGTTGCGAAGTATTTGCTCGTCACGGCAGAAACCAACAAACGGAAAAACTCTTCCCTCCCGCCGTGACAAAGACCCCCTTTCTGGGGAATCTTTCCCTCTTGCCGCTAGAGGCAGTGGCCAAGCCATGTACTAACCTATCGGACATGCTCTCCTTCCTTGGCCGCTCTCTTGAAAGCACAATCAAAAATTTATAGACTCTTGATTTTCTGTCAAAAAAGATTCTTCCGCGTAAGGAGAATTTTTCTTCAGAAGAATTGAAAAATTATATCCTTTCTTCAGACCGTTCCAGGCGTATATCCTGGATAGCAACATATTCTATAGTTGATCCAGTGCCATCCAGATCGACAATCATGACATCCCCGTCAATACGATGGTCAGCCGCGACATGAGTATTAAAATAATGCCAAACATAGCAGACAGATATTTTTTCCAGAGGTCCAGGCCGTTTGTTCGTGCTGCAGCGGACATAAGATTCTAAGACATCGCGTGCCTTCTTGAGCTCCTTATCATCATGGTATTTTTCCTTTCTCAGATGACGGAGAAACGCTTCATAACACGCTGCCTCAATGTGAAAGTCAACGACCATGCCACCGCAGTAATAGATAATTGTGCGCCTCATGCTCTGCGTGCCTTTTGCGAAGAAACGATGGACTCATCCACTTGGCTGATTGCTGAGCAATCCTCATACAGTCAGCACGCACTGTACGCACAATCTGTGCATCCTGTGTGTATATATTCTCTTTATAAAGTATAGTTCCGCAATATTTTATTATTAAGCGTGTAAACATTGACTCTCTGACTCTCTTTACTAGTTATCATAGATTTTTTTTCATAAACCGTACGATGTCCTGCAGATTGCCGGAGTAGCTGCTCTGTCCTTTGTCTCTGTCCTTTGTCAAGGAACGGCTAAGTCTTCTGGTCAAGAAACTGATAGATAATATCTCCCTCTTTAAGAGAAAAAGAACTTATACCATAAACTCTTGGTGTACCATTCCCATCCATCTCTACCGTCTCTGATTCCACATTGAGCCAAACTGAGACAGTCCCGTTACCAGCCTTGACAGCAATAATCCGTTGAGCGATCTCGGCGTATTCGGCGTCACTGACCCAACGCGTTGCTGACAACATCAAGCTACCGTTTCTTTCGATCAACGCACCCTCTGGTTCGCCAGCCCCCACACGAATGGCAACGCTGGCGTCAATATACCCCTGTTCCGCTTCCGCTCCGCTACCATCCAGAATGATAAGCTTTTGACCATTGATGCCCTGCGCAACAGAACACTCGTTGATAATGATCCAGAATGTTGCTTTCATATTCTTTTCCCCCTGTTCGCTTGATGTCTCTTCTTGTCATCGTGCCAGATCCTGCGCGTGATCGAGTATACCCAGGGGTGCAGCTGGTGCAACGGACGACCCCTCAGGCCACGGGTCCGTTGTGAGCGGCACAAGCCAAGCATCCTCAGCTGTCATAGTCATAACAGAGGTCATCGCAGAGACGGTGTCGTGACCGACCAGAATACGGATGTTGGGCAGAGCCCAACCAACACCGGCGGCCTGCAACAGGAGGACTGTGCCGATGCTGCGATCAGTTTTTTCAACTTTTTCAGACGCATCATACGCAGCATGAGCAATCGCCCTGCCTTCCCCCGCTAACGTAGGTCGCAAGCCGCATTCCTGTGGCACGTTCAGCCAAGGGGACGCAAAAATTGGGATTGCGGCGCTTTGCGCATGCTGAACGCTCAAACTGAAATCACAACATAATATACATAATATCAATATAGTAATAATAGAAATTCGAAGCGTGCGAAGGGGACGACAACATGGCATCACATATTCCCTCTTATGCCCTGTTCCCTCTTATGCCCTGCTGCATTATTGCATGAACGCTCTTGAGCTCTCTCAAAACGAGATTGTCAGCCATGCTGTTGCACTCGAAATACCTCCTTGGACTCACCTCTCCCCTGCTTGCAGGAGACGCATTTCTTTCCCCATGTCTACCGCTGGTCCGCCTTCTGGAAGGCTCTCACGCCAGAACATCATGCGATCTATGATGTGGCGTCGCTCCAACAGCATTGTGAGAGCCTCATGATCAACAATGGCTCTAATGTCCGACCAACCAGAATCTGTTCCTGCCATCTGCAGAAATGCCTGCAGTGCTTGTGTACTCGTGGGGGCACTGCTCCACCCTGGCTGAGGGTACCCCGTGAGGACTTGAGAGACTTGCTTTTCCTGAGCAAGCTCCAGCTGTCGTCTTTTTGCTGCAAAAGTTGCAATAGTAATAAGATCTACTGTTTCTGGTAGTTCTAATGGCACACGACTCATGAGAAGAAATTCGTCTGGCACTGTCTTCTCATAGCTAAGAGTCTTGCGAATCTCTGCACAGCCGGACAACTGTCCTACGACAAGCAGTACCAGCAGTAGGACTGCCGTGACACGCAGATAGTGCTGGAGCACAAGAATCACCCTCAGCGCCTTTTATAACTCACTGCAAGTGAGTCTGATATAACTCACTGCAAGTGAGTCTGATTTCTAAGACTGATCAGAAATCACCCTCGCAGAGAGGACCAGAATCTGGGCGGGAAAACTAGGGAATCGCTCATTAGCACCACCGCACCAATGGTAATGGCAAGATCCGCCACATTAAAGGTTGGCCAATGCACACTCAATATGTGCAAATCAATAAAGTCTACTACTCCATGGTGACGTAATCTATCAAGATTATTTCCAATTGCACCAAAAACTATAATATATAGAGAAAGTTTTGTATGTTGCGACCTTACGTATATGGATATTTTGAATAAAAAAAGAATAATTCCTAAAGATATATAAAAAAAAACATAATAATAAATTTTATCGGGATAGTTAAATAAACCAAAACTTATGCCGTAGTTCCAAATCAATCGGAGATTGAAAAATGAAGTAATCTCGATAACCCTTGGTATTGCCGTGAACTGAGTCAGGACCCAGCCTTTACTGACCTGATCCAGGAGCAAGATCGTGCCCACTAAGGCCAGTGCAAAATGGCGCCTACCGCCCCCTCTTTGCTGTCTGGGCCCGCTTCGCATCATTTCACCCCCTGCAATGGGACGACCTCTGCGCAACGACCGCAAAGACCCATGTGTCCCTGGTGAGTTCCGACGTCAGGCAGGATCTTCCAACAGCGCTGACACTTCTCTCCCTCTGCAAGTTTTGGGATAACAGCTATTTGCGGTATATCTTGTAATGTATAGGCTCCATCTGGGGCTGCACCTTCCTTCATGGTGACAGTAGAGGTCAGCGCTATTTCTGCCAAGTCAAGACCATTGAGTAGTCCGAGATCAGCGGCCGTCATGTAGACGATAGGTGCCGCTTGTAAGCTTGAACCAATGCGCCTTGCAGTCCGTTCGCCTTCGAGAGCATTAGTGATGACTCGCCTGATGCGACGAATCCTCTCCCATCGCACGGCGAGACCATCATCGCGCCACGTCGCAGGGATAGACGGAAACCCTTGCAAATGGATACTATCTGTGACCCCGGGATAACGGGCGAGCCATGCCTCTTCAGTTGTAAAAGCGAGAAATGGCGCGAGCCAACGCACAAGAATCTGGAAGAGGAGCTCAAGAACAGTCCGTACAGCACGCCGCCGCGGACTGTCTAACCCGTCACAATACAAGCTGTCTTTGCGGATGTCAAAATAGAAAGCAGACAGATCTGCCGTGCAAAAAGTGTATAACCCAGAAAATAGTGTATGAAAATTGTAGTTGTACAGACATTGGCATACAAGTTCATCGAGCTGCCACAGTCTATGTAAGATCCAGCGTTCTAGCGCTGGCATGGCTGTGAGTTCTGTAATGCGCTCTGTTGCTGTAAAGCCCTCCAAACTCCCGAGCAGATAGCGCAATGTATTACGCAGACGGCGATAAATGTCACTGGTCTGCTTCAGAATTTCGGGACCAATGCGCAGGTCTTCCGCGTAATCTGACCCCACCACCCATAATCGCAGGATGTCAGCACCAAATTTTTCTACCACCTCCTGAGGCGCCACAACATTACCAAGAGACTTAGACATTTTCTGACCATCTTCAGCCATCACAAAACCGTGCGTGAGCACAGCCTCGTAAGGGGCACGGCCTCGAGTCCCACACGACTCCAGTAGAGAGGACTGAAACCAACCACGATGCTGATCTGATCCTTCCAGATACAGAGATGCCGGCCATTCCAAATCGGGGCGCTTTTCCAGTGCAAAGGCGTGGGTACAGCCAGAATCAAACCAGACATCAAGGACATCTGTCACTCTCTCGAAATCTGCAGGGTCGTACTCTGGTGCCAGAAAACGGGCAGGATCAGCAGTGAACCAAACGTCACTTCCTCCCACCTGTACTGCGGCGACGATGCGATCGAACACCTTGCGGTCACGCAGGGGCTCACCAGTCCTACGGTGCACGAATACCGTGATAGGGACTCCCCATACCCTCTGCCGTGACACGCACCAGTCTGGACGGGTTTCCACCATGGCACGGATACGGTTGCGGCCATGGGCTGGAATCCAGCGGGTGGCATCAATGGCGGCCAGTACCCTGGTGCGCAGGTCATGAACCTCCATTGAGATAAACCACTGTGGTGTTGTCCGGAAGATCAAGGGAGCTTTTGACCGCCACGAGTGTGGACAACTATGCACGAGTCTGTCCCTGGCCAGAAGAGCCCCGACAGACTGCAAGAAGGCCACTACCATGCCATCCACCTTGAACACGTGTTGGCCTCCAAAAAGGGGCACGTCGGGAAGATAGACACCATTGCTCGCCAGAATCTCTGGCACTGGCAGGCCACTCTCCTGCCCAAGCCGCCAATCATCCTCGCCATGGGCTGGCGCAATATGTACAAAGCCAGTACCCTTATCAGTATTAATAAAATTTGCAGGGATCAACGGAACAGGAAAGTCATAGCCATGACACCTCCATGGATGTGCACAGATTGTGTTGGCCAATGCCGTACCGGGCAGAACCGTAATACGCGTGTAAGCAGTAACGCCGGCAATCTTCATAACGGAGTCTAAGAGGGCATTCGCTATGACAAGCTGTTCTCCAAGAGAGGCCAGGCTGCCAGGCTCGACACGAGTGATTCTGACCACCACGTAGTCATGTGTGGGGCCGTAAGCGATAGCCCTGTTACCGGGAATTGTCCATGGTGTGGTAGTCCATATGGCGACGGCTGTTCCGTAGAGCGCTGGCAAGGGAGATTGGATGACGGGAAAGCGAATCCAAATTACAGTGGATGAACGATCAAAATATTCTACTTCTGCTTCAGCAAGTGCTGTCTGTTCTACGACAGACCATAAAACAGGTTTCGCCCCTCTGTACAGGCTCCCGCTCATCAGAAAGCGACCTAACTCCGCAACGATGCTTGCTTCAGCGGCGTAAGCCATGGTCGTATAAGGCTGTTTCCAGTCGCCAATAATCCCCATCCGTTGAAAGGACTCAGACTGGACACGTATCCAGTGCTCTGCGAACGCACGACAGTCTTTTCGGAATGTCACACCGTCCACGGTGCCCTTGCTTTTACCAGCGGCCCGGTATTCTTCTTCAACCTTCCACTCAATAGGCAGGCCGTGACAGTCCCAGCCGGGGACGTAATTTGCGTCAAAAGATGACATTTGCCTTGTCTTCACAATGACGTCTTTCAGAATCTTGTTGAAGGCATGGCCTATATGTAAGTGGCCGTTGGCATAAGGGGGGCCGTCATGCAGCACAAACTTACGGCGCTCCTTGGAGCGCTCACGCAATCGCCTATATAAGCCAATGCGTTTCCAGCGCGCTAGTAATCTGGGTTCAAGCTGAGAGAGGCTAGCCCGCATAGGAAAGTCTGTCCGTGGTAGGAACACGGTTGACCTGTAATCCGGTGTATCGTCAGGTGGCATGAATCTTGGTGGCATGAATCTTCTGGGACTAATGATCTGGCCATATGGGACTAATCATCTTCTAGTCCTGAGAGGCACAGACAGGCAAGGAACACGAACCCATTTCTGCGCATTATGATCACCTCATAGACTTCCTCCCGAAGAGACCCATTGGAGTGGAGGGCCTGAAACGATCAGGAGGCTGCGCTGTCCGTCTCCGTCTCAATAGGGACACAACTCTTCACAAGCATCACACAGGACAGAAAGAGGCCCCCCCAGAAGGAAAAAACATTCCCGTGTATTTCTGAATTTCTCTTAAAAATTCTCTCGCCACTCCATGTCCACACAAAAAACACCGGGCTCCTGTCAGGAGGGCTTGTCTTCTAGCCTGTCCTGGGTGATAGTCTTACTCATGGCTATCACAGATGCGCCTTCTCTGCCAGATTTTCTAATAGCGCTGGCTCACCGCATGGCAGAGACCAGTGGCCTCATCCTGCGCCGTTATTTCCGCACGCCTATGACCGTGGACAGCAAGACGGACTCGTCGCCCGTGACAATTGCCGATCGCGAAACTGAACTAGCACTGCGGGATCTTTTGCACAGCAAAGTCCCAACACACGGGATGATTGGAGAGGAATACGGGAGCGAAAACACTTCCGCAGAGTGGGTATGGGTACTCGATCCCATTGACGGGACAAAGGCTTTCATTACCGGCAAGCCATCCTTTAGTACACTGATTGGCCTGGCGTGGCGCGGACGACCCGTACTTGGCATCATCGACCAACCCATTACGGGGGAGCGCTGGATCGGTGGCAAGGGCCTGCCGGCCCAACTGAACGGTCAACCCATCCGGGTCCGCCTGTGTGATGGGTTGGAGAAAGCCTGTTTGTACGCTACAGATCCTGACATGTTTTGTCATTCCGCTGCTAGCCAGGCTGTGTGGCAACGATTAGAAAAGGCCGTTGCACTTCGTCGTTTTGGGGCAGATAGCTATGCTTATGGCCTGCTGGCGGCTGGTTTTATCGATCTCGTTTATGAGTGCCAGTTACAAGTTTATGACCATCTACCAGTCACAGCTGTCGTTGAGGCGGCTGGTGGTGTGGTCAGCAGAACTGATGGCAAGCAGGCCAGTCTCGCCTCTAATGTTTGCGTTCTAGCCTCTGGGGATCCCCGCGTGCATGCGCGCGCCCTGGCGTTGCTGAAGACTCAGACTCATGTCATGATGAGCATAGCATAAGAATATAGCACTAAGAATCATGTGGAAACCGCCCATGTTTTTGACAGTTCTGCAACCTGCTCTCACAGGGCTCTTCGCGTTTTTTTTCTCTGTGGTCTCTTCACTCCCAGCCGTTGGGCGGGCACAGAACGAACCTGTGCCCGCCCACGCTGTTACAACATATGGTCATCCTAAATATCCACGAGATTTCGAGTATTTCGCGTACGTCAATCCTCATGCCCCAAAGGGAGGTGAGATTCGGTTGTCGAATGTGGGGACATTTGATTCGTTTAACCCCTATATTCTCAAAGGCCAACCATTTACGATGGTGGGAGGACTCGTTTTTGAAACGCTCATGGTCGGGGCTCAGGACGACCCAACAAGCGCATACGGACTCCTTGCGGAATCTATCGAAATACCGCCTGACCGCTCGTGGGTGGTCTTTAATCTCCGTCCACAGGCCCGCTGGCACGACCATCAACCCATCACCGCTGACGACGTAGTCTGGACTTTTGAAACTTTGCGCAATAAAGGCCTGCCGCATTACCGCTCGTATTATGCCGATGTTACAAAGGCCGTAAAGGAAAACGACTTGCGTGTCCGTTTTGTCTTGAAGACTGGTGTCGTCAACCATGAACTGCCTTTTATTCTTGGGCAATTGCCTGTGCTGCCCAAGCATGACTGGACGACTCGGCGATTTGACGAGGTCAGTTTGGAAGTGCCACTTGGCAGTGGCCCTTACCAGATTGTGGCCTTCGAAGCGGGCCGCTACGTTGTATTACGTCGCAACCCCACATACTGGGGACTAGACCTCCCTGTGAACAGGGGCATGTATAATTTTAATGTCATCCGTGTTGATTATTACCGTGACTTTACGGTGTCTTTCGAAGCCTTCAGGGGTGGAGCCTATGACTTTCGTATAGAGAACAGCGCAAAGGCATGGACAACAGGGTACTCTTTCCCAGCGGTGGTGAGGGGTCAAGTCCTCATGGAGGAGATCCCACACCAAAGACCGCAAGGCATGCAGGCTTTTGCCTTCAATATCCGTCGCCCTCTTTTCCGTGACAAGCGGGTACGACAAGCGTTGAGCTATGCCTTTGATTTTGAGTGGGCAAACAAGAATTTATTTTATAGGCAATATACACGCAGCAAAAGTTATTTTGCCAATTCTGACTTTGCTGCGCGCGCCTTACCAGGCCCTCAGGAAAGAGAAATCCTCCAACACTGGCGTGATCAACTGCCGGAAGACGTCTTTACAAGAGTATATGCGCCGCCTACTACAGATGGATCTGGCAATAACCGTGATAACTTGCAGGAGGCCATACGTCTCTTACGGGCTAGTCAGTGGACAATTAGGAACCAGACACTCGTCCATGAAAAGACGGGTGAGCCTTTTGTATTTGAGCTTCTAATAGATGATAAGATCTGGGAGCGTGTTGCCGCGCCTTTTTCCCAGAATCTGAAGAGACTGGGCATCACGATGCAAGTACGCATGGTCGACTCCGCCGTGTATGAAAACAGAGTCAGGGGCTTTGACTTTGATATGGTTGTCTATCACTGGCCACAATCTCAGAGTCCCGGGAACGAGCAGCGTGATTACTGGAGTAGCGCCGCCGCTGACACAGAAGGCAGCAACAACATCATCGGTATCCGGGAGCCAAGCATTGACTTTTTAATAGAGCAAATCGTCTCTGCACCCGATCACGAATCGCTGGTCACCAGAACACGGGCACTTGATCGTGTCCTCCTGTGGAGTCACTTTGTCGTCCCACACTGGTACGTGAATCATGACCGTGTGGCATATTGGCGTAAGCTTAAACACCCTGATATCGTACCCCCGTTAGGCAACCACTTATGGACGTGGTGGATTGATCCTCCCTAGCCTGGCCCCTGGCCCGCCTCTCCCCTCAGGCGGGGAGAATTGAGGAGAATAGCTATGCCGCAGCACGCTCTTCATGTCTGAGGGACGATTTGGGGATCGTCCAAGCCTTTCGAACGGGAAGGCCATACAGTCAGTATAGTAAGTATGTTGCATGATTTTCTCCATCCACAAGCCACATCCAGATGGCCAGATGAGATGGAAAGGATTTCCTCCTCACTGACTTGACTGACCGGGAGGCCAGGCAGAGGCGAGTCCCCGAGGACGTGCAAGGCATTTCTGCGTAACACATTTCTTAAAATCCGCGAAGAACAGGATGCTTTCACTAAGAAGAGACGTTTCCTCCACAACACGCCGACCGATGAAGAAGGACTCAGAGCGACTCTTCGCATCAGCAAGAGTCAGAGCAGGGGAAGGAAGACCGGTGTTGCCGGATGACTTTATACAACTAAAAAACAAAATAAAAATTTTTTTTATTAATTTAAAGTTGACATCTTCCTTTCTAAAACCTGTCCTGAGCAACGCAACTCGACAAGCGTGGCCCGTCTGTATTGCACCACCAAGAAAAGACGATATTAAATTAAAGACGATATTCCTGAGTTCTCTCAAGTCGTGTTGCTTAGCCTAGCCTAGGAAGTTAGGCGACATGCATGTCTGCGCTCACGCTCACTAGGCTGCTGGCCTGCCCGCTGGCTCTAACATGACTGTTGGTAATGGTGTCACCTGTGGTCCCTCGGTCCATACCAGGACGCAGTCGACACGACGGTTCGGATAGAGAGCGGCTAGCAGTGACCGATAAGCAGCCATCTGCTGCAGATAGACTATGGGGGTGTGTTCGACATTTTGAGGAACAACCCTATCAGTTTTATAATCCGCAATAATGACAGCATCCTCCGTGACGACGAGCCTGTCTATTTGGCCTGAGACGACGCGTCCATCAGCGACTCCCACAACAGGCACTTCAGCCTGGCTACCAGGACCAAATAAGGGAAGAAGAGCAGGGTGTGCTATCACCGATAGCACTTCCGCAATGAGGGAAATACGCTCAGAATGTTGCATTAATTCTTCATATTCTAGGTATTGTTGAGCTGCCGCTGAGCGCTCTTCGGCAGGGATGTTGGGGAGACTTTGTAGCAGTCTATGCACAAGACGACCGCGGTTGTATCGAGCACGGAATTCTATTAATGGAGATGTTGAATATAATTTATCTTTTTTAAATTGTGATGGGAAGAGGGGACGTGGTGGCGTGGGTTCCATAGGAGGGCGCGTGACGGCCCACGATGGCAACGCTAACTGTCCTGCCTGTTTGGACAAACGTTCCTCAACGGTCGATCGGGCTTCATTTTCCTGACGACTCACTAAACGTATAACCTCTGCTGACGGCACGAGACCACTCTCGGCAAGATTCGCATCCACCTCTCGCCTGCCAAGCGGCGCAAGGGCCGTGTGAATCAGAGCGTACCAGCACGTCGCTGGCGGAACATGATGGGTCCGCCAGCCGCACACATACAAACGATCTTCCGCTCGAGTCATCGCCACATAGAGCAGGCGATGATACTCTCTGTCACGATTTTTTACAATTTTTGATTTTAAATCAAATCCTATTTGAGTTTCTAATGCCCGTTTCGGCTGCCAAAATACGAGACCATCCTCGCCGTCCTCCCACAGAAGACGGGGTATCTGAGTGGGCACATGCACGGTATCTGGGAGAAAGACAATAGGAGCTTGCAATCCCTTGGCGCCATGCACGGTAAGAATCCGGACTGCCTCCGCTCCTGTCTGTTCTAAATCACGCTTCGCTTCAACCCGTGTAGTTTGCAGCCACTGCAGGAAACCTTGCAGCGATGGCACGTGACTCGCCTCGTAGCGAAGAGTGAAGGCCAGAAATTCATCTATGGCATCCTCCGCATCTCGTCCTAGACGGGAGATGAGCCGCCGGCGTCCCCCAAGCGCCCCCAATACATGAGTGTAGATTTCATAGGGGCGACGGGACTCTGCTACGGCTAAAAGTCTCGTCAACCAGTCACAAGCGTAGCCGAAGGGAGTGGCCGCCCAAGCATGCTCTTGTAAGGCTTGCCACAGGGTACGGGATCCACGCGGGTAGGCCAGGGAAAAGAGCTGCTCTTCATCAAATCCTATGAATGGGCTTTTCAGAAAAGCTGCCAGAGTCAAATTATCCTCAGGCAGGAGGAGGACGTGCCCGAGGGCGGTCAGGTCCATGACGGCCATCTGTTCGCTGAGAATCATACGGTCAACACCGGTTACAGGAATGTTCAAGCCCTTCAGAGCAGAGACGAAGTCCTCAACAAAACCGCTACGACGGCGTACGAGCACCATGATATCACCGGCCTGCACGGGTCTTTGACGTGATTCAAGCCAATTTCTTTCCTCGATCATGACAGCAATTCGGCGTGCTATCAGTCTGGCCAAACGGCTCATGGGGGAATCTGGCGGGATGTTGCGTGTGACGGGCGCTTTCCACGGGATCACCTGTTCCAAAGGTGCCGGCTCCATCAGAGGCCAAACCTCAACTAAACCAGCCTGGCCGGCTCGGAAGGCGATATGGCCAATCGTCTCGTCTGCCAAGACGACTCCATCGCGCGCAGGGTCACGCATGAAGACAGCATCGACAGCCTGCAGCACAGCGGGAGTAGAACGGAAAGATATGTGAAGCGGGACATCTGCCCACACCTGGCCCACGGCTCTCACTTTGTCCCGCAGCAGATTCTGCATGGATTCGAAAGAATCCGGTGCGGCTCCTTGAAAGCTATAGATGGACTGTTTTCTGTCCCCGACGGCAAACACAGTGCGCACGCCTTCTGCTCTATTTTCTTCCCGACTGCCACGGCCAGAGAAAAACTCACGTGTCAAGCGCTCAACGATGCGCCACTGTTCCGCACTGACGTCCTGCGCTTCGTCGATGAGTACATGCTCAAGACTACCATCAAGCTTATAGAGCACCCATGCTGCCTGACCTTCGTTTTCCAACAAACGGTTTGTCGTTAAGATCAGGTCGTCGTAATCCAGGAGTGCCCGTGTATTCTTGTACTGCCGATAGACCGTTAAAAAGTCCGCCCCCAGACGCAGGAGGGCCGCCGTTGCTTCAGCAACAGCAGCCGCCTTGCGGATTGCCTGGACTCGCACTAGCCTCTCGGATTCTTCCGTCAGAATACGGACAGCGACCGGTGCTTTCCGTACACACTCTTGCGTGAGAATGTTTTTGCGCACGGTGCCTTCTCCGGTAAAGAAAACCTTCAAGTAGTCGTCAAAAGTCTTCACACGCTGAGCCGGCTCCGCTAACCAGGAAGCTAGAACATTCCCTCGTTCAATGTCTTTTTTTGAACCGTTCTGCAAAGCAGTCGCTGCTACCCGTAAAGCAGGAATATTGCATGCCTCATTGGCGCACGCTGCAACGAGCACGCCTAACGCCGTTTCATTGGCGGCTAAGCCAAGCTTGGCACGGACAGCAATCATGACGCCATCAACCCCATTGTGCCGTTCCATTAAGTGTTGCAGTCTGCTACGAGCTGTGACAAGTTCCTCCATCAGTTCAGGAAAATGCGTCTCATGCACAAGTGCGGTGACAGTCTCCAAGGCGACAGCGCGCGCAGAATCCCTCTCGTTACAGGCAAGGAGGAGAGTCGTCTCCCAGGCAGCGGCCATGGCCTCCGCAGACTCGTGCTCATCCATGACTCGAAAGTGCGGGACGACCCCAGCTTCGAGAGGAAACCGTCTGAGCAAAGCCTGACAAAAGGCGTGTAATGTTTCAATCCGTATGCCCACGTCGAGCACATATGCAAACAGTCTCCGCGCCCGCGCCCGCATGGTCGCATCTGCCGTGTTGCCCCGTAAACACGCCAGGTCTTCGTCTAACAGAGATTCTGGCAACGTAGCCCACTGCAGCAACTTCTGATGAATACGATTAGCAACTTCTGCTGCAGCGGCTCTTGTAAAAGTGAGACAGAGAATCCGTTCTGGAGAAACTTCTTGAAGTAGCAAACTCAGCACACGATCAACCAAAATCTTAGTTTTCCCAGACCCAGCCGACGCCGCTACCCAGACAGACGCGCCTGGGTCAGCCGCTTGACGTTGGGCGTGAGCAGCGGAAGAAGTCATGGAAGCAGAGAGCATGAAGTGTTCCTCAGCGCTGCAAAAAAAAATTCGGACGCACACTCTGACAGATATTCCATCACAGTCTCGTTCTCTATGGGAGGCTACAAAATGATTCTGTTTCCAGCAATAGACCTGAAAGACGGATTCTGCGTCCGCCTGTTGCAAGGTGAGATGTCACAGGTGACTGTGTTCAACAAAGATCCCGCCGATCAGGCGCGTCGCTTTGCGGGAGTCGGCTGCACGTGGTTGCATGTCGTCGACCTCGATGGTGCATGCACAGGCCAGCCTGTGAATGCCACCGCTGTCGAGGAGATCATCGCAGCCGTTGATATCCCTGTCCAATTGGGTGGCGGTATTCGCGATCTCGCACGTATCGCGCTCTGGCTGGACAAGGGGGTGCAGCGGGTTATTCTTGGAACAGTTGCATTACATGATCCTGATTTGACGAGAACTGCCTGTCGTCTTTTTCCTGGAAAGATTGCTATAAGCCTCGACACACGTGCTCACAGAATAGCCGTGGCAGGATGGACAGAAACCACATCTGTGACAGCCGTAGAGTTAGCACTCCGGTTTGAAGACGTTGGTGTGGCTGCAGTGATCCATACCAATATTGACCGTGATGGCGTTATGGCGGGCCCGGATCTCACAGCTGTTACCGATTTAGCGAGAAATATCTCAATACCTGTAATAATTGCAGGCGGCATTGCCTCTCTAGAGGATCTGCAGGCGATTCTGACCATCGCCAGATCTTTCCCAAAACTGAAAGGCGTTATTATCGGCCGCGCACTTTATAGTGGCCGCCTTGATCTACGCCAGGCACTCTCTGTATTAGCAGACACAGAGAACACTCATAACTCATAACACTCATAACTAAGTAGTTCAGTACAGGATGTGTGTACACAGTATGTGTGTACATAGCGAAAGATTCTCGCACGCCTCGCGCGTTACAGGGATGTACTGTCTACAGTTCTGCACTAGGGATTCATGCCATTATGCAGATTCTCCTCTAATTTGTCAAAAAACTGGTTTGTGGTCAGCCATGGCTGGTCTGGTGAAATGAGGAGCGCCAGATCTCTTGTCATGTGACCTGTTTCCACAGTTTTCACGCAGACTCTCTCCAGTGTGTCTGCGAAGTGCATGACGTCGGGCGTGTTATCGAACCGACCGCGGAACTTGAGACCACACGTCCAAGCAAAGATGGAGGCAATAGGATTTGTCGATGTTTCACGACCCGCCTGATATTCACGGTAGTGTCGAACGACGGTACCATGAGCCGCCTCGGCTTCAACAGTGCGGCCATCAGGGCTCAGGAGAATCGATGTCATCAGGCCAAGAGAGCCGAATCCTTGTGCCACTGAGTCAGACTGAACATCTCCATCGTAATTCTTGCAAGCCCATATGAAACCACCTGGCCACTTGAGAACAGAGGCCACCATGTCGTCGATGAGACGATGCTCATAGTGCAGATGGTGTTCTGCATAAGCAACAGAAAATTCAGTGTCGAATACGGTTTGGAAAATATCCCTGAATCGTCCATCATAAGCTTTCAAAATTGTATTTTTAGTTGCAAGATAAACAGAATAACCTCTTCCTAATCCGTACATAAAACAGCTACGCGCAAACTTTCGGATTGATTCGTCAATGTTATACATGCCCAAGGCAACTCCAGATCCAGGAAAATCAAAAACCCTGTATATCATTGGAATAGAGCTACTTTCAGGTGTAAAAACCATCTCCAGACGGCCCGCTGTGGGGACACAGAAATCAGTCGCGCTGTACTGATCACCAAAAGCGTGGCGAGCAATGACAATAGGGCTGTGCCAACCGGGAATCAGACGTGGTATGTTGCGACAGATGATAGGCTCGCGAAAGACAGTGCCGTCAAGAATGTTGCGGATAGTCCCGTTAGGAGACTTCCACATCTTCTTGAGAGAGAGTTCCCGTACACGACCTTCATCAGGTGTTATTGTAGCGCACTTGACTCCTACTCCATATAGTTTAATAGTATGAGCGGCATCTATTGTCACTCGATCATGCGTTCTGTCACGGTGTTCGATACCGAGATCAAACGAGTGCAAGTTGATTTCGAGATAGGGCAGGATCAACCGTTCACGGATCATTCCCCAGAGAATCCGAGCCATCTCATCGCCATTGAGCTCGACAACAGGATTCATCACCTTAATTTTAGCCATGCCGACAACCTTCAAAATGCATTGCGCGGTATAGAAAATAGATGATTAGAAATTAGATCTCAAATTATTGTTTAAGTAATAAATTTCTGATGACGAAAAATTATTATTTCTGATCTAGATCATTTTATTCTAATAATTTAACTAGTTAGTCTAGAGAAATGGTGAGTGTATGTCGGGCATGATAGTCCTGAAGGGGCTGAGTAAGAAATTCAACCATCTAGTTGCCGTTGACAACATCACTCTGACAGTAGCGCAGGGAGAAATTCTGGCTTTCCTAGGACCCAATGGCGCCGGCAAGTCGACGACCATGAAAATGGTGACGGGCTTTCTGGCCCCCACTGCCGGGACAGCGGCAGTGTGCGGATTCGACATTCTCACACAGCCATTAAAGGCAAAAGCTAAATTAGGTTATCTGCCAGAGGGGGCGCCCTCTTACGAGGACATGACTCCTGCAGGTTTCCTCTCTTTCATCGCTAACATACGCGGCTATAGCAGCAGGAAAGAAAGGGCAAAGCGTGTTGCGGCCGTAGCGGAACGTGTTGCCCTGACAGAAGTGCTACAGCAGCCCATCGACACTCTGTCTAGGGGCTTTCGGCGCCGTGTGGGTTTGGCACAGGCTCTCCTGCATGACCCAGATGTCTTGATACTTGACGAACCAACAGAAGGCCTGGATCCAAACCAGAAACACCACGTACGCGGCCTGATTCACGACATGGCAGCGGACAAAGCAATAATCATCTCCACGCATATTTTGGAAGAAGTTGAAGCCTTGTGTTGTCGGGCAGTGATCATTACCCGTGGCCGTCTTGTCGCTGATAGCACAGCGGAGGCGCTACTGGCCAGTCTCCCCTATCACAATGCCGTCACAGTGACCGTGAAAGCAGCAGAGGCTGACGTGGTAGAACAGAAATTACGCAGTGTATCCACAACAAAAAGTGTGAAACGCCTTTCGAACAGATCGCTTAGAGAGGAAAGCAGCATTCAGCTGAGAGTGTTGAGTCGGGACAGGCAACCCATCACAGCCGCTGTGAGCGAAGCCTTGCAATCCAATACCATGATTGCGCTGACAGTGGAGCGTGGGCGACTCGAAGATATTTTCCGAACCCTCACCTTACCAGACTGAGGAAGCGGGCAGACAAATGAGATACACACTACGGATGGTGCGTGCGGTGGCCTGGCGAGAGTTCAAGTCCTATTTCACGACTCCGCTTGCCATGGTCTTCATCGTTATCTTTACCGCTTCGGCAAACGCTCTCACTTTCTATATTGGAAAAATTTTTGAAAATGGGCAGGCGAGCTTAGAACGTTTCTTTCTTTATCACCCGTGGCTTTATCTGTTACTCGTACCAGCAGTGGCCATGCGCCTGTGGGCGGAAGAATGGAACTCTGGTACTGTTGAGATGCTGCTCACTTTACCCTTGTCCACGGCGCAGGCAGTAGTGGGGAAGTTCTTAGCAGCGTGGGCATTCCTCGGATTAGCTTTGCTTTCGACAGTTCCGCTATGGATCTCTGTCAATATACTGGGTGAGCCAGACAATGGTGTTGTGATAGCGGGTTACCTAGGCAGTTTCCTAATGGCCGGTGCGTTTCTCGCCATCGGCTCCTGCCTCTCTGCCTTAACACGGAATCAGGTCATCGCCTTCGTGGGAGCTGCGGCGGTGATATTCCTCCTTGTGATGAGCGGCCTTGATATAGTCCTGGATGTTTTTCGTGCGTGGCATTTATCCATAATAGCTGAATCTATTGCAGCTTTGTCGATTCTTACACATTTCCAGTCGCTCATGCGCGGTCTTATAGGATTGCAAGATATTATCTTTTTTTTATCTATAATAGTATTCTGGTTATTTGCTACAGTGGTAGTGCTCGACAGGCGCAAGGGCTCTTGATAAAATGGCGGCTGCCTCTCCTTTCTTCACGCTCAATCGCCACAGGCACTGTCTGAGTCTGGTGGGCGTAATGCTCGCCACAGTCGCTTTGCTGGCAGTCAACGTTGCGGCTGTTTCCAGATTGAAGCCATTTTATCTGGATATGACAGAAGAAAAGCTTTTTACCCTCTCAGAGAGTACAAAGCAGGTGCTTTCCAGAATTGATGAGCCTATCACTGTACGGCTCTATTTTTCTCGTCAAATAAAAGAAAAAAGTCCTATACTAAATACTTATTATAATCTAATCTATGGATTATTACTTCAATATATTGATTTTTCTTCTGGTAAAATCATCTTACAATTGATAGATCCGGAGCCATTTTCAGAATCTGAGGATCGGGCGGTGGCTTTTGGGTTGCAAGGTGTCCCGGTGAGCGAGAGCGGCGAACTGGGTTATTTTGGTTTAGCGGCCACTAATAGTGTGGATTCTCAAGAGATTGTGTCGTTCTTCAATCCCGAGCGTGAGCCTTTTCTGGAATACGATTTAACAAGGCTCATTCACAGCCTCGCGATTCCCCGGCGAAAAACTCTTGGTCTTCTGTCAACTCTACCACTCGACGATCAGGGTAGTCTCGGGATGGTAGAGAGCCGACGCTGGTTGGTCATGGATCAGATACGCACACTGTTCAATGTACAGAGTCTGCCTGTGATTCTCGACGCGCTGCCGCATGAGATCGACATGCTGATGGTAGTCCAGCCGAAGAATCTGCCGGAAAAAACCCTGTATGTCATCGATCAGTTTGTCCTCAATGGCGGACGAGTGCTGCTTTTTATCGATCCTGTGGCAGAAAGTAGCCCGCATGGCGCGGAGACAGCGGATTCATCTTTCGGTGGTTTGAGCAAGCTTTTGGAAGCCTGGGGTGTTCGTTTCGTTCCAGACAAAGTGGCCGCTAATGTCGATGCCGCGAGGCGGGTCAATGCTGGCCAGGGTATGCATGCGATCATCACAGATCATGTAGCGTGGCTCTCGCTAGGACAGGACGCTTTTGACGCCGGTGATGCAGTCGTTGGCACTTTGGAGCGCGTGAATGTGGCTACTGCTGGTGTTTTAGAGGCCATGGAGGGGGCCACGACCACCATCAACCCGCTCATTTCAACAAGCCTACGGTCAATGCGACTTTCTGCGGAGCAATTCAGCAGTCCTCTACCAGAGATCATGGGTCTGGTGCGGTCGTTTCGCTCTGAGAATCAGCGACTGACTCTTGCAGTCCGTGTCACAGGAATAGCATCCTCAGCTTTTTCTAATGGACTTCCGGTAGACTATAATAGTGAAAATCATCATATTAAGAAATCTAGTAATAATATTATGCTAATAATAGTTGCTGATACAGACATCTTAACAGATAGTCTATGGGTGCAGAAACAGAATTTCTTTGGTCAGAAGTTTATTGTTCCAGTAGCAGATAATGGCACGTTTGTACTCAACGCGTTAGAGAATCTCTCTGGTGCCGAGGCTCTGATAGGCTTGCGTGGGCGTGGGCGGATGGAGCGGCCATTTGTGCTGGTCGAAACCCTGCGTCGCGAGTCAGAATTGCGCTATAGAGCCAGAGAACGGGCGCTCCTGCAGCAGATAGACTCCGTGCAGGGGCGTATGCGCGCCTTGGAACGGCGTGAGACAACGTCCACAGAGATTCTGCTCCTGCCACAGGAACGCAAGGATCGTGAGCACTTCCGTCGTGACTTGTTGACGGCGCGTCACGAATTACGCGCTGTCAAGCACGCATTGGCCCAGGATATTGAACGCCTAGAAGGCTGGATAAAAGCTATCAATATTGCCGGTGTCCCGCTGTTACTCACTGGCGTGGCCGTGGGTATCGCTATGCGTCGCCCTCTGCGTCGTCGCCGGCGACGACTGGCTCTATAACGTAACGTCGGGGGGGGTATGACTGTATGACTCTCAGGACATTCATTGTCGTCGCTCTGATTGCGGTGTTCTCTGTCATTGTCGCCATGACTAGTCTGCGTCACTCTCCAGCAACAGGTGAAAAATTGTTATTTCCCGATTTAATAAATAAAATGAATGATATTTCTATTTTTACTATTAAATCCGCAACTGGCTCCATGACGGCCAGACGCAGCCCTCGAGGGTGGCATCTTGATGAGTGGGACGGCTACCCAGCTGATGTCTCTCGGATTCGTGCTATGGTAGCAGAGATGGTCAGGGCAGTTCTTCTGGAGTCGAAAACAGCCGATGTAGGACGTCATGCCCTCTTAGATCTTGCCGACCCGGCGCCTGCAGCAGATTCTGCAGAGTCACCTGCCGAGGGTCGTGGCCGTGAACTCACTCTCCAGGACGCAAACGGCAATGTCCTGGCCGCGATCATTATTGGTAGACGCCGTTTTGATCTCGGCGCAGGCGGCGAGGGCGTTTATGTGCGCCGTCCTGGCGAGGCACAGACGTGGCTAGCCCGCACAGGCCTCTTTCCCACAACCACAACGGACATCCGTGGCTGGGTTGAGTCAACTGTGATGGGACTGAACAGCGCCCGGCTGGGCCAGGTGACTCTCCGCCACCCGAACGGCCAGATCATCAGAGTGACCCACCCCAATAACGGGACACCCACGACTGGCCACCCCCTTCCACCCAACACCCCACCCAACACAAAGGGAGACGAGAACGCAAGACACCGCATGTTCGCACTCTTATCCCATATTACTTTGGAAAACGTACGTAAGACTAAGACTCATGAGAGTCAGAGAGAGGCTACACGGGCTTTTCTTACTACCCACGATGGACTCCAGATCAACGTTACCGCATACCACAGGGACGGCGCCACATGGCTAGCGCTCACAGCCAACGCTGCTCTCGAGAGTCCCGCAGCCGTTCATACGGAGGCCGACACTCTACGCAACCGTCATCACACATGGCTGTACCAGATTCCCTCCTATATCGCTGCCGTCTTTCATACTCGCCCGCAAGACATAAGGTGAAGTGTCGTCAGTCGTCATAGGCGAATCACTTTTCCTAGGTGAGCTTATCTAACTCGCGTAAAATGACATCACCCATCACTGTTGTTGACACCTTGGCCTTGTTGGGCTGCATGATGTCAGCCGTGCGTAAGCCACCGCTCAGCACCCGCTGGACTGCTCGCTCGATCAAGTCAGCGTCAGACGGCTGGTCGAACGAGTAGCGTAGCATCATTGAAAATGATAACAGTGTGGCAAGGGGGTTAGCGATATCCTTTCCAGCAATATCCGGAGCTGAGCCATGGGCTGGTTCATAGAGAGCTCTTCGCCGTCTCCCATCCTCTGGAGGCATCCCCAAACTGGCGGATGGTAGCATACCAAGGGAGCCAGTCAGGGTTGCCGCACAGTCGGACAGCAGGTCACCGAACAAATTATCAGTCACAATGACGTCGAATTGCTTTGGTGCTCTAATTAATTGCATAGCACAATTATCAGCATACATATGCGATAATTCTACACCTTTTTCTTTATATTCTTCATTCCATATTCTTGTAACTTCTTCACGCCATAGTGCACCAGCTTCCATAACGTTTGCTTTGTCAACAGAAGAGACTTTCCTTTTTCTCGTCAAAGAGAGGTCGAAAGCGATGCGCGCGACACGAATAATTTCTTTAGTAGTATAAGAATGTGTATTATATCCTATACGAGTATTATCAGATAGTGTCTCTATTCCACGAGGTTCCCCAAAGTAGACACCACCGGTCAGCTCACGCACAATCATAAGATCGAGACCCTTGACAACGTCCAGCTTCAACGTCGCCGCATCAGCCAGAGCATCGAACACGATAGCTGGCCGTAAATTTGCGAATAGATCCATGGCCTTCCGCAAACGCAGCAACCCCTGCTCTGGCTTCTTGTCGAAAGACAGACCGTCCCACCTTGGCCCACCAACGGCACCCAGGAGAACAGCGTCAGCGGCCATAGCTTCCGCTAGTGTGTCATCTGTCAGGGACACACCGTGTACATCGCAGGAACAGCCACCAATCAAGCCCTCTCTGACGTCAAACTGAACCCGCCCCTTGCGGGCCATCCAGTCGATCACACGCATGACTTGGGCCATGACCTCGGGACCAATTCCGTCGCCCGAAAGAACGAGAAGTCTCTTCATAGTGCCTCACTTTCGCTCCAGGTCCATCAGTGCCCCTCGCCATCTTCACAACGTTACAACGTTTCAACGTTTACCCCATCATGCTGCTGCATAGTCATCATAACCACGGCCGTGTGCGACACTGTACTTCCTCGTAGTCAGTAATCTTGTGAGCCTTTGTCAGTGTCAGCCCAATATCTTCCATTCCTTCCATCAAGCAATACTTGTGAAAGGGATCAACATTGAAAGAGATAATCCTATGATTAGACACACGGACCTCCTGGCGATCTAGATGAACAGTCATTGTCGCACGTGCTCCCCCGCACTCTGCGGCCTCCATCAGGGTGTTCACATGCTCCTGCGGTAGAAGAATCGGCAGGATGCCATTTTTCAAACAGTTGTTAAAAAATATATCAGCATAGCTAGGTGCGACAAGGCACCGAATGCCAAAATCCAGAATTGCCCATTGTGCGTGTTCGCGAGAGGAACCACAGCCAAAATTGGCGCCTGTCACCAAAATAGCAGCTTGACGATAAATTCCCTGGTTAAGAATAAACTCAGGCCTCTCTTTTCCATTGTGATCGTAACGCATGTCATAAAACAAATTGCGTCCCAGTCCGCTGCGCTGGATAGTCTTCAAAAACTGCTTAGGAATAATCATATCAGTATCAACATTCACCATGGGCAACGGTGCTGCAACACCGGTTAAAACGGTGAATTTCTGACTAAGTCTTGCAGGTATTTGTTTTATCATGCTCACTCTTTTCCTATAGTTATTCTCTCTGCAAGATAGAGACAAATTCTCTCTGCAAGATAGAGAAAAACCGACCGCGAGAAAGAGGCATCGGTCCCCTCTCAGCAAGGTCAGCCAATAAAGCGTTGCATCCATTCCCTCCAGAATAGCGGCTATCCGACTTCGACTTACAGAGACCGAACATCCGTCAAATAGCCCGTTATCGCAGCGGCAGCGGCCATCATAGGACTCATCAGATGAGTACGCCCTTCTCGGCCTTGACGTCCCTCAAAATTACGGTTTGAGGTTGAGGCACATCTTTGCCCTGGGGCGAGCCGATCAGCATTCATTGCTAAACACATAGAGCACCCCGGCTTGCGCCAAGAAAATCCAGCTGCGCGAAAAGTTCTGTCAAGTCCTTCAGCCTCAGCTTGTGCCTTGACCAAGCCAGAGCCTGGCACGACCATAGCGTCCACCCATGGTGCGACCACCCGATGCCGGACAACAGCTGCAGCGGCACGCAGGTCCTCTATACGGCCATTCGTGCAACTACCGATGAAAACCCTATCAATGCGGATATCCGTCATTGGCGTACCGGGAGTCAATCCCATGTATGCAAGAGACCGGAGCATGGCACGGCGCTTACTGCTCTCATGGGCCAATGTGGGATCGGGGACATGACCTGTGATAGGGACAACGTCCTCAGGGCTTGTACCCCATGTGACCTGCGGCACGAGATCAGTGGCCTGTATGGTCATTGTAGAATCGAATCTGGCCGGCACATCCGTCCGCAGTGTCTGCCAATAAGCCAACGCCTTTTCCCAGGCTGAGCCTCGAGGCGCTCGCGGCAAACTAGCTAAATAAGTGAATGTCGTGTCGTCTGGTGCAATTAAGCCAGCTCTGGCCCCGGCTTCAATGCTCATATTACAGACTGTCATACGCTCTTCCATAGACAGAGCGCGGATTGCCTGGCCGTCATACTCTATGACATGACCAGTCCCGCCTGCGGTGCCTAGACGACCAACAATGGCCAATACGATATCCTTGGCAGTGACACACGGTCTCAGCATCCCGTCCACTCTTACCCGCATATTTTTAGCTGGCTTTTGCAAAAGAGTCTGTGTGGCGAGGACGTGCTCCACTTCAGAAGTGCCAATACCAAAGGCGAGTGCGCCAAAAGCCCCATGGGTTGATGTATGAGAATCACCGCAAACAATAGTAGTGCCTGGCAGGGTGAACCCCTGTTCAGGCCCAACGACATGGACCACGCCCTGACGTACGTCGTTCACGTGCAAAAATTCAATCTCAAAATCTTGGCAATTCCTTGCTAAGGTCTCTACCTGCAAGCGGGACTCGTCGTCAGAGAGGCTGTTGGACCAGTCAGTAGTTGGCACGTTGTGATCCGCAACAGCCAAAGTCCATGCTGGCCGACGGACTCGGCGACCGGCCAGACGCAGTCCTTCAAAAGCTTGAGGACTGGTGACCTCGTGCACGAGATGACGATCAATATAAATAAGGCATGTCCCGTCTGCCTGTACATCAACCAGGTGACTGTGCCAAATCTTGTCAAACAAAGTTGTGGGGATAGCCATGATAAGATAGTACTCAAATTGCCTGTGGCCATCGAGCCGCTGCGAACGACAACCATGGCATGACTAACGCGCGCGCGCGCGCGCTGACGTATCTTCGACGATGCGAGCGGCACGACCTCGGCGGCTGCGCAGGTAATAGAGTTTAGCCCGTCTGACTCTGCCACGCCGGACTACTTCAATTCTAGCAATTGATGGTGCATAAAGTGGGAAGATTCGTTCCACGCCCTCGCCAAAGGAGATCTTCCGTACCGTGAAACTAGAGTTGAGGGCCGCATTGCGACGAGCAATGCATACACCCTCATAGGCCTGTATGCGCTCACGACTCCCTTCAACCACCTTCACATGGACACGCAACGTGTCACCCGGCAAAAAATTGGGAATAGGCCGTGTGGCTGCTAAGGACTCTATCTGCTCCTGTTCAAGTTGTGCAATGACATTCATTGTTGTTCAACAATCCCCCCCTGTCCGTCTGCCATCGCAACCGCATAACGGTGCCATAGATCTGGCCTGCGCTCACGGGTAATGACTTCAGACTGAATCCGACGCCACTCTTTAACGCGCTTATGATGCCCGGAGACCAAGACTCCTGGCACAGCCCGGTCAGACCACACTCTAGGACGGGTATACTGATGATATTCTAATAATCCCCGGCTGAAACTTTCCTCCTGCAAAGATTCCATTGATTTGATCACTCCAGGGATGAGTCTGATAATGGAATCTAACAAAACAAGTGCTGCGAGCTCACCACCAGACAATATATAGTCTCCGATACTCAGTTCATTCGCCCCATGCTTGTCGAGGACCCGCTGGTCAACGCCCTCGAACCGGCCACACAGAATACAAACCCCCCCTATACGAGCGAGAGCCCACGCGTCCTCTTGTGTGAGCGCCTGTCCGCGTGGTGTCATGTAGACAAATGGCAGCCATGATTCACGATTCTCACGAAGAGCTGCATCGATCACATCAGCCCGCATGACCATACCCGGCCCACCGCCAAACGGTGCATTATCCACATGCTGATTACGCGCATAATGACGGATATTCACAGTTTTCAGGCTCCATATCCCTGCCTCCAGAGCCTTTCCTGCTAAAGAATAGCCAAGAGGTCCAGGAAACATATCGGGGAAGAGCGTTAAGACACAAACCCGAAAGGAAGCCATGCATTCAATCCCTCATTCAATCCCTGTCTCGCGCCCCATGACCCCAAATCTCACCCGCACTAGCGACTCTACTGTCTACTGGCGACTCTCACCCACCCATTAGCCACATTCACCTCCGGTACTGTCGCGCGCGTGAAAGGCACCATAATGGTACAGCCATTTGCCACAGTCACCTCCAGTATCGTCCCGGCTCCAAAATCATGCAGCGCTCTTACAAAACCAGCTTGCTGCGATGTCGTCGCACCGGCAGCGGCAAAGAGTACCGCTAGGCCAACGAGATCAGCCCAATAAAATGTCTCCTCCTCCTGTTCTGGTAAAGCCGAACGCGGCACAAAAAGATCAACGCCCCGCAGGCTTTCTGCCTCAGAACGACTGGCAAGACCATCCAGGTCAGCGAGCACAACATTTCTGCCGCTTTGCTGCCCAAAGACACGCATAGTGAAACAGCGCGTACCACTCTTATCCCACACAGGTCCATAGGCACCCACATCGGCCGGTTTGACCGTAAAACTTCTGATCCGCACCCCCCCCCGCATGCCATGAGCGCCAATGATGGTGCCAACACAGACCCACCGCTTCGTGCCATCACTTCCGGCACCTGCCAGCAGATCACCAACCCTCACAGCGGTCCCCTCGCCTGACCTAGACCTAAAAAGCGTGCCACTCTCTCTGTGGGCTTCGCCCCCATTCCAAGCCAGTGTTTTATGCGTTCTTCCTTGAGGACAACACGCTCCGCATGCCCTTGCGGCAGTATTGGGTTATAGGAGCCTAAACGTTCAAGAAAACGACCGTCACGCGGCGCTCGCGTGTCTGCCAGAACAACGCGGTAAAAAGGACGTTTCTTCGCGCCTGCACGGGCAAGACGAATACTGAGCGACATAAAACACTCCGTTTTTCTAGCATTGACGGCCATTGACGGCCGACGGCCAGAGTCAGAAGGTTACAGAAGGTTACTTGCGATGCCTTCTGTGTGGGGAAAACCCCCGGTGCTCCAAGCTCCCCGTCCCTTGGACAGCCGCGGGGATTCCATCCCACATGAGTGGCGATAACGACGTCCCAGGCCCACCACCACCCAGCAGACGACCAAGCTGCCCTTTCCGCTCCATTTTCCGCATCTCCTTCGTCATCTGCGCTACCTGCTGGTATTGTTTGAGGAGCTTGTTGACCGCCTGTACGGTCAGACCGCAGCCTATGGCAATACGCCTCTTACGTGACGCTTTGATCATCTCCGGCTGGCGTCGTTCAGCGGGTGTCATAGATAAGATAATAGCCTCCTGATGGAGGAGAAACTTGTCATGCATCCTGGACTCGTTCACCTGTTTCTTCAGCTTGTCCAACCCGGGCAGTAGACGAAAAAGATCCCTGAGATCGCCCATTCGCCGAACCTGGCGAAACTGTGCCAGTAGATCGTTAAGGTCGAATCTCCCCTCTAACATCTTGAGAGCCATCCGTTCTGCATCTTCCTGACGAATAGTAGAGAGAGCTCTCTCTACTAAAGAGACAACATCTCCCATGCCAAGGAGACGTCTTGCTAGACGATCCGGATGAAAGCTTTCCAGTTCTGCTAACTTCTCTCCTGTGCCGAGCAGCTTGATGGGCCGTTGAGTCACCGCCCGCATGGACAGAGCAGCTCCGCCACGGGCATCGCCATCAATTCTAGTAAGAACAATTCCTGTAATACACAACCTTTTGTGAAATGAAGAAGCAAGATGAACGGCGTCTTGTCCGGTCATGGCGTCTGCAACCAGCAGGATCTCCGACGGAGCGACGACGTCACGCACTGCTGCAACCTCTGCCATTAAAATATGATCTATATGCGTACGACCAGCTGTATCTAGAATGACGACGTCGAAGCCACCATGACGAGCTTCTGTCATGGCTCGCTTTGCTATTTCTACTGGTGTTGTCGACTTTGTAATTTCTAAAGTAGTAATACCTGTCTGACTGCCGAGAATAGCAAGCTGTTCTTGTGCAGCAGGACGATAAGTATCGAGGGAAACCATCAGGACACGACGCTTTTCCCGTGTTTTTAGATGGAGACCAATCTTCGCAGAAGTTGTTGTCTTACCAGAACCCTGCAAGCCAACGATAAGCATTGCGACAGGCGGCGGCTTGGCAAGATCAAGTCCCACCCCAGTTGTTCCCAGAATTTCTACGAGAGTGTCATGGACAATCTTCACCACCATCTGGCCAGGACTCACTGAACGGACCACCTCCTGGCCCACTGCTCTTGTTCTGACCTTGGCAATGAAATCCTTCACAACAGGCAGGGCTACGTCCGCCTCTAGCAGGGCTATGCGCACTTCGCGCATGACGTCATTGACATCAGCCGCCGTCAGAGTAGCCCGTCGCTTGAGACGGTCAAAAATCTGTCCAAACTTGCTGCTCAGACTCTCAAACATGTCCGACCATAGATCCACTCTCTGCCTGATTCTGCCCCATGCAACTTGCAGAAAAACGCACAGATTGTAAGACCATGTCTGTTCTGATGTCAAGTGCCCAAAGGGCCTCTAAAACAAAGTACAATTATTAGATTCAAAAAATTGTTTTTTTTCTATTGAATATGTCTCTTACCTAAAAATCAACACAATTTGCAATACTGAGAACAGGCGTACGCCTCTGTACCCCCCCAGTGGGCCCATCATTGGTCACAATCATCTGTCACACTCCCATAGGCAAAGACGAAGAGGGCTATTCCAATGAACCGCGATGTGTGCGTTCCATGCGTTCGTGCCGCTCTTTGGATTCTAAACTTAAGATAGCAATTTGCCGCGCCTCTAGGCGCTGGAGCCCAATCGTTTCGTGCGTCTCCTCACAATAACCGTACGTCCCATTCTCAACCCTCTGTAATGCAATGCAGCCTTGATCTTAGCGATGAGTTTGCGAGCCCGCGCACACGGGTCCTTAGCTCAAACGTTCCGTTTTCCAGTGAGGCCCTGTCTGCCACGTCATGTTCCTGATGTTCCTGCAAATTATTGTTTAACTTATGAAGGCTGGTAATCCGGAGAAAGCGTCACAGTCATGCCTATCGCGTCCTTTCTATGTCCTGGCGTGTTGTACACTATTACCTGCTGTCTGTATTGCAACAAACAAGAATAGCCATCTTCCTAAAATTCTGTAAAATGATGAGTGCCGTTCTCTTGGGGAAAACCAGTGAAAAAGAGTAAAACGCGTCTTGACAAACTGCTCGTTGATCGTCACATGGCTGCGAGCCGTGGCCGAGCGCAAGCCTTTGTGATGGCCGGCTGCGTCTCTCAAAGCGGGCAACGCCTGGATAAACCGGGGCAGTTCGTAGCGGAGACGGCGGAGATTACCCTACGCTCGCATGAGCATCCCTGGGTATCGCGTGGCGGCATCAAGCTCGTGTATGGGCTGACTCACTTTGGTGTGAAGACACATGAAAAAGTAGCAATTGATGTTGGTTCTGCAATAGGGGGTTTTACTGACGTCTTGCTTGCAAGAGGGGCAGCGCGCGTCTACGCTGTAGACGTTGGCTATGGCCAGCTCGCGATGCGACTGCGTCATGATCGGCGCGTTGTGCCACTTGAACGGACAAACGCTCGTTTTCTGAGCGCCGCACATGTGCCAGAAAAAGTTGATCTTGTTGTCTGTGATGCAAGTTTTATAGGATTGCAAACGGTCCTACCAGCGCCACTGGCCTTAACACGTCCTGGTGCGCGGCTCATAGCACTGATCAAGCCACAATTCGAGGTCGGCCGTCCTCTGGTCGGTAAGAGAGGAATAGTACGCAACACACTATTGCAGGCTGATGTATGTCACAGGATTCAGTACTGGCTAGATAGTCAGCCTGAATGGTGTGTATTAGGAGTAGTAGAAAGCCCAATTCTTGGGGCAAAGGGGAATCGTGAGTTTCTTGTTTGTGCTAAAAGGGAAAGCGGTCCTCTCAATAATACCAGGTGCACACGACAGGAGTAATTCTGTTGCCTTTGCGCTCCATTATTTTAGGAGCCTCCAGTATAATTTAGTATACTTTATAATTTTATTTTTTAAGTAATAAGAAAATAGTAAAAGATGTCTTTACTATATTTTCTGTGTTTATTTTTTCTTTTTCTAAAAGAAGTATTGCAGAATTGCAACATAACATTAATGCGAGTTAATATGCGTTATTAGGAGTTATTAAGATATCTATAGAGTTACAGTTGCACAGTTGCGGAGAGCACCTTCCTCATGCGTACAGCCAAAAGCGGTCATATCGTACGCCATCGCTTCTCTAAAGAACCTCCTCTGTGCCAGCAGAGCAGTACAGTTTTCCATCCAGAAATCATCCTGTATTTTTCAGGCCGCAGAGAGGGTCACTATGTTCTCTGGTCACAGATGTCAAACTGAGTCAGCCTACCCGACACACAGGGACTGAAATCGCAGACTGTGACCGCTGAGAATCTATTCTATTCTATTTCATCTTCGTCTCGCGAAAGAGAACGTGCTTGCGGACGACGGGATCATATTTGCGGAATTCGAGCTTCTTTGTTGTTTTTCGCGGGTTTTTTTTAGTGACGTAAAAATATCCAGTCCCTTCGCTACTTTCTAGTTTAATAAGAACAGTTGCGGGCTTCGCCATTGCCGTTTCCTTATATCCGCATAACAACAACCATTTGAAACTAACGATCGTCACAACACGCCCATAACACCTCAGTGAGTTACGACAGCCAACAGATCATCGGTAGACCATACCATCGGTGTCGCTGTCCAGTGGCACGTCGCAGCAAGCAGCCCGAAGGGTGTGTGTGCAGAGCAAGAGCACTGCGGACCATTGCGCTATCATCCGTCTTGCCTCCCTCTCTGTGCTGTCATGGTCCGTCTCACATGTACCGTGTACCGTACCGTCCAACGTACACTGAGTTCAGAGTGTGCAAGATGCCAGCTCTAGCAAGCAATCCTGGAGAGGGGCGCTGTCTGTTCGCCGCACGCCGTCCGTATGTTAGTATGTGAAAGGGTTGAAAACTCTCAAACCCGGCATTGCGGGGCGACGTGTGGACTGTGTTGGGCGTGGAGGGGGGGGGGAGATCTTCATGACTCACAGGGACACTCCTGACTCTGAGAAGAGAGAATCCATTCTGGGACGCCTGGCCGGCCAGGATATCTAGGCTGGCAGCCCAGGGGAATGCCTCTGTAAATTTGCGCAATCAGTCTCTCAAGTTTTACGCACTCCAGACCCAATGCTCTCATGCTACCATGCCATAAGATTCTCGGAGCCAGATAGTGTGTTTTTAATACGTTGAAAAGAGGGCCGCAAGGCCGTCAGCTGGAGCATATTGGCTAGACAGCGTTCGAGGAATCCGTGTGTGTCCTCGCCGTTCTCTGACGTATCCTCAAGCCAGTATAGAATCGTCGCTGTATAAATCCCTGCCAAGAGAGCGCGTTTTGTGTAGAAGCTGAAATCCGTCGCCGTATCACCGGCAGCATGCCATATTGCATTCACCGTGTGATAGGTCGTTTTTAGACCTATCTGTGTATTGAGAGGTAAGGCTAGTGTTGATAACGTCCGTCGCATAACTTCACGATTACCGAACATTTCGAGCCGCACCTGGATGGCGGCGCCGAGGCGTTCTCGTGTTTTCATCGCTCCAAGATCACGTTTACTCATCGTTGCCAGCATGCACCTGTCTCCCCAGAGAAAATAATGGGTGAGCGCCTCCCCAACCCCATTTGGAAAAATACGAACAACGACACTAGCCTCCAGGCCAGCCTCCCGAGCCGCGGCTTTCAGACTCTTCATGCTCCAACCATCAAACACGATATGCGATCCAACAGCGGCCACGATCTGGTCGCGAGCGTCCTCTCTGTCCAGCGCATAGTTCTGTCTCATATCTAACCTTCTCCTCTAACCTTCTCCTACACTGAAAATCTTTCAGAACGATGTAAGATTTTTACCTCTTTAAGAGCTCACGCCGTGCAACCTACTTTAGTAAAAAATTGTGTTGGTACTATTCAGTATGCAGACACGCCCCCCTCTCAGCATAACTCATGCTACTTATGCTCGCACCACAGCGCACAAACGCAAACGGGCATCCGTCATTGATTGATTATCGGCCCCTTCCAGGGAGCAGATCTATCCCTCGTCTGACAAACACTGTGTTACAGCGAAGACACCAAACCAACAGAGTCCTAAAATCTCTTTGCTCGCTCTGTGACTGTGAAAGAGCCAGTGACTAATGGAGAGTATGCCACCGTGTCGCTGCCCGGGGGCCAGGAATAAAACCCTTTTGCCGACCAGCGCTTATGGCCCTATAACCCGCAGTATGATGACATGCGTGGTTGCCTTGGGTCACAGGTTTCTGCGGGCATGGGTCGAACTCATGCAACGGACGGCTATGGTTGTGGTGCTCGTAACGATATGTTTCACCATGGCCGCAGGGTGGTATGTTATAAGCCACTTCAAGATTAACACAAATACTTCTGACATGCTGTCGCGTGATCTGCCATTCCGCAAACTGTCAGAGGAACTCGATACTGCCTTTCCCCAGTTTTCCGATACCCTCATGATCGTTATCGACGGAGAGACGCCTGATCTAGCAGATCAGGCGACGCTACGGTTAGCAGATCGTCTGCGCCGGCTGCCTAATCTTTTTGGTGCAGTTCATGACCCCGCTGGAGATTCCTTTTTCCATCGGCATAGCCTCCTATATATGGATATCACAGCCCTGGAAAGACTGAGTGACCGTCTCGCGAGGGCGCAGCCATTCTTAAGCACCCTCTCTCGAGAGCCGACTCTCAAGGGGCTTGCCGACATACTGGTACTGGCTTTGGGCGAGGAAAGCAACATGGCAGGACGTGTTGCCGCCCTACCCATACTGCGCCAGATGGCCGTCGTGGTGGAAGCCTTGGCCAAAGGCCAATTCGCCCGCCTGAACTGGGAACGCGTGATGCAGGGCCGTGATGCCGCAAGCAGCCAGAGGCGAGTCCTGATGGTCCAGCCACCCCTCGACTTCACTACTCTACACCCTGCCAGGCCGACTATGGTCGCTCTCCAAGTCATGGCCATTGAACTCAACATGACTCCAGCGCATGGTGTGCAGGTGCGACTCACTGGATCGGTCGCCCTAGCTGAAGAGGAGCTCGAAAGCGTTGAGACTAGTATAGGTTTTGCTAATATCGCTTCTATTGCATTAGTAATAACAATACTCATTATTGGAATAAAAGTAAAAAGATTTGTTTTTTCTATTTTATTTACACTTATAGTTGGATTAATACTAACATCTTTTCTTGCTTTATTAATAATTGGCAGTTTTAACATTATATCTGTAGCATTTGCCGTCTTGTTTATTGGTCTTGGTGTAGATTTCGGCATACATTTCTGTCTCAGATACATGGAGGGACATTATAAAAGCAACGCCGCTGTGTGGGCAACTACCAGCGTATTCGGCCCTCTGACCCTCACCGCTATGGGCGCTGCCATTGGCTTTTTCTCTTTTCTGCCGACGCCCTATCAAGGCTTTGCTGAATTAGGCTTGATCGCCGGCGTTGGGATGTTCATCGCACTACTCACAAATCTCACAGTGCTGCCAGCTTTGCTGAGTCTGATGCCGCTCCCTGCTCATAGACCCCCTCACCAAGGACACACCAGTCGAGTCCTTCGGCTACTCACCTGGTTAGTCGACTGTCACGCCCGCATACTGACAAGTATAGCTGCCTTGCTTGTGCTTCTCTCCATCACTGTCATACCGGCCACCCGGTTTGACCTCGATCCTCTGAATCTGAAAGATCACGAAACGGACTCCGTGCGCACATTACGTGACCTCATGCAAGATGAACACTGGAGTCCTCAAAGTATCATCATGCTCGCGGAATCGCCCACACAGGCGCATGCGTTGGCTCAACGCCTGTCGCACCTCCCAACTGTCGCAAATGTTACAACTATATCTGATTATGTGCCACTAGAACAAAAAGAAAAACTGCGTTTGATAGATGATATGGCAACTTTTCTGTCACCTTTGTTTGTCAAAGGACATCTATTACGTACATCTACACTTGCTGTGCAGCAATCTCTAGCGGCGCTGAAGCAGACTCTCCTCACCGCTCCTCCTCTCCTGGAAAATGACTCTCTAAGATTGCAAATAGCTCTGAGGCAGATCAATCTGAATGACAAGACTGTCTTGCAAGCGCTTGAGACAGCACTGCTGGCCACACTGCCGCGTCAGCTCGAGCTTTTGCGCCAGGGTTTACAGGCTGGCCCTGTGACTCTGGCCAACCTGCCACCTAATCTCTGTACACGTGAGATCACACTCGATGGACGCACTCGTGTAGTCGTACGCCCAAAAGACGATCTTACTGACCGCGAAGCCTTACGTCTTTTTGTAAAGACGGTACAGGCTGTGGTGCCACGGGCAACAGGGGCACCTGTCAGCCTTTACGAAAGCGGAGAAACAGTTGTCAAATCTTTTTTATTCGCCACTATTACAACAATAATTATTTTACTGCTCCTTCTCCTCATTTTATTGAGAAAAGCACGTGAGATTATGCTGATCTTCTCTCCTCTTGTTTTAGCTGCTTTGTTAACAAACACTTTCGCACTTTTTCTTGGCATTCCTTACAATTTCGCTAATATTATCGCTTTACCACTTTTATTCGGCCTTGGCATTGCTAATGGGATCCAGTTAGTCTTCAGAGAAAGACTTGAGCAAGGATCAATAGAGTTACTTTACACAAGTACCCCTAAAGCAGTTTTACTGAGTGCTACAACAACAATAGCGTCATTTAGCAGTTTGGCGCTGTCTACACACCCTGGAACCGCGAGTATGGGACTGCTCCTTGGAATCGCTGTTGCAGTGACTCTCATTGCAACACTGTTCGTGCTGCCAGCCTTGATGGCAACTTGGCCTAGGCGGTGAGTCTCTAGATAATCAGATATCAGATTTTATCAATTAGATACGCACTAAACAGGCTCCCCAGGTGAATCCGCCTCCCATCGCTTCGAGAAGGACAAGGTGACCAGGCCTGATACGCCTGTCTGCGATGGCTTCGTTCAAGGCCAGAGGGATAGACGCTGCTGATGTGTTGGCGTGGTGTGCCACTGTTATGATAACCTTGTCCGCTGGGAGACCAAGTTTGCGCGCTGTCCCGTCAAGAATACGGCGATTTGCCTGATGGGGAACAAGCCAGTCGATGTCAGCAAGGGTTAAATGATTAGCGGTGAGTGCTTCGCCTACCATGTTGGCTAGATGAACAATCGCGTATCGAAAGACATCCTTGCCGAGCATGCGCAAGAATCCTGTTGAGCGCCCTGAGGATGGTCCACCGTCGACATACAGCAGATCATAATAGCGCCCGTCCGTATGGATGTGAGCGGAAAGGATGCCGTTGTCTTGAGAATCACCAACGCCCGGTTCTGCCCGTAACACTACAGCGCCAGCGCCATCACCAAACAAGATGCACGTATGGCGGTCAGTCCAGTCGAGCAGACGGGAGAAGGTTTCTGCACCAATCACGAGGACCGTGTGTGCTTGTGCGTTGCGGATGAACTGATCCGCTACCGTCAGCGCGTAAATGAAGCCCGAGCACACAGCCTGGATGTCGAAGGCCGCCCCACGCTTCATCCCTAACTGGCTTTGCACCTTTGCAGCAGTGGCGGGAAAGGTATGATCAGGTGTGGCCGTGGCGAGGATAATCAGATCAAGTGCCACAGCCGTGAGACCAGCGGCCGCCAGTGCGCGTTTGGCCGCCTGAGTCGCAAGGTCTGATGTCAGTTCCCCCGTTGCAGCCACATGACGTTCGAGAATACCAGTCCGTTCGATGATCCACGCGTTAGTGGTATCGACTTGCTCTGCCAGCTCGGCATTTGTTATGACACGCTCCGGCAAATACGCTCCACATCCGATAATCCTGGATCGAAGAATCATCAATGACCTGCAGCCATTGCAGACATGACACCAGACATTTTCAATGCAGAAAACTCACTCTTGATTCTCTCATTAAAGCCATGTATCACAAGATCAGCTGCTACCCCTATGGCATTAGCAAAACCTACTTCATCTGTGCTCCCATGACTCTTCACGCAAATGCCATTAAGGCCAAGGAGCATGGCCCCGTTGTAGCGTCTTGGGTCGATTCGCTTTCTAACCCTGGTCAATGCTGGTCGGGCGAGTAGATACCCGAGCCGGGCTAATAAGGATCCACCAAAAGCCGCTCGCAGAAAACTCGCATAGAGCTGTGCTGTGCCTTCTGCTGTCTTCAGAGCAACATTGCCGGTAAACCCATCTGTCACAACGACATCTACCGTTCCCGCTCCGATATCATCGCCCTCCACAAAACCGTGGAACCTGAGAGCCAAGGGGCTGGCCTTCAGTAAGGCACTTGCAGTCCGGACAGCGTCATTGCCCTTCATGTCCTCAGCACCAATATTGAGGAGTCCGATGGACGGGTTCGCAATACCTAACACAGTACGCGCAAAGGCATCACCCATGACGGCAAACTCAGAAAGATTGTGAGCATCACAATCGCTGTTGGCTCCAAGATCCAGCATGACAACCTCCCCCCGCTGACTAGGGAGAACGGTGGCGATAGCAGGGCGGCTAATCCCAGGCAGTGTCCGTAACATGACCTTTGCCATCGCCATTAATGCACCAGTGTTCCCTGCTGACACGACCCCACTTGCCTCACCCTCCTTGGCTGCCTGGATGGCCAACCACATGCTCGTCCTGCGTCCTTGGCGGAGCATATGGGATGGCTTATCCGTGTTCCCGACACTCTCAGCAGTATGGCGCAATGTGCAGACAGCGGCAACGGCAGGGACGGCATCCAGCAGAGGCCCGAGCTGCGCCTCGTCACCGTACAAGAGATAGCGCACCGCCGGATAGCGCTGAAGAGCAAGCCCAATACCCGCGATGACTACCGCAGGTGCCCGATCCCCTCCCATGGCATCGAGCGATAGAGTGAACCTCTGAGTCAAGGTGCGTCCCTAAATCTATCGCTGGTCGGGCGGTCTTGTCAGGCACCGGAAACTGTACTGACCACATCGCGACCATCATAGTAACCGCATTGCTCACACACATGATGTGGCCGTTTCAGCTCCCCGCAATGGGCACACTCAACAACGTTCGTCCGCCCGAGAGCATGGTGGGAACGACGCATGTCTCTGCGGGATTTGGACGTCTTTTTCTTTGGAACTGCCATTATCGTCTCTTTTCACACCTGATCACCCCACTCCTTTCCAGGCATGGGATGGTTTTTCTCTATAACAAATGCCACTCCTCCCGTGCAAGATCCGTTGACTTGACTCCCTCATGCGAATGCCCTTTGAGAAAATCCTCCAGGAAAAAGACGGCCTAGGCCATTTTCCCAGTATTCTTATTCCCAGTATTCTTAGGGTGTCTTCCGGACAGGCAAAACGACTACGTGGTATTTACGACCGGCAGATAATTTAACCGCGCCGTCATCGATATCTTTGAATGTAATACGGTGTGTCTCATCACCGACAACAATATTATTGACCCGCACACCACCGCTCCGGACCAAACGACGGGCCTCGCTGTTAGACCTGACGAGACCAGCCTGTCGCAAGGCGTCAAGCAAACCAAGACCCTCTTTTGCTAAGACGGCCGCTGGGACCTCGAAGACCGGCATTGCTTGCCCAAATGTGCCTTCCTCGAACACCTTCCGAGCCGTTTCGGCAGCAGCACGAGCGGCTTTTTCACCGTGAGCCAAGCGGGTTGCTTCACAGGCTAACCACCACTTAGCCTTGTTACGGGCAGCCCCAGAGAGAGATTCCAGATGAGCAATGCTCTCCAACGGTAATTCTGTAAAAAGCCGCAGAAACCGTCCCACATCAGAATCTTTTGTGTTACGCCAGAACTGCCAATAACCATAGGGCGAGAGCCGATCAGCGTTGAGCCACACAGCCCCGTCTGCCGTCTTTCCCATTTTATTACCATTAATTGTAGTTATCAATGGTGCTGTCAGGCCAAATAACTCGACACCTTCAACCTTGCGGGCTAATTCAATGCCGTTGATGATATGACCCCACTGATCTGCCCCTCCCATCTGCAGGCAGCAACCAGCTCGACGCCACAGTTCTAGAAAATCGTAGCTCTGCAGAACTACATAGGAGAACTCGAGAAACGTCAGGGGGTGTCCCCGTTCTAGCCGCAGACGGACAGAATCAAGGCCAAGCATTCTGTTGACGGAAAAGTATCGGCCATAGTCCCGTAAAAAGGCAATATAATTCAGTGAATGTAGCCAGTCCGCATTGTCAACTATCATCGCGTCAGATGGGCCACTACCAAATGTCAAAAAGCCAGCGAATACTTTTCTGAGGCTAGCCATGTTAGCGGCAATCTGCGTTTCTGGAAGAAACTGACGCATTTCTTCCTTACCAGAGGGATCACCAATCTGAGTAGTACTCCCGCCCATTAACACAATAGGCTTGTGACCACTCTGCTGCAGGTGCCGCAGGAGCATGATCTGGACCAGGCTACCAACGTGAAGGCTGTCCGCTGTGCAATCGAAGCCAATATAAGCTACGATCGGCCCTTTCTGGACTAGCACGGTATCAAGCCCTTCCAGGTCAGTGCATTGATGAAGATACCCGCGCGCCTGAAGGGTGCGCAGGAACGAGCTTCTAAGGCCGATCATTGAGTCTGTCTTCACGCCTTCTCAAAGGCAACTCAGTGCAACTACTCCCCAGTAGAGACTGGCCCAGCAGTGGGAGAGGAGTCTGCTAAGGATGGTAGGACTTTGTTGATTCCCTTCTGTTCTAACACTTTTGATGCCTCATCGCGCTGCGCGGCCAGGGATCTATAGTATCCCAACATGCTGCCAGTACCGGCTGGAATTAAGCGGCCGACGATCACATTTTCCTTGAGACCAATCAGGTTGTCCTCCCGACCGGCGACAGAGGCTTCTGCCAGAACGCGAGTCGTTTCCTGGAAAGAGGCAGCTGAAATGAACGAATGAGTCTGCAGGGATGCCTTGGTGATGCCAAGCAATACAGGCGCCGCCACGGCAGCCCGTCCGCCTTCTGCCATAGTCTTCTCATTTTCCAGACGAAATTCACTACGGTCCATCTGTTCGCCAACGAGAAATGTGGTCTCTCCTGGTTCGATGACCTCGACTTTCTGTAACATCTGGCGGACAATCACCTCTATGTGTTTGTCGTTTATCTTTACACCTTGCAAGCGATAGACGTCCTGAATTTCTTTGATCAAGTAATTAGCCAGTGCCTCTATCCCTAGAACACGGAGAATATCGTGAGGGACGGGATTGCCATCCATGAGCGCATCGCCTTTGCGAACATAATCACCTTCTTGCACGGTGATATGCTTCCCTTTGGGAATAAGGTACTCTCGCGAATCACTACCATCCACAGGTGTGACTAGAATGCGCCTTTTGGACTTGTAGTCCTTGCCAAAGACCACGCGACCATCGCACTCAGCAATGATGGCATAATCCTTTGGCTTGCGAGCTTCAAAGAGTTCAGCAACACGCGGCAAGCCACCTGTGATATCACGAGTCTTTGTGCTTTCGCGCGGGATACGGGCCAGTACATCACCAGCGTGAACTTTTTGGCCGTTTTCCACAGACAGGACGGCATCGACAGACAGGAAGTAACGCGCTTCCGTGCCACTGGGGTGCAGGATAACCTGGCCTTGCTCATCCAGGAGGACGATACGCGGCTTCAGCTCTGAACCACGCTGCTGCTGTTTCCAGTCGACTACTACCTTGTTAGAAATACCTGTAGATTCGTCTACAATTTCTCGTAGAGAGATCCCCTCCACGAGATCGACAAACTGAATGACTCCTGCTCTCTCTGTGAGAATAGGTAAAGTGTATGGGTCCCACTCCACAAGCTTGTGCCCCTTTCTGACAAGAGCCCCTTCATCAGCTAGTAGCTTTGCCCCATACGGGAGCCGATGGCGGGCCTTCTCCCTGCCGCTGCTATCCACCAAAAGCAATTCACAATTACGACCCATCACGACCAGAACGTCCTGGCTGCTCAGAACCACATTGCGGTTGACGATGACAACACGGGCGTCATAAGCAGCTTCTATGCTGGATTGTTCAGCCCCACGCTGGGCGGCACCGCCGATATGAAAGGTTCGCATCGTCAGCTGTGTGCCAGGCTCACCGATAGACTGGGCCGCAATGACTCCGACCGCTTCCCCCACGTTGACGAGTGTGCCGCGGGCCAGGTCCCGCCCATAGCACTGCGCACAGACGCCTATCTTAGCCCGACACGTGAGAACAGAACGAATGGCAATCCGTTCTATACCAGCGGATTCAATGGCATCCACCTCCTGTTCTGTGATGAGTGTGTTGCCCCGTATTAAGAGACGGCCATCTGTATCCACTACGTCGCGGAGCGGCACACGTCCCAACAAGCGTTCACTCAGAGACGACACCACCTCCCCGCCCTCTATGACAGCACTGACAGTGATACCCTCCTCTGTGCCACAATCTGGTTCAGACACAATGGCATCTTGCGCGACGTCAACCAGACGACGTGTCAGGTAGCCTGAGTTAGCTGTCTTCAGAGCAGTGTCTGCCAGACCTTTGCGAGCTCCGTGCGTCGAGTTGAAATACTCGAGCACCGTGAGTCCCTCCTTGAAGTTCGAGATGATGGGAGTTTCGATAATCTCGCCTGATGGCTTGGCCATCAGCCCGCGTATGCCGGCCAACTGCTTGATCTGCGTCGCCGAACCGCGCGCCCCGGAATGGGCCATCATGTATATGGAGTTAATCGGTCTATTTGGTTCTACCTTCTGTATCTCCTTCATCATCTCGTCTGCGACTAAGTCAGTACAACGGGACCAACAGTCGACAACCTTGTTGTATTTTTCTCCCTGCGTGATCAGACCATCCTGGTACTGCTGCTCAAACTCCTTCACCTGCTCTCCCGCCTCACGCACGAGCCTCTCTTTGGCAAGGGGAACGACTAGGTCATCCTTGCCAAAGGAAATCCCTGCCTGCGCAGCCCTCTGGTACCCAAGGGTCATGATGCGGTCACAGAAGATGACAGTTTCCTTCTGACTGCAATGGCGATAGACTGCGTCCATTGCAGCGGTGATCTCCTTTTTTGTTAGCAGTCTGTTGATAAGTGTAAAAGGCACCTTAGGATGGCGCGGTAAAAGTTCCGACAGAATCATGCGGCCAGGTGTGGTGATGACTGTTTCCAGTGTAGGTTGACCATCGGCGTCAACTCCATGGTAACGACATTTAATACGGGCATGCAGGGGAATGGTGTGCTCGTAGAGCGCCTCTTCCACCTCCCTGACATCAGAAAAACGTGGCATGCGGTAAGGAATCACGCGACCCCTGTCGATAGCAAGACGCAAGTCTCGTGCGTTGCTGTAGAGAAATGGTTGTCCAGGTTGTTCTACATTGTAGAGGCAGATATCTTCACTTCTGATGGCGGTCGCCAGTATCTCATCGGTGACATCAAGACGCTGGTGAGCCGTGACTTGACGCGTGGCTATGCGATCCATGAGAATCCCGACATCGACAGAATCAACAGGCCGGCCTAGATTCTCATGGTCACAGAAGAACACCTTCCCACTCTCTATAGCGGCTTGCAACGCCTCAGTACTGGGCAGACGCAAAGCTTGGCCAGGCTGTTCATTCCTTTCCATCGTTATGTAATAGAGACCCAGGACAATATCCTGGGTCGGCACAATAATAGGCTTGCCATTAGCTGGCGAGAGAATATTGTTGGTGGACATCATCAAGACACGTGCCTCCAACTGAGCCTCTAGTGACAATGGCACATGAACTGCCATCTGGTCGCCATCAAAATCCGCATTAAAGGCGGTGCACACAAGAGGATGAAGCTGAATGGCCTTACCCTCAATGAGGACAGGCTCAAAAGCCTGTATTCCTAGTCGGTGCAGTGTAGGAGCACGATTTAATAGTACAGGGTGTTCTCGTATGACTTCCTCTAGAATATCCCAGACGTCCGGCCTTTCCTTTTCAACCATACGCTTAGCCGCTTTTATCGTGGAGGCATAACCGTAGGCCTCGAGCCTGGAATAGACAAATGGCCTAAATAATTCAAGGGCCATCTTCTTAGGTAAACCGCACTGATGGAGACGCAACTCTGGCCCCACGACAATCACGGATCTCCCAGAATAGTCGACTCTCTTGCCCAGCAGATTTTGTCGAAAGCGTCCTTGCTTACCTTTTAACATGTCCGCGAGAGATTTCAACGGCCGCTTGTTTGCACCAGTGATTGGCCTACCGCGGCGGCCATTGTCAAAGAGTGCATCTACCGCTTCCTGCAGCATTCTCTTTTCATTGCGGATGATAATTTCTGGTGCTTTTAATTCAATGAGTCTTTTTAGACGACTGTTGCGATTAATCACGCGACGGTAAAGATCATTGAGATCAGACGTCGCGAAACGTCCACCGTCGAGCGGGACAAGCGGACGTAATTCAGGAGGAATGACTGGAATCACGTCCATGACCATCCATTCCGGCCGCGAACCAGAGTGCAAAAAGGCTTCAATAAGCTTTAAACGCTTGACATATTTCTTGCGTTTGGCTTCAGAGTGTATTTCTCGCAGTTCTGCTCGCAGGCTCTGGCGTTCTCCATCAAGGTTTATGGCTTCTAACAGTTCCTTGATCGCTTCCGCTCCAATGCCAGCCCTAAATGAATCCTCGCCGTATTCCTCCAGAGCAGTCTGGTATTGTTCTTCCGTTAAAAGCTCCTGAATCTTCAGGGGTGTGAGACCGGGCTCGATGACCACATAGTGTTCAAAATATAGCACCCTCTCCAAATCTTTCAGGGTCATATCAAGCAGAAGGCCAATGCGGCTTGGCAGTGATTTCAAAAACCAAATATGGGCGACTGGTGCGGCCAATTCTATATGGCCCATGCGTTCTCGGCGAACCTTTGATAACGTCACCTCAACACCGCATTTTTCACAGGTAATACCACGATACTTCATGCGTTTGTATTTGCCGCATAGGCACTCGTAGTCCTTAATCGGGCCAAAGATACGGGCACAGAACAAGCCATCACGTTCCGGCTTGAATGTACGGTAGTTGATCGTCTCTGGTTTTTTGATCTCCCCATAGGACCACGACCGGACCCGCTCTGGGCTCGCAATGGCAATGCGGATCTGATCAAAGGCTTGAGGGCCGCTGACCTGGCCGAAGATCTTGGTGAGTTCGTTCATACCTCTTCTTCTCCCGCGGGTCTTTGCCGGATGGTCACAACTCTCCTATGACCACAAAACGTGCCATTTTTAATAATATCTTGCAATACGTGAAAATAATCTCAGTCCACAATAATAACTACTGAAAATTAGACTGATTTAATTCAACGTCCAGACCTAGAGATCGCATCTCTTTCACTAAAACATTGAAAGACTCAGGAATACCTGCCTCAAAAGTATCATCACCGCGTACAACGGATTCGTAGACCTTAGTGCGACCTGACACGTCGTCGGACTTGACCGTCAGCATCTCCTGCAAAGTATAGGCTGCGCCATAGGCTTCTAAGGCCCATACCTCCATTTCACCAAAGCGCTGTCCACCAAACTGGGCTTTCCCCCCCAAAGGTTGTTGCGTTACAAGAGAATAAGGACCTATTGATCTTGCATGAATTTTATCATCCACTAAATGGTGCAATTTCAACATATATATATAACCTACAGTGACATATCTGTCAAAAGGTTCTCCCGTACGACCATCAATCAAGAGCACTTGACCAGAAGAATGCAACCCTGACTTTTGCAACATAGAAATGATATCGCTCTCTCTGGCACCGTCAAATACTGGCGTCGCAATGGGAACACCACAACGCAGATTCCGTGCCAGCTCTACGAGTTGGTCATTGGATAAACCTGCGATTTCTTTCTCAAAGGTGTTACTATCATATATATCTTCTAATGTATCGCGTAACTGTGCCATTTTCTCGGATTGGAGCAGTTCCCCAATCTGCCCGCCTAGGCTGGCGCAAGCCCACCCCAGATGGGTCTCCAGAATCTGCCCGACGTTCATGCGCGATGGCACACCCAATGGGTTGAGAACAATGTCCACATAGGTGCCGTCTTCTGTAAAAGGCATATCTTCAACAGGAACAATTCGTGAAATAACGCCCTTGTTGCCGTGACGACCGGCCATTTTGTCACCAGGTTGTAGCTTTCTTTTCACAGCGACAAAGACCTTAACCATCTTCATCACGCCTGGCGGTAATTCATCACCACGTTGTAATTTCTCAATTTTATTTTCAAAGCGCTCCTGCAGCTTAGCTATGCTCTCATCATACAGTCCCTTCAAGGACTCTATTTCTGCCATAGCAGCAGCATCCTCAACAACAATATGTTGCCATTGGTTATATGTGCAGGTCGCCAGTAAATCCTCTGTGAGCAGACAGCCATCCTTCATATCTTTCGGGCCTGACACGCTCTTGTGCCCTATGAGTCTTTCTTTGAGACGTTCATGGAATGACCCTTCCAAGATGATCCGCTCGTCATCACGGTCTTTAGCGAGGGCTTCAATCTCCGCCCTCTCAATGGCGAGCGCACGCTCATCTTTCTCCACACCGCGGCGGGCAAAAACGCGGACCTCGACGACAGTTCCCGTGACTCCTGGCGGCACACGCAAGGAAGTATCACGAATATCAGATGCCTTCTCGCCAAAAATGGCACGCAAGAGCTTCTCCTCCGGCGTCACTGGCGATTCCCCTTTCGGGGTCACCTTACCAACTAAAATGTCGCTTGCCTTGACCTCTGCACCAATATAAACAATGCCTGCTTCATCTAAATTTCTCAGTGCATCCTCACCGACATTGGGAATATCGCGTGTTATCTCTTCCTGGCCTAGCTTTGTATCACGGGCCATGATCTCGAACTCTTCAATATGAATCGATGTGAACACGTCGTCGCGCACGATGCGTTCAGAGATGAGGATTGAATCCTCGAAGTTATATCCGTTCCATGGCATGAAGGCCACTAGCACATTCCGGCCAAGCGCAAGTTCCCCTAGTTCTGTCGATGGGCCGTCAGCGATGGTGTCACCCGTGCGCACCGTGTCCCCAACATGGACCAACGGTCGCTGTGTGATACAGGTACTTTGGTTAGAGCGTTGGAACTTTGCCAAACGATAGATGTCCACACCTGGAGCTGACGACGAGGTATCCTCTGTGGCGCGGATAACAATACGGGTGGCGTCCACTTGTCGTACGATTCCTCCACGGCGCGCGGCAATGGCCGCTCCCGAGTCACGAGCCACTGCTTCTTCCATACCCGTTCCAACCAGTGGTGCTTCAGCACGGACCAAAGGGACAGCCTGGCGCTGCATGTTTGACCCCATGAGGGCGCGGTTAGCATCGTCATTTTCAAGAAAGGGAATGAGTGCTGCTGCGACAGAGACTAGTTGCTTAGGGGACACATCGATGAAGTCAATCTCATTCTGGTGAACCATGACAAAGTCGCCTGCTTTGCGGCAAGGAATCATGTCCGCAACGAAACAGCCGTTCCCGTCTAACTCCGCACTAGCCTGGGCAACGCTGTAACGGCTTTCTTCCATAGCAGACAGATAGTGCACCTCCTCAGTGACGCGGCCCTGTACCACCTTACAGTAAGGACTTTCAATAAATCCGTATTGGTTAATTCGTGCATAAGTAGCAAGACTATTGATAAGACCAATATTAGGCCCTTCTGGTGTTTCTATAGGGCAGATGCGACCATAATGCGTGGGATGGACATCACGTACCTCGAACCCCGCCCGCTCGCGGGTCAGACCACCAGGCCCCAGAGCTGACAGACGTCTCTTGTGCGTAATCTCGGCCAAAGGATTGGTCTGATCCATGAATTGCGATAGCTGAGAGGAGCCGAAAAACTCCCGCACTGCGGCCACGGCCGGCTTTGCATTGATCAAGTCGTGCGGCATGACCGTATCAATATCCACCGAACTCATGCGCTCGCGAATGGCTCGCTCCATACGCAGGAGGCCGAGCCTGTATTGATTTTCCATCAACTCGCCAACAGACCGCACCCTACGATTGCCTAAATGATCTATATCATCTACTTCTCCACGATCGTCTTTGAGATCCATCAGAACTTTAATAATACGTAGGATGTCTTCCCGCCGCAATGTCCGGACGCTATCAGGCACATGATCGAACCCGAGCCGTGCGTTCATTTTAACCCGTCCCACCGCTGAGAGATCATACCGTTCTGGGTCAAAGAAAAGACCAAAAAAGAGGGCTTCTGCTGTTTCTAGGGTTGGCGGTTCCCCTGGACGCATCACACGGTAAATGTCAATCAGCGCCTCTTCCCGTGAACTGTTCTTATCCATGGCAAGGGTGTTGCGAAGATAGGGGCCCACGTTAATGTGATCGATACGTAAAACAGGCAAATCTGTTAAACCACTATTCGTAATAGTAGTTATTACCTCAAGAGTCAATTCCTCGCCGGCCTCAACATAGATCTCACCTGTCCCTTCGTTGATAAGGTCGAGGGCCGCATAACGACCGACAAGTTCCTCAGGAAAGACTCGCCGTTCAACCAAACCCTCTTCCAGGAGCCTGCGGCCCAGACGGGGAGTCACTGTAGTCCCGGCTACAGCCTTGACCTCGCCAGTCGCAGCATCGACAAGGTCAAAGGGAAGTTTTACGCCGCGCAGATGCTCTGGCTGGAAGGAGACTTTCCACCATTCCCCGTCGTACCGGAATGTAATGCTCTCATAGAAGTAGTTGAGTATAGACTCTGCCGTCATGCCACGAACCATGGACGGGTCTAAGGCTCCGTTCGTAGCGCGGGCCGCAGCTGTCTCTTCGGAATCCAAAGCATAAAGGAGAGTCGTCACAGGCAATTTACGGCGGCGATCTATACGCACATAGACAAGGTCTTTTGAATCGAATTCAAAATCGAGCCATGAGCCACGGTAAGGGATCACACGAGCCGCAAAAAGATACTTACCAGATGAATGGGTCTTCCCCTTGTCGTGATCGAAAAAAACGCCAGGTGAGCGATGCATCTGACTGACGATCACCCGTTCTGTGCCATTGATAATGAAGGTGCCATTGATCGTCATCAAAGGCATATCGCCTACGTAGACGTCCTGTTCCTTGATATCGTGAATAGAACGGGAACCTGTCTCCTCGTGGATGTCCCACACTACTAGACGTAGTGTGACCTTGAGAGGCGCCGCATACGTCATGCCGCGCTGCTGGCATTCCTCCACATCGTATTTAGGCGGTTCGAAGTCATATGTGACGAATTCAAGCTCGCCGCGCCCTGAGAAGTCTCGTATAGGAAAGACGGATTGAAAGACTTCCTGAAGGCCAAGAGATGCTCGCTGTTCTGGCAAAATCTCCATCTGGAGAAACTGAGCATAGGAGCTTTTCTGCACCTCGATCAAGTTGGGCATCGGCGCAACAGACTGGATGCGTCCGAAATTCTTCCGTACCCGCTTGCGAGCCGTGAAGGATCTAGCCATTGCTGCTCCTTAGATTAGAACTGATATTGGAACCTCACTGATATTGGGACCGCGTGCCTTTTCCCGAGAGAGGAAAACCTGTGCTTTCTTCAGCTCATTCGTTCAGCTAATTCGTCTGGAGTCTGGGAGGCTGGAGGGATGTTTCGACCACCAACCCGACTCACTCCCTCCAAGGAAAACTGCCCCCCTCCGTACTTGCCGTGTTGCTCATCTCTGTACTGCTCCGATAGAAGCAACATCTTCACAGCAAACGGAAAGCCACCGCAGACACCCCATGCCCGCCTGAACGGACAGCCGGGCAGTCACCGGGTGACGCAAGACTGATGACCAACGTAAGAAACACTAGAAACACTAGCCTGCCAGGGCTCGAAGACCGCGCGTACTCCATGCTCAGCTCAGTGTCTTATAATGCGGACACACCTGTTTGCAGACGTGAGCACCCGACACTCAACATATCAAAACTCCTCTGGAGGGTAAACACACGCTGTAAAAAAGAGCCCAATACCAGCGATTCGAACGTGAGTGAGAATATTAATATTATTTTAATTCAACCTTTGCACCAACATCTTCGAGCTTCTTTTGGATGGACTGTGCTTCCTCCTTAGAAACACCTTCCTTGACGGTCTTCGGGGCGCCCTCGACAAGATCCTTTGCCTCTTTGAGGCCAAGACCGGTTATTGCACGCACCTCTTTGATTACGTTTATCTTTTTCTCTCCAGTTTCTGCAAGGACGACGGAGAACTCTGTCTGCTCCTCAACTGGAGGAGCGGCCACGGCCGCGACAGGAGTGGTAGCCACTGCTACCGGTGCTACTGCTGAGACCTCCCATCTCTCTTCAAGAATCTTCGAGAGTTCTGCTGCCTCAAGGACTGTCAAACTAGAGAGATCTTCAACAAGCTTGGCAAGATCAGGCATAGTATGCAACTCCTGAAAGGAATAATCTATCTCGCAACATCCTACCACACAGTTTCATTCTTCTCCCTGTCCGCATACGCTTTGAGCACCTGAGCGAACTTTCTTGCCGGTGCCTGGAGCAGGCCGACCATCCTGGTAGCCGGTGCCTGGAGCATGAAAACAAGATGAGCCCGCAGTTCCCCGAGTGAAGGCAGTTCAGCCAGAGACTGAATTCCGTCTGGGGTTAACATGGTCGCACCATGTCCTCCGCCGAGAAGAACAAGCTTGTTGTTCTCCCTAGAGAACTTGGCGAGGACCCTCGCGGCAGCGACTGGATCCTGTGAACAGGCGAGTGCTGTCGGGCCGACTAACAGAGGGGACACACCTTCATAGCCTGTTCCTGCCAGGGCAAGGCGTGTGAGCCTATTTTTCGTCACCTTGAAATGAGCATCTGCTGCCCGCAGCTGTGCCCGCAGGAACGCGCTCTCTGCAACTGTCATACCCCTGTAGTGCACGACGACGACGATTGCGCTCTTTCTGATTAAATGGTGTAAAGCAGAAACTAGTTCCCTTTTCTTTTTCTGGTTCACGTTCGTCTCCGCTTCTCGTTGCGGGGAGGATTCTGCGGCAGAAACGCCCTCCCACCTCCCGTGCTGCCCCACAAGAGGAGCAAGGTGGGGCATTCTGCACAGGCAAATTGCACAGGCCAATCATCCATGAAGCCCCCCAGGGTCCTCACACAATCGGAGTCGAGCACATGCGATTTCAGACACGCCGGGCTCCACCAGCATAAGGGTGAAAGTTCTTACCAGCCAGAGAGACTGACAATGTTTACCTTGACGCCTGGTCCCGTAGTCGAACTCACAGAAACCTTCTTGAGATACACCCCTTTCGCCCCAGATGGCTTCGCCTTGACAATAGCGTCGCAAAAAACCTTGATGTTCTCAATCAATGAGAGATCTGTGAAGCTCATCTTGCCAACACCCGCATGAATGATTCCAGCCTTTTCAACACGGAACTGGACTTGTCCGGTCTTGGCCGCACGGATCGCCTCACGCACGTTGACAGTCATTGTCCCCAGCTTAGGATTTGGCAGCAGATTCCGCGGTCCTAAGACCCTCCCTAATTTGCCAACTATCCCCATCATGTCAGGCGTGGCAATACAGTGATTGAAATCAATATGACCTGCTTGGACCCTTTCAGCGAGGTCCTCTGCTCCCACAATGTCCACTCCAGCCGCTTCGGCTTCCCGCGCCTTCTCTCCCCTTGCAAACACGGCCACTCGCACACGTCGGCCTGTGCCATGTGGCAATGTGACAATCCCCCGTACCATTTGATCTGCATGTCGTGGATCCACCCCTAGATTCATGGCGATCTCTATCGTCTCGTCAAATCTGGCATTAGCGCGCGTCCTGAGGAGAGCGAGAGCCTCCTGCAGATCATAGAACAGAGTGTGGTCAATAGCTGCATAAGCTGCTCGCAGCCGCTTGCCTTTTCCCATAAGCCTACTCCGTCACCTGCAACCCCATGGAGCGGGCTGAACCGACCATCTGCCGTACAGCGGATTCGAGATCGTAGCAGTTCAGATCGTTGAACTTAGCCTGAGCTATCTCTCGCAGCGTGCTCATGGAAACACTGCCGATAAATCCACGATCAGTTGTCGCCGCACCCTTCTCAACCCCAGCGGCCTTTTTCAGAAAATAGCTGACCGGTGGTGTTCGTGTCACAAAAGAAAAACTTCTATCACTGTAAGCAGTGATCAGCACAGGGATGGGCGTCCCAACTTCAAAAATTTGCGTCGCAGCATTGAATTCCTTACAGAACTGCATGATGTTGAGGCCGCGTTGACCTAATGCTGGGCCTATCGGCGGCGAAGGGTTCGCCTTGGCTGCTGGTACCTGTATTTTGATATAGCCCACAATCTTTTTTGCCATTCGTCTTCCTCAGCCTTCATGACTGGCCGTAGTTCATGTTTTCTCTACCTGAGCATATTCAAGTTCAACAGGCGTTGAGCGCCCAAATATTGACACAGACACTTTTATTCGCGCTTTTTCCGAGTCTACTTCCTCAACTAAACCATTAAAAGAGGTAAAAGGGCCGTCACAAACTCTAACCTGCTCTCCTACCTCAAATGCAATAGATGGCTTAGGACGTTCAATACCCTCTTGAACCTGACGCATAATACGTTCAGCCTCTATTTGCGAAATAGGCAACGGTCTCCCTCTCCCACCGAGAAACCCTGTGACCTTTGGTGTATTCTTCACCAGATGCCACGTCTCATCGTTTAAGTCCATCTGGATGAGCACGTAACCTGGAAAGAATTTGCGTTCTGTGGAAAACCGCGTCCCACGTCGGACCTCGACAACTTCCTCTGCAGGCACAAGAATTTCTGCGAATCTGTCTTCCATCCCCTTCGCAACGGCTCTTTCTCGTATTGATTGTGCAACCTTCTTCTCAAAACCGGAATAGACATGGATGACATACCAGCATACTGCCATGGTCCTACCCTCCCAGCCCGAACGCTAACTTCACACTCCAGGCTAAGAATTGATCCACAAGCATAAAAAAGGCTGCTGCCAGAAAAACACTGACCATAACCATGCCAGTGGAAATCACCGTCTCCTTACGGCTTGGCCATATCACCCTACCGAACTCCCGCCGTACCTGACGGATAAACTGGCCCGGACTGGTCTTGGCTGCCATGCTGCTCTCAAAAATCAATAGCGCCTATTCTCATCTCATCCGATGGCAGGGGCAGCAGGATTCGAACCCGCGACCTACGGTTTTGGAGACCGCCGCTCTGCCGACTGAGCTATACCCCTCAAACTCATTACTCAATAATGCGCGATACAACACCTGCGCCGACGGTGCGGCCACCTTCGCGTATAGCAAAGCGCAAGCCCTCGTCCATTGCAATGGGGCC
>JANQJD010000018.1 GCA_028281845.1 Rhodospirillales bacterium | reverse complement strand
GAAGGTCAGAGGTTCGAATCCTCTCCCCGCAACCGCGCCACGGTTCTCACCGTGGTCTCACCTGCTGTCTGACTTCTACATTATAATCATCTATCAGCTTTTGAGTAATTTCCCCGTTGGTGAAGCTGTAAGGACCTATTTCCCGTACTGGGGCAACTTCTGCCGCTGTTCCCGTAAGGAAAGCCTCGCTCGCATGTGCTAGTTCTTCTAGAGAGATAGTGCGTTCTACGACAGTGATTCCGCGTCTTCGTGCGAGGTCTATAACAGTTTTACGGGTTATTCCGTTGAGAATACAATCAATAGTAGGAGTGTGTAAAGTCCCTTGGAAGACGAGAAAGATGTTCGCTCCCGTAGCCTCTGCTATCTGGCCACGCCAGTCTAGCATTAACGCATCGTCGTACCCACCCTGCTCTGCTTGGTGCTTAGAAAGAGTACATATCATGTATAACCCTGCAGCTTTAGCATTCGTTGGAGCTGTTTCGGGATGTGGACGACGCCAAGATGATACGGTTAAGCGTAATCCTCGGGATCGCGACTCAGGGCGAAAATAGGAAACCCAATCATCCCAGACAGCAATTGCGAGATGAACGTTTGTCCCCTTCGCTGCAATACCCATCATCTCGCTCCCACGCCATGCAACAGGGCGAACATAGCCTTCCTGTACACTGTTTGCTATGAGCAGAGAGAATGTTGCGGACAGGATCTGTTCTGTTGTAAAAGGAATAACAAAATTGAGGGCAGCGGCTGAAGCATGGAGCCGTTCTGTGTGCTCGCGTAATTTGAAAACGTTCCCGTTATAAACCCGTTCTCCTTCAAAAACGCACGAAGCATAGTGCAGACCGTGACTCAAGACATGTAGTGTGCATGTACGCCATGGCATGAGCTGACCATCGTACCAAAGCATGCCATCGCGATCGTGGAAAGGACGCTGAGAAGGACGCTGAGGTGGGGAGATCATTGATTGAAGTCTCCTAGACATGTTGATGTGCTAGACTAAAATGGTACACTAAGATCCGACGGGATTCTTGTGCAAGTCAATGCGCGTCTGGCGAGCGATTCTGGCTTTTTTTGCCAATGGAGCGAATCCCGTTGATGTCCTAAACATCCTACCTAAATCGATGCTAGGGAAATCGATGCTAGCTAGGGAGCTCTCCAGAAGATGCCGGAAAAGGACGGAAAGATGCCACGCATCATCGTGTTCTCAGGAGCGGGATTGTCCGCCGAAAGCGGCCTCAAAACGTATCGCGACAATGACGGTCTGTGGGAAAATAACCGCATTGAGGATGTCGCCACCGCTGATGCCTTTGCTGCTCACCCCCAGCAGGTTCATAGCTTTATGAGCAGCCGTCGGCAAGAACTGGCGAGAGTGGTGCCAAATGCGGCTCATCATGGAATCGCCTCCTTGGAGAGATTGTATTCTATCGTAAACATCACTCAGAATATTGATGATTTGCTGGAACGGGCTGGCTGTAGGGAAGTCATTCATCTGCACGGCTTTCTCCCAGAGCTCCGTTGTCTCTCATGCCATCATGTTTGGGACATAGGCCACGCTGCTTATAACAGGCAGCCATGCCCACGCTGTAGTGGACAACGAACAAAGCCAAACATTGTTTTATTTGGTGACCCGGCACCGCTGTATCAGGTGTTGCACCGTCTGTTTTTCCCTCTTTCCAGAGAAGATGCTCTCACACAGAAGGATATCGTGATCGTCATCGGTACCATGGGTAATGTGGTGCCCATTGCTCATTATCTTTTGGGGCAGAAATGTATTAAGATTTTGAACAATATGGAGAACAGCCCGTTCGTTCCGGCTAGCATGTTCGATCATGTCTTCCTGAAACCCGCTACTGCTGCTGTGGGAGAGATAATAGAGATCATCAAAAGGTTGATGTAATTGATTTTAAGGTTGATGTCATTGATTTTAATGACGCGTTAAAAAAAACCGTGAAAAACCGTAGATACCGTATATTTTGAGAGGTGCCCCCACTCCACATGGATCATTTATAATGGGGCCGTCGCGCGTGTCAGCCAAGCAGCGCTTTCTTGATCTAAGAAGGAGATTAACGTGTCACGTACGCGAGCGTGATAGGTGTCTACCCACATTCGTTCAAATGGTGACAGCAGAGTGAGATCGATCAAAGTACGGTCGATGGGTACAAGTGTCAAGACTTCGAAAGCCAGTACGGAACGCTCTGCTCCTCCAGCAGGGGACACTTGGCAGACGGTCAGCAGACTCTCAATGCGGATACCATAAGCCCCAGCCTTGTAGTAACCCGGTTCATCAGAGACTATCATTCCTGGGACGAGCGGAATGTCACTGCAAAGAGTGGAGATGCGTTGTGGCCCTTCATGCACGCTGAGATAGCTTCCTATCCCATGGCCTGTCCCGTGATCGTAGTCTATACCTTCAGCCCATAGGGCAAGGCGTGCCAGAATATCCAGTTGGCTGCCGGTCGTTCCAATCGGGAATATTGCCGTAGCGAGTGCAATATGTCCCTTCAAAACCTGTGTGAAACGTCGCCGCAGTTCCATCCCAACATCGCCAATAGCGATGGTGCGTGTAACATCTGTGGTCCCGTCAAAGTACTGAGCACCCGAGTCGACCAGATATAAGGTCCCTGGGCATAAAGGCTTGTTAGTTGTTGTTTTTGGACGGTAGTGGACAATTGCACTATTTTCCCCAGTAGAAGAAATAGTTGAAAATGATAAACCTCTAAAGTGCAGAGCTTCGCGACGAAAAGCGTATAATTGATCAGCTGCGGATAGCTCAGTGACGGGATAGCTCTTTGCAAGATTCTCTTCTAACCAACACAGAAACCGCACGAGTGCGATCCCATCCCGACAATGGGCAGCGCGCATGCCTCTCAGTTCAACATTGTTCTTCCGCGCCTGATGGAGTGCGCATGGATTTTTTTCAGAGACAATGCGTGCATTGGCCGTGCGTAAACGGTTGACTACTGCCACTGGGACAGCTGTTATGTCCAGACTGACACTGGCACCGCTCTTGCCTAGGGAATCAAGAGCAGGCTCAAAGGCTTGTGGTGGCAATACCCGGACTGCTGGGCCCATATGATGGGTAACAGCCGGGGTAAGCTTGCGTTGGTCGAGAAACAGGTCTACACTGGTATCAGCATATAGGATGGCAAAGGCAAGCAGTAAGGGGGTATAGGGTACATCACCCCCGCGGATATTCAGGAGCCAGGCAATAGAGTCAGGATTTGCCAAGACAGTCGCATCCACTCTAGCTTTGATCAGATCCGCTGCCACAGTACAGCGCTTTTCATGCCCGGACTGTCCAGCATAGGACAGCGGGTGTGGGACAGCCGGTGCCAACGGCTGGCACGGCTGATTGTGCCATACAGAATCAAGGGGGTTTTTGTGACAAGGTTGGAGCTTAACACTCGTGTGTGCAACTGCTTTCTCCAGCAGGTCAACATCCTCTGATGTATGCAACCATGGATCGTAACCAATACACTGCTCAGGTTCTGCGTGAGTCGCGAGCCACGCAGCAGCGGCTGTTTTGGAAAAACGATGGTGCTCGAATAAGGTGCCATCAACTTCAGTGACAGCTTGTAGGGAATATCTGCTGTCAACAAACAAGGCTGCACTGTGCTGTAGCACGATAGCAACACCAGCTGAGCCAGTGAAACCCGTGAGCCAATTGAGCCGTTCAGCGTAGCGTGGTACATGTTCCCCATGATACTCATCGGCTCTCGGAATGATGAATCCATCAAGTTCGCGTTTTGCCAATTCGACTCGTAGAGCCTGTAAACGTTTAGAAACAGTTTTTGGTTGTGGATCAAGTCCGTTATTGCCCTCAAAGGAGTTTCTCATCTGGTCATGAAGGGCTAGTAGGGTCTCCCGTAGGGCAGGCGTGGGCTTAGGAGCAATCAGGACAAGCCATTCAGGTTCGTAGCTTGCAGATGGCGGCGCCGCAACGATACCAGAGAGGAGATCACGAACTTCTTTGATTGTAAGAGCTAAGCCATTTTCACCCAGTCTCCGTTTGAGAGACTCGTCGTCTAGGTCTATGGTCATTGCCTTTCTCTCCCTTCTCTTCCTTCATGCCATGACATGGATCTTACGACACGCGTACATGTGTATACGAGAGCAAGCAAGCTACAAGCGAAAGATCTCTCCATATAAAGAATATCCTGTGGCATGGGGTCTCTGTCACAGGCTATATGAATAGAGGAGGTATGAGAGGGGGAGGCGATCACCCAGAACCAGGCAAAAACGGCTGACGCGCGCTTGCCGCAGCGAGAGTGATGAAACATTCATTACGCAGCGCTGCTGATGCAGACCCATCTCACACAAGGCGCACTTGACTGTGGTGTGGCGGCAGGCACAACAAAAGCAGAAAGAACAGAGCAACCCCCACCATCTCTGAGATCACTCTCCTGAAGATCTTATATTATAGCAGTTTACCAGTGAATAGCGAATTACAACGTGCTAAAAAGCACTTTTTCGAGCGGGTGTGGCGGAATCGGTAGACGCGACGGTCTCAAAAACCGTTGTCTCTTTACGGACATGCGAGTTCAAGTCTCGCCACCCGTACCAAGGGTCAATTGTACTCAATACTATTATGGATACCAGTATGGCAGAGAAAGATTCACCGGTCACACTACTCGAATCGTCCCACGACCCTAGACGGCTGAGAATCTTAGCAGCGCGACCCAAACGGCACTGCTGGCGGAGGAGGTGGGATTCGAACCCACGGAAGTTTTTAAAACTTCGCACGTTTTCAAGACGTGTGCCTTAAGCCGCTCGGCCACCCCTCCGCTCTTCCCTCTCACACGTTGCCCGCAGCTGCTCTCTGCTAAACCGCTAGAATCAGTCATCGCACAAGAATAATCTCTCTGCACCTTTCCCTCCTGAGGAGGTTCATCGTATAGCATTGTTGCCGTGCAACCCGAATAGGCAAGATTGTACAGTCAAGACATGAGACATGAAACAACGTCATTCTACTGAGTGACTCAACGGGAATATACAGTTCCAATGCGATTCAAAACGAGTGCTGTCAATACGTTATTTTTTATTATTGGTGTTTTCTTCTTGTTAAGAAGAATAATTCTGAGTGCAGAGAATCCTTCAATGTCAGAAAAATTGTTAGTAGAACAAGATTTTCTGAAAAACAGACCAAGTTTTTCAACTTGGCTTGATGGCCTCAAGACAGAAGCGCAAAAGGAGTGGAATATAAGGTCTGATATCCTAGAACGTGCTCTTTCAGATGTAGAATTCTTGCCATGTGTGCTGAAGCATGAAAATAAACAACCTGAAAAAATAATGCCCTTCCAGGATTACCTCGCCAAGACTGTCACAGCGAATCGTGTTGCGAGTGGGCGCGAGCGAATGAATGCTCATCGTGAGCTATTGAATAGAATAAGCCAGCTCTATGGGGTTCAACCACATTTTATCGTTGCCCTATGGGGAATAGAGACTCACTTTGGTCTCATGACGGGCAACTTTCTGGTAGTCAATGCACTGGCGACTTTGGCCTATGACAGCCGGCGCAGCAATTATTTTCGTCAAGAGTTGCTCACAGCGCTGACTATTCTTGATAGAGGACATATCACACCAGAACGCATGCGCGGGAGCTGGGCCGGGGCTATGGGACAAAATCAGTTTATGCCCTCGAGTTTCCTGCGTTTTGCTAAAGATCACGATGGTGATGGATCTCGTGATATCTGGAGTACAGAGGCAGATATTTTTGCTTCTATTGCTAACTATCTGGCCACATCAGGGTGGAAGAATGGCCAGAGTTGGGGACAGGCCGTCCGCTTGCCTGAGGGATTTGACCGCACTTTAGCCATGAAAACAGTCAAGAAAAGTCTGAAAGAATGGACTGCTCTGGGTGTGAAAAAGGCCGATGGTCATTCTCTGCCAGATCAATCCTTGTTTGCGAGGCTCGTTATACCAGATGGTAATAGTGAAGATGCCGTTCTTCTGTTCGAGAATTACAATGTCATTCTTAAGTGGAATCGCGCGAATCTATTTGCGCTAGCAGTTGGACATCTTGCAGATCAACTTCAAGGACAATAGACTCTTTAATTAAGAAATGATTGTACAACTAATAATGTCATTAATATATTGTACATTTTTAATTGCATGTTTTGAGTGCCGATCGGTGGTGGCATATTCAGAGATTGACAAACGCTCTAACACTGGTTCCCCTGGGCGTGGCATTTACAAAGTAGGAGAGCCCTATCAAATAAAGGGGATGTGGTATTGTCCGTATGAAAATTATGGTTATCGGGAGACAGGCATGGCCTCCTGGTATGGCGTAGATTTTCATGGTAAAAAAACAGCTAATGGTGAAATGTTTGATATGAATACCCTTACAGCAGCACATAGAACGTTACCTATGCCTTCAATAGTTTGTGTCACTAATCTCACAAATGGACGAGTCTTGACCGTGCAGGTGAATGATCGTGGGCCCTTTGTGAATGATAGAATCATTGATCTCTCCAGGCGCGCAGCGCAGCTGCTAGGATTTGAGGGGCAGGGGACCACGTGGGTCAGGGTAGAAATTCTTGCTGAAGAGAGTCATGTTTTAAAAAGACAATTTTTAAAAAATCACCCAATAATTGAATACAAAAATATCTCAATTCAAAATACAATTTATAATATAGATAATTTTCATCCTTTCCTTTATTGGAGAGAAACGAAAAGATCTGCCAAAGAATGCCCGAAAAGCGTGCTTTCTGTTTCAAAAAAATTTAGACGTGTCACGCGAGGATCCAAAAGGCACAATAAACTACTGGAGAGCCTTCACAAGACTCGCTATGCGGACGCCAAGAGTCTCTTGAGGTAGGCGCGAGAATGCTGACCACTTGACACTATACCGGAGCGTCTGTGTCATGGCCCTACTGGGCTTTTGGCCTCTTGCTGCCAAAAGGAAGCGATGGCTAGCGGTTTGTGTTGTCGTTGTCAGCGGCATACTTTTTGAGACAATGGCTCCTTATGCCGCTGTTGTCGACACGACGGTAGAACAAGCACTTGTTGTGGACTATGACACGGGGGCAATACTACTAGAAAAAAATGCCGATGTACTGATGCATCCGTCTTCCATGAGCAAGCTCATGACTCTTTACATGGTCTTTGAACGCCTGCGTGAGGGGGATCTCTCTCTTGACGAGACGTTTAGCGTCAGTGAGCGCGCCTGGCGTATGGGTGGGTCTAAGATGTTTGTGGCTCTTCACAGCCGTGTGTCTGTCTCTGATCTTCTACGCGGCATCATCGTCCAGTCGGCTAACGATGCCTGTATTGTCGTCGCCGAGAACTTAGCCACCAGCGAGAAAAGCTTTGCCGAGGCCATGACGGCGAAAGCGCGTCTGATTGGGTTAGCGCACAGCACATTCCGTAATGCCTCTGGCTGGCCTGTCCCGGATCATTTGATGACAGCTCGGGACCTAGCCACCCTAGCCCGTCGCTTGATCACAGATTTTCCAGAGTATTATCCACTTTTCCAAGAAATGCATTTTACCTATAATGGCATTCGCCAAGGAAATCGTAATCCACTTCTTTACAAGCAGGAACTTGGTGCTGACGGTCTGAAGACAGGTCATACAGAGGCGGGTGGTTATGGGCTTATTGCCTCTGCCTTCAGTGAGGGGCGTCGGGTGGTTATGGTCCTGAATGGCCTTGCCAGCACAAAAAAGCGGGAACAGGAATCAGAGAGATTAATCAAATGGTCCTTCCGGGCCTTCATGAATCGTGGTTTTTTAAAGTCTAACACGGCAGTGGCCACTGCAAACGTCTGGTTTGGTACGAGGGCCACAGTTCCGCTCGTGACAAAAAAGGCAATTAGGGTGACATTGCCGCGCGCGATTGCTCAAAATATCAGAGCGACTGTGGTGTTTGACAGTCCGATTCTGGCCCCTGTTCTCAGGGGTGAGCGACTTGCAACTCTCATGATAACTGTGCCTGGGATCGTGACTCCTGCCATACCCCTAGTAGCTGGAGTGGATATTGAGCGCCTAGGTTTCTCTGGTCGTCTCTTCGCTGCTGCGAGGTACCTCCTTTGGGGAGGAAGCGCAAAATGAAGAGAAATGCCAATGGCAGGCAGTCATTGCGTGGCCGTTTCATTACCTTTGAAGGGAGTGAAGGGGCCGGAAAATCGACTCAAGTATCCTTACTCGTGCAAGTTCTGCGCCGTGCTGGAATCGTGAACCCTCTTGCCACCCGAGAGCCCGGCGGTAGCGCTGGGGCTGAGAGTATACGGCGCCTCCTCATAGGAGGTGAGCCTGGTCAATGGGACGGGATAACAGATGCGCTTTTACACTGTGCGGCGCGTCGCGATCATCTCGTCCGTACCATTTGGCCCGCCTTAGCAGGTGGTCGCTGGGTCGTCTGTGATCGCTTTACAGATTCCACCCTAGCCTATCAGGGGAGCGGACAGGGAGTCGATATAGCGCAACTGCGTGCCCTGGTGGCCATAGTGGCAGGCGATTTTGCTCCAGATCTCACAATCATTCTTAATTTACCGCCTAAAGTGGGTTTAGAACGAGCAATTGCTCGTGAGAATTTATCCCATAGACTGAACGGACACGATACGGCAAAATCAACACGTTACGAAAAAATGGATTTTTCTTTTCATCTTCGTCTCGCTCGGGCTTTGCATGCCATTGCAGCAGCTGAGCCCAATCGCTGTGTTATGGTCGATGCAACCCACGACATCCCTACCGTACATGCAGCCGTGCGCAGGGCTGTAGCTGAGCGACTGGGTGTCGATCTATTTGTTCAGCCGCAGAAGGAGAAGGGGAGTCAAGATCACGCACGCAGAATCAAGAAATCCAATACCGAAAACGTTTTTCCTACGGCGTCCAGAGGAGAATCCGGACCTTCTTGGCCACGAAGCAGCTGAACGTTTTTTATGGCAGGCATGGCATGGGAGCCGCTTAGCCCATGCTTGGCTGATCTGTGGAGCACGTGGAATTGGAAAAACAACCTTAGCTTGTAGATTAGCTCGGTTTCTCCTTTCTACGGGTCTTCCGCGCCCGGGAGACGGGATGAGTGAATCGCCGTTATATATACCACCGGAGCATCCAACATTTCGTCAGATGGCCGCCGGTTGTCACAGTGATTTTCGTTTTATCGAGCACAGACGACTCGGTGCAATAGAAGATATGAAAAATATAATTAAATTTCTTAGCTTAACACCCGCATTAGGAATATTTAAAGTTGTCCTCCTCGATGAGGCAGAGACTGTGAGTCATAGTGCTGGTAATGCCATTTTGAAAGTCCTAGAGGAGCCAGCACCTCGATCGCTGCTTCTTCTCGTGTCACACAGTCCTGGGCTTTTACTGCCAACTATTCGATCGCGCTGCAGTCTTTTGAGACTGAGTCCTTTGACAGAGATTCAAGTACGTACTCTCTTGGAGCGTTACCGCCCTGCTCTGCCTCCTCACGAAGTCTCTGCGCTGGCCAGTTTAGCTGAAGGCAGTATTGGGCAGGCACTAGCACTCGCTGATAACGACGGCGTTGCGCTTTACATGGCAATGCTCGATCTGCTGACCAGGATGCCGTCTCTTCATGGGCCGGCCCTACACGATTTGAGCAACAGGGTTGCCCAGGCGGATACGCGTCTTTTCGCGACTTTTGGCGAATTACTGAGAACATGGCTCATCCGTGTCGTGCGTTGCGGCATTACTGGCAGACCCGCTGTTGAGGTGATTCCGGGGGAATCAGGTCTCGCCTCTCGTTTGACAACCACCATTCGACTTGATCAGTGGGGAGAGGTATGGGAAAAGATCAGCTATCTGTTCAGCAGAGCGGAAGTTCTGAATCTCGACCGCAGGCAGGTGGTCATCAGTGCTTTATGTGCCGTCGGAAAGCTCACTCATTCCTAAGCTCTCTCAGGCACGCACACGAGTTCTAGGAGTCTTCTCTAGGAGTCTTCGTATGGAGGGCCGTAAGTCTTTTTACATCACTACTCCCATATACTACGTAAATGATGTTCCTCACATTGGACATGTATATACAACTCTTGCATGTGATGCATTGGCACGTTTTAAACGATTAGATGGTTTCGATGTCAAGTTTATGACTGGGACTGACGAACATGGACAGAAGGTTGAGAAGGCTGCGAGAGCCACAAACATTACGCCCAGACTTTTCACTGACAAAGTCTCGCGGAACTTTCAGGATCTTATGGGGCTCATGGAATTTTCTAATGACGACTTTATACGGACGACAGAGCCGCGGCATATGCGCTCCTGCCAAGCCTTGTGGAATGAACTGGTCAGCCGTGACCAGATTTATCTGGGCTATTACGCCGGCTGGTATTCTGTGCGGGACGAGGCTTTCTGGAACAAGGACGAATTAACAGATGGTCCTGACGGGACTCAACTGGCCCCTACAGGGGCAACTGTAGAGTGGATAGAAGAACCTAGTTATTTTTTTAAGTTGTCAAAGTGGAAAGAAGAGTTATTAAGATTATATAACAACCATAAGGACTTTATCCTTCCAAAGAGCCGTCGCAATGAAGTCATAAGTTTTGTTCGTATGGGTCTGACGGACCTGTCAGTATCTCGTGCCACTTGCACTTGGGGAGTGCCTATACCGGGTGATGCAGATCATGTGATGTACGTCTGGCTAGACGCTCTAGCTAACTATATCACGGCTGCGGGCTATCCAGAGACAACAGGTCATACCTTTGCCCGCTACTGGCCGGCAGATCTGCATATGGTAGGTAAAGATATTCTACGTTTTCACACTGTCTATTGGCCAGCTCTCTTGATGGCAGCGGGTCTTGAGCCGCCCAAGCGAGTGTTTGCCCATGGTTGGTGGACAAACAAAGGGCAGAAGATTTCTAAATCGTCCCATAACAGCGTAGATCCTGTGACTCTTGTGAAACGGTACGGGCTTGATCCTGTACGCTATTTTCTACTGCGCGATGTTCCATTTGGCAATGACGGGGATTTTTCCCATCACGCTATGGTCAACAGGATAAACGGGGAACTTGCCAACGAGCTTGGAAACTTGGCTCAGCGGGTACTCTCTCTCATCAGACGTGACTGTGCGGCCAGAGTGCCTGAGCCTGGCCCACGAATGGCAAGTGATGAAGCGTTACTCGCAGAGGCCTATAAGTTGTTAGAGCAGGTGCGTTTAGCGATGGACAGGCAAGCTTTTCATGAGGCTCTGGAAATCATTTGGAGAGTGGTTAGGAGCAGTAACGGCTATGTCGATCGCCAAGCACCATGGATTCTCCGTCGGACGGATCCCGGGCGTATGGCGACTGTACTGTATGTGCTTGCAGAGACACTACGCAATTTGGCATTGATGATGGCACCGTTTGTCCCGCGTTCAGCGGCGCGCTTACTGGATCAGCTTGCAGTCGTCGGAGGGGCACGTACCTTTGCGGCAGTCGGCCCAGCTGGGGCGTTGACTCCGGGAACACCGTTGCCCACGCCACAAGGAATCTTTCCACGATTCATCATGCAACCTGGTTGTGAGTAGTCCCATGCTGGTTGACAGTCATTGTCATTTGGATTTTCCTGATTACCGTCAGGACTTAGATGAGGTCGTTATACGAGCAAGAAATGCTGGCGTTGGATGTATATTGAATGTTTCTACTAAAATTAGTACATTCGAGCATGTTCTAGCAATTGCAGAAAAATACGAAGATGTTTATTGTACTGTTGGTATTCACCCTCATAAAGTCAAAGGTGAATCGCCGATCAGTGTTGCACAGCTTATTAATCTAGCTATACATCCTAAAGTAGTAGGTTTTGGGGAAACAGGCCTGGACTACTACCACACGCGCAGCCAACATAATGATCAAAAGCAAAGTTTCCGCGTTCATATCACTGCCGCACGGCAGGCAGGATTGCCTGTAATCATACATAGCCGGGATGCAGACGATGACATGGCTTCCATATTGAAGGAGGAAATGTCTCTCGGCCCCTTTACAGGTCTTTTGCATTGCTTCAGTTCTGGTTATTCTCTTGCCGCTCTCGCTGTCCGGCTGGGTCTCTTTGTTTCTTTCTCTGGAAACATCACCTTCCGGAACGCCGGAGCGCTTGGAGAGATTGTTCGTCGCCTGCCACTTCACTCCCTTTTAATAGAAACAGATGCGCCATTTCTTGCGCCTGTGCCACGACGCGGACAGCGGAACGAACCTGCCCTGGTCGTCCATACAGCCGCTAGGGTATCGGCCTTGAAAGAAACTACCATGGCTGAAGTCTCGTGGGTCACAACTCATAACTTTCTGAATCTCTTTACGAAAATAGATCGCATCCCTATAATACCTTAAAGAAATTATACAATGAAAATAACCATTTTAGGCTGTGGTAGTTCCGGCGGCGTCCCGACGATCAGCCAAGGATGGGGCGCCTGTAATCCGGCTGATCTGCGAAACCGTCGTCGCCGTCCAGCCATTCTGGTGCAGAGTGCGGAAATAGCTATCCTCGTCGACACGCCTCCTGATCTTCGCGACCAATTGTTAGATGTTGGCATTCGTCGTCTTGATGCTGTTCTGTACACCCATGCTCATGCCGACCACCTACATGGGCTAGATGATCTGCGTGAGATCAACAGGGCGATGCGGTCATCCGTACCCGTGTATGCCGCTCCGGACGCGTTAAAGCAAATTGTCCGCCGTTTTCAATACGCTTTTATCAACGCTCATCAAAACTGCGTCACAGCTACTCTCTATCAGCCTGCTTTGAGGGCAGAACCTATAACAGGCCCATTTCAGGTGCGCGGTATGACCATTGTGCCATTCGAGCAGGACCATGGGTTCTCAACAACGCTCGGTTTTCGCTTTGGCGAGATAGCCTATTCCACAGACCTTGTTGCTCTGTCAGAGATGGCGTTCGCTACCCTGACAGGCATTAAGGTGTGGGTCGTCGGTTGTTTGACAGCACACGAACATCAAACTCATGCCTCTCTAAAAACTGTCCTTCAATGGGTCCGGCGGATACGGCCGCAGCGTACCATTCTAACTCACATGGGACCAGGCCTTGACTATGTTGCCTTGCAAAAATGTCTACCAAAAGCCGTAGAACCTGCATTTGATGGCATGGTGATCGATTTCTGAACTGAAGCGGCTTGACGATGATGGCTCTCTGAATGCGAAGGGAGAATCCGAGAAGCAGTTTTCACATGGAACGGCGGGGCGGCTTTTTACAGAACTCTAATGACAGGCCTGTCGCAGCTTGCGATACTGTAAAATCTCTATAAAGTTGGCACAGTATCGCAAGCACTGAAAAAGAACTTTATGGTGTGTGAATCTATTCACTCTCTAAAGAGAGAGGAATTATGTTAGTCTAACACACTTAGAATAGATCACGAAGGGTGCTTTATGAAAAGAGAAGATCGAGAAAACTGGCATCGCCGCCTCTACTATCAGGCAGCTCACCGTGGGACAAAGGAGGCAGATCTGCTCCTAGAATCTTTCGCTAGGGTTTATTTACCATCTTTGGAAGCTCACCAGCTTGCTGAACTAGATAAATTATTGCAGTTGCCAGATCATGATATTATCAACTGGCGGCTCGGATATACACAATTACCACCTGAATATGATGGTCCTGTGATGCGCCTCTTGCTATCATTTTCTCTTACGCCGGGCGAGATTACCAGTTATTAAACTTTAAAAGAGTATTATCCAACTGCCGTCTTGCCGCCTGTCATGCTGTCATGCGAAGCCTCTTTCTCTCTCTCTGAGAGCTCTGTGCTCCCTATCAGCCTGGTAGCGCAGCGCGTCGCTCATAGTCTTGAAAGAGCAAGGAAGACATAAAAGGACATAATGAAGTTAGTAAGATTGTGAGATGTCTTTATGCTTCGTACGGACGCCGTGTCTCTGAGCTGTGATATGCACTCTCTTTATGGTGAGGTGATATACGGATACGGATACGGGTGCCAAAGCACTCTCTCACGCCTGCCCGTACTACCCGTACTAATCAACAGATCAGATTCTACACCGATAATCGGAAAGATTAGAAAAGGAGATTTCAGGGGCGTAACGTTTCGAGAGTGGATTCTCCCGTCCGTACTGGCCTGGCTGTTTGTTCCTTTGTAATCTCCTCTCAAGTAAAGAAATATAATATTATTGTGACGCCTGAGAGCAAGGCTGACAAGATGAAACCTCTTATTCAAGAAATAAAGGCTGAAATCATAAAAACCGCCAGAGTTCTTGATTGTATGGCCGCCGATGAGACGTTGCTCTCTGTTATTGTGACGGTTGCGAACGTTTGTGTTAAGGCTCTACGAAAGGGCGGCAAGATTCTTTTGGCTGGCAATGGGGGCAGTGCAGCAGATGCGCAACACCTGGCTGCTGAGCTAGTTGGTCGCTTACGGTTTGAGCGTTCCGCCCTGCCTGCCATGGCACTCACCGCTGATACAGCGATTCTCACGGCTATCGGCAACGATTATGGTTATGAAAGAATTTTTGACCGCCAGGTTGAGGCTATGGGACGTGTTGGTGATGTGTTTATTGGCCTTTCGACATCAGCATGTTCTAGAAACCTCGTTTTTGCCCTGAAACGGGCAAGAGCAAAGGATATGGTGACTGTTGGCTTGCTTGGGCATCACCATGGTCCTATGGAGCCTTTGTGCGATTACCGTCTCTCTGTTCCTGACAGAAAAACGCAGAGAATCCAGGAAGGATGCATCGTGCTTGGTCACATTCTTTGTGCCGTGATTGAAGAGGCCATGTTTTCCGAGTCCCCAGTGGCAGGGCAAAGGGGTTTCGCTTCTTAAAATGATTTCTGGATTTCAAGCGATGAGGAGGGAAAGGATGCAATCTTCATCTTGATCTTCGCAAACGGTTGCCGTATCAAGTCACAGCATATTGCCGTGTGGTGAAGGAGGGATAGGTGGGTTTTGGGGAGAATCTTTCCTGCGCTATTCTCATATGGGCTTTCATACGGGAGAGAGAGCTGTTCTAGGGGGTGGTGGTGTTTGTTTCGCGTGAGTAGGATACTTCCTTTCTCAAGGGGAAGTGATTGGGCTGAACGCCCTGAACACATCTACCATTTCAATAAAGTCAGATGATTAGTGAAGGGCCAGGCCGGCCTTAGAAGGAGTCCTGTAGGCGGTAGCTTGGGACACATCCCTAGGGCGCGTCTTGCTTGAGTGATAATAGGCTGGAAGCGGGGATAGCAATTGCATGCCAACGATTAATCAGTTGATCCGCAAACCGCGGTTGCAAAAGACGAAGCGTAATAGAGTCCCAGCCATGGGTGGTTGCCCACAGAAGCGAGGGGTGTGTACACGTGTTTACACGACAACTCCCAAGAAGCCGAACTCCGCTCTGAGAAAAGTCGCGCGCGTGCGACTGACAAACGGTCATGAGGTTACGTCGTATATCCCCGGTGAGGGTCATAACCTCCAGGAACACTCTGTTGTTTTGATCAGAGGTGGTCGTGTGAAGGATTTGCCCGGGGTGCGTTACCATATCATTCGTGGTGCCCTTGACACCCTCGGTGTGAAAAATCGCCGTCAGCGGCGTTCCAAGTATGGTGCCAAGCGTCCTAAATAAGAGGGTGATTTACTATGTCTCGTCGTCACGCTGCGATTAAACGCGAGCTCTTGCCAGACGCAAAGTATGGCGACCGTGTAGTGGCCAAGTTTGTGAGCTGTATCATGTTGGATGGGAAGAAGGCCACAGCAGAATCCATTATTTACGGGGCATTAGAAAATATTGAACATAAATCCAGTCAGAATCCACTCAAGCTTTTCCATGAAGCTGTGGACAACGTCAAGCCTGCACTGGAAGTGCGATCACGCCGTGTCGGCGGTGCAACGTATCAAGTGCCTATTGAGGTGCGGGCAGATCGCCGTCAGGCTCTGGCCTTCCGTTGGATTATCGATAATGCGCGGAAGAGGTCGGAATCAACAATGGTTGAACGTCTCGCAGCAGAGCTTTTAGATGCCGCTAACAATCGTGGTGGCTCAGTCAAAAAGCGAGAGGATACACATCGCATGGCAGAGGCCAACAAGGCCTTTGCTCATTACCGCTGGTGAAATCAAATCCATAAAAGGTCAATGCGCAGGCAGGTCCCATGGCACGGCAGACGCCTATAGAGCTATACAGAAATATTGGCATCATGGCTCACATCGACGCCGGGAAAACGACGACAACGGAACGTATTTTGTATTACACCGGTAAGTCGTATAAGATTGGTGAGGTTCACGATGGGACTGCCACGATGGACTGGATGGCACAGGAGCAAGAGCGGGGAATCACCATTACTTCCGCTGCAACAACTTGTTTCTGGCGCGATCATCGTATCAACATCATAGACACGCCGGGCCATGTCGACTTCACAATAGAGGTGGAGCGTAGTTTGCGGGTGCTCGATGGGGCTGTGGCTGTGTTTGATGCTGTGGCAGGTGTGGAGCCGCAATCAGAAACTGTGTGGCGTCAAGCGGACAAGTATATGGTGCCTAGAATCTGTTTCGTGAATAAGATGGATCGGCTGGGAGCCAACTTTGATAGTTGTGTCCGGATGATCAGCGATAGACTCGGTGCGCGCCCACTTGTGGTATCGCTGCCGATTGGAGCAGAAAGTGGCTTTATGGGTGTTGTGGACTTGGTGCGCAATCGTGCTGTTCTTTGGAACGAGGAAACACTCGGCGCAGAGTTTGAATCCTGCCCCATTCCCAGCTCTTTAGCAGAGCGCGTCAGCCAGGATCGGCGTGCGTTAGTGGAATCGGTAATAGAAATGGACGATTCTGCAATGGAATCCTACCTTGAGGGGTATGAACCTGACGAAAAAACTCTTAAAGAGTGCATTCGCAAAGGTACGATCAGCATGGCCTTTGTCCCCGTGCTGTGCGGTTCAGCTTTTAAGAATAAAGGGGTTCAGCCACTTTTAGATGCAGTAATTGATTATCTTCCTTCTCCAGTTGATGTCCCCCCCATACGGGGGATGCTGCTGGGGGCTGAGACGGAAGCCATATGTCGCTCTGACGATGCTGATTCCTTTGCAGCGCTCGCCTTCAAAATCATGAACGATCCGTTTGTTGGGTCACTCACTTTTGTCCGCGTTTATTCAGGTGTTTTGGAAAGCGGTTCTTATGTTCAAAATACAGCTAAGAGAAAACGTGAACGTATTGGACGTATGCTATTGATGCATGCGAACAGTCGTGAGGAAATCAAAGAAGGACGTGCCGGTGATATCATTGCCCTTGTCGGATTAAAAGATACAACTACCGGAGATACTCTCAGCGATGCCGGCAGACGGGTCCTGCTGGAAAAGATGGAGTTTCCCGTACCGGTCATTGAAGTGGCAGTAGAGCCAAAAACAAAGGCAGATCAGGAAAGGATGGCCATAGCTCTTCACCGTTTGGCTATTGAAGACCCTTCTTTTCGTGTCTCAACAGATGTGGAAAGTGGTCAGACAGTTATCAAGGGTATGGGAGAGCTCCACCTTGAGATTGTCGTAGATCGTATGAAGAGAGAATTCAAGGTAGAGGCTAAGGTTGGTGCACCGCAGGTAGCGTATAGAGAAACTATTTCGAAGTTTTATCGTATTGATTATATACACAAAAAACAGACAGGCGGTGCTGGCCAGTTTGCGCGCGTTATCATTGAATTTACCCCTGGTGAAGGGGGAAGTGGCTATCATTTTGAGAGTCGCATTGTCGGAGGTGTTGTCCCAAAGGAATTTATTCCTGGGGTTGAGAAGGGTTTGAAATCCTCCATGGAATCCGGTGTGTTGGCTGGGTTTCCAGTAACAGATCTGAAGGCTACTTTGGTAGATGGGGCTTATCACGACGTAGATTCGAGTGTTCTTGCGTTTGAAATCGCGGCGCGCGGTGCCTTTCGCGAGGCTATGCAGAAAGCAGGAGTCAGACTGCTGGAGCCCATTATGAAGGTAGAAGTGGTGACTCCGGAGGAATATCTAGGGGACATTATTGGCGATCTGAACAGTCGACGAGGGCAAGTGCGTGACATGGATCAACGGGGTAATGCACGTGTGATCATAGCTATGGTGCCGCTTGCGAATATGTTTGGTTACGTCAACACTCTTCGTTCTATGAGCCAGGGGCGGGCTCAGTACAGTATGCACTTTGAGCGCTATACGGAAGTGCCAGGCAATGTGTCAGAAGACGTTCGTGCCAAAATGGCTGGTTGAAGTCCGGAAATGATGGGGGAATGCAATGGCCAAGGAAAAATTCGAACGTAAGAAACCACATTGCAACGTTGGGACGATAGGCCATGTTGACCACGGCAAGACGTCTCTGACGGCTGCCATTACG
>JANQJD010000015.1 GCA_028281845.1 Rhodospirillales bacterium | reverse complement strand
GGCAACCGATGACGACATACGCCATTTCCCGTCAAAGAATGGGGTGATATGCCAGTATACTATAAGGACATATAAATAATATGCATATAAATATATAATATTTTTTTATAAATCGTGAGATTTTTGATGATATATAAAAAATATATTTTTGATTTAAATAAAAATAATTTAAATTTTTTAAAATGGCATAAAGTGTCATTTACATTTTCAACAATATTGGTAATTTCTTCCATTTTATCTATAGTCTTTATGGGATTGAATCTTGGAGTTGATTTTTCCGGTGGCCTTTTCATTGAAGCACGTACTGAAGGAGCAGTTGAATTAAGCGAGGTCAGGGCAAGACTCAATGCTCTTGAGATTGGTAATGTCGCATTGCAGAGCGTTGTTGACACAGATCACACAATTATCATCCGCTTGCAGCAACGTGAATCTGAGACTGGTGATGCCGCAACTCAGCACGCTGCTCTTTCTCAAATTCGTAAAGCCCTTGGGACGAGGGTAGAGTTCCGTCGTACGGAACTCGTTGGACCTAAAATTGGCCGTGAGTTAATTGCGAGCGGTGTGTGGGCGACGGTAATTGCAATTTTAGCTATTACAGGCTACATCTGGTTCCGTTTTGAGTGGCAATTTGGATTGGGCAGCATGCTCGCTCTTTTGCATGATGTCGCTGCCACAGTCGGGCTTTTCTCTGTGACTCAGATGGAGTTTAATCTTACGTCTGTGGCGGCCATCTTAACGATTGCTGGCTATTCGATCAATGACTCAGTCGTAGTCTATGACCGCGTGCGTGAAAACCTCTACAAATACAGAAAAGCTCCCCTCGAGGCGTTGTTAAATCTTAGCCTCAATGAAACATTATCGCGTACTCTTTTGACAAGCGTTACCACGGCTTTAGTCGTTGTGGCTATTCTTACGTTTGGTGGTGAGGTGTTACAGAGCTTTGCCGTGGCCATGTTATGGGGACTGGTCGTCGGCACGTACTCCTCTATCCATATAGGCATTCCTGTACTGATCTTCCTCAATGTGCAACAGCCCCCACAAGACTAGGGGCAATTCCTCACTTTGCAGAAAAAAGGCGTTTTGACGGGGGATTGTCCTGCCCTTTTTTTCTCCCAGTTTTCCTTAAAAAGGCCAGAACATTCTTTTTTTCTTCTCACTCATGGCTCCCGTATTTCGCACGATTAGCAGCGTGCGCCTCAGTAGGATCGCGGAAGATGCAGGACATGTGTCCCCAAATAGGCGAGTATCATGTTGGTGGAAATAGGAGCCACCTGATAGAGACGAGTTTCTCGAAATTTTCTTTCCACATCAAACTGTTCTGCAAAGCCATAGCCGCCATGTGTCTGCAGACACATATCAGCCGCTTGCCATGATGCCTCCGCTGCAAGCAGTTTGGCCATGTTAGCTTCCGTCCCGCAGGGCTGACGCGAATCAAAGAGAGCGGCCGCCTTCTGCACCATCAGAGAAGCCGATTCTGTTGCAGCATAGGCCCGCGCAATTGGAAACTGCACGCCTTGATTACTGCCAATGGGACGGCCAAACACAGTTCTCTCCCGGGCATAATCAGCGGCTTTGCGGATAAACCAGCGGGCATCACCGACGCACTCAGACGCAATCAGGATACGCTCGGCATTCATCGAATCAAGGATACAACGAAACCCTCTATCAACCTCACCAATCAGATTAGTTGCTGGAACATGAAGCTGGTCTATGAACACCTCACATGTTGAGTGGTTCATCATGGTCCGGATGGGTCGCAATGATATGCCATGTCCCACAGCCTCACGCAGATCAATGAGGAAAACTGATAATCCTTCACTCTTATGACGCACCTTTTCTCGTGGAGTGGTCCGAGCCAGCAGTAGCATCAAATCAGAGTGTGCAGCCCGTGATGTGAAGACCTTTTGGCCATCGATGATGTAAAAACTCCCTTCGCGACGTGCAGATGTTTTTATTGCTGTTATATCAGTACCGCTCGAAGGTTCTGTGATTCCAAAAGCTTGTAAACGTAATCTTCCTTCTGCTATTAAAGGTAGATATTCTTTTTTTTGATTACTTGATCCATGTAATAATATTGTCCCCATAGTATATATTTGAGCATGACATGCAGCACTATTACATCCATTAAATTGAATTTCTTCAAGGATTACACATGCTGCAAGAATAGGCAGGCCGCTACCGCCATATTCCTCCGGGATCATTGCGGCGAGAAAACCTGCTTGTGTCAGTGCAGTAATGAATTCTGTGGGATAACGGCGTTCTGCATCAAGAGCACGCCAATACTCCCCAGGAAAATTGGCACACAGGGCCTTGACCGAACGACGAATATCATTGAACTCTTGCATAGTCACTCCATGCGATACCCCCTACTGGGGAAAAGAAAGATTCATCGCCTCATATACTAATGAGAGATTACGCTCATTGCACGCGGATGCAACAGGAAGATACGCACTTTGTCCTAGAATCAGAGAGTGCCGATTCAGCAGACAGCACGGGAATACAACTTTTCACTTTTTGTTTTTTTATATTTTATTTCGGTATCGCTGTAGTTTGGCTCCATGACAGGAGTGACTCGTTACATGCCGAGAACAAGGTAACCGCATCAGGTTAGAGCAAAAACATTAAAGCCTCGACCAGACAGAAACCTGGTGACACACCGGGAATCATGACAGGAGAAACGGTCTTGACAGTCAGAATCTTCCTACAACTTTTAAAGTTGCGGATTGGGATAACGATCGCCTTAACGTCTGTCGTCGGCTATCTATCGGTTGCTCATCAAATCAATGGACAACAGATTGCTCTGCTCACGTTAGCAATGCTGCTGGGCTCGGCAAGTTCATCTGTTTTTAACCACTTCTATGACAGAGACATAGACCGCCTGATGAGCCGTACGGCTCATCGTCCGCTAGCAGCCGGTGTTGTGAGGAGACCGCAGCGCGTCCTGTGGCTTGCAGCCGCTTTCCTTTTTTCCGGTCTCAGTTTGGCTGCTCTGACTCTTAACTGGGTCGTCGCTATGCATTTGCTGCTAGGCGTATTTTTCTACGGTGTCGTCTACACTGTGTGGCTCAAGAGACGTACTTGGCTCAATGTTGTCATAGGCGGTGCTGCTGGGAGCTTTGCTGTGCTCGCAGGTGCGGCCGCAGTAGACCCGACGATATGGCTGTTACCATGGCTTTTAGCGCTTATTTTATTCCTATGGACACCATCCCATTTCTGGGCACTCGCCCTTCTCCTCAAAGAAGATTACCAGAGAGCCAATGTGCCAATGCTACCCTGTCTGGTCGGGGAAAAAAAGACTGTTCATTACATCTTCATCAATAGCTTGCTTTTGGTCAGCGCATCCCTGTTACCGTGGATAGTAGGAGAATTAGGCCACTGGTATGGCCTCTGCATATTCATAGCATGTCTATGGTTCATTTGGCTTAATATCCAGCTTGTTCGGACTCCGACTCGGGCCACCGCTCATGCGACTTTTATCGGTTCCATGCAATATTTGCTAGGCATGTTTCTGGCCGTACTTGCTGACAAACAACTGCCATGATCACACTTTATGTTCCTGTGCTGTATTATCTTTCTATGATAGAAGGACATGCCGCTTGATAAAGTCTATAGCACGTTGAGCAACACCGTGTTCGTGTAGGTTCGCATGCATACCGCCAGGTATGGTGACAAATTCTTTGGGGGACGGTGCCGCTGCAAAGAGACGTTTGCCGAGTGCAATCGGCACCACGCCATCTCGCTCACCATGCAGCATTAGGACGGGGGCATGAACCTGTGCAATGCGCTTGATAGAGTCGAAACGGTCTTTCATTAATTGCTCGACTGGTAAATACCAGTAGGTTGTCTTCGCAACATCAACGGCGGATGTAAAAGCTGCTTCTAAAATCAAAGCTCCAGGGTTATGTGTCGCTGCGAGACTCACTGCTACGCCAGAGCCGAGTGATTCTCCATAGATTACTATATGATTGCTTGGAATACTCTGAGCGCGCAGGTACTGAAAGGCAGTCTCGGCATCAGCAGAAAGACCAGACTCACTCGGTGTTCCAGGATTAGAACCATACCCGCGATAGCCGACCATAAGGACACCATAACCATTTTGCAGAAATGGTCTTACTTTAAACGCCCGTGTCGCAATATTACCAGCATTACCGTGGCAATAAAGCACTGTTGGTTTTGCATTTTTTGGTGGTGCATACCAGCTTATCAATGCCATACTGTCCCGAGATAACAAACGCACTTCTCGCATCTCTGTCATCCCCAGTGCTGCTGGTGAGGTCATGAGTGGGTACGGGTGGTACATGAAGGAGCGCTGCATAGCATGCATAACCCCCACAAACGCTGTGTAACCACTGACACTAGTGATGACTGGCAAAAATAGCCAATTCACAAGTATATTTTTAAGAGTTTTATATTGCATCAACTCTTATTCCAAATTGAATCTTTCTCATGTTACATCAGCTTCAAGAGCCATGCCGTCAACTCGTGCTGCTAGGGCAGCCGAGAGAAAACAATTTATCTTGCCAGCAAGCACACCTTGTGTGTCTGAGGTCTCTACACCAGTGCGCAAGTCTTTGACCATCTGGTAAGGCTGTAAGACATAAGATCGTATTTGGCGTCCCCATCCTATGTCTGTTTTAATCTCTGCTAGAGCAGTCGCTGCTTCTTCTCTTTTTTGCAACTCACGTTCGTAAATACGTGCCTTCAACATCGCCCATGCTTTTGCCCTGTTTTGATGCTGTGAACGTTCGCTCTGGCATTGCACTACGATATGGGTGGGTAGGTGAGTGATACGGACAGCGCTGTCTGTTTTATTCACATGTTGACCCCCAGCGCCTGAGGCCCGATAGGTATCAACCCGGCAGTCTTTTTCAGCAATTGCGACTGTAATCGTCTCATCTACCACAGGATAGACCCATACAGAACAGAAACTGGTATGCCGACGGGCAGAAGCGTCGAAGGGTGAGACACGCACAAGCCGGTGCACACCACTTTCTGTCTTGAGCCAGCCGTAAGCATAAAGACCGAAAATTTGGATGATGGCCGACTTGATTCCAGCCTCTTCACCTGCGCTCTCATCCAGCCAGACAACCTGAAAACCTCTAGATTCTGCCCAGCGACTATACATGCGCAGTAACATTTCTGCCCAGTCCTGGGCCTCTGTTCCGCCAGCCCCAGCATGGACCTCAAGAAAGCAATCATTACTGTCGGCTTCACCGGACAGCAACGCTTCTAACTTTCTAACCTGGACCTTATGACAGAGGAGACGAAGCTGTTGTTCCGCTTCTTCAACCATGGCATTGTCACCTTCTTCCTCTGCAAGTGCGAGGAATGCCATGGTATCCGCTTGCTCTCGCTCCAATGTGCGACATCCTGTGATGAGTGACTCCAGCTTTGTACGTTCCCGCAGAACCGACTGTGCTTTAGCGTGGTTGTTCCACAAGGAAGGATTTTCCGCGTATGTATTCAGTTCCGCAAGACGTATCAGGGCCTGATCCCAGTCAAAGATACCTCCTGAGCAGTGCCAAAGACTGCTCGATCGTGGCATTAAGAGCGTCCACTTCAGCACGCATTGAATCCTCTTGGGAAAAATGTAATGTAACATTCTGGATAGAACTTCATCCGATGTCGTCCAGAAGGCAAGAACAAAAGATCGCTCGCTGGGACCATGAAAGATTGCGGTGATGTTCCCTTGACCTTGACATTGATAAAGCACAGTTTATTCTGTGCTCCCGATTAGTGAGGAGCTTATCTTTAGTGAGGAGCTTATCTGAAGGTACTGACGATGCGTCTTTATGATGTGATAGAAAAAAAGCTGAGCACAAAACTGACGCCAACTTTTCTGAGTATCGTCGACGAATCTGATCGACACCGCGATCATGCCGGTGTGCGTCCGTCTGCTGAAAGCCATTTTCGGTTAGTGATTGTTTCAGAGCAATTCAGCGGTATGCAGAGAGTGACGCGTCAGCGGATGGTTTATAACTTGTTGAAGAGTGAATTGCATGAGCAGATCCATGCCATATCGATGCAAACTCTCACACCAGATGAGGGAAGAGACCTTGAAAAAGGCACCCCACCCAGAAGGTAGGGTCTGCCTTTTTCTGAGATTTTTTGACCCTTCTGAACGTAGCGACTATCTGGAAAACTTCATCTGAGATGAAGAGGGCAAGAATTCCCTAGACGAATCGTTTGTTATAGGCTGTGCGGGAAAATTTTTTCTTCCACATGCTGATAAGCTCAGGTAGAGAGTCACCAGCAATAACAGGAGCATGCGCGAAAGAAGGAAGACCTTCACGTCGCCTCCCTTCTATTTTTTTTCACGCTCACCAGACTTCGCAAACAAGCGGCGTCGCGCTTCAGCAACCGCGATCAAGACATTGGCTGGTGCTGTGCCGCCGAAGCTAGTGCGACTTCTCACGGAGTTGTCTATATCAAATACACGGTATACGTTAGAATCTATTAATGGTTCTATTTTTTGTATATCAGAAATAGGTAAAGTTGCAAGAGTACAACGACGCTCCTCTGCTAATTTTACCAGGCGTCCCACAGTATTGTGGGCTTGTCGAAATGGAATTTTCGCTTTCATTACGAGCCAATCTGCAAGATCTGTTGCTGTAATATTCCCATTGCAAGCAGCACGCATGACGTCAGTATTCACACACATATCAGCGATCATGCCCGCCATAGCTGTTAAACACACGCTCAAGGCGTCGGCTGATTCAAACACCGGTTCCTTGTCTTCTTGCAAGTCTTTTGCATATGAAAGTGGTAATCCTTTCATGATAATTAGCAGAGATTGTAATGCCCCTATCACGCGACCAGATTTTGCTCTTATAAGTTCAGCAATATCGGGATTGCGTTTTTGTGGCATTATTGAACTGCCAGTTGAAAAAGAATCAGAAAGAGAAATAAAATGAAATGGTGCTGAAGCCCACAGCACGATCTCTTCCGCTAATCGTGACAGATGCACGGCACACAGGGCTGCGTCAGCGAGAAATTCAATGGCAAAGTCTCTGTCAGAGACAGCGTCTATCGAGTTGAGACACGGCTGATTGAATCCTAATTCTCTTGCCGTGCAGTGACGGTCTATAGGAAACGACGTTCCCGCCAGAGCGGCAGCTCCCAGAGGGGATTCATTGAGTCGCAGGCGAGTATCTGCTAGACGACTCAGATCGCGTTCAATCATTTCAACGTAGGCCATTAAATGGTGACCAAAGGTGATGGGCTGTGCCGCTTGCAGATGAGTGAAGCCAGGCATGACGGTGTCAGCATGGCGTTCTGCCTGATCTAGGAGAGCTTTTTGTAAGAGAGTTGCTGCCTGATTAATCGAGTCAATAGCATCACGCACCCATAGACGAAAATCTGTGACTACCTGATCGTTACGAGAGCGTGCCGTGTGAAGATGGCCAGCGGCTGAGCCAATCAGTTCCGCTAATCTTGCCTCCACGTTCATGTGGATATCTTCAAACTCCTTTTTAAAAACAAATAGACCATCTGTAATCTCCTGCATGATCTGCTCAAGTCCTTGCAGAATAGCGGTGCCATTCTCAGGCGATATGATACCCTGGGAGACCAACATGCTGCAGTGTATTTGAGAAGCACGTATGTCCTGTGTATAAAGCCTTTTGTCAAAACCGATGGAAGTGTTAATGCGTTCCATGATTTCTGCTGGACTACCAGAGAAACGCCCTCCCCAGAGGGGGTTAGGGCTTCGAGGGGCCTCACCATGTGTCATAAGGACGATCCCTCCAGGAGGATTCGTGCAGCGCACAAACATTAGAGCCACAAAATTAAACCATAGGAAATGCGAGCAATCAGATGAACAAGCGGATCGCGCTTTTTCTCGGGATGGCCGTGATAACCATTATCACGATCTTTTCTTTCAGTATCGCATTATGGCGCACTGGCACGCAAGAAATTGTTGCCAATCGCGTCCACCCCCAACAAACCGGCGTTCTGATTCCACTGGATCCGCCACAACCCGTTCCTGATGTGACTATACTAACGCAAGATGGTAATCTTGTAAAAATTGCTGATAAAACAAATGGACAACTAACAATAGTTAATTTATGGGCAACGTGGTGCCTGCCGTGCATCAGGGAGATGCCATCATTAAACCGTTTACGGCAGGCTATGGCTGGAATTACCGTACTGGCTGTTTCAGAAGATGCGACTCTCGAGCAAGCGCGAGCTTTCCTGATTCGTGAGGGATTAACGGGACTCGGGCTTTATCACGATCCGCGCGGCCGTCTTGCCCAAGCTCTTGGTATGCAAGGATTGCCTTCTACTTATATTTTACACGCAACAGGACAAGTTGTCGCCCGTCTGGAAGGAGAAGCTGCGTGGGACTCGCCCGTGATGATTGCCCGGCTCAAAGCCCTCAGGGCAGCACTCACATTTCCCTCTGTATTACATGGGGGGGAGACATTTCATTCCCGACAGGAAAAGCACCATCCTGGTTCTTGGATCATAGGGCTAGTGAACCGCTTAAGACGGAATTATGTGAATGGTCTCTTGTCAGAGATGATATGACATTTGACTATCTGATGGACTGAGGAGTGTAACGTGATGGGTACTCTAAAAGTCTCCTTGAGGTCATTGCAAGACGGATGTATTTATTCTATACAGAGCGGAGGTACTTCGGTTGGTCATACGCCTGATTCTTATGCGTCAGTAAGCCTGCTATAACCTGGAGACCGCTATGAAAAAGATAGAGGCGGTTATCAAGCCATTCAAGCTGGAGGAAGTGAAGGCGGCTTTGCATGAGATAGGTCTTCAAGGCATCACAGTCACAGAAGCGCGTGGATTTGGACGGCAAAAGGGACATGCAGAGTTGTATCGTGGGGCAGAATATGTCGTGGACCTTCTCCCGAAGGTAAAAATTGAGCTCGTCGTAGATGATGGACTTGTAGAACGAGCCGTGGAGACTATTCAACAGACCGCGCACACGGGTCGCATTGGCGATGGCAAAATCTTTGTTTTGAGTCTCGAAGAGGCTATTCGTATCAGAACAGGAGAGCGTGGTCCGAATGCTCTTTAACAGCCAGCGTATAGAGAGGGTGAGGGTATCTGAAGTGCCGCCTCTTTTCATGTTTCGTGCATGTGAGAGAGGATTAAGTGGGCCGTCACGAAAGACATAAAAGCGTGGGAACAGAATCCATGTCCGATGTTCAGCATGTTCTGGAAATGATCAAAGAACACGACGTTAAATACGTCGATTGTCGTTTTACAGACCCAAAGGGTAAATGGCAACATACTGCTCAACATGTCCGCACCATCAAAGAGGACAGCTTAGTTGATGGTTTCATGTTTGATGGCTCATCAATTGCCGGCTGGAAAACCATTAACGAGTCAGACATGCTCCTCAAGCCTGATCTGACGACTGCGGTAATGGATCCTTTTGCCGCACAGCCTCTTATGATCCTGTTCTGTGATATTATAGAACCTTCGACTGGACAAATGTATGAGCGAGACCCACGTTCAATTGCTAAAAAGGCGGAGGTGTATTTAGAGTCTACTGGTATCGCTGACACAGCTTATTTTGGACCAGAGGCAGAGTTTTTTGTTTTCGAAGATGTTCGATTCGAAGTTAAAATGAACAGGGTTTTTTATGAGATAGACTCGGAGGAAGGTCCTTATACAAATAGCAAGGTTTTTCCAGAAGGTAACTCCGGGCATCGTCCAGCCGTCAAGGGAGGTTATTTTCCTGTTGCCCCAGTGGATTCTATGCAGGACCTTCGGGCAGAAATGCTAACCGTCATGGGGGATATGGGGCTTGCAATTGAAAAGCATCATCATGAGGTAGCTCCCTCCCAAATGGAGCTAGGCGTGCAGTTTGAAACGTTAGTCCGTGCTGCTGATTACTTACAGATCTACAAATATGTAGTCCACAATGTCGCTGCTTCCTATGGGAAGACAGCGACATTCATGCCAAAGCCTGTTTTTGGTGATAACGGCTCGGGTATGCATGTTCACCAGTCTCTTTGGCATAAGAGCAAGCACCTTTTTGGTGGCTCTGGCTATGCTGATTTATCAGAGATAGCGCTATATTATATAGGTGGCATCATCAAACATGCGAAGGCGTTGAATGCTTTTACCAATCCGAGCACTAATAGTTATAAACGCTTGATTCCCGGTTTTGAAGCTCCTGTCTTACTTGCCTATTCTGCCCGCAACCGTTCAGCCTCTTGCCGCATTCCCTACGCCGTGAGTCCGGAGGCTAAGCGAGTGGAAGTGCGCTTTCCAGATCCGACTGCCAATCCTTATCTGGCTTTTGCTGCTATGCTGATGGCTGGTCTTGATGGAATCGAAAACAAGATCCATCCTGGTGATCCCATGGACAAAAACCTCTACGACCTCCCACCGGCAGAACTCATCGGAGTACCTACTGTATGTGGTAGCCTCCGCCAGGCCTTGGAAGCCCTTGAGAAGGATTGTGATTTTCTCCTCAAAGGAGAGGTATTTACACAGACCTTTATAGATTCTTATGTTGAGCTGAAGTGGGAAGAGGTCTATGGTTTTGAGCATACACCGCATCCAATTGAATTTCAGCTATATTACAGTGTATGAGTCACTCGAGACACTCTCATTGCGGTTACGGAGGCTATACAGCCTCCGTTCCTCTCTCTGCTCCTCTCTCTGCCACCGCGCCTCAGAGCAGTATGACGGTTGTGATCATGCAATGCCGAAGTAGCTCAGAGGTAGAGCACCTGATTCGTAATCAGTAGGTCCGGGGTTCAAATCCCCGCTTCGGCACCAAAGAGATTTGGCATGTCTTTTCACGGGCCTTTATGCAGCTGGTAGCTTGTAAGAGAGCTGGCCTTTTTTAAAAGTAACTATCATAAGTTGCATTAAGTTGCATACAGTATTGCGGATCACCGCCGGCGCACCATGATGGTTTTTCATGGTGATGGTTTTTCATGGTGATGGTTTTTCATGGTTAGAGTGTGGAGGGGTGCCAGAGTGGTTGATCGGGGCGGTCTCGAAAACCGTTGTGCGTGAGTGCGCACCGTGGGTTCGAATCCCACCCCCTCCGCAAAAGATTCGTTACGTCAGCGAAAATTTGTGATATCAGTTACCTTAACATGAAAGGTGTATTGTTCTGGAGAACAGCAGCGAGGAGATTTTGTGTTTCGGCGTTGGATTGCGATATGCTTGAGGGAGGCATGGAGCGCACGACTCTGCCAGAGCAGACCAGGACCGTAGGGGTAGCCGGAAGACCATGACACCCCCAAGGGATAAGGAGCGAACAGGGCCTAGCCTATCCTTACGATTACGATGATAAAAAAAGTTTATGAGCAGCCTAGTAATTCTCCATGCCAGCGACGGTACAATTGTACTGCTAACAGACTACCCAGCACAGCAAGTCCAGCGGAGACATGAAAAGCTTGGCCTGCTATGGCTTGGTAAAGGGGACCAGCGATCATAGTTGCTAGGCCTACAGCCGCACCCATACTCACTGAGCCATAAACAGCCTGGGCTCGTGCTGAAGCTTCAGGCAGCACAGCACACGTCAAAAAGTGCATTGCCCCAATGTGAATTGCACCAAATGTAAAAGCGTGTAAAAGTTGCGAAGCCACAAGAACGATAATGTGAGTGGAGAATCCAAGGATGAGCCAGCGAATCATGGCCGCACCCCCCCCCAGGATCAGAAGACCAACAGGCCGCAGCCATGTGACCATGGTATTAGAAAAAGCAAACAACAACACTTCTGCCATCACAGCTTCAGCCCACAATCCACCTATGACGGTGGGAGAAATGCCAGCACGTTGCCAATGTAATGTAGCAAAACTATAATAGATGTTATGGCTCGCATTGATAAGACTAGCAGAGGCGAGGAACAGCCAATAGCGAGAGTCTGTGAGCGCCTGCCGGAAAGCGGCTGAATGAAGACTGCTCTGAGTCGATGGTGAAATGCCCCCAACAAGCAGGCAAGAGATAAGGGTCAGGATCATACCGCTCATGAGAATCCACAGAATCACTGCTGGAGAGTGATCAGCAAGGAAAACACCGCCGACCATCGATGCCATCATGAAGCTCAAGGAGCCCCAGAGGCGTATTCTGCCATAGTCCAAATGATGATTATAAGCTGTAAATAATGCTATACTTTCTCCTAATGGCATAATTGCCGTAAAGATGGCAAGCCAAGTGGCACTGAGAAGGAGCAGGGGCCAAAAGCCGTCAACTACAGTGAACAAGGCACACAAAACTACACTGAAGGCTGCGAGGATGCGCATCAGATAGATTTGCTGTCCTTTACGCTCTACCCAATGGGCTACGAGCGGGTTTGCAATGACACGGGCACCCATGCCAACTCCAACAACTAGGCCTATCTCGGAGTCACTCAGTCCTTGCGCTTTGAGCCAAACAGGCCAGAATGGTAGATGCACCCCCATCGCGACGAACATCGCCGCATAAAAGACCGCCAACCGCAAGCCAATCGGCGTTGCTGATAACCAACACTGAACAACAGAAAAGAGAGTTACCATGGGAGTCATTCGCAGCTAATGCTGCTGTTTATAGTTGTTATTATATCAATTGACAAGAAATGTTATTATATTTTATAAATCTAAACTTTAGTAAAGATTAATTTTCGAGCTTTAAAAATTCAGTAATAAAATATTTTTTAAAAAATTTAATTTTATATTTAAAAATTATTTAATTTCATTTTAATAGCCTCTGTATCTAGGGTATAGATCCCTGGAAAAATCTTTTTGGCTCGTAGGGAACGGGGAGCAGAGAGAGGCAGAATGAGTTGTTTAGCTATCGCAACGGTCTCAAAATCCAAAATCTCTCGCGAGAGATTTCTCTAGCGATTAAGGTGCGCTTTTGGCTTTTTCAGGGCCACAGAAACAAACCCGACGAGACGGATCGGAGAGAGGTCAGAGGTTTAGAGAAGAGCTTTGGGCCCAGTCCTGTTCCCTGCTCACGAAGTGCGCTGAACATCCTATACGGGTCGGGTATAATATAATGCAGGCATGAGGACAGGGAGCTTATCCTACGTTAGGACATGCAAAGCACAAGGCAATCATGCTAGTTAGCAACAAGCTTTCATTCGTCGCTGGGGACAGTTTGTTGGCACAGGAGGCGTTACAACGCTTGCAAAGCTGTTATAGGCATGTCCCACCAGAGCAAGCCGATATTATTGTTGCTCTAGGGGGCGATGGCTTCATGCTCGAGACTTTGCACCGTCATCTGTACCGTAACGTCCCGATCTATGGGATGAACCGTGGGACGGTTGGCTTCCTCATGAATCACTTTCATGAGAAAGATCTGTCTGTATTTCTGGAACGAGCAGAACAGGTCCAGCTGCACCCGCTGCGCATGGCAGCGCGTCGTCTCAACGGTGAGATGGTAGAAGGACTTGCTATTAACGAGGTTTCTTTGCTGCGAGAAACTCGTCAGGCTGCTAAGATCCGTGTCCTGATAGACCGTAGAATTCGTTTAGAAGAACTCGTCTGCGATGGAGTTCTCGTTTGTACACCAGCTGGTAGTACAGCTTACAATCTCTCAGCGCATGGGACGATACTCCCGCTAGGCGCGAATCTTTTAGGTCTGACCCCCCTCAGTGCTTTCCGACCACGCCGCTGGCTTGGAGCCCTCCTGCCTCATACTGTTGCGATTGACTTTGAGGTCATAGAACCACTAAAAAGGCCAGTCAGTGCCGTTGCAGATTATACTGAAGTGCGACACGTGACAGGAGTTCACGTGCGTGAAGATCGCAGTATTACGATGACTTTGTTGTTTGACCCAGAACATAATTTGGAAGAGAGAATTCTCATGGAACAATTTCCGTCATAGTCCTGTCCCTTGCATTGACGACTCATGATTCGTATGAGGGCGTTTAACAGACAACAACCGTGGAGTTTTTCTATCACAATCAGCCTTGGTACTGTGCGTCCGAGATCTGCCCCAGCACGTGAGCGGCAGCCCGCACGCCTGAAGTGATTGCCGACTCAATAGTATTTGGGAGATTATGGCATGTCCAGTCGCCAGCAAACACTAAGCTTGGCAAAGGTGGCAAGGGAACCGTCCGGTTATCTTCATCGGGTGTATGAGCCAGGGTGGCTCTCTTTTCTTTTATCACTCTTGAGGGTGGTATTTTTTTCATGCAAATTTTGAGAATCGCGGCACAATCAGCCCAAACATGTCGCGCTATCACTGCATTGCTCTGTGTAGCAAGTGTGTTGGCGGCACTGATCGTCACAGATAACACATCACCACGGACAAATAACCATTGCGCCAGTCCACCAATCACAGCCAAAAATACACCACCTCCTGGAAGTTGGACAGGTCTTTTCAAAAGGTAATGCACGTTAATGATTGCTCGAAATTTTTTTGGCACTTTTAACCCGGGCCATATTTTTGCAAGGCTCCACGGCGGTAGAGCAAGCACCACACTGTCGCCCTTTTTTGTTTCGACAATCCCTGTATCAAAAAATAATTGGAGGGTTTGTCCTATGACGGAGACAGTACGCAAGCGACTTCCAAAACGGACTACAGCGCCAGCTTTCATCATGCGGCAAATTGCTGGTTCAATCAGCGCTGCTCCTAGACCGTGACGGGCCAGATATGGACGACAAGCCCGTTCTCCCCGCAGGAAGCTCTTCTCTATCACTCGGGCAAAAAGAGCTGCGGAAGCTACCTCTGGCTCAGTATTGAGAGTCGCTTCTGTTAAGGGTTGCCATAATCGTCGCATTAAAGGGCCAGTCAAGCTGTCTGCGACAGTCAGGCCTCCTCTGCTGCTCCGGGCGCCCCATTCCCACAAGCGATAAACTGATAAGTAGTCGCTCAAACGACTCCCAGGAACACGACGCTCGGAGCACATCAACCACCATGGTAGCCGCCCCCCGTTAGGCTGCAGCGTCCACTGCTCGCCGTTCGTTAGATCCAGAAAGGGGAAAACAGCGGGCGCTATAACAGTGTAACTGTCATGACAGTTGAGACTCTTGATCCATTGTACGGCGCGTGTATTCGCACTCAGAATCAAATGCGTGCCGTTGTCAATGTGCCTCTCAATATTTGAGTCATAGAAACTTCTACAACGTCCACCAGCATTACGAGACATCTCATAAATCACCAATTGCTTACCAGATTGCGTGAGTGCCATTGCACATGCTAAACCCGCAAGACCCGCCCCTATGATGTGTACTGTCATTGCTAAGCCTATACGCAACGGGTGCCTAAAGCACGCTGGCCTAATAAGTGATTGCTCCGCAAGAGCCCGGCATGGCATTGTATCTCAACGTTGCCGTCTTGCGTCATGCTATTCTTATCCGCTATAACCGCCCAAGTTAACGGAATCAGAAGAGGAGATTGGGCATGGCAGCAATGGAAACACCAGTCTGTGATTTTGGTTGGAGGGCTATTGATTTTGATCTTAGGGGAGTGGATGACAGAATGCATAGTCTCGCTGAGATACGCGGGCCGAAAGGCACACTTGTCATGTTTCTCTGTAATCACTGTCCCTACGTACGCGCTGTAATCGACCGTATTGTTAGGGATGTACGTGCATTGCAAGAGCAAGAAGTTGGAGCTGTCGCCATAATGTCAAATGATTTCATCCAGTATCCAGAAGATTCTTTTGAAAAGATGAAGCACTTTGCCCACCAGCACAATTTTTCGTTTCCCTATGTCATTGATGAGACGCAGGCTGTCGCACGCTCATACAAGGTGGTTTGCACGCCAGAATTCTTTGGTTTCAACAAGGATCTAGAACTCCAATATCGTGGGCGTCTTGATGCTTCCCGTAAGGAAACAGGTCCATTAGATCTGCGCCGGGATCTTTTCGAAGCGATGCGCCTCATCGTTCAGACAGGTCGTGGCCCACAGGAACAATTCCCTAGTATGGGGTGTTCTGTGAAGTGGAAAGCAGACGTGCCAAAAGTGCAATTGGCATGACAAACAATACGTCAAAACGTCAAATCAACCTGACAACCAGGATGATTTAAGATCCGTGTGGATGGTGTGATGTGACTCAACCCTCATGGGGCAAAGGCGTTGCCTTAGTAGGGGGCGTCCCCACGCCACCTACCGTAGTAGTGTAGCTATTATCTATAGTAGAATAATTATTATTTATTCCATCGTGGTATTCGCATATTTTTCTGTTATATCATTCTCCGATAGTAAAAGCCGATTGCGGATGCGATCGAATGATTCAAGTTTCCCAATAGGACCAAGAGCGGCAAATGTCAGGGGACTGCGTAGAATCCTATGAGCGAGTCGAGTCACAGCTGTGCTGTCCGCGGCTTCTATCCGAGACACAGATTCCTGTACAGAAATTGGTCGACCATATACCAATAGTTGACGAGCTAACTGTTCACATCGTGACCCACTGCTTTCCAGCGCCATGAGTAATCCCGCTCTGACTTGAGCTTGTGCTCGGCGTATTTCCGTTTCAGTAGCCTGGGCGGTCAGCTTGACAAGTTCCTGGCATAACACTGGAATCAGTTCCACAACATCTTCCTCACCTGTCCCCACATAAACGCCAAACAAACCAGCATCTTGATAGGGGACTGTAAAGGAAGAAACGGCATATGCCAGCCCACGTTTTTCGCGTACCTCCTGAAAGAGACGGGATGACATGCCCCCACCCATCAGAGCTGACAGAACTGACGCTGTGTAAAAGTCTGGGTCATTATAAGAAACGCCATCAAATCCTAAAACGATGTGAACTTGTTCCAGATCGCGCTCTTCACGCCAGTCACCACCCGTATAACAAGCTGCTTCTGCAATTCCTGGTTTGTGTGGCGGTAACTCAGTGAAGGCCTGGTTGGCTAAGCAAACAAGCTGATCATGGTCTACCCGACCGGCGGCTGCTAGCACCATGCGTCGGGCAGAATAATGCGCCCTCATGAAGTCAGCCACAACATCACAGTTCATTGAACGTACCATCTCTGCTCTTCCCAGAACAGAACGCCCGAGGGCTTGATTCGGATACGCTGCTAACTGAAAGTAATCGAATATGATGTCGTCTGGCGTATCCAGAGTCTGATTTATTTCTTGTACAACTACTTGTTGTTCTCTGCGCAGATCTTCTGGATCTAAAAGAGAGTTTTGCAAAACATCAGCAACAATATCAACAGCAAGCGCTGTGTCTTCCCGTAGTACCTTTGCGTAGTAAGCCGTGTGCTCACGACATGTATAGGCGTTGAGCTGCCCACCAATATTGTCAACCGCAACCGCTATGTCAAGAGCACTACGTTTTCGTGTTCCTTTAAACGCCATATGCTCTAAAAGATGTGATATGCCATTATGATCTGCTGGTTCGTGACGGGTTCCGACATCCACCCATACGCCAAGGGATACTGTTTCTACCGCTTCCATATGATCGGTGGCAATACGCATACCGTTCTCTAGAGTGGTCATTTTTATTGTCATGTGGACCGTCACCTCCTTGCATGAAGGCGAATGTATTCCCGTACCACCGACAAGTCAGCGGGGAGAACAGCAAAATGCTCTTCTCGGCACATTAGGTCCTCCAGATGCGCAGGCAACGCTGCTTGCTGGCCAGTGGCTTCCTGAATCACAAGAGGAAACTTTGCTGGGTGGGCTGTAGCAAGGGTGACGATCGGCATTGCAGATTCCACCAAGCTAGCGCGGGCCGCCGCTATGCCAATTGCTGTATGTGGGTCCACCAATTCGCCCGTCATAGCATAGACCTGGGCTATGGCAGCCTTTGTTTCGTCATCAGTGAAGGCATAACCGTGAAAGAGTCCGCGAATCTCTTTTAGGGAGTGACTCGCAATGGAAAAGCTCCCTGTCGCGTCAAACTGTGTCATCAACCTTTCAACCACTGACCCGTCTCGAGCATGTATTTCAAAGAGTAACCTTTCGAAGTTTGAGGCGACCTGAATATCCATGCTAGGACTGACAGTCGGGACAACGGGCCGAATAGACATATTTCCAGTTGTAAAAAAATGAGTTAGTATGTCATTTCTATTTGAACCAACTATTAACAATCCTATAGGGAGACCCATGGCTCTGGCCACGTAACCGGCAAAAACGTTTCCAAAGTTGCCAGTTGGTATTGCAAACGCAACTTTTCGAAAATGCCCCCCAATCGCCAGAACAGCCCAGAAGTAGTAGATGACTTGTGCCATAATCCGTCCCCAGTTGATAGAGTTTGCGGCTGACAGATTCATGGCTTTACGAAACGAGACATCGTTAAACAAGCTTTTCACAATGGCTTGGCAATCATCAAATGTCCCTGTGACGGCAATATTATGGATGTTGTCCGCCTGAACGGTTGTCATCTGTCTACGCTGTACTGAGGACACCAGTCCGTGCGGATGAAAGACAAAGACTTCTACAGCAGCGCAATCACGAAAAGCCTCTATAGTAGCTGAACCTGTATCGCCAGATGTTGCGCTTAATATTACTACACTTTTTCTTTTACGCTGTAAAACACGAGCAAATAGATGTCCAAGCAATTGCAGGGCGTAGTCCTTGAAAGCTAGTGTGGGCCCATGAAAAAGTTCACATATCCATCTGTTACGATCGAGTTGCTTTAAAGGGGCCACAGCGGGGTGGCGGAAAGACAAAAAGCCTGCTTCTACGGTATCTACTAGTTCATCTTCGCTCAAGGCTGTACCGACAAAAGGTAGCATCACACGAACAGCTAGCTCCTGATAAGTGAGACGAGTCATGGGAAGGAGTTCGTCTTTGCTGAAAACAGGCCACTGCTCTGGCACATACAAGCCACCATCACTGGCTAGCCCGGTGAGCAAGACATTATCAAAGGTCAGGGCCGGGGCTAGACCCCGAGTGCTCACATACTGCAATAAGGACCTCTCTACCTCTCTGTAAAATTCAGTGCACGTGACACCCGTGTGTCGAATTTTACACAGTCCACATTCAACTGGCAACAGGGGGCTGAGAGTTTAGGTGTTGTTCTCTCCATCTACAACTTGAAAAGAAGAATGTCATTCTCAACAATCCAGTGATACATAATTTATCGGAAGAGAAGTGATAGTATTCCTGTATCTCTACAGGGTAATACTCTCTAAACGTTTATTTTTAAAGGTGTTACACGGAGAAAAATAATTGATGAATGGCACAAGGCTACCTTCTCTATCTATGGCAGCAATTATACTTGGCCTCATCGCTGTTTGGATTCTGTCCGGTCTGGTCAGCAGTAACGTTGGGCCGGTGACACAGACCTCTGATGGAGAAAAGAGAACGCTCCCTCTCCTCCAGAGAGTACGAGTACGTACCATCGTAGCAGAAACCCCAGTGACTGCTCTCACTGTAAGCGGGCACACGAAGGCTAATCGTATAGTGGTTGTTAAGGCGGCAACAGCGGGGCAAGTTGCTGAAGTTTTTGTCAAAAAAGGCCAGTTGGTCACAACAGACCAGGTTATCGTTCGGTTGAAGGAAGAGGAGCGTCCAGCTCGGCTGGCTGAAGCACGTGCCCTTGTTCACCGGCGAGAAATAGAATACGAAGCGGCAAAAGCTTTGGAGCAGAAGGCCTTCGCTTCTCGTGTCCGCCTAGCAGAAGCTGGAGCTGCACTCAGTACAGCCAAAGCACAACTAGCCCATGTTCAGGTTGACCTAGATCGCACCCGTCTGTACGCCCCCTTTTCCGGCATTGTTGAATCCTGTCCAGTGACAGTGGGAGAATTTATTCCTGTCGGAGGGACCATAGCCACAGTAGTTGATTTCAGCAGAGTAGTTGTAGGAGCCGAGGTGACAGAGAAAGATGTCGCGACGATTACTCCTGGCTCAGAAGCTGAAGCAGTCCTGAGCAATGGCCAGCGTCTCTCTGGTACCGTATCATATATATCAAAAGTTGCTTCAAAATATGTAAAAACGTTTCCAGTTGAAGTATCAATTGCTAACAAGGCTGGTACAGTGCGGGCTGGCCTTACGGCAGAACTTCATCTGCCCCGGCAACGACGCTCTTTGCATGCAATCGCACCATCAGCCTTAACCTTTGACAGGGCAGGCCGTGTTGGGATTAAAGCTGTGATAGGGTCCCCACCGGATAGTGTCACGTTTTTTCCTATAGAAGTTATAACAAGCACTAACAATGGAACTCTTTGGATTGCAGGTTCCGAGCTTTGTCTACCGCCTGTAATTCATTTGATCACAGTTGGTCAGGAATTTGTCACCGTTGGTCAGCTTGTTGAGGCCATCCCTGAAACAACAGCAGATTCCGATGATGGAGCGACCCTATGAGTCTTATAGAGAGTGCTATCGGCCACGCCCGTACCGTAGTGACAACTCTGATTCTGATTCTACTGGCTGGCACGGTTGCCTTTCTCGAGATTCCGAAAGAGGCGAAACCAGATGTTAATATCCCAATTCTCTATGTTGTAACAACTTATGATGGTATTTCACCGGCGGACGCAGAGAGGTTGTTGATTCGGCCTCTGGAAACAGAATTGCGTACTGTTGAGAGTATTCGAGAAATGCGATCAACAGCATTCGAGGGTGGATCGAACATACTGCTCGAGTTTGAGGCTGGGTTTGACGCTGATCAGGCTATGGCGGACGTACGTGAGAAAGTGAATCGTGCCAAGCGCAGACTACCTCCTGGCACGGATGAGCCTGTGGTACATGAGGTAAACTTCAGTCTTTTTCCCGTTTTGACGGTGGCTCTATCAGGTGATGTGCCAGAGCGGACACTCTTGAAGCTAGCGAGTCACCTAGAAAAGGCCATAGAGCGATTACCACCAGTGCTCTCTGTCCACGTTGGAGGAGATAGAGAGCAGCAAGTGGAAATCATTATAGATCCGACTGTCGTAGAAAGTTATGGCCTCTCAGCGCAGAGGATAGGGCAGTTTCTCATACGGAACAATAAATTGATTGCAGCAGGTGCTTTAGACACAGGTAAAGGTAGATTTTCCATTAAAGTACCGGGTCTGTTAGAGACAGTTGAGGATGTGATGGAATTGCCTTTGCAAGTAGCAAGTAACGCTGTGATAAAAGTCAGGGATATCGCCAGTGTTCGGAAGACTTTCAAGGACGAAGAGGGTTGTGCCCGTATCAACGGCAAGCCTGCGGTTACACTCGAAGTTTCGAAGAGAATCGGTAAAAATGTTATTGAGACTGTTGAGAAGGTACGTGCAGTCGTCACTGCAGAACAAAAAAAATGGCCAATTGGTGTTCGTGTGGATCTCTTGCAAGATCAATCTGTCCACATCAGGGAGATGTTATATGATTTAAAAAATAGTATTGTATTAGCTGTTATACTTGTTATGATAGTAATTGTTGGGACATTAGGGCTGCGATCGGGGCTCATTGTCAGTGTCGCTATTCCCGGTTCATTCTTACTTGCTATCCTCTTTATAGCGGCGACAGGCCTCACTATTAATGTCGTCGTGCTGTTTAGCTTGATACTGGCAGTTGGCATGCTGGTTGATGGCGCTGTTATCATCACAGAATATGCTGATCGTAAGATGGCTGAGGGACTTCATCGCCGTGCTGCTTATGCTCTGTCCTCGAAGCGCATGGCATGGCCTGTGTTGTCTTCAACAGCGACAACTGTCGCCGCCTTTTTGCCGCTTCTGTTCTGGAGTGGTGTGGTTGGTGAATTTATGAAATACCTGCCTATTACATTGACTGCTACCTTGTTGGCGTCTCTGCTTATGGCACTTGTCTTCGTGCCTACCGTCGGTGCTCTTGTCGGTAAGCCTGGCTCTACCAAACCAAATATTTTACAAGCTATTGCAACTAGTAAAAATAGTGATATAAGGAATTTAACAGGTTTTACTGGTTGGTATGCAAGGATATTAAGTCGTGCTTTACGACATCCTTTTTTAATTGTTTCTCTTACAATAATAATTTTATTAGGGGTACAAACAATCTATTGGACATTCGGTCGTGGAATCCAGTTTTTCCCAGAAATTGAGCCGACGAGTGCTGTTCTCTATGTTCATGCCAGGGGTAATTTCTCTATATCTGAAAAAGATCGCCTTATACGAGAAGTAGAGGAACGCATCTTAACAATGAAGCAGCATGAATTCCGTGTCATCTATGCTCTGTCTGGTAGGGAACTTGGTTTCACCGAAGTCGCTGATGATGTCATAGGGCGTATCAGTCTGGAATTTGCTGATTGGCAACAGCGCCGGACAGCAGATGTTATTCTCGATGAGGTTCGTCGCCGTACCGCTGATCTGCCTGGCATTGGAATTGAAGTACGTAAAAATAGAGATGGCCCACCGGTAGGTAAACCAGTGCAAATTCAGCTATTAGCCGATGAACTTAACATATTACCATATAACGTAGAAATAGTACGCCATGGGATGGAAGTTCTCGGGGGATTTGTCGATATTGAAGATAATCGTCCCGCCCCTGGGATTGAATGGCGATTAACGGTTAATAGAGCACAGGCAGCCAAATTCGGGGTAGATGTAGTTGCTGTGGGTGATATGGTCAGCATGGTGACCCGTGGTCTGAAATTTACCGATTATCGCCCTGAGGATAGTGACAAGGCCGTAGATATTGTTGCCCGTTTTCCAGCGATAAATAGAACTTTATTACAAATAGATAAACTTCGTATTAGTACGTCTAATGGTTTAATACCCCTATCGTCATTTGTAGACCGTCGTGCTGAGCCAAAAACAGGTTTGTTACATCGTGTGAACGGACAACGAGCACTGACAGTACGAGCAGACGTGCTTCCCGGGACTCTTGTTAATGACAACGTACAGGCTTTGCAGACATGGCTGAAAGGTTCTAACATCAATAATCGAATTATGATACATTTTAAGGGTGAAAATGAGGAACAAGAAAAATCAAAAGCTTTTCTTTTAAAAGCATTTTGGGTTGCTTTATTTCTTATTGCAATAATTTTATTAGCAGAATTTAATAGTTTTTATTCAATGTTATTGATATTATCAGCAGTAGTATTTTCTACTATTGGAATTATGATCGGCCTTCTACTCTTCAACCAACCATTTGGCGTTATCATGGGAGGCATTAGCGTCTTAGCTCTTGCTGGAGTTGTTGTAAATAATAACATTGTCCTCCTTGATACATACGACAGGCTGCAACGTGCGTTTCTTGATCCACATGAAGCAGCATTGCGCACTGGGGTGCAACGCCTGCGTCCTGTTCTCCTCACAGCCTCGACAGCCGTGCTTGGATTGTTGCCTATGGTATTCGGTATTAATATAGATTTTGTTGAACGGTCTGTGACTATCGGCGCACCGTCTATGCAGTGGTGGGTCCAGTTATCAACTGCCATAGTCTTTGGATTAAGCTTTGCCACTGTGCTGACTCTTATTGTCACCCCCTCAGCCCTAATGCTCAAAACGCGTAGGAAGATTCCAGTAGATCAGAACAGAAAAAAGATGATCCCCACGGGTTGAGCCGACTCTGCGAGAACAATTTTTTGACAGATGAGATTGAGTCAATGGGTTCTGTGTCCAGTCCAGGGCGCTCGACCCATTGCCTCACACTCTGCATCAATCTGCCTGTGGCGAGAGTCCCTTATGCTGGCTGCTGCGATAGCAGGAACCAGAGCTTACGTGCCGTCTTTCTCTTAATTTTAGAGCATGACTTTCTTTAAAGAACGATCGCATACGGCATTTTTCCTTGCTGCTTATGGGTCTGTGGGTTCAGAATAGTCAACATGAGGGAAGGTAGTACAAGTTCTCCTTTCATACATGTCATACCAACAGGGGACGAACGGCCACGTCTCGTCTGCAGAGCCTGTGGCTATGTGGTTTATGAAAATCCCAAGATTATTGTCGGAGCCGTATGTACGTGGAAAGGGCAATACCTCCTCTGTCGTAGAGCTATTGAACCCCGACGCAATTACTGGACAATGCCATCTGGCTACCTGGAAATGTCTGAGACAGCTGAACACGGCGCACAGCGCGAGATCTGGGAAGAGGCAAGAGCTCGTGTAGAGCTCGACGCTCTGTTAGCGATTTATAGTTTCCCGCACATCAGTCAAATTCACCTGATTTATCGTGCCCCAATGCTAACCGCAGAGTGTACCCCAGGAACGGAGAGTCTTGAAGTGCGGCTGTTTAGGTGGGAAGAGATCCCGTGGACCACACTGGCTTATCCTAATGTTGCCTGGTCTCTACAGCATCATCGAGAACTTGTTGGACGTGTAGATTTTTCTCCGAGAGGTATACCTACGGGTTCTTCTATAGAAATTTTCTAGAAAATATACAGTTTAATCGTGTCTGTACTTATCTCCCTTGACAGAGAGTTATCTGATTCTCTACCTTTCCCTCTTCAGGGAAATTGGGCAAAGGCTGGCATCTGTGATTCTATTGTATTCTGTTTGTGCCTCCTGTCTTGTCACACGCTTTTTTTACGGGGAGTAGCTCAGACTGGTAGAGCATGGCGTTTGGGACGCCAGGGCCGCAGGTTCAAATCCTGTCTCCCCGATTTGCCCGGCCCGGCCCGGACGCTTCCTCAGGGACTACTTGCGGCGTTGCTATAGAGCTGGGACCACAAGGGGCTTGGCTTATAAGGATTTTTGTACCAGTTTTCTATTTGCAAGCATGGTGACGATCTTGACAATGCTCATTATGGCCTTAGAAAGTGCCACGCAGGGATCTTCAGTTGCGGTATGGGAAAATGGAAAAGTCCTGGCTAGCTGTCGCCAAGATCTGAATCGCAGTCAGGCAGAAATGTTGATTCCCATGGCAAAAAAAACCCTAAAAAAGGCAAGACTCTTGTTCGCAGACATAGATCTGTTTGCGGTCACAGTGGGGCCTGGTTCCTTTACTGGTGTGCGTGTGGGATTGGCCACAGCTAGAGGCTTTGGGCTTGCCACAGCACGTCCTGTTGCTGGCGTGACGACTATGGAAACTGTAGCATGGACTCTCAGTACACAACCGGATCCTGATAATAATTACTGTGACCGTTACATCTTGGTAGCACTTGAGACATACCGTACAGCCTTTTACGTTCAGCCGTTCCTTCTAACGGCAATACTGCCAGTCCCGCTCTGTCCTGTACAAACACTAGTCCCTATGGAAATATTGGCGTTTTTAGAAAATTTACCACGACATGTAATAGTTGTTGGAGATGAGCTTGCACGACTGACGCCTTTCCTACCAGACAACATACAGGTAGTCAGTGGCATGCAGACTCAAGCATGGGCAGTTGCTGCTCTTGCGGCTGCCAGAGAAGGAAAAAAAGGCCGACTAGCGCCTGAACCGTTTTACGCACAGATACGAGTCAGGACTCTTCCGTCGCCATAAGCCGAGAGCTTATCGTACAGGCGTGAGGATGTATGAGGACCACGATATTACCCATCACACCATTACATACAGCAGTAGCGGCAGCCGTGCATGCCCAGTGTTTTAAAAGACCCTGGGAAGAATCTTTTCTGGCAGGTGTGCTAAGCATTTCAGGGACATTTGGCTGGTTGGCGATTCTGGACTCGAATCGAGACCGCATAGCAAACAGAGCGCCCCCCTTCAGAGGAGGACTACCAGCAGGATTAATTGTATGCCGTTTGACTGTCGGGGAAGCGGAGATTCTCACTGTAGGAGTACTTCCCCGGGCGCGTAGACTGGGCATCGGCTCATTGTTATTCAAAAAGGTTTGCAATACCCTGCCGGGAGAGACTATTATACTAGAAGTAGCTGTTGATAATATGGCAGCGATCACTCTGTACCAGAAACTAGGCTTTAAAAAGGTTGGGCGCCGTTCACATTACTACCCAAGAATCAATGGTGTAACGGTTGATGCTTTTATTTTTCGTCTCTCTTAATTTCTGAGAAGGAGAAGGTGCCAGAACCCTAAAGAGGGAGAAATTGACAGAAAAAAAGTTTCCCTGTCTTCTGCTGCTACCTACTACCGGCCGTCCTGTGTGTTACCCATTTTTTCAGAGCACATAACCTCTTTAGATAATAAGGAATCTGCGGGTACACGTTTTTTATGCAATTTTATTTGACACAGGCCCAAGCTCAACCACTTTGTGACTGTGACCTAATTCCATCAAGGACTTCGGAAGACTCGTCAGGGGCTCTTCGCCTCGTGAACAGATTTCGCAGGTCTGAGGGGGCTGCATCTGTTCGAGCATCAACTTTGTTTTGATGAAAGTCATCGGACAAAGATTCTGCGTGAGATCAAGACAATAATGTGGCTTTCCAAGCATATTTGTTTGACACTCGCGCTTTTTCATTAATGATTGGCCATTGCTTTCTCTCGCGTTGGAAACTATATCAAAAACACCTGCTTGCCTCCAAGAGAGGAAAATGTTAGATGTCAGAACGAACCACTGCAAGCGAGCTGTTATCTCTGACGACAGAAATCGTGGCAGCCCATGTGACTCACAATACGGTGCCGCTGAACGACTTGCCGCGACTGATTAACGATGTCTATAGAACGTTGTCTATGGTAGGGAATCCTCACTTGCAGGAGGATTGCTTGCAGGCGGCTGTTCCTATCAGGAAGTCTGTCACGTCTGATTACATTATCTGCCTTGAAGATGGCAAAAAGTTGAAAATGCTTAAGCGTCATCTTAAGACGGCTTATAACATGACACCCGCAGAATACCGTGAACGATGGCAGCTACCACCCGATTACCCAATGGTGGCACCAAACTATGCTAAGCATCGTAGTATGCTTGCGAAAAAAATAGGTTTAGGCACTAAGTCTCGTAAGCAGCAGACCAATGGAAACATATTCCCGGTATAGATATGGGATATGATGTGATGTGTGGCTTTTTTTCCTGAGGAAAAAAGAGGTCGTACCATCTGGCTGGTTCGTACCGCCTATTCTCTGAGTTCTCGAGAAAAATGTTGGACGGCAGGTGGCAGGTGGTCCCGTTGCCAACGGCAATAGGGTGGCGATTTTTCTATTGCTATAGGAACGTGTTTCTTCTCCAGGTAGGACGCTGGGCTGCCGCCAAAGGCGGCAGCCATGATAAGCCAGCTGAACATATTTTACTTAAAACTTACTGAAGACTTTCAAGATAAGCAATAACGTCAGCAAGTTGTTGAGCATTCAGTTTCTGTGGAGTCATCCCACGGCCTTTCTTCCCTGTTGTCTCTTCAAGGAATTTGCTGGCGTCGACAATATATTTTTCAAGATGTGTGGCATCCCAAACTATACCTTTCTCGGCGCAACTTTGCATCCCAGGAGAGTATCTTGAAAAGTCAGTGCTACCGCAAGTACGTCCAACTACCCCGAACAGATTAGGACCGACCCTATGTGGAGCGCCCTTTTCCGCTGTATGACAGGACTTACAACGGGCGAATACCTTCTTGCCGGCAGCCGCCGCACCCCCATCGGCCCAGGTTATCCCAGGACCTAAGGTAATGGCCGCGGTTAAACTTGCGGCGAACAACTTGCTTATTCTCATTGCTGCATCTCCTGCAGGTGATCGGCATAAGATTAACTACAGTCATCATCGACGAAATATAGCTGATTGCAACTGCCATCATATAGATAGGATATCTTGTGTATGAATCCTACCCTATCTAGGTGTAGACACAGTAGTACACGTGAAAATTATTAGCAATAAAGATTTTCTTCTATGATTTAAAGTAGTAATCATTATTATTTTCTCAATTGAAAGCTTATTAAGCTAGGGCGCCTGTTCCTGTGACACGACATCGTCTTTTCTGCTCAAGAGCTGCACAGAACTGTATCGCGTTGGATCGGTGCCGCTGCATTACGCCTTTCGTATTTTTATGGTGTAGGACCCGCTATTTGGACATAGCAGAATATTGCATGGATGAAAAAAGGGAGCGGAAGTATGCAGACGCAACAGGAAAAAGAAAAGAAAATGGCTGGCGAAGCCGCAGCGCTTCTGGTAGAGGACGGTATGGTCCTTGGGCTTGGGACCGGCTCAACGGTTGCCTTTTTCTTAGAGGCTCTTTATCCAAAAGTTCGGGACGGGATGAAGGTACGTGGTGTGCCAACATCAGAAGGAACAGCCACTCTTTGTCGTAAGCTTGGTATTGAATTGCTGGAGAGCGATCGGGTGAAGAGACTTGACCTGGCTGTTGATGGAGCTGATGAAATTGATACTCGATTTCGTATTATTAAAGGAGGAGGTGGAGCATTATTACGAGAAAAAATAATTGCAGAAATATCTACTAAAGTGGTAATTATTGTAGATTCGGCGAAAACTGTCAATAACTTAGGTAAAGTGCCTTTACCAATAGAAGTTGTACGCTTTGGGTACACACAGGTACAGAGTCGCTTGATGGCAGATTTGAATCTTGCTGCCACTCTCCGTTTCAGCGCTCATACTCCCTATGTCACGGATAATGGAAACTATATTCTCGATTGTTCGACAGGTTTGATTCATGAACCAGAAATATTAGCCACTCAGTTGAAAAATATAACAGGTGTCGTTGAGAGTGGTTTATTTATTAATCATTGTAATACCTTAATTATTGGGAAGGGAAACGAAACCATTGTATATTCTCGGGAGAATCCTGAGTTCGTTGTCCAGTCATGGGAAGAGTGATTGATACTATGCGAGCGGGAGCGGATGGGGTATGCATGCGCCTTTCCCCCTAGGGGGCAAAGGCACTCCTTCCTTCCTTCCTCATAGGTGAGAGGGTCTCAATGGAAAAGAGAAAGGCCCGAGAGGCCCTCGTAAAATTTAGTAATAGATTGATAAATTGTCTAAAATTTTTGCATTTTACAAAAACTGATGACTGTATTTTGTAGTATATTATTAATTTCAATATTTTTTATTCTGACAAGATGGGATCTTTATGGAGAACAGTCATTTCGATATTGTAGCGATCGGCAATGCGATTATGGATGTGCTTGCATATGTAGATGACGCTTTTCTTGTTACGCATGCTCTCCGCAAGGGGACGATGTGTCTAGTCGAGACAGAGCAGGCGAACTATCTACGCAGTTACATTCCATCACAAAGAGAAATACCAGGAGGTTCTGCTGCTAATACAGTAGTTGGATTCTCAGCACTTGGGGGAAAAACCGCTTTCATAGGTAAGGTGGCTGATGATAGCCTCGGGAGGGCTTTCATACGTGATATCAATGCCTATGGCGTGCATTTTGCAACAAGAAAGCTTTCCAATGGTCTATCCACCGCTTACTGTCTTGTACTCATCACGCCAGACGCTCAGCGGACCATGAACACCTATCTAGGCGCTTGTCAAACCCTGCATCCAGATGACATCGATTTTGAGCTGGTTCGCAATGCCCAGATCACCTATCTGGAAGGATACCAGTGGGATATACCACATGCCAAGGAACTGATGCGAAAAGTCGCCCAAGTGGCTCTAGAAAGCGGCAGTAAAGTCGCGCTTTCTCTGTCCGATTTTTTGTGTGTTGATCGCCATCGTACTGCATTGCGCGATTGGTTACGTTTTCATGTTGATATTCTTTTTGCTAATGAGATAGAAATCATCTCGCTCTATCAGGTTAAGACATTTGAGGAAGCATTGTATTTTGCTCGTAGAGATTGTTCTCTGGTTGCACTCACGCGTGGCGCAAAAGGTTCTGTTGTTGCTACACCTGATACAGTTCAGGTGATGGCTTCCGAGCCTGTTGCCAAGGTGGTAGATACCACGGGTGCAGGTGACCTGTTTGCTGCTGGTTTTTTGTATGGATTGACCCGTGGCGGGTCAACGTCTTTGTGTGCCCGCCTTGGAAGTCTCTGCGCTGCCGAGATCATCAACCATTGCGGTGTGCGCCCCCTGAGACCTTTTAGCGATCATGTGAAAGCGCACCTGTCAGAGCTTGACTCTTCCAAGAAGACAATAGAATGATTTACGATAGCATTTTTCATAAAGAAGAAAATATTTCTTCCTGACACAAGCAGTATTTTTGATGTTTTCCCTTTTGTGTTTGCTGTAGCGCCCAGAGGTGCGGAGGTACATATTCGCGCCCACGAGAGAGAGCACTCGAGAATCGAGCTATTCATAGCTAGAGAGTGATCGAAGGCGATTATTTCTAATGGGTTAAGAGTTTTCTTGATATGGCAAGAGGTGTCGCTGTGATTTTTTGACTGCTCTGAGGGGTGATGCTCCCTGCTCTGGAGCGAGAGGGCGCGCTTGTGGCCAGGGTTTTTAGATGAGAGGTGTCAGGTCACAAGTGAAGCGTCTTCTGGGCTCAGTTGTAAGGATTAGAAAATGTTATTAAAAGGAGATTTTTTACATAATTCTTTCTACACAGACGGGCAGAATCCTGTGTGCGCCCTGCCTTCCGCGATCGCGGCTTTTGATCTCTTCCAGAACAGAATCAGTCAGAGACGACCAGCACTTTTTCTCGATTTTGACGGAACATTAACACCCATCGTACCACGGCCAGACATGGCCCGTCTTTCCTGGGCAGCCCGTACTGTTCTTGCGGCTTTAGCTGAACGGTGTCTGGTCGCCATTATCTCTGGTAGAGATCGTTTGGAGGTTGAGAATCTTGTCGGTTTACCGCATTTAATTTATGCTGGTAGTCATGGGTTTGATGTGATCTTACCTGATGGCAGAGTACCGGAACATAGCTGTTTATTGAACGATCAGGCCTCTCTTGACCGCGCTTGTTCCACTCTCCGCCAAAGATTAGCCTCTATTCCTGGTAGCCTGATTGAACGCAAACGCTTTACTATTGCCGTCCATAGCCGTAATGTCTCTCCTGAACATGTTGAGACAGTAAAGAGTATTGTCAGGCAAGTCTTCGAAGAGGAACATCCCGCAGTGAAGCTCATGAGAGGCAAGATGGTTGAGGAGCTGCAACCAAATATGGACTGGGACAAGGGAAAGGCAGTACTATGGATACTTGAAACACTCAATTTTAACAGCCGTGAGGTCATTCCTATTTTTTTTGGCGATGATGTTACTGACGAACATGCCTTCAGCAGACTCAGGAACCATGGGATTGGTGTGGTGGTTGCAGGAAAAACCGATCAAGAACGCCTCACATGTGCTGATTTTCGCGTCGAAAATTCAGATGAAGTCATGACTGTTTTGCGGTGTTTGCAGGAGTGCTTCTGACACAGAGGAGCAGCTCCTCTCGCGCCCCACGACACTCGACACTCTCCCACCTGGAACCACAGGAGGATACTGATACTGATACACTGATACTACTAGCTTTTTGCACGCACTGAATGGCCAGAGGTGTTCCTGTGACGTGACATCTTTATGGCATGGCGCTATTGTACTTCAGAGCTGTACTGCAGTCAGATCAGCATGTAACGGATGACCAAGCGTAGCTTTTCCCATCTGGAGAGAGAGAGGCGTTGTGCCGTGTGGCGAAACCCGTTTTTTTCTAGACGTGTGAGATAGATTTGATACACCGCTTTCATCAATCTGGCAGCTTTAACCCGCTGGCGTGGGCATCCCGCTAACACCTGCTCTGCAGCAGTAAAATAGCGGCGGGCCATTTTCCCAAGGGCCCCACAAACTTGTGGTAATTGCGGGTGTTGCAGTATATTCGCTAATGGTGCATTCGCCGCAATACCATGTGCTTCCAGAAGTTCACAGGGAAGATACAACCGTCCACATGCCGCATCCTCTGCGATGTCACGGAGAATGTTGGTGAGTTGCAACGCTCTTCCCAGGGTATGGGACAAGTGATCCCCTGTACTCACTGGCAGTCCGAAAACTTGGACAGACAGACGACCAACTGCACTGGCGACCTTGTCACAGTACATGTCCAACATTGCCAATGACGGCGCTTGTAAGGGGCCTTCGACGTCCATTGCCACACCGTCAATAATTGCCGTGCAATCCTCGTAACGTAGGTTAAAACGGCGTACAGCTCCCTCCAGCGCCACGGCAATCGGATGGCGTGGATTTTTGCCTTCGTAGAGGCGAGCGATCTCCTCCCGCCACCAATTTAAACTTATAGATTGCTCAACTGGATCTGTAACAGCATCGGCAATATCGTCTATTGTCCGACAATATGCATATATGGAGAACATTGCAAAACGCTGTTCACGTCGCAAGAGTGCTATTGCCCAGAAAAATGAAGTCTGTGTTTGATTCGTAACAGCTTGGATGGATTGTGACCTTTTTCTCTGCGCCGCGTGGACCACCGTGCGACCCTTCCATTTTGCCCCATGGCCTGACAAAAACAGGAAAGCCGAATCAACTGTCATCACCGTGTAAAGGCAAGCAGCTAGCGGCAAGAATAGGCCTGCCCAAGACGGCTGACCATATAATCGTAGTGTTGGTCTATAAGCCAGACTCATGAGTCCCAAAACAACTAATCCGCCGATAAATAATTCAAAATTTCTAGTCAATAAACCAACTACTAGGGCTGCTGGAGCAGTGAGATAAGTCAAAGCCATCCCAAGAAGAGTGCCGGCAAGATATGAAATTCTGCATTTCAGTTGGACAAAGGCCGTGCGCGTCACCAGAGTCCAGATCTCATGGAGGGAATCATGGGGACGGAGACTGCGCACCGCCGTGCTCAAGCCAAGCCAAATACTGCCACGTGATTTTATCAATTGTGCCAGCGCACAGTCGTCTATGATTCTATCACGGATGAGGACTAGATTTCCAGCGCGTTTTAATGTATTACGACGTACTAATAAACAACCTCCAGCTGCTGCTGCAGTCGTGTCCAAGGGATCATTAACAGCAGGAAAGGGATAGAGCTTCTGAAAAAAAAATACGAATGCCGGAATGAGCAACCGTGCCCATCTACTGTCAGAGCGCAGCAGGGCCATCACGGAGACCAGATGTCGCCCCTTGTCTTCTGCCTTGCGGACTAAGGCCCGTAATACCCACGGTTCGTAAGAGATGTCAGCATCTGTCAGGAGTACGTAACGCGCTGCTGGCATCAGTCTATCAGCTTGCTGCAGACCGTGATTCATAGCCCATAACTTACCAGTCCATCCCACCGGCACAGTAGTGCTCTGAATCACTGTGAAACGTCTTACACCGTTCCTTTCCCTTGCTGTAGCCTGAGCCGTTGCTACGGTGCTGTCCTTGCTACTGTCGTCTACCAGTATGACCTGGAAACGGCCTGGATAGTCCTGCTCTAACACTGTACATAAAGACTGCCGTATCACGGTAGCTTCATTACGAGCGGGAATGACAATTACTACTTCTGGCCATTCTGTTTCTTTAGACGTAATCGCATTACTAGGATCTTCATGGCATAGAAACTGATCTGTTTTCCAGAAAAATCGCCGGAAAAAAATGAGCCACATCCAAATCAAAAATGGTATAATGAAAAGAGCTGTCGTCAACATGACGTTCCCAGAGCTCCTCATAGCTGAGCTAAGACACGCGGAACAGGGCAAATGAGCCGCGACAGTGGTCCCCACTCTCCCATAATTTATACATAAGATTTGCTTTTATAATTGCTGATAACAACCAGATTGGTTAGTGATATTCTTTCTTTAACATCCTATCATAGGAAAAATTTCTTGAATTTTTCCCCCCTCTCAGAGGGGCGTTTCAGTACTTTGTGGCATAAACAGCGCGCTCCTCACAATGGTCATGTGCTGATGGCATGTCTGCCCTTTGAGACCAGTACGAAGATCTTAGGGAAGAGGCAGCACTGAGAGTAACTGGCTCCACGTTGAAGAGTCCTTCTTGCAAGGGGGTTGGAGAGGGGGTTTCTTTACAGCTCCCGCTGTCGCGTTTTTGACAACTTTTCTAACAGGCCCTGACATCATAGAAAATAGGAAATAGATTCAGGAGCCATCCGCTCTTCGACAGATTCCGCTGTCTCTGTCCATCTCTGCTAATGGCGGAGGGAGAGGGATTCGAACCCTCGGCAGGTTTTAGAAACTGCGACGGTTTAGCAAACCGCTGGTTTAAGCCACTCACCCACCCCTCCAAAACTCTCCACAGGGAGCGGAAGTCTGATACGGATACTGTCAAGGAGTCCTGAATACTGTCAAGCCTATCAAGCAATACTTTACAAAAAGAAAATATTTTTATATTAACAATTATAATATTATAACTCTCTGTTAATGTATATACAAACAATGATCATGAGATCAAAACATCTTAAAAGTGTTTATTCTCTCAGGGTTTAGTACATTGACCCTCCTACCGGCCCGGCAGTGAATGTTCTTTCGCCTAGTGAGCATGATGCCTGCCGTAGCGTAGCAGTCCCTAGCTAGGGGGTTTTGAGTATATCCAGTCACGTCTCACATCAGAGAAACAGCAAGAGAGAAACAGCAAGCAAACACGAAAGAGACCCACTAGGATTAGTGTCCCGGATACACAGGGGCGGGAGGAGACTTTTCGACCGGCCGGTATACTCTAGACCATGGAGAGTGGATGTTTTTTGCCATTGTCTGTAGCCTAAGGGAGAGGCTAACATGATTACGGGTTGCTTCGGCATCCTAGTTTAGGAGTGGATGGAGAGACAATGACGAAGTCCAGCGGCGGCGACTCGAGAAGTACGCTCTACTGTTCGTTCTGTGGCAAGAGTCAACATGAGGTTCGCAAGCTTATTGCCGGCCCCACCGTGTTCATTTGTGATGAATGTATTGAACTGTGTATGGATATCATCCGCGAAGAACATAAAACCCACGTCGTGCGATCTCGTGATGGGGTGCCGACACCACGCGAGATCTGCCATGTGCTGGATGATTATGTTATTGGTCAGAAGTACGCCAAGAAGGTCTTATCCGTTGCAGTCCATAATCATTACAAACGGTTGGCACATGGAATCAAGGCAAATGATATTGAAATTGCTAAGTCCAATATCCTCCTAGTGGGCCCAACAGGATGTGGTAAGACGTTGCTAGCTCAGACTCTTGCACGTACTCTTGATGTGCCCTTTACTATGGCTGATGCCACGACGTTGACAGAAGCAGGATACGTAGGCGAGGACGTAGAAAATATTATCCTCAAGCTGCTACAGGCTGCGGAGTATAATGTTGAGCGTGCGCAGCGGGGCATTGTCTATATTGATGAGATCGATAAAATTAGCCGCAAGTCCGATAATCCCTCAATTACACGCGACGTTTCCGGGGAAGGAGTACAGCAGGCTTTATTAAAGATCATGGAGGGGACAGTCGCTTCCGTACCACCGCAGGGGGGGCGTAAACATCCACAGCAGGAATTCCTGCATGTAGATACGACTAATATTCTGTTCATTTGCGGAGGGGCATTTTCAGGCTTGGAAAAGATCATTGCGCAGCGTGGCCGTGGCACGGCGATCGGCTTTAAGGCTGATGTGCGTGGACCTGACGAACGCAAAACGGGCGCAATTCTCAGAGAACTAGAGCCAGAAGACTTGCTCAAGTATGGGTTAATTCCTGAATTTGTAGGACGCTTGCCGGTCATTGCGACTCTGGATGATCTCGATGAAAAAACATTAGTTGAGATTTTGACTCTTCCTAAGAACGCATTAGTGAAACAATATCAAAGATTATTTCAAATGGAAGATGTACAATTAAGATTTCATGATGAGGCGTTGCAGGCTATTGCGCACAAAGCAATTTCTCGTAAAACTGGTGCTCGTGGTTTACGTTCAATTATGGAAAGTATTCTGCTGGAAACTATGTTTGATTTACCGACGATTGATGGAGCAGTTGAAATCGTGATTAATAGGGAAGTTGTAGAAAGCCGGGCAAAGCCGTTGTTAATCTATTCCTCCGATTGCCGGGAGGACATGAGTTCAGGTGCGTGAGCGGGATGAGGCGATGACTTGTTGGAGTTATCTCTTTTCAATGGAGTTATCTCTTAAAAATTGAAGAGAAGACTGGTGGTTAGGTATGCGTATGTAATGCGGCCAGTTGCAAAATATGGACAGTGGAGAGTTCGCCTGCCCAAATCAAAGAGGTAGCAAAAGTGACAACTACACCCGGTCTCATCTTTCCCGTGTTGCCACTGCGGGATATCATCGTCTTCCCACATATGGTCGTTCCGCTATTTGTCGGCCGCGAAAGGTCCGTCCGTGCACTTGATGACGTGATGAAGAACGACAAACAGATTCTGCTTGTTGCTCAACGCAATGCTGCACAGGACGATCCGGTGACAGAGGATATTTATAGGGTTGGAGCTGTTTCGAGCATTCTACAGCTTCTCAAACTGCCGGATGGTACTGTCAAAGTGTTAGTAGAAGGCGGGCAACGCGCCCGCATTGTCAGTTTCACGAATAACGAGTCTTTCTTTGAAGCATATGCAGAGCTAGTGGAAGAACAAATTGGTAACGTGCAAGAATTAGAGGCTTTGTCTCGGTCTGTTATTTCGCAGTTTGAACAGTATATAAAGCTCAATAAGAAAATCCCTCCAGAGGTACTCATTTCTGTTAACCAGGTTGAAGATCCAGCAAAGTTGGCTGACACAGTTGTTTCGCATCTTGCCCTCAAGGTCGCCGATAAACAGGAGTTACTGGAGACGGAGGTGGTTAGCGAAAGACTGGAGCGGATTTACTCCTTCATGGAGTCTGAAATAGGTGTTTTACAGGTTGAGAAAAAAATACGTAATCGTGTTAAACGGCAAATGGAGAAGACTCAGAGGGAGTATTATTTAAATGAACAACTGAAAGCGATTCAGAAGGAGCTTGGAGAAGGAGAAGAAGGACGTGATGAGGCATCGGAAATAGAAGAGCGTATTAACAAGACTCGGCTTTCCAAGGAGGCACGTGAGAAAGCCCTGGCAGAACTTAAAAAACTCAGAAACATGAGTCCTATGTCAGCCGAGGCAACTGTGGTACGCAATTATCTTGATTGGTTGCTGTCTATTCCTTGGAAAAAACGGACCACGGTGAAACGTGACATTAAACTAGCGAAGAAGATTCTAGATAGAGATCATTTTGGACTTGAAAAAGTAAAAGAGCGGATTCTCGAGTATCTTGCTGTGCAACAACGCACCAAAAAGGTCAAAGGATCTATTCTATGCCTAGTGGGTCCCCCAGGAGTGGGAAAGACTTCGCTTGGCAAGTCCATCGCTCAAGCTACAGGACGCAATTTTGTTCGTGTTTCTTTGGGAGGGATGCGAGACGAAGCAGAAATCCGAGGACATCGCCGAACTTATATTGGGTCAATGCCAGGTAAAATCATTCAGGGTATGAAGAAGGCTAAGACATCCAATCCGCTGTTTCTCCTTGATGAAGTAGATAAAATAGGAGCCGACTGGCGTGGTGATCCGGCCTCTGCTCTGTTAGAGGTGCTAGATCCAGAACAGAATATTGCCTTTAACGACCATTATTTAGAGGTTGATTATGATCTCTCTGATGTGATGTTCGTCACGACAGCTAATACCTTACGGATGCCACAGCCATTATTAGATCGTATGGAGATTATTCGACTCGCAGGATATACTGAAAACGAGAAAATCGAAATAGCAACGCGCCATCTCATTCCTAAGCAAACAGAGACCGCCGGATTAAAAAGAGGAGAATGGCACATTACAGAAGACGCTTTACGAGATTTATGCAGATATTACACGCGCGAAGCTGGTGTACGGAACCTTGAGCGTGAAATTGCTAATCTGACTCGCAAAGCTACAAAGGAAATATTGATGAAAGGTCTGAAACGGGTCATCGTCACGCGCAAAAATCTTGATCGTTATGCGGGCGTACGTAAACACAGGTATGGCGAGGCTGAACTAGAAAATTTGATCGGCGTGACAACGGGACTGGCTTGGACTGAAGTTGGAGGGGAACTGCTGTCGATAGAAGCTGTCATTATGCCAGGCAAGGGACATGCAACATTGACAGGTCAGTTGGGTGATGTCATGAAGGAATCGATACAGGCTGCCCGTTCTTACGTACGGTCACGTTCCATTCGTTTTGGTATTAAGCCAACTTTGTTTGAGAGACGTGATATCCATGTCCATGTGCCAGAGGGTGCAACACCTAAGGACGGGCCGTCAGCGGGTGTCGCGATGTGTACTTCCATCGTTTCCGCATTAAGTGGGATTCCTGTACGCAAGGATATTGCCATGACAGGTGAAATTACCTTGCGGGGACGTGTGTTGCCTATCGGCGGATTGAAAGAAAAACTATTGGCGGCTATGCGCGGTGGAATAAAAATGGTTCTGATTCCAAAGGAAAACGAAAAAGATCTCGCAGAGATACCGGAAAATGTGAGAAAAGGTCTGGATATCACTGTGGTGTCCACTGTTGATGACGTGCTAGAAAGGGCCCTTGTAACCCCTCTGGTGGCCATTGATTGGGTTGAACGTGAGGACGAAGGGGTCCAGGCACTATGTAAACAGGATCCATCTGCAGGAGACCTCATTGTGACCCATTAGGATGCCGATGCCTCTAGCCGGTCATTGCCCAGAAAGTGGGGCGTGTTCTGTGCTGGCGTCTGTCTGAGAAGTGCTATATAGCAGAGAGGGGGTCAGGTGAATAAGAATGATCTTGTGGCTACAGTGGCGAACAGCAGTGGGTTGTCCAAAGTTGATGCGTTGAAAGCCGTGGATGCCGTGTTTGACGCCATTACAACGGCTATGAAGACAGGCGATGAAGTCAGATTGGTTGGCTTCGGTACTTTCAATGTCACTGAGCGCGCTGCAAGCGAGGGTAGAAATCCCCGCACGGGTGAGAAGATCTCAATACCGGCGTCACGAATGCCGAAATTTAAGCCGGGAAAGCAATTAAAGGAAGCCATGAACTGAAAGTGCTGCACTAATGGATTGTGACTGCAGGTGGGTGGCGCGTGAGGGCGATTAGCTCAGTTGGGAGAGCGTCTCGCTTACATCGAGAGGGTCGGCGGTTCGAGTCCGTCATCGCCTACCAAGGCGCTCTGCGCTAAAAACGGGCGCAGAGCCCTCCTCTCCCCCAGAGAGGAGATCTTTTTTCGTCAGTTTTCTTCAGTCTGTGCTTCTGTCAACAAGACGGTTATTGGTGATCCAGGGCATCATGTGCCGTAGACGCGTGCCGACGGCTTCAATGGAATGGTTAGCCCAGTGGCGACGATAAGCTTTGAAGGATGGCTGACCGACACGACACTCTGTCAGCCAGTCATGTACGAATCTACCAGACTGGATGTTTTCCAGAATATGTTGCATGAGATTCTTCGTCTTTTCTTGTGGTACAGCGCGCGGACCTGATACGTAATTACCGTACTCGGCGGTGTTGGAGACGGAATAAAGCATATTTGCCAGGCCGCCCTCATAAATCAGATCTACAATAAGCTTCATTTCGTGTACACATTCGAAATAAGCCATTTCAGGGGCGTAGCCCGCTTCAACTAAAGTCTCAAAACCTGCACGCATCAAGTGTGTCAGGCCGCCACATAGCACTGCCTGCTCACCAAACAGGTCTGTTTCACATTCCTCACGAAAGGTTGTTTCAATGACACCGGCTCGCGTCCCTCCAATCGCTGCAGCGTAGGAGAGAGCAAGTTCCATAGCGTTGCCAGAGACGTTCTGTGCCACCGCTACCAGACAGGGAACACCGCCACCTTTCAAGTATTCAGCGCGGACGGTATGTCCTGGTCCCTTTGGAGCAATCATCAGTACATCAAAATCTTTACGTGGCTCTATCAAATTGAAATGGATACTAAGGCCGTGAGCAAATGCGAGCACTGCACCATTGCCCAGATTAGGCTTGAGATCCTTTTGGTAAAGGTCAGCTTGCAGTTCGTCAGGCACAAGAATCATCACCACGTCAGCCCAACGCGCCGCGTCAGCCGGACTCAGCAGAGTCATATTCTCCGCCCTGACTTTGTGTGTTGAGACAGAGTCAGATCGCAGTGCGACTGCTATCTCCCTCACACCTGAATCCCTAAGATTGAGAGCATGGGCATGCCCCTGACTGCCATAGCCGATGATAGCTACCTTTTTGCTCTTGATAAGATTCACGTCCGCATCGTGATCATAATAAACACGCATACTTTTTTCCTTTTTAATTGAATTTCTATTTTACATAGAATTTCTATTTTACAAAGGTTCACTACCGCGTGCTATTGCAACAACGCCTGCACGCGAAACATCAACAAGCCCGACAGGTCTCATGAGGTTGACAAAGGCATCCAGTTTGCCAGAATGACCGACAATCTCGAAGACAAAAGACTCATTTGTGCTGTCTACTACTCTAGCACGAAATATCCCTGCAATTTGCAAAGCTTCCCGTCTTGCTTCGCCCGTTCCTTTGAGTTTCACGAGCGCTAGTTCCCGTTCAACGTATGGTCCCTCAGCTGTCAAATCTGAGACCTTCCGCACAGGCACCAACCGGCGGAGCTGTGCTTTGATTTGTTCAATGATCATTGGCGTTCCAATAGTGACGATGGTAATACGTGAGAGCTTGTTACGCGGATTCACCTCTGCGACGGTCAGGCTCTCGATGTTGTAACCACGTCCAGAAAACAGGCCAATCACCCGGGCGAGCACGCCAGCTTCGTTGTCAACGAGAACAGCAATGGTGTGCCTTGCTTCTTGTTTTGTTTCTATGATCATCTCGCTGTCATCTTAAAAATCTTAGATCAGAACCATTCCTTCTTCGCTACCAAGTGCCTTACCAGCATCTTTAGCGGGTTCCAAGAGGATCTCGTTGTGTGCAGCCCCCGCAGGAATCATCGGAAAGCAGTTTTCTGAAGAATCCACGACAACATCCACAATGACTGGTCCTGGAATGTCAAGAGCAGTGCGGATCGCCTCGTCTAAAGCAGTGGCTTTGTCCACGTGTAGCCCCGTCCATCCGAAAGCGTCAGCTAACTTCGTGAAATCCGGTAGTGTCGCTGAATAGCTCTCTGAGTATCGTCCACCGTACAAAAGTTCTTGCCATTGTCGGACCATGCCCATGTAGCGATTATTGATAATGAATACTTTTACTGGTAAACGATGTTGAATAGCGGTCGCCATCTCCTGAAGATTCATCATTATGGATGCTTCCCCAGCAATATCTATTACTAAAGAGTGTGGATGCGCTACTTGCACACCTATAGCTGCTGGAAGACCGAATCCCATAGTACCAAGTCCGCCAGATGTCATCCAGCGTCTTGGCTGATCAAATCCAAAATGCTGAGCCGTCCACATTTGATGCTGACCCACTTCTGTACACACGTAAACATCGCGTCCCCGTGTAGCCTCATACAAGCTACGAATCACTCTTTGCGGTTTAATAACATTGTCAGTAGTTTCAAATCGCAGGCACTGAAGGCTACGCCATGCCTCAATCTGGTTCCACCATGGTGTTAAGAGAGAACGATTTGGTTTGTGTATCAAGGCCTCCCATTGACGCAGGATCTCCTCCAGCACATTAGAGACATCACCAATAATGGGAATATCTACCACAACATTTTTATTAATAGAAGAAGGGTCAATATCAATATGTACTTTTTGCGAATTTGGCGAAAAAGCAGACACTTTTCCTGTGACACGGTCATCAAAACGAGCACCCACACACAGCATTAGATCACAGTCATGCATCGCCATGTTTGCTTCGTAAGTGCCATGCATCCCAACCATGCCAAGATAGTGGTAATCACTGGCGGGCACTGCTCCGAGTCCCATTAAAGTGAGTGTGACTGGAAAGCCAGTATTATGGACGAGCTGCATAAGTTTTTCTACTGCCGAAAGGCCTGAATTAATAACACCACCACCACAATAAAATAAAGGTTTTTTAGCATTTACCATAAGATGTATAACCTCTGCGATAGCAGAGGGATCGCCCTTTGTTTGTGGGTAATAGGATTTGTGTTGTACCTCATGAGGCGAGAGGTACTCTCCAACGGCAGTCAGTATGTCTTTAGGGAGGTCAACAAGGACCGGGCCAGGTCTTCCACTACGAGCGACGTGGAAGGCTTCATGCAGTGTGTAGGATAGTCTATTAACATCTTTAACAAGATAATTGTGTTTTGTACATGCACGTGTTATTCCAGTTGTATCAGCCTCCTGAAAGGCATCATTCCCAATAAGATCTGTCGGCACCTGTCCTGTGAGACAAACGATGGGTGTTGAATCTAGCAAGGCATCTGTTAAACCCGTGACAGTATTAGTAGCACCCGGGCCAGATGTCACCAGCAACACTCCTACTCTGCCCGTTGAGCGGGCGTAGCCTTCTGCGGCATGAATCGCACCTTGCTCATGACGGACTAAGACATGCCGAACTGCCTCTTGCTTAAATAATTCATCATAAAGTGGTAAGACCACTCCACCGGGATAGCCAAATACGACGTCTACACCCTGATCTGTGAGCGCCTTCAGAAGAATCTGCGAGCCGTTCAATTGCCCCTGAGTCATGGAAGCTCCTATGAATAACACAACTAAAAATACTTTACATATTATGTACACATAATATTAATTTAATTTTAAATATTCAATTATATTTAAAAGAATTATTTATCTTTTTCTGTTAGAAAAAGGCGAATAAATGAGAGACTCTCAAGAGTCGAAGAATGGCCAGCAGAATATAGATCTGGCACGATCCAAGCGTCCGTGAGGTAACGGCGGAACCACGTGCATTGCCGTTTTGCATAGCGACGCGTGAGGGTTTGCCCCGCCAAGATCGCAGCCTCCAATGTTGAACGACCTTGAATATAGTCTGTCAACGCCGCTACGCCCAGAGCTCTCAGAACTGAACAACTCTGCGGTAAGTCTTGTAACAGAAGCTCAGCTACCTCAGAGATTGCCCCAGCGGCCACCATGTGACGAAAGCGTCTGTCACAGCTCGCTTGCAATGCCTCTCGCGTTGGCATCAATAGAAGAACGCAGAATTTCGCTCGTGTAAAAAATTTTTTTTGCCTCCACCAATGCAAGAGAGAATAACCTGTGGCTGTTATAACTTCCCATGCCCGTTGTAGACGTTGCGTATCTGAGGGATGAAGGCGTGTCGCCATAGCCGGGTCGCGTTTTGCTAACTGCGCGTGGAAAGCAGTTGATCCTATGGCCGCCATCAAAAGACGTGTTTCTGCTCGTACAGTCACAGGAATCTCCGGCACAGGAGCTATACCGTGCCGCAACACTTCAAGGTAAAGACCTGTGCCACCTACAATAATTGGAAGTCGTCCGGATTGATAAGTCTCTTCTATAGCAGCCTGCGCGAAGGCTAGCCAACGAGCTGCCGAACATGTCTCTGTTGCGCTCAGCAGGCTGTACAGCTTATGTGGTATGCGTGACCTGTCAGCATCGCCGGGCTGAGCCGTGAGGAGAGAGAGACCGCGATAGATCTGCATACTGTCAGCATTAATAATAGTACCATTAAACACTTCTGCTATTATTAATGATAATGCCGATTTACCGCACGCGGTAGGACCTGCGACGACAATGATTGGCGGCCCGTCTCCATGACTCTCAGTAAGGGGGAGTCCCGCAGGCGATGAAATGGGGATTCCGAAACCCTGGCTTACCATAGCGTAGCTCCTCGCCACTGGTTGTACACACATAACCGCCAGCAGCCTTGAGAATGGCGTGTCCAGCGGCAGTATCCCATTCCATTGTCCTGCTGAAGCGGGGGTAAAAATCAGCCTGGCCGGCAGCGACTAGGCATAACTTCAGAGAACTGCTGACACGAATTGCGGATCGTGCTTTATGAGTGTGCAGAAATTCTTCCAGCAGGGCGGGATCATCGTGTGTGCGGCTAGCTACGATGACTAATTTATCTTTCGATAAAACACGTGTTTTAATATTAGAAATGACATGATTTTTTTCTGTAGTGGCAATATTATTATTAGTAGAATAATATAAATGATTATATACTGGTGCGTAAACTACACCAAGTACTGATTGCTTCTTATGAATGAGGGCTATATTAACTGTAAACTCTTCCTTGCGCTGGATGAAAGCCTCAGTCCCATCGAGAGGGTCAACAAGCCAGAATGAATCGCCTGAGATGTCTGGTATCTGTCCGCCGGCTATAGATTCCTCACCGACCACTGGAATATCATGCACAAGCCTTTGTAGACCATTGAGAATAAGCCGCTCTGCTATCTGATCAGCCTCTGTAACAGGCGATCCATCCGTTTTAGTCTCAACAGAGAAAGATGAGTGGTAAACCGAAAGAACCGCTTCGCCCGCCTGACGAGCCAAAAGGCAAACAGCCGGTAAAAGGACAGTAGGCGATAATAGACTATTCATTCAATACTATACTTTACTATACTTTTTTTAAAGAGAGTACATCCTTCATGGAATACAATCCAGGATTATTTTTCCATAACCAAAAAGCTGCCTTAATCGCGCCACGAGCAAAAACATCTCGTGCATTTACCTTGTGTGTGAGCTCAACCTGCTCCTCATCTGCGATGAAGAAGACAGCATGCTCTCCTACGACATTTCCCCCTCGCAGCGCAGAGAAACCAATATGACCTTTCGGACGCTGACCAATATACCCATCACGAATACGTTGTGAGGATGAACTCAGGTCGATGCAACGCCCAAGAGCTGCAGCCCGTCCCAGTTCCAGAGCTGTCCCGGACGGCGCGCTGACCTTAGTGCGATGGTGTATCTCAAAAATTTCTATATCATAGCTCTCGTCAAGAACACGGCTGACCTCTTCGACAAGAGAGAAAAGCACATTCATGCCGAGGCTCATGTTTGGAGAATACAGCACTGGGACATGCTGTGCGGCTGTCGCCAGAGCAGTGATTTGTTCTGATTCCAAGTCAGTTGTGCCAACAACGAGTGGCTTACCTGTTATAATAGCTGTATCTGCATGAGCGGCGGTTGCGTTGGGTGAGGAAAAATCAATGATGACATCGGCTGCATCGAAGAGCGACAAGGGCTCGTGTTCAATTAGGCGCCCAATAGGAGGACGACTAATAAGTGTAGCTATATCACGACCGATGACAGGAGAGCTGTGATGTTCGATCCCTCCTACCAGAGTACAGGCCTCCGTATCTAAAGCACGAGCAACAAGCATGCGCCCCATGCGACCATTACAACCGCAAATACATATTTTCATAAGAAACTAAACTCACTTCAGGATTACTACCTATCGGCCCCATTACCCTCATGAAGAGACTGAGAAGAGAAACAATCACAGACAGTAAAGTCAAGAGCATAATGCTGAAAAGGCTCATCGCTCTTATAACCATATGGCACTGGTTCGCCTTTGCAAAAAAAACCGCAGTTCCGTCACTCTTTTCGAGCGACAAGACTCTTAAATTTTACGAGCATTTATCTCGTTTCAAGAGGTATGGCTAGTGCGGGGTGCTGTGAGAAGAGCGTAAATAGAATCAACTCTGTCAGTGCGGCGTAGCTTATCGCAAATCCCTTTATTCCGTAAAAGCCGTGATACACGTGCCAATGCTTCAAGATTCAGGTGATTCGCTTCCATCAACTCTGGTGCGAGCAACAGAAAAATCAAATCGACTGGTTTCTCATCAATGGATTCAAACTCGATGGAGGAACAGAGACGGGCAAACCCTCCATAAAGACGACTCAAATGCGGCAATTTTCCATGCGGTATGGCAATACCATGACCGACTCCTGTTGTTCCGAGGCGCTCACGCCCCAATAAGACCTCAAAAATTTCCCGTTCACTCTGTCCTGTCAAATCCGCTGCCCGGCGGGCCATTTCTCGCAGTGCCTGTTTTTTTCCTGTGACCTTGAGATTTGGGATAATACCTCCCGGGTGGATGAGATCAACCATCTCCATGCCCCGCCCCCTTTTCTTCTCATGTTTCTTTAAAGTTCCTCACCTTGAGGATCAATCCAGCCAATGTTTCCATCGGAACGTTTGTAGACCATGTTAAGGCGGCCATGGACACTGTTACGGAACAAAATTGCAGCTACATTAGCTAAATCAAGACGCATGACTGCACCGCTAACACTACATACTGGAACTTCTGCACTCATTTCAGCGACTATTATGGGATTGTCATCTGTTTCTTTATTGTTATTCTCTTTTGTAGAAAGAATTGTATATTGAGCTGACAAAACTTCTCCTTTACTCTTATGATCAAAAAAACGTCCCTTATAACGGCGTAACTGACGTTCAATTCTGTGCATGGCGGTGTCCAAAGCAGTGTATGCTTCGCTGGCCACACCGCTGCCTTGAACGATGACACCACGGAACGGGTGTACGGTGATATCAACGCGGAAGTTATAAGACTCGCGTGAGAGAACAACTGTTGCAGCAATTGCTCTATCAAAAAATTTCGCAACTAAAGTAGTTAGAGATTCTTCAGCATGAAGACGTAAAGCATCTCCCACAGCGAGATGCTTTCCTTTAATAGATATTTGCATGACGCGAACATCCTATTTGCTACTGTACTAGCACCCTTGAAGCTGAAAACATCAATGACACAAACGCTACTTTTACCTGTTTGTATAACCAAACAAGGCTAGCAGTAGTGGTTATTTCCTCTTGGCGGCGCAGCACACAGAGTAAAGAGGAGGCCTACTCACGAGACTGCCTAGATCACAGAAAGGCATACAGCATTCCGCTGATGGGTCAGCTCACTTTCCTGTTTTTGATAGTAAAAAATACAAAGCCGCGTGAGAGGTCAAGGTGAAAATGACCCACATCTTGTCCAGGCGTTTACAGCCTTGTTCGATGAGTGCTCAACAGAAATATCAATATGACCAGCCCTCTCCACAAAGAAGGTGCTCTTTCTCATTTGAACATGTTTGAACATGTGTTTTTCCGAATGCTGCTGCACTGTCTCACAGACAGTGCATGCGTGTGCATGTGTCTCTGGCATGAATGTCCTCTCGATTGGAGGTCACGGTACGCTGAGTACGCACAACAGATCACATTTCCCTCAAACTCAAAGATGAAAATTTTTACCAAGGTAAACTTGTTGCACGTCTGGATTGTAAACAATTTCTGACGGCTGACCTTTTGTTAAGACCCGACCGTCGTGAAGAATATACACACGGTCAATAATTCCCAGTGTCTCACGGACATTATGATCTGTTAACAGCACGCCAACTCCGCGATCCTTCAGGTGCGCTACCAGATCACGGATCTCACGAACGACAATGGGATCCACACCAGCGAGAGGTTCGTCAAGAAGAATAAAACCCGGCTGTGATGCTAGAGCACGGGCTATTTCCACCCGTCTCCGCTCCCCTCCAGATAAAGCTAATGCCGGTACTTTACGCAGATGAGCAATAGAAAATTCTGTGAGTAGCGATTCCAGTATCACAGTGCGTTTGTCGCGATTCTGTTCAATTTTTTCGAGAATCGCCATGATGTTCGCTTCCACTGTCAGGCCGCGGAATATCGAAATCTCCTGTGGCAAATAGCCAATGCCTAATCTTGCCCTTTTATACATGGGCAAAGCAGTAATTCGACGACCATCAAGTTCGACAGAACCTGAATCTGGTCGAATCAATCCTACAATGCAGTAGAAGCATGTCGTCTTACCAGCACCATTAGGTCCAAGTAAACCCACAGCTTCACCCCGTTTCACGGAGAGACTCACATCCTGTAAAACTATCTTTCTGTGAAAACGCTTACCAAGATTATAAGTAACAAGACCTCCTTTTTCCGTCACATTCCAACCCCTCTGAAAGTGAAGCCCACCCCATAGCAGCGTCCCATCAGCTTGGCTGGCGGATGCTAGCCTACGCCTAAAGAAATAGAATAGCATAAAGGGCATACGACCCCTTTGCTAAGCCTTCCTTATTCCCAAGATACCTTTATCTGTTCTGGAATTTTTCTTCCTCTTCTGCAGGAGTAGCAGTTTGACGCGTTCCTGCCTTCCTCTCGTGAACTGTCTTTCAGACTTTCGTAATGCTGTGTAGAACCGACTAAGACCAGTCTTCGTGTTCACCACAGCACGCTCACTTGTCATCTTCATGCTATGAGTAGCCACTTGGACAGAGTTGCTGGCAATGGCAGTATCAAGACCATATATACCACGCCCGCCACAAAGAATACCTCTGTGTGTTTCAATCTTTACTTTTTTTCCTATAAGGAAAATTTTTGGAATTGGTATTCCATCACTATCATGGCTATATATAGTAGCAATTTCTAATTGTAATATTGATCCATCTTTTATAACAATGTGCACATCGCCACGCGCAACAGCAACCTGCTGATTTTCACGATACTCCACTCCCATATGAGCTGTGAGGGTTTCTGTCGCCGTTTCTATGTGGACTGGGTGACCGCTCAAAGACAGAATTTTATCATGCACCTCATAATCAGCTGTTTCGCCGGAGATGATTCCCCTTGAAAGGGCAATACGGGTATTCCCTAAAGCATGCCACCAGGAAAGTTCAGCGGGAGTCTTCACCTCATGAAACGAGACTGTGAGCGTGTCTGTATTGAGGATCACATGCTCCCGACGAACTCGCACGTTCCCATGGGCAACAAAACGTCCCGCTCCCTTTTGCCATTCAAAACCTTGCTCTGCCTGTATTGTAGTCGAGGGCGTGTCAACGGCCAGAACATCCTTCCATATGGCTCCTAAGAAAATAACAGTCACCCAAAAATGTAACTTATCAACCATCACAGATTTTTTTTCAAAAAAACAATTTTTGATTAAAAATCACAAAAAAGCCAAAACATTTCGCAGGACTTCGAATGGATTGCAGCGGGGGAAGGATAAAGAAAAAGCCGCGATCGCCCCATAAAAACAACGGCGCGACCCCTATCAAAAACACACAAGCCATCACTACTCATGGCACCAAACGCACTGTATCCAGCAACAGGATTCTCACCAAATGCTTCTCCGTTCTCTGTGTCAACGCGGACGGAACCCGTCCGAATATGATATCCAGTAGAAGAAAAGATATCTACCTGACTTTCAAGCTCAAGGAGCATACGATTTTTCTCATATATTCCTTTGTTGGATTCTATTACAAGAAACTCATTTGAGGCAATATGAGCAAGAGGTGTATGGATTCTCTCTACAAAAGAAGAAATTTCTTCTAAAAAGGGAAATGTTAAAAACATGCCTTTTCTGTCAAAAGAAAAGAAAATAGCACCATAAATGCTTTGAGATTGTCTTAAATTTTTAGAATTTAAAGAAGTATTTTTCTCTTTTTGAGGAAAGAAAATGATCAAAAATATTATGAAAAACATAATACTCAATAAAAAATTTCTTAGAACTGTAGAGCTCCACTTTTTTTTGAAAACGAAGGCATAGCATAAGCGGTGCACTTGCACTTATGAAACTCCGGCACGTAAGCAATCGTGTACATGAATGAGACCGATAGGGTGTTGATTCTTGGTCAACACAAACAAACTCGTAATATGACTGTCATTCATGAGCCGTAGGGCTTCAACTGCCAAAGCACTAGCATGTACACTTTTGGGATTAGACGTCATGACACTCTGTGCTGTCTGGCTCAGCAAAGTCGGTGACATATGTCTGCGTAAGTCACCATCAGTAATCACCCCTAAGAGACCCCCCGTCTTATCCACCACTCCGGCGCACCCCAGGCTTTTTTGTGTCATCACTGGAATAACCTCGGCCATGGACCATTCAGCAGATACTAGGGGCACGTGATCCCCTTGGTGCATGAGATCGGCAACCTTCAGCAGTTTCTGGCCGAGATGACCGCCAGGATGGAACAGGCGGAAATCTGCAGAAGAAAATCCGCGACGCGCTAGCAGCGTGACAGCAAGAGCATCGCCTAGGGCAAGCATGAGAGTCGTGGATGTTGTCGGAGCAAGACCAAGAGGACATGCTTCTTTTATTTTTGGTAGTATTATAGCAATATCACTAGATATAGATAACGTACTTTTAAAACTACTTGAAATAGAGATGAGACTGATAGAAAAACGGCGTGTGTAATTCACAAGATCAGTCAGCTCCCCAGTTTCACCAGAATGAGATAACGCCATCACGACATCCTCTCTGGCGATCATGCCGAGATCGCCATGACTGGCCTCGGCTGGGTGCACGAAAAAAGCAGGAGTCCCCGTAGATGCCAACGTCGCGGCGATTTTGCGGGCGATATGACCGCTTTTCCCCATGCCGGAAACGATAACTTTACCATGAATAGAACATATTTTATTAACTACTTTAAAAAAAGACTCTCCTAGAGAGTCTGCTAGTGTACATAAGGCAGACGCCTCATTTTTTAGGACATTTTTTGCGATACGAAGATTATCTTTATAAGGGTCATTGACCCTAATATTTTTTAAAAAACTAGATTTTTTCATAAAAATTCTACTATCACTTATATTTTTACTCAGATTATGCCTGCAGTGCATGTCCCTTTCTGAGGAGGCGCTCCGCTTCTACTGTGTAGCCAGTGGCTGTATGCAAGATGAGACCAGCGTGGAGAATGGATGGCGCTTGACTGCCTTTGCGGCCGCGCACAATGAGTCGTCGAGCGGCGTGTCCCGCGCGCGGCCATAAGGGAATAATTTCAATTCCGCCGACTACTCTCGTTAAAGAGGCAAGAAGTCTGTCAAGCTTGTCGGCGCGATAAAGTAAGGTCAATGAGCCTTGAGGTCGCAGCAAAGCCATACAAAACGCAATCCAAGATTGTAAATTGACGGCATGATATGCTGTGGCTCGCATTGGATTGGAGGACGGGGTCCCTGCTGCTGCAAAGGGTGGGTTGCTCATTACGTGATCAAACATTTCTCTGCGTGTGGCGAGCGTTCTCTTTTTGAGAAAAGCGGATTTCAACACATCAGCAACGATGATTTGAAATCTGTCTGCCTTGCTATTCAGAACACCGTTAATATTTGCTAAATGAGCGAGATCTTTTTGTATTTCTACACCAAAAATTTTACTTTCTGGTACACGTGCCAGTAAACAGAGCGCAGCCGCCCCAGTCCCCGTTCCAACATCTGCTATCCAATCGCCCGGCTGTGCAGGAACTGCAGATGCGAGCAAGACCGGCTCAAACGTTACCCGGTATCCTTTTTTAGGTTGTTTTAATATGACACGACCATCTAAAAGAGTATCCTCTGTCCAGGAGGGAGAGAGAAGTGTTTCTGGGCTTCTGTGTCTCAAGGAACTTTTCATTCCATCGTAAAGCAGATGCCTGTCTCCATCCGTGGTCCCGTGGTAAAGATTATATTGGCCCAAAGCTTACCTCAATAATATTACTCATAATATATACATCCATCTGTCCATGGACAGCCTACCTTTTAAGTCCGAAAAGCTCCTAGCGTTGCATCTTGACCGGGAAAGAAAATATTTATTATGCTGCGTTACTTTTAGGACTACGTCAATCATAATATGGGGAAAGGATCGCCACGGTGTCTGTCATGGCTAGCGCCACTCTGGGACAAGAAGGGAATGCTCTCGATTCCTTGATTGCTCTTGTCGCTGAGGACTTGGGACAGGTAAATGAAACAATCACCAGGCGTATGTCCAGCCCCGTGTCGCTGATCACACAGCTGGCTGGCCATCTCATTGCAGCTGGCGGCAAGAGGCTGCGACCTGTTTTGACGCTCGCCACCGCGCGTCTATGTGGCTATGGAGGCGGTGATCGACATGTCAGATTAGCAACTTGCATCGAATTTATCCATACTGCCACCTTACTACATGACGATGTTGTGGATAGAAGCAGCTTACGTCGTGGCGAACCATCAGCAAACGCAGTGTGGGGGAATAAAGCTAGTGTGTTGGTCGGTGACTTTTTGTTTAGTCGTTCTTTTGAACTTATGGTAGAAGATGGTCACTTACAGGTTTTATCTATTTTGTCACGTACATCATCCATGATAGCAGAAGGAGAAGTGTTACAGTTGTTAACTACTAATAACATAGATACAACAGAGGAAGAATATCTAAAAGTAATTAATTCAAAAACAGCCACTCTCTTTGCTGCTGCTAGCCAGCTCGGGCCTGTACTAGCTAGTCGGCCGCCTGCTGAGGAGGCCGCGTTGGAGAACTATGGTTTTAACCTTGGTATGGCATTTCAACTCGTAGATGATGTCCTTGACTATTCTGCCCGTCAGGAAAAACTTGGTAAGACAATAGGTGATGATTTTCGCGACGGCAAAATTACATTGCCGGTGATTCTAGGGTTTGCAGCCGCTGATGCCGAAGAACAGGTTTTCTGGCGCCGTACTCTTGAGAATTTAGACCAAACGGAAGCCGACCTGCGACGCGCGTTAGAATTGCTGCGAAAACATAACTGTCTGGACGAAACTATGCGACGCGCTCGCGCTTACGGTGATGCTGCTCGTGCGGCGTTACTTTTCTTTCCTGACAGTCCCATGCGTCGGGCTCTCTTGGATGTCATTACATTCTGTATCGAACGAGCTTACTAGGCTGACTTGGACTCCTGCTGACTAGAATGACTTTCGGGAGATTGTACAGTCCCTATGTGATCAGCCATTTTATCTTTTTTTGGTTGTCAAACTGTCTACAAGAGACTCGTTACAATTAAGACGGAGTGTAGCTCAGCTTGGTAGAGTACTACGTTCGGGACGTAGGGGCCGGAGGTTCAAATCCTCTCACTCCGACCAAGTTACTCCGCTCCGACTAACGGGGCCGCAGTACTCGCCGCACAGTATGATGCACCTGTTTGAGGAGCAAAGTTTTAGAAACCAGTATCTTGCTGCGATAGAATGCACCTGAAGTTGAAGTCAGATTCAAGGAACTGATGCGGACGAGAGGGAGCCTCGTATGCTCTGAAAAATGATGTTTCTCAGTTTTGTGCTCGCAGTATTTTGATATCTGTCAGTGCGTCATGGTATCAGAGTAACTAATCATCAAGAGCATACGAGATCATAAAGGGAAGGGAATTCTAGATGGCCTGGCAATTTCCAAAGCTGTCGCGGCGTTCACTGATGGCGGCAACAGCCTGTAGCGGTGCTGCCTTGGCACTGCTCAGGCCAAGTCCCTTGCGTAGCGAAACAGAAAAAAATGCTGAGAACACAGAAACAACATATAGTATATGTAATTTTTGTTCTTCTCTTTGTAATATACGTGTCACTACACAGACAACTAAAGGTACAAAAAGAATCATCAAGCTCGACGGCAATCCAAACTCAACCCTCAACAGAGGGAAAATCTGCGCACGTGGGCAGTCTGGGCTTCGCCAGACATATGATACAGACCGTCTTAAGACTCCCCTGATCCGGGTCACAGGTTCAAAGCGCGGAGAATACGCCTTCCGTTCTGCATCATGGGAAGAAGCCTGGAATTACATTGCCGAAAAAACACAGCAAGAAAATATCAAGCCGTGGGAATGGACCATGGTGGGGGGGTGGACCAGTTGTGTGTTCTACATGTATTGGGCAGTCCCCTTCGCAATGGGTAATGGTATTCCCAACATTGTCGCTTCACCAATGCAGCACTGTGTAACCACGGGTCACCTTGGCACAGATGCAGTCACCGGTAACTTTAATGTCCATGATGAGATTCTACCAGATTACGATAACGCCAAATATATCTTGTTTATCTCCAATAACGCTTCAATTGGTGCTGTTTCAACAGCACGGATGGTACGCTTTGCAACAGCCCGCAAAAAAGGAGCTTATGTCGTCGCCTTAGATCCACGCCAATCAGAAACTGCTGCTAAAGCAGATGAATGGATTGCTATTCGCCCTGGGACAGACCTCGATTTTGTTTTGGCCATGCTCCATGTGATTTTGACGGAAGAGCTATACGATAGAGAATTCGTTGTTCGTCATACTAATTTGCCGTTTCTCGTCACACGCCATCATGACGGCTCCTTGAAAATTTTGACAGATGAGCAAGGCCAGCCGCAGGTCCTTTCTGAACCAGATGCTGTGCGTACTTTACCAGCAGTGAGTAATGATAATACAACCGATGTCAACGGTCGTCCTGTCAAACCGCGTCTGACAACACCTGTTGGCTTTACAGTAGACACTCAATCAGCGATGACAGTGCTAGAGGCACAAATTGCGGAGATTAAAAATAACACCCCTGAATGGGCTGCCCAAGCGACAGGAGTCGATCCTGCGACGATCCGCCGTATTGCTCGCGCATTTGCGCTGAATCGTCCTGCTATTGTTGATCCTGGTTGGCACGGCGCTCGTTACGGCAACGTCATGATGCTGCGACGCGTTCAGGCCATGCTACAAGCCTTAACAGGTGGGATCGATGTGGAGGGCGGTTGGATTATGTCCGGGGAGTTTCACCACAAGGCCCTTCGATATTTCGAATCTCGGAAAGCTGGTCAGCAGGTCCATGCACCACTGAGCTCTCTCGCCGGTTTACCATTCGCCAACATGGTTATCGATGCCGTATCCAATCCCGAGCATTGGCCACATGGTAAGCCAGGATGGAGCTTTGCGTATAGTGAACAAGAACGTAATGCTGGCAGATTTACAGTCGCTTTACCAGCGATGTCGGATTTTGGTCTTAAGGAGGCTGTAGAGGGTAAGCTGACCTATAATGGACAACCTTATAAGTGTCGTGCTCTTCTGATCAACGCCGCTAACCCAGTAAGACACTACTACTCTGACAGCCACTGGAAGCAGATACTGCAGAACCAGGACATGAAGCTTGTCATAGTAGTGGATGTGTTACCGTCGGACACGACTCCTTATGCGGATGTAATACTGCCAAGTTCCACTTACCTGGAACGGAATGAGCCTATCCTCTATGGCAACGGTGTTAATCATGACTTAGCGTTAGTGACACGTCATGCGGCCATCTCACCGTTGTATGACACCCGGGAATCTCCTGAAATTCTTTTCAAAATGACTGAAATTCTCAGCGGTAGAGTCGATCATTTTCTGGGCGCTGCAGAGAAGCTCACTGGCCTTCCAGCAACGCAGATTCAAGCAGCCTATCAGCAGAAGGTCAAAGAGGGTGAGAAGAACCCTTTTACTGAAGCATGTCGAGAAGTTTCTTTGAAAATGTTTGCTAAAAAATTGCATATTTCTCCTGATGTCCTTGATAGGGAGCTGCGGGAGAAAGGGGTATTTTTTGAAGAGAAAAAAGAAGACGTCCTCGCACGTGCCGGAATGCCACGTTACTTGCCCATGCTTACTCCGAGTGGACGCTTAGAATTTTACAGTAATCTTTTTGCTTCCTTTAATAATCAAAAACCAGAATTTAGCCCGATCGCTACATACATACCAGCCGTCTGCCGTGCTGATAAGAGTATGAAGGATAAACTGGATACCGATGAATTTTACTTTATTTATGGAAAAACACCCACAGTTTCCTATGGTTCTACAAATAGTAACAACCCTGTCTTAGCTGCAATTAACATGTTAAAGAGTGATATTTATACTGGTATCTGGGTACATCCTGAGAGGGCTGATTTGCTTCACATTAGAACAGGGGATAGAATTAAGATTTCTAATATTCTCTCTGGTCAGGAGGCTATGGGGAGGGCATACGTGACTCGTCTCGTGCAACGAGACTCTTTGTTTCTCTATTCCTCTTTCGGGACTGAGAATCCAGCCCTGACTCGTAGTCACAATGTTGGTACGGCCATAAATAAGCTCATTCCCTATCAGGTTGATCCAGTTGTTGCTGGGTTCCGTTCACAGGAATTCACCGTGCGCGTGCGTAAGATCACAGACAAGGGGACTGAAATATGACTCGCTATGCGATGTTGATAGACCTCAATACCTGTGTAGGCTGTAACGCTTGTATGACGGCCTGTGCCATAGAGAACCAAACCCCAGTATGGAAGAACATATGGAGAACATATGTTCATGACCAAGAAATAGGGATAGGGGATGATGTCCGTCGTCGTTTCTTCCCTAGACTTTGTAATCATTGTGAGAATCCACCTTGTCTAACGGTGTGCCCGACAGGCGCTACCTATCAGCGCCCAGACGGGCTTGTCCTCATCGATGAAAATTTGTGTATGGGTTGCGGAGCCTGTGAGATGGCATGTCCCTACAGAGCCCGTTACGAGCTCACATACGCTGACATACGGGAAGGCAAGGTATTCTATGGAAATCTGAGACGGACATCACCTGGCTATGATAAGTGTAATTTTTGTGCACAACGTATAGATGCAGGTCGTAAACCGGCATGTGTCGAGACTTGTGTTGGTGCGTCGCGGCTGTTTGGCGATCTTGATGATCCACAAGATTATGTTGCGAAAATGGCAGCAAGCGGTATTGCACAGCCTCTAATGCCACAGTTAGGAACACGCCCGCACGTCTATTACATCAATGAGATGAAGAGGGATGTGTGATGGAAGTCAATGTCACCTATGAAACGCAGCATTTATGGACTACATGGTTTGCCATCTACCTTTATCTTGGCGGTCTTGGGGCTGCCACGATGACAATCACCTTCTTAACAGACATATATCTCAAGTCCCACAAGACTCTGGCTATATGGGGTGCGTTCACTGGTTTGATCATGGTTGGTGGCGGTTCAGGACTGCTTTTCATTCATCTCGCCAACCATACAGCAGTCGTGCACGTCCTGAATCCCCTCGCTATTTTTTTTAAACCGGATGCTTGGATTGCCTGGGGAACGCAGTTCATTTCGTGGATGCTGATTGCTAGTCTTCTCTATATTCTCCCTTACATAATAGGATCACCTTCTTTATTACGCTTACCGTTTATTTCATCTGTATTAAAGACCAGAATCGTATATGGGCTAGGTAATATAGCAGGGAGCGGGAATGTACATAAAATACTAGGAATATTTGCCGCTATAAGTGGTCTGGGTGTGGCAGTCTACACTGGTCTCCTCCTGCAGTCCTTCCCCGCCGTAGCACTTTGGAATAATCCTGGGGTGCCAATTCTTTTTACAGTTTCTGCTTTCTCTACTGCTTGTGCCCTTTTGATACTGATTATGCATATTTTTATGGGCCACGATGAAAAGGACACTGTATTACGCAGCCTTTATGAGCGTGCTGACGTTTTGCTCCTCGCAACAGAATTGTTAGTGATTTTCTTATTTTACATGTATCTCACAAGAGGATCTCTCTCGGCGAGAGTCTCAGCAGACCTTCTGTTCCATGACTTGGGATGGTTGCTTGGTTTCATCGGACTAGGGCTCGTCGCACCTTTTCTACTCGAATTAAGAAGTGTTCTGAGTCGTGGTCAAGGACAAAATCACTTACCAACTGTTGCAGCGGCCGTTTTGGTTCTTATAGGCGGTTTTCTGTTACGGGATTATTTTATGGCTGCTGGAATCTATGTTTACCCAACGTGAGTTTTCCGCTAGGCGATGGTGATACCACTGTAGTGTAGTGCAGGACTGCATGGCTGACTTGTGAGGTCTTTCATGAAAAATCCATCGTCCGACATGCTGTACCTTCTGGCTCAGCTTCTGGGAGCGCCGGGACACGACGCTCTCGAGGCATTGGGTGAGCTGTCTGCGACCTGGCCATGGTTAGTCGGAGCTGTAGAAGAAGCTCGCTCCGTTTCACTTGAAACTTGGCAGGCTGAACATACGCGGTTGTTCCTGAGTGGTTTTCCGCACACAGTCTGTCCACCGTTCGCTTCTGCATACCTACATGGGTGCCTTGGAAACAGTCCTCTTTTGGAGGAATTGCGTTCCTTCTACGATTCTCTTAGCCTCGAAGTTACGGCAGTAGGATTTGAAGATTTTCTGGGGACAATGCTTGAATGTGCTGCACGTCTTATAGAGCAACGCCATGAAGCCCAGCTGCAGTGGTTCTGGTCTCACTACTTGGAGTCATGGGTCCCACGCTTTACTAATGATCTACAATATGGTAGTAGAATGCAGTTTTATCGAGAAATAGCTCGCCAGATTAGTGGCCTATTTTCTTCAGTGGCCCGCAAGGGAATGCTATGTGTTCTTTTCCGGGAAAAGCCTTTTGATTGCAATTGGGGGGAGATTCGTGCGGAAGGATGTTTGGCGTATGCGCCCAACAGCTCTACATGCTGATGCAGCCTTAAAAAATTATGTGATTGCCATGTTCAATGGCTACCGCTCACGATTCATGAATCAGCAGGCCACGAGCAACCCTGCCCTACCGGTTAGAATCTATTCGCTACACAGGCTTGAATTCTGGCGTGTACTCTTGATTCTCACGCCATGGATGCTCGCCAATCTCCTGACTCCAGATATAAACCCCGGTTTATTTTTGCCGGACCAGCCAGTAGATGGTCAGGATGCAGAGGGACATCTCTTAGGGCCTGTAATTAGATTCACTGTATTTGACACACAACATAAAGCGCATCTAAATTTTGATTCTCATCTAGGCCATTACCTTCTACAACCTCTTATATTCTGTATGGAACGCTATCCTGATGCGGAGGCCGTCTTAACAGCATGGAATCTCCTGGCAGAAAATAGAAAACGCAAAACGATCTACCGGGAGTATAGTAGAGAGGTTTCCCGCCGAGAGATTTTTACTCGTTTGGGGGAGACAAAACCTCTCGAGCGGTCATAATGATTTACAAAAAATTCAGCCTTGGCTGCCAGTAGAGGGGAATAATGAAGAAAAGTGGTATAGTCGGTAACTGGCATGGAATGGTTCATTGTGAATCTTGCTCCATTCACCAGGCAGCACTCTTCTCTGTCATTCCTATTGAAAATCTCGCAGAAATGCGCCTTCCGATAGAAGATATTCAGTTTAATGCTGGGGCGTCAATATACGATATTGGTTGTGAAGGTAGTGCTATTTTTACTATCCGTTCTGGCCTTGTGAAGCTCTCACGTTTCCTACCTAACGGCAGTTACAGAATTGTCCGATTGGCCAGGCATGGAAGCGTTCTTGGCCTTGAAACGCTGCTCGGCAGTCCGTATGAGCATACGGCAACGGCTCTGTCCCCAACATTCACCTGTCGTATTCCGCGTGACATCGTGTATGAGCTGGCCCTTTCATACCAAGAATTATATCAGCAGATCATGCAAAGACTTTGCGACTCTGTACACCAAGCAGACGAATGGCTGACATTGCTGGCGACAGGGTCTATTCGTGCGAGAATAGCACGTTTATTTCTCTATCTGGAAGATAAGCCTCACAACAGCCTATGCACACTCCTCGGCCGTGAAGACATAGCCGCTATTCTTGGGACAACTCCTGAAACAACAAGCAGAATTATTGCGGATCTGAAGAGGTCTGGTGCAATACATCATCTCGGATTAAATCGCTTTCGTTGCAATATCCAGATGCTGCATACAATTGCAAAGGAATCTTAAAAACGTCCCTCCCCTGACTCAAGCCTAAACATACATGGCCAGCCGTCCGACGCTAGCATACCTAGCATCTAGCATACTGGTGATTCCCTTTCCACGGGGTTTTCACACTAAATCCTCCCGGTTGTTGTGATAATCGCGTCCCATGCCATGGGATAGTGAAGTGATCCAATGGCCAATATGATAAGATAAATATGATATGCGTCAACCCGTGTACTGCTGCGACTGCGTGAGAGATTTGAGACGTGCACACAAACGAGAGATCTTACGCGCGGCTGTGTTACGGTGGAGAATGCCCTTGTTGACTCCCCGCATGAGTTCTGGCATGGCTGCATAAAACGCTACTTCAGCGTGCTTCTTATCGCATGCTGTAATAGATTCTTCTACCTTTCGTATGTATGTCCGTATGCGGCTAGCCCGCATACGATTGATTATCGCACGGCGTCCATTACGACGAATACGTTTTTTAGCAGATAAGTGGTTTGCCATAATACAACCTTCAATATTTTTAACTTTCAATTAATAAAATTAAAAATTAAAGAGCCAACTGCGGAGAGGGAGATTGTGAGGCAGACACTCACCCCCGGCCAGGAATACAATATGTAACAGGTTACAGCTTTTTTTTGAGTGAGCACTCAGGCATTCCTTTGCAATGGCAATGCAAACCCTCCAAAAAAAGTGCTTGGCCCGACAGTGGAAATCTCCCGCCCACCTCCACTCCACTTCTAAACAAAACCGCCATCTGCCATGCTTTTCTCTTCAACATGAAGGGCTAAGGTGAACTAAAATAAAAAGAAATTAAAATTTTTTAAAATTATTATTATTATTCCATTGGTTCCTGTCTCCCCAGACGTACACATTCGACAAACACCTTTTTACCACAATCTTGGCAACGGTTGTAGTTCAGACGGCGGTAGATTGTGCGCAAAGCTTCTGTCTTTGAGCGAAAAAAATGCTCAGCACCAATATCGTTTATCCATCCACCCTTCTCTAGTTGGGCACGGACTCCCTCTTTGACATGTAGGAGGTATAGCCCTCCTCCACGGGTTCTGTAATCACGAGCAACCTGCACGAGTGCCTCAGCGCCTGCTACATCAATGAAATTCACTCCTGACATTACGATCATCAAATGTCTACGATCAGGGTTGTCACGGATAAAAGAGCGTAGCGTTTCCTGGAATGCATTAATGGCTCCAAAAAACAAGGATCCATCAACACGTATCACACGGAGCTGTGGACATTCAGGAAGCATGGGATCAGATGTAAATTTACGGGCTGGACTCTCTGGATCTGGAACACGTACAAGAATCTGCGGACGTGAAGTGCGACTCAAATATAAAAGGAGGGAGAGAATCACCCCAGCGAGAATGGCCAGTTCTAATTCAAGAAATAATGTTGCACTGAACGTCACGCCTAGTACTGCTGTCTCTGAACGACTGGCGCGGATGATTTGTCGGATATGATGACGATCAATGAGCCCCCAGGCAACGAGGAAAAGCACACCTGCCATGGCAGCGTTTGGCATGAAAGCAGCATATGGGGCCACTAAAAGAACGATTATTATAAGAAGTAAACCACTAAAGATCGCTGCAAGTGGAGTACGGGCACCTGCCTCATAATTAAGGCCACTACGATTAAATGAGCCTGTGGCCACATAGCCTGAGAAAAAAGCACCGACCAGATTTGAGAGCCCCTGACCTATGAACTCCTGGTTGCTATCTATTCCTTGACCACTACGTACTGCCAAAGCGCGTGCGATGGATAAGGCTTCTGTTAAGGCGAACAAAGTCATCGCTAAAGCAGTTGGCGCAAGAGTGCGCCACATGTCAGGTGCAAAAACAGGTGCCGACAGGGGGGGTAACCCACCCGGAAGAGCGCCAACTGTTAGAACACTGCCAGGGATGAAGTGATTAAAGCCAAAGGCAACTGCGCTGCCAGCTAATATAGCAACAATCATGTAAGGAATTCGCGGGAAAAAACGTCTAGTCAGTACCCCAATAACTAGTGTTGCAACACCAACAGCCGTGGTTGGCCTGTCTACCTGATCAAGATGAGTCACAAGATGGAGGATCACTTCGTGAAAGTCAGCACCACGTGGAATAGACAACCCAAAGAAGTTCCGTATCTGGTTTGCCGCAATAAGGACTCCAGCGCCAGCGGTAAAGCCAATGACAACGGCATGAGAGATGAAGTTAACAATTGTCCCAAGCCGGAACAACCCCATCACCAATTCTATAGCACCGACCATGAATGTGAGTGTCAAGGCAAGCTGCACATACTGTAGGGTTCCCGGCTCTGCTAAGGCACTCAAAGAGGAGAACAAAACGAGAGAAGCAGCTGTTGTTGGTCCTGATACTAAATGCCAGGATGAGCCAAAGAGAGCCGCAATAATAGCGGGAATCATTCCAGCATAAAGTCCATATTCTGGTGGCATACCAGCAATAGTAGCAAAAACAACTCCTTGAGGTAAAACTACTATTGCACCAGTTATGCCTGCAATAGAATCCGCCGCAAGGGTACGACGGTTGACAATTGGCAACCAAGCCAAGAAGGGAAAGATATACAACCAACCGGCCCTCGCGGGCGAAGAGACCACGGACAGGGACATACCCCCTCCACATTAGCTGAATCTGACTAAAAGTGCTCATTTAAAGCGCCACACGGTGCAGTTCCGCAAGAAAAACTTTCACGGTGCCAAACGCAGGGGATTATTTTACTAAGAGACCCTGTGAAATGGGACAACTGCTCTCTCTGAAAAAGAAAGACAAGACTCTCTCCTCTAGCCACCCGGATATTCCATTGCACAGTCTATGAGGGTAATATGCAAAAAGTGCTGAAGGACAATAAAGGTATACAGCCGTCTTAGACAATTGTTAATATTGCGGGTTAAGCGGGTTAATCGAGCAAAATTGTTCTATTTTTAGGACAATACTTATGCGGAAAATGAAATACTGAGCCACGTCAATACAGGCGGATCATGTGTATCCCTCCTATTCAGAGGGAGGAGGGTGCATTAAAATTAAAGTCCTCAACAGGTTATGCTCATGATGAGGAGAGTACCCTCAACCATCCTCACCCCAGCAACCCAGTTCCTGGACCTGGACCGATGTCCGTTCTGGGCATTTTCCTCCTCCGTCCTCGTCATCGACGGGGGTCACGTATTTCAAATGAGGCACGCTAAAAAATCTCATTCTGTGCTAGGGTTGGGGTGTGGTTTCGCATGCGGATAAAAAATTATTGCTGCGCCCGTAAATGACGCGTGACGCGTGCGCACAAACATGCGCACAAACATGTAAGGTGCGGCGTTGATACCCACCGAGTATACTGCCCCCATCCCTCCTTGGAGAAAACCTACCAATAGCACTTTTTGTACTTTTCTCACGGCTCTCTTATTCGAATGCATCGCATTGACAGCAATATCTTTTCAGAATGAAAACGAGACACAATGTACACTGTAAAATATAGCGTTCTCAATGATTAGTAAAAAAAATTCATCGAGGAGTAGCGGTGCTGCCTATGAGGAGGAGCAGCCATGATGAGCGCAGCCACGAGGGCAGTGACAGCTTTCTGCAGAGTCTGGAGACCTGGTAAAGGCATATAAGTTTTCTCATCTACATAAAGTTTTCGGTTGATTTCTATCTGAAATGCATGTAATAATTGTTCAGGTTGTCCATAATGACGAGTTGTATACCCACCTGCATAGGGCTCGTTGCATTTGACATTGTATCCGTGTTCTTTTAGACTCAGTTCAGCTGTTGTGATAAAAGTCCGAGCGCAACTCGTTCCAAATCTGTCTCCGAGAACAAAGTCAGCGTTTATCGATGTCCACTTATCAGAGCTTATACCATCAGAAGATGGCATTGAATGACAATCAATTACTACGCAATACCCAAAACGTTGCCTTGTGGTTTCTACTAAGTACCGTAAGAGCCGATGATAGGGATGGTAGAAAGTACAAATCCGCTGCTTGGCTTCAGCGAAGCGTAACTTGCCAGCATAAATGGGCATACCCGCAGAGACAACCTTTGCAATGGTTCCCAGCCCAGCGGCTAGTCGTGGTGACCGCGTATTCACGTAAGAAGGCAGATCATCCTCAAACATAGTTGGATCAAGTTCATACGGCTCTCTGTTCGGATCAAGAAAAACTCGTGGAAACAAGGCTCGAATTAATGGAGCGCCGAAGTCAACGACTGAGGTGAAGATCTGGTCAACGTAGAAGTCTTCAGAACGACGTAAACTCACCAGATCAAGAACAGATGTACGCAGAAAATCCGGAGAGTAGTCAGAGCCGGAGTGGGGGGAAGCAAATACGAAAGGAATCTTTTGCTCTACCGGCGCGAGAATATCGACGACCCGGCAGGGACGTGCATCCACTGTCATGGACGGAATTCCTATCCTTAACTTAAACGGGCACAATCTACCCTATTCCACTGCTTATGTCATCTATGTCATCTGGTCCGCATTTTTCTCCATTGAACTCGTCCCCTCTTTTGAGGAACAACATGAAAGAGTATTGAAAAATCAGAGTCTCTGAGTTACGACTCGCCGACAGATTAGGGTAAGGTAAGAGCGCGTAGCTCAGCGGGAGAGCGCTACGTTGACATCGTAGAGGTCACAGGTTCGATCCCTGTCGCGCTCACCAATAATTGAGTTTATATTGAGTTTATACTGAGTTCACTTTGAGGGTAAAATGGTAGCGTGTGGTCATGGCGCAGGAAGCGATCTGCTGCAACGAACCGCTATTCTTTTTTAGTTTAGGAAGAGAAGGGGAAGTTGACGGTGGTTTGTCTTTGCGTTGCAGGGGAGGGGGGTTGCTTACGAAGAAGGACCGTGGTAGGGTGTGCGGTCCATGCTTAGTGGAGCCGCCGTAGCTCAGAGGTAGAGCACACCCTTGGTAAGGGTGGGGCGGAGAGTTCGATTCTCTCCGGCGGCACCACGTTTTCTCTCCATTGCACGGGTGGGCAATCACACCGCGAGGCGAAACGATGCCGAAGGTTCCCGAATCTTTCCAACATACGGCATGCTTGAGGGATATTTTCTGCAGATAGCGAACCGTGTCTCTTTCAAAGAGGATGGGCAAAGAGGATGGGCCATGGGGTTCAGTTGCGGCATCATCGGTCTGCCTAACGTGGGCAAGTCTACGCTCTTTAATGCTCTAACGTCTACCCTGTCTGCGCAGGCAGCGAATTATCCATTCTGTACGATTGCACCAAATGTCGGGATTGTGGCTGTGCCAGACGAGCGGCTGCACACCTTAGCCCGTCTGGGCCGCTCAGCCAGAGTAGTGGCAACACACATTGGGTTTGTAGACGTTGCCGGACTCATACGTGGCGCGAGTATTGGGGAAGGGCTTGGCAATCAGTTCTTGTCTCATATTCGCAGTTGCGACGCTGTTGCTCACGTCTTACGCTGCTTTGACGATGAAAATGTTTCTCACGTTGAAGGTTCTGTCGATCCGCTGCGGGATGCAGAAACTGTTGAAACGGAATTGATGCTAGCGGATTTGGAGAATCTTGAACGACGCGCAGGACCGCTCGCTAAAAAGGCCATGGCCGGTGACACAGAAGCGAAAACGCAGATAGCAGTCATAGAACAGCTCATAGAAGTTTTACGCGCTGGCCGTCCTGCACGTGTGGTGCATTTTGACAACCCTGAATATGTAAAAATGCAAAGACAGTTTTTTCTTCTCACTGCAAAGCCAATGATGTATATATGTAACGTAGAAGAAAATTCTGATTCCACCGGCAACGTCTATACGGCACAAGTTATTTCTCGCGCAAAAACAGAAAAAACATCAGTTGTATACATTGCCGCAGCTATTGAAGCTGAAATGGCAAAACTTCAGAAGAGAAAAGAAAAGCAAGTGATTCTCAATATGTTGAATCCACGAGAAACTGGACTGTCCCGTCTGATTAAGAGTGGCTATCATCTTTTAGATCTCATCACATTCTTTACTGTTGGTCCTAAAGAGACACGGGCGTGGACGGTTCGTCGTGGTGCTAGCGCCATGGAAGCGGCGGGTGTTATTCATTCGGATTTCAAATCAGGATTTATTCGTGCTGCAACAATTACTTATGAAGATTTTCTAGCCTGTAACGGTGAACAAGGAGCTCGTGAGGCTGGGAAGGTTCGATTCGAAGGGAAAAACTATAAAGTGAAAGACGGTGATGTTATGCACTTTCTTTTTGCTCATTAGTCTGTCTCTTTGAAGAGCCTACTCTTATGTTTTTGCTTTTAAAAGTTGTTGGTTCAGCAGTGCAATGCGCAATTCCAGTATCCACCTGGGCTAAGAATATTATGCAGGCACATGCTGTAAAAAAAACGACGAGCAGAGAGTCCGCAGATTTCTAATACTCAGAAAGAAACAAGGATCAAATTAATTCTCGCTCGAACAGGTGGGCCATCTTGTGATGGGCGTGACACCGGCAGTCTGGGTGTTGTTCTGCCCGTTCACACTGGGTCTACGGAGGGGGAGTACGGGGAGTACAAAGTCCTTCCGCGTCGTTCGCGGCAAGATTGGCGGCGGTTTTTCATGAGAACGCCAATCAGCCAAAGTCAGCCGCTAGATCAGAGGGTGCTCGTCTCTCACGGGACCCTTGGTGATTGTCGTGATTTTTTTCTGTCTTTGACAGCTGAAAATCATGCTGGTCATCCCAACAAGGGACAAGTCAAGCACTTTGCATGTGATAAAAAAATGCCCGTGGTTCACCACACTGAAAAAAAAGTGAGGCGCACGACCTTTCACAGAGAGAAGTACTGTCCGTATCAGATGTTTTTCCCGCTGTAAAAAGACAAAAAAAAGAACGAAATATGCCTTTTTCGGCGAAGAGTCCTCAGTCCCTAGCAGGGACAGTGACTCCTTCCTTAACTAAAGGGCTGTCAACCACCACAGTGCAGGATCCCGTTCAATACTCACCCTCACCTCGCAAAAACGTCTTCGATGTCCCACCAGAGGGACAAAAGATGGAGAGGCCTTCGATAGGAGGAAATGTAAAAAAACAAAAAAGAAAAAATAAAAAAAGGCATCAAAAAGATTTCAAATCTCCAGTCGCTCCGTGTCCACAGAGGTTATGGGACAGGACGGCATATACTATTGGGTCATGCTGTGTTATACAAGCTACTTTTCGAGAGACATCCTGCCAGAGGCTCCAGAGGCTGGTGAGACGAAAAGCAAGCGAGATTCCCAGAAGAAAAACTGCAGCTTCTTCATACTGCTGCTCCTCGCAGGAGCACGCGCTGGATTCTGCCGGTGTGGCTTTAACTGGAACAGGGTATTGCTGTGATCGTTTTTCAAATCACAATAATCTTTTTTCAGAGCATAGACGGCGGTTCCTGCCAAATGAGATATTCAACAGGGATAATAGCACAAATGGTAGAGTTGACCATCTAAAAAAAAACCCTTCAGAGAAAAGCGCACTTTTTTCCACAGCGAGAAGCTACCTCCTTGAAGTGAGAGATGTCATCATGAGCACCCGTAACAAAGCGCGTCGTGCACAGGCCAAGTACTGGAGACTTCTACAAGAGGTAGAGTCTGCCATGACCGGCATTCAAGAGAGTCTTCTTCAGACAAGAAATTTAAAAGCAGATTCTACAAAAGTGGAACAGCGGCACATAGAAACGGAGCGTGCATTACGAGAAATGATGGTCATTCAGCTGAAGTCAGTACAAAAAGTCGCCCGGTCTACGTCGTGAACAAGCGGAGCAGCGCAGCGGGCTGTCCTCTTGCGAGATTGCTTCACAAACGCTTTTTATTCCTAGCTTTTGCTTTGAGTAAGGCGAGCGCAGTCTTAAAGTGACATCTCTCTGGGTTTGAGAGGGTGGATGCGTATTCTGGCAAGGCTACACGCACTTTCTCATGCTCAACATAAAGACCATAACGCCCTACTTTAAGCAGAACAGGTTTGCCGTTTTGCGGATGTATCCCGATACCTCTAGGAAGTTTTAAAAGTTGTAAAGCTATTTCTAATGTAATGAAAGTTGCACTCAGCCCCTTCGGGACAGGCACACGCCTAGGCTTCCGGATCGAAAAATCTTGCTCTCCCCTGTTTTCTCCTCTCTTGCGCGTTTCTGCGGTCTTCTCGCTAGCGCTCTGCCCCGAAGTCCCTGTGAGTATACTTGTGCTAGCGGCGGCATGAGCGGTACAAACAGGGTCAAGCTGCACATAGGAACCATACGGCCCCTTACGCAGACTGATCCGGGCACCTGTCTCTGGATGGAGACCAAGAATGCGCACATCGTTAGCACTTACTTCATGACCGTTGGACGCGTGCCCATTGGACACAAGAATTGACAACGGCCTGGTATAACAGCAGTCTGGGTAGTTCGAACAGCCTATAAATGCACCAAATTTCCCTAGTTTTAGAGATAGTCGCCCATTCACACATGTCGGGCACTGGCGCGGATTAGAATCCTCGCTCTTTTGGGGAAAGAAGTGCGATCCCAATTCGCAGTCCAGCCTCTCCAGTACTTCTGAGACTCGGAGATTTCTAATCTCCTCAACACGGCGAATAAAATCTTCCCAAAACTGACGCAAGACTCTCTTCCAGCCAATCCGACCGTCTGAGATGTCATCGAGCTGGTTTTCCAGTTCGGCGGTAAACGTGTACTGTATGTAATGATTAAAATAATTTTCGAGGAATGCTGTGACGATACGGCCGCGATTCTCTGGAATGAATCGACGCTCTTCCATACGGACATAATGACGCTCTTGGAGCACGGTGAGAATAGTCGCATAGGTGGAAGGGCGACCAATGCCTAGTTCCTCTAACTTTTTTACGAGACTGGCCTCAGAATAGCGTGGCGGGGCCTGGGTAAAGTGTTGTTCCGCTCGGACAGTGTGCTGGTGTATGGAATCACGAGTGCTCATGAAGGGGAGAGCCTTTTTTCCCGCATCTCGTGACTCGGGCTTTTTTACAACCGTATTGCCTGTCTTCTCAAGATCCTCCTCTTGACCTGCATGATAGAGACGGAGAAACCCATCAAAAGCAATATCAGAGCTGGTAGCCCGTAAAATAAGAGTCTTATCTGTCGAAACAATATCAACAGCGACTTGCCTCAGCTCAGCATTCTTCATCTGGCTGGCCAGAGTTCTTTTCCAGATTAATTGATAGAGCTGCAACTGTTCATTGTTTAGATAGGTAGCAAGCATACGTGGGTGGCGATAGATGTCAGTAGGACGAATGGCTTCGTGTGATTCTTGGGCGTTTTTAACCTTTGTTTTGTAAGTACGTTTTTTTGAGGGTAGGTAATTTCCACCTAATTCTCTCCGAATGAGACTTCGTATAGAATCTATTATTGTCGCTGTTATCTGGACGCTATCAGTACGCATGTAGGTGATAAGACCGACTCTCTCATCACCAACATCGATTCCTTCATATAAGCGCTGTGCAATCTGCATGGTACGTTTAGCCGTAAAATGCAGTTCGCGCGCAGATTCCTGCTGTAGGGTTGAGGTAGTAAATGGCGGGGGTGGTTGTCGCTGGCTCTCGTGTCGTTGTACAGTTTTGACTTTTAACGTTGCTGCCTTAACTCTTTGGCGCGCCTCCATGGCACGACTCTCCTCAGAAAGGGCAAACTTTTCGAGTTTTTTCCCATCCAGATATGTCAGACGAGCAGTGAATGACATACAAGCGGGCGTTAACAAATCAGCCTCTACAGTCCAATATTCACGCGCCGAAAAACTCTCAATCTCGGCCTCACGTTCGCAGACTAGACGTAGTGCTACTGACTGTACTCGCCCCGCTGAGCGACTGCCAGGCAGTTTACGCCACAGCACCGGTGAGAGAGTAAAGCCCACCAAGTAATCCAGAGCACGGCGGGCAAGGTAAGCTTCAACTAAATCATCATTCAGATCACGCGCGTACTGCAGAGCATTCTGGACGGCATCGCTGGTAATCTCATGAAAAGTGATACGCTTGACATCAATATTGCCTAGTATCTTTCCTCTACGAACCAACTCCTCTCGGACATGCCACGAGATGGCTTCTCCTTCACGGTCAGGGTCTGTTGCCAAATAGAGCTGATTAGCTCCGTGGATTGCTTTAACAATGTCCTGGAAATGACTCTCTGCCCGAGCGTCCACTTCCCAGTCCATAGAAAAATTTTCATCTGGCCTGACGGATCCCTCGCGAGCAGGTAAGTCACGGATGTGACCGTAGCTGGCCACAACATGATATCCTCTGCCTAAGTACTTACCGATCGTTCTAGCTTTTGCCGGTGATTCAACAACAACAACCGCCTTCATAATGCCGTGCCTGACTCATGTGCGATTAAGGTATTCTTGTAAAATGGCTCAACGATGTGCGATTCAGAGAAGAAAATTCTAGCTGAGATCATCATAAAGAAACTCGTACTAATTTTTATAAGAGAATAAACTACTCTCGAAATGAGAAAAGTTAGAATAAAATTTCTATAAAACTTGATGTTTTCTATAACAAAACTACAAATAGAGGAGTTTTCTTCTTCCTCCAAAGCCTCGAAGCTCAGCACCATCCTATCACCCATGATGGGGCCCTCTATGGAGCAAAAGGAATATAGTGAATGCACATATGTATTTTATTTTCTTCTTAGAAAGAAGAATGATCTTAAATCACTTTATAAACATCCTATATAAAAAACCTCTTATATATATTGTACCATCTATCTTCTTTCTATGCATTCTTCTTGTGAATTTTGTGGATCGACCACTTGCTCTATATTGCAAGACACATCTCTCCCTTCCTTGGGAAGGATTTTTCGGTTTTCTCATAGGATTAGGCAGAAGCTGGACATGGTGTGTCACGGCTAGCGTGGCCTTTCTGATTTGGAACCTCAAGGCTCATTACTCTGATAGGATGAGAAAAAAAAGGTTGCGTGCCCAGTCTCGTGTAGTTCTGTGGTTGCTGACAGCGATGCTTGGCTCTGGCTCTCTGGTGGCTGGATTAAAGATTATCTTTGGTAGAGCCCGTCCCCGGCTTTTATTTGAGCAAAGCTTCTATGGATTTAACTTCTTTAGTGGTCTGGATTGGGTGAAACAATCCTTTCCTTCCGGCCATAGCCAAGCCATCTGGGTCGTGACGACAGTAATGACGACACTGTGGCCGCGGTATCGCTTATTCTTCCTTATCCTAGGAGGGTTTGTCAGTACAAGTCGTGTTGTAACAACAGTCCATTATCTGAGTGATGCGGTTATGGGAACATTCTTGGGAATTGCTTGCACAGTACTCCTCCGTGATATCTTCTATCGGCAAGATAGATGCTCGCACACCAGGGCCTCATCAAAGGGGAAACGCGTTAGTCATGCGCGCGCCTTGAAAATAATTTCGGTGAATTTTTGCTGGAACACCAGACATCGCGGAAACCGCGGTTAAGGAGTCGCTTATAGTGAGCTGCCAGCAGTGAGGATAAAAACGTGACGTCTGTACACTGGACCGACCGAGAGTTCGAGATTCAGAGTCTCTTTTCTTAACTCGCCCAACACGATCACGATCGTGCCATGTTGTGGCACGGCAAGTCGTGCCCTACATGAATGATATGGGATGAATTTACTGACATGACAGCAGTGTCTTGCGTCATGAAAATTTATTGTACCACTAGGTGAGGTGCTTGGCGCCCACTTCTTTTCCGGACGAGGACCCTGTCCCAAAGAGCTTGAGCCATATCACGATAGACCTTAGTGTGCTGGTTCTCTGTAGAGAAGGCGACCATGGGTACCCCATTATCCGATGTCTCGCGGATTCCTACGTCAAGGGGGATTTCGCCTAGAAAATCGCAATTTAACTCCTGTGCCGTTTTTCTGGCTCCTCCATAGGCAAATATTTCCGCACGGTGTCCGCATTGTGGACAAACGTAATAACTCATATTTTCGATAATTCCAAACACAGGGACATCAACCTTCCGGAACATGTTGAGTCCCTTTCTGGCATCAGAAAGGGCAATATCTTGTGGTGTCGACACAATAACAGCGCCTGTTAATGGCACACGCTGCGAAATTGTGAGTTGTGTGTCACCAGTCCCTGGCGGTAAATCAATGATAAGGACGTCTATTGTTCCCCATTGAACATCACGTAAAAGTTGTTCTAATGCCCCGATCACCATGGGTCCCCGCCAGATGACTGGTGCATCTTCTGGCACCATGAAGCCAATGGACATGACCTTGACTCCATACTTTTCAATCGGAAAGAGTTTGCTCTCATCATCGTTGACATGGGGTGTAGAATCTCTGAGACCCATCATCCGCGGGATAGAAGGGCCATAAATGTCAGCATCAAAAAGACCTGTTTTAAGTCCAAGCTGCGCAAAAGCTAACGCTAAGTTAGTTGCTGTTGTTGATTTCCCGACCCCGCCCTTGCCGGAGGCAATAGCGATAATGGCTTGTATGGTGGGCAGATTTAATGTACCGTTTAAAGTCTTCTGCTGTTTGACTGGACCATTCTTCTTCTGAGGAAGATCCTGTGCAGCGATTCCATGCGCTGTAAGAATGCCTGTTACAGATCGCACGCCAGGCACATCATAAGCTGCATTTTCAGCTTTTTTGCGATGAGGTTCGAAGTCTTCTACCCGCTGAGGAGGCACCTCTAACACGAATGTTACATGTCCCTCCTTCACTTGGAGACTAGTGATCCATCCTAGGCTTACGATATCTCCACCGCTTTCCGTATCAATTACAGTGCGCAACGCCTCTAGCACATCCTCTTTGGATACGTCAGACATTCTTGAAAACTCCTGGCTCATGCAAATATTTTTGTATTCCGTATAATGAGTTTATATTGTATTCCGTCTGGAATTGGATTTCATTCTGGAATTGGATTTCATCTAGGCACATCTGAGTTGCGTCGATAATATACAGAAAATAACATGTTTCTGACATGACAAAAGAGAGTCCTCGTGACTTTCTGTTGTAGAGGAGAGAACAGTTCATGTCTTGGAACGGTCCGGGGAGTGGTCCATGGGGCGGTGGACAGGGACCATGGGGACATGGCCCAGCAGGCGGTGGGCCTCCTACATTTGATCTCGAGGAGATGTTGCGTCGGGGTCAGGATCGATTCCGTCGTCTTCTGCCAGGTGGTGCTGGTGGTGGGCGTAGCATTATCGTTATTATTTTACTGGGTTGCTTTGTGTGGGGGGTGAGTGGTTTTTACAGAGTCCAAACAGATGAACAGGGAGTGGTGATGATTTTTGGCCGTCATGTGGATAATGTGGGGCCTGGTTTGCACTACAATTTGCCATCTCCGGTTGGAACTGTATATAAACCAAAAGTAACAATAGAAAATCAAATAGAAATAGGTTATCGAAGCGAGCAACGTGGGCGTTTTGCATCACCACGCGACGTCTCTGAGGAAAGCCTCATGCTGACAGGTGATGAAAACACTGTTGACATCGATTTCACGGTTATATGGGATGTAAAGGACGCTGCAGCTTTCTTGTTCAACATTCGTGATCCGGGGAACACTGTGCGGGTAGCGGCAGAAAGTGTGATGCGTGAAGTCATTGGTCAGACTCCTATCCAGGTGGCAATGACTGAAGGGCGTGATGTTATTGAGCAGCGTAGTCTGGAAATCCTTCAAAGACTTTTAGATCAATATCAGGCGGGAATACGTATTAAGCGTGTACAGTTAGCTAAGGTAGATCCACCTGCAGAAGTTGTCGATGCGTTTCATGATGTCCAACGTGCCAAGGCAGACAGGGAGCGTTTACGCAACGAAGCGGAAGCCTATCGTAACTCTATTATTCCTACCGCCCGCGGCGAAGCCGAGAGACTGGTACAGGAGGCGCAGGCTTATAGGGAAGAAGTGGTGAACAGGGCCCAAGGGGATGCCAGCCGTTTCCTCGCTGTTCTGAGTGCCTACGCCACCAATCGTGATGTGACAGAACGTAGACTCTATTATGAAACACTAGAAGGTCTATTGCATGGGGCCTCCGGTAAGATTGTAGTCGATGGGGTGGGAACTCATGGGGTGCTACCATATCTGCCGCTTACAGAAATTAACCGGGGTGTGAGTCGCCTGCCTACACAGCATGTTGGAGAAAGAAACGGTGCGTTATTACCATCGCGAGGCGGCCAGGCTGGAGATGGGGGGCGATGATCAGGATTCTGAGCAATACTTTAGCAATGATAAGTGCCGTGGCCATGACATGTCTGGTCATGCTGTATGATAGTCTTTTTGTTGTTCACCAGACAAGTCAAGCAATTGTTATGCAGTTTGGTGATCCGCGTCGGGTTCTCAAGGAATCTGGTTTGCATTTTAAAATTCCATTATTACAGGATGTTGTTTTTTACGACAAAAGAGTCTTGGATTTAGATCCACCAGTAGAACGGGTAATTCTTGCTGATCAGAAAAGAATAGAAGTTAATACCTTTACACGTTTCCGTATTGCCGATCCTCTTAATTTCTACAAGACTGTTAATAGCGAAACGCAGGCGCGCTCCAGACTAGGAGCCATCGTCATTTCTACGATGCGACGTGTACTCGGTAATGTCACTCTGCCGACACTCTTGTCGGCAGAACGGGACTCCATTATGAACCAAATTCGCGAGAGGGTCAATGATGAGGCACAAGCTTTAGGAGTAGATGTCACAGATGTGCGTATTAGGCGTGCAGATCTTCCCGATGAAACGAGCCAGGCTATCTATGCGCGAATGAAATCAGAACGTGAGCGTGAAGCTCGTGAGGCTCGTGCGCAAGGACAAGAACTTGCCCAACAAATACGTTCCAGAGCGGACCGTGAGAAAGTTGTGTTACTTGCCGAAGCACAAAAAAAAGCGCAGTTCCTGAGAGGAGAAGGCGAAGCAGAGGCCTTTCGAATCTGGGCGGAAGCCAACAGTCGTGATGTGCACTTTTATGATTTCTATCGAGCTCTTCAGTTCTACCGGTCCTCTTTAGGAGAGGCAACATGGGTACTGTCGCCTAGCTCTCAGTTGCTACGCTATCTGAACATAGCAGCGACTCCACGCAGTGCAGGTGGAAACTGAAATAAAATAAAAATAATATTAGGGTAAATAATATAATATAGTGGTAAAAATATATTAGTGTGGGTCTGCTTCAGTGCTTCCTGAAGCAGTTACTCAAGAGAGTCTTCTAAAGATTTCTTCTAAGGAAATTTTCTTTTTTTCTGGGTCTTTCTTGGGTTTTTCTAAAGGCTGCCATGTCCAGCGATGAACAGGTGTGGTTTGTTGCAATCACATTTGTTGCAATCACAGTAGGATATCTGCTGGTTGTATTGATGCGGGGACGTGAGGGAGGGGATTTTGGCTGGTACACATGGGCTTTAAGAGGTATGTGACACGATTTACGATGCCGTGTCGGCCATGGTCGTCCGCCGTTGATCATGGTGAGCGTTGCAGGTAGTCAATGCTTAGCACAGTTTTTTGTTTTATTGCATTTTTTTTGACTTACATGAGTGGTAGTTTTGTCTTTGCAAATACTACTCATGAGAGTTTTTCTGACCTGGCGGCAAGTTTGTCTCCAGCGGTAGTTAATATATCGACAACACAGGCGGTTGCAGAACGTTCTTTTGACATCCCGGAATTCCCACCAGGTTCCCCGTTCGAGGATTTTTTCCGTGAATTCTTTGATCGTCACCGTTCTGACCAGCCATCACGTAAAGCTACCTCACTAGGCTCTGGATTTATCATCGATTCAAGCGGTTATATCGTCACAAATAGTCATGTCATTGCTGATGCAGTTGAAATCACTGTTCTCTTGCATGACAACACTTCTCTCAATGCTAAAGTCATCGGCAAAGATAGTAAGACAGATATAGCATTACTAAGAGTTGAACCTTTGATTCCTCTACCGTTCGTGTCTTTTGGAGACTCGGACAGAGTACGTGTTGGTGACTGGGTGCTCGCAATCGGCAATCCCTATGGTTTAGGGGGGTCAGTGACAGCTGGCATCATTTCAGCCAGGGCACGTGATCTGCGCAATGGACCTTATGATGACTTTTTTCAAACAGATGCAGCTATAAACTTGGGGAACTCTGGAGGCCCACTTTTTAATACGGATGGGCAGGTGATTGGGATTAACACTGCCATTTATTCACGTACTGGTGGTAATATTGGTATAGGATTTGCCATCCCATCTAATCTTGCTGGATTGGTAGTAGCAGATCTGCGTCAGTATGGAAGAACACGTCGCGGTAGAATTGGTGTTCACATACAAGAGGTTACAGAGGAAATTGCAGAAAGTCTTGGATTGTCCAAACCTGGTGGTGCTCTTGTTGCAAGCGTTCTTGGAAACAGTCCTGCAGCGAAAGCAGGCATCAAAGCTGGGGATGTTGCATTAACGTTTGATGGTCATATTGTTGAGGATTATCGTAGATTGCCGAGATTAGTGGCAGAGACTCCAAGTGGAAAAAATGTTGATATAACTATTTTTCGTGGTGGTAAAGAACGTGTATTTAATGTTGTAATAGGAGAAATGGCTGATGGAGAATATCAGAATGAGAGTGTATCTAAGGAAGAATCTTCTCATAATGGAGGATTGGGCCCAGGTGGCCGGACAAGAATAGCAGAACTTGGTTTAACCCTTGCGCCTCTCTCGCCGGAAAATCGCCGTCAATACGCAGTTCCGGAAGACCTCCGTGGTGTGGTTGTGACAGGCGTGGATGTCAACTCTGATGCCAGTGAGAAAGGCTTATATCCGGGAGACGTTATTGTAGAGATAAACCAGAATGAAGTCACAACTATAGCGGATGTGCGCTGGCACGTGGAGACAGCAATTAAATCGCGCCGCAAAACTGTTCTTCTGCTCATTACTAACAGAGGGCGCTTACGGTTCGTACCCATAAAAATCTCTAAGATCTCTCAAGGAGAGCAGAGATAGAATGCACAGAGGCATCCAGATTGAGAAGGCTTGAGGCATGATGATTCGAGTCTTCGGCCCTCAATGCAGCTTGACTTGCTTACCTTAGGTGCGGAAAATTCTCAGTTGGCCGTTGGGCTTCAGCCCCCTCCAAAGGGGGGGCGTGAGGATGCTGATCCTCTTTGTCAGCAAGGTTTTTTATAACTAATATGGAGGATTCCTCTGATGACTGTTTCGTTATCGAAAGGTGAAAACGTCTCCCTCAGCAAGGAGGTGCCCGGCCTCAATGCCATTGATGTTGGCCTAGGATGGGATGCGCGTGTTACAGCAGGTTCCGCCTTTGACCTTGATGCTTCAGCGTTCTTGCTGTACGAGGGCGGGAAAGTCCGTTCGGACACTGATTTCATCTTCTACAATAATAAAGTCTCTGCTGATGGCGCGGTTGTGCACCAAGGAGACAATCTCTCTGGAACAGGCGAAGGCGATGATGAAATTATCTCCATTACTCTTTCGCAAGTTCCAGCTGACGTCCAGAAGATTGCCTTTTCTGTTACAATTCACGAAGCTGAAACACGTAAGCAGACTTTTGGTCAGGTGAACCATGCCTACGTTCGCGTCGTGAACAAGGTTGATGGCCAGGAAGTAACCCGTTATGACCTCTCTGAAGATTACTCTGTTGAAACGGCAATGATTTTTGGGGAACTATACCGGCATGGTGGCCAGTGGAAATTTAAAGCTATAGGGCAGGGCTTTGCTGGCGGTCTCGGTCCGCTGGCAAAGAACTTTGGCGTCAACGTTGGTTAATGAATGGAGACTTTTCTATGACAGTCTCTCTCACGAAGGGCCAGCGGGTCAGTTTGTCTAAGGATGGCGCAGTCTTATCGCGTATTTTTATGGGCCTTGGCTGGGATGTTGCTCGGAAGGGGGGCTTTTTTGGTGGTTTATTACGTGGGAACCAGGAAATTGATCTTGATGCTTCCTGTCTAGTTTTTAATGAGGCTGGCCAACTTGTAGATGAAATCTGGTTTCGCCAACTCCATGGTATGAATGGAGCAATTGTACATACAGGTGATAACCTGACAGGTGCAGGCGATGGAGACGATGAAGTCATCCAGGTTGATTTAGTGCGGCTTCCAGCATCTATTAAATCTCTTGTTTTCACGGTGACCTCATTCCATGGCCAAACTTTCGATAATGTTGCCAATGCGCGATGTCGGGTGGTTGACGATGTTTCTGGAAAAGAACTGACAGTTTTTAATCTGAGCGATTCTGGTCCACATACAGGCTTTATCATGGCAAAGATTTACAGACATAATGGGGTGTGGAAAATTCATGCTATTGGTGAGAGAACAAACGGCAGAACTTTCTACGATATGATGCCAGCTATCCAAGCGGTTCTTTAATGTCTCGTAGCTCTAGCTTAAGAGTCTAGTCGCGCAGTCACTGTTGGCAGCAGCAGGTGGGGTGCGCTCATGTGCCCAGGCCCGGCGGCATGTGTTCTGGCTGTGAGGGACGTGCCTCTGTTGGAGCATTTTCCGCTGGGATGTGTTTTTGGGAAATAAAAAGGGGAAAGCCGATGTCGTTCACTGACTGGCTGAGAAAGAATGTTACGGATGCCAGAGACGCGCTTAGTGCCGAGATTATGAGATTTAAATCGAAGGACCTGCTTGAAGCTGTGGTAGCAGGTTGTGCCATGGTCGCTTATGCCGACGGGAATATCTCTTCTGAAGAAAAACAAAAAATGATGGGCTATCTGAAAACCTCAGACCAGCTCAAAGTTTTTAACCAGAGCGATGTGATTAAGTTATTTCAAAAGTACGTTGAAAAATTTGAATTCGACTCGGCCATTGGAACGGGCGAAGTCATGCAGGCAATTCACAAATTCCGTGGCAAACCAGAATCTCAACTTCTCGTTAGAGTTTGCTGTGCAATTGGTGCATCTGATGGTGATTTTGACAAAAACGAGCGGGCTATCGTACGTCGCATGTGTTCCGAGCTAGGACTGAATACTGCGGACTTCAACCTCTAAAGCTTAGACCTTTAAGACATCAATCTTTCAGATCTTAACTGTAGTTTATTACACTCATTTATTACACTCATATTTACGGGGATGTCTCTATGGCTCACTTTGGCTTTCCAATTGAGGCGATATTCTTTTTCGTCACAGCCATAGCCATCTCAGTCTTTATGGACCTTTTTGTTCATAGGCAAACAAAGAATATTTCCCTCCTGGACTCTAGTCTTTGGTCTGTGTTCTGGATTTGTCTTGCGCTTGCTTTCTACGGCTATCTTTGGATGAGGTTCGACAAACAATGGGCAGATCTTTATCTTGCCGGCGTTGCCTTAGAAAAATCTCTATCTGTAGATAATTTGGTTGTTTTTATGGCTATATTTGCATCTTTTGGTATTTACGGTGCATTGCAGCACAGGATTCTGTACTGGGGCATCATGGGTGCGCTTGTTTTCCGCGCTCTCTTTGTAGCGGCTGGCACAGGGCTTTTCCATCTGACATCATGGATTGGCTTTTTATTTGCCGCTATCGTGGCGTGGTCCGGCTGGAAGATTCTTTCGAGTTGGGGCCATGAGAAGAAGGACACACTGCTCACAGACTACTCATCTCACTGGTCTGTAAGATTAACAAAGAAGATCATCCCGATATTTCCGCGTCTGCATGCTGAACGGTTCTTCGTGACACGCGCTGTGGTGAAAAATCTGACGAGGTCAGACCCTGCACTGAAACGGCTGCTCTCTGGCAGTAAAAACTCAGCAGTGTTTGCTACGCCTGCTTTTCTCTGTCTCATGACGATTGAGACATCTGATGTCATGTTTGCATTTGACTCTGTTCCTGCCGTTATCGCAGTTACACAAGAGCCTTTACTCGTCTATGCCGCAATGATTTTTGCTGTCCTTGGACTCCGCTCACTTTACTTTGTGCTTGCCGCCCTTACAAGATATCTCGTATATTTAGAACAATCAGTAGTTGTACTACTGTTTTTCATCGCATTCAAACTCGCTCTCCAATCCGGGGAACACGTTTTTGGCTGGGATTTTCTCCACATCAGTCCGAATACAAGCCTCTTGGTTATTCTTTGCACACTCACGACTGGTGTTATTGCCTCATTTGTCTGGACAGACAGAAAGGGCCGTAACAACGATGAACCAGACGGGCGCACAGCTGCTTGAATTAATGCATAATCATGGAATGCATAATGCATAATGGCATTGGCAAAAATACAACAAAAAGCGAGAGAACTGCATGGATACCGCTGGTGTGGCCGTTTTTGATTTTGATGGGACACTCATTCACCAAGAGAGTCTGGCAATGTTTTTGTATGCGATCGCTGGAAAAAGAACTTTTGCGTCTTCTTGCTGTATTGCTGGACTTAAAACATCTATAAAAGGTTGTAAGTTAGATATTTTTCGTGCTGAATTACTTCGAAGAGCGCTAGTGGGGAAAACGCTTACCCAAGCGTGGCAAGCCGCTGAACGTGTCTTCACACACCTTCACTGGATAGGTAGAACGACAGAGGCACTGATCCGGCATAAGAATGAAGGGTGTCACGTTGTAGTAGCGACAGGTAGCTTGTCAGTCTATGTCTCAGCTCTCCTTGAGATGAAAGGGCTCTCTGTTGACGGCCTACTCGCAACAGAAATTGGTATAGATGGGAACGTGTTGACTGGAGAAATGATGACAGCCTCCTGCACAGGTGTAGAAAAGGCCCGGAGAGTCCGGGAGTGGCTTGCTGGAAGCAATGGTCCGACATGGGGTTATGGTAATTTGCCCCACGATGGGGCAATGCTTGCATTAACAGATCATCCGACAGTAATACCATGATACAACAAAAATATGCTATGGATATAGCAAAAATATGCTATGGATATAGCGAAATTTATTTGAAATATAAATGATTTTTGGGTGCGTTTTGTGAGCGTAAGGCTTTGGGGTGTTGGGGAGGCGAGGCGAAAAGGTAAGATGATATCTCTACCCATAGCTTTTCTATCTGTTAATGTGCGCTTTTCTGAAAGAAGAGTGATATATGCGTTACTCTGTACAAATAAAAAAGATCAAATTTTTAAAGTCTTTCCGTAAAGAGCACAGCAAGATTCCGAAATCGGAAAATAAATCTTGGGTGCTCTATCTATACAAATGGCTTATGAATACTTGTGGTATTGTGATACAAGGATACCTTGCATGGCGCTTGTGGCATGGCAAAGAAGAGTTTTCTCGGTTCCGAGAACGTTTAGGTCGACCAGGACAGTCACGACCGCCAGGTTCCCTCCTGTGGTTGCACGCGGCAAGCGTTGGAGAAACTTTATCTATTTTACCTTTAATAGAAAATTTATTAAAAATACGATTTAATTTATCAATACTTCTTACGACGTGCAGTGTCTCTTCCGCCATACTGGCAAAAAAACGTCTGCCAATCCGGGCGTATCACCAGTACATCCCTGTGGACAGACCTGTATTTCTCAGACGTTTCTTGGATCATTGGCGTCCAACTCTCGTGTTGTGGACTGAATCCGAGTTCTGGCCCAACGCCATCTTGGCAGTTCAAGAACGTGCTATTCCTCTTGTGCTGATCAATGGCCGTATTTCTGAGCGTTCTTTTCAGCGATGGCAAAAATGGCCACAGGGAATCATCAAAGCTATGCTCACAGCATTTGATCTCTGTCTTGGGCAGACAGAACAGGATTGTAAGCGTCTCTCAGTTTTAGGTGCCCGGCAGACTGAGTATATTGGGAATCTTAAATTTGTGTCGCCGCCTCTACCAGCTGATAGAGAGGCCTTAGCCAAGATACGCGTTCCGCTAGTAGGACGGCCGGTGTGGTTAGCCGCTTCCACACATGCGGGAGAAGAGGCTATTGTTGGTCGTATTCACCAAAGACTTGTTTTATCCTATCCGAAACTTCTCACTCTCATCGCACCTCGCCATCCCTCTCGGGGAGTAGCTATTGCAACTGAATTAACTGCAGCAGGTCTAAAAGTGGCAAGACGTAGTATGAATGAAATCATACCAGTAGTATCTGGTATATATATAGTTGATACTATTGGTGAATTAGGATTATTATTTCGTGTCTGTTCTATTGTTTTCATAGGTAAATCTCTTTGTATTGGTGGTGGTCAGAATCCCCTAGAACCGGCCAGGTTGGGCTGTGCTGTTCTCTTTGGACCGCATATGACTAATTTTTCAGATATCGCAACCCGCATGGTCACCGCTGGCGCCGCACGGATCGTAAAAGATGAGGCACACCTTTGTGCGGAGATTGCTGCTCTTTTTGAAGGGATCACTGTACGGACAGCCATGGGAAGGACGGGTCAGAGATTAGCGACGACAGAAGCAGGGGACATCATGGTACGCTTGCTCAAAAGACTCGGCCCTTATCTTGATCCTGGATTCGTACCTGAAACGGTACATTAAAGGTGCAGGCTCCTGCTTTCTGGCAAGGAGACGGATTACTTGCACATTTTCTGAGTCCCTTCGGGCGTCTGTATGGGGCTGTCACAGCCTGGCGTCTAGCCAAAAGCCGCTCGTGGCGGGCACCAGTACCAGTGGTTTGTGTGGGCAACCTCGTAGCTGGTGGCGCTGGGAAGACTCCTGTCGCAATAGCGGTCGCGCAGAAAATCCGTTCATTGGGCCTTCAGCCAGTGTTCCTGGCGCGCGGCTATGGCGGGAAGGTACACGGACCACGGCAGGTGGTTCTAGAACGGGATGAGGTTGGACATGTGGGGGACGAGGGACTGCTTTTAGCGGCGCAAGCTCCAACAATTATTGCACATAGACGTGCAGATGGTGCGCGCTTAGCAGTGGCTCTGGGGGCGCATGTCATTGTTATGGATGATGGCTATCAAGACCCTAGCCTAGAGAAGGACATCGCGCTCGTGGTGGTTGATAGAACGTATGGATTTGGGAACAACAGACTCCTTCCAGCGGGACCTTTACGGGAGTCAGTAGGACGTGGTCTGGCACGTGCCTCTGCAATAGTATTAATAGGGGAACCTTACAGATCTGATATCTCAGCAAAATCCTTTCCTTCTCAATTACCTGTTTTTCAGGCATATTTTGTCCCTGGACCAGAATCAGCTTTACTAGCGGGACAGAGAGTCGTTGCCTTTGCCGGCATTGGTCGTCCAGAAAAATTTTTTAGCACTCTACGGGCCATTGGTGCTCTGCCGATAGCCTGTTATTCTTTTGCGGATCACAGACCATATACGGTACGTGAGATTCAGCGCATTCTCGATGAATCCTTAAAATCTCAAGCCATTCCCATTACAACGGCTAAGGACGCGGTCCGTCTGTCTCCGGAGCAACGAGAGAAGATTGTGGTGTTGACAGTGACTTTAGCTTGGCATAACAACGATGAAAGGAGCTTAGAGACGGTGCTTGCACAAGTCAACAGGCAACATCTTGCTCCCTGACACAACAAAACCTGCGACGACAGGCACGTTTCGCAGCCTGTGCTAGGATCTTTCTCTAGTATTAGTATAAAAATAATAAAACATATTTACACACCTGATTTAAAATATCTACCTTGTAAATATTGTTGAGTCAGAAACTTTTTAATCATGAAGATTGTAAACATGCAGCAGCTAACTTGTAAAATGCACGAGTTCTGTGGCTGATAGTCTGTTTGAACGTAGGATCCATTTCGGCAAAGGTAGCGGTATGACCAGAGGGTTGGAAGATCGGATCATAACCAAATCCATTTCTTCCCCGAGGAGGCCAGACGATTTTTCCTTGCACAACCCCTTCGAATGTTTCTGTATGTCCATCTGGCCAGGCTAGAGCGAGAGCAGATACAAAACAGGCGGAACGATCTTTCGTATCACCCAGCAAGGTGTGAATTCTGATCATCGCAGCAATAAAGCTCCGTTCTTCTCGAGCCCAGCGGGCAGAATAGAGACCAGGCGCACCGCCCAGTGCTGTCACAACCAAACCTGAATCATCCGCAATGGCCGGTAGGCCCACTACCTTCGCTGCTTCTACGGCTTTAGCGGTAGCGTTATCCGCGAAAGTCTTACCAGTTTCTGCTGATTCAGCTAATCCTAAACTCTCGACGGGGACGATATGAATTCTAAATTGCGCAAGTAGTTTCTTTATTTCGTGTAATTTTCCCTTATTATAAGTTGCTAGTATTAGAGATTTTTCTAAAAATAAACGTGGCATTGTCTGTATACTTCATTCTGATAAAAGCGCTTTTCTTTGTATTTTCACTAAGGTGTTAATGCCATTTTGTGCCAGCTCCAAGAGCTGGAGCAATTGGTCGTGTGTGAAGGGCTTCTCCTCAGCCGTCCCTTGAACTTCTACTATTTTACCTGAAGATGTCAGAACGAAATTGGCATCAGCTTGAGCGGTTGAATCCTCTGTATAGTCTAAATCTAGTATAGCCATGTCATGGTAGAATCCACAGGAGACAGCAGCTATCTGCTCAACTATTGGGAAAGATGTTAACAGACCGAGTTGTCTCAGCCGTTGACATGCGAGGTGGAGCGCAACATAGGCGCCCGTAATAGCGGCACTCCGGGTACCCCCATCTGCTAAGAGTACATCACAGTCGATCTTGATCTGTATCTCCCCCATGACCTTCGGATTGATGATGGCCCGCAATGAACGACCAATTAAACGCTGAATTTCTTGCGTGCGACCACCCTGTCGTCCGCGGACAGATTCGCGGTCGGTACGAGTGTGGGTCGCCCTGGGGAGCATGCCGTACTCAGCTGTTATCCACCCTCTCCCAGTCCCACGGAGAAAATGTGGCAACTTTTTCTCTACTGAGGCCGTACAGAGAACGGCAGTCTGACCAAAACGGGCTAGACACGAGCCTTCTGCATGCTGGTTAACATGAGGTTCTAGTATGACAGTACGGAGTTGATCGGATGTGCGCCCTGAAGGTCTCATACTCATACATGGATTCCCCACGCTGCCGCTGCACGAGCGTGACTAAGTTCCACTGCATTCCCGTGCCTCAGGATTCATGTGATAGCTGCGAGGCTGTTCAAAAACAGCATGCCTGCTTGCGAGTGCACCAGTCTTGTTCAGAATCTTACACGATGCCAAGTCATCAGCGGTCCACTGGCCAATGACAGCTTGAAGAGTGTTTTGCAAAGTAAGGGGGGGGGAAATAGACACCACTCTTTGCTTTTCGCTTTGTCTAATACGAAAAAAATCTTATAACGCCATATTCTTTCTAGCGTGTGTAGCCCAGGTGCTCAGATGACTCGCCAACTTGGAGGCCGTTTCTGTGTCTAGGTCTACTAAAGTAAAACGGTTCCTTTCACGGATTGTGATGCGCAGCATTTTGAGTCCACTCTCGTAATTAACTGTTTTCAGAAAGATTTCCTTTCCCCATGGGGCTGGAAACTTGTCAAGGAATGTAGCATTCTCATGTAATCCATTAGTCATTGTATCTCCATAGCCTATGATAGTATGAACTTTAGACTATTGGTTAGTATTTTCTTATTGAAAGTTTCAAATTACTATCGGAAATTCTCTCTAAAAATCTGGCTCGATAGAAGAGACGCCTATAGTGTGGAGTATCATGGAAGGATGTGCGTGCGTGTAGTACATTATTACAGAGAATTCCTTGGCCAGATTCTAGACGGCAACGAAAAATGTGGGGGACGTCTTCTGCATCCAGAAGAGTCCGCAAGTGCGCAGCAGCGGCAACTGCTTCTTCATGCCAGACAACACTACGGGTACGATGGGTGTAACGCATGTGTATATGGAAGTGCTTGCTTTCTGAAGCATTGTAGGAAAAAACAGGTCCAGTTCTTTGTGAACGTATGCCTTCATGAGCTGGAATCCTCATCGAATCGGGCCGTGACAGAACCTCTACCACATCGGGTGCCTCGTCGCGCAAGCGAATGTAGAGAATTTCAGGATCAAGCACGGTACTTGTGCCTCCAATGACGGCCGGTGTGACACAATGGAGGATCATCCCTCGCACAAGCCGATTCAATGGATTGTAATAGCCGTCCGTATGCCATGCAAGCGACTGGTCTGTGTAGGGAATATAATGTTTTTTAATATTGTCATTATCTTGAATGGTAATGGATGAGAGACTGTCTTTGTCAGACAGTGGGTTTGTGTCGAAGTTTCTTAAGCCAAAAGCACTGGCAAATTTTTTAAGCTCTTCTCTTTTGGATGAAGAAGGAGCGGCATAGATGACCATGTTTGTTTTATGACATAAGCGTGCTATTTTTGTTTTCTCTGCAGCTGTCATATGACTCAATGATTTTATTTCTACTATTAAGGATTCTATTTTAGTAGGATAATTCTTTAATTTGTTGTCACGCCAGCGGCAATAAGAGTCGGCAGTAGCAGAGTTAAAGGGTGAGTGGCTAGAACGAGGGAAGTATACTGTCGACAGCATCGTCACTCCTTGTGATGTGTTGTTCGATAAAATCTCGATCAAATATGGTGACAAAATACGCTGGATTTCTTTTGTATATTTTGTATATTACGAAGAGTTAATTTATAATCCAAGGAACTCTCTCCTCCTAGAGGCATACATATATCCTTCGACAGGGATTGAAGGCTGTGAGGGCAAGGAGCATGTCGTCAGGCACGGTGTGGTGGTCCCCGATTGGGAGATTCGCCAGAAAAATTGCGTGCGACGTTTTCTCTCCAGAGGGATCTTCCATCAGGAAGGTTGCGTGGATGTGGAGGAAACCGCTGAGATGTATGTTATGTGGCTGGAAGGCCAGTTATTGCTGACAATGCATGCGACTGGTTGACTGGTCTGAAGGGTACTGTGTGATGCGAGAGCTATCGTGCTCGCACGGTAAGAATGAATGGATCATATGGATATGATATGGAGAGGATCGATGGCAAAGGCGATGCCAAGCACACCACTTTTAGACCAGCTTGAAAGCGGTCCATGGCCCAGTTTTGTCACAGGCCTAAAAAAATTAGCCCAAGCAGAGGATAAGCCTTACGCTGACATGATGAAGGACTTGCTCGGCCAGCTAGAGTACTCGTATGAAACTCGTAAGGGGTACTGGAAAGGGGGCGTAGCGACTGTATTTGGGTATGGCGGTGGTGTGATCCCTCGTTTTTCCGAGGTTGCGCACAAGTTTCCGGATTCAAAAGAGTTTCACACGTTTCGCGTGATGCCGCCTGCTGGTATGCATTATTCAACGGATATCTTACGAAAACTCTGTGATATATGGGAAAGGTATGGTTCCGGTCTTATCGCATTTCACGGTCAATCTGGCGACATCATGTTCCAGGGCATTAGTACGTCTAACCTTCAGGCGGCTTTTGACGAGTTAAACGAACTTGGCTTCGATCTAGGTGGTGCAGGCCCTGCAGTGCGCACGTCGATGGCATGTGTTGGAAGCGCTCGTTGTGAACAGTCCTGTTTTGACGAGCAGCGCGCCATGCGCAGCCTAGTCAATGCAGTACTGGATGATATGCACCGCCCGTCCTTGCCGTATAAGTTCAAGTTTAAGGTTTCTGGCTGTGCTAACGACTGCGTGAACGCGACACACCGCTCAGACTTTGCAGTGATTGGTACGTGGCGTGATGATATGCAGGTCAACCAAGAGAAGGTCAGGGAGTACGTGAGCAAAAATGGCCGCAAGTGGATGATCGATCAGGTTATCAGTATGTGTCCGACCAATGCTCTTTCTCTTAACGACAATGATACACTTGCAGTTGATAATAAGTCGTGTGTTCGTTGCATGCATTGCATTAATGTGATGACAAAGGCTCTGAAGGCCGGTAAAGATCGCGGTGTAACGGTTCTTGTGGGTGGTAAGCGTACTCTGAAAATTGGCGATCTCATGGGTACTGTGGTTGTACCCTTCATGAAACTTGAAAGTGATGAAGATTTTGAACGGCTTGTCGAGCTAGGCCAGAAAGTCATTGAGTTCTTCGCTGAAAACGCTCTCGAACATGAACGGACTGGCGAAATGATTGAACGCATTGGGTTAGTTGACTTCCTAGAAGCGATTGGTCTTGATATTGATCCCAATATGATTAGCCATCCACGCACCAACTCCTATGTGCGGATGGATGACTGGGACGAGCAAGTGCGTCAATGGAACGCTCGTAAAGATGTCGCACCACGAGCTGCAGCCGAGTGAGAACTCGTTGGTGTGGATCACATATTACGATAGCCATCCATGGTGGTGGCTATCGGCTTAGGCCGCAACTTTATCATAGGAGGTTATGATGTCGGAGTTCCGTCGTCCTATTGAGAGCGGTGTACCAGATCCTTTTCCCTTTATGCATCCTATGTTGAAAAAGAATTACGGTCGGTGGGAATGGCATGACAGGCCACAAGTAGGTGTTCTGCGACATGTTGCTCAGAATGGTGATGCTGTCTGGACGATCAAAGCAGGAACGCAGCGACAGATGGATGTTTTTACCATCCGGAAATTGTGTGATATTGCCGATCAGTATGCCGATGGGCATGTCCGTTTCACCGCACGTTCCAATATAGAATTCATCGTTTCTAACGAGAATAAAGTAGAGCCTCTTATCAAGAAACTAGAAAAAGAAGGTTTTCCTGTCGGTGGGACAGGGAATTCTGTTTCCATGGTTTCGCATACACAGGGATGGCTGCATTGTGATATTCCTGGAACTGATGCTTCAGGAGTTGTAAAAGCTCTAATGGATGAACTATATCATGAATTCAAACATGAAGAAATGCCAAATAGAGTGAAGATAACGACTTCTTGCTGTCAGATTAATTGTGGTGGTCAGGGTGATATTGCTATCAATGTCCAGCATACGAAACCACCTAAAATTGATCACGATCTTGTCGCTAATGTCTGTGAACGTCCGGCCGTGGTTGCACGCTGTCCAGTGGCGGCTATTCGTCCAGCACTTGTCAATGGGAAACCTAGTCTTGAGGTAGATGAGAAAAAGTGTGTATGCTGTGGAGCCTGTTATCCGCCATGTCCCCCAATGCAGATTAATGATCCTGTGCACTCAAAAATAGCAATATGGGTAGGGGGAAAACACTCTTCAACGCGCTCCAAGCCGACTTTCCATAAACTGGTAGCAGCTGGTTTGCCGAATAATGCGCCGCGCTGGCCAGAGGTTTCTGAGGTAGTGATGAGGATTTTACGAGCCTACAAAGCTGATGGTCGCCCGTGGGAGCGAGTAGGGGAATGGATTGAACGGGTTGGCTGGCCACGTTTTTTTGAAATGAGTGGGCTACCCTTTACGAAATACCACGTGGATAATTACCGTGGTGCGCGTGAAAGCCTGAACGCATCAGCACAGCTACGTTTCTGAAACTGAGATGGGGTTGCAGGGGGTAGGCAAATGAGATTCGGGATTCTTGTCAACGAAGGCCCATTCAACCATCAGGCTTCAGATTCAGCATATAAATTCACAGAGGCAGTCTTGCGTAAGGGTCACGAGGTTTATCGTGTTTTCTTCTACTATGATGGTGTCAACAATGCCAACAAGCTCTCTGAGCCGCCATCTGATGACCGTCATATTGTGAAACGCTGGTCAGAATTGGCTAAAGTGCATGGTCTTGATCTAGTTGTCTGTGTCGCAGCTGCGTTACGGCGAGGCATGAAGGATGAGTTACTTGCCGAAGGGTTTCGCATTTCTGGATTGGGCCAGCTCATTGAAGCTGGCATTCAGTCAGATCGCTTAGTGATGTTCGGGGACTGAAAGGGAAGTGGGATGCCTGAGATTGAGGCACTGGAAAATACCAGCGGTGTGATCAAGAAATTTCTGTACCTAAATAGCAAGGCTCCCTACGGCACTGTCTATGCACTTGAAGTTCTGGAAATGATTCTCATATCTGCTGCTTTTGAACAGGACGTACATGTCGCTTTTGTAGACGACGGCGTTTATCAGATCAAGAAGGGACAGGATACAAAAGGGATAGAGATGAAGAGTTTTCTGCCCACATACAGGGCGTTAGAAGGTTATGATATTGAAAAGCTTTATGTTGAGAAGGAATCCATGGAGGAGCGTGGACTGACGGTCGAAGACTTCATTGTCCCCGTCACTGTCGTGAACCGCTTAACTATGAGTGATTTAATCCATTCCATGGATGTTGTCCTGGGCGGCTGAAAGGGGAGAGGATGCTGCATACGGTCAACAAGTCCCCGTTTGAACGCAACGCCTTTAAAGCCTGTCTAGCACGGGCAAAAGAGGGCAGTGTCATTGTACTGTTTGAAGATGCCGTGTACGCTGTTACCAGAGGTACGACTCTCGAGAAAATAGCTGTCAGGGCGGCTGAGAAATTTCATGTTTTTGTACTCGGTCCTGATTTAAACGCCCGTGGGTATGATTGGGGCCAGGTTGTTGAGGGAGTCACTGTTGTAGATTATGATGATTTTGTCGACATAGTGGTGACGCATGGCCCTGTGACGGCATGGCTATAATATACCAAAGCCGTAATAAAGCCGTAATATTGACGGCCAGTAGAATGCGGATGAGAGATTTCTTCAGTTTCGTTTCTTAAGTAAAATAAGTAAAAAATGGGAGGGACTGAATATGGCTTATGAGCTGAATGGTAAGAAGATCGAGCATGACGAGGAAGGTTATATTGCTGATGTGAATGGTTGGACTGAGGATGTTGCCAAGATGATTGCCGATGTCGAGGGCATTGATATGACCTCGGAGCACTGGGAGGTGATTCACTTTCTCCGTGAATACTACAACGAATATCAGATTGCACCAGCGGTACGTGTTTTAACTAAAGCGGTTGCCAAAAAATTGGGCCCGGAAAAAGGTAACAACAAGTACCTCTACGAGCTTTTCCCATATGGTCCTGGTAAACAGGCATGTAAGATTGCTGGTCTTCCAAAACCAACGGGCTGTGTTTGAGGTCGTAGGAGGGCGGTCGTCAGATTTTCGACCGCCCCGTGTTTTCTGTTTTCTGAGCATTTTTTCTGTAAGAAAGCGCAGTGCCATGTCGTTCGTGACAGTTGCCTATGCGGTGTTATTTTATGTTGCGACAGTTGTTTTTTTGGTCGGGTTTCTTAAAAGAGTACTGCAGTTTGCCAGTGCGCCAGCACCGCTGAAGATCCCAACAATGCCAGCACCTCTGACTCGAATCGGCGCTGCTGGACGTGTGACGCGTGAGGTCATACTATTTGAAAGTTTGTTCCGCTCAGATAAATGGTTGTGGATTTTTTCTGTGCTGTTCCATATGGGTCTGTTATTGGTGTTACTGCGACATGCTCGCTATTTCCTGTCTCCAGATTTCCTGTCTCCAGTCTGGGGAGCAGTTTGGGGCGCTGTGGTATTTATCCAACCTTTTGGAGTATATGCGGCCTTTGCCATGCTTGCCGGCCTGGTCATGTTGCTAGTCCGTCGGGTGGTCATGGTTCGCCCTCGGTATATCACGAATCCTTCAGATATTCTGCTCCTGATCCTGTTACTTGGCGTAGCACTAAGCGGTATCTTGATGACGTTCATAGTCCATACTGATATTATTGCCTTGAAACAGTTTTTCGTCAGTCTCTTCACGCTTTCGTTTCAGCCGCTGCCAACAGATTCCCTGTTGCTCGTTCATCTCTTCTGTGTGGCAGTACTGATGATCGTGTTTCCATTCTCAAAATTACTTCACGTTCCTGGTGTATTTTTCAGCCCAACGCGTGCCCAGTGTGATAACGCCCGTGAAAAGCGCCACTTAGCAAATTGGGCCGCAAGTATGGACGCAGAACGTTAGGCAGTCTCAACTACAATAATTTACACTTTATAATAGTATATTTGGTACTAAAAAATGCACAGCTGAGTTTGATGTATTACAAGTCTCTATTGAGGTGAGGAGCGTGTGCTATGGCCAAGTTCGAGGTTCCTGTGCTGAGCGAAGAACCAGCACGGGATATTCCAGAGATTCAGGCCGGTGTCATGGCCCATTCGCGGCCTTTTCTTGCGAAACCGGAGCACAACAAGCCACTTGGTTTTCCAGATGCACTGGTAGACCATTGGCAAGAAAAGGCGCTCGGGCGCATGGGCAGTCTTTTGAAGAGGTTTCGTTCTCTTCGTGTTTTTCTTGATAGTTGCGTAAAATGTGGTGCATGCACTGATAAATGCCATTATTTTCTAGGAACAGGTGATCCCAAAAACATGCCTGTTGCGCGTCAGGATCTCTTACGTAGTGTTTATAGACGTTATTTTACTCTTCCCGGCAAGTCCTTTGGGCCGTTTGTCGGAGCCAATGATCTTACTCAGGAAACATTGGAAGAATGGTACACTTACTTTCACCAGTGCTCGCAATGCCGACGCTGTTCCGTATTTTGTCCGTATGGCATTGACACTGCTGAGATCTCTATGGCCGCGCGTGATATTATGGACCACATTGGCTACGGTCAGAAGTACTGCAACGAAATCATTACAAAAGTTCACAAAATCGGCAACAACCTAGGACTGCCTGGTCCGGCGTTGGCAGATACATTAATGGGTTTAGAGGAAGACGTACATCAAGAGACTGGACATGACGTGAAATTTCCACTGGACGTGGAAGGAGTAGACGTACTACTCATCACCCCATCGGCGGATTTTTTTGCAGAACCGCATGTAGATGGATTGGTGGGATATGCCAAGGTCTTTCATCAAGCCGGGGTGAGTTGGACAGTCAGTTCCTATGCTTCAGAGGCCGCTAATTTCGGCCTGTTCATTGGTTCCTATGAGCAAATGTACAAAGTCGCTAATCGCATCCGCAAAGCAGCATACGATCTCAAAGTCAAACGTATTATCTTTGGTGAGTGCGGTCACGCCTGGCGCGTGGCGTACAGTTTTTTGAATACATTAGCAGGGCCATGGGACTTTCTGGATAAAGATTACCCAGTGCCCCAGCATATCATAGAATTCACCACCGACTTAATTCAACGTGGCGGAATAAAACTAGATCGTAGCGCCAATGAGAACATGGTGGTCACACTTCACGATTCCTGTAATGTTGCGCGAGGTGCCCGTATGGGGGCCGTTCCTGGAGGCCAATTTACGTTACCACGTGACCTGATTAAAGCATGCGTGCCACAGTATGTGGACATGCACCCTGATACAATCAACGAAAAAACTTTCTGCTGTGGTGGTGGGGGAGGACTTCTCACTGACGATCTTATGGAACTGCGTGTCAAAGGTGCAAAGCCGAGGGTAGAAGCATTAAAGCAGGTCATGACTCAAGCTGGAGTGACCCATCTTGCATCTCTGTGCGCCATTTGTAAAAGCCAATTTACTAAGATTTTACCTTATTACGACATAGAAATGGATGCTGTTGTTTCTGTCCATGGTCTGGTGAGTAAAGCGATCCTGCTTGGATGAATAATGCCATGCTGATGTTTATAAAAGATGTTCAAAAAATCTGTTGATGTTGATAGAGCGGTCTAGATCAGCCGGTTTTCATTCAGCCGTTTTTCAGAGAGGGGGAAGGTTTAAAAGACGGCAAAAGCTGAACGGGGACTTAACGGAAATACGGAAATGATGTGGATGGAGTTTGATGACACTGAGATGACACTAGGTAATTAGGTAATAGGGAGAGGTTCGATGAGTGAGGGCACGTTGACGTTCCGTCGTTTTCAGGACGGGGATCACACACCTTCCCACCACAGTGAACGCATTGTAGTGAGTGGATACTCGCATAAATGTCCTACTTATATACATCGTACTCCACCATGTCAGGGGAGTTGTCCGTCTGGCCATGATATTCGCGGTTGGCTTTCTATTGTCCGTGGTCTTGATAAGCCAGCCAGTGGATTGTCGTGGCAGGAATACGCATTTAATCGTATGGTTGAAGCAAATCCATTTCCAGCTATTATGGGAAGAGTTTGTCCAGCACCATGCCAAGATGGTTGCAACCGTAATATGGTTGAAGAACATGTCGGTATTAACTCCGTTGAACAGTTCATCGGTGACTGGGCAATTGCAAATACAGTACAGTTTTTACCTCCTGCACGAGAAACTGGAAAAAAGATTGCTGTTGTTGGTGGTGGACCAGGTGGCTTAGCCGCAGCGTATTTCCTACGCCGCAATGGCCATGCGGTGACTATTTTTGAGGCCTATGCCGCCTTAGGGGGGATGATGCGGTTTGGTATTCCCGGCTACCGCACTCCCAAGAACATTCTCGATGCTGAAATACAACGTATCATAGATATGGGAGTTGAAGTCCGTCTTAACACAAAAGTTGGAATACATCTCAGCATCACCCAGCTTGAAGAAGAATTTGACGCCATATTCTGGGCTATTGGTGCTCAGTCTGGTAACACACTCGGCATTGCCGGGAGTGAAGCCCCTAACTGCGTCAGTGGTATTTCTTTCTTGCGCGCCTTCAACGAAAATCGCCTTCAGCATCTACATGGTCGTGTGCTAGTAATCGGCGGCGGCGATACAGCTATGGACGTCGCTGCCGTTGCGCGTCGTATTGGTCACATTGAGCATGCCTCTGAGAAAGATCGCCCAGAAAACGTTATTCTTGGTTACACAGCCCATGATGTTGCTTCAGTGGCGCGTCGCGAGGGTGCTGATGTATGGATTATCTATCGCCGCCCCATTGCTAAAATGCCTGCCACGCGACATGAACTTGATTCAGTCCAAAAAGAAGGAGTGCTCATTCAGGAAAGTTTAGTCCCACTCGAGGTCATCCGCGCCCCGGATGGGCGGGCCACTGCGCTCCGGGTGATGCCTGTCGAATGGGAAGGCAACACGATGATTCCACATCAGGAGAAAGCTTTCAATATTGATTGTACTCTTGTCGTATCCGCAGTCGGTCAGGGGGGGGATTTCACAGGAATAGAGTCTCTTAACAATGGTCGTGGCCTTATTAGTGCAGATCGTTTTTATCGAGTCTCATCGCATAAAGGTCATTTTGTGGGTGGCGATGTGATTAGGCCGCATCTCTTGACAACGGCTATTGGACAGGCACGCATTGCATGTGATGCAATTGAGAGTTATCTTGCTGGGCAAGAACTGGTTCGTAGACCAAAAGTAGACGTACATCATTTCAACCTGCTCGGAGAGTTACAGAGCCGTGGTCTGGAGCCCGAACCATATCAGCATGGGGAGGTATGGGGGACGAATGCGGCAGCCTTTGCTGTTCACAATTATGAAGACAGATCCGCTCACGAGATCGTCACTCACGAGCGCATGTTTTTAGGGCATTTTCAGCATAGTGCTATGAATCGCCGCGCAGAGATAGAAATAACGGCTCACAAGGTGCTCGGCAATTTCCAAGAGAGATTCTCCAGTCTTGAAGAAAAGAATGCAGTAGATGAAGCTAATAGATGTATGAGCTGTGGCTTATGTTTCGAATGTGATCAGTGCTTAATTTACTGTCCACAAGTGGCAATCTATCGTGTGACGAAAAAGGGAAGAGCTATGGGACGCTACGTAGATACAGACTATGCCAAGTGCATTGGCTGTCATATCTGCATGGATGTGTGCCCAACAGGTTATATTCAGATGGGCATGGGTGAGGAGTGATGAGGAGTGATGATGACTGGGGTCTATCGCGACTTCTAGTTGTTTTTTTGGTGATAATAAACTGCATGGCTCCTGCAGTGACTAAGGCTGGGGATAAAATGGGGCCATTGATTCCGAAAGGAAAGGGTGAGCGGTGTGTTGAAGAGACGGGGTTCATGCGGCGGAATCATATGGAACTCTTAAAACATCAACGTGACGAAACCCTCTACAAGGGGATCAGGACAAAAAGACACAGCCTGCAGGAGTGTATTGCCTGCCACACGGTGCTAGGCCCTAACGGCAGGCCTGTCACAATCGCTAGTCCAGAACATTTTTGCAATGTCTGTCACGCCTACGTAGCGGTGACCCCTGACTGCTTTATGTGTCATGCGTCGACTCCTGGCTCGTCAGATCCCCTCCCATCTGGGGATAGCAATGAAGGGAAATGATGTGATGAGCACGCGTTGCACCTGTGCCGAGACATGCCAACAAGCAGGTTCAGTTCCTCGTCGGTCACTGTCCTGTACTACCTGTACTCGTACTACAGGCGGCTCTGAATCAACGAAAACTGTAGGAACCATGGTCTCGCGTCGTTGTGCCATAACCGGAGCACTCTCCGCTTTTGTAGTATCTCATGGTGTATTTCTTCTACTTTCTAAGGTAGTTGCAGCTAAACCAGCTGATCAATCAGTCTCCAGGACAATACGATGGGGATTGTTGGTGGATGTGACTAAATGCACGGAAGGTTGCTCCTCCTGTGTCGATGCCTGCCGTGAGGAGCATGGCTGGACAGGTTTTGGCCGTCCAGCCACGGACCCGCAGTGGATTCGGAAGCTCTTTCTCAAGGACAGGGCAACCGGTTATGCAGTGAGTCTGCCTATCATGTGCCAGCACTGTGAGTTTCCGCCTTGTGTGGATGTCTGCCCAACAGGGGCGTCATTCCGAAGAGCAGATGGGATCGTGTTGGTTGATCGTCATATCTGTATTGGATGCCGGTATTGCATGATGGCTTGCCCCTATAATGCGCGGTCTTTTGTGCATGAAACTCCTCGCAACCAGCAGCCACACACGCCCCGTGGCAAAGGGTGTGTGGAATCCTGTACACTCTGTGCGCACCGAATTGATCATGACAGGCCACTCGCTTGTGTTGAGCGATGTACAGAGCTTGGTCATCAAGCCCTGCTATTTGGGAATTTAAACGATCCAAGAAGTGATATTTCCCAGCGTCTCGCTTCTTACGCTAGCGTTCGTGTGAGACCCGATCTGAGAACAAATCCGGGTATATACTATCAGGGTCTGTAGTGCAGGAAAGTGATTCATGTACACCAACGTTACTTACCGTGAGATAGAAGGGCGTAGCCCCCAATACTTTATACTGCTGGCTGTGGTTGGTGTGTTTATCGCTCTTGGCTTATGTGCTGCCTATTACATGGAGCACAATGGCCATCATGTGACAGGCATGTCTAACCAGATTGTTTGGGGGATGCCACATGTATTCGCAGTCTTCCTGATTCTCGCTGCCTCAGGAGCATTAAATATCGCCTCTGTTGCTTCTGTTTTTGAACGCACCATGTACAAGCCGCTAGCCCGCATGTCGGGGCTTGTCGCTATTGCTAGTCTAGCGGGTGGATTGACAGTATTAATCCTTGATCTTGGCCGTCCGGACCGTTTGGTTCTAGCGATGGTTACGTATAACTTTAAGTCCATTTTTGCCTGGAATGTGTTTTTATACACAGGTCTCTTTGGCATTGTAGGTTTTTACCTTTGGAGCATGATGGACAGTCGTTATGGCATGCGTTTCTACAAACCAGCGGCCTTTGCAACTTTTCTCTGGCGTCTCGCGCTGACAACAGGGACAGGATCGATTTTCGGTTTTTTAGTTGCTCGTGATGCTTATAACAGTGCTATTATGGCACCACTTTTTATTGCAATGTCCTTTGCCTTTGGGAAGGCTGTTTTTATATTGATCTTAATCACTACGTGTCATTTCACAGGTCGTTCACTTGGGCGTGTTGTCCTGTTCCGTCTACAGCGATTGATGGGCATCGTACTAGCAGCAACAGGCTATTTCGTGATCGTACAGCATCTTACGAATCTATACATGGCCGAGCGTCAGATGGTAGAAATGTTCATTCTGTTCGGAGGAAATGTGTATTCTTTTTTGTTTTGGGTGCTTCAAATTATTGTTGGTACAATAGCCCCATTAATTTTGCTACTATACCCTCGTCTTGGCGGCAATCTTGGTGCAATTGTGCTTGCTTCTATCTTAGTAGTGATGGGCGGCTTTGCGCAAATTTACACCATTATTATAGGTGGTCAAGCATTCCCATTGTCCCTTTTCCCGGGCATGGATGTTTCCTCTACAGCATTTGACGCTACAATCGGTCCTTACATCCCAACGCTGCCAGAGGTTTTGTTGGGGTTTAGTGGCTTCGCGGTGATGGTGGGAATTGTCATGATAGCAATGACTGCGCTACGTTTCCTGCCGCTGAGCTTGTCTGACTCCGTGGTAGATCCTGATCATCTCCATGAGATTCTAGACCAGGAAGACGGAGCAGTTGGAGACGCCGAGGCTAAAAACTTTACCTGACGCTAGGCCATGCGCCATGAGAACATGAGATTGGGCCACCCCCTCCCTACTCTCCACAGCACAGGGTGTAGGTTTTGTGTAGGTTTTAAGTATTACTTTGCCGCTGCGGAATAGTTTGCCCTGGACAATAAAGGGCGGTGCCACTGCCGCGGAATATGTCTGCCATGTTCTGCATACCAGCCTGTACCTCTTGTGAATTTTTCATGGAACAAAATCTTGGACCACACATAGAACAGAAATGAGCGAGCTTGGCTCCAGCAGATGGCATCGTTTCATCATGATACTGTTGAGCGAGTTCGGGATCGACACCAAGGATAAACTGATCCTGCCAACGAAATTGGAAACGAGCTCTGCTCATAGCATCATCATGCACACGGGCAGCGGGATGCCCTTTGGCCAGATCTGCAGCATGGGCGGCTATTCTATAGGAAACAACACCTACACGTACATCTTCCTTATTAGGCAATCCCAAATGTTCCTTTGGAGTCACATAACAAAGCATGGCTGTACCGAACCAGCCGATCATCGCAGCACCTATGGCGCTGGCCAAGTGATCGTAGCCCGCAGCGATGTCTGTCACTAGGGGGCCGAGGGTATAAAAAGGAGCTTCACCACATCTATCAAGCTGACGGTCTATGTTAGCTCTAATTTTATGCATAGGCACATGGCCAGGTCCCTCTATCATTACTTGAGCATCGTATTTCCAAGCAATTTTTGTTAGTTCTCCGAGTGCATCTAATTCTGCGAACTGGGCTGCATCATTCGCATCAGCGATAGATCCAGGCCGCAATCCGTCACCTAGGGAGACGGCAATATCATAAGATCGCAGGATGGCACAGATGTCCTCGAAATGCGTATAAAGGAAATTTTCCCGGTGATGGGCTAGACACCACTTAGCCATAATAGCGCCGCCGCGGGAGACAATACCTGTAAGACGGTCTCTCGTCAGAGGAATATGTGCCCGTCGTAACCCTGCATGAATTGTCACATAGTCCACTCCCTGTTCGGCCTGTTCTAGCAGCGTGTCGCGGAACACTTCCCAGCACAGCTCTTCCGGCTGCCCATCCACCTTTTCCAGGGCCTGATAGATAGGAACGGTCCCAACGGGGACAGGAGCATTGCGTAAAATCCATTCGCGAATCTGGTGAACACAAGCACCAGTAGAAAGATCCATGATTGTATCTGCTCCCCAACGAATAGCCCACACCATCTTTTCTACTTCCTCAGCGGCTGAGCTAGAGACAGCTGATGTGCCAATGTTGGCATTAACTTTCACGAGAAAGTTACGGCCGATAATCATCGGCTCACTCTCAGGGTGATTGATATTAGCGGGGATAATAGCCCGACCACGCGCCACCTCATCACGGACAAATGCAGGTGTGATCGGATCAGGGATCGTAGCGCCACACGGATCCCCATCCCTGATGGAAGGGGAATTGGCACTGGCCTGCGCTCTGGCAAGATTCTCACGTAAGGCCACATATTCCATCTCAGGGGTGATAATACCGCTGCGGGCATAATGGCGTTGAGTCACAGCCCGACCAGAGCGGGCTTGTAAAGGTCGGCGTCCAGCAAGATTGAAGGGTGGGACAGTACACGATTCCGTTATGTCCAGGACTCGATCCTGACATGCCGTCACATCGGAACGATCCGCAATCCATTGAGCACGTAAAGCATGTAATCCACGCGTAATATCCACCTGCACATCCGTATCCGTATACGGTCCTGAGCAATCATAAAGCCGTAATGGTGGTTCGCCACCCTGTAATTCTACCTCTCGCATAGCGACACGGATATCTTTGTGTAATCGTCCTTGCACGTAAATCTTGCGTGAGCCGGGCAAGGGATCAGTGGTGACGGCGAACACCATAGTGCATTTCTTCCCGAGTTATCTCAAAAATGAACAAAGCACAGACCCACACCCGGTCAGACCTAGATGATCTCCCTTTCTACACATGGCGGGAGCATTTCTTCCGTTCTGGGAGAATGCAACCATTCCCTTGCGCTGTATCGTCTACAAGGCAGCTGGCCTGCGATGTGATGTTTAGACATTAAGCCTTTTATTCAGGCTGTCAAGATGACATCTTGAGGGCAATTTAGCTGGTATGAATCTTCAATCAGGGGAGTGGGTTGATGACGCACGATCAGAGAAAAAAGGAGACACCCTCTAGATGATACGGAAAAGACCATTACAATGGGCTATTCTTCTAATTTTTGCCTCACCTATGCCGGTTTTAGCTCAATCACCTGGTTCTGGTTTTTACGTCAGCGGCGCTGCAGGAATCACTGTGCCCCGGTATATTCAGGGATCTGGCTACGATCAGAATACTGGCATTGATGTTCTTCTCAGCAGTGGATTTTCCTTTAAAAACAATCTGCGTACAGAGTTAGCAACTGGTTACCAAAACCACAGTGCTGGTACGGCCGTTAGTCTCATGAGTAATATTTTCTACGAATTCCACAATAGCTCAAACATCAGCCCCTATATTGGGGCCGGCATTGGCGGTCTCTGGGTTAATGGAAACAATGGTTTCCTGGCAACCTCTGTGGATCAGTCCAATCCTATCTGGGCCTATCAGGGAATAGTCGGTATCGATTATATGATTGCCAACACACTCCATTCTTTCTTGGACTACCGCTATTCCAGTATGCGAAATACATCCAGCGATGAACAGACCAGTCAGGATGGTGGCACGCACAGAGTCATACTAGGCTTACGCTGGTCATTGAGAGGCCCCCCCCAAAGAAGATATAAAAACTAGGAAGTTACAGCTGTTATCCGGAGGTGGGTTGTCCAATTGCGATACCAATTATTTGACAATGCTGTAATTGTCGCACAGTCGAGAGACGTATGCCACCAAGCGCTATCACTGGTTGCCGTCCTACACGACACCAATGGGGAAATCGCGTTCGTCCAATTGGTTGCACATGGATATGTGTTTTCGTTGAAAAAACAGGTGAGAGGAATACGGCATCTGCACCCAGTCGCCGTCCTCTAGCCAGGCCTTGTGCTCCATGTGCTGCAACTGTTAGAATTTTTTTGTATCGACGACACCAGCCTATTAGTGGTGACAGGCTCTGCTGTCGTGCCACCCATTCAGGCAGATGGAGACCATCAGCACGCAGCTGAGTGGCGAGAGCAAGATCGACATTGTTGCGGATCGCCACGAGCAAAAGAAGACGACGCGCCCGACAAAGCTGCGCAAGACCATACCCTAGAGTCAGACGAGCTTTCTGTCCAAGATCATAAGCACGTAACACCACACCGCAGCTCTCTCGCTGTAGATTCAGGAGAGAATCGCTGATTCTCCAAGCAGAAGCGTTCTCATGAGTCAATATAAAAAAAGTTGGCCACAAACGCTGCATCTAAGTGCCAAATGTTCCCCCCCCAAAACTCTGAGGATTTCTACAGAATTTTTCTGTATAATCGCAAGCTAAATCGCAAGCTACATCATGGCAATGAATGGATTCAGGATGTCTGGTACGGAGATTCATGGCAGGGAAGTGGTTGTCGTAGAAAACCTCCATAAGGTGCAGAGGGCTGCTTGTGAAATTGCACGTGAATGTAGTAGAGATGAATTTTCTGTAAAGATTATTGTTGTGACAAAAACTCACACTGTCGACTCCATTAATCCACTTTTAGCGGCAGGGCACCGCGTATTCGGTGAAAGCAGGGTGCAAGAGGCACGCGCTAAGTGGCCTGTATTACGGCATCGCTACCCAGATATCCGTTTGCACATGATCGGGCCCTTGCAAATCAACAAAGTAAGGATGGCTGTCTCGTTCTTTGACGTTATAGAAACTGTAGATCGTCCGCGATTAGCAGCTCTCTTAGCAAAGGAGATGCAGTGGCAAACACGGTGGCCGGATTGTCTCATCCAGGTTAACACTGGTGATGAACCACAGAAGACAGGGGTACGACTGAAGGATGCTGATACCTTCATCAAGAAATGCATCTTTGAATGGAATCTACCAATAAGAGGTCTCATGTGTATTCCGCCGCTCAATGAAGAACCCGCATTTCACTTTGCTCTCTTGCGTGAGATAGCTCTTCGCCACAGTTTACAGACGCTGAGTATGGGCATGAGCAAAGATTTTCCCCTTGCCATACGCCTAGGTGCAACGCATGTGCGGGTGGGAGCAGCTATTCTAGGCGACCGCGACCGCCGCTGATTTTCATTGTTGCGTTGCATGGGAAATTCTCAGGACGTTCCTTGTCTCCTCTCTCATGATGGAACTTTCATGAGAAAATCTCATGATGGAACTTTCATGAGAAAAGACATAAATCACATACCAGGCACTTCACGCAATGAGCGTGACGGGCTTGACAGACAGAACGACCATGCATCACTAACCAATGATGGGCGTGCAGACGATATTCTTCCGGCACGCTATCTGTCAATTTTCTTTCTACTTCGAGAGGAGTACCCCCACGTGCAAGACCAGAGCGATTGCAGATACGAAAGACATGCGTATCAACGGCAATCACTGGTTGCCAGAATGCAAGATTCAAAACAACGTTAGCACTTTTGCGGCCAATACCTGGCAGTTTTTCGAGTAATGCACGTTCAGAAGGTACAATGCTATTAAATGATTCTATTAAAAAACGTGAAATCGCAATGATGTACTTGGCTTTGCTCTGGAACAAACCAATAGCTCTTATGTACGTCTTGAGATTACTTTCGCCAAGCGCCAGCATGCTGGCTGGCGTGTTGGCAACGGCAAATAAGCGGCGTGTCGCCTGATTTACGCTCCTGTCTGTAGCCCGTGCCGACAGGACTACCGCCACCAGTAAGGTATACGGGCTATAGAAAAAAAGCGTGCTTTCTGGTGCCGGGTTTGCCACAGAGAGTCTGTGAAAGAACGCCTCTACTTGTGTTGCTGTCATACAGTCATACACATGAATCCCACGCTGTCTCATAATGTTCCTACCGAGGCTCTTCTCCAGTGAAAGAGACTCTTCAGTTCATTTTTTCATCTTTTTTCATCTCTGACGTGCTTTGTAACGTGGGTGTTTTTTATTGATAACATAGACATGCCCTTTGCGACGAATAATGGAACAACTCCTCTCGCGCCCCTTTGCCGAACGCAACGAATGGCGAATTTTCATGCAACCCCACAAAAAAGCCTCCGGCACCACACTCCTCTCGCTTGAAAGGATTCGCTCGTGGCACGCTCTGCGAAAAAAAAACCAATCCCCGCACGCTCTGCGAAAAAACCAATCTCCCGCCACTCTCACATACTTCAGGCACGTCTGTCAAGCAAGAGAATCTGGGCCGGCTTATATTGGCATATTTTCTATTTTTTAAAAAAAATCTTGTCGGAGGTACCGATATCCCCTCATCACAGCCAAAAAAAACGCCACAGCATCGCCTCTACCCCTATACTGCATTGTCCGGAACAGGCCCTTGTGAGAGGCCACGATTATAATCGCACGCACAATACATACCATACACAAAGATACCATACACAAAGATTGATACATGAGAGATGTATACGTTGAGTCATCTTCTGTCATGCTAAGGTATGGAATCATGGAACGCAATGTTGACACTGATCCTCATCACAGGACCCATTTTGGTTTTCATACAGTGGAAGCCAGGAAAAAACTGACTCTTGTCAGGGGAGTCTTTCGTTCTGTCGCGACTCGCTATGATCTGATGAACGACCTCATGAGTGTCGGGATTCATCGATTATGGAAGGACACTTTTGTCGACTGGCTGCGACCACGCACGGACATGACATTGTTAGATGTTGCTGGCGGTACTGGTGACATTGCTTTTCGAGTACTTCATCGTCTGCAAGCCATGGGAAAAAAAGGGCGGATTCTGATATGCGATCTCACCCCAGAAATGCTTGCTGTTGGACGTAAGAGGGCTACGGATAGCGGCCTGTTCTCTCGCATTGATTGGATTTGCGGCAATGCAGAAGCTCTACCAATTTCTGATTGCAGTGTTGATGCCTATACTATAGCCTTTGGGTTGCGCAACGTCACCTCCATTGACTCCGCCCTGACAGAGGCTCAACGTGTGCTGAAGCCCGGGGGTCGTTTTTTGTGCCTTGAATTCAGCCACGTGGCTCTGCCACATTTACGTTTCTTGTACGATCATTACTCTTTCACTGTTCTCCCACGAATTGGAGAAATAGTTACTGGTGATCGTTTTTCTTATCAATACTTGGTGGAAAGTATTCGCCGCTTTCCTGACCAACTTGCGTTGTGTCAGCGGATGACGACAGCCGGCCTCAGCCTCGTAAAGTATAAAAATCTCTCAGGCGGCATTGCCGCTATGCACTCGGCTTGGCGGATATGATGCTCCATTCCTCATCAGAGGTTGGCTGAAGAGGTTGGCTGATGATTCGTGCCGTCCGTAATATGCGGCATCTGTTCCGCATTATGAATGTGCTGGCCCAACACGATGCCTTATTTCCGCTGGAGCGGATCGGGGCTATGCGCGATCTCGTCTATGCTTTTACACTCATCAACCGTAGAAAACGGGCAGGACGGCAACCACCAGGCAGACGTCTCGCCACTGCGCTCGCAAAACTTGGTCCCAGTTTTATCAAATTAGGACAGGCCCTATCTACCAGGCCTGACCTGATTGGTGCAGAGGTTGCTGCTGACCTGGCTGACCTGCAGGACAGACTCCCACCTTTTCCTTTTACACAGGCACGAAAAATTCTAGAGGAAGATTTTGACAGACCGCCGGAGGAACTCTACCGTAGCTTCGACCCCACACCGATCGCAGCCGCTTCTATTGCCCAGGTCCACTTTGCCGTCACTGTAGAGGGAGCAGATGTGGCTGTCAAAATTCTCCGCCCTGGTATTCGCGCAGCGTTTCGTCGTGACATCGACGTATTCTACTGGCTTGCTGAAATTATTGAACGTACCCAACCAAGTATTCGCCGCTTGAAGCCTGTTGAGGCCGTTGCAGCTTTTGCTCAAACAGTCGAGATGGAAATGGATTTACGCTTTGAAGCAGCTGCTGCTGTCGAGTTTGCAAACAATTTTTCAGATGATAAGACATTACAGATTCCATTTGTAGATTGGCAAAGAACCTCACAAAGGGTTTTAACAGTAGAAAGAATATGCGGTACTGCTATAGATGAGAGTGAACGGCTTATCCAGGCTGGAATCAATCCTCGCGACGTTGTAGCACGTGCAGCTAATGCATTTTTTAACATGGTCTTTCGCGACGGATTTTTTCATGGTGATTTGCACCCTGGTAACATGTTTGTCGGATCCAAAGGAGAGGTGATACTTATTGATTTTGGCATCACCGGTCGTGTTGATCAGCAAACCCGCCGCTATCTCGGTGAAATGTTGCTAGGCTTCCTGACAGCTGATTATCGCAGAGTGGCAGAGATTCATTTTGAGGCAGGTTATGTGCCGGCTAATAGGTCAGTAGATGCTTTCACACAAGCGTGTCGTTCAGTTGCCGAACCCATCTTCGGCCGGCCCATGAACGAGATCTCTATCGGTCGCCTGCTGGGTCACCTATTTAAGGTGACAGAGGCCTTTGGTATGGAAACTCAACCACAATTACTTCTTTTGCAAAAAACTATGATAACGGCAGAAGGTGTTGGTCGAAACTTAGCGCCTGACGTAAATATGTGGACACTTGCACGTCCATTAATAGAAAAATGGATACGAGAAACACTAGGACCTGAAGCACGCTTGCGACAGATGGCAAATGACATCGTCTCGTCCTTTGAAAAAATCCCACGGTTGGTTACACACTCAGAACAGGCCGCTGCTATGTTTGGCCATGATGGTTTAAAATTACATCCTGACACTCTTGCGGAATTACCCTGTCGACGAGGCTTACATTTTTCAGCATTGACGCTCTTGCCATGGACATTACTGGCCATCCTCCTGATTTTCATTTTTCTCAGCCGTTGAAGGGACATTATCAGTGTGATGTCTCTGACAAGAGGAAACTCAAAGGAAGAGAATGACTCATTGAGAGTGGTCAAGTTTCTTTTCTTTCAAGTATAACCACCACACCTCTCGAGAGGGTAAATGAAGGTATCCAATTGATGGGACGGAGAGTGTGCACGACAGCCGCTGTGTTCTTTTGATTGTGTCAGGTGGGATTGCCGCTTATAAAACGCTCGATTTAATTCGCAGGCTGCGCGAGCAAGGCATTGCCATTCATTGCATAGTCACTGAGGCAGGAGCTCGCTTTGTGAGTCCATTGAGTCTGGCTGCCATTTCCGGTGCACCAGTCTATCAAGATTTGTTTTCTTTGCAGGAAGAAACAGAGATGGGCCATATTCGTTTAGCACGCGCAGTCAACCTTGTAGCAGTTGTTCCCGCGACTGCTGATCTGCTGGCTAAAATGGCCCATGGTTTAGCTGATGATCTCGCTTCTACCACTCTGCTCGCTACAAATCGGCCAGTTTTAGTAGCACCTGCCATGAATGTGCACATGTGGTCCCATCCTGCCACCCAGGCCAACATTGCTGTGCTGGAGAGACGTGGCGTGCATCGTGTTGGTCCAACGTGTGGTGCCTTGGCCTGTGGAGAGGAAGGTGATGGGCGCATGGCAGAAGTGTCTGAGCTGTTGGCGGTCATTGACACGTTACTCTCTACGTCTACTGAAAAAAAAGAATCTTCCTTGATTGGAAGAAGGGCTCTTGTCACAAGTGGTCCGACTTACGAGGCGATTGACCCCGTTCGCTACATTAGCAACCGTTCCTCTGGTCGACAGGGTCATGCTATTGCAGCTGCTCTGGCACGACACGGTGCAGGTGTAACTCTGATTAGTGGTCCAACTGCCTTGTCTGACCCTGGCAGGGTTCGCACCATTCATGTGGAAAGTGCTTGTGAAATGCTTGCAGCTTGTCAAGATGTCTTGCCAGTGGATGTTGCGGTGTGTGCAGCCGCCGTAGGAGATTGGCGACCGGTGAGAGTCAGTCAGAAAAAGTTAAAAAAAAGAGCAGGGACTCTGCCACAACCCATTTTACTCGCCAATAATCCTGACATTGTGGCTATCTTGAGTCAACCAGGATCACGACGCCCAGCACTTGTCATAGGTTTTGCGGCTGAGACAGAGTCTCTTCTTGACAACGCTTGTCGTAAGCGTACGGCTAAGGGATGTGACTGGATTGTGGCGAACGATGTTGCCAATAATCAGGTCTTTGGCAGTGAGCGCAACACGGTTCATCTTATCACAGAGGATAGTGTCACCTGTTTGCGAAGCATGACGAAGGTTGAGATCGCTGAGTCTTTGACAGAGCGTATTGCAGCAGTCCTCAGAAAGAAGAGGGACTAGGGAAACAGTCCGATCTGACGGAAGAAAAGGGAGGAAGAGACTTCATGTGAGTTAGCTATCTCAATCTTTCAAAGAGGCAAAGAGGGAGAATACAATGTCAGGTCTTTTGAGAGACCGGGAGTTCCGTGGTTGTGTTTATGATTCCATCACAGAGGTTATCGGTGCAACGCCGCTTGTAATGTTGAAAAAGCTCGTCGCAGAGAGCAAGTGTGTCGCGAAAGTCTTAGGTAAGTGTGAATTTTTTAATCCATTGCACTCCGTTAAGGACCGCATTGGTCTTGCCATGATTGAGGCCGCAGAATTGGAAGAGCGGGTATCAGCGGAAATGGTTTTAGTTGAACCAACCTCTGGTAATACAGGAATTGCGTTGGCCTTTGTATGCGCTGCTAAAGGTTACCGGCTGATTTTAACGATGCCGGAAAGTATGTCGCTGGAACGGCGTAAGATGCTCCGACTCCTGGGTGCCGAAATAGAGCTCACCCCAGCAACCCAGGGTATGACTGGTGCTATTCAGCGAGCAAAGGAGCTCGTCGCAAGCATACCGCACGCGGTTATGTTGCACCAGTTTGATAATCCGGCTAATCCAGCTATTCACAGCAGCACCACGGCAGAAGAAATATGGTGTGATACGCATGGACAGGTAGATGTGATTGTTTCAGGTGTTGGGACAGGTGGTACTATTACCGGCATTGCAGAACAGTTAAAACCCCGTAATCCTGCCATGCAGGTTGTCGCTGTTGAACCGGAGGATAGTCCTGTGCTTTCAGGCGGAACGCCTGGGTCTCATCAGATACAGGGTATTGGTGCGGGCTTTGTCCCATCAATCTTGAAGAAAGAACTGATTGACGAGATTATAAAGGTCAGTAACGAGACCGCTTTTCTTACAGCCCGTAAGGCTGCTCTGTTAGAAGGATTACCGGTCGGTATTTCATCTGGTGCAGCTATTGCTGCGGCGCTAGAAGTTGCACGCCGCCCCACTTTAAGGGGTAGACAGGTGATTGTTATTCTGCCGAGTTTTGCTGAACGCTATCTCTCCACGCCACTCTTCAACTGCAACTTAAATTCTTAGCAAATCATTCATGATCAATGGAGTTTTTTGTGGGTAAGTTGGACTGGCAGTTAGGGGACGTGCTGAATAATCTAGAAACCAGGCAGCTTAGGCGTAGTTTGCAGCCGATTCGGCTGAGCACATCGGCTGAAAGTGTGTATAGTGGGGAGCAGACTCTTATAAATTTCTCTTCTAATAATTACCTTGGCCTGGCAAGGCATCCAAAGTTGGTTGAGCGCGCTTGCCAATGGGCTGACTCCTATGGAGTTGGCGCGACTGCTTCCCGTCTCGTCTGCGGTACCCTGAATCTTCATGAGATTGTCGAAAAGAAACTTGCCTCTTTCACCAAGACAGAATCTGCACTGATTGTCAATTCTGGATTTCAAGCAAACAGTACAATTCTGCCTTCGCTTGTCGAGAGGAACTTACTCAAGGCAGAACCATTTGTTCTGATTGATAGATTGGCACACGCAAGCTTCTATCACGGATGTGCAGTAGCAAAAGTACAAATTTTACGATTCCGTCATAATGATCTTGATCATCTCGAGTCTCTGCTCAAAAAGCAGAGCAAGCCGGGGCGGCAACCGTTTATTCTGACAGAATCCGTCTTTAGCGTAGATGGGGACCGCGCTGACATAGCAAGTCTTGCCACGTTAGCGGACCGTTTTGGGGCCGTGCTGTATGTAGACGAATCGCATGCGACAGGTCTATTTGGACCTGGTGGTGCTGGTTTAGTGGCAGCTGAGGCCAGCGGTCGGGTTGACGTTATCGTGGGTACATTTAGTAAAGCGCTGGGCGGATTTGGTGCTTATGTTGCAGGCTCTCAAAAATTGAGACAATATTTAATCAATCGTTGTTCTGGTTTCATTTACTCGACTGCTCTGCCGCCACCCATACTGGGGGCCATGGAAGCTGCCCTCGAACTAGTCCCATCGCTCACAGGAGAACGCGTGAGAGTCCTTGCCACAGCAGCGTGTCTGCGCACAGCCATGATTACAGCCGGACTGGATATCACTGGTTCTTCAACTCAGATTGTACCGGCCATTTTCGGAAATGAATCTGCTGCCCTGACGGCTAGTAAACTTTTAAAAGAAGATTATTCAATTTTAGCAACCTCTATTCGTCCACCCACTGTACCTGTTGGTACTAGTCGTATTAGATTCACCATGAGCGCAACACATAGCGCAACTAGTATTAATTGTCTTCTCGCGGCTCTTCCCGCTCTAGCGGCTGTTTCTGCTCGCAGCGCTGCACAGCTATGAAAAGCTATGAAAGGGTATAATGCCGCCGTGGACGCGTGTGATTCTTTGGATTGGGAGGTGGTCTTTGTCCCAGGCTGGGGATTAGAAAAAGGCTTTTGGACGTTTGTGCAGGCCGCATTAATAGATATGTCCGGACTGAATCTAAGGTGTATGACAATTGAATTGGGCAGCACAATATCCCTACCTCCGAGTAAAACCTTTCGTCTGGTGGTCGGCCATTCAACAGGATTCCTGTGGCTTTTACAGCAGCGACCGTTTCTTTGGGACTGCCTCATAGCCGTGAACGGTTTTACGCGTTTTATAGCCGATAAAAATTTCCCACAGGGAGTAGAAGAAGATTTATTGCAGCGTATGCTGTCTCACTTCCAGCAGAATCCCAACATTGTTGTCGCCGCTTTTTTACGGCGGTGTGGCATACGACGGCCAAAGAGCGTACCCCCACACACGGTGCCGATACTGCGACAGGGTTTATTTTGTTTACGGGACTGGGATGCTCGTCAGGCCTTTACCACTGAAAAAGCACCTCTCTTGATCCTAGCTGGTGGAGCAGATCTAATTGTCCCGCCGGCAATGACAAAAGCCTGTTTTCATCATCGGAGTGACGTACCCATCTTCTGGCAGCCAGCAGGGGGACATTTGCTACCGCTTTCTCATCCTGAATGGCTTGCCATACGAATATGGCGATTTGCATCTCTATTATGTGCTCATGCTCATACAACTCGTAAAACTGTACACAACATTTAGAGAGTATCACTTGATTAGTAAGCGTAAGAAAAATGCTGCGGCTACCTTTAACAAGGCTGCTTGTACTTATGAGGCTGCAGCAGTTGTCCAGCAAAGAGTGGGCTGTCATCTTGCTGAATGGATCGGGAGACTTGACATGCCTGTTGTTAATCCCGTAGTACTAGAAATTGGTTGTGGAACGTGTCTTTTCAGTCGTTCTGCTATAAGGCACATTAATCCATCTCTGTGGATTGCAACGGATCTCTCTCCTGCTATGGTTGCCCGATGTCGGGATGATTTTGCTGCAGACAGGCGATTCCTTTTTGTTTGTATGGACGGAGAGGCCCCAGCGATCGCTATGAGATCTGGCTTTGACTTAGTTTGCGCCAACCTAGTAGTACAGTGGTTCGACGATTTAGCGGGAGCTCTTGGACGACTTGCAAGACTCATTAAAAATGGTGGATTTCTCGCATTCACTACCCTCGCAGATGGGACCTTTACAGAATGGATCGAGACTCATCACCAGCTTGGACTGGTAGCGGCTACCCCATCTTATCCTGACACAAAGACATTAGCCCATCAGTGGCCACCTGGCGGGCAGGGGACAATAGCAAGGGAAGAAGTCATTCGCCATACTTATTCAGATGCCCATACCTTTGTTTCTATGCTGAAGACCATTGGGGCCCATGCTACGGATCGGCGACCGCTCGCACCAGGAGCCTTCCGACAGGTGCTGCGGACCTTTGGCGTCGGTGGCGGACCAGTTGTCGTGAGTTATCACGTGATCTATGGTTTGTGGCGCAGAGATTGCACAGGATGGAAGAGTTAATGTGTAGCCCACATGGATTGTTCGTCACAGGAACTGATACAAATGTCGGCAAAACTGTTGTTGCTGCCTGTTTGGTTCAGGCGTTTGCAGCAGACTATTGGAAGCCAGTACAGTCCGGGCTAACTCTTTCTGATGACTCTGCAAGGGTAATGCAACTTACAGGAGTTTCTACCGATAGGGTACACCATTCTCTTTATGGTTTACAAGCGCCACTGGCTCCACATGAGGCCGCTCACCGGGAGGGGATTCAAATTGTTCTTAACCATTTCAGACTCCCAAGATCAGAAAGACTGATAGTTGTTGAGGGAGCAGGTGGTGTGTTAGTGCCTCTCAACGAGAAACATTTCATGATTGATTTGATGGAACGTTTATCACTTCCTATCATAATAGTAGCCCGTAGCAGTCTTGGGACAATCAATCATACTTTATTATCATTATCCGTTTTGCGCAATCGTGGGTTAACTGTATCAGCAGTGATCATGAATGGTCCTCCTAATCCAGCAAACCGCATAGCACTTGAAAAGTATGGCAGAGTTACAGTAAATGTGTTACCATGGGTGTGCAATTTGGATGCGAAATCTATTAAAATATTAATGAATATTGTAAATAGTACGGCGTTTGTTGATTCAATAAATTTACATAGAATAATAAGTACATGAGTGCTGTACTGAAAGGACGTACTGGAATGGATCGCCTGCAGGCTCTCTTGAACCACGATCGCCGTCACATATGGCATCCTTTTACAACAGATAGTGAGCAATCAGTACCACCTAGTGTTATAGATTCTGCAAGTGGTGCTATCCTTTATGGGAAAGATGGAAAGCAGTATATTGATATGATATCCTCTTGGTGGGTTACTCTTCATGGTCATACCCACCCAGAAATCGTCCATGCGATAAGCAAACAGGCCACAAAACTGGAACAGGTGATTTTTTCTGGCTTCACGCATGAAGGTGCAATTGCATTGGCTCACAATCTGTCTGGTGTTCTCCCAGAGGATTTGAACAGGGTTTTCTTCTCAGACGATGGCTCAACGGCTGTTGAGGTGGCCCTGAAGATCGCTCATCAGTATTGGCGTAACGTCAATTCGCCAGAGCGTCGCCGTTTTCTGGCTTATGATGGTGGTTATCACGGAGATACTGCAGGCGCTATGTCTGTCGGTGCCAGCTCTGGTTTTTTTGGGCATTTTACTGACATGATGTTTGAGGTTACTACCTTGCCATTCCCATTCACATGGGATGGTGATTCTGGTATCATGGAACGCGAGCTCCTCTCTCTTGCTGCGTTGGATTCTTGGCTTGGAGAGTTTGGTCATGAGACAGCTGCCCTCATTGTAGAACCCCTCATACAAGGGGCAGGTGGCATGCGTATGTGCAGGCCACAATTTTTAAGAGCGCTCACAGAGCGATGTCGTGCATCAGGTGTATTAGTAATTTTTGACGAGGTCATGACTGGATTTGGCCGTACCGGTCAGCCATTTGCTGCTCTCACAGCCAATGTGACACCGGATATTATCTGCCTTGCAAAAGGGCTTACTGGTGGCTTTCTCCCGATGGCAGTAACTGTGTGCCGTGATAGGATATATCAAGCCTTTTTAGGAACAGCTTTTGAGCGTGCGCTAGCACATGGTCATTCATTTACTGCCAACCCGCTTGCTTGCGCTGCAGCACTGGCTTCTTTGCATCTTTTGATGAGTAATGATACAAAAATTGCTCTCCAAACTATTGAAAGTTACCATCGTGTTCGCCTTCTGGAAGGCCTTGCTAAGCATCCACTGATCGGACAGTCCAGAGTCACTGGCACAGTTGCTGCTTTTAACGTACTGGAAGAGACGAGTGGCCATAGGATGATGACCGGACAACAGATCAGGGATTTTTGCATGGCACGTGGTCTGTTACTCCGTCCTCTTGGTAATGTTATCTATCTGCTGCCACCGTATTGCATTACACAAGCGCAACTTGACAAAGCTTATGACCTCATAGAGGCGGCACTCGATCAGTGATATCATCAAGATATGAGACAGAATATTCTGAGAAAGAAGTAGAGCAATGGGGAGGTACCTCTCTCTGAGAGACCTCTTGAGAAAAGCCGACGTCAAAACACGACTTGTCTCATGGTCTGTGGGGAGTTCCGCTGTATTTGGGGCCAGCCAGATCAGAAGTGTTTTCTGAGAGAAAGGGAAAGATCGCGCTCTCCAGTTCTCCCAGACTCTCCTCTCTTCCAGATTCAGAATAAAGGGTCATTCATGGAGGTAGCGCCAGACCAGAAAATCGCCGAGAGTGGTGCAATTCACTCACCAGTCAGAGATAAGCGTACTTCAACTGTACTCCTTCAGAGAGGGCAGCGACTGGCCGGCCCGTTACCCAAAGAAAGGAACGCCATGGCTATGGATTCTCTTGTTCCCGCTGTGCAGCAGAACTTACAGTCACAAAAGATGGAAAAGGCATTAGCGCTGTTCGCGCTACCATTCAACGATCTTCTGCACAAGGCGCATGAATCCTATCGCCGCCATTGGGATGTGAATACAGTTCAACTGTCTACGCTTGTATCAATAAAAACTGGAGGTTGTGGAGAGGACTGCAAGTATTGTGGGCAGAGCCGTCATTACAGCACTGCTATTGAGGTAACACGTCTCATGGAGACAGAGGATGTACGCGCTGCCGCTCGTCAGGCCAAGGCTGCTGGAGCAAGTCGGTTGTGCATGGGAGCAGCTTGGCGTGCCCTGCAGGATCGTAATATAGAAAAGATTGTCCGCATGATTATAAACGTTAAAAAAGAAGGTCTTGAAACATGTGCAACTCTTGGATTATTAACTGCAAAACAGGCAATATCACTGAAAAGATCAGGTCTTGATTATTACAACCACAACATAGACACTTCTGAAGAATATTACAGCAAAATCATATCTACCAGGACTTTTAGTGAAAGGCTGAGAAGTTTGCAGAATGCGCATGCAGCTGGTCTAAAAGTATGCTCAGGCGGCATCATTGGAATCGGTGAGAGTCGCACAGACAGAGCAGCTATGTTGGCTACCCTTGCAAGTCTCCAACCCCCGCCCGAGAGTGTGCCCATCAACATGCTTGTTCCCATTCCTGGCACACCTCTTGCTGAGGTAGAGAGGGTAAAACCTTTAGAATTGGTACGCACAGTTGCCGTGACTCGCCTACTGATTCCGGGCGCGCAGGTGCGGCTGTCAGCTGGACGGACTGACCTGAGTGACGAGGCACAAGCGTTGTGTTTTTTTGCTGGTGCAAATTCGCTCTTTTACGGTGACCGCTTACTCACTACAGACAATCCGGTAGAAAAAAAAGATTGGATGTTGTTTGCAGAATTAGGGCTGAGACCAGGTTCAATAGAAAAGAAGAGCGCGACGGAGGATCTACCTGAACTTTAGGATTTCTGCTCCTGTCATCTATTCAATAAAGTACAACAAAGTCTACACATTTTTGTATTGTATTATTAATTGCATTTGGTAGGGCTGATAGGTCTGTACTATTGTGAATAAAGTGATTCTTTTTCAGGAAAAGTGATTCAGGATAAGGCGGATTCCCTAACGAGAGGGTGGAACGCATGGGATACTCTGGACCAGAATGGGTCAAAGATTCTGTCTTTTATCAAATTTTTCCTGATCGTTTTGCATGTGTCCCTCATGACAAATCCCGATGTATGTACTCTTTTGAAGAGTGGAATTCGCAACCAACACGCAAAGGCTACAAGGGCGGCACGTTAGATGGTATCCGCAACCGGCTGGATTATTTGCAGGACCTAGGCATTAATGCCATTTACTTAAACCCAATTTTCTGGTCAACAGCCAACCATCGCTATCACACCTGCGACTATTTTCGTGTTGATCCTCTGCTAGGGGGAAACAAGGCGTTCGATTCCTTACTGGCAGCTGCCCATCGAAGAAATATGCGAGTAGTGCTAGATGGGGTTTTTAATCATGTGGGTCGCGGGTTTTTACCATTCAATGATCTGATAGAGAATGGTCCGGATTCTGCATGGGTGAACTGGTTCCATGTTTTTCGATGGCCTATTCACCCCTATAACGGTGAATGTGAACCAGGTTACGCCTGTTGGCGCAATCTACCTGCTTTACCAAAACTCAATCACGACAATAAGCATGTAAAAAAATTTCTTTTTAAAGTAGCAAAATACTGGCTACACAAGGGCATTGATGGTTGGCGTCTCGATGCGCCTGAATGCATTCAGACTCCAGGATTCTGGGAAGAATTTCGTGTCCGTGTCAAGGAAATAAACCCAGAAGCTTATCTTGTTGGAGAGCTTCTACCAGAGGCTACAGAATGGTTAGATGGTAACCGTTTTGATGGTGTAACTAACTATCCATTGTATGGGGCTCTTCTAATGTTTGCTGGACAAGATTACTTGGAGAAAATGCATGTAAAAGTTACTATGACAGGCATAAAAAATCCTATTGATGGGAACAACTTTTTATCGAAACTACAACACATTATGCAGCTTTATACATGGCAAGCAACACTACTAAATCTCAATTTTCTAGAAACGCATGACGTACCCCGTTTTCTAACAATTGTCAATGGTTATAGGCCTGCACTGGAAACAGCTCTTGTGTTACTGTTCACGTTGCCAGGTGCACCGACAGTGTATTATGGCGGTGAGGTAGGAGTCGTTGGGAAAGATGATCCCGATTGTCGCAGGAGTTTTCCACCAGAATCTGCATGGGATATGACAGTTCATAACATGTATAAAAAGTTGATCGCGCTACGGCGTGCGCACGAGGTCCTCCGCACAGGAACAATTGTGATTCTAGGTGGAAAAGAGTCAGCTGTCTGTTATCTGCGGCATGATGAGACCCATAGGAAAACAATTTTGATTGCGGTCAATGCCGATGGAAAAACTAACAGATTACATTTCAATGTCAGTGGTCTTAAAAAAATTCTCAGATCGGATAGGGTTCTTTGTGGGAGCGGTACTTTACATTTAGAGAATGATCAGCTGACAATGACTTTGCCTCCAAGAGGGTTTCTCCTTGCTGGAGGGTAGGGAGGGCCGGGCCGGGCCTTGGGTATCCACCCAAAAAAACGTCTTCCTAGTCTTCCTAGAACAGAACTGTCTTGTCTAGAACTTTCCTATGGCTTCTCGCCACTAGTGGCCCATTCTTTAGTACGAGCTAGATGGTGGTAAGGTGAATAGCGTGTGGGGTGTGCACAGGCTTCATAGGTAGTTTTATGACAGGCAAAGATGGTGAGAAGAAGCCGCAGGCCTTTCATGGCGTTCTCAACTAGTACAACTACTGGTGTACTGTCACCAGCACGTCTTTCTTCTCCCCCTGTATCCATCCCCGTTAAATGCCAGTATAGCAATTCCGTAGGTTTACTACCATAAGGTATTCCTGGAAAGGCACCAGCCGCTGCCATGGCCCCTTCAAGGGGTAATTGCGACTCATAACCGAGCGAGACCTCCCTCTGTGACGGAAGAATCCCAGTTTTGTAGTCGATGATCGCAATGTTGTTCCCTGGTAACAGCTCAATACGGTCCGCTCTGGCAGAGAGTAGAAAAGGTTGGGGGCTTTTGAATCGGCCATTTTGAATGGTGAACATAAGCTGGCCGTATGTTTCAGGAAAAATCTGCAGGATTCTTCTCTGCCGACGCATTTGCTCACGGAGTGCTACCCAACGGGCGATACGCCTGAATCGTGGCCACCAGAATGGCGGTATCCCTATCCCTTCTCTTACTAGGAAGGTCGCGAACACGCTCTGTCCTACCGCTAAAAGTAGCTCTTCTAGATTGACGCGTTGGTCATCTGTGGCTGTCTTCAAAAATATTTCTAAAGCCTTGTGTACAAGTACCCCGTACTGGGCCGCATTTAAGCGAGTATCCAGCGGTGGGAGAGGCTGTAGATGGAGCACACGCTTAGCATAGATTGCGTAGGGATCCTGCATCAACGTACTAATCTCTGTGACAGACAGCCGCTTTGGTCTTGCTACAAGAGGCGGACATGGCGCGGGACGCATAGGATCTGTAAATTTGTATGGTAAATTTAAAGTACGCGCCCAGAGCCGCCATGGCGCAGAGTCTTGTATTTCAGGTAAACCTGAGACTCGCAATACAGCATTCAATCGTAATATCCAGCGTGATGGGACCGTTGGTACACCATCGGCCCGTTGTGAGCGAGTCAGGATCACGCGAGGAGCGCAGAAGGCATGCACGAAATCGTGAGCTGATAGGCCGATGCGACGTTCTGGCAGAGGCAAGCCAAACTTAGCTCGCATAGAACGGCTCATCCATGGGTCAATGTCTGGAACAGGTGGCCAGGTACCTTCATTAAGACCCCCCAAGATGAACAAGTCTGGGTGTTGCAAACGCGCTTCGAGTGGTCCCCAAATAGAGAGACGAGGATGACGGCCGTACGTAGGACGTACTGTGTAGTTTTCCATGCACGAATCAAGCAATGCGGGGTAAAAACGCGATTTGAGACGTGGAAATACGTCTGCAGCCTCTAGCATATCCGTCATCAAAGCAGCCGCGGCCATTCCCGATTCACCTTGCCACAAACGTTCTGAACCAAGCTGATGAGCACTTGTCGCTAGAGCTTCTGAGAAGGCCACATGTGCCTCCACGAGTGCTGTCAGTGAGACGTCTTTTTCTCCCGGCCGCATCAGACTCACAAAGTCAGCTGCCACTGTTTCCAGCCAGTCCAGTAGTGCATGCAATCCTGTATGAGTCAGAGAATTTTTCAGGGCCGCTTTGAGTCCTCTTAATCCTTGTCCCTGTCGCGGCCCCCGGAGGAGATTCAATTCTAGACACCATACGAGATTCTTAAAATATTTACTCTCATAAGCTGCGGATGATAAGGGATGTTTCAATACTTCTAGTAAGTGTTGAGGTGCGAAATCTTTAGCAATCATTAAAACAATTAAGCGCAAAAAGACTCCCTGTGAAGTCTGTGCCAGTGGAACACCCGCTGAATCATCCACCAGCACATCCCATCGGTCCAATTCAGCACTCACTCTCCTGGCTAACATACGATCCGTCGTGACGAGGGCGGCAGTCTGATCTTGATGCTCCAATTTTTCCCTTAAAAGAAGAGCAATTACACGAGCTTCTTCATCTTGAGAGTCACATTCTAAATAATCTATTCCTGAGAGAGCCTCTTGCGACACAGGAGTCAACCGCTGCCAATAATCCGTGGTTGCCGCAGGGCGTAGAGCTTCTGTCACGAGACGCAACCTATCAGGATGCGGTCTTTGTGGAGAGAGGATCAGTGATTGCGATGCGGGCCAGTCAAGAACGTCACGGCGATCAACGTCAAGAGCAGCGAGCAAGGCTTTCAGGCCAGCTTGTGGATGCGTCTCATCAATGTTCTCCCAACTTTTATCGTCAAGAGTAGAGTCCAGACCAGGCAGAATAATCAATCCTCCTCTTCTATCATCTCCGACAGGTAAGGCGGCAACGGCGGTGACGAAATCAGTCAGGACTGGGTCGGCATGGGCAAGGCCAGCTACCACGACCGGATCGGAAGGAGGCTCTTCTTTCCAAGTCGCTAATAAACTGCGTATAACATTATCCCGCCGCACTGCAGGATCAAGACGATTTTCTGCTGCTAATACCTGCGGCCATACTCTTATAAGTAGAAACAAAAAATCGAGTGTTATTTGCCAATGGCCTGCATAGTCAGCAGGGACCAGAGTAGCTAGTTTGTTGAATGACAATCTTTGTGTTTGTACTTCATCTAAAAATTCCGCCAAGGCAGCAGAAAACTGTGCGGCTTGAGCCGGGCTTAGAACCGCAGAACCTTGCTCTCCTAATACAAGTCGCGTGAGGAGAAGACGTCTCCGCAACGGAGGTATGGCTGGTAAGAGGTGAGGTGCCGTGTTGAAAAAGCTTGAAAGAGCCTCGTCTATTTCCCCTACGGGAAAGAGGTGTGGCAAAAGCATTGGGAATCCGCATCTAGCACGTAAGAAAGCCTCTCGCAAGGCAAGGCATGCACGACGACTAGGTAAAAATACAGTAAGACGCGCCAATTGGCAAGTTCTTACATCACTTATAGCGAGTAATCCTTCTGCAAGGATATCAACAAATGGTAAATCAGGAGCGATTGTGAAGACACGAGAACATGACAAAACCACGAAAAACTCCACTAAATGAAATACTAATATATTCATACTAATATATATACATTTATATATTTTTTCTTATGAGTTGTCTCAAAAGATCCATACGCGTTTTCCACCAGCCACGACCCTGCAAAGACAACTGACGTCCCTCATTCCAACCTGTTAGAGTCATCATGACATCGAGTCGATGAAGCGGCCACAATGATCCTAACCGTTCTGGCCATTCCACTAAACTAATTCCATCAGCAAAAGCATCTTCAATGCCGAGTTCTAAAGAGTCTTCAGGGGTGACGAGACGGTAGAGATCAAAGTGCCAAATGTTCACTCCTGACAAGGTTTCATAAGTTTGCACGAGAGTAAAAGTAGGACTGGGAACTTCTTCCTCATCACCAATAGCCGCATGAATAATAGAACGCGCTAATGTTGTTTTTCCAACACCTATTTCACCAGACAATGTAATAGCAGTTCCAACTTTCGCTATACTATATATGGAATAGCCAAGAGCTACTACTGAATCTACATTCGGTAAATAGACACTGATCGAAGAAGAATTTAGCATCTTCCTAAAGACACTGTATAAGCCCCTCACGATAACTAGGGTAACGTAAAGTGACACCTAACTCGTGCTTTATATGATTATTGCGGACTCGGCGAGTATCAGAGTAAAAAGTGAGAGCGGTAGGAGTCAATATTAATTGTGCTTCCGAGAAATTTATAATTTTAGGTGGTTGCACATTTAATAACAATGCAGCGTAAGTTGTAACAACATGGGGAGGAGCTGGTTCGTCATCACAAACATTATAAATGCTGCCAGGATTTGGTCTTGTCATGGAAATCTCAAGAATCCTCGCAAGATCCTCTACATGAATCCTGGAGGAGACATGACCTGGTTTAATGACTCTATGTGCCCGCCCGCTGCGGAGCGCGTCTACTGCCGAACGGCCCTGTCCATAAATACCCGCTAAGCGAAACAAATGAACTGGAATCCTAGATTCCTTCCATAGGGTGAGCCAAGTGTGCTCGGCCGCCGCCCTCGCTATTGAGCGGCGCATACGGGGACGTAGGGGCGATTTCTCATCTACCCACGCACCTCCAGTGTCTCCATAAACCCCTGTGGTAGAGAGATACCCAACCCAGGTCGGGGCGGATTTCATTAAATCTATTCCATGAACGTCTGCTACAGGGTCTCCGATCACATCCGGTGGAATAGAGATAAGGACATGGCTCACACCAGTGAAAAGAGCAGGATCCAGTGGGTGGTGACGATCAAATGGCAACAACGAAGTAACGTTCCTTTGCTGCACAACCCTTCGATATGTCTCTGGACGAGTCGTTCCGACAATGCGGCGAATGCCGCGTCTTTGCAGTCGACGAACCAGAACCTGTGCACTGTAACCGAGCCCAAAGCAGAGCAGAGATGACACGACAGACTACCCTTCTTCAAGAACTGATTCTGTTCCGACTCTCCTGCCAAAGATCATAATCATCAGACATAATCATCATAAACTTATACGGCCAACGCGTTCTCTCAATGAAAGCTTCCTCATTGAGAATGAATCGCATGCATTTTGTTCGAATTTTTTTTAGTATTAGTTAGTTTTTTAGTATTAGTTAGTAATTTCTTTAGTATGAGAGGGTCCTGGATTTTTTGTGTTGGCCCATTCATGCGGTAGATTTGAAAGATCTTTCCCAGACAGGGCTTTTTTTATTATAAGAAGTGTTTCTTTTATACCATATAATGCAAAAAAAGATCCCATTCTTGGTCCTTCATCCCTACCGAGTAATATTTGGTATAAAGCCCTAAACCAGTGACGCAAATCACCAACTTCCGGATGTTTTTTACCAACTTCATAAATGATTCGCTGTAATTCTTGAGATGATGTTCTGGTGGATAGTTTTTGTAAAGCAGTGTACAGACTCGTCAGCGCTACGCGTTCTGCCTCTGACGGTAGACGATAATGCTTTGATGGGAGAACAAATTCATGAGCATAGGCGATGGCATGGGCAATGAGCCGCTTTAGCAGCGGAGCTGCAGTGGTTGCATCAGGAGCATAGCGTAACACATAACGCCAAACTATTGCCGGATCTACAGTGTGACATGCGCTGAGCAGATTGAGCAGCAAACTGAAACTGACTGGCACTGCCATAGCTGGCGGTTGACCAGCGTGGATATGCCAGACTGGATTATTAAGTTTTTGGACATCATCCTGTAGAAAGAATTTTTCTAAAGCGTGCAAATATTCATCAACAACCCGTGGTATTATATCGAAATAAAGTCTTTTTGCAACTTTTGGTTTTTGATACATGAACAGAGAAAGTGCTTCTACTGGGGCATAGCGAAGCCATTCTTCCATTGCAAGACCATTGCCAAGTGATTTTGATATTTTATGTCCCTTCTCATCGAGAAAAAGTTCGTAGGTTAGGTTCATTGGGGGTATGCTATCAAGGATAGTACAAATACGACTTGACAAGCGCACGGAATCAATAAGATCCTTCCCAGACATTTCGTAATCGACACCGAGCGCGTGCCAGCGCATCCCCCAATCAACCTTCCACTGTAATTTGCAACATCCACCTGTTACAGGTAACTCTACTTTCAATCCACTTTCTTGTTCTTTGTATACTATTGTTCCTGATATAACATCGCGGGAAATAATAGGGACCTGTAGCACCTTGTTGGTCCGTGGACAGACAGGAAGAAAAGGGGCATAGGTAGCCCGTCGTTCCTTGCTGAGTGTCGGGAGAACAACGGCCATGATAGCATCATAGTGTTGCAGCACCAGACGTAACGCTGTATCGAACAGACCGGACTTGTAGCACTCCGTTGCGCTCATGAATGTGTACTCATAACCAAGCGAGTGGAGAAATTCACAAAAAAGTGCATTATTATGATGCCCTAAACTCTCGTGTGTCCCAAAAGGATCAGGAATACTTGTTAGTGGTTTACCAATATGCTGCGCTACCATATCTTGTTTTGGAATGTTATTGGGGACCTTCCGGAGGCCATCCATGTCATCTGAAAAGGCAAATAAACGGGTAGGTATGTGCGGAGCCAGTTGCTGAAAAGCCTGACGTACCATATTTGTGCGTATGACCTCCCCAAAAGTCCCCATATGTGGAAGACCTGATGGTCCATACCCTGTTTCAAACAGAACATAGCCTTTCGTGGGGGGCTGTCCACAGAGATGGACGTCAAGCAGTCGACGTGCCTCCTGAAACGGCCAAGCATGAGCACGCCTGGCTGTGTCAATGAAGGATTGATTGAAAAGATGCCTGTTGATCATGACAGAATACTAAATGACATAATAATAAGAGAAATTTAAAAAAATTATACTACGTTAGTGCGTAGTAATGCTGCTAATTTTTATTTTCAATATGTTCGAATTTTTTTCTAACAAGATCACACCGTATTGTTCTCTCTTTTGAGACAGAGGCTCTCAACATGCCGGTGAATAAGGTCATATGAGTCTTGATACCAAAGACTTCCAGGAAAATTGAATCCGAGTATAGCCACTACTTTACGCGCTTCGTTGAGCAGACCTAAAGCAGTATAGCTTTCTACTAAACGGTGCAGAGCTTCTGGTGTATAAGCCGTAGTTTGATATGTAAAAACAACTTTTTTAAATCTATTAATAGCAGCAGGATACCTTCTGAATTGAAGATAGAAACGACCTATAGACATTTCCTTTCCCGCTAAATGATCTATTACAATATCTAATTTAGAATGTGAGTCGCGCGCATAGAGCGAGTAGGGAAACCGGAGCATGAGATCCCGCAAGGAGTCCGCAGCGAGTAGAGCGTTTTTCTGATCCAGAGCAACATCAGCGAGCCGTTCATAGTGGCACAACCCCTTGATATAATAGGCATAAGCGGTGTCTCTGTGGTCAGGGTGCAGTAGAATGAATCGCTCTAGGGCTGTCACCGCATCATCATACTTGCCGCCTTCATAAAAAGCATAAGCAGCCATTAACTGGGCCTTCGTGGCCCAGATGGAATGAGGATGCTGACGGTCCACTTCAAGAAAGATCCTAGCCGCCTTCTGCGGCTCCCCTAGTTCTAGAAAGTTCATAGCTTCATTGTAAAGCTGTCCAACTGGTCTTTCTATAACTTGGTTAGTATTTTGTGTTGTGCAACTCGATAAGAATACTATTTTGAGAGAAAGAATAAGTACCATGTAGCACTTACCTGAGCGATTGTGTCGTATAGGGAAAATATACACTACCATTAGAAGTACGCTCCCGATTTCTTGGAAGAGTCCAACATTCTCTAAAAATACACCTCGCTTTCTTGCCTCAAAGGTATGTTCTTCTGTCAGAGTAGAGAGATATTCTCTCTCTGAGAGGCTAAAGGATCAAGAGGCCAGCGGGGACGCGGCTTGAAATCAAGACGATCATACCGACCGAGTCGAAAGCGTTCGACTCCAGCCCATGCAATCATCACCGCGTTGTCCGTGCAAAGCCGAAGGGGAGGGGCAATAAAGAGCAGATTTTCTGCACGTGTAAGAACTGTTAATTTTTTTCTTAAAAATTGATTAGCGGCCACGCCTCCGGAGACCACCAGAGCGCTTCCCTCTGGCCAGCCAGTACGAAAAATCTTGACAGCTTCACGTGTTCTGTCAATCAAGACGTCTGTGACGGCTGCCTGAAATGCAGCAGCCAAGTCAGCAATCGTTTGTGGTGTTCTGCTCTCTAAGCGCTGGAGAGTTAGTCGTACAGCCGTTTTGAGACCAGAAAAAGAAAAATCACATCCTGCCCGCCCCTTCATGGGGCGAGGCAGGGTAAAACGACGTGGATCACCGTTGAGCGCGCATTTCTCAATGACAGGACCACCTGGATAGCCAAGACCTAGCATCTTAGCAACCTTATCAAACGCCTCACCGGCAGAATCGTCAAGAGTCGTACCAAGCCTATAGTACCTCCCAACTCCTTCTGTAACTAATAGTTGACAATGCCCACCAGAGACCAAAAGCAGTAAGTACGGAAATGGTAGATCATGAGTTAGACGAGCCGTCAAGGCATGTCCTTCGAGATGGTTAATAGCAAGGAAGGGTACATTATGAACGGCGGCAATGGCTTTTGCAGTCATCACACCGACAATGAGTCCACCAATCAAACCAGGTCCCCCAGTAGCGGCCACTCCATCAATGTCTGCAAGTGATAAACCAGCCCTTCTCATTGCAGCGTTGACCAGCCGATCAATATGCTGCAGATGCGCGCGGGCGGCAATCTCTGGGACCACACCTCCAAACGGCTGGTGAACTTTGGCCTGCGGCAGTACTCTCTCCGCTAAGATCCTGCGAGTGTCATCAACAAAAGCTGCAGCCGTTTCATCACAACTTGTCTCTATGCCCAATAGTATCATGTTCTTGTACACAAAAATTATTTTTACTAATAGTATTACACAATTTCATTGTCAACTATACGTTGACGTTCCGCCATAATATGGCGAATGATTGGGGTCAAAATTAACTCCATCGCTAGTCCCATCTTAGCACCGGGAATGACTATCGTATTACGACGTGACATCCAAGAATTGTGGAGCATTTGAAGCAGATATAGAAAATCCACACCAAATTTCTCCGGCTTTCGGAAACGGATCACAACAAGACTTTCATCGGCTGTTGGAATATCACGGGCAATGATCGGATCAGAGGTATCCACAACAGGCACACGCTGGAAGTTGATGTCTGTCATCTTAAATTGTGGCACAATGTAATGCACGTAGTCATACATCCGGCGCAGAATTGTATCCATGACAATCTGTTCAGCATACCCTCTTTCTCTGGTATCACGGTGAATTTTCTGAATCCATTCAAGATTAATCACAGGGACAACACCAATTTTCAGATCAGCATGACGACCGACATTCACTGAATCTGTTTGCGCACAACCATGTAGCCCTTCGTAAAATAAGAGATCTGTCTGCGGAGGGAGCACATCCCATGGGGTGAATTCACCGGGTCCTATCCCTAGGTGCGTATAAGGACTAGCTTCCTCTTCGTTATGAAGATAAAGACGGCGTTTCCCACTACCTGTCTTACCATAAGTGTAAAATAGGTTTTCTAAGTCTTCGAACAGATTAGCCTCTGGGCCAAAATGACTAAAACGGCGGCAGCCCTCCCGTTCAGCCTCCGCTGTCTTGCGTTTCATCTCAGCACGGTTATAACGATGAAAGCTATCGCCTTCTACAACAGCCGGGCTTATCCCTTCACGCCGAAACATATGAGCAAAGGCCTCTTTAACAGTTGTTGTGCCGGCTCCTGAAGAACCTGTAACAACGATAATCGGATGTCTGATGGACATGGTCTTTTCCCCTTCAGTAACCACCATAATGACTCTCTGTCCTGTCCTGCCGCTTTTCAGTCTCTTACACCAGTCAGGATAAAGCGTGTTAGTATCGTATCATGCCAAAAGTATTTGAAGACCGCGTACAGGATTGGTGTTCTCTCCCAGCTGGGAATCTCCAGACAGGTCTGGTCTATGGTGTCTCTCGCCTCATCAGGCCGCATCCTGATCCCAGAAAACTGGGATGTGGGATGGCACGCATCTCAGCAGAGTGGGGCTTGGAGTGATGGGTTGCCTCTGCGGTGGACCGTTGATCAGAATAACCCAGCTTTCTCACCGAAGAGGTCACCGCACCTTCTGGTTACTCTAGGGAGATGTACACCACAGATCCGAGAGCACTGACATGCCATAAACTTACATGCCTTATTTTAGGCTCATTTGCAGGAACTATACGGACGGCAAGAAAAAAGGCTCCTCGAACATCATCAAAATGATACGATATGATACAATTAACTATAACATCATTAATTAAAATGAATTTTCATGTATAACTATCAGTAATATTGATATCAATAGATCATTCAACAATACACATTTCAATAATTTACTTTCAAAACTATTTGTGGTACAAGTGAATTTTCTTGTGAGCTGTTTTTGTCAAAAAAGTCGTCCAAATCAAATCGTCTGGAGAGACATGTCATGGCTGCTCCTATTCGCCCCCGCCGTAGTGTTCTTTATATCCCAGGTTCTAACAGCAGAGCACTGGAAAAGGCTCAAACGTTAGAGGCTGACGGACTCATTCTTGACTTAGAGGATGCCGTTGCTCCGACTGCCAAGGCTGAAGCGCGACAGCATGTTATGGCAGTAACCCGTTCTGGCTTGTATGGCAAGCGTGAAGTGTTAATCCGAGTCAACGCTCTCAATACTCCATGGGGTTATGAAGATCTTGTGGCTGCAGCCAAAAGTGGCTGCGATGGGGTTTTGTTACCCAAGGTGCAAAGTGCCGATTATGTGCGCCTGTGTGAGCAAGTGTTGGAAGCCAATGGAGCTCCTCTGGAGATGTTGCTGTGGTGTATGATGGAAACGCCTTTTGGCATGCTCCATGCTGATGATATTGCCAACGCAACAGGGCGTCTGGGTGGTATGGTAATGGGTACGTCAGATTTGACAAAGGACTTGCAAGCAGCTCACACTCATGAACGCTTACCGATGATGACCTCTCTGTCACTGTGTGTGCTCGCCGCGCGAGCCCATGGCCTGGCAATTGTAGACGGGGTTCATCTAGATCTGGATGACACTGACGGGTTCATATCAGCCTGCCAACAAGGACTGTCTTTGGGCTTCGATGGGAAAACTCTTATTCATCCGAAAACGATTGCCATAGCTAATGAAACTTTTGGTCCCAGTCTGCAGGAAGTTGTGTTCTCCCGTCGTATTATTGAAGCCTTCGCTCAAGCAGAGCGCAAAGGTCAAGGCGTAGTCGTTGTAGACGGCAAGCTTGTAGAAAACTTACATATGGATAATGCCAAACGTTTAGTTCAACTCGCAGACGCAATCTCTCAATTAGAGCAGAGTTTGAAGATCCCACGAGCCACATGAGACATCGCAAGATCAGCAGAAGTATAATGGTATGTCTATAATGGTAATGGTATGATCCCGTCCAATCGTCAAATCTTATGGGCACGGATCGCATCTGAGGCATGCATGAGTGCTTTGCGCATGACAGAGGGTAAGGGCTGTGTATCAATCGCGTCCGGGGTAACCCATGTACATTTTTTTGCAGGATGGAATATCCCATGCCCGTACGCCACACGTAAGTTTAGCTGGAAGTGTGTGAATATGTGTTTAACACTTCCTGGTAGTAATTTCCAGGACCAAGATAAAAAGGGGACGGCTGCGCGAACAGCGTCTTCCAATTCCCAGGGCGCTGTTCTCCATGGTGTGGAAGGGATCCCCATCATACCACCGAGCAAGCCTTTTTGCGGACGGCGGCATAACAGAATCGCTCCCCCTTGGCAAACGGCAAAGAAAGCAATGCCATGCCGAGTTTTTCGCTCTCTTGACTGCTTTCCAACAAGCCGAAGAGATTCGGCTATGCCTTTTTGATACCCGGCACAGTCCACGTGAAGCGGACACAACCTACAACTAGGTTTGCGGGGCGTGCAGAGTATAGCCCCCAAGTCCATGGCTGCCTGGATAAAATCGCCGCAGCGACAATTCGGAGTGAGTATCTCTGCCATGATGTGAATAACGCGGCTTCGAGCAACTGATGCACTCTCAGTGAGAGCAAAAAGCCGTGTAATAAGACGTTCAACGTTACTATCCACAGCAACGGCACGCTGATCAAAGGCAATAGCAGAAATTGCTGCAGCGGTGTAATGTCCAATGCCGGGTAATTTTTGCAGCATCTTTGCATCAGTAGGAAACGTAGCGTCTTTTTTTGCGACAATAATTTGTGCGCATTTGTGCAAGTTATGGGCACGGGCATAATAACCAAGTCCAGCCCATGCTGTTAGAACCTCATCTCGAGGAGCTCTGGCCAAGTCAGTAATAGTAGGCCATTTCCTGAGGAAGGCGCAGAAATAAGGCTTCACCGTAGCAACGGTGGTCTGTTGTAACATTATCTCTGATAACCACACTCTATATGGATCAGCTCTTTCTCCTGGCCCAGCTCTCCAGGGTAAAAGGCGGCGGTTTTGATCGTACCAAGCCAAAAGTCGTTTTGTGATGCGCATGGGTGCAGCAAGAGCAGGAAGGCGTGACATGGGATGGAAAAAGCGTAACACCGCATATTTTTCTCAGAATAGCACGTTCAAGCAGACTGCGCAATGGGCGGAGTCGAGCTCTCAGAAGAGGGGAGAAACGCAAAGATTAACAAAGATGGCCAAGCAGTCGCCGCGTCACGGGGAAGCCAAAGCAATAGGGACTATTGTTGTACGTCTTGTTAAGACCATTTTGGGCCACCGTCATCTTGATGAATCAACGCTCTTGATTCAGTGGTCAGTTATTGTTGGCCCTGAGATGGCCGCGGTATGTTCACCGATTCGACTTATATTCCATCGAAAAACTCATAATAATGGAACTTTACATATTAATGTAAAAAATAGTAGTTTTGCTGTTGAACTACAGCACCGCAGCGTGCTTCTCATAGAAAGAATTAACACATACTTCGGCCGTCCCATGGTGGGACAGATTCGGATAACACAGGGAGTTTTACCACAAAAGATTCCTAGCCCTCTCCTATCATCCCCTAAAAAGAAGATTATCTGGTCGCCTGCGGAAGAAGCTGCACTCTTGGCAGAACTAGCACCTGTTCACGACGATGCCTTGCGTGAGGCACTCATTCGCCTGGGTAGGCATATCCTGTCCCATCACCAGGAACGGCAAGGAACGACAGATTCGCTTGATTCGGTAGAAGGGGAATCACAGAACGTTTAGCTCTGGAGAGAAGAGCATTATCTATGATGTAGAAGCAATATTTAAAATCGTGAAAATATGAGATTGCTGTGAAACAAGAGGGGATATGTCGTCACCTCATCGTCAGTCACAATATTCTTGGATACCTCATGGCCGAATGATGTAGCAGTGTGGGTGTGATCTTCATCGCTCTCTGCCGTCTATGGGCGTCTGTCTGCCCGACACGATAGCGCGTCATGTCTCTGTAGCTGTAGACGTCGACGAGCGATCATCAGCACAGTCTCTCAGGCGTTCCATGGACAGGTGAAAAGTTCGTGGACATGAGCAGAGAAAGAACTTACAATGAGAGAGTCGCCGCTGCAGCTACGCAGTCTCTACCGAGATGCAGAAAGGTGCATCGCTATCAGCTGGACTTGATGGTGGTGTCGGGGCTTGACCCGTGAATACCGGGGTAGAGGAGAGAACGATACGAGCTGGTAGGGGCGTGTATAGTATAATCGTGGACGAGCTCGGTAATACCTCTATCTCTCCGCGCATCACAGTCGATGTCAGGATTGAGACATTTCAGTGGCTTGAAAAGCTGCAAAAAGTAGAAGCATTATGTTGCGCGGCAGCGCGCATCGCAGTGGTAGAGGGGGGGGGGCACGCACTCGCTCTGTCGGAAACGGGTGTTGAACTGACAATTGTCCTGACAGATGATGCTGTAGTGCAGAATTTAAATCGTGTTTACCGCGGAGAAGATAAACCGACGAATGTCCTCTCTTTTGCTCTCCTGGAGGCACCAGATTTTCCAACCCCTGCCCCTGCTGAAGTGTTAGCTCTTGGTGATATCATCATCGCCTTGCAGACCACTCTGCGCGAGGCCGGACAGCAGGCTATTCCCCTTGCTGATTATCTCTGTCACTTGGTTGTGCATGGCGTTCTCCATTTACTTGGGCATGACCACCAAGAGAGCGGCGCCGCGGAAGTGATGGAAGGCCTGGAAGATAGGATTCTGACTCTCTTAGGGGACCTCGGGGTGGAAAACCCCGAGGTCTCTGGTGAGACTGGTGCTTCCACCACACCGGAATCATGAATGAGAGACCAGATCAAAGCAAACGCCAGCGTCATACTGCTGACAGGCGCGACGCTGATGACCAATCCCTTATAAGGGCTGTGTCTGGCTGGCTCAAAGATCTCCTCAAAGCTCGTTTAAAAGAATCTGACACCCGTAACGCTCTCGAAGATATCATTGGAGAGTACAGCAATGAAGACGATTCGATAAACGCACACGAACGACTCTTACTGAGCAACGTTCTACATATGCACAATATTACAGCCCGCGATATCATGGTCCCGCGAGCAGATATTGTGGCTGTTGAATCAAATCATTCCTTTCAACAAATGGTCACTATGATTGCTCGTACCGGTCATTCAAGACTACCTGTCTTTCGCAACACACTTGACGATATACTAGGCATGGTCCACATCAAAGATGTTGTGACAGCCAGCGCTACGGCTGGGCAGAGTGCCTCCTGGGAGGGGATGGTCCGACCTGTTCTCTTTATTGCACCGTCTGTACGAGCGATGGATCTCTTGATGGACATGCGCACGCGGCGGATTCATATGGCACTGGTGGTGGATGAATACGGTGGTATTGACGGTCTGATTACTATAGAAGATCTTGTCGAGGAAATAGTTGGCAGTATTGAAGATGAACATGACACTGCTTCTAAACCACACTTTCTTCTGTGCGAGGATGGGACTGCTGAGGCAGACGCTCGCTTGCCACTTGAAACCTTCGAAGAACACGTAGGCCGGGTGTTGTCCGATACAGAAAGGGAGGGGACCTCTACGTTGGGAGGACTAATATTTTCTCTCGCAAGTCGTATTCCAGAGAGAGGTGAACTTATTACACATTCATCTGGAATGTCATTTGAAGTTTTAGATGCCGATCCACGACGTATAAAACAATTACGCGTATACAATCTGCCACTTAATTCAGCAGACTAGCCTAGCGGGTTCACTCAGACGGCCGGCCAACTGCCAGAGACTGGCATGCTACAAATGGCTCCGGCGGCTGGACTCGAACCAGCGACCGACGGATTAACAGTCCGCTGCTCTACCGACTGAGCTACGCCGGAACGCTCTGTAATCCACCTTCGGAGGCCGGGGCCGGACTTGAACCGACGTACAAGGATTTGCAGTCCTCTGCATAACCACTCTGCCACCCGGCCCCAATGGCCAGCAACCTGGCGACGCCCCCTTGTAAACTGCTCCCTTAGAACATGTCAAGTATTTGTGTAGCCGGGATTCAATTCCCTCACGTCAAACAGAAGAAAAGATCTTTAAACAGAAGAAAAGATCTTTTTATCCCTTAGACTTAGACACGAGCCTCACCGACAGCAGCAAAGTGCCTTGGGATTTGGCAAATGTGCAGCAGCGATCCGTCGCAGTGAGCTGACTAGACATCACATCATACCTCTTGAAACCGTAAAGGACTCCCATTTTCGGGTGTCAAAACACAACCATCGCGCATTATTAGATGACCTCGTATAATAGTAAAGATAGGAAAACCTGTAACAGTCATCCCTTCAAATGGCGACCAGCCACACCGACTGGCAAGCCACGGACTGTCAATAGTACGACGAGCCTTAAGATCAACAATGGTGAAATCGGCATCAAAACCTACAGCAATATATCCCTTAGCGGCAATGGCATAAAGACGAGCAGGACCAGCACTTGTCAATGCGACAAACTGTGCCAATGATAGTCGGCCTGCGGCTATATGAGTGAGCATGACTGGGACAAGAGTCTGGACTCCTGGTATACCTGAAGGGCTGGTGGGGTATAGTTTAGCCTTTTCTGCCAGAGTGTGTGGTGCATGGTCAGAGCCAAGGCAATCCACTAGACCTTCATTCACCGCTGTCCACAGGGCATCTTGGTGATACTTTGCTCTTATTGGAGGATTTACTTGTGATAAAGTACCTAAATGATAGTAGCACTCTGGTGCTGATAATGTCAAATGGTGTGGAGTAATCTCAAAAGTTGCAATATCACGATTATTCATTAACAATGAAATTTCTTTTTGAGTAGAAACGTGTAATATGTGTATTTTTCTATTTAATTTTCTTGCTATTTTTAATATTCTTTTCGTGGCTAAAAATGCCGTCTCTGCATCTCTCCAGAGAGCATGGAGTGTTGGCAAGCCGCTTTCGTGAACCAGAGCATGTCTCTCCCGTAGACGAGACTCATCTTCGCAATGCACTGCAACACGACGGCGGCAAGAGGACAGGATACGAGACAGCATAGCATTGTCTTCTACGAGAAGAGTTCCTGTGCTTTTTCCCATGAAAATTTTTACGCCAGCACATCCTGCCATCTGCTCCCACATCGCGAGAGAATCTACATTGTCAGCCGTCGCGCCTAAAAAAAAGGCATAGTCACATGCCATACGCCCTTGAGCACGGTCTAGTTTATCTGTGAGTGCTTTAGCCGTTGTAGTCGCAGGAATCGTGTTTGGCATCTCGCATACAGCCGTGACACCTCCTAAGACAGCCGCTTGTGAACCCGTGGCCAAATCCTCTTTATGCTCCATACCTGGCTCACGAAAATGAACATGTGTATCAATCACTCCTGGTAAGACATGAAGACCATGTGCGTCCAGTACTGTGGCTGCGGAAAGAACGCCAGGAGCGCCAAGAGCCGCAATGCGGCCATCTATAACAGCCACGTCCACGTTTCTTGCCCCTTCCGGCAACCATACCGTTCCTCCTCTGATAAGAAGCTCAAAAGCCATCCCTCGTGTCGCCTCTCCAGATTTAAAGGGTCTCTGCAGACTCTGGCAAGATCAGCATTTGTGCTTGCGATCAGAATCGCAATGCCACTGCCTGTACCACATGTGGTAAGGCACGCACGGTGTCGAGCAGGGGACCATTAACGGCTTGATCTACTTGAATCAGAGCAATGGCCTCTCTGCCTGGGGCAGTGCGCCCCAAATGGAATGTAGCGATATTGATAGACGCTTTCCCTAGAGCAGTGCCCAATCTGCCAATGAATCCAGGTTTGTCCTCATTTGCGACATAAAGCATATGAGTTCCCAACTCCGCTTCCACGGGAATATCATTCACCGCTACGAGACGCGGCCTGTTATCGTGTATGAGTGTGCCGGCGACGCCGCACGTACCATGCTCCGTAAAGACAGTGAGTTGCATCAATGTGTGGTACCCACTGCAGGTTTCTCTCCTGGATTCAGTCACAGCAATATTACGATCCCGTGCAATTACTGGCGCGTTGACCATATTGACACTTTCCATTGTAGGTGACAAAACACCTTGTAATACGATCTGCGTGAGTGGTTTCGTGTTCAGATGAGCGACAGCTCCGGCAAATGTCACTCGCACAGCTGTCAGGCCTGTGCAAAGAAGCTGGCCAGCCAGCAAACCAAGTTGTTCGGCCAGTTTCATATACGGTCGTAGTCTTGGTGCGTCTTCTGCCAACACAGATGGCATGTTCAGGGCATTTGTAACCGTACCCTGTGTGAGGTAATCAGACATCTGTTCTGCGACCTGCAGAGCGACATTCTCCTGTGCCTCAGTTGTCGAAGCGCCAAGATGTGGGGTACACACTATTTTTTCGTGACCAAAGAGGGGATTATTGGTGGCAGGTTCACGTTCAAACACGTCCAGTGCTGCGCCCGCCACAGTGCCAGATTGGAGGGCGTCTAACAAATCCCGTTCGATTATTAACCCACCACGCGCACAGTTTATAATACGTACACCTCTTTTCATCTTACAAAACGCGGCTGCATCTATTGAGTAACGTGTACTTTCAGTGAGAGGCGTGTGCAGGGTAATAAAATCTGAACGAGCAAATAAGAAATCTTTTTCTACTTTTTCTATACCAATCGTCCCAGCTCGCTCCCGTGATAGAAATGGGTCATAGGCGATGACTTTCATCTTCAAACCCAACGCCCGGTCAGCCACGACAGTGCCGATATTACCACAACCTATTATTCCGAGAGTTTTTCCATATAATTCTACTCCTATAAACTTACTTTTTTCCCATTTACTGTTTTTAGTAGAATAATTTGCAGAAGGAATATCTCTTGCGAGAGAAAGCATTAGGGCTATTGTATGTTCAGCTGTTGTAATAGCGTTGCCAAAGGGTGTGTTCATCACAACAATTCCACAGCTTGTTGCTGTTGAAACATCTATATTATCTACTCCTATACCTGCTCGTCCTATAATTTTCAATTTTTTTGCTGCATAAAGTATATTAGATGTTATTTTAGTAGTAGAACGCACAGCAAGACCATCATAATTTCCAATGATTTTTTCAAGGACCGCAGGATCGAGTCCTGTTCGCATCTCCACTTCAATGCCACGGTCCCTAAACACCTGGATGGCAGCGGAACTTAACTGATCACTCACGAGAACCTTGGGCATGGTCGATATTCTCAATATTCCCTTGGCAGAAAGAGACTGCAGTTGACGAAGGACTCCTCAACCCTGTACACTCCTAACTCTGCTCTGTACTTCTTGCTACCTTGATGGCCGCCCAGTCGAGCCACGTGCACAAAGCAGCAATATCATCTTTTTCTACAGTCGCACCACCCCAGATACGCAGGCCTGGCGGCGCGTCACGGTAGGCGCCTATGTCGTGCGCAACATTTTCCTTTTCAAGAAGAGTAGTGAGAGCCTTTGCCGCCACTATTTTTTCTGCGGGGGCCAGTGCTTTGAACCATGGTGCAACGATCTTGAGACAGATCGATGTATTGGAACGCGTGTCTGGAACTTCCGCCAGAAAAGAAACCCATGAGGACGTTGCAACCCAACTCTCGATGACCTTGAAATTAGCCATGGAACGGGAAATTAAACCTTTAAGACCACCTACAGATTCAGCCCATTTTAGAACTGATATCTGATCTTCAACTGCAATCATAGAGGGCGTATTAATGGTCTCACCATTAAAAATACCATCAATGAGTTGTCCTTTTCGTGTGAGGCGAAATACTTTTGGCAGTGGCCATGGTGGTGTGTAGGATTCGAGTCGCGCTACTGCTCTCGGCGATAATGCTAACATGCCATGAGCGGCCTCACCTCCTAGGGCCTTCTGCCACGACCAAGTCACAACGTCTAACCTATCCCATGGTATCTCCATAGCAAACACCGCTGATGTAGCGTCACAAACGGCTAACCCGTGACGATTATTAGCAATCCAATTGCCATGAGGGACCTTGACCCCTGCCGTCGTTCCGTTCCAGGTAAAGACTATGTCCCGTCCAGGATCTACCTGTGAGAGATCCGGCAGTTTACCATAATTCGCTCGGAAAATGCGGACGTCTCGCAGACACAGTTGTTCAACGATATCTGTTACCCACGTTTCGCCAAAACTCTCCCATGCAAGTATATCAACGCCGCGTGATCCAAGCAGGGACCACAATGCCATCTCCATAGCTCCTGTATCAGACGCGGGCACGATCCCAAGACGCCAGTCCGCCGGAAGAGCAAGAAGTGTCCTGCTGCGTTCGATAACTTCTCGTAAGCGAGCCTGACTGGCTGGTGTTCGATGAGAGCGGCCAACAAAAGCCCCATGCAGCTTATCAAACGACCAGCCAGGTGGCTTCGCGCATGGTCCTGAGGAAAAACACGCCCTGGCCGGCCGCACAGTAGGCTGCGAAAGCCTGCTTGTCATTCTCTTATCCTCTCTTGGCGCTCTTATCCTATCTTAGCGGCAAGAATGCCTTCTTTGTCAGAGGCTCAAGGGAGCGATCACTAGGAGATTCTCAGGTAAAAATTCATTACAGTCGCGGAGAAAGCTAACGCACACCCACGCGCGCCACCACAAGGCAGAGCTGCAAACAAGCACCGCCATGCCAATGAGCACACCCCGAGATTACCAACTCGGACTTTCAAAGTCAACCTGTGGCCAGGGAAGGACATGCAGGATAAGAGCAGGATTCGTGTAGGGATCAAGGTGAACCCTGTGTTGTACACCATTCCACAAATGTTTTTCACCGGAAAGAAGGTCTTTTACGAGATAGTTTTCATGTGTACTTAACCCCATATAGTCCAGTGGAATCTCTATCATACATTCGTGTGTGTCAAACGGATCAAGGGTCACCGCCACGAGAATCATGTTAGAATAATCAACGGTTATCTTGCTGTAAAAAAGGACATTTTCATCGTGGACAGTATGAAATCTCAAGTTTTTGAGTTCCCGCAGCGCGGCGTTCTCCCGGCGGACACGATTCACAGCGGTGATCAAACTCTTTATATTCCCTGGTCTCTCCCAGTCCCATACCTTGTAAGTATACTTCTCAGAATTAAGGTACTCTTCCTTATGAGGAACTCCTTCATTCTCACAGAGCTCAAAGCCGTTATAAATTCCATAAACAGGAGATAATGTAGCAGCGAGAATGAAGCGAATCATAAAAGCCGGCCTTCCCCCTTTCTGCAGAAACTCTGGCAGAATATCCGGCGTATTGGGAAAAAAGTTTGGTCTCATATACTCAGCAACATCTGTCTGAGTTAATTCCGTCAGATATTCTATCAAATCCCCTTTAAAGTTGCGCCACGTAAAATACGTATACGATTGAGAAAAACCAATCTTAGCGAGCGTTTTCATCATAGGAGGACGCGTGAAAGCTTCAGAAAGAAAAATAACCTCCGGGTGTTGACGCCGCACCTCTCGGATCATCCATTCCCAAAATGGCAATGGTTTTGTGTGAGGATTGTCCACACGAAAGATTTTCACTCCTTGCGCAACCCAAAAGTATATAATACTCAGGAGCTCAAACCATAGAGATAGCGCATCAGAATTATAAAAATCAACATTCACAATATCTTGATACTTTTTGGGAGGATTCTCCGCATACTTGATCGTTCCGTCAGGACGAAACTGAAACCATTGTGGTGATTCTTTCACCCATGGGTGATCTGGAGAACACTGAATAGCGAAATCAAGCGCCACCTCCATGCCATACAGATGAGCCGTGTGCACAAAATGACGAAAGTCGTCCAGGGTGCCGAGATCAGGGTGGATAGCCGTGTGCCCCCCTTCGATTGCACCTATAGCATAAGGACTCCCCGGATCGTGAGACCCGGCAACCAGTGTATTATTGGGGCCTTTGCGGTGAGTCCGACCAATGGGATGAACTGGCACGAGGTAGATGACATCAAAGCCAAGGGCATGTATCTCCGGTAAGCGATTCTCACAATCAGTAAATGTCGCGCTTTGCTCTGGTTTGATTCCCTGGGAACGGGGAAACATTTCATACCAGGCGGCATAACTGGCCCCAGCGCGATCCACAAAGAGTTCGAGTATGCGATCGTAACGACAAAGACTACTCCGATTCGTCCATCGCCCCATGAGGGACTTGACATCTTCGGCTAGTAAGATGTTGCATTGTTCAACATACAGGCCCCTCCTAAACTTTTCCAGTACCTCGGAGAGAGACTCCTTATCTGAAGAATCTGAATGCTTCGCTTGATTCAAAGCCTCTTCTATTAGCATTCCTCCTTCGAGGAGCTCAAGAGTAACCTCTTGGCCAACCGCCAACTTTTTCTGAACCTCATCACGCCAGCTCTCCCACACATCTACCCATGCCTCAACGGTATAAGAGTAATAAGTGTTACTTTCTAACAGAAAATGTCCTGCGTAGACATCAAGACCAGGATTAGTATGTGTCATTGGAACGACATGCCAGTCTGCATCATCTTGACGTTTCCATAAAAGAGAAACTTTCAGTACATCATGACCATCTTTAAAAACTTTAGAGCTTACAAAAAAAAATTCACCAACCGTACGCTTTACTGCAAAGCGGCCACTGTCAATCTCTGGATGTACATCCGTAATCATAATAGATTTACTACTCAAAGTATTAATTAAACTGCTCAAAACGGACGCTCCTCGAACATTCTTCTCCTCTGCACTCGCCATACCATCCCTCTTAGAGTAATTTCGACTCATTATTAACTCTCTGATACTTCAGAGAGACAATCAAAGATTGACGAATACACGCGCCTCACCAGGCGCTAATGTCAGAATGTCATTCTCGTGTAAGACGATGTCCGCACTATCCGGCGTCACTTCACGATACGCTTTCATGTCAGAATCGACGTCTTCTCTTTGGAGAGAGATCTCATGCTGTTGAAGAAGATCGGTGTTCATGTAGGTGATGATCCACGAAGAGTCGTCATGAAGCCGCCGCAGTAAGCCTATGACAGCCGCATTACGCGTGTGAATGAGATACTGTGGCCCCTCAACATTCAGTCCTCGCGTAACGGCTTTCAGATGGTTCACAGCAGTCACCCAGACGGACAAATCAAAACGTGGAAACTCCCAATCCTTTTGACGCATAGTGACAACATGAAGCTTCCGGCTAAAGCCGAATTCGTAACCAAGCGGCATCATAACGCCTGTTGAAAACAATGCCGCTCTGAGGTAGTGCAAACGATAGGCGCGTTCTATGACAACATTATCAGTGATGCCATTTTCAAATAAATCAACTACTAATCTATTAGTATCGTGACTTTCTGGAAACGAGATAGAAGGTGCAATATGCCTAAAACTTTCATACTGTTCTAGTAACCATGGGGATTTGCAATCCCACCATTTAGAACTATTGAAAAGGTAATCAAAGCCTGTGGAGCGGAGGGATTGTGTTTCGTCAAGGCGACATCCCAATGTTTCTGCTAAAAAGATAACACCTTCGTCTTTGGAACGTGCGAAGCAGATTAGTTGATGCCATACATTAGCGGGTATTTGGTAAGCAGCATCACACCGAAAGCCACGAATGCCACAGTCGATGAAATAACCAATAATTTTCCCAAAATAGCTGATCAAATTCTCTCGCGTAGTGGGCGTCTTGTAATCCAATTCAGCCAGATCACCCCAGACGGTGACTTTACGAGAATCAGCTGGATCGATGGCACGAGGAGAGTAAAGGGAGCCATCAGCCTCGCGCCGGAACCATTGCGGGTTCTTTGTCACTAAGATTGAGTCCTTGGCCGTGTGGTTGATCACCAAATCCATCATGACAGACAAACCATATTCTGCCGCCAGTTCGCAAAACCCCCCGATCAGCTTGCATAGGTCTTTTTCCCCATCCCCTATCAGATCATGAGGACGATAATAATCTTTGATCGCGTAAAGGCTTCCAGAAAAACCAGAATAGTGAAACGGGTTGAGATAGATCCAATTAAACCCCATGCGTGCAATGCGTGGTACGTGTTCTTCCCACTGTCGGACAGTTCCTGCCAAGAGTGGGAAAAGATTGTAAATGCGTGGTCCTTCGGTCATGCACCCTCCCATAGAGGATAAAAAATATGGCAAAAGAAGCGAACAGCCTATCCTCTGTGGCTGATTGCAGTACACCGGAATCGAATTGAAGAGCTGAGGCTCTTGCTATTGTGGATCTCCCACTATGCCATGACTCAGTGCGTGAGGGATTGAGTCATGACTCATGATTCCCCAGCCGCGACGGATAAAACATGACGAAAAACATTACGGAACATAACTTCTGTCAACCGACCGGTATTAATATTATAACGTGAACAATGATAACTATCCGCTAATAAAATGTTTTTAATATTGTAAAATCTACCATGACAAAATGGAAAAGTAGATTTTTTCATTTTAAGGGAAATCAAAACAGATTCATGAGCAATTTTACCGAGAACTATTATTGCTCTTAATTGCGACATAGCCGCTATCTCCTCCTCTAGAAAGGAGAGGCATAAGCGAGTTTCCTCTGGAAGAGGCTTGTTAGCAGGTGGGACACAACGGACAGCATTGGTAATACGGCACCCATTGAGAACAAGACTATCTGAACAACTCTCTTTATAGATTCCATTTGCAAAACCAAACTCTGTAAGAGTGGGATACAGTATGGTTCCGGCAAAATCACCTGTAAAAGGTCGGCCCGTTCGATTAGCACCATGCAACCCAGGCGCTAGACCGACAATCAGTAGCCAAGATTCTTTACACCCAAAGGAAGGCACAGGCGCATTGTGCCATCTTGGGAAACGAGTCCGATTCTCTTGGCGAAAGGCTACCAGACGTGGACAGCGGCAACATTCTCGTTCCATCGCTAAACCAGCATTTCCCACAGTCTGCATTTGACTCACCCTGCTTGATTATCTGGATGATCAGCGTCTTTGTTTCCACCTTTCCACCGCCACCGCTAGCTCACTTGTTGTCCTGAATCGTTCCGGAAAACAATGTGAGGTTCATCATCCCCATTTCAGCAACGCGATGAAAAATAATATTATTCACGCGTCACTTAAAGGTGCCACTTTGATGGCTACTAGGATGGCTACTAGAGAGCCTGGGGAATGGTAGGGGACGTGTGAATGGAATGATCTTGATTGGAATCGGTGCCAATCTGCCTGTTTTTGGTAAAGCACCCCGCTCTACTTGTGCGGCGGCACTTTCTCATCTTGCGAAGATGGGTGTGACGATCACATGTCGATCCCGTTGGATTGAATCTGCACCTGTGCCGCCCTCCGAGCAGGCGTGGTTTACAAATGGTGTTGCGTTGGTTGAAACCACTCTAGGCCCGAAAGATCTACTTGCTGTTTTGCACCATGTGGAGATGGCCTTCAGGCGTGTACGCACCGTACCCAATGCCCCACGAGCTCTTGATCTAGATTTGCTAGCCTATAATGACATTGTCAGCAGTACAGCCCCCATCCTTCCTCACCCAAGACTGCATGAAAGGGCTTTTGTTGTGTGGCCTTTAGCAGAGATAGTACCCCATTGGCACCATCCTACGAGCGGGCGAACACCTCTGCAGATGGCCATTGCCCTGCCGTCAGGCCAACGCATTCGATGGATGGCAGACACTTCACTTCGCACAAATCAGCGGCACAGAGGACGCCTGAATCCCTTTCCAAGCTCCAGAGGGATATGCGTTGGTGATTTTTTCTGACAGGCATACTGGCATATCCGTTGCGGTCTCCGTTCCAGCTGGGACGATATCGTATCGTGCCGCTGACGATGACAAGTCCTGAAAAACAATCCTCTGGGAGGGAATCCTCTGGGAGGGGAGCTTGAGATCCTGTGGACTGCCATTCCCCTCGGCAGGAACATCGTGTGCTGCCAGAGAGGCTATAATCTTGAGAGTAGAGAGACTATAGAGTAGAGAGACTATAATGTTATTTCGGTACACGCGACAAGCCATGGCACAAATATGGGCGGAGCCTAACAGGTTGCGAATCTGGTTTCTGATTGAGGCTCATGCTTGCGATGCCTTAGCGCAGTTGGGCATGATTCCAAAGGGTGCTGCACGCGCTGTATGGACAGGAGGTGATAAGCCTTATACAGCTGAGCGAATTGCACGCATAGCGACGATCGAAGAGGAGACTCATCATGACGTTATCGCCTTTCTGACGGAACTTGCAGAGCAAGTAGGCCATGATGCCCGTTTTCTCCACCATGGTATGACATCCTCCGATGTACTTGATACTTGCTATGCTGTTCAGTGTCAGCAGGCCGCAATATTGCTACTCGAGGACATTGATGGAGTTTTGAGAGCCTGCAAGCGGCGCGCACTAGAACACAAAACGACTCTCTGCATAGGGCGCAGTCATGGTGTGCACGCTGAGCCAACCACACTTGGTCTGAAGTTTGCGAGTTTTTATGCGGAATTTTCTCGGAATCGTCAGCGTCTCGTGTGGGCACAGGAGGAGATTGCTACCTGTTCTATCTCAGGTGCCGTTGGTACGTTTGCCCATCTGGACCCTTTTGTTGAGCAGTATGTCGCCAGAAAACTGGGTCTCAAACACGAACCAATTTCCACACAGGTCATTCCGCGCGATCGGCATGCGATGTTCTTCACCACACTGGCAGTTATTGCGAGCTCTGTTGAGAGGCTCGCCACAGAAATTCGCCATTTGCAACGTACAGAAGTCAGAGAAGTGGAGGAGTATTTTGCGCCTGGTCAGAAAGGGTCATCGGCTATGCCGCATAAGCGGAATCCTATTCTGACTGAGAATTTGACCGGACTCGCTCGTCTAGTCCGGAGCGCAGTGATTCCAGCTCTAGAGAACATTACCCTGTGGCATGAGCGTGATATTTCTCATTCCTCTGTAGAGCGGATTATTGGTCCTAATACAACTATAATACTTGATTTTGCTTTAAATCGCCTTGCCGATGTAGTTAATAGGTTGCTGATTTATCCTGAAACCATTGCTAGTAATCTCGAAAAGCTCCGCGGTTTGATATATTCACAGCAGGTACTCCTCGCACTTGTTAAAGCTGGCATGAACAGGGAAGAAGCATACCAAGTCGTACAGAGACATGCAATGGCAGTCTGGACAGGTGAGTTATATTTTCTTGATTCCCTCAAAGGCGATCCGTCTATCAGACAGTATTTATCTCTTCAGGAGCTAGAGGTCTTGTTCGAGGCATCGTTCTATACCCGTCATGTTGAGGAGATTCTGCAAAGGGTGTTTGAAAATGGTGTTTGAGAAGATCGTAGAGTTTTTTTGTGTGCATGATCAGGAAGACTGCAGAAAGGTCTTGACAGGTTGGGAGAGATCTGTTCTCCTCACGGGAGTGGTCTCTCTGGAAGAGGCGCGCTCAGCTCTTTGACAGAGTGTATGAAGTAGAAGGGGATGCGTGGACGGCGGTTTGAGTGGACTGTCCGGTCCGTGCATCTTGGAGAAAGGTCTTGCGATAAGGCTTGTAGCCTTGT
>JANQJD010000017.1 GCA_028281845.1 Rhodospirillales bacterium | reverse complement strand
GACGTTCTACACCTCTGTTGAACAGCTACAGGCCGACCTTGATAAGTGGCTGCTCTACTACAACCGAGAGCGGACGCATCAGGGGTATCGCAATCAAGGTCGGAGGCCGTATGATACGATCCTGCGCTACTTGAAATCACATACAAGGCCTGTCAAGAAAGCTTCTTAAGAGTACAGCTGGGGCAAGGGCATCGATTGCAAGCTACTTGTGCTACTTCAACGCGGAGCGTCGACACAGTTCGCTGGGGCGGCAGACGCCGAATACTGTATTTTATCAACACCAGCAGTCGCTCGTGAGGGCGGCCTAACCAATCGTAGGGTTTCACTTAAGAAACTGTCCAGTTTTTTAGAACCACTTCTGAGACCTGCTTAAGGCTTGATACACTTTTATTTTGTAACTATACACTTAGAGGAGTACACCAACGGATAGGTTGATGACTAACGTAATTGGTAATCAAGAACATCTAAAGTGGCTAGAGGCCGAAGCTATTTACGTAATGCGCGAAGTGGCTGCACAATTCGAGCATCCAGTGCTGCTTTTTTCTGGGGGAAAAGATTCTATTTGTATGGCACGCTTGGCGCACAAAGCTTTTGCGCCGGGCAACATTCCTTTTCCGTTTTTACATGTCGATACGGGACATAATTTTGATGAAACATTAAGATTTCGGGATAAGCTTCTTCTGAAATTGGGGGTGCATCTCATTGTACGAACGGTTCAGGAATCGATTGACAAAGGACGAGCTGTAGAGGAGGCAGGTCCCAATCCGAGCCGTAACGGGTTACAAATTGTTACGTTGCTGGATGCGATTGATGAATTTCAATTCGACGCTGCACTGGGTGGGGCTCGACGTGATGAAGAAAAGGCGCGCGCTAAAGAGCGCTTCTTTTCCCATAGAGATCGATTCGGCCAATGGGATCCGAAAAATCAACGTCCCGAATTGTGGAATCTCTACAATGGACGTAAGCACGGGGGTGAGCATTTTCGCGTGTTTCCATTAAGCAATTGGACAGAAATGGATGTCTGGCAATACTTATACACAGAAAACGTTGAACTTCCTAAACTATACTTTTCACATCGTAGAGAAGTTGTGAATCGTCGAGGTGTCTTGCTTGCAAAGTCACCATATATCACTCTACTAGGGGATGAAAAATATGAGGAAAAAACAATTCGGTTTCGTACTATTGGCGATATGACATGTACCGGAGCAGTAGAGTCTTTAGCCAATTCAATACCTCAGATTATTCAAGAAGTAGCTGCAGCTCGTATTACTGAGCGTGGAGGGCGAGCTGATGATAAACGATCTGAGGCGGCAATGGAAGATCGGAAAAAACGTGGATACTTCTAGTTCATAAGTCTTTCCAATATGGACCTGTTTGGTCAGCAAGACTCTGTTTTGCACTGAGGAGAATATATGCAGGTACATTAATCTATTGAGCAAATGCAAGAGAGGGGCAATTGGAGAGGTCAGACAGACAATGCACGGTCAGATGGATTGGCATTATCGAATGCTTTGGTGTAGAGTCCTGGGAAGTATATTGTTTCTGTAAAAAAACTAAAAATTGGATGGATGTTCTTCGCTTTACAACGGCTGGAAGTGTCGATGATGGTAAAAGCACACTCATTGGTAGGTTGTTATTTGATTCAAAATCAATTTTTGAAGACCAATATGAATCAGTAAAACGGTCGAGCCAGGTGCGGGGTGAAGAGGTCAATCTTGCATTGCTGACAGATGGATTGAGAGCTGAACGCGAGCAGGGTATCACGATAGATGTCGCCTATCGGTATTTCGCCACTCCTAAGCGTAAGTTTATAATTGCCGATACGCCAGGGCATGAACAATATACGCGCAATATGGTGACGGGAGCCTCTACGGCCGAGTTGGCTATTATATTGATTGATGCCCGTAATGGAGTGCTGACGCAGTCGCGGCGCCATGGGTTTATTGCATCTCTTTTACAGATCCCGCATGTCGTTGTAGCCATTAATAAAATGGATCTCGTTGGTTATGACGAAGTTGTTTATGAGGCTGTTGTAGATGAGTACCGCGCCTTTGCTCAGAGTTTGGCAGTGGATGACATAGTGTTTATACCCTTATCTGCTCTGTGTGGAGACAATGTTGTTGAGAAGAGCGAGCACATGTCCTGGTACAATGGACCTACCCTTCTTCATCATTTGGAAACAGTTAAAGTTAGGGCCGATCATAATGTCGTAGATTTCCGCTTTCCTGTGCAGCATGTCATTCGGCCCAATCAAGATTTTCGTGGTTTTGCAGGCCAGATTAGTTCCGGTTTGATTAGGCCTGGAGAAGCTGTCACCGTTCTGCCTAGTGATAAAAAGTCTCGGATCAAACGCATTGTCAGCTTTGAAACAGATCTCAACGAGGCTGGTCCGGGTGAAGGGGTTATTCTAACCCTAGAGGATGAAATAGATATCAGCCGCGGCGATATGATTGTTCGTTCTCAAAATCGACCTCTGGTAGGTCAGAGGCTTGATGCTGATATCTGTTGGATGAGTGAGGAGCCATTAAATATTGGGAAAAGCTACCTGATCCAGCATACTACAAATCTGGTTCCAGCCTATCTGTCCAAGATCCTTTACCGCTTGGATATCAATACCTTGCACCGAGTCCCCGCAGATCAATACGAGCTGAATGATATTGGGCGAGTCGAAATTACAGCAACCCAGCCTTTATGCTTTGATCCTTATCGTCTCAATCGCCATACAGGTGGTTTCATTCTGATTGACCCAGATACGAACAATACTGTCGCTGCAGGTATGATTAGAGGGGAGGCACGACCTTGTGCTGCAGAGGAAACGCTTAAACACAGGAGGGAGAAATCTCCCAATGTTGTTTGGGAAGGTCTGAATATCGAACGGGTTGAACGGGAGGCGCGTAACCAGCATAAAGCTGTGATTTTTTGGTTTACGGGATATTCTGGCTCCGGTAAATCGACGATTGCCCGTGCTTTAGAAAAGCGTCTTTTTGGTGAAGGTTACCAAACGATGTTGCTTGATGGGGATTATGTACGTCACGGCCTGTGCCAGGACTTGGGTTTCACGCCTACTGAACGTAAAGAAAATATTCGTCGAGTCGGAGAAGTTGCACGTCTATTCTTTGAACAGGGATCGATTGTATTGTGTACGTTTGTGTCTCCTTATCAGGCCGATCGGGATTTTATCCGTTCTTTGGTTCCGCAAGAGCGGTTTTTCGAAGTATTTATTGACAGTGATATCGAAACCTGTAAAAAGCGTGATCCGAAAGGGCTGTACCAAAAAGCACTGCAAGGCCAGATCAATGATTTTACAGGCATTAGTGCCCCTTATGAAAGACCTTTGAAGCCTGATATAACAATTCCTTCAGATACGATCACCGTCGCAGAGTCTGTCGAAACGTTGTGGCGCTTTATCGCGGCGCAAGAAATTATAAAAGCTACCAGATAAAATATGCTCCTAGCACCCGGCATGGAACGTTGGAATGAGGACTAGGGATGGCTGAGGCGTTAGCCTGGGAAGCGTGGGCAACACTGGGCATTTTGGTCGCCATTATAGTGGCGTTGGCAAAGGAAATAGCACGCCCAGACATGGTATTCCTAACTGGGCTCGCTCTTCTTTTATTATGTGGTATTCTAACCCCTGAACAGGCTTTTGCTGGATTTTCCAATCCAGCTGTCCTGACTATTGCCTCCTTATTTGTTGTTTCGGGAGCTGTACAGCAGACCGGGGCATTACGTTTTATAAAAGGTCTTTTCTTTTCAAAGACCCGGCAGCCAGGATGGCGACTGCTACGATTAATGGCTCCGACAGCTGTTTTCTCTGCATTTCTCAACAATACGCCTATCGTTGCTATGGTTATGCCAGAGGTGCAGCAGTGGGCTGAGCAAAAAAGAATTCCTTCATCACGACTTTTAATCCCCCTTTCTTATGCAGCCATTGTAGGGGGAATGGTAACGCTGATCGGGACGTCTACCAATATTCTTGTATCAGGGATTCTTGAGGAAGAAGGGTATGCCAGCCTAGGGTTATTTGACTTTGCCTATATTGGAATTCCGGTCGCAGGTGCCGTCTTAGCCTATTTTTACTTCATAGGGCATCGTTTCCTTCCTGACCGGGGTGTAACAGGTGATCAGCTAGGGAACGGACTAACGTCGTGCCTTTTTGAGTTACGTGTCCAGTCTAATGCTCCTTTTAAAGGACAAACTATTGAGGAAGCTGGCCTGCGATCGTTGAGAACAGCTTATCTGGTGCACATCCAGCGCAATACACGTTTAGTACCAGCAGCCCCTGATTCCGTATTGGAAGCCGAAGATGTTCTTACTTTTGTAGGCAGTGTGGAGGTTTTGGAAGAGCTACTACGGCGACCGGGTTTTGGGCGCGTGGTATTGGCAAATGCATCTGATAGCAAAATGAAGTTGCCTCTTTATGAGGCTGTAGTTTCCTCGTCATCAAAATTGGTTGGCAAAACTCTCCGCGAAAGCAATTTCCGAGAAGTCTTTGGCGGTGTAGTGTTAGCAATTCGACGCCATGATGAAGCCATACTGGATTCCCTAGGAGGTACCGTAATCAGAAGTGGAGACCTTCTGCTAATTGAGGCTAAACAGGGGTTTGCGAAACGTTGGAATGCCCGTCGGGATGAGTTCTATTTAGTTGCTTTATATCATTCCCAAGCCATTGGTAATGGCGAACATGGAAAGCCAGATCTAATTGCTACCGTTTTGTTGCTAACCATGGTAGCCGTTATGGCTATGGGGTGGACTGCGCCAGCTACCATTGCCCTCCTCACAGCACTTGGAATGATAGTAACACAGTGTATCACACTAGAAGAAGCACGGCAGTCGGTTCATGTACAAGTCTTAGTACTTATTGTGGCTGCACTTGGTTTCGGAGAGGCCGTGCAGACTACAGGGGTAGCTTCTGCAATTGCGGATGTTATTACTTATCTGGCTGCTTTGTCTGGAATTAGTGTCGTACTTGTATTGCTCTATCTAACAACCAATGGACTTACAGAATTGGTTACAAACAATGCGGCTGCTGTACTTATGATGCCGATTGCCCTTGATGTTGCGACGGAGCTAAATGTTGATGTGTCTGTTCTCGCTATCGTAGTGGCACTTGCAGCATCGGCAAGTTTTATGACTCCTATTGGCTATCAAACCAACCTGATGGTGATGGCGGCAGGGCGTTATCGGTTTCTTGACTACACACAAGTCGGATTTCCCGTCAGTGTGATGGTGTTTTTAATTGTTATTGTGATATCGCTTGGGCAGGTACATTTGTGAAAAGCAGACAAGAAAAGGTATAATGGGCTTGCCGGTTCCTTATGACAGTAGATCTCAGGACAGTGTGCTGTATAAACCTCGAAAGGTTCTAGGGCATAGTGAAATTCAACGTGAATCGCTTCTGTAAGCTTCTTTTGACCAAGATTTGCGTTGGTTTCCTGATCTGATGTACTGGCTGCCTTGGTCTTGAATACCACCTTGATCTAGCCAAAATGTGCTGCAAAGCTGTTTCGGCAGGCTAATACTTCTACGCTCTAGGATACTCAAGAATATTTCCGTCTATAGAGTCTGAACAGACGTGGGTAGACCTTTACGGAGCCTCTTCAGTCTCTTAACACTAGTCATTTTCTATGAACAACTTTGCTATTACTGGTGTAGCAGGCTATATCGCCCCACGGCACCTCAAAGCCATACATGAAACGGGCAATCGCCTTGTCGCGGCTGTAGATCCTCATGATTCTGTCGGGATTTTGGATCAATACTTTCCTCAATCTGCCTTTTTTACCGAGTTCGAACGGTTTGACCGACATCTAGAGAAACTACGTAGAGGATCCAAAGAGGAGCGGGTTCACTATGTGAGCATTTGTTCGCCAAACCATTTGCACGACGCACATGTACGTTTGGCTTTGCGTGTTGGAGCCCATGCGATCTGCGAGAAACCACTTGTGATGAATCCATGGAATCTGGATGTCTTGCAAGAGTTAGAACATGAATATGGAGGCTCCATAAACACGGTTTTGCAACTGCGTGTGCATCCACGGCTACTCGCATTGCGCGAGCGATTGTTACAAGAAACAAATAGGAGGCACAAGGTGCGCCTAACCTATATCACCTCTCGGGGAACATGGTATCGTTTTTCCTGGAAGGGTGATCATAACAAGTCTGGTGGTGTTGCCACAAATATTGGCATTCATTTCTTCGATTTGTTGATTTGGTTTTTTGGGGGCGTTCAATCTAGTAGAGTACATGTTACTGAACCTAATCGGATGGGGGGCGTCATCGAATTGAAACAAGCTGATGTAGAGTGGTATCTTTCCGTCGATCAGACGGATCTGCCCGAACATCTTCGTGGTATCCAGCCTACCTATCGTTCTATTACGGTAGACGGTGAAGAGGTTGAGTTCAGTGGTGGCTTTAAGGATTTGCACACACGGGTATACGAAGAAACCCTAGCTGGCCGGGGTTTTGGCATTAATGATGCAAGACCCTCTATTGAGCTGGTTCACAACATTCGCACAGCAAAATCTATCAGACCATCAGGTGAAACACATCCGATGATTGCACGGTCTGAGGGTATTTCAATAAGTGTGTCGAAAGGGTTTCCTTAAGTCAACCCACAGACACACCATGAGCAACAACACATCCTTCGATTTTGAACGCTTCAAAGAGCAAGCGCACCAGCAACTCCAACAAGGGGCTTCACTCCTCGGGGCCGATGGCGTATTAACACCGCTTATCAAACAGTTCCTTGAGCAGAGCCTGGAGGCCGAACTAGACGCTCACCTCGAACACAAACCAACACCCAATCGCCGCAATGGTAAAGGCAGCAAGCGGGTGCGGACCTCGGTCGGTCCCGTAGAGATTGCCACACCACGCGACCGAGACAGTAGCTTCGCCCCTAAGATCCTCCCCAAGCGCAAACGCCAACTCTCAGCCGACTTGGATCGTCAGATCATCGCCCTTTATGCCCGTGGCTCCTCTTACAGCGATATACGCGACTACTTGGGAGCTGTACGACCTGGAGGTTTCAACGGCTACCATCAGCCGCGTCACGGACAAGATCTTGCCGCTTCTGCAACAGTGGCGTGCCCGACCGTTGGAGATGGTTTATCCGTTTCTGTGGCTTGATGCCATTCACTATAAAGTTCGGCATGAAGGCCGCGTCGTGACGAAGGCGATCTACTGTGTGCTCGGACTCAACCAAGAGGGCTACAAAGATCTGTTGGGCCTCTATGTGAGCGAGAATGAAGGGGCTAAGTTCTGGTTGCAAGTACTGACCGATCTAAAGAATCGGGGCCTGGATGATGTCTTCATCGCCTGCATCGACAGCCTGACAGGTTTTGCTGAAGCCATTGAGAGTATCTTCCCGTGCACGGAAGTCCAACTGTGCCTCATGCATCAGATCCGCAATAGCCGCAAGTACTACATCGCTTGGAAAGATGTGAAGGCGTTTATGCAGGACTTGACGCAGGTCTACCGTGCTCGCACACGGGAGTTAGCAGAGGCGAACCTGGACAAGCTAGGGGCACGTTGGGGAGCCAAGTACCCGGTCGTACTGGCAGCGCAACTGGGAACGCTTGTCGGTCTACTTTGCCTATGCCCCTGAGATCCGTCGAGTGATCTACACGACGAATATTATTGAGGGCTTCCACCGCCAGTTGCGCAAGGTAACGAAGACCAAGGGTGCCTTCTCTAGTGACGAAGCGCTGCTGAAGCTACTCTACCTCGTGCAAGAAGAGATCACAAGTAAATGGAAAAGGCCCGTGCATAATTGAATGCGTAGCATCACCGCAGGTAAACCAGACGCTGTCGCAGCTATCGATTATTTTTGGCGAGCGGCTACGCTTGGATCTTTATTTAGGGTCTGATCTGCTCGTCGTCCTCCACCATGCTACAGATAAGGGCGGATGCCGACGAACAGCTCAGACGAAACTTCCCTTATCGACATCACACCCTGACACACTTACTGGGCTCTTCCGCACTTTGCGTGCTACCCCGAGCGATACACGACACGCTGGCGCAACAATGCGAATCCCGCTCGCCCATACATCTGACGCTTGATTAGCTTCAGGCGTGTGATCTGGCCCTCCACCTGACCATTGCTTCACGGCAAAACCAACGCTCCCAAGACAGTAGCCTCGTCTCTAGCGAGCAACTGAGCGAAGCGCACAAAACAAGGCAGCTCACTCGCGAGACACGACTGCTTCCAGTAGGCATAGTTGAGGGCAGAAGTGCCCTGTACCAAACGCCTAAACCCTTGGGCTAACCCATAGGCCCGCTCCAGCTTGGTCTCTTGACACAACCCCTTCACCAGCCTTT
>JANQJD010000005.1 GCA_028281845.1 Rhodospirillales bacterium | reverse complement strand
AATTTTATTAATTATATATTTACTAAACTTAAAATTATTATAATTATAAATATTATATTTTTACTAATTATAATTATTTTTATTTTTATAAAATCCATCTATTACAACTGAAACGCAGTGACTTGCCCTTGCAAGCAGGTCTGTCTCCTTGGCAAGGGAGCTGAGGAAACAGCTTGGCACATGCAACAAAGAGATCCCCGTAGGGAAGAGTTGTGAAGCGAAGGAACCGCGATGAAGACATTTCTCTACGGGATCACTATGCTGGTAGTCATTTGGGGGACGACAGGTCCCGTCTACGCCGCCCCGCTGAAACTTAACCTCAGCCTCAATATGCAAGAATGGTTTGGTGTCGTGAAACATGAAAGAGATTCTGGGCAAAACTTCAACACGCTCAGCGTCAGTACAGATAACGAGATTCACTTTAAGGCCAAAACCGTTCTTGACAACGGCATAGAAGCAGAGACATTCCTGCGATTGAATGTGTATGATGGCAAGAGAGAGAGACGCAGCGTTGGGCTTGACGAGGAGTGGGTGTCTCTTGGTGGGGCTTTTGGTAAGGTATACGCGGGAGCGAAAGATTCTATTAACAAGAGTCTGCATCACGAGCCGGTTGACTACGGCATTGGATATGATGATGTCAGTGTCTGGGTTCTCAGACCCGTAACTGGGCCATGGGGACGGACGCCTCTCATGAATGGGCAAGCGCGGACGTCCTTAGAACAGCTCTCCAGTACGCAACCTATGGTAGGCTATATTAGCCCGAAACTGGCTGGTCTGCAGCTTGGTTTGACGTACGTACCGAACATCGGGACACTGGGCACCAACAGCCGCTCTAGCACAGCGGCCACTCACCATTGGGATGTGACACTAGCATATACGAGAGAGTTCCAGGGTTTGTCTGTCGGACTCGATAGTGGTTTTGCTCATCAGGATGCTAGGGACCGCTTGGAAGTCCACAATGATCTGAGCGCTTGGAATGTAGGGTTCAAAATCGGTTACGCTGGCTTTACACTAGGCGCCTCCTTCATAGAAACACAGCGCCCCGGGCAGCACGCTGATGACAGTTACACATGGAACGCCGGCTTGGGGTACACAAACGGACCGTGGGGTGTGAGTTATACATATTACCAGGAGCGCCGACGGGGCGCGCATACAATAGACAGTCGCAATGAGATGTTCCGGGCCAATCTTGTGTCAGGCAAGTATGCCTTGGGGCCCGGAGTCACATTGAAATTAAGCGTCTTCCATGGCAGATTTAGTGTTTATAATCGGGATGTAGACCATCTGAATACCTGGGGTTATGGACTCGTCTCTGGGTTGGATGTTAATTTTTAGAATGTGAGATTCTGTGGTCTTCTCAGTGAACGGCCTCTCTCTCCTGTCAGCGCGGGTGTTTCCTTTCTCCAGAGATTCTCTATGGCGCGCATTGTGATGAAATTCGGCGGGACTTCCGTCGGCGACAGCGATCGTATCAAAAAGGTAGCACATCGCATTAAGAATGCAGTGGAGACGGGCAACGAAATTGCTGTGGTGGTCTCAGCAATGGCTGGTGTGACCAATCAACTCGTGACCCATTGTCACCAGATGACCTGTGATCAAATATGGGCAGGGTCCAGTCGTGAATATGACGTTGTTGTGGCCACTGGTGAACAAGTAATCACTGGTCTTCTCGCGCTCGCTTTACAATGCTTGGGTTTATCTGCGCGCTCATGGCAGGGGTGGCAGGTCCCGATTTGTACAGACGAAATCCACGGTAGCGCTCGGATTGAATCTATATTACCAAATCATCTTTTAGATGAAATTATATCAGGGAATATACCTATTATAGCTGGATTTCAAGGCATTAGTCCGACAAAGAATATTACGACCTTAGGTCGCGGTGGGTCTGACACATCGGCTGTCGCACTCGCCGTCGCCCTCAAAGCTGATCGTTGTGACATTTACACAGACGTTGAGGGGGTCTACACTGCCGACCCTCGTATTGTCACAAAAGCACGCAAACTCGACAGAATTGCCTACGAGGAAATGCTAGAGATGACATCACTCGGGGCCAAGGTTCTGCAGACCCGCTCTGTCGAGATGGCCATGAAACATCGTGTAGTGCTGCGAGTACTCTCCAGTTTTACAGATGCCCCCGGAACATTTGTTTGTGACGAGGATGAAATTGTGGAACGCCACCTGCTGAGCGGTATTACTTATAGTCGTGACGATGCTAAAATTACACTTACAAAAGTTGCTGATCAACCTGGAATAGCCGCTGCTGTTTTTGGTCCACTGGCGGATGCGAATGTTAACGTAGATATGATTGTCCAGAATATCTCTGAGGACGGCAAGACGACAGATCTGACATTCACTGTTGCTAAAGCTGATATCAAGCGGGCTGTGGCCGTCCTCCAGAGGGGGTCTGCGTTGAGCTTTGATCGCCTGATCCCAGATTCGGATGTCGTAAAAATTTCCGTTATCGGAGTGGGCATGCGTAGCCATGCGGGCGTGGCTCAGACTATGTTCAGGACACTTGCTGAGCGCGGAATCAACATTCAGGTGATTTCTACATCTGAAATTAAGATTAGTGTGTTGATCGCTGAAGAGTATACAGAATTAGCCCTGCGGGCTCTACATTCTGCTTATGGGCTGGATATTTCTTGAGGGATTGGATTTCATGAGGGAGGATTTTTTTGTTTCCTGACCGGTCGCAGTAGCGAGTGACACTTGCTATGAATCTTACCCGTGCGCATGAGCATCTGAATCGTCTCTGGCAACGGGGATGCATGTTCCTAGGATGTCGCCATGCCATCATGGGCGGTGCCATGTCGTGGCTGTCAGAGCGTACCCTAGTCTCTGCGATTTCCAATGCAGGCGGATTTGGGGTGCTGGCAGGTGGCTCCATGGAGCCTGAGCTATTAGCTGCAGAAATAGAAGCGACTGCAACATTTACAAATAACCCCTTCGGGGTTAACCTGATGACGCTGCATCCCGCACTTGAGGCTCTTATTGATGTCTGTCTACAGGCCAGAGTCGGCCATGTTGTCCTGGCTGGTGGTATGCCCACAGTTGCATCTATTCGTAGAATTAAACATGGAGGTGCCCGTGTAATCTGCTTTGCGTCTGCTTTACCACTCGCACGCAAGCTGATTCGTTCCGGTGCAGATGCCCTCGTGATTGAGGGGTCAGAAGCAGGCGGTCACATCGGTCCTGTGTCGACTAGTGTCCTCGCGCAGGAAATACTGCCGGAAATCCGCGATGTGCCTGTCTTTGTCGCAGGTGGTATTGGTCGGGGCGAAGCGATTCTTGCCTACCTGGAAATGGGGGCCGCTGGCTGTCAGCTCGGCACCTGTTTTGTCTGTGCCCAAGAGTCCATCGCGCACCCCAACTTCAAGCAGGCCTTTCTGCGGGCTGGGGCCCGCGATGCGGTGCCTTCTGTGCAGGTTGACCCTCATTTTCCAGTCATTCCTGTGCGGGCCTTGGCTAACAAGGGTACACTAACCTTTAGCAAGGTTCAGACTCGTGTGATCAAGCAGGTCCGTAATGGTGAGATCACACAGAAGGAAGCCCAGATTGAGATTGAGCGTTTCTGGGCTGGGGCACTGCGGCGGGCAGTGATTGATGGTGACATAGAGTATGGTTCTCTGATGGCTGGGCAGAGCGTTGGCATGGTCACCCGAGTCCAATCGACAAAAGATATAGTTTCCTGTCTTATAAAACAGGCAGTGATTGCCCTAGCAGAACGACAGGATAAGATTCGATAGGGCCTGTGGTGTGGTGCACGATTGGATTGGTGCAGAAACCCAAGGCGCGCAAATGAATGACTGACTCCTAGTACAAAGCTTTATCAGGTAGAATGATTTGAGACGCCCATTTCTCATGGGTTTTACTGGTCGACCCAGCGGCGTAAGCGGTACGAGTCCAGAGTTTGGAGGGTACACCATGCCACACCTGTTACCGCGGCGGGATCATCTACCACAGGACTTATATGCTCGGACAGCTACTTTCATTCAGACAGCAATGGCCGATCCTGCTCTCGCGGCAAGAGCAAAGCAGGTGAGCGCTGGTTTGATCGGCTATTTTGTTCATGTGCTGGAATTCGAATCCTGGTGTGTCTTTAGGGCTGCCCTTGGGACTCATGGGTTGCAGGATGTTAGTGACAAGGTACTTGAGTGGAGAGATGCGGCCCTCCAGGAGGGAGACATCGCCGCTTGGGGGTATGAAATTATTTCGATAAACCTTGCGGCAACAGCTGTTGCAAGAGCTCTTGACGCACAAGCCGCTGCGGCTGCCAAACTCACAGATAGTATTCTGCGGCGTGCTCTGGCAGAAGCGAGTCCCCTGGATCACGAGTAGGAAACAGCTAATTAAAATTTAATAGCATTTAATTAAAAAAAGCATTTAATTAAAAATGAATAATACGCAAAAATTTATTACTGGCGCTTCCCCTAGTCACTCAGCGGCGACTCCCGGCTGGCCATGGCCGGGAGAAACAACTATTTCGGCGGAGTTGACTAAATTTCAGGCTTTGGCTGAAAACTGGTGGGATCCAGACGGCGCGTTCAGAACGCTGCACGAGTTTAATCCCGTCCGCATCCGTTACATTCGTGATCAGCTGGCTGCTCACTTTGGCCGTGACGGCATGGTACGCCAGCCGTTTCAGGGTCTTTCGTTGCTTGATATCGGTTGTGGTGGCGGATTACTGGCAGAGCCGATGGCCCGTCTTGGGTTTCGCGTCACTGGCATTGATGCTCTGGACAGCAACATCCAAGTGGCCAGAATCCATGCTGCAGAATCTGGGATTCCGATGATTTATCGGTGCGCTACTGCAGAAGATTTAAAGAAAGAGAATGTTACGTTTGATGCTGTCCTCAGTATGGAGGTGGTCGAACATGTCGCCAGGCAGTCCTTCTTTCTAAGCACAGCAGCAACTTTAGTTGCTCCAGGCGGTATGATGGTTATTGCAACTATAAATCGTACATTTTACTCATTAATATTAGCAAAAATATTTGCAGAATACATCCTGCGATGGCTCCCCATTGGAACGCATGACTGGCGGCGTTTTGTCCGGCCGTCCGAGCTAGCGGCAGGCCTACGGCGTGGCGGTTTGACAGTGCTTACAGTGAAAGGCATGAGCTACGCCCCCTTCACAGGGGCATGGCATGTAAGTGACGACAGTAACGTCAATTACTTCATGGTGGCAAAGAGACGCAGGCAAGGGTGACAGGGAAAGCGATGAGGGGGGACCGCCGTCACCGTCACGTCACAAACACCCTTGACCTGTCATGCTTGGCCAAGGGAAGTCGCCCCGCCTTTTTAGCTGATTTTACCCCCTGTTGAGGACGGCCTTTCTCATTTCTTCCATAATCTGGCCAAGACGGACGTTCAACAGCTCAAACACTTCGCTGTTAGATCTCGTGACCATTTCAGAGAGTTCGCGCATATTAGCAAAGGTACGTTCAAAAGTTTCTTTGGCTAAGGCGCTCTGCTTTGCCAAGTGCTCCTGCGGTGAAGTGGTCGCAGCCATCCCCCGTGTCGCCTCGGTAACCTCCTGCATAGTCTGACGCAGGATTTCCGTCTGCCTTTTCATAAGAGCCTGCACGCCTTCAAAAGCCAGCCTGTTGGCGGCTGTGAGGGCCTCAATATTTTTACGCTGGCTGCCTAGCATGGTTTCCATATCCACGCCTGGCATTTTGAAATCGCTCATCAGCTTTGTAACGTCCATCATCTTTGTAATGTCGAAGTCGAAAATGTTATCAGACGGTTTATTCATTGGCTTATCCTCTTCACAGCCTTTCCCACCCACATAATAGCTCCCCTTTGACTTTGACACGCAAGCGCCTGATCACTCTGCACGCATAGGGCTCCGGCGCTCCCACGCGACACAGTGCGGGATTTAAATGCCATTTGTCAAATGACTCGTGCACACCCCCTCTTTTTGGGGGGGGTTCTTACGTTACCGTGCTTGCGAAGCCATTGTGGCAAGAGCCTCCTCATGACAATCAATCAAGACTGAGCTCGCGCGAACGGGTGGTGGCAGCAGCAACAGCACGTGTAAGCATGACTTCTAGTCCGTTTTGTGTATCCATCAATACGGCCAGAGCTGCTGCAGTTGTCCCTCCAGGGCTCGTCACATGTTGGCGCAGAGCTGTCGCAGAATCTCCAGAATGGGACAGAATCTCCCCTGCCCCTGCTACAGTGACTCGTGCGAGACGCTCTGCTAAGTCAGCTGGAAGGCCGGCCGCGTGGCCGGCCCGTGCTAGCGACTCCGTAAGCAGGAAAACATATGCTGGCCCACTGCCAGATACAGCGGTCACAGAATCCAATAACTGCTCCTCTTCAATCCATGTGACAGCACCCACTGCTTCTAGCAGGTTTGTACACAAAGCGTAGCCATCCGAATCCAGTGCAGCGTTTCCACAAGCGACCGTGATGCCCCGTCTTACCACTGATGGTATGTTAGGCATAGCTCTCACGATAGAGGTTGTAGAACCCAGCCGGCTTGTGAACCAAGAGATAGTTTTGCCAGCTATAACGGATAGGAAAATACTAGAATGAGAAAATCTATTATAATCTTCTAATATATTTTCTATTATTTGAGGTTTTACAGCTAAAATTATTAATTTCGGTATAAAATCAACTGGCAAATCAATTAAAGAAGATACCGTATTGGCAATATGTATTTTAGAACGAGTTTTTTTGTTTGGCTCTACAATCCAAAAATTATCCATGACGAGTCTAGAGGCCCGCCACCCTTCTAACAAGGCTCTACCCATTCTCCCACAGCCAACCAGCAACACGGATGCTTTGTTCTTGCTCACGACAGGCCCCCCTGATCCTCACCTGATCCTGAGGAGGAAAGGTATTCTGTAAGAACACTACACTTGCAACTATCTTCTCAAGAGGATGTGTAATGTCTCCTTAACGAGCTATTGAAGCATCATCCCGATTCGGACAGAGCAGACTTCACGGGAACATTTGATTGGACAGTCAGTCGGCATGCTCCTGCTGCGTAGCAAGCCTCCGCGAGCGATGGGCAGAAAGATGCCTGTCGCGTCTTAACACACGGATTCTCTCTCTGCTCCATGGCACACAGAACACAGGAGTCGCAAGCAGTCTGCTTTGATAATGTGTTTAAAAATGAGGATAATGATTCTGTTGTCAAAGAACTGGTTTATCACGTGATTATTCTGTTTACTGATTTCGGTCTTGAAGGACCCTATATTGGCCAGGTCTTGGCCGTGCTGCATCGCGATGCACCTGGCATTCCTGTCGTCAATCTACAGGCAGACGCCCCCACAGGGGACCCGCTGTCCTCTGCGTATCTTTTAGCAGCTTATGTGTCTGCCTTTCCCGCAGAGAGTGTCTTCTTATGTGTGGTTGATCCTGGTGTGGGTGGGAAAAGACTACCTTTAGCCGTGTATGCAGATGGCATGTGGTTTGTCGCCCCAGAAAATGGCCTACTAGAAATTGTTATGAGACGCTCTCAACGAGTAAAACCTTTTATCATTACGTGGCAGCCGTTGCAACTCAGTGCCAGCTTTCATGGCAGAGACTTGTTCGCGCCCATGGCAGCCTGTTTAGCACGGGGAGAAGATATACAGTGTAACGTGACGGATCGCACTTCCATAGCGCGTATGAACTGGCCTGACGATCTCCCTGCTATAGTCTACATTGATAAGTTCGGTAACGGAGTGACTGGTCTGCGTGCGAAAGCCTTTGATGTCAGGACGACATTGGAATGCAAGAGCACGTATCGTTTGCGATGGGCACGGACATTTTCTGATGTTCCTGTTGGTATGCCATTCTGGTATGAAAACGCCAACGGGCTTATAGAAATAGCGGTGAACAAGGGACGGGCCGTGGATCAATTAGGCCTCAAGATAGGCACTCCGGTGACGATGACTATCAGTCAGTGCTAAAATGAAACGTATTATCTCCTATTTATTTACTTTTTATGAACAAAAACGTATTATTTACTCTTTATTAAAGCTCCTCACGCGATCAATATGACGTCGTGTCAGGATTTTTGCCGCTGTACTCCACCAGTTTGGCCTGCTGTTTTGCAAGGTTCTGACCGCAGCCATGGCTGCGGCCTTATCGGCGAAGAGGCCGAAACACGCAGCCCCGCTCCCAGACATGCGGGCCAGTAAACAACCCGGCAGTAACGTGAGCACTTCCAGTACTGTTCTGATAGATGGCTCAAGAGCAATGGCACTGTCACAGAGATCGTTACGCCGCGACGCGACCAACATCTGTGCCAGACTGATGACATCACTTGGCACATCGAGCATTGGCATTGGAGCAGAATAGACGCGACAGGAGTCACGATCATAGGCCTTGAACACAGATACAGTTGCCAAAGGACGCAAAGGATTCACCAGAAGTAGCCAAGCTGATGGGAGAGGAGGAGCAGGCGTGAGAGAGTCACCGATTCCGGAGATATGAGCAGGTGCACTGTACAGGCATGCTGGGACATCCGCTCCTAGTGCCCGCGCTACAGCAAAAAGTCGCTCTGACCGTCTCTCGACATTCCACAGCCGAGCCAAGGCCCGCAGGGTGGCCGCTGCGTCTGCCGACCCCCCGCCCAAACCTGCAGACACTGGTAACCACTTCTGCAGTGTGATGCTCACATTGGGGGCACGACAGAGGTCATGGGCAAGCAGATGGGCGGCCCTTAGGACCAGGTTGTCTTGCCATTTGCACAAGCCATGTGCAAACGGTCCGCTGAGATGAAGGAAAAACGAATCCGAAGGAGCAACTTTTATTCTGTCACCCACACCAGCGAATACCACCAGGCTGTCTAAAAAATGATAGCCGTCACTCCGGCGGCCGACGACATGCAAATAAAAATTAATTTTCGCTGGCGCAAACTCTCGTCGCGATACTGATACTGGTGCCTGTCGTGCCACGGCTTGCTCCTCACAATAGCGCGCTCAGTGGGGACAGAGGCGCAGGACTCGTCCCTCTGTCGCGCTACCTGTGACAATTCCCCACTATGCAGTCTCTATAAATAAAGTAGAACATTTACGTCTAAAAAAAAGCGCTCTTCTCAGAAACTCCATGAAGAAACTCCATTTTGATTCGTACCCCTTCCCTCCCCTCTATACCCTATACCCTACCTACATATTCGGGTAATTTGGCCCACCGCCGCCCTCTGGAACCACCCAAATGATGTTCTGTGTAGGATCCTTGATGTCGCATGTCTTACAGTGTATGCAGTTCTGTGCATTGATTTGCAGACGCGCCGGATTTTCCTCGTCAAGGATCTCGTATACGCCTGCCGGGCAATAGCGCTGCTCTGGTGCATCGTAGAGTGTGAGATTCACGGCGAGTGGGACTAATGAATCCTTGAGTCTGAGGTGTACCGGCTGATTTTCAGCGTGGTTTGTTGCCGATAGGAAAACAGATGATAATTTGTCAAAGCTGACGCTATTGTCCGGCCTCGGGTAGTCTATCTTACGGCAGCGGGCGGCTTTTTGCAAAGCAGTATGGTCAGCGCGATGGCGAAACGTCCAGGGAGCCCTCCCCTTTAAAACGTACGCTTCCAACCCAGCATAGGTCATCCCGGGCCACAGTCCCCAGCGAAATGCGGGTCGTATGTTGCGAACAGCATGCAACTCTTTATAGACCCAGCTTTGACGTATGGCCTCAGCGTAGGCTATGACCTCGACACCATCTCCCCTTGCCAGCGCGGCAAAGATGGCTTCAGCGGCCAGAATGCCAGACATCATGGCAGTATGAGTTCCCTTGATCTTTGGCACGTTCAGGAACCCCGCTGTGTCGCCGACGAGGACTCCCCCCGGAAAGGTGAGCCTTGGGATCGATTGAAAGCCACCCTCACTGAGAGCGCGGGCACCGTAAGCTACCCGGCGCCCCCCCGCAAAGACACCGCGGATGTTGGCATGAGTCTTGAAACGCTGGAATTCCTCGAAAGGACTCAAGTGGGGGTTGATATAATCAAGACCTACCACAAAACCCACTGCTACCTGGTGATTATCTAAATGATATAAGAACGAACCGCCATAGGTCTTATTGTCAAGGGGCCAGCCAATAGTATGAAGGATTAACCCTTCATGATGGCATGAAGGGTCAACCTCCCATAACTCTTTGAGACCAATCCCGTATGTTTGTACGTCACAATCAGCCCGTAAGCTGAAGTGGTCCATCAGGTTCCTGGTTAACGATCCCCTGCACCCCTCTGCAAAAAGAGTCTGTCTAGCAATAAGATCGATTCCAGGTTGATAATTATGCGTGGGCCGACCATCCAAACCGATTCCCATATCGCCAGTCGTCACACCACAAACGCTACCGTCTTCATCATAGAGAACTTCCGCTCCAGCAAAACCAGCAAATATCTCACACCCCAGCGCTTCAGCCTGATTTGCTAACCAGCGACAGACGTTTCCAAGGCTCACAATATAGTTACCGCGATTGTGCATAGGTGGCGGTGTCGGTAATACCAAAGCACCAGTTTCAGTGAGAAACAGAAAACGGTCTTCCCTAGCGGCCACAGTGAGCGGCGCACTTCTACTTTTCCAGTCCGGAATTAAATAGTCGAGAGAGCGGGTTTCAAGAACAGCGCCGGAGAGAATGTGTGCTCCGATTTCTGAGCCTTTCTCAATCAAACAGACACTTAATTCACGATTCTGCTCGATGGCGAGTTGGCGCAGACGGATTGCCGCCGATAGACCGGACGGTCCACCGCCGACGATCAGCACGTCAAATCCCATCGATTCGCGAGTCATCTCTTCCTCCGCCTTTTCTGAGTGCTACAGCTGAGATTCTCTCGCCTGCCTCTATATCATAGGAGACGGGTATGTAACGACACTCTTCACGTATGACTCGTAGATAAAGTGAAAAAACATAACAGAAACATGGAAGCCAGAAAGGCAGATTCCTATGGATATAACATCAATTGCCCTGCTGCGTTGGTATCTCGAAGCCGGTGTAGATGAGGTCGTAGGAGAGACTCCGGTGAATCATTATTCCTCTTCAAAGAAGAGTGAAAATATTACTTGCAAAATAAAAGATGTTTTTAATGAATTAAAAAACAATGAAAAAGAGAGAGACTCGATTCGATCCATCACAAGCACAGCTTCTGCACTAGCCGCTCAGTGCACGACTCTAGATTCTCTGCGTGCAGCAGTGACAAGTTTTGAGGGGTGTCCCCTTAGAACGAACGCTGCTAATACAGTTTTTGCCGACGGCACACCTACCGCACCCGTTATGGTCATTGGCGAGGCCCCTGGCGTCGAGGAGGACCGTCAAGGGTTGCCATTCGTAGGGCCGAGCGGCCACCTGCTTGACCAGATGTTAGAGAGCATCGGTCTGGAACGGCGCCGCAATTGCTATATTACTAACGTCGTTCCTTGGCGTCCCCCAGGCAACCGCAAGCCGACGCCGGTTGAGGTTAGCATAGTGCTGCCTTTCCTGGAGCGTCATATCACTCTCGCGGCGCCACAAATTTTATTGCTCGTTGGGGGATTGGCCGCATCTGCTGTGCTTCCTGGTCATGAAGGAATCATGAGAGTGCGCGGCAAGTGGTTTGAGTATTCAGTCGGGTTGGCTCGTCCTATCCCCGCTATCGCAACATTCCATCCAGCTTATCTTATGCGCGCACCTGCCCAGAAGAGACTCGCGTGGCATGACATGTTAGCGCTAGAGATTCGTCTCACTCAAATTTCTTAACCTTTCAAGTCAAGGACTTTCAAAGTCAAGTCATTTACAAGAGAGATTCTCTCCAAAAATGCAATCAAAAATACACGTTTCTTTGCTGTGACCAGCACGGCTAATCGTATTTTTTCGTGTGAAGCGAAGAAAATACTTGTATGTTATCCCGTAGAATAGAGGGGTCTCTGTTCTCTCACGAGAGAAGCGCGTGTAGCGGTCTTGTGCGGTGTATCAGACGATAGCAGTCTTTATTGCTGGCACATTGAGTGCGCTCATTCGATGGAATCCCGTCCAGATGAGCTCCCCCCCCCTGGTACACAGGGACTGACCTCTGTCTGTTCTGTTCATTCTGTTCTGTTCATTATAGAGAAAGCGATGGCCGACATGTCTCGTATAGATAGTAAGCGTGATTTTATTGCACTGCACATAGCAATCATGACAGTGTCAAACACCAGGACACTTGCAAATGATACCTCTGGTCATGTTTTGGTGGATCGTCTGATAAAGGCCGGCCATACTCTAGCGAGTCGTACTATCGTTTCCGATGAGATAAACAGAATCGTCGCACAGTTACGCACATGGATAAGTGATCCGCATGTAGACGTCATTATCACGACAGGGGGAACGGGTCTCACAGGTCAGGATGTCACGCCAGAGGCTTTCCGTCAGGTTATTGAAAAAGAGATAGACGGTTTCGGTGAATTGTTTCGCTGGCTTAGTTATGCAAAGATTGGAACGTCAACCCTGCAGTCCAGAGCCATTGGTGGCGTCGCTCAAGGCACGTATTTATTTGCTGTCCCCGGTTCGACCACAGCCTGCGAGGACGCTTGGGACGAAATCCTCGCTTCGCAGCTTGACAGTCGTCATAGGCCGTGTAACTTTGTTGAATTGGTGCCACGTCTGAAAGAACGTCCTGTGAGTTGAATCTGATACCCTAATGACATTGTTCTCTGCCCCTGTTTTCTGTGCCATTGATACGGTTGATATATCCCGTGCGAGGAGCATAGTGGCTGCGATAGCAGGGGTAGTCGCTGGCATCAAGGTCGGCTTAGAATTTTTCCATGCAAACGGTACGATGGGTGTCCATTCTTTACGTGATATTTGTATATCAATGCCATTATTTCTGGATCTAAAATTTCATGACATTCCTACCACAGTTGCTGGCGCTGTGCGTGGTGTGATGCCGTTGCAGCCGTTTATGATTGATGTTCACGCCAGCGGTGGCCGGGCAATGATGGAAGCCGCAGCGGCGGCCAGTGCCGAAGAAGCGGACAAGGCTGGCGCCAAGAGGCCTTTAGTGGTTGCAGTCACAGTTCTGACGAGTTTAGATCGTGATGCGATGGCAGAAGTTGGGATGGCGGCTTCTTCTGTCACCGACCAGGTGATGCGTTTGGCGAGCCTGGCACAAGCATGCGGATTAGATGGTGTCGTCTGTTCTGCGCACGAGGTGAGGCGTCTGCGTGCCGGCTGCGGCCCTGGGTTTAGACTTGTTGTGCCAGGCGTACGGCCAGTCTGGGCTGACTCTAATGATCAAAGGCGTGTGCTAACCCCCACTGAGGCCTTGGCTGCCGGAGCAGACCTTCTGGTCATAGGTCGGCCAGTCACCGCTGCATCGGATCCTGCTGCAGCGGCCAGAAGAATCGCCCGTGAAATCGTGGAAGCACGGGGTTGCGTATGACAGTCTCCGTGAAAATCTGTGGTCTCACCAGGGCGGAAGACGCCGTTGCGGCGGTTACAGCAGGAGCGCAATTCGTGGGCATGGTATTTTATCGGGCATCGCCGCGATTCATCACACCGCTACAAGCCACAACGATTCTGGAGGCACTGCCTCGTCGTGTGCGTACAGTCGGGTTGTTTGCCGATCCTGATAACACCTGGCTTGATCAAGTTGTGCGTGACGTCCGCTTGGACATGATTCAGCTGCACGGCATGGAAAGCGTGGCACATGTCCAGCGAGTGCGCCAGAATTTTGGCTTGCCGGTGATCAAAGCCATCGCCTTGCAGACGAATGCGGACTTAGCGGCTGTGCCAGATTACCTGCCTGTCGCAGATTGGCTTCTTTTTGATGCCCGACCACCCCAAAACGCAGATCGCCCGGGCGGGCATGGAATCGCTTTCGACTGGAACATCTTGCAGCATATGCGGTGGTCTGTTCCATGGATACTGGCTGGTGGTCTGACTCCGACAAACGTGGCAGAGGCAATCCAACGGACCGGCGCGACAGTGGTCGATGTTTCCTCCGGTGTTGAAGAAAGAATTGGCGTGAAAAGTACAAAAAAAATTCTATCTTTCATAGCAGCCGTCAAAACAAGTGACAGCACGCTTCACCCACGATCACCGGCTCATTCATGTTCATGTGCTTCCAGCAAAAGCAAAGAGAAAGAGTGACTTGCAGAGGCAGCGTCAGGCCCCGTCGCTCGTCTCTACGAGACGACATTTTCGCTGAGTCGAGACGACATGTACCGCGCGTGTGTACGGTAACCGCCCTTAACCAAGCAGTGGTCTATCCACAACCGTGTCAGATTCTCTTGCGTGGATTGTTGCAACAGACGCTGCCAGAGGCAGTCGAAATCGACACTGTCCAATAGCTGATCCTGCGTACAACAGGAAAAAATCACATTTTCCAGGCCTTTCTCTAGATTATGATGGACCTGCAGACACTGGGCACAGATTCCCTTCATCATGCATTGCATAGGCGAGTTTATGGAACCTATGGCAGTATGCCTGTGGGAGAAATATGGAGCCAAGACACCCTTTCTGGCCGCTTGTATGGCCCTCATCATACTGGCAGAGCCGATGGCAACGATGCGATCGACCCGCTCGAGCGGGATGGGTACAATCCCAAGCGTGCCCCTGGCATAGGCCAGCATAGCAGCAATGATGCTCCCAACAAATGTCTTGTCCTGTGGCCTGTCTGCCGTGAACCCCGGGGATTCATCGCAGCACCACACAACCAGGTCAGCGGCCTCTGTAATCGCCTGGACATTGTAACGGTCGGCTATTGTCTTGTAGCCAGCGAAGTATAAGACGCGTGTGCCATGCTCTCGGAACATTCTCCCAATGGAGAATAAAACAGCATTACCCACCCCACCGCCGGCCAGGAGCGCAATAGAACCGGGGGGGGGGATTTCCGTCGGCGTACCCGTTGGCCCCATAACAACTATAGGTGTATCCTCCTGGAGGAAAGCAGCAATATCAGATGAACCACCAACTTCTAGAATTATAAAAGATAAAAGTCCATTTTTTATATCAACTTCTGCACCAGTTAATGCAATACCTTCCATTGCCAAAGTTGTAGACTCAATAGTTTCTGCTAATGTTGTATAGTTCTGCAAACGATAGAATTGCCCTGGCCTCAACATACGGGCCGCAAGCGGCGCTCGCACTATAATTTCTGTTATATTAGGTGTGAGTCTCGTGACTTTCTTTACCACAGGGCGCAGCAAGCCATTCAAGCGGGTAATCAGGGATACCCCACTGTCCGCAGCCTGAGGACGGCGGGCAAGCATGCGGCTCACCATCTGATGCCCTTGGCGGGCGCTTGCCATGGCAGAGACCACGTTGCCAGTGAAAGAGGGATGTTGGTCGCCAAAGAACGACACGGCGCGACTGTCGTCATGAACAACTGTCAACACATGTGCCACAGCTGGTTTGGCGAGACGTTCACGTTCCAAGAAAACTGGTTTCCCCTCCTCATCTACTGCCTGTAAGTATTTGCCGTCTAAGAAAAATCCTTCTACCTCCTGGGCAAGCTTGGTATTCGGGACAGTACCAGCGGCAACGATGATGGTACGCGCGGATCTCACCTGCTCAATCCCAGCGTCATCTCGCAGATGTAAGCCTTTCGCATGACCGAAGCGATCTGTGACTATTCCCAACGGGACAACGTTTTCAGAAAAACGAATTCCCTCTTCAAAAGCTTTGATAATTTCCTCTGGATTGTTTTTATATGCAGGAGAGTCTACTAATCTTCTCCTATAGACGACTGTTGAGCCACCCCATCCGTCCAGGAGTTCCCACAAACGGGGTGCTCGCCCTTCTGCTGCTGCTGTTATGCGTTCCACCCGCAGGGCCTGAGCGTGACTCAGGAATTCTTCAGCAATCAGTATTTCTTCCTCGGAGAAGGCTGCACGCACTACCGTCTCGCCTTGTGCTGCGACCAAAATTTCATAACGTTTTAGAAATTTTTCTACTTGTAGTGGATAATACGCGAGAGCTTCAGTCGCGGCATCAATAGCAGTCAACCCTCCACCTATCACAATGACAGGTAATCTCATCTGGAGATTCGTAACAGAATTCTTCTGAGCCGCTCCGGTGAGCTGCAAAGCCATAAGAAAATCAGAGGCCTGTCGCACACCACGCGCAAGACCGTTCGGCATCGGAAGAATGGTTGGCTGACCAGCACCCAAACAGAGAGCAATGTGATCGAATCCCATAGAAAAGGCAGATTCGGGTGTGAGTGTTCCGCCCATGCGTACACCATCAAAAAGTATAAAATTAGTCCGTCTTTCTAATAAAAGACGTATAATTGTGAGGAAATTCTTGTCCCAACGAACTGTGACACCGTACTCGGCTACACCACCAAAGCCAGTCATCGTGCGGGTGGAAAGGGACTCCCATAATTCTGTCACATCCCGTATGGGCCGGAATGGCACACGTCTCCCGGTTATTTCCACGCCTGACAGCTCTGGCGCCATGGGCTCTATTTTCAGACCATCTACCGCCACGACTGTATGGCCGTCGTTCAGCAGGTAGTGTGCTAGGGTATAGCCAGCTGGGCCTAGTCCCACTACAAGCACCGTATGGCCACTGTCAGGATTGGGTAAAGGAGCCCGTATGTTCAGAGGATTCCAGCGAGTAAGCAGACTGTAAACCTCGAATCCATAGGGTAGGGCCAAGACGTCACGTACAACCCTTGTTTCTGCTTGTGGTATATTAACTGGAATGAAATTCTTGTTATTATATATACATCCTACCATACACTCATTGCAAATACGGTGGCCTGTCCCAGCTACTATAGGATTAGCGACTGTGATCAGAGCAAGAGCCGCGACGACATCACCATGAACCATCAATTCTTGGAATTCTGAGATGTGTTCTTCGAGCGGACAACCAATTATCCAGCGGCCCAGTGCATTCTGCTTCCACGCCCCAGTTTCCCTGTCCTTCATACCCTTGGCGCATGAATCCTTATCTTGGCGGTGACAAACAATGCAGTAGTGGGCTTCATCGAGAGCTTCCTCACGCGAATAACCAGGATCTGTGAGACTAAAACCATCACGCCTGCGCAACGGGCTGTGCAGGGGGTGCCGTAGGCAGTCAAGACCAAGGTATTTTTCTTTCACTGTTTCAACAAGATGAAAGGGGTCTCTTCTACTAGGAAACCGGAAAAGAATACTAGTTTCTCCAAACGCCGCGTTACTCGCGTGCGCTCGCCAAGCTGCATAACGAGTGGCAATTTCTAGTTGCTTTGTATGAGCAGGTTCGTTCTCAAGCCAAGTCATCACAGCACGAGCAAATTCCAGTTCTGTAAATGCTCCACCGAGCAGTGTTTCCATTTCTGTTAACAGTGCGGCCCCGTCGAAAGTCCTTGCCGCAGACTCCCGAATGGCCCGCATCGCGCGCCGTTGGACGAAAAGTCGCTTACAGGCGTACAATGGTGCAAGCGCGTGATACTGGCTGGTTAAGGCGAGAATGTCTGTGCTGATGCCAAACAAAACACCGAGAAAGTCCTGTATATGGGGTCCTAGTGCCATGAGAAGCGCTGATTCTTGCTGGTTTCCCAGAAAATCTGGAGCTGCACGGGCAGCATTGAGTCTTTCCCATAGCCTTGCATCACTCTTTTGCAGGTGGCCTAGGAACAGCCTATCTATCCGATGTAATCCTTTAAGGTGGTATAGATCACTGAGTGTGATCCCAAAAGCAAAGACATGCTCCGTCACAGTCTCATCTGTCATCTTGTGTCATCTTGCCAATGGCCGCCTGTTTGGCATCGTCATGTTCCTGTGTCTCGGGAATCTCTATCATTTTGTGCGCTGACCTGTCATTCTAAAGAAAAAGAATGTGTCACTGGCTCTATTTCTCTAACAGATGGAGCGGATAGAGGTCTGCCGTGGTTAATTTACTCCGAATCACAGGGTGCAACCGGCGTGAGCGGCGGTGCTCCTTGCCAAGATCGCCATGCGGCGGCATGAATTGTGTGGAAAAGAGCGCGGCTCCTCATAGCCCCACTGAGGAGAATCATATGCGTCTTGGTTGCCTCACGACGAATCTCCCGCCAGCTACTGCACGATTAGTCTCTTATTGGTTATTCTTATGTTGTATTTTTATACTTTTAATAGTTTTTTTAGGAGGAATAACACGACTTACGCAATCTGGCTTGTCGATTGTAGAGTGGAAGCCCTTTTCTCTTCTCCCACCGATGAGTCATCAAGAATGGCATGATACATTTTTTCACTATCAGCAGTTTCCAGAGTACAGACTGAAAAATTTTGGCATGACTCTGGAGAACTTTAAGAGCATCTTTTGGCTGGAGTATCTTCATCGTCTAGCAGGCCGTAGCATAGGGGTCATCTTTCTATTACCGTTCCTGTGGTTCCTCCTACGACAGAGAATTGATCACAGACTCGGATGGAAACTGGCAGGTCTCTTTCTACTAGGCAGTCTGCAAGGAATCATGGGATGGCTCATGGTGCAAAGCGGCCTTGCTGAGCAACCTGATGTCAGCCAGTATCTTCTGACAGCACACCTGGGATTAGCACTCCTGATCTATGGTCTCCTGTTATGGATAGCACTCGGGGTCTTACAGCCGCGGCCTTCCTTCAAGTCCGTACAGATGACACCACTGGCGATACGCCTATGGTGTGTTCTCGGTCTTCTTGTTCTCACGCTGCTCTCTGGGGGATTGGTTGCTGGTCTCGATGCTGGATTTACACATAACACATTTCCTCTCATGAACGGCCAGCTTCCGCCGGCAGATCTCTTTGTCATGGAGCCATGGTACATGAATCCGTTTGAGAACGTTGTCATGGTGCAGTTCCAGCATCGCTTACTCGCCATCACCACAATGGTCTCTGTGCTCCTTTTGTGGAGGTGGGGACGCCGGTGGGGTCCAGTCTCTCGCTCTACTCTGTTTGTGATGACTATGTTTATAGTAACAACAATTTTTCAGTTTATATTTGGTATCTTAACATTACTTTTTGTGGTTCCCATTCCCCTAGCAGTCGCTCACCAAGTAGGGGCGTTTCTCTCATTTACCATGGGGCTAGTGACGGCACACTTGTTGTGGCTACAGCAGCCCTCCATGAGATCGCCGCACTCTTAGTCCTGCGGTGGACTGATGCCGATGATTTTTACGACAGCCAGGCCGCGCGCCGCCTTTCCTGAGGGAGGCGGGACCATCCCCCCCCCACCCCCCCAG
>JANQJD010000016.1 GCA_028281845.1 Rhodospirillales bacterium | reverse complement strand
GAAGGTCAGAGGTTCGAATCCTCTCCCCGCAACCGCGCCACGGTTCTCACCGTGGTCTCACCTGCTGTCTGACTTCTACATTATAATCATCTATCAGCTACAAGGTGGCACACAAGGTGGTCTCACAAATGAAACGCGGCCTCTGCGAAGATCGGCCATAGACCATGCTGTGGAAAGGGCGGCAACCTCCCGCACGTAATGGACCAGAGATTTTACGTTAGCGTTTTGTGTTGTAACGTTCCGATAGACGTTACGTTGCAGGGCGTCAGCTAAAAGCTGATCGTTCTGTGCCGTCAAGGCCGTCTCGTAAGCGCTTACACGCCCGTAAAAAGCTCGGAGCATGTCTTTAACCTTTCTCCCGACTTGCAGATCTGAAACCCCCATTGCGCGTAGATTATGATCCATATCATGGAACATAATATCTATTAAAGATTGTGCTAAACCTTTGTTTTCTCTGGTTTCTCTCTGAGAAACGATAAAACGCAGCACGAGAAAAACGTGTAACACAATCATATCGAATCGGCCATCCACCGTGTCAGCAATGCCAAATTTGGTATAGAATGCAGGATGCCGAGCCTGGGATACAACAAGGCTATACAAGGCCTGTGCCGCCTTAGAAGCTGCAGGATAGAGTGCATAGGCAATCATGTGCTACCGCTTGTCGATCTTTCTTCAGCGTTTTTTTCAAGGTTTTGTTCAAGTTGTTCACGTGTGCTGGCCGTGCTGGCTCACTGCGTCCAGTGTAGCAGTTTTTGTATTGGGTTGTACTCCAACTCTTGTCAGCAGAGGCTATCCTTTGACGGCAGAGACACTAGCCCGGATTCAATACGGGACGCAGACAAGAGATATGATCCGTGCCATGTTGGGCACGCCGTCTTTCGCAGCGACGTTTGGAGATGAGACATGGTACTACTTTTGGTCGCAAGAAATGCGATTTGCCTTTCATCTCCCAGCAGCATTAGAACGGAAGGTCATTGCCATTCATTTTAACAGCTCAGATGTTGTCAGAGAGGTGAGTACATATAATTTGGCAAACGGGCACACAATTAAACTAGTGCAACGTGCAACACATACTCCCACTGGCAAAAAAACATCAGCATTGCAACAGCTATTAGGCAATGTCGGTCGCTTCAGCAGGCCACGGAAGAAGGAAGACGGCCTATAGGCCGCCCTCGTCCTCTCTTATGGGGATTACCCTGATAGCAGGGCAAGCAGAAGAATAGCCACAATATTTGTGATTTTGATCATTGGATTGACGGCAGGGCCTGCAGTGTCTTTGTAGGGATCTCCAACGGTGTCACCGGTGACAGCGGCCTTATGCGCATCAGATCCCTTGCCGCCATGGTGACCATCCTCAATGTATTTCTTTGCATTATCCCAAGCACCACCACCAGAAGTCATAGAAATAGCAACAAATAATCCTGTAACAATAGTACCAAGCAGCATGGCACCAAGGGCAGCAAATGCTTGTGCCTGACTTGACACCATGTTCACTAGCACATATAGCCCGATTGGGGCTAATATCGGTAGGAGTGAGGGAACAATCATCTCACGGATGGCAGCCTTTGTGAGCATATCCACACACGTCCCATATTCCGGCTTGGCTGCGCCTTCCATGATGCCAGGGATCTCCTTGAACTGACGACGCACCTCAATGACGACCGCCCCTGCAGCGCGGCCGACGGCCATCATACCCATCGCTCCAAACAGGTAGGGTAGCAGACCACCAATGAAAAGACCAATGACTACATAGGGGTTGCTGAGGGTAAAGTCTACCCGTACGTTCACAAAATACCGCTCCAGATCTTGTGTATAAGCGGCAAACAGTACCAATGCAGCCAAACCAGCTGAACCGATGGCATAGCCCTTTGTTACCGCCTTTGTGGTGTTGCCCACGGCATCCAAAGCGTCGGTGATTTTGCGAACATCAGACGGGAGATCTGCCATTTCTGCAATACCGCCAGCATTATCAGTCACGGGACCATAGGCATCAAGGGCAACCACCATACCCGCCAAAGCCAACATAGTAGTAGCGGCAATAGCAATACCATACAAACCAGCCGCCCCGTAAGCGGCCACAATACCAGCACAAATTACAATAACCGGCAGAGCGGTCGCCTCCATGGAAACAGCCAAGCCCTGGATGACATTCGTCCCGTGGCCAGTGACAGAGGCCTTAGCAACACTCGTGACCGGCCGGTAACCAGTGCCTGTGTAGTACTCTGTAATCCAGACAAGCAGGCCTGTAACCACTAAGCCGATTAACGCACAGCCATACAGAGCCCGTGGGGTGATAGAGATTCCTCCTTTCATGATAAATTCCCGACCAAAATCGCCAAAAACGACTAGCATCGCAATGGCCACGAGCGCGGCGGATATAATGGCAGTTGCAATAAAGCCTTTATAAAGGGCCTTCATGATTTTGCGATCTGCTTCTAGCCGAACGAAGAAGGTGCCAAGAACAGATGCAGCAATGCAAACGGCGCCGATCATTAACGGTAATGTCATCATGAGGTTTTGATCTGTAGGAGTTGTAAAAAAGAGAAAACCTAGCACCATTGTGGCAACAACGGTAACAGCGTATGTTTCAAAGAGATCTGCTGCCATACCAGCACAATCTCCTACGTTATCCCCAACGTTGTCTGCAATCACAGCTGGATTACGTGGGTCATCTTCCGGAATGCCTGCTTCCACTTTGCCCACAAGGTCCGCACCAACGTCTGCACCCTTCGTGAAGATGCCCCCACCGAGGCGGGCAAAAATAGAGATGAGAGAGGCCCCAAAGCTCAAAGCAATGAGCGCTTCAAGGGTGTGTGCCGAGTCTATAAGGCGCAGAATGACGTAATAACCCGTCACGCCGAGCAGACTGAGACCAACAACCAGCATGCCGGTGACTGCACCGGACTTGAACGCCACCGCTAGGGCAGCCGCAAGCCCACCCGTCTGGGCGGCATTGGCCGTGCGCAGGTTGGCACGCACTGACACATTCATGCCAATGTAGCCGGCTGCACCGGAACAGACAGCGCCTAAGAAATAGCCTATGGCTACAACTAAGCCGAGTCGAAGACCAAGCAGAATACCAATGACCACACCAACCATGGCGATGGTCCGATATTGACGGTCGAGATATGCCTGCGCGCCTTCCTGAACGGCAGCCGCAATTTGCTGCATTCGCTCACTGCCGGCGGACACTGCCATCACAGACCGACTCGCGTACACGCCGTATAAAAGCGCCAAAACGCCACAGGCAAGAATGAAGGTGTACTGGGCTGACATTCCACAAATCCTATTCCAGTGAAATCACAAAAAGAACACCCGCTCTCTGCACCCTGAATTGGTTGTCTCTCGGTCGCTTGTCCCTCTGTTCGAGGTGTGCCCCCCCAACTAAACTACCCCATGCACTACGTTACCAGTTGCAGCAGGTGATCAGCGACCCGAGCCAAGCCTCTTCTCTCTTGGCCAGCCTGCCGCGGATAGCACGCTTGGAAATGCTGATAACCAAGTCGGGAAAACGGCACTGTTGTTCCCTCGAAATCGAAGACTATACCATTGCCACCTGCAACAATAGTCCCAACGGCCGTGATTGCTGTGGCAGTCGTCTGCGCTAACTCTTCCAATGCTTTTTGAGTGCTTGGTGGAGCAGTGAACAAGAGTTCATAGTCATCACCTCCGCTAACAATTTCCTCTAGCCAGCTAGGGGTTTGCCGGACCGCTGCCACCGCAGACGGCGAGAGGGGGAGACGTTTCATCACTAGCCGTGCTCCGACACCTGACTCCTGACACAAGTGCGAGAGATCTTGCAACAGCCCATCGGAAACATCTATACAGGCCGTCGCCATACCAAGGAGTCCGGCGCCGGCAGTGAGCCGCGGCTGTGGCAGATGATAGCGGTTAATCAGATGAGCCGCTAACTCTGATTCATCACCGCTGAAAGACAGCTGTCCTGCCAAGACTCGCAGGCCCAATGCCCCATCCCCGATAGTCCCGGTGACGTACAGGATGTCACCAGGGTGGGCTCCGGATCGGCGCAGGGCATGCCCCTGTGACACGAGTCCGAAAGCTGTTAAGGAGAATGTTGCCGGTCCTGGCGTCACAAGAGTATCCCCCCCGATGAGAGGAATCCCGAATTGCTGCCTCTCATGACTCAGACCGGTGGCAAAGCAGCTGATCCAGTCTTCGCTAGCGGAATCTGGAAAGGCCATCGTCGCTACCATTACCCATGGTTTTGCTCCCATTGCTGCAAGATCAGACAGATTCACCCGCACCAGCTTACAGGCAATCAGATCTGGAGGATCGTCAGGCCTAAAATGAACTCCAGCGACTATTGCATCGGCCGTTACCACTACAGAGTAGCCAGCAGGTGGATCGAGCAGTGCAGCATCATCCTTAAGCCCTAGCGCTCCTGGAAACCCCATTGCCAGAGGCCCAAACAGAGACTCAATTAGTTCAAATTCACTGTGGCGTCTCATGATGAAGTTCTGACATATGGAACTCACGCGCGCGTATGTGCCGACCGAGACGATCCAGAACAGCGTTGACTAGACCTGGTTCAGACCCAGAATAAAAAGCGTGTGCTACATCCACATATTCGTTGATGATCACACGAACAGGAATGTCAAGGCGTTTTAACAACTCGCCAATACCTGCTCGCAGAATACAGCGGACAACTGTTTCCAGACGCTCCGGGTTCCAGTCTCTACTCAGAGACCTGTCAATCATCACGTCAATATCGCGTTCATAAGTCACCGCTGTGCCAATAAGAAAAGAGAAGAGCGAAGCGTCCGGGGCTACAAGCGGCACAGGAATCTCGCGCTCGCTCACTTCATCTTCAGCCAGAGCGAGGTTAGCGATACGCTGCTCCAGAATATCTCTGATGATGCAGTCAGGTGAGGCCCCTGTAATATCAATCTGATACAATGCCTGCACAGCGGCCAGACGCGCCGCACTGCGACGACGCCTCATTCCCACGTTCATGGCCTTTGACGTGAGTGGTGGCATTGCGGCGACTCCATAGATGGTGGAAGAGGGGAGACAATCGTAGAAATCTACGACAGACGAGCCTATTGGAAGGAAACTGGGAACACGAGTCAAGAAGACCAGCAAGATTCGCTCCCTCTCTTCATGAGTGAGTGCTCATGCTGATTCACCTTCCTTGACTAAAGACATCCCTGCCATGAGTGGTAGCACAAAGGCCAAGTAATGCTGAAACGCCTGACAAGAGGTAGAGGGATCGCTGGCAGGCGTTCAGAATCAGAATAAATAGTATAAGTATAGGACAGCAGTCAATCCAGCCCAGCCCCAATCTTAGCTTAGAGGACTGCGATCATAGTCAACTGTTCTGTCCTGTTCTAGTGTGACACACTCTTCCATCTTTTCCTCCGTCAAAGACCCAGGCAACTCACTCGCTCTCGGAATCGCGATTGCCGACTCTCCAAGGATATTTGGATTCTCATCAATCTTTGTATTCTCATCGCCTGGAGCCTGCCTTCGACGGCGACGGCTGCGTCGCCGTCTCCGACCGCCTATATTCTCCATATTCTCCTCATCACGATTCTCCTCATCACGACGGTCTGCGTTATGATGCCCCGTTACCAAAAGGTCACCATTGCTTATGGCATTGCTTTCCGCCTCTCTGCTTTTGTCCCATTCGAGAGGAGACTCTTCAGAGATACCGTTGATACCGTTCAGCCGCCTGCCATTGCGCAGCTCACACCGCTGCCACTCTGACCGTCCGGAGCTGCTCCTTTCTTCATTCTCATCAAACTCCGCTTTCTCATCGTTTTCTAAAATGCTGTCAGTGGCCATCTCAGAATCAATTTCTTCATCTTCGCCCTTCAGACGCTCCATCCGATACGCAGGTGGAACAAGACTTCCATCGCTGAATACAAACACATGGAATCCATAGCGGTTTTCGAGATTAGTTAAAGCGAATCGTTTGTGATTCAGAATGTAGAGTGCAACAGCACTGGGACATGTCACACTGATTTCTAGTGACCGCTGACGAAGACCTTCTTCTTCAATCCCACGTAACACATGCATCGCTGACGATTCTAGCGAGCGTAGCCAGCCTGTTCCATTGCAATGCGGACAAAATTGAAAATCAGTCTCCATCAGACTGGGGCGTAAACGCTGGCGTGATAATTCCATCAGGCCGAACGGGCTGATACGACCAATTTGAATACGGGCACGATCACTCTTCAGCGCCTCTTTGAACCGCTTCTCAACAGTGATGTTATTCTGAATCTCTTCCATATCGATGAAATCAATGACAATGAGTCCTGCTAGATCGCGCAATCTGAGCTGACGGGCGATTTCTTCTGCCGCTTCAATGTTTGTTTGAAGAGCCGTTTCCTCAATATGGCGCTCGCGTGTTGCCTTGCCGGAGTTGACATCAATAGCAACAAGGGCTTCTGTTTGGCTAAAAACGACATGACCACCTGAACGCAACTGCACGGCTGCACTGTGCATAGCATCAAGCTGCGCTGCTACCTCGTAGTAGCAAAAGAGGGGTATTTCTTTTTCCTGGTATCGCTGCACCTTCTTAGCATGCGAGGGCGTGAGCATTTTCATGAAGTCCTTTGCCCGGCGATAGCCCTCATCACCGGCAACGATGATCTCATCAACATCACGGGCGTAGAGGTCGCGGAGAGCCCGTTTGATCAGATTGGCTTCCTCGTACACTAAAGAGGGAGACCGGGACCGCTGGGTGACTTCACGAATTTGATTCCACGTGCGCGCCAGATATTCATAGTCCCGCCGGATGTCACTCTTACCCCGCTCAGCCCCAGCGGTACGCAGGATGACTGCCATGCTATTGGGAATATTCAACTCCGTTAACAGAGTCTTCAGCCGTTGTCGGTCAGGAAGGCTTGTGATCTTACGTGAGACACCGCTATCTGTAGTTTTATTTGGCATTAAAACACAATAGCGTCCAGCCAAAGATAAGTAAGTCGTTAAGGCCGCCCCTTTATTGCCACGCTCTTCTTTGACAATCTGTACAAGCAAAATCTGACGACACCGGATCACCTCCTGAATCTTGTAAACCCGTAGAGACCTACACGACTGAGAGTCATCAGAATCCTCGTCATTCAGACTAGGGCACGCAACCCCTGACAGAGGAAGAACAGCATCGTCCTCCTCTAGCATGAGCGCAGGCCAGCTTCTCTCTGCTTCTAATGCTTGCCGATCTGACTGTAGAATATGATAGTAATCTGGATGTATTTCACTAAATGCGAGAAATCCGTGCTTGCTGCTCCCATAGTCCACGAAAGCGGCCTGCAGGGATGGTTCGACGCGTGTCACCTTTGCAAGATAAACGTTTCCTTTGCATTGCCTTTTTGGCGATGTTTCAACGTCGAATGCTTCCAGGTGTGTCCCGTCGACCACAGCAACCCGAATTTCCTCTGGGTGTGTCGCCTCGATCAACATACGTTTGGCCATGAAAATGGACTCTCCACAATTCAGGACTTGACCTCATCAGAAATGGCTTGCTGTACAGCAGCTTGCTGTACAGCCCGGCGCGGTCTGCAGACAAAGAGCTGTGATCAGACAGCTGCCAAGCTGTGCGATAGTGGCGAGATGGTGAGCCCGCTTTGGCTGACTCGCTCACGTACGATGCTGCCCACGCTTCTTGCTAAAGTTTCCGACGTGTCTTTTTAGACTGTCAGCACGCGGAGCGCGTTTGCTACACTCCGTCCTTGGCCGCCAAGCAACGGCTCGCATGGCGAAGGAAGCGGCACAACAGACGAAACTCGACAACAGGCATGGTTTTCAACAAAATAGCGGTCCTGAACCTGTTCGACAACGCTCTTTATCCCACTGGGGTCATAGACAAGGAGAGCCGTGTTCTGACTTGTGCGCAGCGCCAGCTCCTCTCATCTAGCGACAGCATTACGCAGGTTCGTCTCTATTCTGAATAAAAATGTTGGTTTTCCAGAGGTAGCAGCCTACACTTGCTCCCCCACCAGCGGAGGATTGACAGTATGGGACGATTGATTGTCATTTCCAATCGAGTCGCTGTCCCCGACGTCGACCAGGCACAGGCCGGAGGATTAGCAGTCGCCCTGAATGATGCCCTGTCTACCTACGGAGGGCTGTGGTTGGGGTGGAGTGGCCGGACGGTTGAGGGTGCGACAACACTGCCACATATCGTGACGAAGGGGAACGTTGCGTACGCTTTGCTCGATCTGACACCGGAAGACTATGCGGAATACTACAACGGCTTCGCCAACAGAACACTATGGCCATTGTTTCATTACAGGCTAGACATGGCAGAGTTTGATCGAGTCAATTACCAAACGTATCTGAAGGTCAATACATTCTTTGCAACGGCATTGCTCTCCTTGCTACAGCCAGATGACATCATCTGGGTACATGATTATCACCTGATTCCCCTTGGGCAAGAACTGCGACGCCTAGGGGTGACGCAACGGATCGGCATTTTCATGCACACGCCTTTCCCAGCCCTTGAGATCATGTTAACCCTGCCGAGCCATGCCCGACTAGTACAGTCCATGTCCGCTTACGATGTAGTGGGATTCCAAACGATCAACGATCTCCGTTCCTTCCTGGACTATGTGTCTCAGGAATCAAACGGTAAAGTTGAGACGGACGGGACCGTGTTTATGGGACAGCGGACAGTGAGAGCCGCTGTCTTCGCCATAGGTCTCGATGCGGAATCTATGGCAACAGAAGCGGTGCACAGCTTCCATACCCCTTCAGTCCAGAGGTTACAAAGGACTCTTCACGGGCGTGCCCTGTTAATTGGTGTCGACAGGCTGGACTATTCAAAGGGCATTCCAGAGCGTCTGCGAGCCTATGCTCGCTTCCTTGAACGTCACCCACCCTTTCGGAAGAAAGTCACTTTCTTGCAAATCTCACCCGTTTCTCGTGGTGATGTTCCAGAATACAGACGGCTGCGTCGGACGCTCGAACAGGAAGCCGGTCGGATCAATGGCCAGTACGGTGAGCCTGACTGGGTGCCAGTGCGCTATGTGAGCAAAGGATACAAACGGGCTACGCTGGCTGGCTACTACAGGACAGCCAGTGTGGCAGTCATCACGCCCTTACGGGATGGCATGAATCTCGTCGCTAAGGAGTTTGTGGTCGCGCAGAATGCGGATTCCCCGGGGGTGTTAGTCCTGTCACGATTTGCCGGTGCTGCTCATGAGCTGGACGCAGCCCTACTCGTTAATCCATACGATGTAGATGATGTCGCCGATGCTATGGCGCGTGCATTATCTATGCCATTGGAGGAGAGAATCGCTCGTTGGAAACAAATGTATAAGATAATTACTACTAATACGTTATCACATTGGTGTGAGAATTTCCTGACCGTCCTGCGTGGGGACGGAAAAATTGTCTCAACCTGAATCGTCTGTCCGTTTAAACGGAGTTGCGTGCCGTCTCTGCCGTCACTGTACTGTACTGTTACGGGGTACGGCCCTGTGTTTTCTCTGAGGATGGGTGACAATGCTTGACCATCAATTGCCACGTCATGCCCCCCTGCCTGTAGGCGAAAGAAAAAGGAGTCCAGTAGCAGCCAGCAATGGCGTGACAGCCTTTCTCAAACAGGTTGAGCGGACGTGTCAGGGGGACAGGCGACAAGGCGGTCGCTTGGTGTTTGCTATGGATGCCACGGCTAGTCGTGCTCCTACTTGGGAACGGGCAATGCACATCCAAGCTGAGATGTTCCATACTGCTACCTCGCTGGGAGGGTTAGAGATTCAGCTTGTTTACTACAGAGGTCTAAAAGAATGTCGCGCAGGCCCGTGGGTTACAGAAGCCAGGGTCTTGTGGGATTTGATGAGTCGGGTCACGTGTGCTGCCGGCCCGACTCAGATTGAACAGGTCTTGAGACACATACTGGCTGAGGCCGGAATCTCTCCTCAACGCACTGTAAACGCCGCCGTCTTTATAGGTGACTGTATGGAGGAGAATATTGATGCACTTTTCGCAGTCGCCAGTAGTCTGCGTTCCATCAGCATACCTGTCTTTCTTTTTCATGAGGGTTCCGACCCAACAGCAGCCACCGTCTTTCGTCTCATCGCCAGCGTTACACGTGGGGCCTACTGCCACTTTAATGCCGCTAGTCCAGATGAACTACGCGCCCTATTGACTGCCGCAGCAATCTATGCGGCGGGTGGAAAAAAAGCGTTGCTCGCTCATGGGCGCGTGGCTGGTGGGCTTGCTTTGCACCTGACCGAGCAGATTCGACAGTAAACTGTGTACACGCCGCCAGGGATCAGTAGGGATCAGTCAAGAGAAAAGTTCAGCCCATTGGGGTTGGGGACTGGAGCCTGTCAGGGCGGCCAGTAAATGTTTGGCTTTAGTCATGGTTTCTTCCCACTCTGCTGCAGGGTCGGAGTCATAGACAATGCCACCGCCAGCGTGAGTGACAACACGGGGACCATCGAGAATCAATGTGCGAATGGCAATTGAGGAATCCATAGCTCCGTCACTGCCAAGCCAGAGAATCGACCCGCAATAGGGACCCCGTCTGTAAGATTCTAATTCTGCGATTATTTGCATCGCACGTATCTTTGGAGCACCAGTTACAGATCCTCCTGGAAAGGCTCCACGCAAAAGATCAACGGCTGTCCTCCCTGGAACCAGCTGACCTTCAACGACTGACACGAGATGATGGACACTGGAAAAACTTTTTACATGGCAAAGCTTTGGTGCCCGCACACTCCCAGGCTGACACACTTTTGCGAGATCGTTTCGTAACAAATCAACAATCATTAAATTTTCTGCTCTATCTTTAACACTCTTTAAAAGAGAAAAAGCCAGATTTACATCTGAGGATTTATTAATGCCGCGCGGGCGAGTGCCTTTAATCGGACATGCCTGGACACGACCGTTAGATTCCACCTTCAAGAATCGCTCCGGCGATGCTGAGAGAATGAAACGACCTGCCCCGAGACTGAGACAAGCCGCGAAGGGAGCGGCGCTGAGTTTTCGCAATCTTCGGTAAAGTGTTATAGGGGGCATTCCCTCTGGCAGGGATGCGACAAATCGCTGTGAGATGTTCACCTGAAAGACCTCACCAGCTGCAATGCTGTCGATCACCTGCCGGACTTTATCTTCATAAGAGGGACGGGGGGTTTCAGTACACCAGCGACCACCAAGCTGCCAATCCAGTGGCGGGAGGTCAGCGGCCTCTGCGACCTGTACTGCGAGGCAATGCGCTCTGGCTTCATCTGGTGCACCAACCCATGCTTGTCCAGATGCGAATATCACTACAGAATCATAGAGACCCACTGCCATATCCGGCAAGTGAATATCCGCCGGCACTGGTGATGGGAGACGTTCCAGATATCCGTTAAGCTCATAGCCAAGAAAGCCAATAACACCGCCCATAAAAGGCGGTTGGCCAGAGTCACGTGCCACCGGCCGTGCCAACCTCAAAAGCTCCACAAGGCGGGAGAAAGGATCCCCCACTCGCTCACCGCCTTGTTGTGTGATCCAGTAACGCGGCCGCACAGCTACGTAGGATAACCCTGTACCATCAGCAGTGTCAAGCAACACCGCTCCTGTCTCACCGGAGAATCCAGCGTAGACAGCCACAGGATCGCGATAGGGAATGGCAACTAGCGCATTCATGTCATTGTCATTTCAGAGAGGTATGAGGTACAACGCCCTCCATAAGGAGGTCAGGAGGAATGAGTACAAAGAAGCACATCACAGGGCCTCTACACCAGTAACAAACTGCGCTCTTTCCTATCAAAAAAATCCAGAGACATGTTGTGCGTTTCGGTGATAATCTCTCTCACTTGCGCATCAAGGGATCCCAGGGGGGGGGCATGAAGGTTCTCGTATCTGTCAAACGCGTTGTTGATTATAATGTCAAGATTCGAGTGAAGTCCGATGCGTCAGGGATCGAGACGACTAATGTAAAGATGTCTATGAATCCCTTCGACGAAATTGCTGTCGAAGAGGCTGTCCGACTTAAAGAAGCGGGTTTTGTGGGAGAAATTGTTGTTGTCAGTATGGGCGTGGCTCAGAGTCAGGAAACCATCCGTACGGCCCTTGCCATGGGGGGAGATCGTGGGATCCTGGTCCAGACTGATGATGAGATGCAGCCACTTGCAGTAGCAAAAATAATGAAAAATATTGTACAAAAAGAGAATCCCGAGCTTGTTATTCTCGGTAAGCAAGCTATCGATGACGATTCTAACCAGACTGGGCAGATGCTTGCGGCCTTATTGGGCAGACCGCAAGCTACCTTCGCCTCAAAGCTCTTCCTGAAGGATAACAGGGCGGTGGTCACCCGTGAAGTAGATGGGGGTCTCGAAACCCTAGAAGTACGTCTGCCAGCGATTCTTACCACGGACTTGCGGCTGAATGAGCCGCGTTATGCCTCATTGCCCAATATCATGAAGGCGAAGAAAAAACCGATTGATATCATACTACCCTCAGCTCTTAACGTTGATATCACCCCTCGCCTGACCACGCTCAAGGTGACAGAGCCACCCATGCGCAAGGCAGGCATCAAGGTTGCCGATGTTCATGAGCTGGTTGCTAAATTGAAGAACGAAGCCAAGGTGATCTGATGAGTGTCCTGGTTGTAGCGGAACACGACAATGCGTCGCTGAAACCTTCCACCCTTCACACTGTGACTGCCGCCAAGGTGTTTGGGATTCCAATACACATTTTGGTGGCTGGTCACGCATGCGGCTCTGTCGCCGAATCGGCGGCCCGCATTCCCGGTCTCGCTTCCGTCCAGTGCTGCGACGACCCGCGCTATGCACATTTTCTCGCAGAGCCAATCTCTTTACTGGTAACAAACCTCGCGCCTCACCATACTCACGTGCTCGCGCCTTCCACGACTTTCGGAAAGAATTTCATGCCGCGCGTGGCGGCTCTACTGGACGTCCAGCAGATTTCCGATGTCATTGGCATCAAGGGACCAGAAACATTTGTTCGTCCCATCTATGCTGGCAACGCTTTAGCGGAGGTCGTCTCGCGAGATAGGATCAAGGTCCTGACCGTGCGTGGGACTGCTTTTGATATAACCCCCGCTGAAGGGGGGCTCACGGCTATTGATGTCATTCCGAAAGCGGAAGGATTCGACGAATCTCGTTACATAGCAGGAGAGTTGTCAAAATCTGTACGGCCCGAGTTAACTGCCGCACGGGTTATCATTTCTGGTGGCCGTGGTATGCAGAATGGAGACAATTTTAAATTGTTAGAAGTAGTAGCCGACAAACTCGGGGCTGCCGTTGGTGCCTCTCGTGCAGCCGTAGATGCCGGCTTTGTGCCAAACGACTTTCAGGTGGGACAGACAGGCAAAATCGTCGCACCAGATCTCTACATCGCTGTTGGCATCTCTGGTGCTATTCAGCATCTCGCAGGGATGAAAGATTCGAAAATAATCGTTGCCATTAACAAGGACCCAGAGGCACCGATCTTCCAGGTGGCAGATTACGGCTTGGTGGCAGATTTATTCGTGACACTGCCTGAACTTGCAGAAGCATTGGATCGTTGCGACTCGCCGTAAGCTGTCTCTTTTGTGGGCCATATGGGAAACGCTCCGTGCGGATAAGGCAATCAGAATGAAAAACAGTAGGAATCAGAGGGACACAATAGGGAAAGTAGTTCTGGCCTATTCTGGCGGGCTTGATACTTCCGTTATTCTGCACTGGCTAAAAACAATTTATAATTGTGAAATAATTACGTTCACAGCTGATATTGGTCAGGGTGAGGAGATGGAGATTGCTCGCAAAAAAGCTGCGATGATGGGAATAAAGCATATTTTTATAGAAGATATGCGCGAGGAGTTCGCCCGTCATTTTGTCTTTCCGCTGTTCCGAGCCAATGCCCTGTACGAAGGTGCTTACTTGCTCGGGACAGCAATAGCTCGCCCTCTGATTGCTAAACGTCAAATAGAGATTGCCATTGCCACGGGAGCCGACACTGTTGCCCATGGGGCAACAGGAAAGGGCAATGATCAGATCCGTTTTGAACTCACCTACTATGCTCTGAAGCCGGATATCCGCATTATCGCTCCTTGGCGAGAATGGAGCTTACAGTCCCGTTCTGACATGATTCTCTATGCGGAGCGACACCAGATTCCAGTGTTAAAAGACAAACACGGAGAAACGCCCTACTCTGTTGATTCTAATCTGCTACACACCTCCTACGAAGGCAAGGCCTTGGAGGACCCATGGACAGAGCCGAATGAAGACATCTTCCGTCGTACCATAGCCCCAGAAATGGCTCCCAATACCCCAGAATATGTTGAGATTACATTTGCCAGTGGCGATGCTGTTGCGATCAATGGCCAAGCGCTCTCACCAGCCGTCTTGCTTGCACGTCTGAATGAAATTGGGGGTCGCCATGGGGTGGGTCGCGTTGATTTAGTGGAGAATCGTTACGTTGGTATGAAATCACGGGGAGTGTACGAAACCCCAGGTGGCACCATTCTCCTCGCGGCCCATCGGGCTGTGGAAAGTTTGACTCTAGACCGTGAGATTATGCACTTAAAAGAAGAAATAATGCTTCGTTACGCTAAATTAGTTTATAATGGCTTTTGGTTTTCTCCAGAAAGAGCTGCAATTCAATCAATAATAGATAATACACAAGCAATGGTAAACGGAACGGCCCGTCTGAAATTGTATAAAGGGTCCGTGTGGGTGGTTGGACGGCAGGCACCTAATGCCTTGTATAGACAGGATTATGTGACCTTCGAGAAGGACACGGTCTATGAGCAACATGATGCTGAAGGTTTTATCAAGCTGAATGCACTACGATTGCGGCTAGGGCATATGGCGCAGGCGCATAAGAGGAGATGAAGAAGAGAAGAAGGAGAGGAGTGCTTTCAGTCCCTCTCGTCGTCTGCAGGGGCAGCAGGGGCAAGGGTACGCGTCTCTGCAACAATCCATTCTAGAAAAGCAGGGTTGCCTGCCACAATGGGTATCGCGATGACACACGGACAAGTATCCTTATGGAACGCCTGCACAACAGAAACTACATTCTCCACCAGATTCTCTCTGGTCTTCAAGAGCAGAGCGACTTCATGCCCTTCTTCCATATGGTCTTGCCACCAATACACAGAGTGAACGGGACCCAGAATATTCGCACAAGCGGCCAGGCGCGCTTCTATGATCATCCGCCCCAGCCGCAGAGCGGTCTCGTGTGAGGGGGTAGTCACATAGACAAACATCAAGTCCATATGCTGGGAAAAGGTGGGCTGTGATTGTTGCATTGTCAAAACTCACTCGTGGCAGTGGCGGCAGGTTTCTTCCCGACAGACTATCGCATACTCCAACAGATAATATTCACGCGAAAATTGAGAATTTGGGATGGACGAAATGTCAAGACCCGGCGTGGCAAGATAGGGATTTTATCCCCTGTTCGAGGGTTGCGACCGATGCGCTGTCCTTTTTTGCGGACCGCAAAGCTCCCGAACGTCTCGATCTTGACAATCTCGTCTCGTGACAGTGCTTTTGCCATCTCATCCAGGACCATTGCAAGTAGATCAGACGATTCGCTACGGGACAGCCCAACCTCCTGGTACATAGCCTCACTGATTTTAGAACGAGTCATTGTTCGAGTCATGGTTTTCGGCATACACGACCCCCTTGATTGATCAAGTCACCAAAAACGCTTGCGCGGCCGGCTGGGACTCTCACTGCTACCTGCTACCTGGTCCTTCTTCGCCACAATGCCCTTTTTGGACGGGATACACTCCACTGCTTCCAGCAGTCGTACACGTACACCTACACCTTCCTTGCCGCAGTCGTACCAGCGCTCTGTTCCGGCCGATTATTGGTAGCAACACACTCAGTTCTGGGCCAGTGTCCTGGCCTGTGAGGGCCAACCGTAAAGGACGGATCAGAGATCGTCCCGTACGTCCCGTCTTTTTTTTGATGGCACTGATCCAGACGGACCAGGTTGTTTTGTCCCACGGCTCAGAAGGCAACAGTCCAGCAGCCAGTAAGCACAGTGGCCCATCAATAATCTTGGGGTTGGGGACAATCGTACTGGTGCAGATCTGCCACCATGTGCCGGCCGTCTCCAGACGGTCTAGATTGGCCCGAACAGCGTTCCAGAAACCTTCTGTCACTTTTGAAAGTCCTAACGCTATGAGTCTGTCTTTAACAGCTGCAAAGGGCACTGCATGCAGCCAGCGTGCATTCAGCTGCCATAATTCTGACTCATCGAACCGTGGCGTCCCGTGGCTGTAGTGACGCAGATCAAATGCTGCGGCGAGCTCACCCATTGCGCTATGTAAACGGATGGGTCTTATCGTGCCCATAGTGACAAGTAGACTCGCCAGGGCTATTGGTTCAATTCCTTGCCAGCGCAGGGCATCCAAGGACAGTGATCCCAGTCTCTTGGATAAGCCCTGACCGCTCACATCTCGCATCAGCGGCAGGTGAGCGAAGTGCGGTGGTGTTGCCCCTAGTGCATGGAAAATTTGAATCTGTATCGCAGTGTTAGTGAGATGGTCTTCACCGCGAATAACATGTGTAATAGTGAAATCAATATCATCGACCACTGAAGGAAGCATATACAGGTAGCTCCCATCGGCCCGTCGTAGCACCGGATCACATAGATGAATCCCATGGCAAAAACATGATCCACGGACAAGATCCTCCCACTGTACATCATGTGGATCAATCCTGAATCGCCAATACGGACGGTGCCCTTTTCTCTCCAGGCGGACATGATCAGTTTTCGATAACATCAGAGCGGCACGGTCGTAAAGCCGCGGCTGCTTTTTTCCTCGCTGAAACAGACGCTGCTCGTCTAGTTCCTCTGTCGTTTCGTAACAAGGATAGACCCGCCCTGCTGCCTGCAACCGCGCCATCGCAGTGTGATAATAATGTCGGCGATCACTCTGCCGTACGGTATGCTCCCATCCAACCCCAAGCCAGCTCAAGTCACGCTTGATAGCAGAGATATATTCTTCCCTGGAACGCTCGGCATCCGTGTTATCAAGGCGTAGAAGGAAACGCCCTCCCAGGGAGTCAGCAAACAGGCGATTCAGCAAAGCAACACGGGCGTTGCCGACATGCAAGAGGCCAGTTGGGCTAGGGGCGAAGCGGACGGTCACGGACACAGCGTTTTCACTCTCTTCAGACTGAAGAGGGCCTCAGACAATGAGGCCGCGATGATCAATGATCAATTCCGATAAGAATTCGTCATGGGGTAACGTCTCTCACGGCCAAAAGAGAGACGGCTGATCTTCACTCCTGGCGGAGATTGACGGCGTTTATATTCTGCGTGGTTCAGCATCTGCCAGATTCTCTGCACGGCCGCCGTGTCAAAGCCCCGCGCGATGACCTCCGGCATGCTTTCTTCATCCTCTATGAACGACTCTAAGACAGAGTCTAGGTCCGCATAGGGTGGCAAGCTGTCCTGATCCGTTTGATTAGGTTTCAACTCGGCCGTCGGGGGCTTTACGATGACTCGTTCCGGCATCACGGGTCCAGATGGCCCCAAACCGCCTTCCGGTCGGCAACGATTACGCCAGCGCGCGAGTGTGAACACTGTTGTCTTATAAAGATCCTTCAAAACGGCGTAACCGCCGCACATATCCCCATACAGCGTAGTATACCCTACACTGATTTCGCTCTTATTGCCGGTAGATAAGACCAGCCCGCCCGATACATTGGACAGAGCCATCAAGGTGAGACCACGCACGCGAGACTGAATGTTCTCTTCCGTGACATCAGCGGGACGCTTCGCAAGCCACGGACTCAGCATAATGTCGAACGTCTGCATGGCTTGCCCTATGGGTATGACATCGAGCTTGATTCCGAGGTAACAGGCTACAGCAGCAGCATCTTCCAAACTCTCCTGCGCGGTATAGGGAGAGGGGAGCATCACTCCATACACCTTCTCTGGTCCGAGTGCATCAACGGCGACTGCGGCGCTCAGAGCAGAGTCAATGCCACCTGAGATCCCCAGCAGCACGCTTGGAAAGCCATTCTTAACCACATAGTCATGCAAGCCTAGCATCATCGCCTGATAGATATCCTCTTCGGGCGCCAGGGGCGGGATAATCTTTGTTTTGCTGCAACAAACTAATTGACCCGCACGAGCACGGTACCACGTTGTAGGCACAATCGCCTCACGCCAAGCAGGAGCCCGCACGAGTTGTGTGCAATCGTGGCTCAGCACGAAAGAGACACCATCAAACACGAGCTCATCCTGGCCACCAACCTGGTTAACGTAGATCAAGGGGCGGGCTGTCTCAAGGACTCGTGCCTCAGCATGAAGACGGCGTAGATCATGTTTGCATACATCGAAAGGCGAACCATTCACAACAACCAAGATATCTGCCCCTGCGCTTGTTAAGCGTTTTGCTATGTCCGGATACCACATATCCTCGCAAATGAGCACGCCTAATCGCACGCCCCGAAAAGCAATAGGAGCAGCCGATGCCGCGGGTGTGAACACCCGCGCCTCATCGAACACGCCATAGTTTGGCAGATGACATTTATACCGCACAGCTGTAATACGGCCTCCCTCCAGGAGCAAAACCGCATTATAGCAACGATTCCCTTCACGCCAAGGTGCTCCCACAAGCAGGGCAGGACCATTATCAGAAGTTTCTGCAGCTAACGCTTCCACTTCAAAGCGGACTCTGTCTAGGAACGAGACGCGACACACTAGATCTTCAGGCGGATAACCGGAGATCACGAGTTCACTGCACACTAAAAGGTCCGCCTGTGTCGCCCGCGCCGCACGTACTCTCGCACCATTTGCCTCCACCGCTCCTACGGTTGGATTGAGCTGCACGAGAGCAAAGACCAAAGTGTCACGCATCTGAAGCGCCTTTCTATCAGAGATACTCTCAGATGTCCGTCAGAGGACCCCCGATACCCGATAATGCTTATTCACGATTGCCAAGAATCTGCAGTAACATCTGAAAAAGGTTGACGAAATTCAGGTACAACGACAGCGCACCCATGATTGCCAGCTTGCTGTTTGTCTCATAGCCATTATACTCGGCATATTCTTCCTTAACGCGCTGTGTATCATAAGCTGTCAGGCCTGTGAACACTAGCACCCCAATGACAGAAAGAGCAAAATGTAAAGCGCTAGAGGCGAGGAACAAATTGACTAGTCCGGCAATGATGATGCCAAGCAAACCCATCAAAAGGAAAGATCCCATCCGAGACAAGTCGGCCTGAGTCGTGTAGCCATATAAACTCACCCCAGCAAAAGTCGCTGCAGTGATAAAGAAGACCCGCGCTACACTTGCCCCTGTGAAAACCAGAAAGACAGAGGCCATTGACAAGCCCATCGCCCCACAGAATACCCAGAAGAGAATCTGCAAGGCGCTGACGGACAGGCGGTTAAAATGCCAAGACAAAACAAAGATGAAAACCAGCGGTGCCAGCATTGCTATCCACTTCAGTGGACTCCCCAAAATGACGGCTGTCAGTGTTGGGCTGCCAGCTATCAGGGCGGCCACGATGCCAGTGACAGCCAGACCCATCACCATGAAGTTATAAACCCGTAGCATGTGCTGGCGCAGACCAGCGTCAAAGACTGCCTGCTCTGTCTCTACGGGAGCCCATTTAGTTTGGCGTGGCGGATAGTGATTGAAAACAGCCATGATACGTAAGACTCCTCCTTTTTATCAGTTCTAAGCCGTCTCAGCAAGTTAAGGATTGTTATCACATCCCAACACACAGACCAATCACATAGAGCTGTGTTCGATCAAATCAAGTGCTTCTCATGAGGGAGTTTGGAAAGTTTATTCCCTGGCCTCTCGTACAGCTGGAAGACACAGCTGGAAGACATTGAACCAGGCATGACAGGCGGCAACAGGATCAGAGTAAAACAGTAAGTTAAGAGCGGGCCTGACATCCGAGTCTATCACTGCACCAGATTGTGTGGCAATGTCACGCACCCGTTTCAACACCGGTGGCGGTGCATGCAGACGAATGGCCTTGGCACCATCGGCTAAAGCCGCCATAGCCAAACCAGCGGCACTTCCACAGTCGAAGACTGTCGTAAAACGAGCCCTCTTGTACAGAGCAGAGACCTCTGCAACTAAGCAACGGAACCACAGCCATCCCATGGCTCCACTGACGGCCGGGCCACTGACCAGCACGACAGCCCGCCCTTTAATCTCAGAAGTAGAAAGAGCAGCTGATATATGATCTTTTTTGTGCACTATTACTCTGGCCGTAAGCCACTGATCAGTCATTTTCCCGACTCAGCTGAAGCCTGTTCTCCGTCGATGGAACAGCTCCCAGCCATCGTAAACATCGTTGCATATGTTCGTCTTAACAGATCCTTTCTCACCTTTCCCATAGCGTTACGCGGTAATTCATCCACAAAGACAACAATCTTTGGCACTTTGTAATTCGCAAGACGATTCCGTACAGCGTTGAGGACGATATCATCCTTCAGTTGTGCTTGGACAATAGCGGCTACCGCTTCTCCGAAATCGGGATGTGGCAGGCCAATAACCGCTGAATCGACAACCCCGTTCAAGGTGTTGATTACCTGCTCAACCTCCCTGGGATACACATTGTAGCCCCCACTGATGATGAGATCACTGGCCCGCCCGACTATTGTAATGGTTTCATCTTCTCCGATGAGAGCTATATCCTCTGTGATAAACCAACCATCGCGCGTAAAATTTGTATATTTTGGTTTTTTCCAATAGCCTAGAAAAACATTCTCACCACGTACTTGTAAAATCCCAATATTACCTTTTTTAAGAGGAGTGTTATCGATTCCAACCACTCGTACCGACACGCCCGGCAGTGGTCTGCCCACCCGACCAGGTTGGCGTTCCCCCTGATAAGGGTTGGAAGTATTCATTCCCGTTTCTGTCATGCCATACCGCTCCAAAATGGCATGACCAGTTCTGCGTTGGAATGCGAGGAAGGTCTCTGGTTGCAGGGGAGCAGAGCCAGAAATAAACAGCCGCATATGCGCACATCGCTCAGCCGTAAGATCAGCCCTTGATAATAATCTTACGTAATATGTTGGGACACCCATAAAGACCGTTGCTCTTGGAAGATGCGCGAGTACCTGCGTGCTGTCAAATGCCGGCAGCCAGATCATGCGTGCACCCGACAAAAGTGCACAGTGACAGGCTACGAAAAGACCGTGGGTATGAAAAATGGGCAGGGCATGGAGCAAGATATCACCCTCTGTGAAATCCCATGTCGTGCGTAGCGCCTCACCATTCACAGCGAGATTGCGGTGTGACAGCATAGCCCCTTTGGGCTTGCCAGTCGTCCCAGATGTATATAGGATGGCTGCGACGTCATCCGGTGCACAGGGACAGTCTTTTCCATAAGAAGAAACGGGAGGGATGTACGTGGAGAACGACCCACTGCCATTTTCTGCGAGGGTGAGAACAGTACTGCAACCGCAGAGAATTGTAAGCTTTCTTGTGAGCTCTTCGAGCCGCTTTGCCTTATTTTGATTGGTGACAATGACGGAGGGTCTAGAATCTCTGAGCAGGTACTCTACCTCGTCTACACTGTAGTCTGTGTTTATTGGCACAAATACAAGACCGGATCGCAGACAGGCCAGGTAGAGAAAAAGGGCCGCAGGGGATTTCTCGACCTGTGCTGCCACCCTGTCTCCCTTAGCACAGCCGAGAGCCGTGAGAATGGCAGCAAAATGGGCACTGGTTTTCTCCATGTCTGCCCAGCTATAGAGCCTATCTGACCACTCGATCAGAGGGCGCGAGAGATCAGCTGGACGACGGATTAAACCGTAGAAATTTGCGTCTTGCATGGCGATGGCTGTGTCTACAAAAAGAGCCTCTCCATACTCCATAACATCAACAACCTCAACATCATTTCAGGGACAACGCCTCAGGGACAACGCCTTTCTGCTTGTATGGGCCGCAATAGCAAGTTCCTTGATAAAGGACAACACATCCTCAACTAACCCAGGCCTCGGTCGTCCATTGGTGTCAAGGCAATCCGCAATCCTTTGTATCACTGCAGAGCCCACAACAACCGCGTCAGCCACACTTGCTCCCGCTGCCACCTGTTCAGGCGTCATGATGCCAAAGCCTACGGCAATAGGTCGTTCTGTTTGGTGACGAAGTCGTATGATCGCCTGCGTGATGGCTTGCTGTGTAGCTGATATGGTCCCCGTGGTCCCTGTAACGGATACGTAATAAATAAAACCTGATGATTTTTCTAATAAAAAGGGTACTCTCGCGGAGTCTGTGGTAGGGGTAGCCAGAACAATGAAGTCTATGCCCCTGGGTTTAAGAAACTCTCTCACCTCGTCCGCCTCTTCCGGCGGCAGGTCAACAATAATGCAGCCATCAATACCGACAGCAGCAGCGGCCTTTGCGAAGCGTTCGGGACCGTAGACGTATATTGGGTTGTAATAGCCCATCAATATCAGGGGCGTTGTGTTGTTTTCAGTCCTAAAAAGCCGGGCAATCTCTAATGTACGCACGAGGGAACCGCCAGCCTTCAAAGCCCTTTGAGACGCTCTCTGAAGAATGGGGCCATCGGCCAGAGGATCTGAAAACGGGACGCCAAGCTCGATGACATCCACTCCCATCCGTGGTAGACTCCTGAGGATGGCGAGGGAGGTCTCAACGTCTGGGTCAGCAGCCATGATGTAAACGACTATCCCCCCTTTTTTTGCGGCAAGCAGTGCGGCAAACGTGTGCTGTAAGCGAGAGGATTCTGCTACAAAATGTGGTCGCACCTCAGAAAACGGCTCACTCATGATTCCTCACCACGCATGATTGCTGTGACGGTGGTAAGGTCTTTGTCGCCACGACCACTCAGATTGACCACCATGACGTGATCCTTTGACAGGGTAGGTGCCAGTTTTATGATGTAAGCGATAGCATGAGATGATTCCAACGCTGGAATAATGCCTTCTAACCGTGTCAGAAGCTGAAAGGCGTGCAAGGCTTCATCATCATTGATAGAAACATAAGAAACCCTGCCACTATCTCTGAGCCATGCATGCTCAGGGCCTACGCCAGGATAGTCAAGTCCTGCTGCAATAGAATGAGCGGTTGCAATCTGACCATCGAAATCCTGTAAAAGGTATGTACGATTCCCATGTAGGACACCAACGTGGCCGCCAAGAAGAGACGCCGCATGACGACCACTCTCCAGACCATGACCGGCTGCTTCCACCCCGATGAGACGAACGCCCTCCTCATCAAGGAAAGGATGGAAGAGGCCGATGGCGTTGGAACCTCCCCCTATACAGGCGATTAATGTATCCGGTAAACGGCCTTCCTGCGCTATGACCTGCTCCCGAGTTTCGTGACCAATCACAGATTGAAAGTTGCGTACCATAGCAGGGTAAGGGTGAGGGCCTGCGGCCGTTCCTATCAAATAATAAGTGCTCTCTACGCTGGCCAGCCAATCACGCAATGTCTCATTGAGAGCATCCTTCAGAGTCTTTGTCCCAGCCTCCACTGGCTTCACATCGGCTCCCAGTAATTTCATGCGGAACACGTTTTGTGCCTGCCGCTTGATATCTCGGCTTCCCATATAGATCGTACAGGACATGCCGAAGAGAGCACACACCGTCGCAGTCGCCACACCGTGCTGCCCTGCCCCCGTTTCAGCAATGATTCTTTTTCTGCCCATTCGGCGTGCCAGCAGACACTGACCAATACAGTTGTTGATCTTGTGAGCACCAGTATGGTTGAGATCTTCTCGTTTCAAGTAAATTTTGGCCCCGCCTAGGTGAGCGGTCAGGCGGGCTGCAAAGGACAGTGGCGTTGGTCGTCCGACATAGTGACACAGTAGTGATCGCATCTCCGCAGCAAATGTCGAATCAGCCATAGCCTGGCTGTAGGAACGTTCAACGTCAAGGATGAGTGGCATCAGCGTTTCGGCTAGATAACGCCCACCGTAGAGACCAAAGTGGCCCCTTCCATCTGGTCCGCTGCTGAAAGAAGTGTTGATTCTTGTCAAGAAATCACTATCCTTATCAGGTAAGAAACCTTTTACGCGTGTGAGCGTTATAACCTCTCTCTTTCAGAGAAGCAAGCGTTCAATGTACCGCGGCAAAGCAAAACTGGCTACATGTATGTTCGGTGTGTAATAGCGTGTTGCAAGCCCGACTTGAGCCGCCCGTGTTCTCAGAATCTCAGGCGCTCGAGTTCTGTGCGCTGGCTCAAGGCTGCCCCATCCCATGGCCATCAGCCCACCCACATAGGTAGGCACGGCGGCCGTAAAGAACCATACATCAGAAAAATGGGGCCTGAGCTGGCAATAGGTGCGGTACACTTCTTCTGGTTGTATGAAGGGAACGCCATTTTGAGTGACAAGAATCCCTCCTGGTTTTAAACGTTTACGACAACTAGCGTAAAAAATTTCATGAAACAGAACCTCACCAGGGCCTTGTGGATCCGTAGAATCTATAATGATAACATCAAACAGGGAGCCAGAGCTTGCCATGTATCGGACACCATCGGCGATAACGATCGTCACACGTGGATCATCGAAAGAGCCGACAGAAATGGTCGGCAGGTAACGCCGGCTTATTTCAATCACAGCCGCATCGATTTCGACCAGGGTTGCATGCACCCCCGGATGTTTCAAGACTTCACGCAAGGCCCCACCGTCCCCACCACCGACAACGCAAACTGCCCGTACATCCCCATGTGCTAGTAATGGAACATGAATCATCATCTCATGATAATGATATTCATCTGCTTCAGTCGTTTGAATAACACCATCAATTGCGAGAATACGTCCAAAAATAGCAGACTCGAAGATGGCCAAATCCTGTAACTCACTGCGTTCATGATACAGAACTTTCTGCACTCTGAACGTTTGCGACCAGTGCGGATAGAGAGTTTCCTCGAACCGTATCACGTCATTAGCCCTCTTTTCTGCTCGCTGAGAGTCACGTGAGCGGGACGAAACGTTTCACGCAGAGCCGGAAGCGTTTTGTAAGGGTCACAAGCCCCACACATGAATACATCGAGCGCTGCATAGGATCTTTCAGGCCAGGTATGGATGCTAATATGGGATTCAGCCAGCACAATCACTCCAGTAATACCCCCATTAGGGGTAAAATGATGCAGGTGTGTGTGTATTATAGTCGCACCAGCCGCTTCAGCTGCTGCTCTTAAAGAGCATTCAACTAAGTCAATCGTATTTAAATTGACACATTCCCAAAAATCTATTAAAAGATGTAAACCTGCAAATTTCACTCCTTGATGCTCAATGAAATAATCTTTATTGTTGTTGACGATCGGCTCCGGATGCATCTCCGCCCTCGCCGAGGGACGGTCAGCACTCAAACCCCTGTGGGTATCCCTCGGATGGGCTTCCGAGTTCATCCCCAGTTGGGCAAGAGAGACTTGTGACATCGCTCCCACTCCTAACCAGTAGATGGACCAGACCAAATGGATGAGGGCGCGTTTTTCGCTGATTTTTTCTTTTGCTGCAAGCAAAAAATCTCCCCAATTCTCTCACGAGCTTTTGCCATGTTTCCACCCGAGTCATTTTTTCTCACTCCAAACGTCTGTGGCCCAAAAATATTGACCTTGTCACGTAGACAGGAATACGTGTTGAGAGACCGCTACTTGGAGATATCTTGCCCACACTGGACGGACATCACGCAAGCTCTCTGAGTCTGTGCGTATAGGCTGAGACGGGGAGTCGCGGCGAGAGCCTAGCAATACCGGCGATTTTTGGGGGGTCGGGAAGCAACAAACTGATCCTTACAGATCCTTATGAGAAGGAGAGGCGATTCGCAGCAGTACACACCCACAAACATCTTTCAGAGCAGAGATCGACTACGTCTCTGTCCGAATGCGCAATACACGCAACTGTTCTGGCCTGACGGCAACAGGAGCCTCCATCAGCAGATCTTGCGCCTGCTGATTCAGGGGAAATGGGATAACTTCACGGACAGTGAGCGCACCGGCAAGCAGCATCACAATACGATCCACACCTGGGGCAGCACCGCCATGTGGAGGAGCACCAAACCGGAAGGCCCGGAGTATGCCGCCAAAGTGCGCCTCGACGTCCGCTCGAGAGTATCCAGCGATCTCAAAGGCCCTATACATGATGTCAGGCTGATGATTGCGGATCGCGCCCGAGGACAGCTCAACACCATTACAGACAAGATCATACTGCAACGCCTTGATCGTCAAAGGGTCCTGACTGTTTAACGCCTCGATCCCCCCCCGAGGCATTGAGAAAGGGTTGTGACTGAACCGGATTATCCCACTTCCTGGATCCCGTTCATAGAGCGGGAAATCCGTGATCCAACAAAACCGAAAGACGTCTTTCTCAAGCAAGCCTAGTTCGTCGCACAGGCGGGTCCGAACACGGCCGGCAAAGAAAGCTGCCTTGTCTGGCTTATCACAGATGAAGAAAACAACATCACCATCCTTGATCCCGGTGATGGCTCTGATTTGATTGAGCCGATCTGAGTCGAGGTGCTTAACCAGCGGTCCCCCTGCCTTGCCGTGCTCGAACACAATGTAGCCAAGACCGCCGACTCCCTGATCCTTTGCCCATGCGTTGAGCCGATCAAACCAACCCCGTGGCTGTATAGCAGCCCCAAGCGCTGGAATGGCCCGGACCGTGGCACCTTCTTCAATTGCTCTTGCAAAAATATACAATTTAGAATTGCGATAGGCCTCTGTGACATCAGCAATATGAAGCGGGTTACGGAGATCTGGTTTATCTGTACCATACTTCAACATTGCCTCCTCGAAAGGAATTCGGAGAAATGGCAGCGGTGCAACAGAACGACTGCCAGAAAATTCCGTGAACACACCGTGTAGAACAGGCTCTATGGTGGCAAAGATGTCTTCCTGTGTCGCAAAGCTCATCTCAAAGTCGAGTTGGTAAAACTCGCCTGGAGAACGATCCGCCCGAGCATCCTCGTCGCGGAAACAGGGGGCTATCTGAAAATAGCGGTCAAAACCAGCCACCATGAGAAGTTGTTTAAACTGTTGTGGGGCCTGCGGCAAAGCATAAAATCTGCCCGGGTGAAGACGGCTTGGGACTAGGAAATCGCGGGCCCCCTCTGGGCTTGCAGCGCCGAGAATTGGCGTCTGATACTCGAGAAATCCTTGCGCCATCATGCGTTGGCGCAGGCTGGCAATCACCTGGCTGCGGAGGACGATGTTACGGTGCATCTTCTCCCTGCGTAAATCGAGAAAGCGATAGCGTAGCCGCAGATCTTCAGGAAAATCCTGGTCATTATGCACTAGTATAGGGAGGACGTCGGATTCTGAAAGTACTTTTGCGTCTATAACGTGTAATTCAATCTCCCCAGTTTCGAGCCCTTTGTTGAGTGTTGCGGCAGATCGCTGATGGACTTTGCCTGTTACGGTGACCACGCTTTCTTGTTTTACGTGTGTTAGGAGGGAGAAGGCAGGACTCCGGGTATCAACTACTACCTGGGTGATACCGTAATGATCACGCAGGTCGATGAACAGCAGCTGACCATGGTCGCGCTTACGATGAATCCAACCGGATAGGCGCACTGGACTACTGACATCACAAGCGCGCAATTGACCGCAAGTATGTGAGCGATAGGGATGCATAAGAATCCTCGAATCAGCAACAGAGGTCGTAACCCACATGGATCCTATCTTGTTGTCAAGGACGGAGCAGACTGTGCCTTAACCTTGCATAATCCAGCCAATATGGACGTTACATCTTACATCACTCAAAGGAGCCAGAGCGTTCCCTGTCTGTTGATAAATAAAAAAGACAACTTTTATATTTAAATATATTTAAATACATTTTTTAGTTTTGTTCACTAAAACAAAATTCTTTAATTATGGTAATAACCGTAACTGACAATAATATGTGTTTTGTAAAAACAACTTTAATGTGCCTCTCTTCCCGTCTCGGAGACCAGGTCCGTGTTGCAGAAGCTGTATGAATGGACCATGAGTCTGGCTGGCCATCGGCAGGCTGTGATATGGCTCGCTCTCATTTCTTTCATTGAAAGTTCCGTTTTTCCAATACCGCCCGATGTCATGCTGATTTCCATGGTACTGGCTGAACGCTACCGCGCTTGGATATATGCAACGGTCTGTACCTTTGCTTCTGTCATGGGGGGGCTGGCAGGATATGGGATTGGCTATTTTCTTTTCGAAACAACAGGGCAAGGAATTATCGCTTTTTATCATCTTCAGGAGAGCTTTTTCAGCGTCTGTGACGCCTTCAACAGATACGGCGTGACGATCATCCTGGTAGCTGCTTTCACACCTATCCCTTATAAAATGATTACCATTAGTGCTGGGGCAACACAGTTTAACCCTCTCGCGTTTGTGATAACGTCACTTGTAGGGCGTGGCCTGCGCTTTTTCTTGGTAGCGGGCCTTCTGTGGCGTTTTGGCCCACGGATTCGCGCCTTTATTGAACGGCGGCTCGGTTTGGTGACGTTAGGGATCGGAGTGGCCGTAGGGGGGGGGGTTCTGCTTCTGAGAATATTTTAGCTCGGTTGCATCATCACAAAAGAGGCAACTTCGCATGTTTTCTCCCCAACCATTGTGGCAGAGAAAGGCAATCCCAGCCGGGATATTAGCGACGAGTGTTGCGGCTTTAGGCGGTACACTTGTATTGCAGTTTGGCTTTGATCTCATCCCATGCGTTCTCTGTCTGTGCCAACGTCTTCTGTATGCGGTCGCGGCCATCTTAGCGGCAATAGCCTTATGTCTCTCGCCACCACGTCGCCGCGTGTTGGTTGCTCTCTGTGGGGTAACGTTCGGGCTTAATACTGTTGTAGCCTTGTACCATGTGGGAGCAGAAAATCACTGGTGGTCTACTATTGCTTGTATTTCTTCTGTAGAGCCTGTTCTGTCATTAGCCGAGTTGCAGCTTGCACTCGAAAGACCGGCTGAAGCGCCGTGCGACGAGGTGCAATGGTCATTGTTTGGTCTGTCTCTGAGCGGTTATAATCTCCCGGCTTCGCTGGGGCTGGCAATGTTCTGTTTAGTCGCCGCTAAACGAAAAACATGGTGGAGAATCGCCAAGAATGCCTGACGACATGCTTTCCCCATCCAGAGCCCGCCGCTTATTAGGCGATCTTTCCCATCAGGAGATCATAGCGCGGGTTATTCGCGTCAATCAGGCCGGTGAATATGGGGCCGTCCGCATTTACGAGGGTCAGATGGTGGTTTTGCAGCATAGCGCATGTGCCGCAACACTGCGCGCTATGACAGAGAACGAGAAGAAACACCTCGCCACCTTTAACAGGTTGTTGGTGCAACATCGTGTCCGCCCAACCGCTTTGCAGCCCCTCTGGCATGTCTTAGGATTCGTCCTAGGAGCGAGCACGGCTCTGCTAGGCAAGAAAGCGGCTATGGCCTGTACAGTTGCCGTCGAAGAAGTAATAGAGGCACATTATGCCAAACAGTTAAACACTCTCCTCAAAACGGACCAAGAACTGCAGGACGTGATCACGCAGTATCGCAACGAGGAACTCGAACACCGCGAGATCGGCCTGACACACGGGGCAGCACAACACTTAGCGTTCCCTGTGCTCAGTACAATCGTCAAAGCTGGCTCTCGGCTAGCCATCTGGTTATCCGAGCGTCTCTGACCCGCGTGTGCCCCCTCAGCCCATCACAGGGCACATGAAACGGTGTCACACACAACAGCTGGCGTTTGATTGCCTCCATTCCTCTTGGACAGCTGTTTCGAGCTTTGCCATTGCACCATTCTCAACCTGCCGCACCCGTTCACGGGAAATACCATAGTGCCGTCCCAGTTCCTCTAAAGTCCGCGGCGGGGTCGCAAGTTGGCGGGCTTTGATGATATACTGCTCCCGTGGCGATAGACGGGCGAGTGCGTGTCGGAGTAAACGACGCCGCAGATGCCTTTCCTCCCGTTCAGCCAACTGTGTTTCCTGATTCGCAGAATCATCTATAAGTAAATCTTGATACTCAATATGAGTATCTTCAGTAATAATTGCATTCAATGATGAATCTTTTGCGCATAATCTCCTGTTCATTGTGATGACTTCTTCTGGTTTAACGTGTAACTGCGCAGCAATAGCGCTAGCCTGCTCGGGAGCAATATCGCCATCTCCATAGATGGCCATGCGCGCTTTTAGCAAACCTAACCGGAAAAACAGCTTTTTCTGTGCAGCAACCGTTCCAGTCTTGACGAGAGACCACGATGCTAGAATAAATTCCGTAATAGAGGCTCTTATCCACCACATGGCATATGTTGCGAGCCGTACGCCCCGCTCCGGTTCAAACTTCTTGACAGCATGCATGAGCCCAACTGTCCCTTCCGAAAGCAAATCGGCAAACGGTAAACCATAATGGCGATAACCCACAGCAACTTTCATTACCAGGCGCAGGTGACTGGTCACCAAACGGTGCGCCGCTTCGAGATCTTCATACTCCCGCCAGCGTCTTGAGAGGATGTATTCCTCCTGCGGATCCAGTATAGGGAATTTTTTAATCGCACTCATATAGGCCGCAAGCCCCTCCTCATGGGCAAGGGCTGGCAAAACGGTCGTTGGCATCGCTGTCACCATCCTCCGTGAAGCAATATGACTGGTCGAAGCAACAGGACTGATCGTCTGTTCAAGCCCCACGCGCCAGGCATGACGACCCGGCAATTATTAAGATATACAGCTGGCAATTGACGTCAAGATCCAAATTTGATTATTATTATCACACAGGAATATTCAATATAAAAAGATTACATCAAATACATGTTTATACTTAAAAAATTCTAATACTGGTAATACATAAAATGTTATCATACTTCTTACGCCGTCTTGCTCTTATACCAATTACTATTTTCTGCATTCTTTTTTTAAATTTCTTAATTATTCAAGTTGCTCCAGGTGGACCCGTAGAACATATGCTGGCCACTTTGAGAGGAGCTTCCCCTGACGTGACAGCCCGTGTGACGGGAGGTAGCGGACAGGACACGGCGCGCACAAGCGTTGCACAAGCACTGAACGTCAGCAGTCCATACCGTGGTGCGCATGGCTTAAGTCAGGAATTTGTCATAGAACTCGAACGTCAATTTGGCTTTGACAAGCCGGCATATGAGCGTTTTTTGAGACTTGTCAAAGATTACATGACTTTTAATCTTGGAAAGAGTTACTTTCGAGACCAAGATGTGCTCTCCCTCATCCTGGAGAAACTGCCCGTATCAATATCTCTTGGTTTATGGAGCACACTTATTATCTACATAATATCGATTCCATTAGGAATCATGAAGGCCGTTCGTGATGGTTCTAAATTTGATATAGTAACAAGTTCTTTCATCATTGCGAGTTATGCCGTTCCAAATTTTCTTTTTGCTATTGTACTTATAATTCTTTTTTCTGGTGGTCGCTATCTGGACTTATTTCCATTACGCGGACTCACCTCAGAGTGCTGGAGAATGCTAACATGGTCAGAGCGTATTGTTGACTATTTCTGGCACATCACATTACCTGTGACGGTCATGACCATAGGAGGCTTTGCTTCTCTGACCCTCTTAACGAAGAACGCTTTCCTAGACGAACTGAGCAAGCAGTACGTGATCACTGCGCGTGCTAAAGGCCTGTCAGAACGGAACGTACTGTATAGACACGTTTTTCGTAATGCGATGCTGCTGGTCATCGCTGGGTTCCCACATACCCTGGTCAGCCTCCTGTTTACCAGTTCAATCCTGACAGAGGTCATTTTCACGCTGGACGGGCTCGGCTTGCTGGGATTTGAAGCCGCTCAGCGCAGAGACTATCCAGTTGTATTCGGAACATTATATGTTTTTAGTTTGATCGGCCTCCTGCTCAATGTGATCAGTGACATCATGCTGCATCTTGTCGATCCGCGGATTGATTTTGAGCGAAGGGACCTCTAGCCGCTATGACTCCCTTCCTGCGGGATATCCAGCTTGCCCCACAGAGCAAGCAGAGGTTGGCGCTCTTCCGAGCGAACCGTCGTGGATTCTGGGCTTTGTGGATTTTTTTGGCGTTGTTCGCGTGCAGCCTCTTCGCCGAGTTCCTCGCGAACGATAGACCTTTAGTAGTTTTCTTCCGGGGGACGTGGTTTTTCCCTGTCGTCGTGGACTACACTGAAAAAGATTTTGGTGGTATATTCACCACGCGGGCTGACTTCCGTGATCCTTACCTGCACGATATGATCAAGGGAGAGGGTTGGATACTGTGGCCGCCGATTCGTTACCGCTATGACACGATCAATCATAACCTACCGCTTCCTGCCCCTGCGCCTCCTTCATGCGACGACTGGCTTGGCACTGACGATCATGGTCGTGATGTGGCAGCACGTTTAATTTACGGATTGCGTCTTTCTGTACTGTTTGGGTTAGCGCTGACAGTCCTTTCCTCACTGATCGGAGTTGTCGTCGGGGCCATGCAAGGATATTTCGGAGGCTGGGCTGACCTGATAGGGCAGAGATTCCTAGAAGTCTGGGGTGGAATGCCAGAATTATTCGTTCTGATGATCCTTTCTTCCGTCATCGTACCGGGATTCTGGACTCTTCTCGGAATATTAGTATTGTTTTCATGGACAACACTTGTAAGTGCAGTACGAGCAGAGTTTCTACGCGGTCGCAACTTCACCTATGTCGAGGCGGCAAGAGCGCTTGGTGTCAGTGATATGACCATCATCTTCCGTCACGTGCTGCCCAACGCTCTGGTGGCGACTCTCACATTCACGCCATTCACTCTGTCGAGCTCTATCGTCGCATTGACTGCCCTTGATTTTCTTGGACTGGGACTGCCGCCGGATTCACCGTCTCTTGGAGAGCTTTTACGTCAGGGAAAGGAAAACCTGCAGGCTCCCTGGCTGGCTATCACTGGCTTTGCTGCCATTGCCCTTCAGGTTATGTTACTTGTGTTCATTGGGGAAGCAGTGCGCGATGCATTTAATCCTCGCAAACAGTGACGTCTGTGAGGCTCTGCGTGACAAGAAAGAGACAAGATACAGAGATGTCAGCTGACATCCCATTACTAGCAGTGCGGCACTTATCTGTGATTTTTGGAGGCAGCAGTGGGAAAGTGGTCGATGATGTTTCCTTCGACCTGAACCGCGGTGAAACCCTCGCCCTTGTTGGCGAGAGCGGATCAGGTAAGTCTGTGACGGCCTTATCGCTCCTCCAGCTACTGCCCTATCCACACGCTATGCATGAGCAAGCGAGTAGTATCCGTTTCTGCGGTAAGGAGTTGATCGGTGCACAAACAGCAATGCTGCGTCAGATTCGTGGAAATCGTGTCGCGATGGTTTTCCAGGAACCGATGAGTTCTCTGAATCCGCTCCATTCCATCGAGCGCCAGATTGGCGAAGTCCTCGAAATCCATAAGGGTCTGTCTGGCAGGGCCGTGCGTCAGAGAATCCTCGAACTCCTCAACCTTGTGGGCCTCCCTGAGGCCGCTGGCCGGCTTCACGCCCTGCCGGATCAGCTTTCCGGGGGACAGCGCCAACGGGTTATGATTGCTATGGCCCTGGCCAATGAACCGGACCTGCTCATTGCCGACGAACCAACGACAGCGCTTGATGTCACTATCCAGTCTCAGATTCTGAGAATCCTGAAGAATCTTCAAACACAGTTTGGCATGGCTGTTCTGTTCATTACCCATGATCTGTCGATCGTGCGAAAGGTTGCCGATCGCGTGTGTGTGATGCAGGAAGGGCGTCTGGTTGAACAAGCCCCTCTTGTGCACCTCTTGTCTGCCCCGACTCACCCGTACACCCGTGCTCTTCTAGCGGCAGAACCAGCTGGGGAACCTGTGCCAACAGTCCCCAGTGCTCCAGAAGTGATGAGGACTAATGGCTTGCGTGTCTGGTTTCCCATACGCCGTGGGCTCTTGCGCTACCAACGTGATTATCTCAAGGCAGTGGACGATGTGTCTATCCTCATTCGAGAAGGACACACTGTCGGGGTTGTGGGAGAAAGCGGCTCCGGCAAGACAACACTTGGGAAGGCGCTCTTAAGACTGATTCACAGCGAGGGCTCGATCATGTTCAGACAGCAGCCCCTCAATGGGTTGACACGTGCGGCTTTACGTCCTTTGCGCCGACAGATGCAAATCGTTTTTCAGGACCCCTATGGCTCTTTAAACCCGCGTCTTTCTGTGGGCCAAATCATTGGCGAAGGCTTACGGGTACATGCTATAGGCATGTCTCAGATGCAAAGACGGATGCTCATTGGCGAAGCCCTCGAGAAAGTCAAGCTGAAAGCAGAAATGCAGGATCGTTATCCACATGAGTTTTCAGGTGGTCAGCGCCAGCGGATTGCGATTGCTCGGGTTCTGATCTTAAAACCCAGCTTCATCGTACTCGACGAACCAACATCAGCATTAGACGTATCAGTACAGTCTCAAATTGTAAGTATTCTAAAAAAATTACAACTAAAAGAAAAAATTTCATACATGTTCATCAGTCATGATTTACGCTTAATACGTGTTTTAGCAGACTATATAGTCGTTATGCACTCTGGAAGAGTAGTGGAATCCGGGACAGCGGCTCGCTTATTCACCGCGCCAGAACACCCCTATACCCGTAGTCTCATTGCAGCAGCATTGCCGGCATGATCAGCCCCGCCCGCGATAGGGGGACACGCCCTGGTCTGGAAGCCACACGCCCTCTGGAATCACTCCTGTCTGCCAGAACACGTCGATGGGCATGCCACCACGTGGATACCAGTACCCTCCGATACGGAGCCATATTGGTTGAATAACCTTTATAATATGTTTAGCTATAAAGATAGTACAGTCTTCATGAAATTTTTTTTGATTGCGAAATGAGTGAATAAACAATTTCAATGATTTACTTTCCACAAGGAAACCGCGCGGCACGTAGTCAATTACGATGTGTGCAAAGTCTGGCTGTGATGTAATCGGGCATAAGACAGTCAATTCAGGAGCGACAAAGCGCACAGCGTATGGTGTCTCTGTATGAGCATTAACCACAGTCTCTAAAAGAGCCTGATCCGGTGCCTGCGGGACAGAGACTACCTGGCCTAACTGGGTGAGATTGTCAGAGATCGATGGGCTCATGAGTCTGTTGCCTGCTGTGCGGTGATGAGCTCTATACGGCAACAGTGCGCCCGCGACAAGGCCTTTCGTTCTGTGTCCTCTCCCAAGAGACCTCACCATCGAACTGAGCAAGTCACGAGGATTACGAGGATTGCCGAATGTCGCCTGCTCTGAGTGCAGTCATGAACGATTCGACACAGGCCGTCAGACAACCATGAGCGATAGCGGTGCGCATGCTTTGCATCAAAGTCTGATAGAAATGCAGGTTGTGCCATGTGAGCAGCATGATGCCAAGGATCTCTCGGCTCCTGACAAGGTGGTGTAAGTAGGCACGGCTGTAGCGACGACAGGTCCTACATGTGCAAGTGTCTTCCAGCGGGCGCGAGTCCTCAGCGTGACGTGCGTTACGCAGATTGACTGTCCCATGATGCGTAAAAGCTTGAGCAGTCCGACCTGAACGGGTCGGCAGTACACAGTCAAATAGGTCAATTCCTCTGAGCACACCGCCCACTAAGTCTTCCGGTTTTCCAACGCCCATCAAATATCGCGGGCAATCTCTTGGCAGAAGCGGAACAGTTTGCTCTAGGACTGTGAACATGATTTCCTGACCCTCACCGACAGCCAACCCACCGATAGCGTAGCCATCGAATCCGATCAACCGCAGACACCGCACCGATTCTGCCCGTAGGTCAGGATAGATACTACCCTGAACTATACCAAATAAGCCGTAACCTGGGCGTGTCACAAAAGCCGCTCGGCACCGCTCTGCCCAATGCATGGACAAACGCATAGAAGCGGCCGCTTGCTCCTGAGTCGCTGGAAATGAAATGCACTCATCGAGTGCCATCGTAATGTCAGAATCAAGCGCTCTCTGGATGGCAATGGAGCGCTCTGGCGTCAGATAATAACGGGCCCCGTCTATATGTGAGCGGAATGTAATGCCTCCCGCGTTGACAGTACGGAGGCCTGCAAGAGACATGACCTGGAATCCACCAGAGTCTGTCAGGATTGGTCCTGGCCAATTCATGAAGGTGTGTAATCCGCCTAGCCGCGCTACACGCTCTGCCCCTGGCCGCAACATGAGGTGGTACGTGTTAGCAAGAATCATCTGTGCGCCTGTTGCCGCCACAACCTCAGAAGGCAAAGCCTTAACAGTGGCCAACGTGCCGACAGGCATGAAAGCAGGGGTGCTGACGACACCGTGGGCCGTGGTGAGTTGACCCAATCGAGCGTTGCCGTCGTGCGTGAGACAGGTAAACATACTCTGGTCCCGAAGATGGGATGGGTATTGCAGCGCCCTCCTCCCTCTACCTCCCTCTAGGAGGAGAGAGAGACCTGTGATACGTTTCCTCACCGCTCACGCCGTCACGTGAGCATGAGAGTCACATGCTTCCTTTGACTGAGACTGACTGTCATCTCTCAGAAGGCCAGTGTCTGATTCTAGGGGTGTGAAGGGAGATTCTTTGAACTTGGAACTTGTCCCTCATTTATATTATATACCATGTCATGCTTAACATATTTAAGCGATCATTACATGCCGTCTAACCGCCCCTTGTGCACAGGCATTCCTCTTGCAGCGCGTCGGGTTTGCGTAGCACCTATGCTGAATCGTACGGACAGGCACTTCCGCTATCTCATGCGGCAAATCACGCGGACTGCGCTACTTTATACAGAGCTTGTTTCAGCGGCAGCAATAACGCGCGGCCGCCAGACGTGGATGTTGAAATATCATCCAATCGAACATCCTGTGGCAATACAGTTTGGTGGTAACACGCCAGAAAGTCTGGCAGAGTGCGCTCGTATTGCTGCTGATTATGGTTTTGATGAAGTGAATCTGAATGTTGGCTGTCCGTCTCCCCGCATAGCGTTTGGCGCCCGCCTCATGGCGCATCCGGATCTCGTGGCCCGCTGTGTTGAGGCCATGACAAAAGCGGTGGCCATACCTGTGACGGTGAAACATCGCATTGGAATAGAGCCCCATTGCGGATATAGAGAACTTCATCATTTTGTTACAACTGTAGCGCAGTCTGGCTGTAAAATTTTCATCGTACACGCCCGTAAAGCCTGGCTGAACGGCCTATCGCCAAGACGGAACAGATCGCTGCCGCCTTTGGATCATACCATGGTGCATCGTCTTAAAACTGACAAACCTGAGCTAACAATTATTACTAATGGTGGCATTACGTCGCTCGCTGAAGGGAGCGCCCACATGGAATGTGTGGATGGTGTTATGATAGGGCGTGCTGCCTATCAATCCCCGTATCTGCTCGCCGATGTGGATCGTCTTTTTGGCTGTGAGACAGAATGCCCACCTTCCCGTCACCAGGTCGTTGTGAGGATGTGTGAGTACTTGATTCGTGAGTCTGCTGCTGGCACGCCGTCGGCCAGGATTTTGCGCCACATGCATGGCATTTTTCACGGCCAGCCGGGAGCCAGATTGTGGCGCCACCATTTGGCAAAAGCAATGTCTGCCCCTGAAAACACAACATGCTGTAAGATCCTACAAGAGGAGGGACGCCATTTGTGAGCGTATTGCGCATGGAACCGTCGCTTTTCTTGCAGCCTAGACAGGTCATGATTCAAGGAGTACACTACACTCCATGTGTCTTTTTTCTGTAAGATGGAGCGTGTTGCCTTGAAGGTGGCTGTCGTTGTTTTTCCTGGTTCAAACTGTGACCGTGATGTTGCCGTAGCGCTAGAGCGGTCCAGCGGACTGAGGCCTCTGATGCTCTGGCATGCTGAGACGGATCTGCCAGCAGGGGTGGGCCTGGTTGTTGTGCCAGGGGGGTTTTCCTATGGTGACTACCTACGCGCTGGTGCAATGGCCGCTCGTGCGCCAATCATGCGGGAGATTTTGGCACGGGCAGGAGAAGGACTCCCTGTGTTGGGAATCTGTAATGGGTTTCAGATTCTGACAGAAGTAGGCCTCCTGCCAGGAGTCTTAATGAGTAACGCGACACTGCGATTTATCTGTAAAGATGTCTTTGTACGCGTAGAGAGTTCTGATAGTTGTTTTACTGAACGCTACACGGATAAGCAAGTGATTGGTCTTCCCATCGCGCACCATGCTGGCAACTATTTTATCGATGACGACGGCTACCAGCGCCTGCTTGACAATGAACAGGTCGCTTTCCGCTATTGCGGCTCTGATGGGACGACGTCCCCTTTAGGGAATCCTAATGGCAGCCGAGATCACATTGCGGGGGTGTTTAGTCGTGATCGTCGTATTCTAGGACTGATGCCGCATCCAGAACGTCAGGCTGATCCACAATTAGGTGGCAGTGACGGCAAGCCGTTGTTCGATTCAGTGGTTGAGGCCTTGTTATGAGAAGTCGGCCCAGAGACCCACGTCTGACTCCTCGCAGAAAGGCGTTTGTAAAGATGCGGCGACCTACACAGCCGTTTTCCTCGGACAAGTGCGCGACACAGGCCATAGCGGCTGAACACGGTCTGACTTCTGAGGAGTACGAACGGCTTCTGAAAGTCCTTGGACGTGTCCCCAATATGACAGAACTGGGCATCATTTCTGTTCTATGGAGTGAACATTGCTCCTATAAGTCCTCGAAGAGATGGCTGAAGAGTCTGCCTAATCAGGCCCCATGGGTGCTCTGTGGTCCTGGAGAAAATGCCGGTGTCATCGACATCGGTGATGAGCAGGTGGCCATCTTCAAGATGGAAAGTCACAATCACCCCTCCTACATCGAGCCCTATCAGGGTGCCGCTACCGGAGTCGGCGGTATTCTCCGTGATGTACTGGCCATGGGCGCACGGCCTGTTGCTAACTTGAACGCCCTGCGTTTTGGGAATCCGAAGAATCCGCGTACACGCTATTTACTAGCAAAAGTAGTTGCAGGCATTGGTGACTACGGCAACTGTGTCGGTGTTCCTACTGTAGGGGGTGAGATTAATTTTCACTCTACCTACAATGAGAATATTCTAGTCAACACCATGACAGTGGGCGTTGCTGCTAGGGACAGAATCTTCTCTTCCAAAGCAGAGGGTGTAGGCAACCCCGTTGTCTATGTCGGTGCGAAAACTGGACGGGACGGTGTTCACGGCGCCACAATGGCCTCTGCGGAATTCAATGCTGAAACGGTGGACAAGCGTCCAACGGTCCAGGTTGGAGACCCGTTCACTAAGAAGCGGCTGATAGAGGCATGCCTTGAACTGATGGCCACTGACGTCATCGTCGCTGTCCAGGACATGGGCGCTGCAGGTCTCACTTCATCGTCATTTGAAATGGCCTCCAAGGGTGGGCTTGGAATCGACATAGACCTTGATCAGGTCCCTCAGCGTACCACAGGTCTGACAGCCTATGAATTAATGCTCTCCGAAACTCAGGAACGGATGTTAATCGTCCTACAGTTAGGCCAAGAAACTAGAGCGCGGAGCATTTTTGAAAAATGGGAGATTGACTTCTCTGTGATCGGCCATCTCACAGAAAGTAATCGCATGATATTACGGCAGGGTAGTCAAGTCGTGGCTGACCTGCCTATTGATTCGCTGGTCCATGCGACACCAGAATACCATCGTGAATGGTATAAAAGTAAATCTGATATAATTTTTAGATCAGAAGAAGTACCGCATCGTCCATGGAGAGATTCACTTAGAATTTTAATATCCTGTCCTGATATTGCGAGCAAGCGGTGGGTCTATGAACAGTACGATTATATGGTCATGGGCGACACCATACAGCAGCCGGGCGGGAATGCCGCTGTTGTCCGTGTACATGGGACCCGTAAGGGTCTTGCTATGACTACAGACTGCACACCGCGCTACTGCGCAGGGGACGCACGCACGGGAGGAGCGCAAGCGGTCGCGGAAGCCTGGCGTAATCTGACTGCTGTTGGCGCTACACCGCTCGCTATTACCGACAACCTCAACTTCGGCAATCCAGAAAAAGCTGACGTTATGGGACAGTTTCGCGAGGCAATCGAGGGGATAAGAGAGGCTTGTCAAGCCCTTAATTTTCCTGTTGTATCAGGCAATGTTTCCTTTTACAATGAAACTTCAGGTCGTCATATTATTCCTACTCCTACTATCGGTGGAGTAGGTTTAATGGTGGATACAGCAAGAATGGCTACTATTGGATTCAAATCTTCTCAAGAAGCTATTTTATTAATAGGTGATCCTATTGGCGGCCGTGGCGGCTGGCTTGGCCGTTCACTGTATATGCGCGAGGTGCTAGGGCGGGAAGACGGAGCCCCACCAGAGGTGAATCTCTATAATGAACGTCGCAACGGAGATTTCATCAGAGGTCTGATTCAGGACGGCTTAATTGTGACCTGTCATGATGTCTCTGACGGTGGGCTGCTTGTCACACTAGCGGAGATGGCTATGAGCTCAGGCATTGGACTGATAGTCAGTCTCGATTCATCACAGGCGTATTTCCAGCCCATGCACGCCTGGCTGTTCGGCGAGGATCAGGGGCGCTACGTGATCACTGTTGCTGAGGTGTTGGTTGATTCCATCCTGCGCGAAGCAGCCGGAAGAGGGGTGCCAGTACGACGGATTGGTACTACCGGCGGTGATATCCTTAGAATTGAGGGGACGGGGGATATAGGCATTTCAGTAGCTGAACTAAAGTTTTTATCTGAAAGCTGGTTGCCTGTCTACATGGCAGGGGGAGCTGAGGTGGCGGGTCAGAGGAGTTGACCATGTTACGCGATGAGGGCAGGGACCATTGACCGTGATTGACCGTGAGTGACAGGCTTCCATGTCAGGTGCTTTCATGATGAGATCTCTCTAGTTCCTCTACTCTAGTTCTATCTGGCCACGGTTCGTAGAGTGTGCCTCGTTAGCAGTACGTGGCACACGCCTTAACGAATGGGAAGGCGCACTTTGCCGTTTTTTAATAAGCGCGTCCAAGAATTGGCATCCTGGCGGGATGCCCTGAATATACCTGAATATAAATAATTATTTGCAGAGAGCGAGAAGGACATGTTCGGAGTATAGAGTATAATCGGAGTATCCGCAGAGTCCAAGGCATTCCCCTGCTTTTGTTCATCATCATTCTGTTGCTCCAGACGGTACTCAACTCAAGCGATGTCGGAGGCTCAGGTATGAGGGGGGGTGGGGTTTACATCGTGGGCACCGGTCCAGGAGATCCTGATCTGTTGACGGTAAAGGCACTCCGCTTACTAAAAGAGGCTGAAGTGGTGGTATTTGACCGGCTCGTCAGTCCAGAAATCCTTGATCTTGTACCAACGGGCACGACCCGTATCTATGCTGGGAAAGGTCCCAAACATCACCATATGCAGCAGGCACAGATCAACGAACTACTCGCCAGTCTGGTGTCCCGCGGCTGTACAGTGGTTCGAGTCAAAGGGGGAGATCCATACATTTTTGGCCGCGGTAGTGAAGAAACAGAGTACCTTGCCCGCCATAATATACCTTTTGAAGTTGTTCCAGGGATTACTGCTGCCTCTGGATGTAGTGCTTACGCCGGGATTCCTCTGACCCATAGAGGGCTTGCAACAAGTGTGCGTTATCTCACTGGTCACGTGCGCGACGGTCTAGAGTTGGATCATGACTGGCAGACTCTCACGGATCTCAATACCACTCTGGTGATCTATATGGGACTCACAAACTTTGAACACATCGCAAGTGCACTCATGGCTCATGGTCTTGATTCTGCCATGCCGGCTGCAGCAATACAAAATGCGACGACCTTCCGCCAGCGGCGGGTCCTTGGCACACTTGGCAATCTCGCCGTCAGAGTACGGGAAGCAGGTTTGTCGGCGCCTGTGATTTTTATCGTTGGGCGTGTGGTCAGCTTAGCCAACATGCTGCACTGGTTTCGTACAGATTCCGCCATTGCACAGGAGGGACAGGCGGTCGCAGACGCAGACACAGAATAAGTTGGAGCATGGGGAATCCTCCATACGCAATGGTCTTGATGGTCTTTTTATTTATAGAGCCTTCAAGGAAAACTCTAGCGCGATATCCAACCCACCGGCCCGAAAAGCATGACCACGCGTGTTGTTACGGCTGACAGTGCCACGGAAGAGGAAACATTCATCCTCATATCGAGCACTTATCTCCCAAGAAATGAGACGATTTTCATACTGCAATTGATAGAGACCATTTAATTGAAACATCCAATTATCAGTTATAAAAGATTTAAGTTTAACACCAAAAGCATGGTGATTGTTCATTTTTTGTTTTATTCTGCGGTCGATAAACGCATAATCAATACCAAGCTGTAAGGCTTTGGGTCCTATGTTCATGTTAAGTTCGTTATAGCGGATCGTCATATCTTTTGTGTTGAACCGAAAACGGTACAGAAGCGAGAGATGTCCTGTGGATACAACGTCCACCTGACCGATGAGATCAGAGAAAAAGTCACTGTCTGCACCGCAGTTTTTCTGCGGATAAAAAGAGTAGCGCTGCCCGATGATCAGACTTAAGCGCCCGATCATGTCGTCATATTGACTGACCTTGAGGCCGTAACTGAGCTGTGGACCTGTTACGACAGGGCATAGCTCCGTTAAATGGTTTAAGTGGTTAAGGGTAAGGGTGAAGAGATTGTTGAACACAGTGTGAGGTGTCTTATGGGCGATTCTGTGAGGGGAGCCCACTGTGAACACAATTCTTGGCTCAATAATAGTTTTGTGTGAACTATATACTACGAGTGGATAGTGCCATTTTACTACTACTTCAGGCAATAAAAAAATAAATGGAAATTCCTCTAAATTTTCTTTTAAATGAATAGAACTACTTAAATTAGTTTTAATTGTAAATAAATTACCTATATTAGATATATAGGGAATAATCCAACTGCCAGTAACAAACATATGCGATTCTTTGGGAGGATGTAACATTAAGAGATTTGCATCTAGAGCTGGGTGGCCCAGCCAGACGGAGTTACCGGTGTAGCTGTAGACAACCAATGGGAACACGAGAGGGAGACTCCCACGCGTGCTCTTGTCCCGCAGGCTTTGAAAAGTGTAGGCGTGGACAGCCCCATAGCTGCGCGTTCCAAAACCCTCAAAAATTGCATAACTTTTAATCCATTCCTGAGTATTAGATTTTTTGTTAATATATGTATTATTGATAGTACGCTTTATTTTTAACATTGTGCGATATTTATTATTAATATAATATATTGTATTGCTTTCTATATAACCGTGTATTTTACCATAATTATCGCGTGTAATTCTCAATTCGTTTTCTGTCACACCACTACCAAGCGCCGCACGATATTCCGCAGTCAACACTGGTGCATTCTTGTGACTGAAGAGAACTTCTAGAGTGAGGTCACTGTGTGGAGAGAGCGCCCAAAAATAGGGAAGACGTATGGTCAGACCCCTATGACGGGTTCTTCCCAAGGTGGGGGTTAAGAAACCACTACGGCGTTTCACACGGGGACCGGGATGGGAAAGGTAAGGGGTATAAACGACGGGAATACCCCACATCTCCAGCCAGGCCCCGTGGTATGCAACATGCTGTTGCTCGACGTCATAGGTCACCTCCGCCGCTCTAATCCGCCAAAGCGGGGGGATGTGTTCTTCCCTCGCGCATACGAGACATTCCGTATAAGAGGTATTATATAATACATTTCTTTTTTTCAAATTAAAAATTCCATATGAAGATATCAATAATGAATTATCAGACATGAAAACACGCAATTTGTGTGCAAAGACCTGCTTAAGATTGCCTGTCAGTTTGAAATAGTCCGCAAAAGCCACGTGGCCATCAGAGTCGAGCAGCATCACGTCGCCAGTCGCTAGGAGCAGATCCTGCTTTGCATGGTAGCTTACAGAAGCTGCAAACACAACTTGGCGCTGAGTACTAATTTCAACGTGGCCCTGCGCTGCAATCACGCTGAGGGTGCGATCATAAGTCAGTTCTTCCGCAGTGATGAGCACGGGGTCGGCGTGAACCAGAGGAGTCCCCCTGGCTTCTGCCAGGCCTGCCAGCATTGTGAAGACGACAAATGTCCTGACTTTGCCAGGCCTGGACACGCGAGATGTGCCAGAGAACATGCCAGGCAACTCCCAGAGGTGATAGGGCCACGACGTAGAGCAGTGGTGCCACACCAAAGTGCCGGGTGGCCAAGTGAGTGATACCCAGAGCCGCTGCCTCGAGAGCGATTATGATGCTAACCGCTAGGAGCACCTTGGATGTTTGGCCATGCCGATTCAAATGTGCTGGTAGCATGAGGACAAGAGCAATGGCCACGAAGCTCAGATTGAACAGTGGCCAGCTGAGTCGCTGGTGTGCTTCCATGCGAAAGCGACGCACCTCGGCCGAGGATAGGCCTGAGTCCTCGGACATCTTTAGCAACTCTTGCAAACTGCGCTCACGTGCATCGCGAAAGCGTGTAGACTCGGCCTTATGTAAGGCACCGATGTCCAATGAGTACCGCTCAAAGTACAGGATTGACAACTGGCCATTCTCGTTCTTCATTTCTTGTTGACTGCCGTTTATCAGCAGGATGCGTGGACCATTTTCAGTGAACGTCAGATTCCCCCGTTCGGCAATAGTTGTGATTGTCACACGTGCGTTTTTCTTGGAATGAATCAGTATCCCCAGTAATTCTCCTGCACGTGAACGTGACCTCACATAAATGGTGAGACCATTGGCTACCTTGGTAAACATCCCTTCTCGCAGGAGCATACCAGAAACATCGTTGCGAATAGTCCACTGCATCTCGTGCAATCGCTCGACTGTTGTTGGGACACTGTAAATTGTCAGGATAAAGCACACTCCAGTCATGATCATTGCCAGAAAAAGTGCTGGGCTCCCCAGCTGAAAAAGACTGACTCCTGCTGCCTTCAAGGCTACTAATTCGCGGCCCGCGATAAGCCTATTGTATGAGGAGAGCGTGGCGGCAAAAAGCGCTATGGGAAGAATGATCACCAGGAGGTGAGGCAACAGTAGCAATGTCAGAGAGACGAAGGCAGGAAGAGACAAACCTTTTGTAACAATCATTTCGATTAATCTTAATGATTGGACAATCAAAAATATAGATGACAAGCCTGTTGATATAAACGTCATATCTCTTATTATGGAAATAAAGATGTATTTCGTGATGATTTTCATCTTTTCTATTCTCATCTAGAATGAGATTTCTCTCTCTGGAGAGAGAGAATGACTTGACTTATAAAGTGCTTGATTTACAATTTTTACTAAAATTAGCCTGCCCTGTATGCAGGGCAAGGAGCAGAAGGAGCGTTCCTCTTATTGAGATGGTACGCTTGTCACGTATTGTGCTCTCAAAAAGGGGAATAATTTTGCGGAAACATGCTGATGATTTCGGAAAATGACTGTGGAAGGATGCTCAATCTGAATGGAGCCTTGATGGCAACGACCATGGCACGAATAGACCCGGCTGACAGGGGATTCACGTTGGGGGACGGTCTTTTTGAAACCATGCTGGCCTGTGCTCACCAGATTCGCCACTTAGCCGCTCATCTCAATCGTCTGCGGACGGGAGCGCGTGTTTTACGTATACCCCTTGTAATGACAGAGACAGAATTGTGTACCCTCCTCAATAGGACTCTTTTTGCTAATCATTTATCTCAGGCTGTACTCCGTCTTACTGTCAGCCGTGGGCCCGCTGACCGCGGGCTGCTGCCACAGAGAGCATCCCCAACAATACTGATTACGATCAGTCCTCTGTCGCTGCGGCCCTCTCGACCTGTAGAGGCTGTCTTTGCCACAACAACCCGCCGGAACCAGCACTCCCCCTTGAGCCGCATCAAAAGTCTGAATGCGCTAGACAACATTCTAGCGCGTCAAGAGGCGGCTGATCGTGGCGTTGAAGAGGCCGTGCTTCTAAACACAGCTGGACGACTCGCAGAAACCACTATTGCTAATCTCTTCCTGGTCACAGAAGATGGGAAAGTACGGACGCCACCAGTGGCTGATGGGGCTCTACCCGGCATTATGCGTGCTAACGTTATGAATCAACTGGGTGCCATTGAAACGCACCTTCTCCCGGACGATCTGTTGCAAGCGACTGAGGCCTTTGTGACTAATGCGCTCGGCGTGCGACCACTGGTAGCAGTAGACGGACATACTATCGGGGGTGCAACGCGTGTACAAGAGAGACTCTCTCTGTGAGAGCACGTCTGCGCGATGCCCCATCCCCAAGGCCTTTACCCATTGCGGCGCCAACTATTTATGATAAGATTGATGGATAAAATGATTCCAGGAGAAGAGAATATGATCTTGGATTCAAGGCCCGTCCTGCGGCACTGTATTCAGTGAGACATGAGTGCGGTCTGAGTGATGTGATGTCGCTGTGAAGGCAGAGTGGGGCCTGTGCGCTGGACAGGCCAGATCGTTGGGGTTGGGGAGAAAGGGCTTCTGAACATTAGAGTGCGATGCAGGCCTAGCCTGGCCGTCGACATACGTAGTAAGTGAGGCGAGTATAGCGCGTGCCACATAACGCTTGGTAGGCGGTGCTGCCCTGGAACTGTGAACTGTGGCACTGTTTCCACGCACGGACGCGGCTGGTGGTCTGGTTGGAAGGGAGCTGGAAGTCCTCTAGAAAAGTCATACACTCATTTAGTCGAGAGCATTCTGCCGCGCTACCCTACCAAGAAGGATGAGATGGGAAATGACAATCTCTGCGAAGCTAATGGAAGCCTTGAAGCAGCGCCGCGAGCAGGTCTTCGCTGGCGGCGGGGAAGAAAAAGTCAGGGTGCGCCGCGAGAAGGGACTGCTGAGCGCGCGAGACAGAATTGATACCTTATTTGAGCCCCATACCTTTCAGGAGGTTGGTGCGCATATCAAACATGCTTGTCGTCATTTTGGTATGGCTGATAAGGTACTGGCAGGTGATGGCGTTGTCGTGGGTACAGGTATTGTTGAGGGGCGGCCTGTCGCAGCGGTGAGCCAGGATTTTACAGTGACTGGCGGTACGCTGGGCAAGATGCATGCGCGAAAAATAGTTGATGTAATGAATTTCGCCATGAAAACTGGTTGCCCCTTAGTAGCGTTTAAGGATTCTGCCGGTGCCCGTATACAGGAGGGTGTTGATTCTCTCTCCGGGTACGGCGAGGTCTTCTGTAAGAACGTCGAAGCGTCTGGAATTATTCCACAAATTGCCGTTATTTTAGGACCTTGTGCTGGTGGTGCGTCCTATTCACCAGCGCTCATGGACTTCATCATCATGAGCAAGACCAATGCGCATATGTTTATTACGGGGCCTGAGGTCATCAAGGCAGTCACTGGACGACAGTGTTCTATGAACGAAGTCGGTAGCGCTGCTATGCATGCCACTATATCTGGTAACGTACACTTCGTGGCTGATGATGATCACCAGGCCATCTCTATCGCAAAAAAATTGCTGTCCTATCTTCCCTCTAGCAACGCTGAGGATCCCCCCCACAAGCCTACTGAGAGTATCGCACTGGTCTCTGACCCTGTAATGAACGACTTAATTCCCGATGCCTCGAATGAGCCGATGGACGTGCGTCAAATCATCGCTCGTATTGTCGATGAGAATGACTTCCTTGAAAGCCACGCTGGTTTTGCCCAGAACCTCGTGACATGCTTTGCCCGTATTGAAGGGGTCATTGTTGGCATCATTGCTAACAACTCGACCTTCAAAGCGGGAGCGCTTGACATTGACGCCTCGGACAAAGGCGCCCGTTTCATCCGATTCTGCAATTGCTTTAACATTCCCATCCTAACCCTCGTGGATGTCCCCGGATTTATGCCTGGGATTGAGCAGGAGCGTGGCGGTATCATCAGACATGGCGCAAAGATGCTTTTTGCCTATGCTGGTTCAACGGTACCGATGATCACATTTATTTTGCGAAAGGCTTATGGCGGTGCATATCTAGCGATGTGCTCTCCGGAGATGGGGGCTGACGTGGTATTATCGTGGCCGTGTGGTGAGATCGCTGTCATGGGTGCCGAGGGAGCTGTGAATATCCTCTATCGCAAGGAGCTATCAGAAGCTGGAGATCGGGCAGCTAAGAGCGCTGAGTTAGTGGCTGAGTATAGACGCCAATTTGCCTCACCGTATGTCGCGGCAGGGCAGGGCTACATTACAGATGTTATCGAACCAGGCGAGACTCGCGGCGTGCTAGCACTCACCCTCCGAAAGCTCCTCACAAAGAGAGCGATTCAACCACCGAAGAAACACGGCAATATACCACTTTAAATGGTTTTATCCACATGGGGACGGTTGCAGTGCCCGTCTACACTCTGGTGTGCCAGGAGCTGTGACGAAGTACTCTGAGGGTGCAGGAGAAGGCTGCAGAGATGTCGAGTATTACAGTAATGTTTTTTGCCTATGGGTTGACATCGATAGTGTCGATGCTTGTGGCTGTGCTCATCAAGTCGATGACGACGATGCTCTCTGGTATGCAGCAGGCAAAGGCGCCCCCCCCAGGGCCTGCTGCCGCGCGATCGCTACCGGCTGCCGTTACAACAACATTCGGCGAGACGGACATCGCCGTCATCGCCACCGCCGTGTATGCTACTATGGGTAGTAGTGTTCGTATTGCGCGTATCGAAGAAAGGGGAAGGGGAGTCCTTTGGGTCGCAAGAGGACGTCTTGGACACCACCAACCACATGTCCTGACATCCCGTCCCCCGTATAAGGCAACGTAAGCCCGGAGTTCACATAAGTATAAGGGGTCAACCTATGTGGAAGAAGTTTAGGATCACCGTTGATGGCAAGCCTTATACAGTAACCGTCGAAGAAATTGTAGAGGGGAGCGCTGCCTCTGCCTTATCCAGCGCCGGCACTGGCACTGTGAACGCGGCGGCCGCAATAAATCCGCCGATGGCACCGGAACAGGCTCCTACTGCTCAGCCTGTGACCGCTGGTGCAGGTGATGTGACGAGTCCTGTTGGCGGTGTAGTGAAAGAAGTGAAAGTTTCTATTGGGCAGCAGGTCAAGGAGGGCGATCTTCTCGTCGTACTCGAGGCTATGAAGATGAAGACGAATATCTTCTCAAATCTCACGGGAAAGGTCGATGTCGTTTACGTCAAGCCGGGTGATGCAGTTGACTCCGGCCAAGCTCTAGTCAGTATCAGCTGATGTCCGGAGAGGCGCATGGAATCGATCAATTTTCTTGATCTCTTCCAGGGAGTAGCAACGATTGCGGCGTCTGAGCCGTCAATTATGTTCAGTAGAATCTTCCTGATTTTCCTGGGCATGCTGCTGATCTACCTGGGTAGAAAGGAGATTCTCGAGCCGTTGCTCATGATTCCCATGGGTTTAGGCATGGCAGCGGTTAACGCAGGGGTGCTCTTCTTTGAAGGCGGAAAAATGGGCACCCTATTTATCGACCCCTTGGCCGGCGGCAAACAGCTGCCGGAAGGAGCAGTCCCAGACACAGTGCACCGCATAGCCACAGAAAATACCATTGATGTGCTCAATGCCCTGCAGGTTGATTTCCTACAGCCGGTTTATACGTTAACATTCAGCAATGGTCTCATCGCTGTTCTGGTCTTTATGGGAATCGGCGTGCTTCTGGACGTAGGCTTTGTCATGGCCCGTCCTTTTCAGAGTATGTTCGTTGCCATCTGTGGAGAATTAGGCACAGCAGTCACTTTTCCAGTTGCGGTATGGCTAGGCCTGACTCAACGTGAGGCCGCTGCCGTCGCTATGATCGGCGGCGCAGACGGCCCTATGGTGCTGTTCGCCTCATTGGTGCTGGCTAAGCACCTCTTTGTACCGATCACAGTAGTCGGGTATCTCTATTTAGGGCTGACCTATGGCGGTTATCCATTCCTCATCAAGGCACTCGTCCCGCACAGGTTGCGCGCCTGTCCAATGCCTTTTGAAAAGACCCGTCCCATTTCAGCAGGCGAGAAGCTGTTGTTTGCAGTGGTGGCTTGCATAACATTGTGCCTGTTGTTCCCTGTGGCAGCACCATTGTTCCTAGCCTTATTCGTTGGCGTGGCTGTGCGAGAAAGTGGCCTCAACCATTTTGCCGACCTGTTCAGTAGTACATTCCTTTATGGAGCCACATTTTTCCTCGGTCTCGTGCTCGGTGTGTTGTGTGAAGCCAACACGCTCCTGGATCCTATGGTCCTGAAGTTATTGCTGCTTGGCATCTTTGCTTTAACTATTTCGGCCATCGGTGGGCTGATCGGTGGGTACATTTTATATTTTACCACTCAAGGGAAATATAATCCTGTGATAGGAATAGCAGCTGTTAGTTGTGTTCCAACAACATCAAAAGTTGCACAAAAAGTGGTTTCCGCCGCGCGGGCCGATGTGCTCGTCATGCCCCATGCGCTAGGCGTGAACATTTCTGGTGTCATTACCTCCGCTATTTTTGCGGCTTCCTTCGTAACGCTCTTGCGCTGAGTGAGCAGCAGTCACTGGGTATGGTATGGGTAGAAAAGTGCTCAAAAAGAGAAAGCTCCTGTACTGGGTCACGGGTTGCGTCGTTGTCCTCATTGGCATCGGCGTTGTCCGTCTGCCACACGGTCTCTTCTTTGAATCCTATCGGCTGCCTCTACTGATCATCGGTACAGTGATTGCCTTTGTTGGCCTATGGATTATCACAAAGGGCACCGGTGCGCATTGTAATAGTAATAGAGAGTAGACTAGAAATCCTTGAGGCCATGACTGATTGCATCCTCATCATAGACTTCGGATCACAGCTCACTCAGCTCATCGCCCGTCGCATCCGTGAAGGCGGTGTCTACTGTGAAGTGCATCCCTTTCACAAGATCACAGTCGCGTTTTTACAGACATTTGAGGCAAGAGGTGCAGTGCTATCAGGGGGGCCAGGCTCAGTGACGGGAACACTGAGTCCGCGTGTCTCTGAGAGACTCTTCACGCTGGGGATACCCATACTCGGCATCTGTTATGGATATCAAGTGCTCGTGACACAACTAGGGGGAGCTGTAGAACATTCCACAAATCGCGAGTTCGGCCGCACTTTTGTTAAGGTTGTTGATTCATGTGCGCTTTTCTCAGACGTTTGGATTCCCGGAAGACGGGAGCAGGTGTGGATGAGCCATGGGGATCGTGTCGTGGCACCCCTCCCACAGGGATTCCGCACCGTGGCTGTCACAGAAGGGGCGCCATTTGCTGCTATCGCTGATGACGATCGCCGCTTTTATGGCGTCCAGTTTCACCCTGAGGTCGTTCATACTCCACACGGGGCTGCGCTCTTACGCAACTTTGTACGCCGTCTCTGTCGCTGCCGAGGAGACTGGAGCATGGCGGCCTTCCGTGCTCAGGTCGTAGAGCAGGTGCGAGGACAGGTAGAAGGTCAGCGAGTTCTCTGTGCCGTCTCGGGCGGGATTGACTCTGCAGTGACCGCTGTCCTGGTACAGGAAGCCATAGGGGACGGGCTCTTATGTGTCTTCGTGGATCATGGTATGATGCGTTTAGGTGAAGCAGAGCAGGTCCTCTCTCTCTTTCGTGAGAGATTCAACATAAGGCTGGTTCACCGCGATGCTGCGGATCTCTTCATGAGGAAACTGAATGGGATCTTCGATCCTGAAAAAAAACGCCAGATGATAGGCGCAACATTCATCGACGTTTTTGAAGAAGAAGCTCAAAGAGAGGCCAAGACTGATTTTCTCGCACAGGGCACATTGTATCCAGACGTCATTGAATCCGTTAGCGTCCATGGCGGACCGTCTGTCACTATCAAAAGTCATCATAATGTCGGCGGCCTGCCCGAGCGTATGAAACTCAAATTAGTTGAACCTTTACGCACGCTCTTCAAGGACGAAGTGCGGCAACTGGGGCGCATTTTAGGACTGCCAGACAACATGGTCAGACGCCACCCATTTCCCGGACCAGGGCTCGCCATCCGTCTGATTGGTCAGTCTGTCACCCGTGAGAAACTGGATCTCTTGCGCCGAGCAGATGCCATCTATCTCGAGGAAGTCCAGGCCGCTGGGCTGTACGAGGCCATCTGGCAGGCGTTTGCTGTGCTCCTGCCAGTTCGCACAGTTGGAGTCATGGGTGATGCGCGTTCCTATGATTATGCCCTGGCGCTTCGCGCGGTGACTTCGACAGATGGGATGACTGCTGATTTCTATCCCTTTGACCATGCCTTTCTGAGCCGTGTCGCTAACCGTATTATTAACGAAGTCAAGGGGATCAACAGGGTGACCTATGATATCACCTCAAAACCAGCTGGAACGATTGAATGGGAGTAATTTAATTTTCAGAATTGACTCTCCACTTCTCTTTCCGAAAGCCTCTTCCACTATCACTATTCTGCCACTATTCTGCGGATCACAACTCTCGAGCATGATTTCTTCTTTTTTTTAAAATTTTCTTCTGCTCGCGTTTCCAGAACATTTGTGAATGATTCTCATCACCGGGACCGGCAGCCGCGGCTTGGCTGTATGAGTAGGCCTTCTCAGGCGGCACCCCGCAAGCGTACGCGTGACGGCATTATTCCTGTCCAGAGTGTTCCGGCGTAAAGTGAGGACGCTACCCGTAGAATCCCGTTGGGAGGGACCTTTACGGGAAGAGAAACGTTCGCAGGCAGGCTCCATGAGGCCCGTATGGTCGAGAGTCACAATTTCGTAGATATCCTCATTTTTCTTCTTGCTACAGTAGTCGCTGTACCACTCTCTCAGCGTCTGAGACTTGGTCCAGTACTAGGCTATCTCATAGCGGGTGGTGTCGTAGGGCCTCATGGTTTCAGCTTGATCTCAGAAATAGAATCTATCCATGTGCTGGCAGAATTGGGGGTTGTTTTTCTGCTATTTACCATTGGCCTGGAAATGCCACTCGACCGTTTAAAGCGAATCGGGCTGCCGGTGGTCGGACTGGGTGTCTCACAGATCGTAGTCACGGCACTAGCTGTCAGTTCAATTGTTATTCTTGCGGGCTATCCACTTGCTGCAGCGGTCATGATAGGGGGCGCTTTGGCCATGTCCTCTACCGCCATCGTCCTGCAGGTATTAAACGAGCGCAGTCAACTCAGAACACGCTATGGCCAAATGGCTCTTGCCGTTTTATTGATGCAAGATCTCGCTGTAGGACCATTTCTAGTATTATTAGAAGTTCTTGAGAATGATGGCGGAGTCCTGACAGCCGCCGTGTGGCCTATGCTCGGTATGGCGGTTCTGAAGGCAGCAGGGGCTATTGTCGTCATCTACATCATCGGGAGACTTTTACTGCGACCGTTGCTGCGATTGGTCTGTGAGGCGCGTTCATCGGAAGTGTTCGCTGCCAGTACCTTGTTGGTTGCCCTAGGGACGAGCTGGGTTACTGAGCAGGTTGGTTTGTCAATGGTCTTTGGAGCCTTTCTGGCCGGGATGCTGATTGCAGAAACAGAATACCGCCACCAAGTTCAAGCAGACATTGAACCCTTCAGGGGCATTCTGCTGAGTCTGTTTTTTACCACCGTTGGTATGCGATTCGACTTATCTCTGACGGTGGATAGCCTACTATTAGTAGCAATATTAACCATTGCCCTGCTAGTCGGCAAGTCTGCCTTAATCATGGGCCTGAGTCGTCTGTTCCGCTTTAGTATCTGGCGTTCTATGCGTCTTGGCGGTGTGCTCAGCCAAGCCGGTGAATTTGCTTTTGTTCTACTTGGTGCGGCAATTTTGGCTGGAGTGATTCCCGCTGAGCTGGGCCATTTGGTGATTCTTGTGGTGGCCGCGAGCATGGCAGCCACCCCGCTCTACATTACACTGGGCTCCGGCTGGGTGACTTTCTTGGAAAGCCGTGAGACGGCGCGCTATGCTCGCCTGGGCAACCGTACAGAACAAGGCGAGCACGAGTATCGCTCACATGTACTCATTATTGGGTTTGGCGAGGTCGGGCGTCTTGTTGCTCGCATGTTAAAGGCTTACGGGACATCATATCTGATTCTAGAAATGAGCCCACGTCGCATCAGCGAAGGTCTCGCTCTCGGTGAGCCTGTCTTTTATGGTGATGCATCGCTCGTCTCTGTACTCAAGGCAGCAGGGGTTGAGCAGAGTCGTGCTGTGGTCGTTGCAACAGGGGACTCTTCTGCGACACTGAGAATCGTCGACTCCGTGCGTTCGTCTCGTGCCGCGCTACCTATTTTTGCCAGAGTGAGTGACGAAGCCTCGGCAACAGCTCTCCGTAAGTCTGGCATCACGGACGTTGTGCCGGAAACCATGGAGGTCGGTCTGCGTCTCGCAAGCGCGGTGCTACACGACGATCGCAAAGAAGAGGATACCCGCGACTGGGTGACATAACACTGAGCTTGCAAGAGTTCGGCAATAGGCGGTGATCTGACAAGGAACCTAGTCTGTCTGGGTTTGAGGCAGCGTCAGTCTTCAGTAGAAGGAGCGCGCCTCGTCGTCGTTCCCCATGGCTCATGCAATCCATTGCCCATGGCGGTGAAAATAAGACTCTTGGAGTCGTTCTTCCCGGAGAATGTGCGCTGCGATTTTCTTGCTACAGAGGACCCACTCTGCACCGTCCTGCGTCGGGACCCGTCAGTGCCAACTTGACTTCTGGGCGTTAGAACGCTCCGTGCTCATGGGGCGGTGTCTTGTCCAAGAGTCTTCTTGACGGACGAGTGGAGTGCCAAAGCAGCCAATCGTGCTGACCGTTTTTCCACAGGCAAGGGATAAGGTTCCAGGGATTCAGAATGGCATTTTGAAGTTTTGTGGAAGATTTAACCCGCCGGTCACTTTAGCCATTTCCTCCTGCATGTACGCCTCAACCTTACCTTTAGCATCAGCACAAGCTGCCACAATCAAATCCTCCAGCACTTCTATTTCATCGGGATCAAGCAAATTTTTGTCAATTGTAACTTTGCGCATGTCCCCTTTGCCGTCCAGAACAACCCGGACCATGCCCCCTCCAGCAATGCCATTAATTTCTGTCTGAGCGAGTCGTTCCTGCAGCTCCGCCATCTTAGACTGCATCTGCTGTGCCTGTTTCATAAGCTGGCCGAGATTTTTCATAGCAGGTCGCCTTTTGCTTCTTCGAACATGGGATCTTGTGCATCATTCGATTATTATAGCGCTTTTTAGCGCTTCGTCATGTGTTGCTGTGTCCAGAACACCCACACGAAGAATCTGTCCCTTGGAAGTCCTCTGCCGGGAGAGCGGCGGAGGCGTTGTGAATACGTGCACCAGGAAATGTTTCCAAGACAGCCTTGACAAGCGGATGCGCGGCCACCCCAGAGACAAGACTAGAATCCGGTTCTTCCGGTTCTCTTGGCACTGGCACGGCAGCGGCCCTCTCATCCTCTTGAGCCGTGTAGACTACCCAGTGCTGTCCAGTCCATTCTCGTAAAATCTTCTCAAGTCTGCGAGCAGGATTGCGTGGTGTCTCGTACAGTGGTTGCAATCTCATAGAAAAGGGCTCGAAATGCACTGGCAGAAACTGGTGTTGTAAGTCAAACGCAAGCTGCGTCTCGCCTCTCGCTCGACACAATGCGATCACCTCAGCGAACGAACACGGATTATCTCCTAAAGAGGAGACATGCGGAGCGGTGGAAGAGACGACTGGAGACATCTGTGGTTTAAGAGAGGCAACATGCTCGTTTTTCTCTAAAGAAGAAACAACTTCCAATGGAGTTGGCAGAGAAGCGGTGTAGGCGAGTCTAATCAGAGCCATCTCTGCTGCCTGGAGTGGCGATGGCGCAGTGCGCCCTTCCACGAGGGCTTTCAGTAACATCTGCCAGGCCCTGGTGAGCACCGCGATGGACAGCTTTGCGGCCATAGCCCTGCTACGGTCATATTCTGCTGCCGCTATCGCAGAATCCCTAGCGGCATGGGGCACCACCTTGAGCTTGGTCAGCAAGTGAATCAACGCCAGCATTTCCTGAAGAATGAGGGACGGATCAGCCCCGGACTCGTGCTGTTCCTTCAGAAGACTCAGCGCTTTCTCTACCTCGCCTCCCAGAAGGGCCTCCAGGAGATCAAAGATGCGCGTTCTGTCAGCAAGCCCCAGCATCTTACGCACCCCAGAGGCCGTCACAATGATTCTGGACTCGGCCGAATCAGAATCATGGCTAGTGATGGCACCGACCATCGCCTGATCTAGCAAGGACAGCCCATCGCGCACTGAACCATCTGCAGCGCAAGCGATTAATCGCAGCGCTTCCCCTTCTACCCGGACATCTTCTGCGCCCGCAATGTATAAGAAATGAGATATCAGTGTTTCTATCTCAACGCGACGTAAATCAAATCGTTGACATCTTGAAAGTATTGTATTTGGAATTTTATTTATGTCAGTAGTGGCAAAAATAAATTTCACATGTTCAGGCGGTTCTTCCAGGCTTTTGAGCAAAGCAGTGAACGCTTGGTTAGAGAGCATATGCACTTCATCGAGGATGTAGACTTTGTACCTGGCACGGGCTGGCTTATAACGCAGGCTTTCAATGACATCCCGAATATCATTGACACTACTACGGCTGGCAGCGTCCATTTCTAGCACATCAACGTGTCTGTCGGCAGCAATAGCACAACAGTGTTCACACTGGCGACAGGGGGTGACTGTAGGACCGCCAGTCCCGTCTGTCCCAATACAGTTCAGAGCACTGGCAAAGATGCGGGCCGTTGTAGTTTTTCCGACTCCGCGCACACCGCTGAGCATATAGGCATTGGCGAGACGGCCCGACTGTATAGCATTCGTCAGTGTCCGCACTAACACGTCCTGCCCGATGAGGGCGGCGAATGTGGCAGGGCGATATTTACGGGCGAGTACGCAGTACGGCGTCTGGACCATGAGCGACTGGATGAAGGCCTGCTAACCCCCCGCATCGGAGGTCTTGTGATGTGAGAGGAGGCCTGACGACCGACCCGACTCGAGACTCGTTACGGCTGTTTCCTTCCGGACCTGACCGGGTTGGCGAGGGAATCGTCCAGCGCCAGCCTCCCAGTGGCAGGGTAACAATTCTGTCTCGGCTTGTCTACGGGGAAGGGCCTCTGGCTCCTCTTCAAGAGACTCTCCCAAGTAGGCTGCGCCTTCCGGCTCAAATGACACATTATACACATTGATCCGGGGGTATCCGAATGGGGCAACCCCCCTCATAATGACACATTATTTTGAAAAGCCCCGTCGTTTTCTCCCACTCTTGGTTATGGTTGACGCTTCTGACTAGAGGATCCCTCCATCCTAGGCTAGGATAGGATACCATGTGGGTGTGTCGCATGTGACGTCTTTCCAGCCAGCAGCATGAGCGGTCGCGTCATATGGCATGATGTTTGGCATGTATGCTGTCTTTGGCTGTCCAGTGTTTGGCTCTCCATTCTAGCTCCATTCTAGTCTAGTGCTCATTTCCCAATACTCACATGCTTAACGATAGCATGGCGAGGGAGAGTTGGGAGAATCTGCAGGCAGTCTCTTCAGCTGACTCCTTCGTCCATTGTATCCTTTTTAACGGTTAACGAGTGTGGAGAAGATCTATAATGAAACGCATTGATGCGATTCTGCCAATGGTCGCAGCAATTATAGCGGCTGGCTGTGTAGTAGGAGTACAAGTACAGGCCTCAGAGAGCGATTCACAAGTACGGGCATTGGAGGAATCTCAGGAAGATGCCAATGTCCTGTATCGCCAGAAAGTCATGGCAACGATTGGTGCCTTGATGAAGGGGCTTGGTTGTGTTCTGAAGAAAGAATGTGCGCTGGACGATAAAGCTGTGGCCCAGAGTGCTGAGGCTATTCTCTTCATGACAGAACTCTCCGACACAGCCTTCAAGGCTAAGACAGAGGGCGCAACAGTAAAACAGACAACCAGGCCAGAGGTCTGGAGCGAATGGAACAAATTTAAGGTTGGACTTGATTCTATGAGTAGCGCTGCCAAAGAACTTCTAGAAGTTTCTTCTAAAAAAAAGGGAAAATATATTGATTCTTCTATTAAAAATCTCAGTAAGACATGTAAGTCTTGTCACGATATGTTTCGCACGAAATGATTTTCATTAGGTTATCTTCTATTCGGTTATCTTTCTGATGAGGACCCATGAGACCGACGTAGACGGTGCGGTAGGTGCGGTACTACATGCTACATGGCACGTTCCTCAGGCGCGTCTGGGGCCGCAGTGTTGCATATCAGAACGGGCAGCATACGTGCTCGCTTGGGGAGAAAGGTGTAAAAGTGTGAGGAGTCCCCTGGACCAGGATGCAGGATGAGCGTTGCACCGCGAGGTGCCCCCTGACCATGGTCAAAGCGTTCAATCAGGCCCTGCTAATATGCAGAGAGCAGTGTCGCGAGAGGTTTCGTTCCATGAACTCGCTTTGTGTTCATTCCTTGAGCCCTACGAGAATTGAGAACGGCTATGACCACCATGAATGACATTCGTACTACCTTTCTGAGCTACTTCAAAGGACATGGGCATGAGGTCGTCGCATCCAGTCCTCTTGTTCAGAAGAATGATCCAACCATTCTGTTTACTAATGCGGGGATGGTCCAGTTCAAGAATATTTTCACAGGGAAAGAGGATCGTTCGTACAAACGCGCCACAACCGCACAAAAGTGTGTCCGTGCTGGCGGAAAACACAATGATCTCGATAACGTTGGGTATACCACTCGCCATCATACCTTTTTCGAGATGTTAGGCAATTTTTCGTTCGGCGATTATTTTAAGGACACCGCTATTGAGCTGGCTTGGGGATTAATGACTCAGGAACTAGCTGTGCCTGCGGAACGCTTGTTGGTGACAGTTCATGAATCTGATGAGGAATCAGCAGTATTGTGGCGTCAAATCTCTGGTCTCTCTGAGCACAGGATCCTCCGCATTCCAACGACAGATAATTTCTGGCAGATGGGTGAGACAGGACCATGTGGGCCGTGTTCAGAGATCTTCTACGATCATGGTCCTAGCCTTCCTGGCGGGCCGCCAGGGAGTACACAAGAGCCCGGCAATCGCTTTGTCGAAGTCTGGAACATCGTTTTCATGCAGTTTGAGCAATATAATAACGGAAAACGTGTACCATTACCACAACCTTCTATTGATACTGGAATGGGTCTGGAACGTATAGCTGCTGTGCTACAAGGCCAGCATGACACTTATGAGACAGATCTTCTCCGAACCCTGATTGAAGCGACGGCGCATATCACCAGGACTGATCCGGACGGGCCGTACCGTATCGCACACCGAGTCATCGCAGATCATCTGCGAAGCAGCAGTTTTCTCATTGCCGATGGGGTGCTGCCCTCTAATGAGGGGCGGGGATACGTTTTACGTCGCATACTGCGACGTGCTATACGCCACGCTTATATGATGGGCGTGCACACTCCGCTGCTGTGGGCATTAGTTTCTTTACTAGTAAAAAATATGGGTATGGTATATCCAGAGTTGTCTTATGCTGAGACTCTCATTACTGAAACATTGAGGATTGAAGAAGAACGCTTTCATCAGACCCTTGAAAGAGGCCTGAAGCTACTGGATGAACGGAGCGCTAGCCTTCCTAAAGGGGGTGTACTCTCCGGAGAGATTGCTTTCACATTGTATGATACCTATGGATTTCCTCTCGACCTGACTCAGGAGGTCCTGCGTCACCGTGCTATCACCGTAGACATCGCAGGTTTTGACTCTGCCATGGCACACCAGCAGGCTGAGGCACGTCAAGCGTGGACTGGGTCTGGTCAAGCGGCAGCAGAATCTTTCTGGTTGGAACTGAAGGGCCGAATCGGTATTACGGAATTTATAGGCTATGATCACGACGAGGCAGAAGCGTCTCTGACGGCACTGATTGTGGATGGCCGGCCAGTGCAGCAAGCAGCCGCGGGAACGACGGTTATGTTACTGTCTAATAGGACACCGTTTTATGGTGAATCTGGCGGCCAGTTGGGCGATACTGGGTGGATTACAATACCTGGAAAAGGAATTATAAATGTATTAAATACTCTGAAAAAGATAGAATCCCTTTATGTTCATATTGGTAAAATTGAGAGTGGCGGGATTGCGATCGGCGATACGGCGCATTTTTCTGTCGACAAGGCGCGCCGGGTGGCGTTGCGGGTGAATCACTCGGCTACTCATCTGCTACACGCAGCCTTGCACAGAATCTTAGGTCGACATGTTCTTCAGAAGGGCTCCCTGGTTGGGCCAGAGCGTCTCCGCTTGGATGTCAGCTACCCGAAAGCCATTAGTGCCCAGGAGCTGCGCGCCATTGAATCTATGGTCAATCAACAGATTCGGGCTAATGGAAGGGTCAGCACGCGTCTCATGGATTCAGAAAGCGCTATTCAGTGTGGTGCAACGGCTTTATTTGGTGAGAAGTACGGTGCTGAGGTACGGGTTGTGACAATGGGTGGACCTGTAGCTTTTTCTGCAGAACTGTGCGGTGGGGTCCACGTTTGCCGGACAGGCGATATTGGTTTTTTCCACATTTTGGGAGAAAGTGCTGTAGCAGCGGGTGTCCGTCGTATTGATGCAGTGGCCGGTGCGGTGGCTGAATCCTATGTTGCCGAACAGTTTGCACTACTTTCAAAGGTAGCAAACGTTCTGAAGTCTACTCCTTTAGATGCCCCTATTCGTGTCGCTACCCTCGTGGCAGAGCGGCGTCGCTTGGAAAGTGAGTCCGCTATTCTGCGTTGCAAGCTCGCTCTTGTGGAGGGCAGCAATGGGCTGGAGAGAGACAGAGCTGTCAGGCATGTGGCTGGAATTTCATTGGCTTTTAGACACCTAAAAGGAATACCAGCAAAAGACATGAAGGGTTTGGCTGATCGGCTCAAACAACAGCTCGGTTCTGGCGTCGTAGTCCTCGTCAGTGACATGAAGGGTAAGGCATCCATAGTGGTGGGTGTCACAGATGACTTATCGCGGCAGATTAGCGCCATTGCACTTGCACGCGCCGGGGCAGCGGCCCTAGGTGGCAAGGGAGGTGGGGGACGCCCAGACCTTGCCCAAGCGGGTGGACCTGATTCTCAGGCAGTACCAGCTGCCTTACAGGCAATAGAGCGCCTACTTGTAGAGAGGGAGAGAGGGAGAGAGGGAGAGAGGACATGACATTGAATGCGAAGAGTGTCCGTCCGTTCGTCTCACGCGAGGGAGTCATTTTCTTCTGTTAGCAACGCTGCAACTCCTGGCTACCGGCTATTGCCCAAAACGCCTGCCTAAAACGCCCTTCCCAGAAAATTCTCTTCCTTTGTGGCGCCCAGGCGCGCTTTCCTTGACATGCTCGGGATTGTGTAGCTTGGCTTTTGTGGTGAGAGATCTCACAGAATTGTCTAGAAGGCGTATCATATGATATGTTCGATCAGAGGTCGCTCTTACACTTCCGCCATGTATCCCTTTGTGGCTTGGGCGTCCCTGTCGACCGGACTAGAGGTTTCTATGCGCCTGTCTACCTATCTTCTCCCGACGCTGAAAGAGGATCCGGCTGAAGCCCAGGTCGTTTCCCACCGTCTGATGCTGCGTGCTGGCATGATCCGCCAGCACGCCGCCGGCATTTACAACTGGCTGCCGCTTGGGTTAAGGGTGCTCCGTCGCGTCGAGTGGATCGTACGCGAGGAGCAAAATGCTGCTGGTGCCCAGGAGATCTTAATGCCAACCGTTCAGTCTGCTGACCTGTGGCGCGAGTCTGGTCGCTACGAAGACTATGGCAAGGAAATGCTGCGTCTCACAGACAGACACGGGCGTGCTATGCTATATAGCCCGACTCACGAAGAATCTGTTACGAACATTTTCCGACAGAATGTCAAGAGCTATCGTGACCTACCAAGAATGTTGTACCAGATTCACTGGAAATTTCGGGACGAAGTGCGCCCCCGTTTTGGTGTGATGCGTGGACGAGAGTTTCTTATGAAAGACAACTATTCATTTGATCTGGACTACGCGGGTGCACGACGTGCCTATAACCGTATGTTCGTCGCTTATCTTAGAACTTTTTCCCGCATGGGCTTGCGGGCTGTTCCCATGCGCGCTGACGCTGGTCCTATGGGTGGTGATCTGAGTCACGAATTCATTATTCTGGCGGCAACAGGCGAGAGTAGTGTGTTTTTTCACCGCGCTCTTCTGGAGAAAAATATTCAATCAAACATCGATTATTCTTCAAATTTACAATCTATAGTAGATAATTGGATTAGTTTATATTCTGCAACGGATGAGAAACACGATCCGCACTCTAATATTGTAAAATCTCTGGGGAATGACTTAATAGCTGCCCGTGGTATTGAAGTCGGACATATCTTCTATTTTGGTCGGAAATATTCAGATCCTATGAGAGCAATGGTGGTTGGGCCTGATGGAGAACTTGTCCCAGTAGAAATGGGTTCCTACGGCATAGGCATCTCCCGCTTGGTTGCGGCGATCATTGAAGCCTCTCATGACGAGGCTGGTATCATCTGGCCAGCCGCTGTGGCACCGTTCAGAGTTGGACTGATTAATCTGAAAGGCGGCGACACGGCTATAGATGCAGGTTGTGATGCTCTTTACGAGATGTTGTGTCGGGCACGGGTGGAAGTCCTTTATGATGATCGCCATGAACGGGTTGGCACGAAGTTCGCCGATATGGACCTGATTGGCCTGCCGTGGCAGGTCATCGTCGGGCCAAAAAGCTTGGCACGAGGCGTGATAGAATTGAAGAATCGTGCCACAGGTGCTCGGGAGGAATTGTCACCTGAGGCCCTTCTGGAGCGTCTGCGTGCGAAAGATTAGCAGAACTTTCTAAAATTTTTTACGGCTCACGGCAGAAGAGAAAAGTGTTTTTGCCCTTAGAACGCATGATTGCCTCGCGCTATTTGCGCACCCGGCGGAGCGATGGTTTTATCTCAGTCATTGTTTGTTTTTCTCTGCTGGGCATTGGCCTAGGTGTGGCAACGTTGATCATCGTCATGGCAGTGATGAACGGTTTCCGTCAAGAATTGCTCTCCCGTATTCTCGGGCTCAACGGTCATGTGAGTCTTCATGGTCCCATGGAACAGTTAAGCGACTTCGATTCGCTGGCGGCAATGGTACGTGCCCTACCAAGGGTGTCGCGGGTGGTCCCAACAATCTCTGGTCAAGTGATGGCAACAAGCGTCAGCAATGCAACAGGTGCGGTCGTTCGCGGTCTGTTCCCCTCTGACCTCTCCTCTCTCATACAACTTACTAATAATATAAAATTTGGATCTATAGACAATTTTATAGATCATCATGGCGTAGTGATGATCGGCACACGCATGGCTCATAAGCTGGGGGTACACGTGGGAGACTCTGTCACGCTGATAAACGCGAGAGGCAACATCACTGCTTTTGGCACAATACCCCGGTTGCGGGTGTTTCGTATTGTTGCGATCTTCAGTGTTGGGATGTACGAGTATGATAGTGCGTTTATCTACATGCCGATCGAGACAGCACGGCTATACTTTGATCTCCCTACGGGCACTGTTAGCCACCTAGAGATCATGCTGAAGAACCCCGACCAGGCATGGGAAGCGAGCGCAGAGATAGCCCATCGAGCAGCTGACCCTTCCCTCCGACTTTACAACTGGCAGAATGTTAATGAGAGTTTTTTTAACGCTATTCAGGTCGAACGGAACGTGATGTTCCTAATTCTCACATTGATCGTCTTGGTCGCAGCCTTCAATATCATCTCTGGTCTGATCATGCTGGTGAAAGATAAGAGCCGAGATATCGCCATTCTACGTACCATGGGGGCCAGCCGTAGCATGATTCTGCGTATCTTCCTTCTGAGTGGCGCCAGTATAGGCGTTATAGGGACATTTATAGGATTTATTGTTGGATTATTATTTTCATTAAAAATTGAAAATATTCGTCAGTTTCTCCAAATTTTAACTGGAAAGGAGTTATTTGCAGCTGAGATTTATTTTCTCTCCCACCTACCGGCTCAGGTCGCCCCAGACGATGTCCTCTCAGTGGTACTGATGGCACTGGGGTTGTCATTCAGCGCCACGATCTATCCCGCCTGGCGGGCTTCCTGTTCCGATCCTGTTGCAGCCCTGCGCTATTGCTGACACAGCCAATGGTATATAATATGGAAGAGGCGGTCTTAATACTTAAAGATGTGCAACGGCACTTTCGTCAGGGAAAAGGAGTCCTGGTAGTCCTCAATGGAGTCTCTCTCGTCTTGTGGCCAGGCGAGATTATAGCCTTGGTGGGGCCTTCTGGCGCTGGTAAATCTACTCTTCTACAGATAGCAGGTCTTTTAGAGAATGCTAATTCTGGTTTTGTTTTCGTTGCCGGCTACCAAGCAGATCAGCTGCCAGATAACCGCAGAACGGTTTTACGGCGTGACTTTCTTGGTTTTGTTTATCAGTACCACCATCTGTTCCCTGAATTTTCTGCTCTGGAAAATGTTGTAGTGCCGCAGATGATTGCTCGCGTGCCCCACAGAATGGCTGTCGAGCGGGCGCAACATTTGCTCGATCGGATGAGACTGGGTTGCCGGGCTGAATACTGGCCCAGTCAGCTCTCAGGCGGTGAGCAGCAGCGCGTTGCTATTGCCCGCGCTTTAGCAAACAAGCCACGGGTGTTGCTCGCAGATGAACCGACAGGGAATCTCGACTCGGAAACATCGGGACAGGTCTTCGCGGAATTACTGCGGCTGGCACGGGAAGAAAGGCTCGCTGCTTTGATCGCAACTCACAATGTTGAGTTATCGCGCGGCGCGGACAGGATTCTGGAATTGCGCAGGGGGTGTCTGTTGACACTTGCAAAGAGTAACCCCTCCCCCTAGCGGGACTGCTCCCTCATCGGCTTGTCCTTTGGCTACACTTGCAGCCTCATGGCAGGCTCGTGTCACCTCACTTTTCCCGTGCGTTTGTGAAGAGAAAAACCGCCTAAATCATATTATCCTAGGGCGTTGCAGACCGTCTCTAAGAACCCACAGACCCCCCTCTGAGGGTTGACAAGGATCACAACATGTCACATCCTGGCCGTCAGGAGAGCTTTTGGGTGAGCGGTGCGAAACAGACGAGACGTGGGGTGGCGGCTTTTGCAGTCTTGTGGAAGACCAATAGCCGTTAGCACTTAGCGCGAGGGGCGCCAGGTCCCATATGGGGCGCCTGTGTTTTGACAGCAGGCCCTTTGAAACTCAAGGTCCCATGAAACTCAAGAATCACATTAATCTCAAGAATCACATTCGCGGGGTTCCAGATTTCCCAAAACCGGGAATCTATTTCTACGATGTTTCAACGCTTTTTGCTCATCCTGACGCCTGGCAGGTCACGATGAAGCGTTTGGCAGAAGCCGTCAGAGCCTATCAGCCAGATGTGCTGGCTGGGATAGAGTCGCGTGGTTTTCCAGTCGCCGCATCCCTGGCCCTGAAGCTGGGGTGTGGTTTTGTCATGATCCGTAAACAGGGAAAACTCCCTGGACCCGCCAGCAGGTGCGAGTATGCTCTCGAATATGGATCGGATGTGCTCGAAATCCAGGCAAACATCATCAAACCAAAGACAAGAGTCGTTGTGTTAGATGACATTATAGCAACTGGAAGTACAATGCGTGCGGCAATAAAGTTATTAAGAGTTGTTGGTGCAGATGTTGCCGCTGCTGCTTGCATCATTGAGCTCTCATTCCTCAATGGTCTGTCAACATTAGATGTTCCATGTGCCGTCCTGGCTTCCTATGACAGGTAGACAACCGGTAGGAGTTTTCCTTTTTCCCTAACATAGTCTTATCACAGAACAGACCGTGTGCTCTCTGTTCAAGGCCCTGCTATCTGCCTCTCAAGGAGGAATGATGAATGATGAATATTGGATTGGAGCCTGTGAGCAGAATACCATAGGACATTTCCTCAGGAGGAAACGACTCTCCTCCTCCTATCCTCCTAGTGCAGGAAAGCAGGACAGGAAAGACGGTATGGTATGATGCAAATCCTCACCAGCCAGGCTATGCCACTATGCCAGCTATGACTCAAGCTGAGACTCCCATCCCAATCATCTCCCAATCATCCTTTCTTCTGAGTGCCAATCCGCATGCCATAGAGCGGTCGAGCTTGTCTGGGGCGAAGCTTTGAAATTTGAACAAATCAGGATCAATAAAAATGCCCGTTTTAACAGCATAGAGAAAAACTGTTATCATTTTTCCTTGCATATCTTTAATAATCCACTTTTTTAGTGTGAAAGGCCGTTCTCCAAACAAGAGAGTCAACTCACCTGCAGATGAATCTTTGGTCAAGATCAGACTCGCTTCAACGGTACCAGGCATGCGCCGTGTATCAGTGACTGTGACATCGTCCTTCAGGTGGACGGGAGTCTGCAACATCACACCTGCCGGCGTGGCATCCAATCTGATGTAGGAAGTCTGTTCCAGGTCTGCGTCGTGATAGATGAGATGCCAACCATTGGAAACAATCATAACATGAGATGGCGAATCATATTCAAGACGCATCCTACCCGGTTGCGAGAGGAATATGGTGCCTTTGCTCACATGCATACCAGTGCTGCGAGAAACCTGTAGAAAACGCGCCCGCATCGTTCCGACCCTGTTCAGGGAAGATTCTATTTGTGCAAGAGTTTCCCAAATTTTCCAAGACCGATCAGTAGATGCAACAACATCTGTTAAATTAAAAATTGTGAAAATAATAAAAGAAAATAGTATAACGATCCACCCAAGCAAGGCAGGCACCCTCCTGATTGCCGTTGGGATTGGGAACGATGAGAGAGAAAATCAGCCATTTCCTAAACGGAGTGGTAATTCCTGGATAGTCTTATCGATGAAGGCTCCGCCTCGCTCTCTGTCCATGTTCTCAGCAAGAACCCGCCTAGTTGCACCTATTACAATATTCACAATGAGACTCCGTACTTCCTCGATGGCCTGGGTTTCAGCCTGTGCGATGCGACTCAATGCCTGGGTGGTACGGCCCTGCGTGACTCGTTCTAGTTCAGAGAGAGCCTCCGTTTTCTGACGTTCAGCCTCGGCACAGGCATGGGATATGATCTCCTCTGCATCCCTTATCATGTCACGCTGTTTACGCTGGTATTCCGCAAAAATCTGCTGTGCTTCTTCTCGCAGGAGACGCGCTGTGTCAAGTTTATTTCGTATAGTCTCTGCTCGTGAATCAAGTATGTTCAGAAAAAATTTTACTACACGTTTATAACTCATTCCGACTACAATAAAGAAAGAAATTGCAACCCAGAAATCCGGTGTGGTATAAACCATCATTGCGAGTTTTCCTTGAGAAAATCCGCTATTTTAGTGCGATAATAAGACGTCTCCATGGTCAGGCCAACGAGACGGTTGACCGTCGCTTCTGCTACTTCCGCTGCTATCTCCGGAACTTTCTCCAGGACAACCTGCTTTGCGGCCGCAATGCTCTCCTCTCCAGCCTTCACTTCTGCGGCCAATTGCTCTGTCACTTCCCGGTGACGGCTTTGCACGAGGTGGGTGATCTCTTCCTGACTGTGTTGTAGAATGGCACGAGCCTGTGATCGTGCGTCTGCCAACGCCTGCTCATAACCACGGATGGTCTCTTCCGTCTGGGCCTTCAGCTGGGCCGCTCTATCAAGGTCATCCTCGATGCGTCGTTGCCGCTCGGATAGTACATCCGTAATGCGTGGCAAGGCAAAGCGAGCCATCAGGATGTAAAGCATCCCAAAAAAAATGATCAGCCAGAAGAGCTGGGATGGGAAAAATGTCGTATCAAATTGTGGTAACATCGCAACTCCTTTTTCCCATCCCATTTTGCACCAGTGGCGTGCACGCTACTGACCGTAACCGTACACCGTATCATGCGGCAAAGAGCAAAATCAGAGCAACGACGAGGGCGAAGAGGGCAATCGCTTCGGTCACAGCGAATCCTATCCATCCATAAAGCTCAACATTGTCTTTTGCCGATGGATTACGTCCAACAGTAGAAATCAAGTTGGACCAAATATTCCCGACCCCGATGCCGGACCCGATCATGCCAATAGCGGCTAAACCTGCGCCGATCATTTTTGCTGCTGCAGGATCCATAGCGAGTTCCTTTCCTTTCACCCACACCTGCCCTTCAAGACATTCAATAACCTTCAATAATACATACAATAACACCTGTAATCCCTGTAGTCCCTGAAGACACCCGTTTCAGTGCATGTGAATGGCGTCGTTTAAATAGATACAGGACAGAATTGCGAAAACGTAAGCTTGTAGAAAGGCGATGCCAAATTCAAGAACAGTGACACCCACTGTCGCAGCAAGTGGGACAACGCCTAGCAGAAGGCCCAAGGAGACAACAAAACCCGCTAGCACCTTCAGCATAATGTGGCCCACAGTCACATTAGCAAAAAGCCGTACTGATAGGCTGAACGGTCTTGAGAGGTATGAGATGAGCTCAATGGGAATCAGAATCGGCGCCGTTGCCCATGGAGCCCCCTGTGGGAAGAACAGACGCAAGAAATGCAAGCCATGACGCATAAATCCGATCACCGTCACGCCAGCGAAGACTGTGATACCCAAGGCGCCGGTTACGATTATGTGACTTGTATAAGCGAAACTATATGGCAACATACCCAGTAAGTTACCTACTAACACAAACGTGAAAAGAGTGAATATAAATGGAAAATACTCCTCACCTTCTTTGCCGACATTGTCACGAATCATATTCGCGACGAACCCATAAATCATTTCAACTAAAGATTGAAATCTCCCAGGGACCAAACTGCGCTCACGCATTCCCCTGGCAAGGAAGAGATAAATGGCAAGAACGGCCACAAGCATAAACAGGGCAGAATTGGAAAAAGAAATATCCACCCCGCCGAACCTGATAGGAATCAGCGGCAGAATCTCAAACTGATGGACAGGGCTTACCACACATCGCCTCGCTCACATACGCCAGCCCTGAGGGCTCTCTTCCTTGCGGCGTTTCGCCTGGCCGAGGCCAATAGATTCGTCTAGTCCCTGTGAGATGCGATAAACATTGAGCGTCCCTGCGACGCCGCCCAGCACAAGAAACACCACCATAAACAATGGTTGTGTTTGAAGAATGCTATCTAAAGACCAGCCCAGACCACCACCGACAACGATTGCCGCAATGAACTCCAAACCAACCCGCAATGCCAATCCTAGCCTGTCGGACTCTCCCACTTTTGCCTTTTCTAAAGCCGTACCCCTTGCCTTCTGTAGCCTGATAGAAAAATCAGACAGTTCCTGAGGGGATGGCGTGTCTTCTGCGTCTCTTGCGTCTCTTCTACTCATCTGCTTATGCTTATATTATGCGCTTATTATGCGCTTATAATGATGGCCAAACACCCCCACACGATACGAAGCACGCTGTTTGCTGTCAAGGAAAACCGGCAATAGGGCAACAAGAGCACCGCGGGCTGTAGGAAGAGCAAAGAAATCCCCCCGCCCTCTCGTTCCTCACAATTCGTTTATCACCTCCCTAAGGAGCCATTGTACCTCCACGGCTAAATCGCTGAGCTGCGGATTCTGGATAGCATTCATAGAGGCAACAGGATCAACAGCAGAAACTTCCACCTGGCCACGCGATTTTTCCTGGACGACTACGTTGCATGGCATCATGCTCCCTATCTTGTTTTCTAGTGACAGTGCCTGGAACGCATGCCGTGGGCTGCATGCTCCCAGAATCGTATAGGGATGCATCTCCTTGTCTATCTTCTCCTTCATGGCTTTCTGAACATCAATTGTGGTCAGAATGCCGAACCCTCTCTCTTTCAGAGAAGCAGTCACGTGGAAAATGGCATCGCCAAATGTTGTCCCATAGAGGGTCTTATCAAACGTATAGCCCATGAATGTCCTCCAAAGCGGAATCTTGGATAAGGCCGGCTAATGGTGAAGAGGGATCCGCATACAGTTTGCGTGGCATGCGGCCAGCAAGATAAGCAAGTCGTCCCGCATAAACAGCTTGTTTCATCGCCTGTGCCATACGCACTGAATCCTTCGCCTCGGCAATGGCTGAGTTCATGAGCACCCCATCACAACCGAGCTCCATAGCCACAGTGGCATCTGATGCGGTTCCAACCCCGGCATCTACTATAACTGGTGTGTGTATTTGTTCTACTATTAAACGGATATTTATCCGATTGCGAATCCCAAGACCAGAACCAATAGGGGCCGCGAGTGGCATGATGGCGACACATCCCATATCTTCAAGCCGGCGGGCGCAGATCACGTCGTCATTGCAGTAGACCATGACTTTAAAACCATCGACGACCAGCTGTTCAGCCGCACGCAAGGTCTCTATCATGTCTGGATAAAGGGTTTTATTGTCACCTAATACTTCTAGTTTTACTAAATCCCAATTTCCAATTTCACGTGCTAGACGAAGAGTGCGTACGGCTTCCTCGGCGGTGAAGCAACCGGCCGTGTTTGGTAGATAAGTATAGCGTCTGGGATCGACATGATCGACCAGCATAGGCCGAGACGTATCGGACAGGTTGACCCTTCGTACCGCGACGGTGACGATCTCAGCCCCGGACGCAGCAATGGCGCGAGCCGTTTCTGTAAAATCTCTGTATTTACCTGTTCCAACCAAAAGACGTGATCTAAAACGACGACCAGCAACTTCAAGAAAATCATCTTTATTATCTACTACTATTTTTTGTTTTTTTTCAGAAGATCCGCCTCCAATAAGATGGACAATCTCTAGTCTATCTCCTTCAGCTAACAAGGTCTCCGCATAGGTAGAACGCGGTACAATGACCAGATTCCGTTCCACAGCTACCTTGCTTGGATCAAATCCAAGGCTCGACAGCAGCACTGCGACGGTCACTGGCCCGGCGAATGTCTGCTCCTTATCATTGATGATCAGACGCATAGCTTTAGTTCCGCTCCATCAGAATTGCAGCGGGACAAATATGAAATAGAAAAATCAGAGATTGCAATGATTCCATGCATTAATACAATTAGTATATTCATAATTTCTGAATTGCAGTAAATGTGACACGTGTTAGAAACAAAAGTATAGAATCAAAAATTCTAAAATAAGATATTATACTAATAAAGTGATTGAAATTCGAAAATTTCTAAAAAATCTAGCAGTGGAATCTGATTAAGCCCCCGGTGGTTTGTTTACCCGGTGGTTTGTTTAGAGGTGTGTTGCGGGCACGGTCCGGGCACGGTCAAAGGCTCGCTGTCTCTTGCAGGATGTGCAGCAGGTGTTCGTAAGCGGAGTCTGCCCAGTTGACGGCTTGGCGCCGCACGGTTACCAACCATCTGCCGTGAATCGTTCTCTCTTAGAGCCATGGCAAAGGCTGGTGAGTCGCCGGCTGATACGATACGACCGTATTCGGGAGCGGTTGCCACAGGACACCATGCAAAGACCCGCTCCATAGGCTCATGCGGCAGAATGTATCGTATCGTATTGCAATGCATCGCATCGATGGATACATGCGACACAGCGGGTTAGCATGACAATTTCTACGCATTCGATGGGCACGAGACCTGCCGGTGTTTCCGACCAGAGCAGACCAAAGCGCTTGTGAAGCCGACACCGCCACCGCACTTCTTTCCGATCCGCCATACATATGCGGAACACTGCATTCCAACTTATCTTCATGCCGCGTGCCCCCTCCCTGGCTGGCCGCAGCCATCGCTGCCAACGCAGCGCCGCCACTCCACGCCACCAGGACATGGCTCTTGTAGTGAACAGGAGATCCAATAATTGCATAATTTCCTAGAATCACGAATATTCCTAGAATTACTAGCGCAAGAACGGGATTGCGAAGGGGAGAACACGACCGTGGGGTATAGCTATATTATAGTAGCCCGACAGCTTAGTCCCGCTAATGCTGCTGGCAAATCGCGAAAAGAATCTACTCTCGCGTCCGATTCCAATTCTACGACTGGAATCCGGGCATACCCATAGCCCACCAACACTAGCGGCACCCCTGCATTGCGGGCAGTGGCGATATCGACCTCACTATCCCCAACGTAAATACACTTATCACGTGTAACTCCCATCCGCTCCATCACAGTCCACAAAGGACGAGCATCTGGTTTACGAAAATTTATATTTCCGCTCCCTAAAACAGCTGTGAAGTAAGAGGCCATGTCCAGAGATTTGAGGACAAGATGGGTAAGGGCATGTGGTTTATTCGTGCAGAGACCCAGTAGATACCCTTTAGCTTGCAGCGCCGCTAAGACTTCATATACCCCATCATAAACAACAGTGTGCTCAGCAGGATGGAGAGCGTAAAAATGCTCATAGCGAGCGGCACAGTGTGCAAGCATACCCTTGTCTGGAAAAATCACACCAGCTGCTTGCAAGACCCTCTCCATTAACATAGGGACACCATCCCCGATCATCGGTCGGACAATTTCGACAGATAGAGGAGGAGAGGACTGCTCAGAGAGCATCCTATTAACCGCTTGTGTCACGTCATGAGCACTATCAATCAACGTACCATCCAGATCAAAAACGACCGACTGCATAGTGGATGTGTGGCGCACAACACTGCTCCTAAAAATTCAATTCTCTCTATCAGAGATACTCTCAGATGTCCGTAATATCTGTAATATATTTTTGAACCTGCAATGGATGCCTTGCATGAGGATTGGTGGAACATGTCCATCCTATGTGAGTGAGGACGTCCTCTGGCATCAGGATAAACCAATCTCTTCTCAGCTCTTGACATATTTTACACAGTCCCTAGGGAGCATTTCTCGTGTGCTTTCTTGTGAAGAAAAATGTATTTTGAAATGTATTATTTTGACATGTGGTCGTTGCTGGCCTAAAATCCCGAGTTTGTTTCAGGAAACGCGTCTTCTGCAGAGAGAAGGTGCTTTTTCGAATGATCTGCGCCACAATGGCCGCCTGCAAGCCCGTTGCTGGAAACATCCAGAGGTTGCTGCCTGATACTGGCAGATGAGGATTCTCCCGGGCGGAGAGTCCGGGTTTTTGCCGCAAGAAAGTTTCAGGCATTTCTTCTGGCCGTTCCCCATCTCTGATGGAAGTTGCTCGTACACCAGGCAATGGTCGGCCAGCTTGAGTAGTTGTGAGGCAACTCATGGTAACTAAACCTTCAGCCTCGACAGAGACGTCCGAGGTACAGTCTGAGGCACAGGACGAGTCGATCGATAGCCCTCTCCTCGATTCTATGAACGCTGCCGTTAAAAGGGTGGTCTCGTGGGGACGGGACCGCGGGTATGTCACTTATGACGAGCTGAATCAAGCGCTGCCGCCCGGTGACGTGTCCTCCGAACAGATCGAGGATACCATGGCTATGCTTTCCGAGTTGGGCGTTCACATTGTTGAAGAAGCAGAAGAAAACTTCGAGGACTCGGAACATAGTACCGGCAATGTCGAAGAAGATGATATCAGCCGCACGGATGACCCGGTGCGTATGTACCTACGGGAAATGGGATCCGTAGAACTACTATCCAGGGAAGGCGAGATTGCCATTGCTAAACGCATCGAGGCCGGTCGTGAGATGATCATCAGCGGCTTATGCGAGAGCCCTTTCACCTTTCGTGCGCTTGTCGAGTGGCATGATTCTTTGCTGGCAAATAAAATTTTATTACGAGAAATTATAGATTTAGACGCTACTTATGGAACATCATTCTTAGAACAGGATGTACGGCCTGTTCATGTACCTGCAACAGGAGCAGAAGTCACTGCGCTACCGCAGCAAACGGGGGACATCCCCGATGTCCTCCCAGTCACTGCGCTACCGCAGCAAACGGGGGACATCCCCGATGTCCTCCCGTCCACTTCCATCCTCACAAGGAGTCTTGCGGTTGCCGAGGAGGAACAGGAGGTCACGAGGGAAGAAGACTCAAGCGTAGAGTCCGAGGAGGCGGATGAAGTGGAAGAGGGTGGCATTTCCCTCGCCGCTATGGAACAGCAACTGATGCCAAAGATTATCGAAACCTTCGAAAAAATCTCCACTGCTTATGATAAACTCAAGAAAGTCCAGCAGCAAAGGCTGTCTCTCCTGCAGAGGGGTGAACAGGTTCCGACGGCTATAGAACGCAAGTACGAGCGTACCCGTCAGGATGTGCTCAAGCTCATGGATGGCGTTCATTTCAGCAACGCCCGTATTGAACATTTGGTTGAGCAGCTTAATAGTCTGTCGCAGCGTCTGATTCGCCTGGAAGGTCGGCTGTTACGCCTGGCGGAAAGTGTCCGCATCCAACGCGAGGAATTTCTGGAAGCTTATTGCGGTCGCGAGCTCGCTCCCCATTGGCTAGACACAGTTTCCGTCCGCTCCAGCAAGGGCTGGAAAGAACTGGCTACGTGTCATAGCAGCGAGGTGCAACAGATCCGGGCTGGAATCGTTGGAATTGCGGCCGAAACAGGCTTGCCGATCAGCGAATTTCGACGTATTGTCTCGACCGTCCAAAAGGGCGAGCGCGAGGCGTCTAAGGCTAAGAAAGAAATGATCGAGGCCAATCTGCGCCTCGTCATATCTATTGCGAAAAAATACACGAACCGCGGTCTGCAGTTCTTGGATCTGATTCAGGAAGGCAACATAGGTTTGATGAAAGCAGTTGACAAATTCGAATATCGTCGTGGCTACAAGTTCTCAACCTATGCGACCTGGTGGATTAGACAAGCCATCACCCGTTCCATTGCTGATCAGGCAAGGACTATCCGTATTCCTGTGCACATGATTGAAACGATCAATAAGCTTGTGCGGACGTCTCGTCAGATGTTACATGAAATAGGCCGAGAGCCAACGCCAGAAGAACTGGCGCAGAAACTGTCAATGCCTCTAGAAAAGGTCCGTAAGGTTCTCAAGATTGCCAAGGAACCTATTAGTCTGGAAACGCCCATAGGGGATGAGGAAGATAGTCACCTCGGTGATTTCATAGAGGATAAAAACGCCGTCCAACCTTTGGACGCTGCCATCAATGCTAACCTGCGAGAAACATGCACGAGAGTGCTCGCTAGTCTTACGGCCCGCGAGGAACGTGTGCTGCGCATGCGGTTTGGTATCGGTATGAACACAGACCATACCCTAGAAGAAGTCGGCCAACAGTTTTCTGTGACGCGCGAACGCATTCGTCAGATTGAGGCCAAAGCTTTACGCAAGCTTAAACACCCGAGTCGTTCGCGCAAGTTGCGGAGTTTTCTGGATTCATAGGGAGGGAGGGGTCAGGAGGTCAGATAAGAGACGGGGCGCTCTCGCGTCTTTTCTCATTCTCAGCCTCACTCCCCGAGCAGAGCTTTACCCTGTGCTTGGTACAGAGGCGCGTGGGCTTTTTTCGCGAGCAACATCACTAACGTTCTCTCGTTCCACGGGCTCTCCCGCTAAGAGTAGGCGTATTTCCTCTCCAGAGAGAGTTTCGTACTCTAGTAATCCCCTCGCAAGGGTTTCAAGCTCATGGCGAAAATGACTCAGAATGCCATGAGCACGGCCGTACGCTTCCTCTACGATACGACGTATCTCCTCGTCCACCTTACGTGCTGTTTCGTCAGAGATATTTTTATGCCGTGTGATGGAGTGACCTAGGAAGACTTCTTCATCAGCCTCCGCATAGGCAAGCGGTCCCAACTTTTCACTCATACCCCACTCGCAGACCATACGGCGCGCGAAATCAGTTGCAGCTTTGATGTCAGCCATGGCGCCATTTGTCACACGCTCTGCACCAAAGACTAATTCCTCTGCCACGCGTCCTCCCATGAACACAGTCAGATCCGCCTCAATCTTAGCCCGTGAGGTTGAAATACGATCTCCTTCTGGCAGCCGCATAACCATGCCAAGCGCGCGGCCACGCGGGATGATTGTTGCCTTGTGCACGGGATCTGAGTGCAGATTGTGCAGAGCACAAATAGCGTGGCCAGCCTCGTGATAGGCAGTCAGGCGCTTTTCTTCTTCACTCATCACCATGGAGCGCCGCTCTGCTCCCATCAAAACTTTATCCTTTGCTGACTCGAATTCCGACATAGTGACCACACGCTTGCTGTGACGCGCCGCCAGAAGAGCGGCCTCGTTGACCAGATTTGCGAGATCAGCCCCAGAGAAGCCGGGCGTCCCACGTGCTAGTACCTTTGCATCCACATCGGACCCAAGTGGAACCTTGTGCATGTGCACCTTCAGGATTTTCTCTCGTCCGAGAACATCTGGATTTGGGACTACTACCTGACGGTCAAAACGACCTGGACGTAACAAAGCAGGATCCAGTACATCAGGTCTGTTTGTCGCAGCGATTAAAATAACACCTTCATTAGACTCAAATCCGTCCATCTCTACTAACAACTGATTTAACGTCTGCTCACGTTCGTCGTTGCCACCACCTAAACCCGCACCGCGGTGCCGTCCCACCGCGTCGATTTCGTCGATGAAAACAATACAAGGAGCATTCTTTTTACCCTGTTCAAACATATCACGGACACGACTGGCTCCCACACCAACAAACATTTCGACAAAGTCAGAACCAGAAATAGTGAAGAACGGCACGTTTGCTTCGCCGGCGATTGCACGAGCGAGAAGAGTCTTGCCTGTCCCTGGCGGGCCTACCAGCAGTACGCCCTTTGGAATCTTTCCTCCCAAACGCTGAAATCTCTGTGGGTCCTTAAGAAACTCCACCACCTCTTCCAATTCCTGCTTGGCTTCATCAATCCCCGCCACTTCTTCAAAGGTAATACGTCCTGTCTTTTCAGTCAGCAAGCGGGCCCGTGATTTGCCGAAACCCATTGCCTTACCACCACCTGTCTGCATCTGACGCATGAAGAAAATCCATACACCTATCAAAAGCAGCATTGGGAACCATGAAATGAGGATACTCCAGATAGTGGGCATATTCTCTTCACTGGGTTGTGCGGCAATACGGACACCATGGGCGCGCAGCGTAGGAACAAGAGTCGGATCCTCCGGCGCATAAGTGGAGAACATACGACCATCGTTAAAATGACCCTGCAGGGTGCGGCCCTGGAGAATGACATCACGGACTTCATGCCGTTCTACCTCCGCCAGGAAATCCGAAAATGCCAGATTAGCCTGTGTTGTCCTTGGCGAGGATGACTGGAACAGATTAAACAAGGCCACTAAGAGCAGACCAATGATGATCCACAGCGCAAGATTCTTTCCCGAATTCAAGTTCAGAGCCCTTCTCTGGATTGGATTCCACGGGGAGCCACCGACACGCGGCGTCGCCACAGCAATAGATAGTCTTCACACGTTGCAAAGCAAGAGATTATGCTCGAACTAATGCTGGTGTGTCAGGAGCGAAAACGGCCGTGGTGGTGGCAACTGAATTCCTTTCAGACAGATTTGCATCACAGAATTCTTCTACAGGAAGAAGGGGTTCAATATGTCCGTTTGGAGCATGCAAAGCTGGGATGGTCCAGCCAATGCGACGTGGCAGGCGTGTTAAGGCTGGCCTGGTCATAGAGAGCGCACGCCAACCTGCTTGTCCTAATGCTCCGACCTTCAAACCAGCGGGGACGATACGTGGGGTAAGAATAAGAAAACGTCCGTCCCAACGGAGACACACGCCTCCTGCTGTGACAGACTGTGGCACAGCTACGGCTGCTGGTTCACGACATAGTAAAAGGCTCTTCTGAAAGGGACGAACCAGACATCCAGCCAGACTCCGCCCCCCCTGTATTGCTTGTGCCAAAATAGCCATATGTAAATCCTCTAACTGTCGCAGGCGAGGCGGATAAGTCCGCCCATTAACTATCGTTATAAGATAAGAAATAACACGCAATGCTATTTCAGAAGGAATACCTCTCAAGCCCATTGGGTCCAGCAGGGCGAATCCAAAAGGGTGGATCTCTGCGCTTTTTGCCAAAATGGTTGCTACAGATTCACGTATAACCATTTCTGCACGCTTCAATAATTTTGATGTTCTTGTTAAACGAACATCATTTATACCTTCATTTCTTAATAATAGAAATATCCGTCGTATTCGTACACGAGCGAAAGATTCATTCTGATTGCTCGGGTCCTCTGTCCACGCCAAGCCATGGGCAATACAGGTGGCCTTGAGACACGCAGGTGTCACCGTCAACAATGGGCGTACGACTCGCATGTTCCGGCGGTAGACAACGGGTGCCATAGCAGTGAGTCCACGCAGACCACTACCCCTGGCTAATCTTAGCAAAACTGTTGCTGCCTGGTCGGCTTGGTGGTGTGCGAGAGCGAGATGCAGGACCCCCTCTCTCCGACACCACTCTTCCAGAAGCTGGTAGCGGGCAGCGCGTGCCGCTGCCTGAACATTGGCCTGCAGCGGTGGACCTGTCCGGGTCAAGATGTGGTGTGTTAACCCGATTCTGGCGAGTCGTTCACCGACTAGTCGCGCTTCATGGGGCGACTCTGGCCGCAGCCGATGATCAACAGTCAATGCCACGGTTTCTCCACCATAACATCTCATCCAGCGGACCATGAGACCACATAACGCCATGCTGTCGGGACCTCCCGAGACTGCCACTGCGACTCTTGGCTGTGTTTCGAAAGGCCCAACAGCCCGCATGAGACGGGAAAAAGTCTGCTCGTCGATGGGAGGAGAATCAGCCGATTGGAACATCCTTTTCATCCTAGACCAGACAAGGGAACTTTATAATACACCGCAAATGCAGGCTCTAGCCTGTGACTCTTCCAGAAGGACGCCGATCTTTTGAAAAAATACTGGCGTGATATCCAAATAATTACTGGCGTGATATCCAAATAATTACTGGCGTGATATCCAAATAATTCATGTGAAAAATTTCTGCTGTTATGGGCGTTGGATTGGAATGGTTGGAATGGCGTGGCTTTTTTTATGGGATGCAATTCTATTGACAGCATAGGATATATGTGATAAGAGTCTGGCACTCACTGGCAGTAAGTGCTAGCAGTTTGAGCAAGCTGCCCCTTACCCCGCCATACAAGCATTACCGGAGGGTACAAGGATGAAATTTCGTCCGCTGCATGACCGCGTCGTTGTCAAACGCATCGAGCAGGAAACAAAGACTCCAGGGGGGATCATCATTCCCGACACCGCAAAAGAAAAGCCACAAGAAGGCGAAATCATTGCCGTTGGTCCTGGTGCCCGTGGGGAGGATGGCAAGATCGTGCCTCCCGATGTCAAGGTCGGTGACCGGATTTTGTTTGGCAAGTGGTCAGGTACTGAAGTCAAGATCAACAACGACGAGCTGTTGATCATGAAGGAGTCCGATGTCATGGGCGTCCTGGAGAAATGATTGTCATAAGGGTCACAAGGAAGGAATAAAATCATGGCTGCCAAGGAAGTCAAATTTTCCACTGATGCACGCGCTCGCATGTTGCGCGGCGTTGATATTTTGGCCGATGCTGTCAAGGTCACTCTGGGCCCAAAGGGCCGTAATGTTGTTCTCGACAAGTCGTTTGGCGCTCCACGTATCACTAAAGATGGTGTCACTGTGGCCAAGGAAATTGAGCTTGCTGACAAGTTCGAGAACATGGGAGCCCAGATGGTACGTGAAGTTGCTGCGAAGACCAACGATATGGCAGGCGATGGCACGACAACTGCCACAGCTCTGGCTCAGGCTATTGTGCGCGAGGGGGCTAAGGCCGTAGCGGCTGGCATGAATCCAATGGACCTGAAGCGGGGGATTGATCTCGCGGTCGACGCGGTCATCAAGGAAGTTAAGAGTCACTCAAGACCAGTATCGACAAACGAAGAGATCACCCAGGTTGGCACGATTTCTGCAAATGGCGAGCACGAGATTGGCAATATCATCGCCAATGCTATGGCAAAGGTTGGTAATGAGGGTGTGATTACTGTAGAAGAGGCTAAAGGTCTCGAGACAGAACTTGAAGTTGTAGAAGGTATGCAGTTTGATCGCGGTTACACATCGCCCTACTTTGTAACCAACGCTGAGAAGATGGTCTGTGAACTAGAAAATCCCTATGTTCTTCTTTTCGAGAAAAAATTATCTGGTTTGCAGCCTTTATTACCTGTACTGGAGTCTATAGTCCAGTCGGCCAAGCCACTCTTGATAGTCGCAGAAGATGTTGAGGGGGAAGCACTCGCTACACTCGTCGTCAATAAGCTCCGCGGTGGACTCAAAGTGGCTGCAGTCAAAGCGCCGGGCTTTGGCGACAGACGTAAGGCTATGCTAGAAGACATCGCCATTCTTACTGGCGGTCAGGTTGTCTCTGAAGATCTCGGGATCAAACTCGAGAACGTTACTCTCGAGATGTTGGGCACGGCGAAGAAAATTACTATTACAAAAGACGATACCACTATCGTCGACGGGTCCGGCGCCAAGAGCGACATCCTTGCTCGCTGCAACCAGATTCGTAAGCAGATTGAGGAAACAACTTCTGACTACGATCGCGAGAAACTTCAGGAGAGGTTGGCCAAGCTCGCTGGCGGTGTCGCCGTCGTTAAAGTAGGTGGGGCGACAGAGGTTGAAGTCAAGGAGAAGAAAGATCGCGTAGATGATGCGCTGCATGCCACGCGTGCCGCAGTAGAAGAGGGTGTTGTCTGTGGTGGTGGTTGTGCATTGCTATATGCTATTCAGTCTCTGAACAGCCTAGAGCCCGCAAACAATGACCAGAAGGTTGGTATAGAGATTGTCCGTCGTGCCTTACAATCTCCTGTAAGACAGATTGCAGAAAACGCTGGTCATGACGGCGCAGTCGTAGCCGGTAAACTGCTGGAAAGTAAAGATCCCAATTGGGGCTTTGACGCCCAGAATGGGATCTATTGCGATATGACAAAGGCAGGTATCATTGACCCGACGAAGGTAGTGCGCACTGCACTCCAGGACGCCTCTTCTGTCTCCGGCCTGCTGATTACTACAGAGGCTATGGTGGCAGAGAAGCCAGAAAAGAATCCACCTGCACCTGCTGCTGCTGGTGGTGGCATGGGCGGTGGCATGGGCGGTGGCATGGGCGGCATGGATTTCTAGGATGGATTTTGCGGGGGGGGGTGCTCCCCCGCCGCACTCAGCGGGGGTGTCAGACGTTATCCGTGCGTGCCGTGCGTGGCGCGGCTCTCAAAAAGAGAAAGAAGCTGTTTCATCACTGTGCCGCCTAGTTCCTCAGCGTTCATGATGGCAACGGCCCGCCTGTAATAGCGGGTCACATCATGACCAATACCAATCGCAACAAGTTCAACGGGAGAGTGATTCTCGATCCAAGTGATCACTTCACGCAGATGCCGTTCCAAGTAGTTACCAGGGTTGACAGAAAGCGTGGCATCATCCACAGGAGCTCCATCTGATATGACCATCAAGATTCGCCGCTTTTCATAGCGTGCCGCGAGTCGGTCATGTGCCCACAACAACGCTTCGCCGTCGATGTTTTCTTTCAGAAGGCTTTCGCGCAGCATTAAACCAAGATTGTGACGTGCCCGCCGCCATGGTGCGTCCGCAGATTTATAGATAATATGCTGCAAATCGTTGAGGCGACCTGGACGAGGCGGCTGATTGTCGCGAATCCATAATTCACGGAGGTGTCCCCCTTTCCATGCCCTAGTGGTAAAACCGAGGACTTCAACCTTTACTCCACAGCGCTCTAGGGTACGGGCGAGAATGTCAGCACTCATCGCGGCGACAGTAATTGGTCGTCCGCGCATGGAGCCTGAATTATCAATCAGCAACGTCACCACTGTATCGAGGTAATCAATTGCCCGTTCACGCTTGAAGGAAAGGACATGGAGCGGATTGGCGACGATGCGGGCAAGCCTGCCAGAATCAAGCTGACCGTCTTCCTGATCAAACTCCCACGTTCGCATCTGACGGGATAAGAGCCGGCGTTGTAGGCGATGAGCCAGCCGACTGACGACTCCCTGGAGGCGTGCTAGCTGTCTGTCCAGTTCGGCTCGCAGATGCATGAGCTCGTCTGCACTACATAATCTGCTCGCCTCTACTATGCGGTCAAATCTTGTCGAATAAGCATGATACCAAGTCAGATTTCCGGATTCAGGACTTGAGTCCCCGTTACCATGAGAGACTCCGAGTTTCTCATCACTACGCGGCCTCTGCCGCGGCGCCGCAAATGTTTTTTCAAATTCCGCTGGCCCGTCAGCTTCCCCCCTCGCGGCCTTCCCTCCCTCTGTTTGATTCTTCTCCTTCTGATCCAAGCCCGTGTCTGCCTGTGACTGATCTGACTCCTGACTGACAAGGACATCCCTTGACTCTGTTTGCACGTCTTCCAAGCCAAGGGTGGCGATGAATCGTCGAACAATGATGGCGAAGGCCTTCTGATCATCAATATGCCGACGCAACTCGACCAGAAAAGCGACAGAATCGTTCTCAAGATTCTGGCGCCACAGCCTGGCGGCATGATGAGCGGCAGGGAATGCTTGTAATCCTGTCAACTCTTCCAGAGCGAGCAGCCTTAGGGCTTCCTCTATTGGCACATCTTCCGCCCGTATGGCATGCTGATAACCTTTATTCTGAAAAATTTGTTCGTGAGTTGAAAATATATTAATGGATACTCCTTTAAATTTATTTATTCCGAGTGTCTCAACACGAGAATGCTCAATCGCATCATAGATTGACTGCGCGGGGAACGTCAGAGGTTGATATAAACTGTGCACACGAGAGTCGTGATAACGCAACTTCAACGCAATGGAATCAGCCGTGCCACGAATCCTGAGCTTGGTGGTCCTCTCGTGGAGATTTTTTGGAAGTGGCATTGGCAGATGGACGTGGAGATCATGAGTGGCTGTCGAACCATAGGATACCACAATATCACCACGTTGAGCGACGGCACGCACGGCTGCTGCCGTCGCTCTCTTGAAGGTTTCGACAAATCCAGCTTCGCTCGACGGCCCGTTAGACACAAACTACACTCCTGAAGCATGAAAGCAAGAGTGTTCAAGGCGCACAGATTCCAAAAAAACGCACACCGTACACACGGTCTCGCCAGGCATTCCCGCAACCCACTTCAGGAACAGCGGATTCTAGTTGGCCGGTGATTTGCTTCTTCTAAATCCTGACCAAAACAGCGCTGGTAGTATTCCGCAACCACTGGCCGTTCCGTTTCATCGCACCTGTTGAGAAAGGTCACTCGGAATGAATAAGCAATGTCTTGGAAAATAGTGTTATTTTCCGCCCAGGTCAACACCGTGCGCGGGCTCATGACAGTTGAGATATCACCACACATAAATCCATTGCGAGTCATATCCGCCACAGAAACCATCGCTGCTACCTGTTCACGCAAACCATTTTGGTTGTATTCTGGCAGCTTGGAGAGAATGATTTGCACTTCCTCGTCATGCTCGAGATAATTTAATGTTACTATTATGTTCCACCTATCCATCTGCCCTTGATTAATTTGATTCGTACCATGATACAGTCCAGTTGTATCCCCTAAGCCGATCGTGTTAGTCGTTGCAAACAATCGGAATGATGGATGTGGGTGGATGACACTGTTTTGATCTAATAAGGTTAACTTGCCCTCAACTTCTAGTACGCGCTGAATCACAAACATCACATCTGGGCGGCCCGCATCATATTCATCGAACACAAGGGTCATGGGCTGCTGCAAAGCCCATGGCAAAATTCCTGCGCGAAATTCAGTCACCTGGCGCCCGTCTCGTAGAACAATGGCATCCTTGCCGATCAGATCAATCCGACTCACATGACTATCCAGGTTCACACGGATGCAGGGCCAGTTGATCCTGGCCGCCACTTGCTCAATATGCGTCGACTTACCAGTTCCATGGTATCCTTGTAACATTACTCTACGATTGTGAGAAAAACCAGCTAATATAGCTAAAGTTGTTTTATGGTCGAACCGATATGTCTCGTCAATCTCAGGTACGAAGGTGCTCCTCTTACTGAAGGCAGGAACTTCCAGATCCGTTTCCAGGCCAAAGACCTGTCGCACAGAAAGGCGGATGTCTGGTCGTTCCAGAGGATGACAGGTAGTATCAGTAGTATCACTGGTGGTATCAGTAGTATCACTGGGCACTAATAGGTCGCGTGTCATAGACGAAGAATGCATGATGAACGAATCCCCCGTGAAGATCATCGGACGACGAACAACACTCCACTCGTTCCCTCCAGTACACTTAAGCCCTCAAGCTCTTCATAAGCGTTTTATACGCCTCGATGATAACTTTTAATTTTTCCTCTCTTGTTCTATCCCCGCCATGGACATCTGGATGGAAGCGCTTCACCAATTCCTTGTAACGGGCCTTGACAGTAGTTTTTGTCACAGGGGGCTGGAGTTTCATTGCCCGAATCGCCCACTCTTCTGGAGTTTCTCTTTTTAATTTTTTTTTCCGAGAGCCATGAGAGTTTTTAGAGTTTTTCGTATCAAATGCAGTCTTGAATTTTCTTAACAACACGACATTCTTCGAGAATCGGTAGTCCATGATATTCAGCGGCCATGTAGGGCGCCGCCAGACAACATCCTCACGGAGATGCCACTCCACTTCAAAGATTGTCATACCCTTATAGAAATCCCATGAACGATTGTAATCTCGCACATGATCGAGACAGAACCAGTAGTATGCGTTGCTTGCCCGTGAGCGCGGGGCCCGGTATTCACCTGTCCGTGTACAAGCGGGATGATCGCACGATCTTCCCTGTTGCTTTTTTTCCTGCCTGACCGTATGTGGTCTGTGCTTCCTCTGACCCATGAACTCATGCTATGCTAGTCACAATGAGCTTGCAATGTCTGTCTCTTCGGAGAATCCACTGCGCCTCAGCATGTTGACACCACTGGACGCCCCATGTCTGCAATTTCTTTCTGTTGTTGTTGAAGAAAAATGGAAGTTCCATGTATAAGCTGACATCTCTGATACCCCGCATCTGAATCATGCTCTTGCAAGAGGAGGGGGAATGTGCATGTTCGTATCTATAGGCCCGCACGAAGCGCCATGCAGTCAGGACGCGGCCGCAGCAGGCGTTGGATAGTAGAATTTGAACCGCAGTCCTCCAAGCATATAGACCCGCTTATGGGTTGGATAGGTGGGACTGACACCGCCGCTCAGGTGTGTCTTTTTTTTGATAGCAGGGAAGGGGCAGTGCGTTATGCCAAACGCCACGGCTATGCCTTCACGATATCGGAGCCACAGGAAAAACTCTTCAGCCCGAAAAGTTATGCTGACAATTTTCGCACGGACCGTCTTTCCTGACACGCCTCCTCCGAGGCAGGCGGACTTTCAGCAGCGTGGATGCGCCCTTAGCTCAGCCGGATAGAGCAACTGCCTTCTAAGCAGTAGGTCGCTGGTTCGAATCCAGCAGGGCGCCCCAATTTCCCCCCGGAGGAATGTCCCCTGTCTTGTCGTTCACGCGGCGCGACGCGTAAGACGCATGCGACGAAAATGCGGCAAAGGATGAACGATATTTGAGGTTGCTGGGCAAGAAGACAAGCACACGCTTAACTCTCAAGGAGTACGAGGGCAGCGGAACGGTCGCAAGCACTGCCCCCCTATTTCCGGCTCAGTGGCGGGGCTCTTTCTTCTCCGTGAGAAGGCTCACGCGTTTATAGTGGCCCCTTGAGAAAGTGTTCCCGTGGAATCACTATCTCCATTTTTCTTCTTTAGATTTTATCTCTAAAAACTAATGTGCATTAAAGTTATTATTATTGTAGATATCGCTATTATTAAGATTTTTCAATAAAGTCCGCATGGTGATGAGAACCTTGATGACGTGAGTGATCCGTTCTGGAGAGGACTCAACAGTCTCGTTACAAGCGTAGAATTTTCTGCTCACGGGCCACAGTCAAGAAAAGTCCTTAAGACCCTCCCAGGGTATGGTTGCAACGAAACGCAGGAATATCCGTTACAAAAAAAGCAGTTCCCAGTGAAAAAAGGAGTGAGAAAATATGTGTATAGAGGGTCTGTCTAGAGACAGCCACGGGGAGGAGACAACACGCCTGTTATTGCATTTGCCGCGGACAGTAGTCATAATTGGTATGATGGGTGTTGGTAAGACTGTGATTGGTCAGAGACTGGCTGCTCGCTTACATGTGCCTTTTTTCGATTCAGATGCTGCCGTAGAGGCTCTATCTGGGTGTACGGTCTGTGATTTTTTCGCCCTTTATGGAGAGAAAGCTTTTCGTGAGAGAGAACGGCAGATTGTTATTCATCTTTTAAGTCAACAGATATGTGTTATTTCCCTTGGTGGTGGTGCATTTATGGACCCGCAGATTCGGGCAGTAATAAAGGCTCAGGCTGTATCTGTGTGGCTCAAGGCAAACCTTGACATTCTAGTTAGCCGGACAACTGGCCGCATGTACAGTCCTCGTCCTCTCTTGCTGCAAGGCAACCCACGTACCGTACTAAATTTTCTTTTAAAAGAAAGATCTCCTATATATGCAACTGCAGATATTAGTATCGATTCTACAGACGGGTCTTGTGAGCGGATCGTCGAATGCGTAGCGACCGCACTTGCGAAGCATTTTGACTCTGTGAAAGCGGCGTCATGACTATCACTCCACACAGCGAGGAAACATCACTTGTTATTCAGCTCGGTTCTCGCCGTTACAGGATTCACATTGGTGCTGGCCTCATGGATCGGGCTGGCGTGCTGATGGCGCCTATTTTACGGCAGAAGAGAGTGTTTGTTATTAGTGATTCTCATGTAGCACCGCTATATTTAGAGAGATTACAAGTTTCTTTATCTCTATCTAAAATAGATTCTTCTTATATTATTTTACCATCAGGAGAACAAACAAAGAGCCTTGCTATTTTGGAAAAACTCCTGGATCTCCTGCTCGCTGCTCGTTGCGAACGCCGCACAGCCCTAGTCGCTCTGGGCGGTGGAGTCATAGGGGATCTAACCGGTTTCGCTGCAACAATCTTGCTACGTGGAATTGATTTAATACAAATACCTACAACTCTACTTTCTCAGGTTGACAGTGCGATTGGAGGTAAAACGGGAATTAACACCCCCTATGGGAAGAATCTCATAGGAAGTTTCTATCAACCGTGTATTGTTATTATTGATATATCAACTATTGAAACATTACCCGTCCGTGAGATCCGGGCTGGTTATGCCGAAGTGGTCAAATACGGCTGTCTTGATTCACCCTCTTTCTTCAAGTGGCTAGAGATTCATGGGTCCCAGCTACTTGCGGGGGATCTCGCAGCCCGTCACTATGCCGTACGGATGAGCTGTGCGATTAAGGCACGGTTTGTCTCTGCCGACGAGCGAGAGGATGGCCCTCGTGCTCTCCTGAATCTCGGTCATACCTTTGGGCATGCGCTAGAGGTTGAAACGGGATTTGGATCAGAGCTGCGACATGGGGAGGCCGTGTCAGTTGGTCTGGTGCTCGCCTTTGATCTGTCCGTGCGACTGGGTCTGTGCCCTGGAGCAGAGGCGGACCGTTTACGGAGTCATCTGACAGCTGTCGGCTTACCGGTCACCATCCGTCAAGTGCTTGCGCGTCCCCCAGAACCTGCCCGTCTTTTGGCTCACATGGCCCGGGATAAGAAGGTGCAGGACGGACGTATGCAGTTCGTCATGGCCCGTAGAATCGGACGTTCTTTTCTGAACGGCACTGTGAAAATGGATCATGTTTTGGCAGTGCTTGCCGATTCTGCCGGAATCTGAGTGGCCGTCCCTCTGCTTATGACTCCGATCATCTTATGACTCTGATCATCGTTTCAAGGAGGGCGGGGAAACAACGGTGAGAGCATCAGGGGTCAAAGAGCGACAAGGGCTATGATCTCGGGAATCATAATCCTGCTGCTGTTGGTTCTATCGGCGTTCTTCTCAGGAGCAGAGACTGCCCTGACAGCACACAGTCAGCCGCTGATGCACCAATTGGCCCGTCAGGGCAACACCCGGGCCGCGCGTGTCAACGGGCTTTTTGCTGCCCGTGAGCAGCTGATCGGAGCGATCCTGATCGGCAACAACTTAGTCAACGTCTTATCATCGGCCATCGCTACCAGTGTTTTCATTAACTTTTTCGGAGAGGCTGGCATAGCCTACGCAACTTTTGTCATGACTCTCATCATCGTCATATTCTCTGAAATTTTGCCGAAAACTTTTGCTCTGCGCCATGCTAATCGTACTGCTCTTGCCATGGCCTCGCTGGCCCACATTATGGTTGCTATCCTGAAGCCAGCTGTCGTCCTGGTACATTGGCTTGTGGCGGGGATGCTCAAGCTGTTTGGTACCTCTCGCACGCCTGAAGGTGATCCCGCGCTGCGGTTGGCGGAATTGCGTGGTGCTATTGACCTCCACAGTGGCCACAAGATCCGCCATGAACGAAACATGTTACGTAATGTTCTCGATCTTGCAGAAGTGACGGTGGGTGAGATTATGACTCATCGACGTCAAATGGTATCTATTGATGCAGATCAGCCCCCTTCTGTGGTTGTCGAACAAGTTCTCACAAGTTCATATACGCGTATTCCCTTGTGGCGCGGCCGATCGGACAATATTGTTGGTGTGCTCCATGCTAAGGCTCTTCTGAGGATCGTACAAGTCCACAAGGGCAATTTAGACAAGCTTGATATGGTAACAGCGGTTTGTCCTCCGTGGTTTGTTCCTGATTCCACAGCGCTGCATGATCAACTGCAGGCCTTTCGCGAGAGGCACGAGCATTTTGCGCTTGTTGTCGACGAATACGGAAGTATTCTTGGTGTAGTCACACTTGAGGACATCCTAGAAGAAATCGTTGGCGATATCGCGGATGAACATGACATTGCTGCGGCGGGTGTGCGCCAACAACCAGATGGATCCTACCTGATAGGTGGGAACGTGACTCTGCGGGATCTGAATCGGCAGTTTGAGTGGAACTTGCCGGACGAGGCAGCAGCGACACTCGCTGGTCTCGTCCTCCATGAAGCCCGTTGTATCCCAGAGCCTAACCAAGTTTTCACATTCCATGGCTTCCACTTCGAAATTATGCGTCGTCACCGGCATCAAATAACCACAGTGCGTGTCACACCTGCCACCAACACACGAGAGAGATTTTCAATAAAATTATCCCATCCCCCCGGCGTGTAGTACAATTGGGATATCTTTATGAATTCATGGAGTAGATCGTTACAGGGAATCGAGCAGAAAGGAGGGAACGATAACGGCTTGATGAAGCGGCCGGCCGCCGCAGAAGATCTCCCGACTCTTTGGCAAAAGATAAGAATGATGCTCCGTCGGAAAAGAGCAGTGGTGTGCAGAAGAAGTCTAAAGAACACAAGAGAGATTCCCGAAAGGAAGAAAAAATCTGACGACTCTTTATGAAATATTTGTCCTGCTCAATCACGGCTGTACATTCATCTTCTGGTTTAAGGAGTCTGGCCCCTTAAAGGGGAGCGCCGTAACGCCGGTATCTCTGTCTGTCGAGGCCGGTGGGTAGACCATTCATCTGGCCCAGGGCCCAGGAGATTCGCACGGTGATCGCCAGTACATATTATATTACGATATTTTCCAGATATTCCAGTTTATCACTGGATCGGAGACATTGCTGTGGGACAGCTTTTTTATTAATGATAATAACATTTAAAGTGATTTATTCTTTCAAAAATTTATATACAAAGTATCTGAAATAATTTGCTTTCTGCTTTCCCTATTCTCTGGACTCTTTCTCTGGACTCTATTCTTGCCACTCTTGGCATGTCTGAAAGAAATTCAGGAGGACGAGTGAGAAAGAGTGACGTTCACTCCTCTCCTGTGCGCGGATTTTACGACGGATCAGCAAGCAGACACACTTTCTCTTGACAAAGAAAAGCACGTTGGTTCGTAGACAATGATTTTCTAGCCATTTAGACTTACTCTTTTTGTGACTGTGAACACTGAATGACACCACCGCCCCTTCTCTGCATGACAAGGCGACCCACTCCATATTGAGCAACCCCTAGTATTATTATATAATAACGTGTAAAAGTAGATGGTATAAATATCTGGTGGGACACCCCTTGGGACACACCACACATGCCGTGTCTTGCAAACCTCATGCTGCTCTTCCGACCTTCCCTAGGAGATCACACAGATGCCCCGCGTTTTGCAAGCTATGGCCGGTGCTGTCTTCGGTGGCGCGGAAGCTTTTTTTGTCCGCTTGGTCGTGGCCTTGCATCGTGCTGGCATCTCCCAACGCGTTGTCATGCGCACTCATCCGCGCAGAGCAGTCCTTCTGGAGGCGAGTGGTATTCCCCTGAAAGAGTTGCCATTTGGCGGTCTGTTGGATCTTCAGTCCCGTTTTAGCTTATGGCGCGAAATTGCGCGCTTTCAGCCAGATATTGTGCTGACATGGATGAACCGCGCCACACAATTCTGTCCTCGCGGCTCCTTCGTCCATGTCGGCCGGTTAGGCGGATATTATGATCTGAAGTTCTATAGACACTGCGATCATCTGATCGGCAACACACGTGCTATTGTTGATCACATAGTGCGTCAAGGTTGGCCATGCGAACGCGTCCATTATCTGCCCAATTTTGTTAACGAAGAACACTCTCCTCCTCTCGACAGAAGGACGTATTATACCCCTGGACGGGCTCCTTTGATCCTGGCTTTAGGGCGGCTGCATGAGAAAAAAGGGTTTCACATTTTGCTGGAGGCTATGACAGGCCTCCCAGAGGCTTATCTATGGTTAGCAGGAGCTGGACCGCAGTACGAAAAGCTAGACGCCCTAGCGACTCGTCTTGCTGTCAAGCCACGAGTGCGTTTTCTGGGTTGGCAGGAGCATGTGGCGCCTCTGTTCGCTGCGGCTGACATTTTTGTCTGCAGCAGTCGACAAGAACCACTGGGTAACGTAGTATTAGAGGCCTGGGCACATAAAGTGCCAGTTGTCTCGACGGCTAGCGAGGGGCCGGCCGCTCTCATTCGCCATGAGGAGAACGGCCTCCTGACTCCAGTAGACGAGGCACCCGCTCTCGCCGTGGCTATCCGTCGTGTACTAGGGGATCACACCCTACGGCAGATTCTCGCTGCAGGTGGACGTCAATCATTTGAGACAACTTTTACAGAAAAAGAAGTTGTGACACGCTATCAAAAATTCTTTAACAGGATCAGCAGCCAATGTGTGGCATCGGCGGGGTCATGAATCGAGAAGGGCAACCAGTCAAAGCGACAGTACTCACTGCTCTGACAGATGCCCTAGTTCACAGAGGTCCCGACGGTCGCAGTCATTATGCGGCTGGTGCAGTTGGTTTGGTGCAAACCAGGCTAGCAGTTGTAGACCTCCCAACAGGCGCCCAGCCCTTTCATGACACAAGCAGAGGGATTACGCTAGTTGCTAATGGCGAAATTTATAATGACTGTGAATTACGCGCAAAAATGAACGATATCAATTTTGTTAGTCAATCTGATTGTGAATCTCCACTACATTTATACTGCCGTTATGGGCTGCGCTTCATAAATTATCTCCGCGGCATGTATGCCATAGCTCTCTACGATCCAGGCGGACAAGACCAACGCGAGCGTTTGGTATTAGCGCGTGATCCTTTCGGGATCAAGCCGCTCTATTATACAGAGTCTGACAGGGGATTTCTCTTTGCTTCAGAAGTACAAGCCCTGCTCGCTGTCAGGACGGCGCGGCCACAGCTGGACAGAAAAATTGTTGCAGAGTTGCTTCAACTTCAGTTTTCCACAGGAAGAGATTGTCTCTTGAGTGGCATCAAACGTGTCGCCCCCGGTGAGGTCCTCGTCGTTGAGGCAGGCCAAGTGATAGAGCGGCACAGTCGTCCCGCTCTTGTGCCTCCAGGGCCTCTCTCCCAAAGGGACTCCCAAATGGGAAATCCCATGGTAGCATTAGAAAAAATCTTATGCGAATCCGTTGCGCTACATCAGCGGGCAGATGTTCCGTACGGCCTTTTTCTCTCAGGCGGCATTGATTCCTCGGCTCTTCTTGTGATGATGGCCCGCTTGAACGAGCAGCCGGTACTTGCCTTCACAGCCTACTTTCCTCATACCACGACCTATCACGAGGATGCTCGTGCTGTTGCTAACGCCGTAGGGGCCGAAGTCGTTCCTGTAGCTTTTACAGAAGCTGATTTTTGGACGTTGCTCCCAGCAATAGTTTCTATCATGGACGATCCCGCTGCAGATTATGCCACTCTGCCCACCTACAAGCTAGCCGCTGAGGCTCACAAAGCAGTCAAGGTGATCTTGTCCGGCGAGGGCGGAGATGAAATGTTCGCTGGCTATGGACGTTACCGCAGTGTCATGCGGCCATGGCCGTTTACACGACCTATGCGGCGCAAGGGTCTGCTGGACGGGTTAGGAGTCTTGCGCCAGAAACTGACCGGCTGGCGCGACGGTCTTACCACGGCTGAACAAGCAGTGGTCAATCATGGCACACGTTTGCAACGGGCGCAAGCAGTAGACTGCACTTACTGGTTGCCTAATGACCTGCTGGGAAAACTGGACCGCTGCTTAATGGCACATGGTATTGAGGGGCGTCTCCCTTTCCTTGATCCTGTATTGGCCCAATTTGCTTATGGTTTGTCTGACAACATGAAAGTCCGCCACGGAATTGGTAAATGGCTCCTACGCCGCTGGTTAGCGAATGCCTTGCCTACGGTAGGGCAGTTTGTATCTAAGCAGGGCTTCACCGTGCCGGTAGGTACATGGATCGCTCATCGAGGTCGGGCTCTTGGCCCTCTTGTCGCACATACGCCAGCAGTCTCTGAGCTGTGCCGGCCTGCAGCGGTGCAGTCTCTGTTCGCTGATGCGGACCGCAACCCCCGCATCAGCCTAGCGGCCTGGATCCTGTTATTTCATGCTCTATGGGTCCGGTATCATGTTGACGCCGTGCGACTAGAGCTGGACGTTTTCGCCATGCTGGAGGCATCACCAGACAAATAGATCACGCCGGTTGCAGTGGTGCCCTGCAGAACACCATGCTTCAAAGATGAGCCTCGGCACTAAATTCCTCGCCGGTCGTCTGATTGACCTGCTTCATTGAGAGTTTTACCTTGCCACGGTCATCGAAGCCAACCACTTTAACTTTGACGGGATCACCGACCCTTACGACATTAGCGACTTTTGCCACTCTTTCACGGGAGAGTTCGGAGATATGGACTAGCCCATCCTTACTCCCAAGGAAGTTCACAAAAGCACCGAAGTCCACAATTTTCACCACCTTCCCTGCATAAATCGCACCCACTTCAGGTTCAGCAACAATACCTCTGATCCAGTCGACAGCTTGTGTGCCTGCCTTAGGAGCAGTAGCGGAGACTGTCACCGTACCATCTTCGGAGATGTCAACTCTTGCACCGGTTGTTTCACATATTTCACGGATGACTTTTCCTCCCTGGCCAATCACATCGCGAATCTTCTCGCGTGGAATGGCAAGCCTTGTAATCTTTGGTGCTGTGTGACTGATCGCCTCTCGTGCCGTGGACAAGGCACGGCTCATTTCCCCCAGGATATGCAGGCGTCCCTCCTTCGCCTGAGACAGAACGATGTCCAGAATCTCTCGAGTAATAGAGGGGATCTTGATATCCATCTGCAAAGCAGTGACCCCTCCCTCAGTACCAGCAACCTTAAAGTCCATGTCGCCGAGATGATCCTCATCGCCAAGAATGTCAGAAAGTACTGCAAACTGATCGTCTTCCTTTATCAGACCCATGGCAATGCCAGCCACGGGTCTTTTTAGGGGGACCCCAGCGTCCATGAGTGCTAGCGACGACCCACACACTGTTGCCATAGAAGAGGAACCGTTAGACTCTGTAATCTCAGAAACTACCCGAACCGTGTAGGGAAATATCTCCTTTTCTGGCAAAACACGCTTTAAAGCTCTCCATGCAAGCTTTCCGTGACCAATTTCACGTCTGCCAGGAGAGCTGGTGCGACCAGTCTCACCCACAGAGAAAGGTGGGAAATTGTAGTGCAGCATAAACGACTCACGGTATTCGCCTTCTAGCGCGTCGATGACCTGTTCATCCTGACCAGTACCAAGCGTTACGACGACAAGGGCCTGCGTCTCTCCACGCGTGAACAAAGAGGACCCGTGGGCGCGGGGCAGTACGCGTACCTCTGCTTCTATGGGACGAACAGAGCAAGTTCCTCGCCCGTCAATGCGCTTTCCCGTTTTCAGGATGTTGCCACGCACAATTTCTCTTTCCAGAACCTTCAGCACGCTGGAGGCAGCACTCCTTTCTTCCTCGCTCAGGCCTTCGATAGCTTTTTGTTTAATCTCTGCGATCTTCTGATAGCGCTCTTGTTTGAAGCCAATTGTGTAGGCTTGCGTTAACTCCTCTATGAGCCCGCCTTGTCGTAGATTCTGCTCTACCAAGAGACCGACAGGCGGCGGCGTAGGAATCGGCCAGGGACCTTTAGCGCATTGTTCTGCCAATTCTATGATAGCCTGAATGACATCTTGGTAACTATCGTGACCGAATAGCATAGCTCCCAATATAATATCTTCTGATAACTCTTGCGCTTCAGATTCTACCATAATAATTCCATCTTTTGTTCCTGAGACTACAAGATCTAATCTTGATGTATCTGATCTTTCTATACGAGTGTTTAGAACATATTCACCATCTATATAGCCAATACGCGCTGCTCCAACAGGCCCTAAAAAGGGTAATCCAGAAAGTGTAAGCGCCGCAGAGACTCCCAGGATGGAAACGATATCAGGATCGTTCTCCATGTCGTGTGACAGGACGGTACAGATAATCTGTGTTTCGTTACAAAAGCCATCGACGAACAGTGGCCGGATTGGCCTGTCAACGAGACGAGAGACTAAGGTTTCGCGTTCCGATAGACGACCCTCTCTCTTAAAAAATCCGCCAGGAATCTTACCAGCGGCAAAGGCTTTTTCCTGATAGTGAACAGTCAATGGGAAAAAATCATCGTTGCGCTCAACACGCTGCTCAGCAACTACTGTTGTCAGTACACTTGTTTCACCATATGTCACCATCACAGCGCTATTAGCCTGACGTGCAATTTTTCCAGTTTCAAACACGAGTTTACGTCCACCCCATTCTATTTCTTTGCGAAACACCTTGAACATGGGCCTCCCCTTTCAACGGAGGAATAGCGACGATTCGCCATCCAGGCCTGGGCCTTCTGCCGCCGCTGCAGAGTGGCAGGTGGCGGGGGAATCAAAAAAGTCCCACTCTTTTATCCCTCGTTAAGTATTTTCTATTTGCGCAGACCTAGTCGCGCGATCAGAGTTGTATACCTGCCTGTGTCTTGAAATTTTAGATAATTCAGCATGTGACGTCGTCGCCTGACCATGATCAGCAGCCCCCGTCGGGAATGAAAATCCTTCTGATGGGTTTTCAGATGCTCGGTCAGATTACTAATGCGTTCTGAAAGAATTGCAACTTGTATTTCTGGTGAACCGGTATCCCCCTCATGAGTACCATAACTTTTGATGCAAGCCTGCTTGCGTTCAGGCGTAATTGACATCGTAGGTCTCCACTAGCAGTTCAAAATACGCACAGGCCTGAGCGCCCCACCTTCAATCCGCGCTAATGCCACCACCTTCCCGTCTTTCATGGCACGAACGGTGTCTCCCGCTGTCAGAGGCCCCTGAGCATTACGGGTAAGAACCCCTAGCACAGGAATTGGCTGGCCATGATCAAGTTTGTAGGCTTCCTGCTGACTTACGACCAAGGCAGGTATATTGGCCAGCGCAGTCGCAGCCGGGAGCAGATACTGGGAGACAGAGGTACAGGTACTACGGCTCTCCTCTTCGAGCTTATCCAGCGGAATAGCCATGTCAACATGGAATGGTCCGCAGGTTGTGCGACGGAGCTGAACAATGTGGCCAGTAACGCCAAGCGCTCGCGCTAAATCGCGGGCGAGCGCCCTCATGTAAGCACCCTTACCGCTGCAAACTTCAAAGAGAGCATGATCAACATCAAGGATAGAGATCAAGGTGAAGGAGTGGACCTGAACTTGGCGCGCTTTTAGAGTTGGTTCCAGACCGTCAAAACGCGCAATGTCATAAGCACGCTTGCCTTTCAGCTTGATCGCTGAAAAGCGTGGTGGAACCTGCTCAATCTTACCAGTGAAAGCTGGAAGAGCCGCTGCGATTGTCTCAACAGATGGCCGCTTGTCAGAAGTGGAAATGACCTGGCCTTCGGAATCATCTGTATCACGTTCTTCACCCCAACGGACGATGAACTGGTAATTCTTCAGGCCATCCATCACATGCTGGACGACCTTTGTGGCCTGACCAATGGCGATTGGGAGAACCCCTGTCGCCAGGGGGTCCAAAGTGCCACCATGGCCGACTCTGTCTGCATTTGTGAGACTTTTAATGACATTCACGACAGCTGTCGAGGTCAGGCCAGGTGGTTTATCAATAGCCAGCCAGCCGCTGATTCTCTTTCCCTGTCTCCTCCCCTGTCTCCTCTGTTTCATATGTCCTAGTCCTGCTCTGTTCCAAAGAGGGCCAGCTGCCAGAGAGGACGTCCCCTCTGGCATGGCGTTAATGGTGTATGCCGATTGTCCATAGGCAATTTGGAATTGATTGAAGGCAGTGGCCCACTAAAGCTCTGTTGTTACAGAGTCCTGCGAACACAGAAATGACGAGTTCTTGGGCATGCTCCTCTTAATAAGAACTTTCTTAAAATATTAATTTTAAATTTATCATCTGTATTTTACTAATATTTACTACCTAATATTTTATATTGATACTAACAATTAAGAATTTTATCCTAAAGATACTAGCATAATTTTGAAAATTCACTCTAAAAAAATATCTGAAGGGGAGTTATGCATAAAGGCATATTTCTTCTAGTCCATCAAGCCAGTGGTCAGTTTCCTCCTGACATCATAGAAAGGAGATAGATACGTGATAGAAAGGAGATTATACTTGCTGTGCCGTACATTGCCATAGTCGCTGAGGAGGTGTCTAGCGTATCGGTAGCCAGGTCAGAGTGATGTGGGAGGGGGTAATGCGATCAATTCGCAAGCTAGGCAGTGCTTTTTTTATTCGCATAGGGGCAGCATTGTACGTGGGAGCCTTCATGTGGGGTCCAGCATGGGCTGGACAGCCTTTGCCGTGGCAAATGACTTTTCAACAGCCAGCATCTCCTATCATGGAGGATGTTGTCGCTCTCAACGATTACCTACTAATAGTTATCTCTGCTGTTGCATTCTTCGTCCTCGGGCTGCTCGGGTTTGTCATGTGGCGGTTTAATGCTCACCGCAACCCGACGCCTGCAACGTGGAGTCATAACACTCCACTTGAAATTCTGTGGACCGTGATTCCTGTTCTGATTCTGATGACACTCGCTGTGCCATCGTTTCGGCTTTTGTATCGTCAGGATCATATCCCCCCCGCTGACCTAACAATTAAGGTAGAAGGCCATCAGTGGTATTGGAGTTACACTTATCCTGACTTTGATATCGCCTTTGACTCGACTATGGTAGAATCAGACCAACTAAAAGTTGATCAGCCGCGTTTGTTGACTGCAGATTCCCCTGTTGTGGTCCCTGTTGGGCGCGTTGTCAGGGTCCAGCTCACTGCAGATGATGTTCTACACAGTTGGGCCGTGCCTGCGCTAGGGGTCAGAACGGACACTGTGCCTGGTCGGCTGAACGAGACTTGGTTCGAGGTGAAGACCCCTGGTGTTTATTATGGCTATTGCGCTGAATTGTGTGGCGCGCGTCACGCCTATATGCCGGTGGTTGTGGAGGCCGTGTCACAGGAACAGTTTGAGTCTTGGATAGCAGAACACAAGGTCGCGGTGGCGCCCACAGGACAGCAGGAATCCCGCATAAGATTCTCGTGGAGAGAGCGAGCACAAACCTAGACGCTAAAAGAAATTTTAGAGGGGGGTCTCATCATGTCAGCCCATGCTTTTACGCATGCTACGGCTGCTGCTCACGCTGCTGCCGCACATGATCATCGTCCTGTCGGGTGGCGGCGGTGGGCGTTTTCTACTAATCACAAAGACATTGGGACAATGTACATCGTGCTCTCGATCATTGCCGGCGTGATCGGGGCCGTGATGTCTTTTGTGATCCGTGCCGAGCTGCACCAGCCTGGTCTACAACTTCTGCAGGATCAGGAACAATTCTATAACATGTTAGTGACAGCCCATGGTGTGATCATGGTGTTCTTTGTGGTCATGCCTGCTTTGATTGGTGGATTCGGCAATTGGTTTGTGCCATTAATGATAGGCGCTCCGGATATGGCCTTCCCACGTCTCAACAACATCAGCTTCTGGCTGCTAGTCCCAGCACTCATCCTGCTGAGCACGTCTGCGTTCATTGACCAAGGACCAGGAACAGGATGGACCGTATACCCTCCCCTTTCCACAAGCGGTCATCCGGGAGCGGCAGTTGATTTCGCCATTCTTTCGCTGCACCTGGCTGGAGCCTCATCGATATTGGGAGCTATTAACTTTATCACAACTATTTTAAACATGCGTACACCCAGCATGACTCTACACAATATGCCTTTGTTCGTGTGGTCTATACTAGTGACAGCTGTTTTGTTGTTGTTGGCAGTCCCGGTACTGGCAGGTGCTTTGACAATGTTACTGACTGACCGTAACTTCGGCACCACGTTTTTCAGTCCTGCCGGTGGTGGCGATCCTGTTTTCTACCAGCACCTGTTCTGGTTCTTCGGTCATCCTGAAGTCTACATCATGATTCTGCCTTCCTTTGGAATTATCAGCCACATAGTGGCAACATTTTCACGCAAGCCCATCTTTGGCTATCTCGGGATGGTGTATGCGATGGTATCGATAGGAGGAATCGGTTTTGTTGTCTGGGCGCATCACATGTTCACGGTAGGGATGAATGTTACAGGGCGTGCTTATTTCACGGCCATCACAATGATTATCGCAATACCAACTGGCGTGAAAGTTTTTAGTTGGATTGCTACTATGTGGGGTGGATCAATCAGGTTTCAGTTGCCAATGTTGTGGGCGCTTGGTTTTATCTTCCTGTTTACTATGGGTGGTGTGACGGGAGTGGTGTTATCGAATGGTGGCCTGGCGGCTGCGTTACATGACAGTTACTATGTTGTCGCTCATTTCCACTATGTCCTGTCTCTTGGTGCTGTCTTTGCGATGTTTGGTGGTTTCTATTATTGGATTGGCAAGATGAGTGGTCGTCCCTATCCAGAATCTTTAGGGCGGTTGCATTTCTGGTTGACCTTCATCGGTGTGAATCTAACGTTCTTCCCCATGCATTTTATGGGTGTGCATGGTATGCAGCGCCGTATCCCTGACTACCCGGATGCGTTTGCTGGCTGGAACATGGTCGCTTCATTGGGTAGCTGGATTAGCGCTCTCTCGCTTATTATATTTTTAATAGTAATATGGAAAACATTTTCTTCTTTTGAGAAAGTTGCTGCCAATCAATGGGGGGAGGGAGCAACAACCCTAGAGTGGATTGTCCCGTCTCCAGCACCCTTCCACACTTTTGAGCATCAGCCAGTGATGCAGGAGTCGCACCACTCCGTTCCAGCAGAATAAAATTCTAAACTAAACAAGGAATGGCGTCATGGTGGGGTCAACAAAGCAATTGCGTAGACGCAAGAGTTTGACCGCCGCCATGGCGCTTGTTGGTGTGATATGTATGGTTTTACTAGTAGGAGTATCTATTCCATTTTATCGATGGTTTTGTCAGGCGACTGGTTACGGTGGAACACCGCAGATTGCCTCCCCATCTACCCCATCTATTGGGTTGTCTGGTGAGACGTCTCGTGAGGCAGCCCGTGCAACATCCCTCCTGACGATTCGTTTTGATGCTAATACAAACAAAGATCTGCCATGGTCTTTTACCGCTTTGCAAAGACAAGTCACTGTCAGACCTGGTGAACAGGTGCTCGCCGTTTACATTGCCCGTAATGAAGCAACAGTGCCTATTACAGGGACGGCGACTTTTAATGTGACACCCGCTAAGGCAGGGCAATATTTTACAAAAATTGCATGTTTCTGTTTCACGGAACAGACATTATCGCCTGGTCAGACAGTTGAGATGCCTGTAACATTTGTCGTTGATCCAGCTATTACTACTGATCCTCTTACTTCTGAGTTGACGACTCTGACTCTATCTTATACATTTTTCAGGTCCCCAGACAGTCATGCGCAGTCCTGATCGTTCAGCAGTGGAGTTTGTCATGAACAATGGCTACCTACCATCGCCGCATCCGTTTCATATGGTCTCCCCTAGCCCGTGGCCCGTGGTAGGCGCTTTCAGCGCTTTGACACTCGCCTTGGGGTTGGTGCTTTTAATGCACCATCACGGGGCATGGCTATTGCTTACAGGAGTAGTCATGGTGCTGTTCACTATGGCTGGCTGGTGGCGCGATGTGATCCATGAATCTGTGGCTGATGTCGCTCATACCCCACCAGTCCGCCATGGCTTGCGTATTGGTGTTGGTTTATTTATTCTCTCAGAGGTCATGTTCTTTGCCGCTTTCTTCTGGGCTTTTTTCCACAGTGCCCTACAGGTGAGTCCTGGAGTCACGGCGTGGCCACCTGCTGAAATCCAGCCGTTTAATCCGTGGAGCATCCCTTTCCTGAACACATTAATTCTTTTATCGTCCGGTTTAACAGTCAACTGGGCCCATCATGCAGTGCGTGTTGACAACCGCCGTGTTATTACGCGGGGTCTCTTGAGTACCGTTCTGTTAGGTCTTCTCTTCTTGTCCCTCCAGGCCTATGAGTATGGACACGCGGCATTTTCTTTTCGTGAAGGCATCTATCCCTCGGTGTTCTATATGGCAACTGGGTTTCACGGTTTTCATGTCATGGTGGGTGTGTGCTTTCTAGCGGTGAATCTGAGCAGAGCGTTAAGGGGTCAGTTCACGCCCGAGCATCACGTTGGTTTTGAAGCAGCCGCATGGTACTGGCATTTCGTTGACGTTGTTTGGTTGTTCCTATTTATTTGGGTTTATTGGTGGGGGGGGTGACAGCGTGTGTATGCTCCCTGTGTTCCAAGCAATGCCCATTGTCGTGAACGATCTGATTCTGCGCAGCCAGAGTGTATCCAGGGCGTGTGATGCCAATTCGTTTTCTGCCACCCACTTTGGTAGATCGTATTGCCGCTGGTGAGGTGGTAGAACGGCCGGCCTCTGCTGTGAAGGAATTAGTGGAGAATTCTCTAGACGCCTGTGCTAACAATATAAGAGTCAACATTGTTGACGGCGGTCGGGCTCTCATCACGGTGACTGATGATGGGAACGGCATGGAAGCTGAGGAGCTGCTGATGGCCGTGGAACGGCATGCCACTTCAAAGCTTCCTGACGATGATATCGCGCGCGTGACCTCACTAGGTTTTCGCGGTGAGGCTCTGCCCGCCATCGGTGCTGTGGCACGTCTGACCATCACAAGTCGCTGCCGCGGGGCGGACAGTGCCTGGAGTCTAGCAGTGACGGCCAGCAGACGGGGGGGGGTTGTCCCTGCAGCCCATCCGCCTGGAACAAGGGTTGATGTACGTGATTTATTTTTTGCAATCCCTGCGCGTCTCAAGTTCTTAAAGGACTCACGGGTCGAGGCCTTTCATGTCCGCGATATCCTTGAGCGGCTGGCTCTAGCCCACCCTATGGTCAGCTTCACGCTGAGTAACGACGGTCAATCGGTGTTACAGGTGCAGGCCTCGGCAGATATGGACCAGAAACGTCGCGCGATCCGTATCGCACGTCTCATGGGTCGTGCGTTTGTGGAAAACGCGGTTTCTGTTTCAGCAGAGCATGATGGCATCGCTCTAGGCGGACTGATAAGCTTACCCCCCTTCGAGAAAAAATCAACGGCTCGCCAGTACTTGTTCGTCAATGGCAGACCAATCCGTGACCGTCTGCTAGGAACAGCGGTACGCACGGCTTATCAGAATATACTGTCGAATCATAACAGTGTGCCGTTAGCATGCTTATTTCTGACAATGGCTCCAGACATGGTGGATATTAACGTTCACCCGGCTAAGGCTGAGGTGCGGTTCCGTGATTTTGAGACGGTACGTAACATTCTAGTCGTTGCTATCCGCCATGCCATCGCCGGGCATAAAATTTACACGACATTTTGCTCAGCAACGCACAGCAACGGGACGAATCTGTCACTCTCTGCGCAGCCGCCGTCATCTTTGTCGCGATACGGCGGCGTGAGAGGCGGACATGCCACAGCCACGCTGGCCATGCCGTTACAACACCTCGGTCTAGCCCGGGCGCAGGTTCACAGCACCTATATTATCGCAGAAACGCCCGATGGGGTCATCATCGTCGATCGGCATGCCGCCCACGAACGTCTGATACTGGAACGTCTCTTGGACGCCTGCAAAGAGCACGCAGCACAGCGTCTGTTAAAAAAACCAGAAGTTGTTACTCTTAAAAAAAGAATCGTAATTGAGAGGGTCGTGGGTCGTGCCGATGCACTCAGAGCACTTGGGTTGGTGATAGAGCCCTTCGGACGAGAATCTGTCATAGTACGTGCCATACCAGCACTGCTAGGCGAGATTGACGTACATGGTCTCATACAGGCTTTGGGCGAAGGTCTAGTAGAATGGGACTCAGCCTGGGATTTGCAGGAGCAACGGCATCGTATCTGTATGATCATGGCTTCTTTTTACGGTCGTTCCGTGCGGTCAGACGTCGGCTTGACTCTCGTCGAGATGAACGCGCTCCTGCGGCAGATAGAAGTGACTCTGCACACAACGCGTTTCACTGACCGTCGCCCTCCCTATGTAGAATGGAAACTTAAGGATCTCAAAAAGTTATTCCGCCGATGCTAGAACAGAGTACGTGTGCATGCACATTCGGGCATGCCCTGGAAATGCACCTTAACCCAAAGAATTACCGCCGTCATGATCGCTTAGTCCTGTGCACTGCTTTTCTCTCTGCCCTCATCCTCATTGTAGGCGCCGAGAGAGCCATAGCGTCCTGCACTGACTTTGCCGTGCCGGCAGTGCAGTGGTTACGGTGTTACATGGATGGGCGCCATTTAGTGAATGCACAATTAATAAGATCAAATATTCGAGAAAGTTCCTTTCAAAGAAGTAATCTGTCTGGCGCTGACTTTAGCCAAGCAAACGCCTACCGGAGCAAGATGATAAGCACAAAGCTTGTTGAGGCCACACTCGATCAGGCAGCCTTCCTCGAATCTGACTTCACCCGTGCGGATTTAACGCGCGCCTCACTCAGAAATACCGATCTTCGTCGCGCTCGTTTTTACCAAGCGATATTGCGTGAATCAGACTTGACAGGTGCCCGTCTAGACGGAGCAGATTTGCTAGCGGCAGATTTAAGTGGCGCTACATGGATAGACGGGAAGCGGATCTGTGGCACTCACTCGATCGGCCAATGCAATTAGGTTAGGGCCGCAAAAGATATTTGCGCAGCACATCGATATTTGCGAGCACATCGTCCAAAGCAGATGGATGTGCACTCGCCTTCCTTAAGAGCACTCCGTGCTCCTCACCTCACTATCCGCTCATTGCGGAAAGCTGCTCCTCTTTGGAGGAGTTGCAAAAGAGTCCAACCACAAATACTTTCACTATGTCCACCAGTGGTTTTGCAGTCTATTTCAGCCATCATGAGTAGATCGAGTCCTTCCACGAGTTGCCTTTCTGGCCAGGCCAAGAGCTGGGCCTTGAAACGATCCTTCATTTTGAAAAACGGTGGAGGTTTCAGTGTTGCCATCGCTTGTTCAGCTCGGCAGTGGTGAGCAGCCATGATCACCGTAGCCATATGCAGCCGTCTGAAATGATTTGCCAGGGCGCGTAATACCCTTACAGGTGTCATGCCTTCTAGTATCAGCCTTGCATACAGACGATCTGTCAGAACAGTATTGCCATCTGCAACAGCCATTGCGAGACTCTGCAATGAGGGCTCAGTGCTGTCGCCTATGCAGGCCATAGAGTCCGCCAGGGTCACGGTGTTCCCATGGCTACATGCATACAGTGCCAGATTTTCTAGCTCACGCCGATTCTGCAACCGGTCTCCGCCTAGTCTCTCAACCATGTAGGCTACGGCCGCTTCCTCTCCTCTGAGTCCAAACTGCTGTAACGTCTCGTGAATGAGCACTGTCAGTGTTTGATGATCGTCTGGATAACATGGCATGGCAAGGACGCTCGTGCTAGACGATTCAAACAGCTGACGTAGATTTGACTCTTTCCCAAGATTGCCAGCAGCTACCACGACTAAGGCATCCCCATCACCGCCAGGAGTGCCGAGGAAGGCTCTTAGCAGATTGGCAATGCTATCATCAGCCTCACCAATCCGCACCACACGACGTCCACCTGTAATGGTCAACGTTGTGACCGTGTCAGGAAGTAAAGCAGGATCCGTTCTGACTTCTGAAGCCGTTAGATTGCTAACTCGGAACGGATCCTTACTGTTCGCAACAATCGCCCTTGTCAGGGCCTCTAGGACTTCGCATACCTGTCCATTGTCCGAGCCATAAACAAGCACTGCCCGCACTGCGGGATCAGGCAGCCGTAAAAATGATTGAATTTTTTCAGATTGCAGCTTCATTACTTTTTATCATTCTTGTGCGCACAGAGATTCTGCACGCTCACTATAAAAATAAAGCGCTGTACGTTCAACGATTTCCTCTGCAAGTTGATAAACTGCCTGACGCAGCGCAGCACGTTCAGCAACAACAATAGCATACGGAGTATCATGGCTGTGATAACTGGTCACAGCACGCACAGTGCTAGTCAAGACAACAGGATGCTTGCTCTGTTGCAGATCTTCGAGAGAGTACGTTGCGGACAGTACCACGTTAGCGCCTGCAGTAGTCTGGAAAGGCTGTGTGGACAGATCGAGCTTCACTGACAAGGCGTAATGAGGCCTCTCCGGTATGCCATGTGGTGTCATCCGGTCTATGAGAGCATAGCGCAAAATCTGGCCAATGCGATCCCCGATGGGGTTAATGTGAATCTGCGCCAGAATCCATTGATTCTGTCTGATGTACAAGGGATGGAACTCACATCCAAGGGGCACGCTGACCAGGCTCGCAGCTAGCCATAGCTTGAAGCCGTACCGTAGCGCTACCTTATGATGCGTCACATTGTTCTCTAGACTCAAATGGAGAGATGGCCACGCTGAAAGTATGGACTATACTAATACTAAACTAGACTAAGATGTTAAGATGTTGACGATGCGATTGGGAACGACAATGACCTTACGAATGCGCTTTCCCGCAATGCATGTCTGCACATTAGGTATGGCCATTGCAGCTGTTTCTAATTTTGATAAATCATCACATTTTTTTACAACTATTGTACCACGCAGCTTACCATTTACTTGTACCGCTAAGACAACGGTCGTTTCTCCTAAGAGGGTGCTATCTGGCCTTGGCCAGGGGGCCTGAGCGAGCAAGTGTGTATGCCCTAATGCTTCTTGCCAGAGCTCCTCTGCCAGATGGGGTGTGATTGGCGCTAGAAGTCTGACAACAGTTTCTAGTGTGAAATGATAGGCCCAGTTCGCCCCTACCTGATCGCCTGCCAATTTCTCCATCGCATTAGTAAGTGTACGAATACTCGCTAGAGCTGTGTTAAAGCGTAGATTTTCGAGGTCTTCCGTGACTTTCGCAATAGTTTTATGCGCCTGACGAAAAAGCGCTGCCGGTGAATGTCCTAACATGTTGTAGGGCAGCCTCTCCACAGGTTGCATGGTCATGGCTCGAGTGCCTAGCCGCCACACGCGGTTGATATAGCGCCAGGCCCCGTCTATGCCGGAGTCTGTCCAATCTAAGTCACGGTCGGGAGGGCTGTCGGAAAGAATGAACAATCTGGCTGAGTCTGCTCCATACTTCTCAATGATGTGGGCCGTGTCCACAATGTTCTTGCGAGATTTTGACATTTTTTCAGAGCGGCCAACAGTGACAGGGGCACCGTCTTGTCTGCGCACCATTCCACCATCCCTACTGCGATTGACATCCTCTGGATGTACAAACTGTCCATCAGGACATTGATAGGTCACGTGGCAAACCATACCCTGTGTGAACAAGCCCGTGAACGGCTCATCAAGGGTGAGATAACCACAATCACGCAAAGCACGGACAAAGAAACGAGCATATAGAAGATGTAGAACGGCATGTTCAACGCCGCCGATGTACTGATCCACAGGCATCCAGTATGTAACGGCCGGACAATCCAAAGCTTGAGCGGAATGCGGTGCGCAATATCTCAGGAAATACCAGGAGGATTCGAAGAATGTGTCAAGAGTGTCTGTTTCACGCTGCGCCACGCCACCACAGACAGGACAGGAAACATGTTTCCACGTGGGGTGGCGCTCTAAGGGGTTCCCATACCCCGTGATGTCCACGTCTTGGGGCAACGTTACTGGCAGATCAGACTCCGATACTGGCACGATCCCGCATTTTGGGCAGTGAATGACGGGAATCGGACAACCCCAGTAACGTTGCCGAGACACGCCCCAATCACGCAGCCTGTAATGAACATGGCGATAGCCATGCCCAGTCTTCTCAAGCTGGGCCATCGCAGCGTGTCTGGCCGTCACACTGTCCAACCCATTCAGAAAATCGGAGTGTATGAGCACACCCTCACCTTCGAAGGCTCTTCCGGAAGACTCCAGCATCGCAGTAAAGATGACAGGATCAGTATTGAAAGGAACAACAACTACTTTTACAGGTAAATTGTTTTTAATTGCAAAATCCATATCTTTTTGATCATGAGCAGGACAGCCAAAAATAGCACCTGTCCCGTAATCCATGACGACGAAATTTGCGATGTAAAGCGGCAACTCCCATGTGTCGACAAAAGGATGACGGACCGTGACATGAGTACGGTAACTTTTCGTCTCAGTCGTCTCAAGGGTTGCTTCTGATGTGCCTGTCCTTTTACAGTCTTGCAGGAACACAGCCAGATCTGGATCTGTCTCTGCGAGGGCAATGGAAAGGGGATGGTGTGGAGCAAGAGCGCAGAATGCCGTACCGAAAAGAGTTTCTGGCCTTGTCGTAAAGATCTCAACAGAATCCGTACGTCCCGTGACGGCAAAGCGTGCCCGCGCGCCCTCAGAGCGGCCAATCCAGTTTGCTTGCATCACCCGAATCTTTTCTGGCCAGCGGTCGAGAGTTTCAAGACCGGCAAGCAGTTCCTCTGCGTAGGCCGTGCTTCGTAAAAACCACTGCGTCAAAAGACGCTGTTCCACGGGAGCGCCGGAACGCCAGCCACGGCCGTCAATCACCTGTTCATTAGCGAGTACTGTCTGTTCTATGGGATCCCAGTTGACCAATGATTCTTTACGATAGGCAAGACCGCGGGCTAAAAAGTCAAGAAACATCTTCTGCTCATGACGGTAGTAGTCTGGGCTACATGTAGTCACCTCCCTTGACCAGTCTAGTGACAACCCCATGAGTCGGAAGTCTTCCCGCATGGCAGCGATATTGGAGTCAGTCCATTGCGCTGGAGCGATCTTGCGCTCGAGAGCAGCATTCTCTGCCGGTAGACCAAATGCATCCCAGCCTATCGGGTGCAGCACGTTGAACCCCTGCGCCCGCCGAAACCTGGCTATCACATCGCCCAGAGTGTAGTTACGAAAGTGCCCCATATGGAGACGCCCGGAGGGATATGGAAACATTTCAAGTACATAATACTTGGGACGGTCTAGATCCTCAAAAACGGAAAAGCACCTGCTGCTTTTCCATTTTGTGCGCCAGCGTGCTTCTACTTCTCGGAAATTGTAGTGCGTACGAATAACCAAAAGCATGCTCCTCTCTTCTTATTGTCCACATGTCATCCGTAACTGGCGAGCACGAGTCAAGATAGCATTTTCAAGTTCTGTGTTAGCGTGAAGGAATGCGCTTTGCCATTCGCCATTGGGCTGCAGAACCTGGCGGAAGGCAGACACCTTGAGGCCGTCCGAACGTAACTCCCGTGAGAAAATGTAAACATTCATTTTGAAACGCTCCTGCGGGTTTTCTGGAGGGGCGTACCAGTCCGTGATGATGACTCCCCCAAATGGATCGGCTGAGCTCATCGGCATGAACGCTGTAGTGTCAAGAGCGGCCCGCCATAAAAAGCTGTTAACACCAAGGCCATTACTCTCTTGCTTGCGTTTTCTGAAACTGCTGAACAGCGTCACGCCTTCTGTCCCAAGGACGGAGTCCTGTTGGAGTTCTTCACCTGGTGCACGAAAGACAGCCGGCGCGTTCTTATGAATCTTCTCAGGGTATGAAGTCTCGATGTATGCACATGCGGAAAGTGTGCATACCATTGCAATCATGAAGACACAGAGGCCTGGCATGCTCCTGTGAGTCCGTTCAATCTGTTGCCCTTTGCCCTTCATGACCGTGTTCCCTGGTCGTATGGCTGGACCCTAGCCAAGCACATTGCTGCCCTATAAAATAGAAAACAAATATATTTAATAAAAAAAATTTATTTTGAATAAAAACCCAACAGTAGGTGGCATATGCAGCAACGTTGCTGCGGGCTAATGCCCATGACTGGTTCATGGCACACTTGCGCAAGAACCAGGGGCGATCCCCGCATGACTGGGCAGCGATGTCCGTAGCCCTGGTCGACAGATTCGGTTCCCGCCTGCGAGATCGTCAAGCTCTCGCAAAATTGATGGTGATGCGCCAGAATAGGCGCAATGTCCGCGAGTTTGCTGCGGAATTCGAAAACTGCGT
>JANQJD010000001.1 GCA_028281845.1 Rhodospirillales bacterium | reverse complement strand
CTTTATCGTTTTTTTGGTTGCGACTCTTGGGCAGTGGTCCCATTTCCTCTTGCAGAACCTCGCGTCCGAGGCGCATACACGTCTCGACGAAGCTCTTCTTGAAATCGTAGGCGCTTGTCTGGCCTTGTTGGCTTTGTTTCCAGGCTTCGATTTCGTTGCGCAGGTGTTCATGGAGGTCGGGACTCATGGGGGTATCAGCTTGAGGATGGAACGACAATCCCACAAGATAACCGCTACCTCAAGTTGTGCAATTTGTCATGCGCTCTCCAGAATCGCTGTGCAATAATACAAAGACATAACTCCAAAATAGTGTATATACATGAGTTTCAAATAACCAATCGCTGTATATCTTAAGCAAAGCCTCTGGATCAAGTACAGCATAATTGCGACATTATGACCTGTATGCTTTTTTCGCATCTACTTAGCAATCCATTGCTTTCATGCCTGACTTTGACGAAATAATTCCGAAGCCTACTTGGATTCAACATATTCGCCACTTCTTTGATGGTGATGACCTTATCTACTTAGAAATATTAGGCTTTGATCTTGCGTTGTATAGCGAAGTGAAAAGTCTTGCAGCCAAGATTTCAAACAAGATTCTGCTCACCAATTCTGAGGAATTTCCCGAACCAGCACGGAGTTGGAGCAATAATCGGTTGGTAAATTTTAGGCGATGGATGCAAGATGGCTTCCCCTTCGGAGTACTTAGCCCATCTCAAAAAGCATCATATACTCTCAAAAAGGATGTCAGTATTCGGGAGAACATTGCTGACGTCTCTTCCAATAAGCAGAAAAGGGAAAAGTTAATACGAGCTTTTAACGGAATAATCACATCTGGTGAGTATTTCGAGATAGCAAGCATACATACAGATTATTGTGCTCACGATGAATTGTTTTATCCATGGCATCGCTGCTATATCCAACAGCTTGAAAATGCCCTTCGCCAAGTAGATGGCTGCCATGATGTAACTATTCCCTATTGGGACTTTACAGGTCCCGTACCCGACATACTTTATGAGCCGCCCTTTGACCTATATACATTCCCCAAGGATGTATGGGACTATCGTCAAGGTGGAAAAACAGACCGATTTCCTCGAAACGAGTTGCAGACTGAATTCGAAGAAAGAGATGTTGTTGGTCTACTTAATGCAGGTAAGGCACATAGCATTTGGGAAAACTTCCATATACATACAATCAATTCTCATGATGAAGGTCATTTTGGTATTGGCTACACGATGACCTTCCCTGAAGTCTCTGCCTTCGACCCCATATTTTGGTTTTACCATGCCAATTGGGACCGGATATGGTGGAAGTGGCAGCAAGAAATGCAAGCCACTACACTGCTCACATTCAAAACGACTTTTATAGGTTCGGCGAAATGGTTGAACAAAGGACTTCCCTTTTATGAGAATCAACCTATTGGTAGTCGGATCCCGAAGACCTCCAAAGGCACGATAGACTTGGTTCAATGCTTCGGTGTTGACTACAAACATCCTGAAAGCGAAAAAGAAGAGCACTCTCAGCCTAGAACTTATGGATCGAAGGTTTTAACGAATGGTCTTAGGCTTCACAATACGCAAAAGGTATCTATTCGAATCAAGGAGGTTGATCGCCTCCAAATTCCTGGTAGCTTTACAATTTATCTCCTAGCCGATGAGAAACCTCTCCGCAAACGTAGTTTTTTTCAGGCCAGTACACCAAAGAAATGCCGAACATGCCAGAAGCAAGGAAAGGTAAATTTTGATTTTATAGTCCCATTGGTTGATATCCAAGATTGCAACAACCTTACTGTAAGAGTCGAGGTGGCGAGGAAAGACTGGGATGATTTATGGTTCCCAATCGCCTTAGCAGGTAATCCCACCTTGAATATTCGCTTACTATTAGAAGATATGTAGGCAAGAACATCCCACGCCTTGTCCTACGATAGGGTTACACCTGAGCGCGATAGGTGATTTTTGCATACACAAACACTATAACAACAACATTAATGTGGAGGTCAATATGGAGTCTCGTATAAAGCTCAAAGACAAAGATAAGGTCTTGAGTATTCTTTTTCATGTAGCACTTGCGCCAAATTCTATTGGCAGACGATTTGGACGTAATCCTACTAAGGTTTTGGAAGAGGTATTCGGTGATTTGGACCTGCATGAGGATGATCGCAAACTGCTTCTATGTTGCCCAGATGTATTTCAAGAGGCTTTGCAAAACTCATTCGAGTTGACGCTATCAGAAAAGCCATCCGATCTGGTGTACTTAAAAGCAACAGAAGAGAACTGTAAAGAATGGCTTGAGTCCAACCAGCTTCCCCAAAAGTGCGCAGAGGAAGCAGGAATTGACATGCAACAAAATAAGCGCCTGCTAGATGAAGAAGAGGAGGAAACCATTGAGTATCGTGTACTCGTTACAAAAATAAAATACTCATAGTACTACGTGACACATAGTAACTTACAAACCGACGACCATCAAGGCTTTGAAACAGGGCACTTGGTAGTCGTCGGTACGGGTATCATGTTTGGCGGTCATTTGACGCCTGAGGCCAAAGCAGCCATTGAGACAGCTGATGAGGTGTATTACGCTGTCGCTGATCCAGCAATTATGGTTTACCTTCAGCGTCTTAACCCCAAAGCCAAGTCGCTTTGCCACTACCTGCCCGATGTGCCTCGGTCAGAAACGTATGAACAGTGGATAAAGACGCTCATTGAACGTGTGCAAGCTGGGCAAAAAGTATGTGGTGTTTTCTACGGTCACCCTGGAGTGTTTGTCTATTCGGGCCACAAAGCGATACAATTAGCTCGCAAAGCTGGCTATAACGCCCGTATGCTGCCTGGCATATCCGCAGAGGATTGCTTGTTTGCAGATCTCCTCATTGATCCGTCTATACAAGGATGTCAAAGTTTTGAAGCAACAGACTTCTTAATTCGCGACTATCCCATTAACGTGAATAGTCCTCTCATTCTTTGGCAGATTGCATTGGTTGGGCAGAGTCATTGGGATGGAGAAAGGTGTAACCGCATCGGATTGCGAGTGCTTGCAAAAGAGCTAATTTGTCGCTATGGAGAATACCATGAAGTAGCGATTTATGAAGCAGCTCAGTATGCAATTTATGAACCCAATATTCAGATTATTCATTTGGAGAAGCTTGAAGAAGCAGACGTTACAGTCGTTTCAACCCTCTTCGTCCCTCCTCTTGAGGCAGCTTCTCTCAAAACCGATCGCCTCAAACAACTAGGCATTGAACATGAATTTTCATCGGCACCCAGCCTCCACTAAATGACTTGTTCAAGCTAATCCTTGCTTCAAGCAAGGACGGTGTACTCTACTAAGGATAACTAGGCTTGTACAACTCGCAATTCTGCCGGATACTCACAAACCCGACTGCTCACTTTTCTCTGCAACGCTTGCGTCTTTTGGCAAGGGATACCTATCTTCTGAGGGCCTGCTTCTCCTTCAAGGCGATAGCCAATGATCGCATGAAACAGGTCCTCGGTTGCATCCCCCATAGATTCCAACCCACGTAATTTTGCGACTAGGGATTCCTGCCCTTCTCCTCCACATCCTACAGCCAATAGGCTATCTACTCGTCCTTTGTCAGTTGTCCTATGCGCCAAACGTCTGGGCGCAATCTCATCCCCTGAAGTTCAGGCATCTGACCATTAATGACGGTTTGTCTCAAAGTACCGTTCAGGCCATCCTGCAAGATCAACGTGGGTTTATGTGGTTTGGCACAGCTGATGGCCTCAACCGCTACAATGGTTACGACTTTCATGTCTACCGCTATAGTTCAGAGGATTCAACCTCGTTGCCCCATAATGATGTTACAGCGCTCCTAGAAGATCAGGACGGATATATTTGGGTGGGCACTGATGGAGGGGGGCTTGCACGTTTCGACTTCACTACGGAACGGTTTAAGCGCTATTCTCATGAATCGGGGTTGACGACACTCCCGAGTTGGTCTATTTCTACCCTTTATTTAGATACCAATCGCCACCTCTGGATTGGAATGAAAGAAGGGCACGTTGGCGTATTAAACCCTGAGACAGATGAATTCACCCGTGTCCCTCTGGAACCACATCGTCAAGAAATCAGCAGCGAAGCGGAAGTGCGTGCAATTTATGAGCCGCCTTCGACCCCTGGTGTGCTCTGGATAGGAACTCGGACGCGTGGTCTATTTCAGTTAGACACACGAACGGGTGAACTCTTGTCCTATCCTCACATCACCGACTCTGCAGAAGGCATCAATAGTCCCTGGATAGAGACCATATTTGAAGACCATACGGGCAGATTGTGGATAGGGGTTATGGAAGTTGATTTGCGCGGCGGTGGCGTGCACAGACTTGATCGCCAAACAAAGCAGTTTTATCGCTACATGCATGATCCAGAAGATGCCTACAGCTTAAGTCAAAATGATGTAAAACATATCGCAGAAGACACGGGGGGAATTTTGTGGATTAGTACTCGGGGAGGACTAAATCGCTTCGACCCGGCCACAGAACGCTTCGAGCGATATCAACATGCTGCAGCAGAACCCACCAGTTTGGCTTCAGACATCATCTGGGACTTTTACGTTGACTCGCAGGACAATTTCTGGATCGGCTTTCGCGAGGATGGAATTGACTACCTAAATACTCGACAAGTGCACTTTGCCCACGTGAAAGGGCCACCCACAGGCATTCTTCCAACGAGGTCTGTAAATACCATATTTGAAGATTCCAATGGAACAGTGTGGATTGGCTCGTATGAGGGAGGTCTTAGCCAGATCGACCTACAACGCAAAGCCATACAGACATACCGGAATGATGTACAAAGCCCATCTAGCCTAAGTCATGATATTGTGCTGTCTTTACACGAGGACCAAAATGCAAATCTCTGGATTGGCACCTACAACGGACTAAACCTCTTGCGTAGAGAAGCTCACCAATCCGATTCACCCACATTCCGTTCCTTTGTATTGTTCCCAGAAGGATCTCCTTTATCCAATGCTGTTATCGCCCTTACCCAGGATCAGTCCGGTTTGATTTGGGTAGGCACTGCGGGGGGGGGCTTAGTCTCCATCGACCCAATCACAGCAGCAATTGACTATTACGAAAATACAGCCCTGGATACTTTTCGATCATTCGGCATCACTTCTATTCTGGAGGAGGGCACAAAGCTGTTCTGGATTGGCACAACCAATAATGGCCTATACCAGTGGAATGCAGAAACTGATAGTTTGCGGAGTTTTCGACATATCCCCAAAGACACAACCTCCTTATCTCATGATGGCATCAACACGCTCTTTCGAGACCAGTCCGGCTCACTATGGGTCGGCACAGACAATGGCCTAAATCGCTGGGATGTGGACCGAGAAGTCTTCATTCGCTACACGGAAGCAGACGGCCTGCCTAACCCATGGGTCGGAGGTATTCTAGGGGATCGTTTGGGTAACCTATGGATGAGCACAAACAAAGGCATTGCCAGGCTAGATCCTCAATCAGAGCGATTTATCACTTTTAATGCACGCGACCAAGTCAATCTCCAGAGCAATGAGTTTAATGCGCGGGCATATCATAAAGGAATAAGTGGAAAGCTTTACTTTGGAGGTATTAATGGTCTCAATATCATCGACCCAAGACAAGTCTTTTTCGATCAATCTCCTCCCCGGGTAGTCTTAGAAAGCCTAAAGCTACACAATGAGCACATTCTCCTTGGCCCGAACTCGGTCCTCAAGCAACACCTTTCGGTAACCAAACAACTCAACCTCGAGTATTGGCAGAATGACTTCTCAGTAACCTTTGCAGGCTTGCACTATAGCCTGCCAGAGAAAAACACCTATGCGTACAAATTAGACCAGTATGACGACGAGTGGAGATACGTTGGCGATCAGCGAACAGCAACGTACACCAACCTCAACCCAGGTTTCTATACACTGCGGGTAAAAGCAGCGAATAGCAGTGGTGTCTGGAATGAAACAGGGACCTCGCTGTACCTCCTTATTCGAAAACCTTGGTGGGAAACTTGGTGGTTTTATACGCTAGTGGTTTTAGGCATCATAGGCATTATGACCATTGCCTACCAATATCGTATACAGCAGATTCACAAACTTAAACGCACGCGTCAACGTATAGCAAACGACCTGCACGATGATATAGGTAGCAAAATAAGTAGCGTTGCACTACGAATGGATATTGCGGGGCGGAATGAAGAGCTCGCAACTCCTGTGCGCGATCAGTTTACTACTTTCTCCCATACTGTCCGCGATGTTGTGAACGACCTCCGTGATTCCGTGTGGATTGTAGATAGCGAACATGATAATCTGTCTGATCTAGTGGTTCGAATGGAGCAAACCGCCGAGCAAATTTTGGTGGATCGTTCGTATGAATTTACCTGTACAGGCGAAATACCGAAGCTCGCAATTTCAATGGAGCGCCGCCGTCACCTCTTTCTCTTTTACAAAGAAGCCCTCCACAATGCCCTGCGGCATAGCCAAGCAGGTCGTATTAGCATTCGAATAGCCTATACCAACAGCTTGTGTTCCCTCCATATTTCAGATGATGGCATTGGCTTTGACCCTGAGCAAGTGCGCAGGGGACATGGACTAAAAACAATGTATCACCGAGCTGCTCAACTAAACGGTGCTTTGCACCTGAACAGCAAGCCTGGTGCCGGAACGGAGATTCTCCTTGAAGTGGATATCGCGTAAATACAGGAGGCTGCTCTGCTTCGTAGGAATCTACCTTGTTGTAGCGACCAACAAGACAGAGTTGTTCATCGAATCTTAAAATGCAGCAGCATACCTTGGTTGAAGTGTATCCTTGTTGCATGATATGGGGAAAATAACCGAAAAAAGCAGGCTATTCTATTGTTGTTATCGGATACTATTATTATGTCATACGTCAGCAATGCTACGCGCATCAAGGTTTGGGTAATTGAGGACGACACGGCCTATCGAGAGACCCTTGCTCACCTTTTAGAACACACACCTGACATGCAATGCACGCAGGTCTTTCCGGATTGTGAAGACGCTTTGGCATGGCTAAGCGCCGACCCAGCCCTTATTAGGGAAATTGGTTTACCGAATGTCGTCTTGCTGGACATTAACATGCCTGGCATAAATGGCTTGGAATGCCTGAATCTCCTAAAAACCCGGATGCCTCTCGCCAAAATTATCATGCTGACCATTCGAGATGAAGCCGAAACGATCTACGAAGCCTTCCGCTCAGGAGCCTCAGGCTATCTACTAAAAAATGCGGGTGTCGATCGCATCCTTACAGCTGTACGCGAAACACATCTTGGTGGCACCCTCATGCCTAAGGGTGTAGCCCGCAAAGTGTTGGCATACTTTCAAGAAAATGTGAGTACGCCTGACTATGGCTTAACAGATCGAGAAAAAGAAGTCCTTCAATCTATGGCCGAAGGTTTATCACAAAAGATGATTGCCGACAAACTGTTTGTCAGTCGACATACTGTGAACACACACATCCAACATATCTATGTAAAATTACACGTCCATTCTGGTATAGAAGCTGTTGCCAAAGCGTTCCGCGAAGGTCTGCTTTGAGTGCGATGAAACAAGAAACCAGTTGTTACGTCAGCTTGAAGTGCAGAGGCATAGTCGCATTGACTCACGTATAATCTTACTTTGTGACCTCCTCCCCGTGATCAAGACACCGTGCTGCGTGGTCTGTGTCTCGGACGAGAGCGGCTGCCGTTTCCGCTGCTGGGTCTCGACACCGACAACGGCTCGGAGTTCCTCAACTATCTGATCTTGGAATACTGCGAGCGCGAAGAGATCACCTTCATGCGGTCGCAGGCCTACAAGAAGAACGACCAGTGACATGTCGAGGAGAAGAACGGCTCAGGGATGCGCCGCTTCATTGGCTATGATCGCTTCGAGGGCATCACAGCCTGTCGTGTGCTAGTCGAGCTTTACCAGACGCTTCGGCTCTACGTGAATTTCTTCCAGCCGTACAACTGATGGATCCATCAGGACATGAAGCTGATCTCGAAGGAGCGTCAGGGCAGCACAGTCGTCAAGAAGTATGACCAGGCCAAGATGCCCCGTCAGCGAGTTCTGGTCAGCAGTGAGGTCTCGGAGGTCACTAAAAAGGCGCTACGAGAGCAGTTCCATCGGCTCGATCCGGTACAGCTCTTGGCCAAGCTCGAGCGATTGCAAGATCGGTTTTGGCAGTACGCTCATAAGCCAGCAGGTGACGTTGATGGAGGAGCTCCAGCCTCAGAGACCCATGCTCCAACACCCTCTGCTGCCTCAATCGGCTCGCTGGTTGTCGCCCAAGGTCAGTCCTTTGCAGGAGGTGATGGCGCATGCCATCCGGTAACGGTTGCCACTCCACGTTTGACGCAGAAGTCCCAGCCCCATGTGTCGAAGTCAGCACGCCGGTGCCGGAAGACAAGGCGGAAGCCGAAGCGAACGGGTCGCTATCACCTGGTTAAGCATACATGGCGAACGCGTCCGGATCCCTTCGTCGAGGTGTGGCAGGGAGTCGAGGCACAACTGAAGAAAGAACCTCATCTTGAGGCGAAGAGACTGTTTCTTGGTCTGTAGGAACGTTACCCTCGACGGTTCAAGGACGGGCAGCTTCGCACGATGCAGCGGTGCGTGAAGGCCTGGCGACTCAAGCAGGCTCATTTTGTCGCTGAAGAGATCGGGCTGATTCTGTCGGGAGAAACAGGAGATGGTCCTGTTGCGTCGGGACAGGCAGAGGCGATGCCTGAGGACTCTATGAACAGGTCCATCCTGCTTGGCATGGATGGCGCTAGGGCTGTTCGTCTTAGGAGGTTATGCACCGGCGAACAAGTCTGTGACTTGTCCACCGTCGCACAAAGTTATTATGCGTCGGTGTGCCAGGATCTGACGCTGGGCTATGTGGCGACGACGGGTATCCCCCGTGGTCAGGGTAAGAAAAATTCATGAGGCAACACGAACGGTAACAGTATTTATGGGTCAATGTCTATGTGATTCTTGTCCAATATCCCGTATTCAAGCTATTGTTGGAGTAGGAGGAAATGCTCTATTTGGTCACGTCCTAGTGATCATACATACACGAGGTGTCTGCTCAGGCTAGTCCTGCTTTCAAGTAGCATACTCCTTCTGATGTTGGCACCAGGAAATATCGTTGTTTCAGATCCTCACAACTAGCTTCTTATGAAAAGGTTATCTCTCAGTTGCTTCATTATTGTGTTTTGTAGTCTCGCGCTATCAGTTCAGGCACAGGATAATATTTTACTCAAAGATGCACTGTCTGAGGCAGACAAGACTGCCAAGACCATTTTGGCTGAGGCTAGTCGTACAGGAAACAGTTTACTAATAACTGCAGCGAATGAGATCTCGATGCTTATTGAGCTAGTAAGGTCTAATTATTCCGAGATGCTTGATGAGACTATTGACAAGGTAGATCCAAAGCTCAAGGCTGTGTTGCAGACTATCAACAATGCTGTCGATACTGCGGGTAAGCTACCTCAAAGAGCGGAGTGCCTAGCTGATGATGTGTTTGTTGATGTGAGGTCATTATTAAGAGCCTATCCGAAAACCGGACAGTTACGCCAGACGATGATTGCACACGCCAAGTGAACAAACGCTAGGTAGTTACCCTGCTTCTTCCCCCACCACACCAATAACCGACGAAAACGGTTCAGCCTCGCGTGCGTCCGCTCACATACCCAGCGACGCGCTCGATAACCCGGCACAGCCTCCAAC